>NZ_SEWR01000005.1:0-359074 GCF_004195115.1 Rahnella sp. RFA10(1/100)
CGTGCGCGTAGTGACGAGTCGGGGTGTCATATTCAACGTGTGAAGTGTTGATGGTGATACCACGAGCTTTTTCTTCTGGTGCGTTATCGATCTGGTCGAATGCACGTGCAGAACCGCCGTAGGTTTTAGCCAGAACGGTAGTGATTGCTGCAGTCAGGGTAGTTTTACCGTGGTCAACGTGGCCGATAGTACCAACGTTAACGTGCGGTTTGTTACGTTCAAATTTTTCTTTAGACACGGCTATATTCCTTACTCTTGTGCTCTCCCTTCAAAGAGAGAGCACGGGATCATTGTGTTTAAACCAGTGGCTTATTTGCCACGAGCTTCAATAACGGCCTGGGCCACGTTATTCGGCGCATCATCATACTTCAGGAATTCCATGGAGTAAGATGCACGGCCTTTGGTCAGTGAACGCAACTGAGTCGCATAACCGAACATTTCGGAAAGCGGAACTTCAGCATGAATCACAACGCCAGTAGCGTTAGATTCTTGGCCTTTCAGCATACCGCGACGACGGCTAAGGTCACCGATAACGTCACCAGTGTTCTCTTCCGGAGTTTCTACTTCAACCTTCATGATAGGCTCAAGCAGAACTGGTTTCGCTTTCTTAAAGCCATCTTTAAAGGCGATAGAAGCGGCCAGTTTAAACGCCAGCTCAGAGGAGTCAACGTCATGGTAAGAACCGAAGTGCAGACGCACGCCCAGATCTACTACCGGATAACCGGCCAGCGGACCTGATTTCAGCTGTTCCTGGATGCCTTTGTCAATCGCACCGATGAATTCACCAGGAATTACACCGCCTTTGATTTCGTTGACAAACTCATATCCTTTCGGATTCGTGCCAGGTTCTAATGGATACATGTCGATCACAACGTGACCATACTGACCGCGACCACCAGACTGCTTAGCGTGTTTACCTTCAACATCAGTAACTTTAGCGCGAATCGCTTCACGATAAGCAACCTGCGGCTTACCGACGTTAGCTTCAACGTTAAACTCACGACGCATACGGTCAACCAGGATGTCCAGGTGAAGCTCACCCATACCTGCGATGATTGTCTGACCAGACTCTTCATCAGTCCAAACGCGGAATGATGGGTCTTCTTTCGCCAGACGGCCCAGAGCCAGACCCATTTTTTCCTGGTCAGCTTTGGTTTTTGGTTCTACCGCAACGGAGATTACCGGCTCAGGGAATTCCATACGCTCCAGAATGATCACATTATCTGGATCACACAGAGTGTCACCGGTAGTCACGTCTTTCAGACCGATCGCTGCAGCGATATCGCCTGCACGAACTTCTTTAATTTCTTCACGCTTGTTCGCGTGCATCTGAACGATACGACCCAAACGTTCACGCTGTGATTTCACTGGGTTAAATACAGTGTCACCTGAGTTGACAAGACCGGAATAAACACGGAAGAACGTCAGGTTACCCACGAATGGGTCAGTAGCGATTTTGAACGCCAGAGCAGAGAACGGCTCAGCATCGTCAGAATGGCGAACTGCCGGAGTGTCTTTACCGTCATCCAACAAACCGTTGATAGCTTCAACGTCGGTCGGTGCAGGCAGATACTCAACAACAGCATCCAGCATTGCCTGTACGCCTTTGTTTTTAAACGCAGAACCACAGGTAACCAAGATAACTTCATTGTTCAGAACGCGCTTACGCAGAGAAGCTTTGATCTCTTCTTCAGTCAGCTCTTCGCCACCAAAGAATTTCTCCATCAGCTCATCAGAGCCTTCAGCAGCGGACTCAACCAGTTTCTGACGCCATTCTTCAGCCAGTTCTTGCATATCAGCTGGGATCTCTTCGTATTCGAAGGTCACGCCCTGATCGGCTTCGTTCCAGTTGATTGCTTTCATCTTCACCAGGTCAACAACACCGGTGAATTTCTCTTCCGCGCCGATCGCCAGTTGCAGAGGCACCGGAGTTGCGCCCAGACGTTTTTCAATCTGATCAACAACTTTCAGGAAGTTAGCACCCATACGGTCCATTTTGTTAACGAACGCGATACGTGGAACTTTATATTTGTTTGCCTGACGCCATACGGTCTCAGACTGTGGCTGAACACCACCAACAGCACAGTAAACCATTACCGCACCATCAAGAACACGCATAGAACGTTCAACTTCGATGGTGAAGTCAACGTGCCCTGGGGTGTCAATGATGTTGATGTGGTGTGGTTCGAACTGCTTAGCCATACCTGACCAGAAACAGGTAGTCGCAGCGGACGTGATGGTAATACCACGTTCCTGCTCCTGCTCCATCCAGTCCATGGTGGCTGCGCCATCATGAACTTCACCGATTTTGTGGTTTACACCGGTGTAGAACAGAACACGTTCGGTAGTGGTTGTCTTACCGGCGTCGATGTGAGCACTGATACCAATGTTACGGTAGCGCTCAATGGGTGTTTTACGAGCCATTTGATTCCTCTATAACTAGGACGTTCAAGTTCAGTTAACCCAAGCGGGTTGGCTTCTTGAAGCGCCCGCTTGGTTAGCATAACTACTGCGAAGTGATTACCAGCGGTAGTGGGCGAACGCCTTGTTGGCTTCAGCCATACGGTGAACGTCTTCACGTTTCTTAACTGCAGTACCTTTGTTCTCTGCAGCATCAGAAAGTTCGTTCGCCAGGCGGAGAGCCATGGATTTATCACCGCGTTTACGAGCAGCTTCAACGATCCAACGCATTGCCAGAGCATTGCGACGAACCGGACGGACTTCAACTGGAACCTGATAAGTTGAACCACCTACGCGGCGGGACTTAACTTCGACAGTCGGACGAACGTTGTCCAGAGCGACTTCGAAAGCTTCCAGGTGGCCTTTACCGCTACGTTGAGCCAGGGTCTCAAGAGCAGTGTAGACGATTGCTTCTGCAGTAGATTTTTTACCATCTACCATCAGAATGTTGACGAATTTTGCCAGCAGTTCGGATCCGAACTTAGGATCTGGCAGGATTTTACGTTGACCAATGACGCGACGACGTGGCATGGAAATACTCCGTTGTTAATTCAGGATTGTCCAAAACTCTAAGAGTTTATTTTGACAGTAAAGTGAAAATGTTTGGCCTTACTTAACGGAGAACCATTAAGACTTCGGCTTTTTAACGCCGTATTTAGAACGAGATTGCTTACGATCCTTAACGCCTGAACAGTCCAGTGCGCCACGGACGGTGTGATAACGCACACCTGGCAAGTCTTTTACACGACCGCCACGGATCAGGATCACGGAGTGTTCCTGCAGGTTATGACCTTCACCGCCGATGTAGGAGGTAACTTCAAAACCGTTAGTCAAACGCACACGGCAGACTTTACGCAGTGCGGAGTTTGGTTTTTTAGGAGTGGTAGTATATACACGAGTACATACGCCACGTTTCTGCGGGCAAGCTTCCAGCGCTGGAACGTTGCTTTTAGCAACCTTCGTAGAGCGTGGTTTGCGTACCAGCTGATTAATTGTTGCCATTAAAAAGCTCCTGGATTTTGGTTCATAAACTACTTTGTAAACGCGTGATAAATCGCCCCATAAAAAGCATTAGCTAATATGGGGACGCAGAATTTTAGGGCTGACCTAAGAGGGTGTCAAGAAATATACAGCACATCGATGTTTCACCATGCTGTTTGCTGGGCATGTTTCTCAGTCAGCGCGACGAAACCAGTATAGTCGATCAACGTGATTTTGTGTGAAATTTGACCAACCAAACCGCGAGCCGCCAAATCTTCGCTTAAAACATAAATAGACTGCACATGATGACTCATCAGGTTGCATGCCTCACTGCCATCAAGTGCGGCCAGTACACCGTCCTGCATCAGCAAAAGCGCATCGTCTTGGGTGATCATATTAATAAGCAATGCAAAATCACAATGTTGCGGGGAATTGGCAAGCGTAAAAAGCATAGGATTTCCTGATTTAAAACGTCATGACCACATCATAATCAGCCAACCGCTGGCGAATTTCAGCAACGGGTAACGTCTCAACATTCAGAACCCATTCATGACCAGCAGACAGGCCCCGCGTCTTTAAAGACTCTTCACAAACAAAACACTGATCAACATCGTAAAGAGATAACACGCCGAACGTGGCAATATAATTACGCGCTAAAATTTTTTCCGGTTGCTGCACTGGCATTAACTGGAAAACACCGTCAGACATGAAAAACACACCGATGCTTTCAGTCAGCGCTGAGGTCGCCAGCAAAGCATCCAGCCCTTCCCGCCCTGCGGACGTTCCGTGTGGGCCCTGCGTGAATACAAACGCTATCTTCTTCATTCTTGCTCCCTGTATTCACACATCAGAACTGTACCAGACGATCACAGGTCAGCGAAGCTTCAGCCAGACTGCCCAACCCGGTCAGGGTAAAACCTGGTTGTAAGTTAGTCTGCCCATGCCCCTGATTATGGGCTTCCGTTTCATCTATCACACCGCGACGCAACGCGGCGGCCACGCACACATTCAGCGCCACCTGATAATCTGCGGCCATACGCTGCCAGGCCCGGACCAGATCGAATTCATCGGAGGCCGGCGCGGAAAGCAAATTACCATTAAGCACACCTTCGCGATAAAAAAATACGCTGTCGAGGTGATGGCCGCTGGAGATCAGCGCCAGTGCAAACTGGTACGCGGCGCTGGCTTGCTGAGTGCCGTATGCAGGGCCGGTGACCAGCAGGCAGTAACGCAGTTTCAACGTTCGTTCCCCACCAGCTCACCGCTTTTAAACTGGCGGATATACAGGTAGACCGTATGCTTGGAAATGTTGAGGCGATCAGCAACCTGATTGATGGCATCTTTGATATCAAAAATACCTTTTTCATAAAGATTCAGTACAACCTGACGGTTTTTCGCATTGTTCGACACATTACGATCAGCATTGACTTCTTCAATCGTAAATTCCAGCGTTTGGGCAACCAGATCATCCACGGATGAAGCGAAGTTAACGGACGAGGCAACTTCCTGCGTCTCCGGCGGCATAAACGTCTGAATAATTTGCGAGAAAGGTACGTCAAGATTCATGTTAATGCACAGCAGGCCAATCACACGCTGCTCACGGTTGCGTATGGCAATGGTGACAGATTTCATCAGCACGCCACTTTTCGCACGGGTGAAATAGGCTTTGGACACATTACTGTCAGCACCGGTCATATCATGCAGCATGCGCAGTGCCAGATCAGTAATCGGCGAGCCGATTTTACGACCAGTATGCTCACCATTAGCAATCCGAACCGCTGAACATTTCAGGTCTTCCAGAGAATGCAGAACAATTTCGCAATGCTCACCAATCAGCATTGCCAGCCCATCCACCACAGCCTCGTAGGAAGACAAAATCTCGTGATCAACCTGGCTGAAAGGACGTTGGTCCAGCAAATCCAGTTCGCCGGTTTCGCCAGTTATAAGCGAATTAGACATTGAAGCTACCACCCTCTATATCGCGCCTTCCAACGGGAGTCAGGACGCATTATTCATCAATTCAGGGGCGTTACTGTATCAAAAATACAGAATAAACGGCCTGACGATTATATGGATCTGTGACGTTATGCCGGGGAGACAAAAGCGTCAAGTTATCATCATAGAGTAACCGCAATAAAAAGAAGGGCTGGTTCAAATAAAAGTCACATGCCAAAAAAAAACCGCCGCGTTAAGCGACGGTTTTTATGCAGTAACTCAGCACGACTTAGTTTGCTTTTGGTGCAGCTTCTGCTTCAGCAGGTTTTTCTGCAGCTTTTGGATCAGCTTTAGGCGCGGCTTTCACATCCAGCAGTTCAACGTCGAACACCAACGTGGAGTTAGCCGGGATCCCCGGAACGCCAGTTTTGCCGTAAGCCAGTGCCGGAGGGATGACCAGCTTGATTTTGCCGCCTTTCTTGATGTGCTTCAGGCCTTCGGTCCAGCCAGGGATAACACCGTCAAGACGGAAGGACAACGGCTCACCACGGGTGTAAGAGTTATCGAACTCAGTTCCGTCCGTCAGCGTACCTTTGTAGTTAACAACAACGGTATCGCTGTCTTTAGGTGCTGCGCCGGTACCTGGTTTTTCAACCTGATACAGCAGACCTGATTCAGTCTTCTTCACGCCTTTTTCTTTGGCGAAATCAGCACGGAATTTGTCGCCTTTGTCAGCGTTAGCTTTGGCATCCTGCTCCATCTTAGCCTGCGCGGATGCTTTCACACGACCTTCGAAGGTTTGCAGAGTCTGCTCAATTTCCTGATCAGACAGTTTGCTTTTATTTGCAAACGCATCCTGAACGCCAGAGATCAACTGGTCTTTATCCAGTTTGATGCCCAGCTTTTCTTGCTCTTTCAGGGAGTTGTCCATGTAGCGACCCAGAGATGCACCCAGAGCATAGGCAGCCTGCTCGTCATCACTTTTGAATTTGGCCGTGTCTGTTGCTGCCGGAGCAGTTGCAGCAGGGGCGGCGGCTGGCGCAGTTGCAGCAGCGGCCGGTGCTGTGGCTTCAGCAGCCATAACCTGAGTGGCATTCAGGGCGATCGCCATGGTGGTTGCCAGCAGAGTTACTTTAAACAGTGATTTCATCCATTTCTCCAAGACCAGAAGTGTATGACCTCTGGTAATAATTACGAAAGTTCGGCGGTTACTATAACTGTCCGTCTCACGACAAAACAATCTCTATACACGTCATTAGCGTCTTATTCCGACCTTTTTTGCATCAATAAGTTTCGTCACAGGATCGGCATATACGGATAAAGCGTCAGGGAGGTCAGGTAATCCTGTGGCTTTACGGGTAGAATCGCCGGTCTACAATACAGGATGAGGTTCCGGTCAATGCTCAACATGATCAACGTGGGCCACACAGTGAGGTAATGATGATGAACTCAAACACCGTTGAACAACGTCTGGAGATGCTGGAAAACAAGCTGGCTTTCCAGGAGATTACCATTGAAGAGCTGAACATGATTGTCACACAACATCAGCTGGAAATGAGCAGACTGCAAGATCACCTGCGTCTGCTGACCGACAAACTCCGTGCCAGTCAGCCATCAATGATTGCCGATCAGTCGGAAGAAACCCCTCCGCCGCATTATTGATGCTGATTTCAACGTAGCAAAAAGGCGCCCGGGGCGCCTTTTTCTTTAACTGCTAAACGTGCAACGCGATTAATGACAACCGCAACCGCCGTTTCCGCCGCAACCACCTTTCTTACCGTGATCATGACCGTGGTCGTGATCATGGTCGTGGCCGTGACCACCGCAGCAACCTTCACCATGTTCATGATCATGATCATGATCGTGGCCGTGTTCGCCGTGAACGTGGCCGTGAGCCAGTTCTTCTTCGGTTGCTTCACGGATAGCGACAACTTCAACGTGGAAGTTCAGATCCTGACCGGCCAGCATGTGGTTTCCGTCAACCACAACGTGGTCACCGTCAACTTCAGTGATTTCAACAGGCACCGGGCCCTGGTCGGTGTCAGCCAGGAAACGCATACCGACTTCCAGCTCATCAACACCCATGAACACGTCTTTAGGCACGCGCTGAACCAGGTTTTCGTCGTAGTTGCCGTAAGCATCGTTCGCACCAACATGCACGTCAAAAACGTCACCAATGGCATGGCCGTCCAGCGCTGTTTCCAGACCGGAGATCAGGGAACCATGGCCGTGCAGGTAATCCAACGGTGCGCTCACCGGAGATTCATCAACCAACACACCGTCTTCTGTACGAACCTGATATGCCACGCTGATGACCAGGTCTTTTGCTACTTTCATGATAACTCCTACCGTTGGAAACTCAATTTGTTGTCTGCGGGCGTTTCGTAACGCACGCAACTTCGCTTAAGGCTAATTCAGTGACGGCCACTTTTCGATGAGATCATCCTGAAAAGCGCGACCGGATAAATTTGGCGAAGAGTGTAGCGGAAATCCGCGTCTCTGTACTAACAGCATAAAAAAACACGAGCCATAACGCTACTTCGGATCGAAAATACCAATCACCTGCTCTTCCGGCCGGAGCTTTTTGCTGACCTGCGCATCCGTCTGACGCTGATGGTGTCCGCACTTCACACACTCCACCACTTCCACCTGATCTTCCTGCCATAAAGCCAGCGTATCCATCGCCTTACATTTCGGACACACCGCGCCAGCGATGAACCGTTTACGGGTTATAGCCATATTACTTCTCCAAAAATTGCCGACATTGCGTCCGGTCAGTTTTCGATCAACAACCGAATTTTTTTCGCTACCGGACTATTCATCATCGTCCCAGCCATCAAGCTGGCGGCGTTCGTTATGCATTTCGCTCTGGAAGATATCTTCCAGTTCGCGCCGGGCTTCTTTCACACGGGAAATTTGTGCCACATCGCCACGGTTTTGCGGCACCAGTTCGCGCAACATACGCATATCGAGACGGCGAAAATGCTGTTGTGCACGGTACGCACTGTGCGGATGCATGCCCAGCGTCACGAGCGCTTTCTTACCTAACTCCAGCGCACTGGAAAACGTCTCGCGGGAAAAATTCACGACGCCCGCCTGCAAAAGCTCATGCGCTTCAACACGTCCGCGGGCACGCGCCAGAATATTCAGATGCGGAAAATGTTGCTGGCATAAATGCACGATCGCCATCGTATCCTCCGGTTCATTGGAGGTAATAACGATTGATTTTGCTTTTTCCGCACCGGATGCCCTGAGGAGTTCCAGTTCGGTCGCATCGCCGTAATACACTTTGTAGCCGTAAGTGCGCATCAGCCCGACGGCGCTGATATCGCGCTCCAGCACAGTAATGCGCATTTTGTTGGCCATCAGCAAACGCCCGATCACCTGTCCGAAACGCCCGAAGCCAACAATAATCACCTGCGGCTCGTCATCCTGCACAAAGTGTTTTTCATCGCTCTCTTCGCCGTCGTTATAACGCTTCACCAGAATCCGGTCGACCCACTGCATCAGCAGCGGCGTGGTCATCATGGATAACGTCACCACCACCAGCAACAACGAAAGTTGCGAGGAAGAAATGACTTTTTGCGCACCCGCCGCTGAGAACAGCACGAAAGCAAATTCCCCGCCCTGACTGAGAACGGCAGAGAATTGCAGCCGGACCGAAGTACGTAAACCAAAAATACGGGACAGCCCGTACAACACGCCGGTTTTAACAGCCACCAGAATAATCACACCCGCCAGCACCAGTAAAATGTGGGTGTAGAGCACGCCCAGATTCAACGCCATACCGACAGAAATAAAGAACAGCCCGAGCAGTAAACCCTTAAACGGCTCGATGGCGATTTCCAGTTCGTGCTGATATTCGCTTTCCGCCAGCAAAATCCCGGCGATAAATGTCCCGAGCGCCATCGAAAAGCCCAGCGTATCCATAAACAATGCCGAACCGAGCACCACCAGCAACGCGGCGGCGGTAAACACTTCCCGCACGCCGGAGGCCACAATCAGCCGGAAAATAGGTCGCAGCAGATAGCGTCCGCCGATCAGCATCCCACCAAACGCCAGGACTTTCAGGCCAATCATTTCCCAGTTATTGCTGCCTTCGGAGCTGCCAGCCAGAATCGGAATCAGGGCCAGTGCCGGGATCACCGCAATATCCTGGAACAGCAGCACGGCGAAACCGAGCTGGCCGCCTTCATTACGCGTCATGCCTTTATCACGCATCAGTTGCAATGCCATCGCCGTCGATGACATCGCCAGCCCGATACCGCCAATCACCGCCGCCTGCCAGGAAAACTTCGTGAGATACAACAGGCCGCCGAGCACCAGCGCGGTCAGGATCACCTGCCCGGCACCAACGCCAAAAATTTGCCGCCGCAGCGCCCATAATTTTCCGGGGTTCAGTTCCAGGCCGATGATAAACATCAGGAAAACCACACCCAGTTCAGAGAAGTGCAGGATTTCATCCACGTCACGGATAAAACCTAAGCCCCACGGACCGATGGCAATGCCAGCCAGCAAATAGCCGAGCACCGCGCCGATACCTAAACGTTGCGCCAGCGGCACCGCGACCACCGCAGCGAATAAAAACAGCAGGATTGCCGTAGGTATATTTGAAACATCCATCAGACGATCCCTCCGTGCGGTAACGGGGATCGCAGCCATTCACCGTAGGCTTCAGCGTGGCTTTGCAACACATCAGGTTTCTGACGTCGTGCCCAGTAAATAATGATTGGCGTCATCCAGTGCATATGACACATCGCCGAAGTCAGTTCAAACGGGCGCATAATGTCGGACATCGGATAGCGGTTATAACCGCCTGCACGGTATGCGCCTTCCGGCTCACCGGTGGTGACGACCGAACGCCAGTATTTGCCGTTAAGTGCATTCCCGCCAGCACCGCTGGCAAACCCCCGCGCCAGCACGCGATCCATCCATTCTTTCAATAATGCCGGGCAGCTATAAGTATAAAGAGGGTGCTGGAAGACGATCACTTTGTGTTCGCGCAGCAACTGTTGTTCACGGTGGATATCAATAAAAAAATCAGGATAGTGAGCGTATAAATCATGCACGGTGACATGTTCAAGCTGCTGTGCCTGCTGTAACAAAACGCGGTTGGCGACTGAATCGGGTGATTCCGGGTGGGCGTAAAGCAGCAAAACCTTTGGTGGCTGCGACATCAATACCTCCAAAGCGTCGTCAGGGTGCGGTTTTTCCGTTACCATGCTTCGCAAAGACAAAATGGGACGCGATACGTCTTGTTTAAATCATTATCATGACAATTTAACATACTCTCAACACGGCGCTTTATGATTGTTTTCTCCTCCTTACAAATCCGACGCGGCACTAACGTGCTGCTGGACAACGCGTCTGCGACCATCAATCCCGGCCAGAAAGTCGGGCTGGTGGGCAAAAATGGCTGCGGTAAATCCACCCTGATTTCACTGCTTAAAGGTGAAATGAGCGCCGACGCAGGCAACCTGACTTTTCCGTCCAACTGGGCACTGGCCTGGGTCAATCAGGAAACACCGGCTCTGGACGAGCCTGCAATAGAGTATGTTATCGACGGTGACCGCGAATTCCGTCAGCTGGAAGCACAATTACAGCACGCCAACGACCGCGATGACGGCCACGCCATCGCCACGCTGCACGGTAAACTTGATGCAATTAACGCCTGGACCATTCCGGCGCGTGCGGCGAGCCTGCTCAGCGGGTTGGGATTTACGCAGAATCAGTTACAGCAGCCGGTCAAATCCTTCTCCGGCGGTTGGCGCATGCGTCTCAACCTTGCGCAGGCGCTGATTTGTCGTTCCGATTTACTGCTGCTTGACGAACCGACCAACCACCTGGATTTAGACGCGGTGATCTGGCTTGAAAAGTGGCTGAAAAGCTACACCGGCACGCTGGTGCTGATTTCTCATGACCGTGATTTTCTGGATCCTATTGTCGATAAAATACTGCATATCGAACAGCAGACGCTGAACGAATACACCGGTAACTACTCGTCTTTCGAACGCCAGCGTGCGACCAAACTGTCGCAACAGCAGGCTTTGTTTGAAAGTCAGCAGGAAAAAGTGGCGCATCTGCAAAGTTATATCGATCGTTTCCGGGCGCAGGCGACCAAAGCCAAACAGGCGCAGAGCCGTATTAAAATGCTGGAGCGCATGGAGCTGATAGCCCCGGCGCACGTAGACAATCCTTTTCATTTTAGCTTCCGCTCACCGGAAAGCTTGCCCGATCCGCTGCTGCGGATGGAAAAGGTCAGCGCCGGTTATGGCGACACCACGATTCTGGAGTCGATCAAACTGAATCTGGTGCCGGGTTCACGTATCGGTTTACTCGGCCGTAACGGTGCAGGTAAATCGACGCTTATCAAACTGCTGGCCGGAACCATGCCGCCGCTTCACGGGGACATTGGGCTGGCGAAAGGCGTCAAACTCGGTTATTTCGCTCAGCATCAGCTGGAGTTCCTGCGCGCAGAAGATTCGCCGCTGCAACATCTGGTGCGTCTGGCGAATAAAGAAACCGAACAGCAATTGCGCGATTATCTCGGCGGATTTGGTTTCCACGGCGATAAAGTGACGGATCCTACCGGGCGGTTCTCCGGCGGTGAAAAAGCGCGCCTGGTGCTGGCGCTGATTGTCTGGCAGCGCCCTAACCTGCTGCTGCTTGATGAACCGACCAACCACCTGGATCTCGACATGCGTCAGGCACTGACCGAAGCGCTGATCGACTTTGAGGGTGCGATGGTTGTCGTGTCGCATGACCGCCACTTATTGCGTTCCACTACTGACGATTTGTATCTGGTACACGGCGGCAAAGTGGAACAGTTCGACGGCGATCTGGAAGATTATCAGCAATGGCTGGTGGACATTCAGCGTCAGGAAAGCCAGCAGGATGCACCGGCTAAAGACGGCGGCGTTAACAGTGCGCAATCGCGTAAAGATCAGAAACGTCGCGAAGCCGATTTCCGCAACCAGACTCAGCCACTGCGCAAGCAAATCACCAGGCTGGAAGCACAGATGGAGAAACTGGGTACCGAACTGGCAGCAATTGAAGCCCGTCTGGCCGACTCCGCCATTTATGACATCAGCCGTAAGGCCGATCTCACGGAGTGTCTGCAACAGCAGACCAAAGTGAAAGGTGCGCTGGAAGAGACTGAAATGACCTGGCTCGATGCCCAGGAACAACTGGAAGAAATGTCTAAAACTTTTGATATCGACAGCTGATCGTATGCTCACAAACGGGAAAGGAGCCGTGATGGCTCCTTTTTGGTCTGTAAATTAATGCCAGATTAACAGCACACAGGCGGCGGTCAGAATACCCATCGCAATGTTAAAAGTGTACCACGCACGCTTGCTGCGCAGCAGGCGACCAATCACCGTGCCGAAGCCAAGCCAGATAATGCCCGATACCAGGTTCACCAGGAACATCCCAAGGCTGATACCGGCAATCGAAGGATTATAGGCGGCGCCCGCCAGACTGAAGCTCGCGACCGCACCCAGTCCCATCAGCCAGGCTTTCGGATTAAGAAATTGCAGCAACCAGCCCTGATACAAACGGATCGGTTTTGGCGGCGGCGCACCGGTTTCCAGTTTTTCATAGGCAGACGTTGCAATCTTCCACGCCAGCCACAGCAGATACAGGCTACCGGCGATTTTGAGAAACAGGTGTAACGCAGGATAAATCGTGATGAGACCGCCGACACCAAAGGCCACCAGCAGCAAAATACTTTGCATACCAAGCATAATGCCGACCATCAGCCAAAGTGAACGGAAGAACCCAAAGTTAGCGCCAGACGTGGTGAGTAACATATTGTTCGGGCCGGGGGTAATGGCGGCGACCCATAAAAATCCAAGCATCGATAAAAATAAACCAGGTTCCATTTAATTTGGGTTCTCCGACCCGAAAGATGTGCGATAGCATTGAAGCTAACAGCGTGATATTGATCGCACAAGAGCCTCTTAAGAGAAATTTATTCATCTTATGGTTGAAACCTTTCGCCCCTTACGCGGGGCCAGTAATCCGCACATCCAGACGCTACTCCCGCGACTGATAAGACGGCATGCAACACTTAAACCTCACTGGCAAAGGCTGGATACGCCGGACGGCGATTTTCTGGATTTAGCCTGGAGTGAAGATCCGGCACAGGCGCGACATAAACCTCGCATGATCCTGTTTCACGGCCTGGAAGGCAGCTTTTACAGCCCGTATGCGCACGGCTTATTGCAGGCGTGGAAAGACAAAGGCTGGCTTGGTGTGGTCATGCATTTCCGCGGATGCGGCGGTGAACCTAATAAGCTGCTGCGTATTTATCATTCCGGTGAAACCGAAGATGCCCGCTTTTTCATTCACTGGCTCAATGAGACCTATGGCGAAGTCCCGACCGGCGCGGTAGGTGTGTCACTCGGCGGCAATATGTTGACGTGTTATCTCGGGCAGGAAGGCGAAAATTGTACGTTGAGCGCCGCCGTGGTGGTCTCCGCACCGCTGATGCTGGAACCTTGCGCTTACCGGCTGGAACGCGGTTCATCACGGATTTATCAGCACTATCTGCTCGGTCAGCTCAAAGGCAATGCCTCGCGTAAGCTGGCAAAATACCCTGGGACATTGCCCGTCACGCTGGCGCAACTGAAAGCCATGCGTCGTCTTCGTGAATTTGACGATGCTATTACCTCAAAAGCGCACGGATTTACCGACGCGCTGGATTATTACCGCCGGTGCAGCGGTCTGCCGTTACTGGCACAGGTCAGAACCCCCCTGCTGATTATCCACGCCAAAGACGATCCGTTTATGACACCCGACGTCATCCCGAAAGCAGAAGATTTACCGGATTGCGTGGAATATCAGTTAACGGAACATGGCGGACATGTCGGCTTTGTGTCCGGCAGCATACGTAACCCCCAAATGTGGCTGGAACAACGCATTCCGGCCTGGATCGCCCCCTATTTAGAAAATAAGACTAAGGAAAAAACAGAGTGATTATTCCCTGGCAGGAACTGGATCCTGAACTGCTCACCAGCGTGGTGGAATCCTTCGTATTGCGCGAAGGCACCGATTACGGCGAGCAGGAAAGATCGCTGGAACAAAAAGTCGATGACGTGAAACGTCAGCTGAAAAGCGGTGATATTGTGCTGGTATGGTCAGAGTTGCATGAAACGCTGAATATTATGCCACGCGGTCAGTTCCGCGCCGGGCAGGAAGAAGTGCCGCAGGACGGGTAGAGCCGCTCGAAAGCAGGTTGTGACAACCTGTCACTTCGCGAATAAATATGGTAACAATAGGCTTAATTATGCGCAGCACGGCACTACATTTTCAACCACAGAAAAGACCGCGTCACGCCAGCCTGTATCCCCTTTCTGGAGAAAAGCATTTATGTCAGCCAAACATCCTGTTATTGCCGTTACCGGTTCGAGCGGTGCAGGCACCACGACCACCAGCGTGGCGTTTCGTAAAATATTTCAACAGCTTGGCTTACGCGCTGCGGAGCTGGAAGGCGACAGTTTTCACCATTTCACCCGTCCTGAAATGGATGCGGCGATCCGTAAGGCACGCGATCTCGGGCGCCACATCAGTTATTTCGGGCCGGAAGCCAATGACTTTGGTTTGCTGGAAAAAAGCTTTATCGAATATGGCAAAACCGGCACCGGCCGTTCACGTAAGTATTTGCATACTTATGACGAAGCGGTTCCCTATAATCAGGTGCCGGGCACGTTTACGCCATGGCAGGCGTTGCCGGAACCAACGGATATCTTATTCTATGAAGGCCTGCACGGCGGTGTAGTGACAGACAAAATTGATGTCGCCGCCCAGGTCGATTTGCTGGTCGGCGTTGTGCCTATCGTTAACCTGGAGTGGATCCAGAAACTGGTGCGCGATACCGGGGAGCGTGGCCATTCACGTGAAGCAGTGATGGATTCCGTCGTGCGTTCGATGGATGATTATATCAGCTACATTACGCCGCAGTTTTCCCGCACCCACATCAACTTCCAGCGTGTGCCGACTATCGACACCTCAAACCCGTTCGCAGCAAAAGCCATTCCGTCACTGGATGAAAGCTTTGTGGTGATCCATTTCCAGGGACTGGACGACATCGATTTCCCCTATCTGCTGGCAATGTTGCAGGGGTCATTTATCTCGCACATCAAAACGCTGGTGGTACCAGGTGGGAAAATGGGGCTGGCGATGGAGCTGATCATGGCGCCACTGGTGCAGCGCCTGATGGAAGGTAAGAAAATCGAGTAAACTTTATTCCGCTGCAATCACTTCAAAGCTGTGGGTGATGGTGGCCGCTTTACCCAACATCAGAGACACTGAACAGTATTTTTCGGCAGAAAGGCTGACCGCACGTTCAACAATCTTATCGGTCAGATCCTTACCGGTGACGATAAAATGCAGATTGATATGCGTGAACAGACGCGGCGCTTCTTCGCGGCGTTGTGAAGTCAGCTTCACTTCACAATCACGCACGTCATTACGGCCTTTCTGTAAAATAGATACCACGTCAATTGCACTGCAGCCGCCTGCGGACATCAGTAACATTTCCATCGGGCTTGGGGCTTTATCGCCCGCGTTACCATCCATTGAAATCTGATGACCCGACGCTGACTCACCTAAAAAGGTCAGCCCTTCAACCCATTTGACACGTGCGTGCATGAACTATTCTCCCGGTGAATAAACTTTTAGAAATCTGCTCTCAGAGTACCCTTTAGACCAAAATCTGGCAACGTAACCCGATCGCCATCATGCTGAAGCGAGACAACAGAAGACAGCATCTCAAACCTGTGCTACAAACAAAGCCGAAACATACTTTCCAGTAAATTGCGGTGACGGTTTTTGCGGTTTAAGAACAGAACCCACGGTGTTAACAGCAATAAACAGGCTGTTGCACTCCGACATCCGCTTGCAGCATTTCTGGGGAGTTATATGCTGAAAGGGCGCTTTGGATTTGAAGTGCCATACAGGGAACTCTGAGCCCTGTGATTTTGGGCAGCGATAACAACAGAGGATAATAGCTAATGGTTCTCGGCAAGCCACAAACAGACCCGACTCTTGAATGGTTCCTGTCTCACTGTCATATACATAAGTATCCTTCTAAAAGTACGCTGATTCACCAGGGTGAAAAAGCCGAAACGCTTTACTACATCGTGAAAGGGTCAGTTGCTGTCCTGATTAAAGATGAAGAAGGCAAGGAAATGATACTGTCCTACCTTAACCAAGGTGACTTCATCGGTGAGCTGGGACTCTTCGAAGAAGGTCAGGAACGTAGTGCCTGGGTACGTGCTAAAACTGCCTGTGAAGTGGCTGAAATTTCGTATAAAAAGTTCCGCCAGCTGATTCAGGTTAACCCGGATATTCTGATGCGTCTCTCCGCGCAGATGGCCAACCGTCTGCAAGTGACGTCAGAGAAAGTCGGCAACCTTGCCTTCCTCGACGTAACCGGTCGTATCGCTCAAACGTTGCTCAACCTGGCTAAACAGCCTGATGCAATGACCCATCCGGACGGGATGCAAATCAAGATTACCCGTCAGGAAATTGGCCAAATCGTCGGTTGTTCACGTGAAACAGTCGGACGAATCCTCAAAATGCTGGAAGATCAGAGCCTGATCTCCGCACACGGGAAAACGATTGTCGTTTACGGCACACGTTAATCCCTCGAAAATTGGCGCGGCAGAATACTGTCGCGCCTTTTTTATGGGCTAAGCTTTACCCATGACGTTATGGCGAAAACTGTTTTACCATCCTGAAGTGAATTACGCGCTGCGCCAGACGCTGGTGTTGTGCCTGCCTGTTGGCATTTGCTGGCTGTTTGGCAACTTGCAAATGGGTCTGCTGTTTTCCCTCTGCCCGGCCTGCTGTAACATCGCCGGTCTGGATACCCCGCACAAACGCTTTTTCAAACGTCTGATCGTCGGCGGTTCACTGTTTGCCGTGAGCAGCATTCTGCTGCAACTGATGCTGGAAAACTGGTACGTTCCGCTGCCGCTGATCATGCTATCGCTGGCGTTATTGCTCGGCGTTACCGGTGAAATCAGCCCGTTACATGCGCGCCTGTTACCCGGCGCGCTGGTAGCCACTATTTTCACGCTGAGTATGGTCGGTGTGCGCCCGATGTGGCAGGCACCGGTGCTGTTCGCAGCAGGCACAGCCTGGTACGGGGTGTTTAACTGGGTGTGGTTTCGTATTTCGCAAGAACAGCCTATGCGCGAAACGCTCAGCCAGCTTTATCTGCAACTCGCGGATTATTTCGAGGCCAAGTACAGTCTGCTGACGCAACATACCGATCCCGAGACGGCGTTGCCGCCATTACTTACCCGTCAGCAGCAGGTTATCGATCTGATTGCCCTGCTTTATCAGCAATTACACATGCTGCCACAACACGGACATCATCATCACCATAAGCGACTGTTTCAGCTTTTTCAGGTTGCTCTCGATTTGCAGGAGCACATTACCGTCAGCCTGCATCAGCCGGAGGAAGTACAGAAACTGGTTGAGGAAAGCCATGCAGAAGCGGTAATCCGCCGCAATGCGCAGGTGATTTCCACCCGTCTTCGGGTGATTGCCGGCGATATTCTTTATCACCGTTTATCTGAGCGCTTTACCATGGCCAATGAGCTGGCTGCGCTGGAGAAAATCGCCGCGCGTAACCCGGACAATCCGGTTGGCCAGTTTTGTTATTACCATTTCAGCCGCATTGCGCGCCTGCTGCGGACCCAGCGCCCGTTATACCGGCGCGATCTGATGAGCACCCAGCCACGTCTGCCCTTCTGGACTGCGCTAAAAAGCTATCTTTCTTTCAAATCCGTGGCCCTGCGTAATGCCGCGCGTCTGGGCATTATTTTAGCGATTGGCAGCAGCCTGGGGCTGTTCTTCAATTTGCCCAAACCGTACTGGATTTTGCTGACTATCATGCTGGTCAGCCAGAACGGCTATAACGCCACGCGGGTCAGGATCCAGCACCGTGCGCTCGGTACGCTGGCCGGTTTGCTGATTGCTTCAGGATTGTTAAAACTGGCGCTACCGGAAAGCACCACGCTGCTGTGCATGCTGCTGATCACCTTGTTGTCCTATACGGTTTTACGCAAAAATTACGGGCTGGCGATGGTCGGCATGACGGTGACGGCAGTGTATACCCTGCAACTACTGGCGATGAACGGTGTGCATTTTCTGATACCAAGACTGGTCGATACGCTGCTCGGCTGTGCGCTGGCCTTCGGTGGCACCCTCTGGCTATGGCCGCAATGGCAAAGCGGTTTGCTGCGCCAGAACGCGCATCAGGCGCTGGAAACGTATCAGGACGCTATCCGTCTGCTGCTTGAGGAAAACCCCGACACCGCAAAACTGGCGTATACCCGTATGCGGGTCAATCAGGCGCACAATAAGCTGTTCACTTCTTTAAACCAGGCGATGCAGGAGCCCGGCTTTAACTCGCATTATCTGGCAGACATGCGGTTATGGGTGACACACAGCCAGTTTGTGGTCGAACATATCAACGCGATGACAATCCTCGCACGCGAACATTATATGTTGCCGGAAAAACTGGCGACGGAATATTTGCAGACCTGCGAAATCGCACTGCAAAGCTGCCAGCAACGACTGCTCTATGACGGGCCGGGCAGCGAGAATAATCTGTTTAATGCGCCGGAACTTCATCCGGATATGCCGCTGACCGAAATGGAACGCCACCTGCGGCGCGTGATTTCACATCTCAGCGTAATGCATACGATCTCGTCACTGGCGTGGAAGCAACGACCACATCATGGGATCTGGCTGACGCGGCGGGCGTGAAAGGGGAGACACCTTTCAAATCCCCCTTTTTACTGGCTTGCAGCCAGACTGCTTTTTGAAATGGAGAAACTTTCGGCTTTTCAATTGCCGTGATCGCTTAACTCACCGCGCCGAAACCGACCAAAGAGGGCTAGTCATAGCCCTCTTTGGTCGGTTTCGGCGCAAGAGACCATGTGATAAATGTTAGTGGGAAACCGAAATTTTCTCGATCAAGCGTTTAAAGACGGGGCCGTGGGGATCACCCCCCACAAACTTTCCCCACCGCCTTCTCAAACCTTTCCATCCCTTCGCTGATGTCAGCGAAATCAATCACCAGTGAAGGCGCAAACCGCATCACGTTTGGTCCGGCGACCAGCATCATCAGCCCGGCTTCTGCGGCGGCGGCATGGAATTCTCCGGCACGGTTTTTATACGCATCGGCAAGCTCGGCGCCGATCAGCAGCCCCTGACCACGGAACTCGTTGAAGATGTGATATTTCTGATTGATGGCATCCAGCGCGCTGATGAATTTCTCGCGGCGTTCGTTGATGCCAGCCAGTACATCAGGTGTATTGATGATATCCAGCGCAGCTTCAGCCACCGCACAGGCCAGCGGGTTGCCGCCGTAGGTGGTGCCGTGTTTGCCCGGCTCCATAACGGAAGCCACTTCTTCAGTTGCCAGCATGGCACTGACCGGGAAACCGCCGCCGAGCGCTTTGGCTGTGGTCAGAATATCGGGCGTCACGCCGTAGTGCATATAGCTGAACAGCTTGCCGCTGCGTCCCATACCGCTTTGTACTTCATCCAGAACCAGCAGCGCCTGATGTTTGTCACAAAGCTCGCGCAGGCCTTGCAGAAACGCCTGGGTAGCGGGGGTAACGCCGCCCTCCCCCTGCACCGGCTCAACCACAATGGCGCAGGTGTGGTCGTCGATCACCGCCTTTACGGCATCCAGATCGTTGAACGGCACATGCACAATGTCAGCGGGTTTCGGGCCGAAGCCGTCGGAGTATTTCGGCTGGCCACCCACGGAAACTGTGAACAACGTGCGACCATGGAAGGCGTTATGGAAAGCGATGATCTTACTTTTGTACGGGCTGTGACGGTGTGAAGCATAGTAACGCGCCAGTTTAAAAGCCGCTTCGTTGGCTTCAGCGCCGGAGTTAGCGAAAAATACACGGTCGGCAAAAGTGGCATCGATCAGCTTCTGCGCCAGTCGCAGGGCGGGTTCATTGGTAAATACATTACTGACATGCCAGAGGGTTTCGCCCTGCTCATGCAACGCTTTCACCAGTGCCGGATGGCAATGCCCGAGCGCTGTCACAGCAATACCCCCTGCGAAATCAACATATTCATTCCCTTGCTGATCCCAAACGCGACTGCCTTTACCTTTCACCGGAATGAATTTCGCCGGTGAATAAACCGGTAAAATGACTTTATCGAATGTACCCCGATCTACCGCTGATTTTTCTGACATTACTCGTCTCCCCACTGCCATTAATATGAAAATATAATCACAAAATATGCATAAAAAATCACAGACAGGCAAACGAAAATCGCACCCGAGGCGGAAGTAATTTTTTCAGCAATATTAACTGATTAGATTTTAAGGAAATTATCCAGAAGCTGGTGCCCCTGCTCGCTCAGAATGCTTTCAGGATGAAACTGAACGCCATGCAGGGGCAAGGTTTTGTGCATGATGCCCATAATGTCGTCGCGATCACCACTACGTTCTGTCCATGCCGTGACCTCAAAACAGTCGGGCAGCGTCTGTGGCGCGACCACCAGAGAATGGTAGCGCGTCACGGTCAGCGGATT
Source organism: Rahnella sp. RFA10(1/100) (assembly GCF_004195115.1). Taxonomy (NCBI): domain Bacteria; kingdom Pseudomonadati; phylum Pseudomonadota; class Gammaproteobacteria; order Enterobacterales; family Yersiniaceae; genus Rahnella; species Rahnella sp. RFA10(1/100). Next base: position 20,959 of record NZ_SEWR01000005.1, read on the forward strand.
ATTCAGCCCGGTAAAGACGCTTCTGCCGGTATGGCGGACAGGTGAGGTTTTGCCGTGAATGGCCTGCCGCGCACGGACGATTTTCGCGCCGAACGCCTGCGCCATCGCCTGATGCCCGAGGCAAACGCCAAGAATCGGTAAACGGTGGGAGAAATGGACAATGGCGGGCAGGGATATGCCCGCCTGATCAGGCGTACACGGGCCCGGAGAAATCACCAGATGTGAAGGAGAAAGTTGTTCAATGTCGGAGAGGGTAAGCTGATCGTTACGCATTACTTTCACTTCTGCGCCCAGCTCGCAAAAATATTGATAGAGGTTGTAGGTGAAGGAATCGTAATTGTCGATCAGCAGCAGCATAATATACCCGGTAAAAGTCGCAGAATTTACCGGGCAATTCTACGCATTTTTCAGCGCGGGCTCAGTATTTTGTCGCTTAATGTTCTTCCGGGATTTCACTGACAACGGCATTAAAAATTGCCACCAACCCTGATTCATCACCAAATACCGCTGTTTTATTGGCTGCCAGCCAGCTTTCCCGATCCACTTTAGACCAGTCAATGTCGTAGCCAGCATGAATGACCAGTTGCTCGATAAAAATGCGCAGCGCACGACCATTCCCTGTGCGGAACGGATGCAGCAAATTCAGCCCGGTATAATAATGAGCCAGTCGCTCAGCAAGATTATCCAGCGGTAAGCCGATCAGAAATTTCTCCTCTTCCAGTTCCTGCATCAGCGCATTGCCCTCTTTTTCAATGTATTCGAAATGGCAAAACGGCGTGTCATCCTTATAAATATCAATCTCACGGAACTCGCCTGCCCAGGTATAAATATCCTGGAACAAGGACAGATGCACCGCACACAGATGCGGCAATCCCATCACTGAAGGCCCAAGCGGCATCGCTGACGCGCGCAGGGCAGTAAACGCCAGTTCAGCCTGCAACAGCCGATGCTCTTCACGTATTTCCAGCCGGTTTTTGAGCACATTGATGCCGGGATAATAATAAGGGTCGGCACCGGCCACGAGTTTATCGTTCATAGTGCTTCCTCAGTTCGGTGAGACGTTGTGAAATTTGTTCGTTGTCTAACGTGATAACCTCAACCTGCAAACCATCAAGCGCACTGCTGGCCTGAAAGTTCTGCCGCTGACGTTCGCGAAAAAGTTTTTCCTGCTGCCTGAGTGTCAGTTTCTTCGCCATCATTTCCTCCCTGGGTACAGCTATTCGGGTATATACCTGGTGGAGTTAAGTATAGACAGAGAAAAAAGGGCGCCAGCCTCAGCGCCCTAAACTCGGATTATTCAACAGCGATAGGGGTCTCGTTCACATCTGTTTTATGATCTGCCTGAAGTGTTTTCACCCGATCCTCAAGCTGTTTCACCGCCTGCGCATCCGGCAGAAGTGAATATTTCAACTCAAAGACCGTGCTCTGGCCGGGTTGCAGTTGTTTCACGCGGCCTTGTTTACGTTCGATAGTCACCGGATAGGCATAGTTAGTGCCCGGTTCGATACCCGTAACGTAACCCTGCTTCAGGGTGTCGGTATTTTTCCACAGCGTCAGCAGCGGCAACTGATGGGTATCGAATTCAATCGATGCGCCCTTGTTCCCCGCTTTGTTCACTACGCCGGCAATCGTTTTACCCTGCGCATCCGCCAGCGGCACCATGTTAAAGACCATCTCATCAAAGCCTTTGGTCGGCCCGGCGTAAGTCTGCCAGTCTGCTAAACCTTTTTTGGCGTAATCATTGAACGGAGAGATTGATTTCAGCGGCGCAATGAAACGGGCACCCTGCTCAAGGATCGGCTGACCGAAATTACTGTGATAAATAATCTGATAGTCGTGCGGATAATCCGACTGGTTAGTCAGGGTGTCGTGAATAGTCCACGAATGGCTACCCGGCACGTAACGCAGTTCAGTCCAGGTTTCCAGCTTGGCTTTCTTAAAGGTATCTTCTTTCAGCAAGCCACGCACTGTGATTTCATGAGGGGCTTTATCGGCGATCTCAACCACCACTTTCGAGGCGGGTGTATTGCCTGCCCGGCCGTGCAACGTATAAATCATGCCGTCGGCAGTAACAGGATGTCCGGTCCATTCAAAGCCGCAACGCACCATCATTTCGTTGAAACCTTCCAGCCAGCCCACACCGTTACGGCTTTCAAGATTGATGTACGCAGGATTGACCACTTCCTGAACCGGAGAATCCCAGCCTAAGCGAATGTTATCGCCGGTCACGTGCAATAAATCCATCCCGCGCGTCGGGCTGAGAGCGATGGTCAGTCCCTTGCTGGTAATGGTAATAACTTTTGACCCTTCCTGTTTGCCACCGTGTAACACTTTTTGTTCGATGCTGAAATCGGTTCCCGCAATGTTCAGCTTTTTGCTATCAGTCTTCCAGTTTCCCAGTTCTGTACCGGCTTCAGCATCCGTCAGCACGATAGTTTGTGCAGCAGCTTGCCACGAAAAAAGCCCCAGAACGATCCCGGTTGCGAGTAATTTTTTCACAATAACCCCTTTTTGCTGAATTGATTTAGCCCAAAAGCAATTCAGCCTACAAACTCCGTCAGGCGAAAAATGTGACAGCCTTCAAGTTGAGCGTTTTTGAGGCTAAATGGCAGATGGTAACGTGCCCGGCCTCGCAAAAATTGTTTAGTTGAGGGAAAATTTGCACATGAAATTGAGATCTGAAACAAGAATGAAGGTTCATAAGCTGATGCGTTTCAGCTTAAGCGTGTTAGCAGACAGGCAATAAAAAGCCCCCGGAACCGGAGGCTTAGAAAAACAGTATTCTGGAAGAAAGGCTGAGAAATTAAGGCAGCACTTTCGCAGACAGGATCACAATCGGCGTCGTCGGCACGTTCTGATAAGGCCCGACATTATTGGTTTTGACCTGAGACATTTTGTCTACCACATCCATCCCTTTGATGACTTTACCGAATACGGCATAGCCGAAATCACGCTGACCGTGATCGAGGAAGGCGTTATCTGCCACATTGATGAAGAACTGGCTGGTCGCGCTGTCTTTATCGGCAGTACGCGCCATGGCGATGGTGCCGCGCAGGTTGCGCAGGCCGTTATCCGCTTCGTTCTTGATGGGCTCTTTGGTCGCTTTCTGCTGCATGTCAGCCGTAAAACCGCCCCCCTGAACCATGAAACCTGGGATCACGCGATGAAAAATGGTGTTGTTGTAATAGCCGCTCTGGGCGTAATCAACGAAATTCTTTACAGAAACCGGTGCCTTCGCACTGTCGAGTTCCAGTTCGATATTCCCTGCTGAAGTGGTCAGCATGACGTGGGTTTGAGCGGCCGCAAGAACGGGCGACATTGCAGTCAGGGATAGCAGCGCAGTGAGGGCCACTAAAGTACGTTTAAACATGACAGTTCCTTTCTCCAGAATACAAACAACAGATCTTACTGATTCTAAAGAGCCTTTACGCTCAGCGCCAGACCTTTACTTTTATTTACGCTTGAGAATAAATATTCTAATTATTTCAAAATATTACACCCTGTTTTTAACGGTCTTAACTGTTGAAATCTACAGGGTAATCTTCATGAAGATGGATGACCGTTTTTGCGAGCTGTGTTTGCGCGATCAGTACCCCTTCGCGCACGGAATATTGTACCGGCGTCTGGCGGCGTACGGCATCAAAACCACTTTGCGCCGGCAGGATCACCAGGCTGGCAGCATTGCCGCTTTCAAGACCATAACCTTCCAGATTCATAGTCCGGGCGCTGCAGGTGGTGATGAGCTTCAGCCCGTCATCAATTTGCTGATATCCCATTAACTGGCAGACATGCAGCCCCATATGCAGTACCTGCAACATATTCGCGGTACCAAGCGGATACCACGGGTCAAACACATCATCATGCCCGAAACAGACATTGATCCCCGCCTCCAGCATTTCCTTCACACGCGTTATACCGCGGCGTTTCGGATAAGTATCAAACCGCCCCTGCAGGTGGATATTGACCAGCGGGTTGGCGACAAAGTTGATACCGGACATTTTCAGCAAGCGGAATAAACGCGAGGTATACGCCCCGTTGTAGGAATGCATTGCCGTGGTATGACTGGCGGTGACGCGTGGGCCGATATTTTCCCGCAAGGCCAGCGCGGCCACGGTTTCGACAAAACGCGACTGTTCATCGTCAATTTCATCGCAATGGACGTCGATCAGCTTGTCGTATTTTTTCGCCAGTTCGAAGGTTTTATGCAGTGATTCAACGCCGTATTCGCGGGTGAATTCGAAATGCGGAATAGCGCCTACCACATCCGCGCCCAGCCTCAGCGCTTCTTCCAGCAAGGCCTCACCGTTCGGGTACGACATAATGCCTTCCTGCGGAAACGCCACAATTTGCAGCGTGATCCACGGCGCGACTTCGGCTTTCACTTCCAGCATGGCGTTGAGCGCCGTCAGCGTCGGGTCAGACACATCCACATGAGTGCGCACATGCTGGATGCCGTTGGCAATCTGCCACTTCAGGGTTTGCCATGCGCGCTGTTTAACATCTTCATGCGAGAGCAGCGCTTTGCGTTCAGCCCAGCGCTCAATGCCTTCGAATAACGTGCCGGACTGATTCCATGCTGGCTGACCGGCAGTCTGGGTGGTATCAAGATGGATATGCGGTTCGATAAAAGGGGGGATTGCCAGCCCGCCTTCAGCATCAAGGATATGTTTGCCGTAATCGGCATTGTCCAACTGGGGGACAATCTGGCGTATCACGGTGTCGTCGATGTCTATCTGCCATAACCCTTCACGGCCAGGCAACCTGACATTTTTAACGGTACGCAAAAGAGTTTTCTTCACGCATTACCTCACCATTTTTAGAAAGACTGTGTTGTGGTTTTTTAAAAGCCAATCCTAGAACAATAGCCTGAAAGTGTTTATAAATCGAAAGGTTACACAAAAACCCAATGAAATCAGTTAAATACCCCCTAAGGAGTATATTGGGATCGGCTTGATTTGCATCAATACCCCCTGTTACGCGCGGGTTATGTTTAGCCTCAGAAAATCAATATTGAGGCAATTATGAGCAAAGTCAGAATCGCGATGATTGGCAACGGCATGGTCGGCCATCGCTTTATCGAAGATTTACTGGATAAAGCAGAACCGGATCAGTTCGATATCACGGTGTTTTGTGAAGAGCCGCGCGTGGCCTATGACCGCGTCCATCTTTCCTCTTATTTTTCCCACCATACTGCGGAAGAGCTGTCACTGGTTCGCGAAGGATTTTACGAAAAGCATCATGTCAATGTGCTGATTGGCGAAAGGGCAATTACGCTCAACCGCAGTGAAAAAGTCATTCACTCCAGCAGCGGTCGCACGGTGTATTACGACAAACTGATTATTGCTACCGGCTCCTACCCGTGGGTGCCGCCGATTACCGGTTCTGATGGTCAGGATTGCTTCGTTTACCGCACCATTGAAGACTTACATGCCATCGAGGCCTGTGCCCGTCGCAGTAAACGCGGTGCGGTGGTCGGGGGCGGTTTGCTCGGCCTCGAAGCAGCCGGGGCACTGAAAAACCTTGGCGTAGAAACGCACGTTGTCGAATTTGCGCCTGGCCTGATGGCGGAACAGCTTGATACACAGGGTGGCAGCCAGCTTCGTCAGAAAATCGAAAGCATGGGCGTACGCGTTCATACCGCCAAAAATACGCGCCAGATTGTTCAGGGCGGCAGTGCTGCCCGTAAAACAATGGAATTTGCCGACGGTACTTTCCTCGAAGTCGATTTCATCGTGTTCTCCACCGGTATCCGACCGCAGGACAAACTGGCACGTCAGTGCGATCTGCAGATCGCCCCGCGCGGCGGCATCGTGATTAATGATCAGTGCCAAACCAGTGACCCGGACGTCTATGCCATCGGCGAATGTGCCTCGTGGAATCAGCGGACTTTTGGACTGGTCGCGCCGGGTTACAAAATGGCGCAGGTCACCGCCGACCATTTACTGGGTCGCGATAACGCTTTCACGGGTGCCGACATGAGCGCCAAACTGAAACTGTTAGGCGTCGATGTGGCCGGTATCGGCGACGCCCATGCCCGTACGCCAGGCGCGCGCAGCTATGTCTATCTGGATGAAACCAAAGCATTGTATAAACGCCTGGTCGTCAGCGAAGATAATAAAACGCTGCTTGGCGCAGTGCTGGTCGGCGACACCAGTGATTACGGCAATCTGCTGCAACGGGTACTGAACAGTATTCCTTTGCCGGAAAATCCGGATGCGCTGATCCTGCCCGCTCATGCAGGCAGTGGCAGCGCAGTGATGGGCACTGATGCCCTGCCGGAAAGCGCACAAATCTGTTCGTGTTTTGACGTCACCAAAGGCGATATCATCAAAGCAGTTCAGGGTGGCTGTCTTACCGTGGCGGCGCTGAAATCAGCAACGAAAGCTGGCACTGGCTGTGGCGGCTGTATTCCGCTGGTGACGCAGATACTGAATGCCGAACTCAGCAAACAAGGCATCGAAGTTAACCATCATCTTTGCGAACACTTCGCGTATTCGCGGCAGGAGCTTTATCACCTGATCCGCGTTGAAGGCATCCGCTCATTCAACGATTTGCTGAATAAATACGGCAAAGGCTACGGCTGCGAAGTCTGTAAACCAACCGTCGGCTCGCTGCTGGCCTCCTGCTGGAATGATTATGTGCTGAAATCGCAGCACACGCCGTTGCAGGACACCAACGATGTGTTTCTCGCCAACATGCAAAAAGACGGCACCTATTCCGTTATACCGCGTTCGCCGGGTGGTGAAATCACGCCGCAAGGCTTGCAGGCAATAGGTGAAATCGCGGCTGAGTACAATCTCTACACTAAGATTACCGGTTCACAGCGTATCGGCATGTTCGGCGCGCAAAAAGACGATTTACCGGCCATCTGGCAGAAACTGATCAGTGCCGGATTCGAAACCGGTCAGGCGTACGCCAAAGCCCTGCGCATGGCGAAAACCTGCGTTGGCAGCACCTGGTGCCGTTATGGTGTGGGCGACAGCCTCGGTTTCGGCATCAGCCTGGAAAACCGCTACAAAGGCATCCGTACCCCGCATAAAATGAAATTCGGCGTATCCGGCTGTACCCGTGAATGCTCTGAAGCACAGGGCAAAGATGTCGGGATTATCGCGACAGAAAACGGCTGGAATCTTTATGTCTGCGGCAACGGTGGCATGAAACCACGGCACGGTGATTTACTGGCCGCCGATCTGGATAATGACACCCTGCTGCGTTATCTCGACCGTTTCATGATGTTCTACATCCGCACCGCCGATAAGCTGCAACGCACCTCGGTCTGGATGGATAACCTCGAAGGCGGTATCGGCTACCTGCGCAAAGTCATCATCGATAACAAACTGGGGCTTAACGATCAACTGGAAGCCGAACTGGCACGCCTGCGTGAATCGGCCGTTTGCGAGTGGCAGGAAACCCTGAACGACCCGGCTGCGCAAACCCGCTTCAGCCATTTTATCAACAGCAGCCAGCGTGACCCGAACGTGCAGTTTGTCGGTGAGCGTCAGCAGCATCGTCCGGCGCGTCCCGACGAGCGTATTCCGGTGAGACAAATCGCCGGCGGGGAGGAAGTATTATGAACCAGTGGTTAACACTTTGTTCCGTCGACCAGATCTTACCCGCCTGCGGTGTATGCGCGCTGGCAGGCGATCAGCAGGTTGCGCTATTCCGTCCTTACGCTGATGAGCAGATTTTTGCCCTGTCGAACATTGACCCGTTTGCACAGGCCAGCGTGCTGTCACGGGGGATTATCGCGGAACATCAGGGCGAGTTGTGGGTCGCCAGTCCGCTGAAAAAACAGCATTTTCGTCTGACCGACGGAGTCTGCATGGAAGACGAACAGTATTCAGTTCCGGCTTACGAGGTCCGTGTACAGAACGGCAATGTGGAAATCAATACCGCCAGCCTTCAGTCTGTAGCCGGCTAAACTGCACGCCTTCCACGCCGCCTCCGGGCGGCGTTATTATCTGTTCCGCCACATCAGTTTGATAGAGAAGCGTCCATGGATTATTTGCCCCTCTTTTGTCAGTTAAAAAACAGAGCCTGTTTACTGGTTGGTGCCGGTGATGTTGCTGAACGTAAAGCGCGTCTGCTGCTGGAAGCTGGCGCAGAACTGACGGTGAATGCCCTCACCTTTACGCCGCAATTTCAGATGTGGGCAGACGAAGGTAAAGTCCGCCTGTTACGCGGTGAATTCTCACCACTGCTGGTGGATGAAAAATGGCTGGTGGTCGCCGCGACCAATTCCGACCTGGTAAATCAGGAAGTCAGCGAAGCCGCAGATCACCGGCGCGTGTTCTGTAACGTGGTCGATGCACCGGAAAGTGCCAGCGTGATTATGCCGTCAATCATTGACCGGTCTCCGCTGATGATCGCCGTGTCTTCCGGCGGCAATGCGCCGGTGCTGGCGCGTTTACTGCGCGAACGTCTGGAGTCCATTCTGCCGCAGCATCTGGGCAAACTGGCGCAGATTGCGGGCGGATTGCGGGCGCGGGTCAAGACATGCTTCCCTGATGCCTCCGAGCGCCGTCGCTGGTGGGAAAAACTGTTTAACCATCATCGCCTGGCGCAGTCGCTGGCGAATAATGACACTGCGCAATCCCATGAATATCTTGAAGCATTATTCCATGAACCCGTGGATAAACATGGCGAGGTCATTCTGGTCGGTGCCGGACCGGGCGATGCCGGATTACTGACACTCAAAGGCTTGCAGCAAATGCAACTGGCCGATGTGGTGGTTTACGACCGTCTGGTTTCCGACAGTGTGCTGAATCTGGTTCGTCGTGACGCAGAGCGGATTTTCGTGGGCAAGCGCGCGGGACATCATTGTGTACCGCAGGAAAGCATCAATAAAATCCTGCTGGAACAGGCCCAGATGGGCAAACGCGTTGTCCGGCTGAAAGGGGGCGATCCCTTTATCTTTGGTCGTGGTGGCGAAGAACTGGAAGCGCTGAAAGCCGCAGGCATCGCATTTTCCGTGGTGCCGGGCATCACGGCGGCCTCCGGTTGCTCCGCTTACAGTGGCATTCCGCTGACCCACCGCGACCATGCACAAAGCGTGCGGCTGATCACCGGTCATGCGAAGCAGGACGGCATTGTGGACTGGGCCTGCATGGCGCAAAGCCAGCAAACGCTGGTGTTTTATATGGGGCTCACGCAGGCCGGAGAGATTCAGCGCCGTCTGCTGGAAAACGGTCTGGCTGCAGAAACACCTGTCGCACTGGTAGAAAACGGCACCAGCCAGCAACAGCGGGTGGTGACAGGGATGCTCACAGAGCTCGATAAGCTGGCGAAAGAGGTGCGCAGTCCCAGTCTGATTATTGTCGGCAGTGTGGTGAGCTTACGTCAGAAACTTAACTGGTTTGCCAGCGAAACCGTGGTGGTACAACAGAATTGAGCACACCGCTTTCCTGAGGTCTTAAAGCAAAAAACCACGTCCGCAGACGTGGTTTTGATTTAACAATCGAAGTAGAAATTATGGAAGCGTGACGAAGCCAATCGCTTCATAAGCTTTCTTCAGTGTCACGCTGGCACGGGCACGGGCTTTCTCAGCGCCCTCTTTCATTACCTGTTGCAGATAAGCCTCGTCGCTGCGGAAACGGTTAAAACGTTCCTGCACGTCGGTCAGCATGCCTGAAACCGCTTCGGCAACCGCACCTTTCAGATGACCATACATCTGGCCTTCGAATTCCGCTTCCAGCTCCGGAATGCCTTTGCCGGTCACACCGGAAAGAATATCCAGCAGGTTAGAAACACCCGGCTTGTTTTTAATATCGTAACGGATGACAGGCGGCTCTTCAGAATCCGTCATCGCGCTTTTAATCTTCTTGGTCACCGCTTTTGGATCTTCCAGCAGGCCGATCACGTTTTTACGATTGTCATCCGACTTAGACATCTTCTTGGTCGGTTCCTGCAATGACATAACCCGCGCACCGGATTTCGGAATAAACGGCTCCGGCACAGTAAATACATCGCCATACAACGCGTTGAAACGGCTGGCAATATCTCGGCTGAGTTCCAGGTGCTGTTTCTGATCTTCACCGACCGGTACCTGATGGGTCTGGTACAGCAAAATATCCGCCGCCATCAATACCGGATAATCGAACAGACCAGCGGTAATGCTTTCGCTGTTGGATGTCTCATAGCGCGCAGATTTATCTTTGAACTGCGTCATACGGCCCAGCTCACCGAAATAGGTATAGCAGTTCAGCGCCCAGCTTAGCTGGGTATGTTCAGGAACATGAGACTGCACGAAGACAGTACTTTTCTTCGGATCAATACCGACCGCCAGATACAGCGCCAGCGTATCGAGGGTTGCTTTACGCAACTTCTCCGCATCCTGACGTACGGTGATCGCGTGCAAATCGACGATACAGTAAATGCATTCGTAATCGTCCTGCATTTTGACCCATTGACGCAGCGCACCCATGTAGTTGCCAATGGTCAATTCGCCGGAGGGCTGTGCGCCACTAAATACGATGGGTTTACTCATTTTATGCTTCCTGATCTTTTAAAGATGACAGCCCTAACGTGGGCAAAAGGTCGGCGAAATTATCCAGTACGCGATCGGGTTTGGTCAGCGCGATAGTTTCACCGTAGTTATAGCCATAAGTCATGCCCACACACGGACAGCCAGCGGCTTGTGCAGCGTGAATATCATTGCGGGAATCCCCCACAAAGACCATTTCACTGGCACGCAATCCAAGCAGTGCCAGCGTCATATAGACCGGCGCCGGATGCGGTTTTTTCGCCACGACATCATCACCGCCAATCACGACCGTGAAATAGCTGTCGATGCCTAACGATTGCAGTAAAGGCGCAATGAAAGGCGTCGGTTTGTTGGTCACCAGCCCCATGGGCATGCCTGTGGCTGCCAATGCTGCCAGCGTCTCTTTGACTTGCGGGTATAAGCGGCTGCCACCTGCGGCGGTATCGGCATAATAATGATCAAATTTATCGCGCACCGTCTGCAGGAAAGCTGGCGATAAATCGCCTCCGGCCCAGCGGACGGCACGTTCTACCATGACATCAGCGCCATTGCCAATCCAGGTACTAAGACGCTCAACGCCTGCGGCAGGTAAACTGAAATCACGCAGCGCCATATCCATCGCTTCGGAGAGACCCGGCGCGCTATCGACCAGCGTACCGTCGAGATCAAAACCTAAACCGCGCGCCTCAAGGAGCTCAGACATGCGAGACCTTAGCCAGTTCACTGCGCATATGGTCGATCACCGTACGGTAATCCGGCTGATTAAAGATAGCGGAACCGGCGACAAACATATCTGCACCCGCTGCGGCGATTTCACCGATATTTTCGGCCTTCACTCCGCCATCAACTTCCAGACGAATGTCATAACCGCTGGCGTCAATGATCTTGCGAACCTGACGCAGTTTATCCAGTGTGCCCGGAATAAACGACTGACCTCCGAAGCCTGGATTCACCGACATCAGCAGGATCACGTCGAGTTTATCCATCACGTATTCGAGATAGCTCAGGGAGGTCGCCGGGTTAAACACCAGACCGGCTTTACAGCCATGGCTTTTAATCAGCTGCAGTGAGCGGTCAACATGTTCAGACGCTTCGGGATGGAAGGTAATGTAAGAGGCACCGGCTTCGGCAAAATCCGGGATCAGGCGATCAACCGGTTTAACCATCAGATGAACATCAATAGGTGCGGTAATGCCGTAGTTACGCAACGATTTAAGAATGGCTGGCCCCATCGTCAGATTGGGAACGTAGTGGTTATCCATCACATCAAAATGGACAACATCTCCGCCCGCTTCCAGGGCTTTGGCTGTATCTTCACCCAGACGGGCAAAATCAGCAGACAGAATGGACGGTGCAATCAAAAACTGTTTCATCCGCTTCTCCAAACGATAGGTTTACCCGATGATCACCGGCTGACCGGCCATCAGCGATATAGCGCTAAAAGTTCATTCACCATGCTGCGCTGGGCAACTTTACTGCTGATAGTACGGCGCGCTGACACACGGTGCAGCTGTTTCGCCTGAGCGTACCATTCCAGCGTCAGAGGTGTTTCGTGGTTGGAAATCAGCACCGGCACATCGTTCTCATTAGAAAGCTGATACGCCAGACGAGCCAGGTTGCGCTGATCATCCATGCTAAAACTGTTGGTGTGGTACGCCGTAAAATTTGCTGTCGCAGAAAGCGGGGCATAAGGCGGATCACAATAAACCACCGAGCCAGACTGTGCTTTCAGCAAGGTGTCCTGGTAATGCTCACAAACAAATACCGCATGCTTCGCTTTTTCAGCAAACCAGTAGAGTTCTTCTTCAGGGAAATACGGCTTTTTATAACGCCCGAAAGGCACATTAAACGCGCCACTGAGATTATAACGACACAGGCCGTTGTAACAATGGCGGTTAAGATAGAGGAAAAGTACCGAACGACGATAAATATCGCTGCTGGCATTAAACTCAGCCCTCAGGACGTAAAAACGATCTGATTCGTTAAACTCTGGCGTGAACAGCACACGTGCATCACGCACGAATTCTTCAGTGCGTGTCTTCACAATGTTGTAAAGATTGATCAGGTCGTTGTTGATATCCGCCAGAATATAAGCGTCATACTCGGTATTCAAAAATACCGAGCCCGCGCCAACAAAAGGCTCAATCAGACAATCTCCCACCGGAAGATGACGTTTGATGTCATCAATCAGCGGGTATTTGCCGCCAGCCCACTTCAAAAACGCGCGGTTCTTCTTCATGCCGTCAGTTAGCTACTTATACAATTCACAGCCGCGGATTGTATCCTGTTTTTAGACAGCAAATCGCGTTGAGATCAGTTTCATTTTTTCAGGTCTTGCTGTACCTGATGTACAGGTTTGACCCACGGTTTTTTAGCCTGAACTTCCGCAGGCAGACTGGAAATAGCACGTTTGGCCTCTGCAGAAGAAGCATAGTTACCACTTACCAGTACAAACCACGGCTTCCCTTCGCGGGCGGTCTGATAAACCAAATAATTTTTCAGGCCCTGCTGTTTTGCAAACGCATTCAGTGTATTGGACTGAGAAGCACCGCTCAGTTGCAGGGTAAAGTGCGTACCTGGTGCAGACTTAATGCCCGACATGCTACCAGAAGCTGCGGCCGGTGCAGATGCAACCGGAGCAGATGACGCAGTGGACTTCGTTACCGGCGTTTTCGCTGTATGCGATGCCGTAGCGGCTGTTTTATGCTCAGCAGGCTTCGAAGTATGAGCAGGTTGCGCATTTCGCAAAGCTTGCGCAGGACGTGTATGGGTGGCTGACGGCTGAGAACCTGCCGGGGCCTGAGTACGTGCAGAACCATTAACGGTTGCGGGTGCGGTCGGCAAAGAAGTCAGTGACTGAGCTGCGGGTGCCATGCTGCCTTGTGCCACACCATCGACCTGATTTTGCTGAGAAGAGAGCGCATCACTCATATCACCCGGCAAATCGACACGTTCTTTCGCCTGACCATTATCCGGAACAGGCTGAGCTTCGGTTGGTGTCGGGGAAACTGGCGGTAAACCGATACTCTTCGGTTGCTGGCCATCGGCTGGCTGCTGACCGTCTATAGCTTGCGCTGTATTGGCCTGAGCCTGAGCAGAAGGCTGAGCAGGTGCCGCCGCATCATTACCCGCGAGACTAATGTCTTTCGGACCATTGTTCTGCTGAGCAGGCTGGCTGGAGGAAGATGACTTCATGGCAGAGCCGATACCGACAATCAGCAATACCAGCACCACAATACCGATGCCGATCATCACGTACTGACGGGATACCGCAACTTTTGGAATGGAAGGAGACGGTTTGCGCGCGCGCGGTGGGCGGCGATCGCTGGTGTCTGGTTTGAGATCGTCTTCCGGTGTTAAATCATCCATCTAAAACCTCCAACCCGGCAAAAGCCTCAAGAGGCTTTACGCGGAGCAACTATCCTGACTAAAAATATAAAGCTTTGCTGGCAAACGTAAAATCGATCGTTATGTGGCCACCATGATGACCACTGTCTTAACGGCAATCTTCAATCGAAGCCAGCACCATTTCATGCGATACGCCGGAGCGTACTTCCGACTGACCTATTGCTTTCGGCAAAACCAGACGCAGCTCGCCAGCCAGTACTTTCTTATCACGCATCATGTGCGGCAGATAGGACTGCGCCTCCATAACTTCAGGGCCGGTCACAGGTAAACCCGCACGGGTCAGCAAAGTTTTTACCCGGGCTATGTCACCCAGACTGAACTGCCCAAGGCGATGGGCCGTATAACAGGCCATCACCATACCGGCTGCCACAGCTTCGCCATGCAACCAGTTACCGTAACCCATTTCGGCTTCAATAGCATGGCCGTAAGTATGGCCCAGATTCAGCAAGGCGCGCATGCCGTTTTCACGTTCATCGGCGGCCACAACCTCGGCTTTCAGCTCGCAGCAACGGCGGATGCAATACGCCAGCGCATTCATATCCAGCGCCAGTAAAGCTTCCATGTTGTCTTCAAGCCAGACAAAGAAATCAGCATCCAGAATAATGCCGTATTTGATAACTTCTGCGAGACCCGAAGACATTTCACGGGCAGGCAGCGTTCGCAGACAGTCGAGATCAACCACTACCGACGCAGGCTGATAAAACGCGCCGATCATGTTTTTTCCGAGTGGATGGTTTACCGCCGTTTTACCGCCAACGGAGGAATCAACCTGAGAAAGCAGCGTGGTTGGCACCTGAACAAAGCGCACACCGCGCTGATAACTGGCTGCAGCGAAGCCGGTTAAATCACCGACGACGCCACCACCAAGGGCGATCAGAGTCGTATCACGTCCGTGCGGCTTTTTGAGCAACGCGGAGAACACATCATTGAGAACAGTCAGGGATTTGTATTGTTCACCATCAGGCAAAATAACCTGATCAACACGAACGCCTGCCTGCTCCAGCACTGAACGAATAGCGTCCAGATAGAGAGGGGCCAGGGTTTCGTTGGTCACTATCATGACCTGATCGCCTGCCTTTACCGGCATAAAAGAAGCCGGATCGTGGAACAATCCGGCAGCAATCGTAATGGGGTAGCTACGCTCCCCTAACGTTACGGTAATCCTCTCCATGTCGTGCTCTGTGACCTTCTTTAACTGACACCCTCAGGCAATGATGAACACCAATAATCAGTTACTTTCCAGCATATTGATAATCTGGTTGGCAACGACTTTGGCACTTTGATCATCGGTACGAATAGTGACGTCGGCAATCTCTTCATACAAAGGATTGCGTTCTCTCGCCAGTGCTTCAAGCACTTCACGTGGCGGAGCACTCACTTGTAATAATGGACGTTTTTTGTCGCGTTGTGTACGCGCCAGTTGTTTTTCGATAGTAGTTTCAAGATAGACGACAACGCCACGCGCTGACAAACGGTTACGGGTTTCACGTGATTTCACGGAACCGCCACCAGTCGCCAGAACAATGCCTTGTTTTTCGGTCAGTTCGTTGATCACTTTTTCTTCGCGGTCGCGGAATCCGTCTTCGCCTTCCAAATCAAATACCCAGCCCACATCAGCTCCGGTACGTCGCTCAATTTCGTGATCGGAGTCAAAAAACTCCATATTGAGTTGCTGAGCTAACTGTCGACCAATAGTGCTTTTGCCGGCACCCATAGGCCCAACCAGAAAGATATTGCGTTTCTCTGCCATGTTTTTCGGTATTACTAAGACAATTCGTTGATGATAACCCGCCCCGCCAATCAAATTAGCGGCGGGACCTAAACTGAAACCTCATGAGCGATATAGTGCGAGATCAGAAAAAAATTATCTCAACACTCTTGGTAGTTTGGCAACCGAATAAATCACTTTGCACGCCGCAGGAGGGAAACCGTACGTTTTTATCGGCGTGTCTGTCGTAATAAAAAGATCACGGTGCTCAATTCGGTAACCCTTGTAAGCTAAATCGACGGCAGCGTCAAACTCAGAAGCCTCTTGCGACACAAAAAGTTGCATACGCTCAACGTTATTGTGCAATTTACAGAGCGTCAGAATGCCCTTTTAACGGGTAAGGATTAAGGTCGGGGTGATGAAAATCACCAACTCACGCCGCTGTTCATGGGTGTACTGGTGTTTAAACAAGGAACCGACCCCGGGAAGGTCGCCGAGGACAGGCACTTTTGTGTCCGTTTTTTGGTTTTTACGCTGAAATATCCCGCCAAGCACGATAGTTTCTCCGTCTTTTACCGTAACCTGAGTTTTGATTTCCTGCTTATCAATCGCCAGCGCCTCACCTTCGGACTGCTTAATGCTCCGGCCCGGCATGTTCTGGCTAATCTGCAATGCCAGCTGGATACGACCGTCACGCTGAATTTTCGGCGTAACCTCCATTCCCAGCACCGCTTCTTTGAATTCAATCGACGTGCTGCCACTCGCCCCGCTGGAAACCTGATACGGGATTTCCGTACCCTGTTTAATGCTGGCAGTCTGCATGTGCGCCGTCAGCAACCGCGGGCTGGCGATAATATCGACCTTGTCTTCCTGCTCAAGCGCCGTCAGTTCAAGCTCAAGGATCCGCCCGCTGATATGTGCAAGATTAAAACCCGCAGTAAATATCGGATTTTCGACCGGCATGCCCATACTAAAATTATTCATACGCACGGCTTTTGTAATGGGTTCCTCACCGGTAAACCCCCAGCGCACACCCAGTTCGCGCAGGCTTTCACTGTTCATTGTGACTATATGTGCTGCCAGTTGAACCTGCTGAAGAGGTAAATCCATTTCCTTTATCCAGGGTGCCACAACATCCAGCGCAGCCTGCGTGTCACGTAATAAGAGTGTATTGGTGCGGGGATCTGCAGAGGCATTACCTTTTGAAGATAACAGCGAGCCTTTCTGCGCGTTCAGGCTAAGCGCCGTCTCTTTCGCATCTGCGTATTGCAGAGGAACGGTAAGGCTGATCAGCGGGCTGTGGAGCGCCTGCAGGTCGGCTGCCTCTTTCAACCGCTGTTGTACAACCTGCGGATCTTGTTCAGGCGACACAATTAAAACGTTGCCCTGCAACTGGCTGGTGAGATGGTTCATTTGCAGAATAATGTCGAGCGCCTGCTGCCACGGCACTTCTTTGAGCTTCACACTCATCTGCCCTTCAAGACCCGGTGCAGTGATCAGATTCAGTTGCCGGAAATCTGCCAGCGCCTGTAATACCAAACCGACCGGAGAGGACTGAAACTCCAGCGAAATCAAGGGTGGTACATCAGCTTTCACCGGGCTGAGGTATAAACACAGCAAACACAGTACAATCCGCTTAGTCACGTATTTCATTATTTCCCTTTCCCTGGAGAATCCTTGCCTTTACCCAGCCTGATAATCTGACGCAGTACACCGCAACGCGCATCACTGAGGCTGAGTTCAACCTGCGAACTGCTGAGTGCTTCAACCGTCCATTGCGGCACTCCAAATTGCGTACCCGTTTCGACTTTACTCCAGCGCCCTTGCGGTGAAAGCAGCCAGCCATAACGCTCCCCGCCGGCATCTGAAATCCCGCTAAGGCGCCATTCAGATACCGTAGAAAAATCAGCACAGGACGGCGTCTGTGGCACACTAAACGGATCACGTACGACATTCGGCGCGACGGCAGCGGTAAAAAATCCTGCCGCTGACGTGGTTTGAGTCAGTAACACTGAGGCTTTCATCCCGGCATCACCGGTGGTGTGTAAATTCAGCTCGCTGAATGCAGGCTGCCCGGGACGTTGCATCAGCGCATAAAGAAAATCCATCAGTCCGGCAAAAGTCACCTGCAATTGCAATTCACCCTGTGGTTCTTGTTTCGGTTGCAAAACTGGCTTCCAGCGAATCAGTACGGCCTGGGCGTCTTTCAGCGGCCGGGAAAACGCTTGCTCAAGCGGCAGGATTTCGTGTTGCAATGTCGCATTGCCGGCCAGTTCCTGCTCCAGGCTTTCCAACGGAACCCTGAGCATCAACGCCCTCTGAGCCTGGGAAAGGGTCTGCCGTGCGGTGTAAATCTCCCGTTTCAGTGTGTCGTGTTGCTGCCATAACCCGCGCAATACAAGCTGATACAGCGTCAAAGCCAGAATGAGCAGACATGCAGTCAGTATGCACACCCGCTGCCAGCCGGGTTTTTCCATCAGCGGATCAATATGCTCTGCCAGTAAACCGGTCATTGCACTACTCCCGGCGCAGGCAGGGCTTTTTCAGGGCGAAACTGCGTTTTCATCACGAAACTCAAGTTATTGTTGGGTTGCTGCTGTACATCAGAAAGACTGACTTTACTGAGCAACTCTCCTGCTGACAGCATTTCGCTCAATGCCACAATGTCGTGATATATCCGCCCTTCGCCTTTTAACGTCATCATTCCCTGATGCTCCGTCAGTTCCGTCAGCCAGAGTTCTTCGGGCATCTCTGACGCGAGTAACACCAACAATTGCAGATAATCCCGACTCCGTTGCACACGCTGGTGGCTTAAAAGACGCGATTCAGCCAGAACCTTTACCTGTTCCGATGCTGCCTCCACACGACGCTGACGGAGCGTAATCTTTTGAATATCTGAATGTAACGCTGACAGTTTCACCTGTAACAGCGCCCGTTCCTGCACCAGAAAAGTGGCCAGAAGCAAAGCACCGGCCACCACAGAGACAGGAACAGAAATAAAAATTTTCAGCCAGAAACGCATCAGCTTTTGACGGCGCAACTTTCGCCACGGTAATAAATTGACCTGTAGCATCAGTTATCTGCCTGCCGGATAGCCAGCCCGACGGCAGGCGCGAATGCACCGGGATTTGCCGGCAAAGGCGCGGACAATTGCACGATCGCGCTTAATGGCGACCAGCATTGCATTACCGCAGAGGACGATTCACCGCTGTAATAGTCCTCCGCATGGCATAACGCAGCCGCGCGATACTGTGTGCGAATCTTCTGAGAGACCGTGTTTTCAGCGCCGGCCTCTGCATAATCCAGCATGCCAAACTGGAACGGCAAACTGTGCGGCGAAGCCCAGAGAAAGAGATCATCAAGGGGATGGATCAGCAATGCATCACCCGGAACGCCTGCAGCACAGGCCGCCATCTGAAGGGCGCAGGGAGTCAGCTCAATAGTGTCCGGGAACAACCGGGCCTGCGCCATGCAGTGCATCCACTGTTCGATTTCCTGCTGCCTTGCCGCCGTAACCACCAACTGATTATCGCCCTGCGGGTCAGCCCGGTAGTCCATCACCAGATGCTCCATAGCCAGAGGAAACTGTTTTGCCGCGTTAGCGAAGATAAACGCACTGCGCTGCGGCTCACCCAAACGGGCATCGGGCGCGGCCATGCGTTGTTGCATAATACGTTGCGCAGGAAGGCTGATTCGTAATGAAAAAGACGTCGGCAGCGTTTTTCGCCAGCACGATAAAATGGCGATCAGCGGCGCGCTCTCATGTAATATCCCCTCCCGCAATGTGAAAGGAGGCAAAGGATGTTGCCACCAGTGACGTAATTGCCAGCCATGACGCCGCCGCTGAACGGCGATCGCACGGGCAAAACCGGCTTGAATATCCAGACCTACCTGCCATGCTTGTAGTCGCATTTTCGCCCAATCTCCATATCGTCAGGTAAATAAAAGAACGTATCCATGTTGCTGGCTTGCCTTTATACTACCGCGCGGTTGTTTATAAACTGCCCAATTGACACTTAATGGGAAATCTCAGGTGAAGTTCGTAAAGTATTTATTGATTCTTGCAGTGTGTTGCATTTTGCTGGGAGCCGCCTCGATCTTCGGTTTGTATAAATATATCGAGCCTCAGTTACCCGACGTCGCCACGCTTAAAGACGTGCGCTTGCAAACACCGATGCAGGTTTTCAGTGCCGAGGGTGATTTAATTGCCCAGTATGGTGAAAAGCGCCGTATCCCACTGAAACTCGACCAGATCCCACCGGAACTGGTGCATGCGTTTATCGCGACTGAAGACAGTCGCTTCTATGAACATCACGGTGTGGATCCGATCGGTATTTTCCGTGCGGCTTCCGTTGCGATGATGTCAGGCCACGCCTCACAGGGCGCGAGCACCATTACCCAGCAGTTGGCTCGTAACTTTTTCCTGAGCCCTGAACGCACGCTGACCCGTAAAATTAAGGAAGCATTTCTGGCCATCCGCATTGAGCAGATGATGTCCAAAGATGAAATCCTCGAGCTGTATCTGAATAAAATTTATCTCGGTTATCGTGCTTATGGCGTCGGTGCCGCTGCACAGGTTTACTTTGGTAAAGATGTCAGCCAGCTAACGCTCAGTGAAATGGCAGTGATTGCCGGGCTGCCCAAAGCACCGTCAACCTTCAACCCGCTGTATTCGCATGACCGTTCTCTGGCCCGTCGCAATACCGTACTGGCACGTATGCTGGATGAGAAATACATCACGCAGGCCCAGTATGATCAGGCGCGTGCTGAGCCGTTGGTCGCCAATTATCATGCTCCGCATATCGAGTTTTCGGCGCCGTATCTGACCGAAATGGTGCGTCAGGAAATGGTGAAACGTTATGGCGACAACGCTTATAACGATGGCTACATGGTTTACACCACCATTACCAAAAAAACCCAGCTTGCTGCCCAGGAAGCCCTGCGTACCAACGTGCTTAATTACGATATGCGCCACGGTTATCGCGGTCCGTCAAATCAGCTATGGAAAGTAGGTGAACCGGCGTGGGATCAGAACAAGATTGTCCAGTCGCTGAAAACGCTGCCGGTATATGGTCCGCTGTTCCCGGCCGTTATCACCGCAACGGATGATGCTCAGGCCACGGCGACGATGTCGAACCGCGCGGTTATCAGCCTGCCGTTCAGCGGCATGCGCTGGGCGCGACCTTATCGTAATGACAATGCTCAGGGCCCGACCCCGAAAAAAGTCACTGACGTGGTACGTCCGGGTCAGCAAGTTTGGGTACGTAAAGTGGGTGATGACTGGTGGCTGGCGCAGGTGCCTGATGTCAACTCAGCCATTGTTTCGCTCAATCCAAACGACGGTGCCATTGAAGCGCTGGTTGGCGGGTTTGACTTCAACCAGAGCAAGTTTAACCGCGCCAACCAGGCGGTTCGCCAGCTCGGTTCGAACATCAAGCCTTTCCTGTACACAGCAGCAATGGACAAAGGTCTGACCCTGGCGACCATCCTGAATGACATGCCAATTACCCGCTGGGATGCCGGTGCCGGTACTGACTGGCGTCCGAAGAACTCACCGCCAACGTATTACGGTCCGATTCGTCTGCGTCAGGGGCTGGGTGAATCCAAGAACGTGGTCATGGTACGTGCTATGCGTGCGATGGGAGTGGATTACGCAGCTGAATATTTGCAGCGTTTTGGCTTCCCGGCTGCGAACATTGTTCATTCCGAATCACTGGCGTTAGGTTCTGCTTCATTCACCCCGTTGCAGGTTGTGCGCGGTTACGCCACCTTGACCAACGGCGGTTATCTGGTTGACCCGTATTTCATCACCAAAATTGTGGATGAATCCGGTCAGGTGCAGTTTGAAGCCAAGCCTAAAATCGCCTGCCGTACCTGTAATATTCCCGTTATTTATGGTGATACGCAGAAATCTGCCGTACTGTCGGATGACAATGTAGAAAACGTTGCCACATCCACCACCAATAATAATACCAGTGTGCCAACGCCACAGCTTGAGCAGGTTCCACCGAACTCGCCGCAGGTTGATGCCGCACAGCAATACGCGCCACATGTGATCAGCACACCGCTGTCATTCCTGATCAGTGATGCGTTGAACTCCAACATCTTCGGCGAGCCCGGCTGGATGGGAACAGGCTGGCGCGCAGGACGTGACCTGAAACGTCACGATATTGGTGGCAAAACCGGTACAACCAACAGCTCGAAAGATGCCTGGTTCTCCGGATATGGCCCTGACGTGGTGACCTCAGTCTGGATTGGCTTTGACGATCACCGTCGTGATTTGGGTCGCTCAACGGCTTCCGGTGTGATTGCGGATCAAATCTCCGGTGCCGAAGGCGGCGCGAAAAGTGCTCAGCCGGCCTGGGATGATTACATGAAAGCCGTGCTGGAGGGCGTGCCGGAACAGCCGCAGACCCCGCCTCCTGGTATTGTGACGGTGACTATCGATAAGAGTACCGGTAAGCTTTCTGACGGCGGTGGCAACAGTCGCCCTGAATACTTTATCGACGGGACTCAGCCGACAGAACATGCTGTGCATGAAGTCGGGACAACCATCATGGATAACGGTCAGGAACACGAACTGTTCTGATGCCTGAGCTGTAAAGCAAAAAGCCGGTCTGCGAAATGCATGACCGGCTTTTTTAATAGTGTTTACCGCGGGATCAGCGGGCGTTACGCATCAAAAAATCATGCGCCAGGAATAATGCACTCACGTTGCGGGCTTCGCAAAAATCCGGATGCTGCAGCAGTTCCATCATACGTGACACTGGCCAGCGAGTTTGTGGCAAAGGTTCCGGTTCGTCACCTTCCAGACTTTTCATATACAAATCTTTGGCAATGACGATATTCATGCGGCTTGAGAAGTAAGAAGGCGCCATGGTCAGTTTTGCCAGCACATCAAAGTGCCGCGCGCCATGCCCCACTTCTTCCATCAGTTCACGGTTCGCCGCCTCAAGTACGCTTTCACCCGGGTCGATCAGTCCTTTGGGGAAACCCAGCTCGTAGCTTTCAATGCCTACGGCATACTCCTGAATTAACAGCAGTTCATCATCAATGATCGGCACAATCATCACTGCTTCACGATCGGAAGGACGCATGCGTTCATACACGCGTTCGACGCCGTTGCTGAATGTCAGATCAACAGATTCGATGGTGAATAATCGCGAACGGGCTACGGTTTCCACCTTCGTAATTTTCGGTTTTTGCAGGTGTTGTGTCATCTTATCCCCAACTTATTATTCACCTGACCAGAGGTGTTCTAATGGGTTCGTTTGTCTGTTCAAAGGCCACTAACGGTAGTCATTGTGCGTTAATGAACGCCAGCATCGCAATCTTTACTGAAAAACTGTCTTTGTCCCGTGTATTTTTCGGACAAAATATCATTAAAAAATCACCGTTATTCGCGCAAAAAAAACACGTTACCTCATGGCTGTCACATTTTTGCTTTAACAAAAACACTCTCACTTCAAAATAGGATTATACCGATACCCGCCGATTCCCAAATGCAGGTATTCTCTAGCATGGTATTTTTATGCGCACGATTCAGGCAAACAATAATAAAATTCCTATCAAAAAGGCGTTCATGCGCAAAATGTGCATTTCGTTTATGTATAATACTTTCACAGAGTTGACGTAAGTCACCCACGTCTGAACGGGGATCGGATGAGCACAGTAGTCGTGACACTGGTGTTGTTGTGTATCGCAATTATTGCTACAGCGTCTTATTTTTGGCTTGTATTGCGTCGCCGCCAACGCGACGAGTCCGTCGTGCGTTTCTCCACACCGAGTCAGCGCAAACTCTCTCAGAAAGAACGCGATGCAGTTGAACGCTATCTGCGGCAAAATGAAGGCCTCGGCCAGACGCCAATTACCCACCGCAATAATCTGATTATCCTGCGCGATAAACTGACGCTGACCACTAAAAGCGAAAATGTTTATAGCCTGACCCGCGCAATCACCCGCTATGGTGTAGCGAGTGAAGATCCTAACAAATGGCGTTACTTCCTCGATTCTACTGAAATTCACCTGCCGCCATTCTGGGAGCAATACATTGCTCAGGAAAATCAGGTCGAGCTGATCAAAACGCAGAGCCTGCCGCTGGTCATTTCACTCAACGGCCATACCCTGACCGACCACGTTTACGAAGGCCCCGCGCCGGTTTCAGCGGTGATACCTTCGCAGCCGCAAAATGCGTCTATCCGGCACGAAGAAAGCGAGCATATAGAACTGGTCAAAGTGCGCCGCGAAACGCGTGAAGAGCATGCGCTGACCCGGTCGAACGGCGTAAAAGAAGCGGTGGCCGTTTCCGCCATTCTGCTGCTGCTTTTTATCACGCTGCAAAGTCCGGTGATATTTCTACCCTGGTTGCTGACGCTTTCGGCAGGGTTAGCTGTCTGGGTTATCTGGCGCTTAGTGTCCGAACGTTTAGGTAAAAATCGCAAGGAAATCCATTGCCTGCGTGGCTTACCTAAACGCTGGGGTTTGTTTGGTGAATCCAAACAAGGGGATATCAGTAATATTTCACTCGGTGTGGTAGACCTGATTTATCCGCCTCACTGGCAGCCCTATATTGGCCGTGATCTCGGACAGCCTACGGATGTAGAAGTCTATATGAACAGCCACGTCGTGCGTCAGGGGAGTTATCTGACACTCCACGAGGAAGTGAAAAAATTTCCCCTCCAGCAGTGGGGAAGAAATCTGGTGCTCGCCACCAGCGCCTTCCTCCTGCTGCTGGCGTTACTGGTTTATGTGCCGCTTGGCCTGCCGCTCAAACTCAGCGTTGCCTGGTTGCAGGGAGCACAAAGTTCGCAGGTTAACAGCGTACAGGAACTCGAAAAGGCGGCTCTGCGCGTCGGCGATACCTTGAAAGTTCAGGGTTCCGGGATGTGTTATGTGCCACCGTCGGGCAGCCGTTCCGCAACGGGTTTTATGCCTTTTGATTGTTCAGCGATTTACTGGAATACCGCGACGCCTCTTCCGGTTCCGCAGTCAGAAATTATTGATGCCGCTACGGCGCTGCAAACAACGGTGAACAACCAGCTGCATCCCGGTCAGAACCAGACGCCTGAGCAAAACATTAATCCGCAGCTGGCCACCGCCATCGAAAAATCCGGGATGATCCTGCTTGATGATTTCGCAGATATCGTGCTGAAAACCGAAACGCTGTGCGGAAACAGCAATGATTGTGTTCGGCTGAAAAACGCGCTGGTGAATCTGGGCAATTCGAGCAACTGGAACTCACTGGTGAAGCGGGCACAGGCGGGCACATTGCAGGGGATTAACGTTCTGCTACGTCCGGTCAGTGCGCAATCGCTGAGCGAACTGGTGAATAACGCAACATCTTCTTTCTTTGTTCAGGAGACCCGTCGTGCTGCTGACAGGCTTAACAGTCCGCCACCGGGTGGGTTCCTGATAAGCAATGATGAAGGACGTCAGCTGATTGAGATGCCAGCTCCTCCGGTGAGTGTATTCGCTAACCCGCCGCAGGAACAGTGGAAGCAGTTGCAACAGTTATCAACACTCTTGCTGCATACCCCTTTCAGTGCGCAGGGCGTGATCACCAGTATCAGTATCGATGCTAACGGAACCCGTCACATTTCGCTGCACAGCGAGCCGGATATCTCAACGCTCTGGCGTTATCTGGGCACCAGCTTATTACTGTTATTGTTGATCGGTGTTCTGGTGGTTAATAGCCTGCTGTTTATCCGCCGCTTCATCAAAGATAAGCGCCGGATAGACGATATTCAGCAATACTATAATGCCTGCTTTCATCCCACGCTGATGCCCATACCCGCGCAAAAACTGGGTTGAAAAGCACCGGGCGTCCCTGCGTCCCCCGGTCAGATTATGCTACCCTGACGCCCTTCCCTGCTTTCATATATTTGTCCCTGCGGCTTCTCACAGCCGCAAGAACATGGAGTTTTCATGTCCCCTGATTTTGACTGGCAATGCATCGATACCGTTTTACTGGATATGGACGGTACATTGTTGGATCTGGCTTTTGACAGCCAGTTCTGGTTGCAGGATGTCCCGCTGGCCCTCAGCCAGCAGCGTGCGATCCCGCTTGAAAACGCACGCCAGTTAATTCATAACGAATACCTTGCCGTTCAGCACACCATGAACTGGTATTGCTTCGATTACTGGAGCGAAAAGCTAAGCCTGGATATCTACCAGATGACGACAAACATCGGCAAAAATGCGCGGCTTCGCGACGATACACTGCCTTTTTTAGCTCATCTGCGTGAAAGCGGACGGCAAACAATTCTGCTCACTAATGCACATCCGCACAGCCTTTCCGTTAAAATTGAACATACCGGATTAGATCAGCACCTTGATTTACTCCTTTCCACCCACACATTTGGTTATCCGAAGGAAGATCAGCGGTTGTGGTATGCCGTTCAGCAGCAAACGGGCTTTAATCCCGACAGAACCCTATTTGTCGATGACGGTGAACCTATCCTCAATGCGGCAAAAACCTTCGGCATCCGCTATTGTCTGGGTATAGAAAACCCAGATTCGACCATGGCAAATAAGTCATTTGAAGGACATCCTTCCATCAATGACTACCGCAGCCTGTTGCCTGCAATTCACCCTGTAACAGGCCCGGCGAAGTAATACCGGTATGCTCAGGGGAGGGTTATGAAAGGTAAAACGCAAGACGACGATAATGCAGTGCGCCTCGATAAATGGT
Organism: Rahnella sp. RFA10(1/100); assembly: GCF_004195115.1. Taxonomy (NCBI): domain Bacteria; kingdom Pseudomonadati; phylum Pseudomonadota; class Gammaproteobacteria; order Enterobacterales; family Yersiniaceae; genus Rahnella; species Rahnella sp. RFA10(1/100). The sequence goes on from NZ_SEWR01000005.1 coordinate 47,248, forward strand.
TGTGGGCGGCTCGTTTTTATAAGACCCGTGCGCTGGCACGCGAGATGATTGATGGCGGCAAAGTGCATTACAACGGTCAGCGGGGGAAACCCAGCAAGCTGATGGAACTGAATGCCGAAATTACCTTGCGCCAGGGAAATGATACAAAAACGATCATCGTTTTGGGGCTCACCACTCAGCGCCGCAGTGCGGAAGAAGCACAGAAACTGTATCAGGAAACCGGTGCGAGCATTGCCAGCCGGGAAAAAATTTCCGAGGCGCGCAAAATGAATGCGATGCCGCACCCGGACAGACGTCCGGACAAAAAGGAACGCCGCAACCTGATCAAATTTAAATATGGCGATACTGAATAAATCTTCAATCTTTCGATGAAAGAGGAAGGATTTACGTTCGCTAAACAGAGAGAAAACTATGTCTAATCACGACCAACTGCATCGCTACCTGTTCAGTCATCACGCCGTTCGCGGTGAACTGGTCTCACTCAAAGAAACCTTCCAGCAGGTTATTGCCGGTCACGAGTATCCGGCCGAAGTGCGTACTCTGCTGGGTGAAATGTTGGTGGCGACCAGCCTGCTGACCGCCACCCTGAAATTTGACGGCGATATTACCGTGCAGTTGCAGGGCGATGGCCCGCTGAAACTGGCCGTGATCAACGGTAACAACAAGCAGGAATTGCGCGGTGTGGCACGTCTGCAGGGTGACATCATCGAAGGCAGTACACTGAAAGAGATGATTGGCAACGGCTACATGGTGATCACTATTTCTCCGACCGTTGGCGAACGCTATCAGGGCGTCGTGGGGCTGGAAGGCGAAAACCTGGCAGAATGTCTGGAAAACTATTTCATGCAGTCTGAACAGCTACCCACCCGCATCTTCATCCGTACCGGTGAAGTGGAAGGCCAGCCTGCTGCAGGTGCCATGTTGTTACAGGTTCTGCCAGCGCAAGATACAGACCCGGAAGAGTTCAGCCATCTGGCACAACTGACCACCACCATCAAAGCGGAAGAACTGCTGACTCTGCCGGCAAATGAAGTGCTTTATCGTCTGTATCATCAGGAAGAGGTCACGCTGTATGAGCCACAGGATGTGTGTTTCCGTTGCACCTGCTCCCGCGAGCGTTGTGCCGCCGCGCTGCTGACGCTGCCGGATGAAGATATTCACGAAATGCTGGAAGCTGATGGCAAAATCGAGATGCACTGCGATTATTGTGGCGCAGACTATGAATTTGATGGGATGGATATGGCGACGCTGAAAGCCAGCGGTGATGTCCATTCCGGAGATGATCACATTCATTGATCGTTGATACGCTCAGCCTGAGGGACTTTTCACTGAAAGGTCCCTTTTTTATTGCTTTTTCATAACCTCGCTTGCACACCTTTCGGGTTTTTCATCACAATTCTGGAAAAACATTCACATCTGCCGTTATTCTTTGAGACCTGTCGCGGCACAAAAGCGATATATACCTACAATAACAACTGATTTATCCCTATTGACGGGATCCAAGTTCAGCAAGGAGCAGGGAAATGCCAACCACTATCGGTATCACCGCCGAAACACTCTCCCAGTATGGGATCCACCAGAATAGCGAAATTGTCTATAACCCTGATTACGAAACTCTTTTTGCAGAAGAGACAGCCCCGGGCCTGGAAGGTTATGAACGTGGGCAGGTGACAGAGCTTGGCGCCGTGAATGTCGATACCGGCATTTTCACCGGCCGCTCGCCGAAAGATAAATACATCGTCCGTGATGACACCACCCGCGATACGCTCTGGTGGGCTGATCAAGGCAAAGGAAAAAATGACAACAAACCGCTGTCGCAGGAAATCTGGACATCATTGAAGACGCTGGTCGGCAAACAGTTATCCGGGAAACGTTTGTTTATTGTCGATGCATTCTGCGGTGCTAATGCTGACTCCCGCCTGAAAGTACGCTTTATCACGGAAGTCGCCTGGCAGGCGCATTTCGTCAAGAACATGTTTATCCGCCCGGAAGCGGGTGAACTGGAAAATTTCGAACCTGATTTCATCGTGATGAACGGCGCCAAATGCACCAATCCGGACTGGCAGACACAGGGCCTGAATTCTGAAAACTTCATCGCCTTCAACCTGACCGAGCGCATCCAGCTGATCGGCGGCTCGTGGTACGGCGGCGAAATGAAGAAAGGCATGTTCGCGGTCATGAACTATCTGCTGCCGTTGCAGGGTATCGCGTCAATGCATTGCTCGGCAAACGTGGGCGAAAAAGGTGATGTAGCGGTATTCTTTGGCCTCTCCGGGACAGGTAAAACCACCTTATCCACCGATCCCAAGCGTAAGCTTATCGGCGATGATGAACACGGCTGGGACGATGACGGCGTGTTTAACTTTGAAGGTGGCTGTTATGCCAAAACCATCAGACTCAGCCAGGAAGCCGAGCCGGAAATTTTCGGTGCGATAAAACGCGATGCCTTGCTGGAAAACGTGATGGTCAGCGAAGACGGAAAAATCGATTTCAACGACAGCAGCAAAACCGAAAATACCCGCGTCTCTTATCCGATTTATCATATTCAGAATATCGTAAAACCGGTATCGAAAGCCGGCCATGCCCGCAAAGTGATTTTTCTGACGGCCGATGCTTTTGGCGTACTGCCGCCGGTTTCACGTCTGACACCTGCGCAAACGCAATACCACTTTCTGTCAGGTTTCACCGCCAAACTGGCCGGTACCGAGCGTGGTGTGAATGAGCCTACCCCCACCTTTTCTGCCTGCTTCGGTGCAGCATTTCTGATGTTGCACCCGACGCAATACTCTGAAGTACTGGTGAAGCGTATGGAAGCCGCAGGGGCTCAGGCTTATCTGGTTAATACCGGCTGGAACGGCACCGGCAAACGTATTTCGCTGAAAAATACCCGCGCTATTATCGATGCGATCCTCAACGATACCCTTGATGAAGCGGAAACCTTCACGTTGCCGCTGTTTAATCTGGCAGTGCCGGTGGTTCTGCCAGGCGTTGACACGCACATTCTGGATCCGCGCAATACTTACGCCAGTCGTGAGCAATGGCAGGAGAAAGCCGAGCACCTGGCACAGTTGTTTATTAATAATTTCGATAAATACACCGATACTCCGGCCGGAGCTGCGCTGGTCAGTGCAGGGCCGAAACGTTAAATTTCAGACACTTTTAACAGGCGCGGGCTCCCGCGCCTTTTTTATTGCAACCGGCACCGCCGCATTTCAGAATAACAGTATTGCTGACAGAGGAGCCTGTTATGGCGACAATTACCGTTCGTAACCTGGATGATGAAGTGAAGGAATTACTGCGCATCGCTGCAGCCAGAAAAGGCCATTCGATGGAAGAAGAAGCACGTTTAATACTGAAACAGGCGCTGACCACTGCGGTGCCTGGTTTTGGTCTTGGCAGTCAGCTTCGACAACGTTTCTCTTCCCTGAGCGTGGAACACCTGGAACGACCACCGAAATGATTATCCTCAATACCGCCGTCATCCTTGAGATGATTAGCCCCGGACCGCAAAAGAACGTGCTGCAATGGCTGGATGCGCAGGACGCAACACAACTGTACCTGACCAGCCTGAACGTCGCGGCGCTTTTCACCTGGGCGGATAATCTGCCGGAGAACCAGCCGAAGGCCGCACTTTCCGATGCCTTACTGGAGATGTTAAACCAGGATTTCGCCGGGCGTCTGCTGTCATTTGATGCTGCCAGCGCACTGTATTACCCGGAGGTGCTGACATTATCAAAGGCGGCCAATATCGTGATGTCGGAGCGTGATATGCAGCTTGCGGCGATTTGCCTGCACCATCAGGCGAGGCTGGCTACGGATCACACGGAAGTGTTTGCCCATACGGGCGTGGTGTTAGTTAATCCGTGGGATACAGCGGAGACGCCGAGATGGCGGGAAGAAGCGGCAGAGTATTATGTGATGAGCAGGAAGAGTTGAGGGGTGGATTGCCGGCACTGGCCTTTCACTGCACGCTTCGCCCGCTGACTTTGCTTCCGGTGCTGCAGCGACAACCGTAAAACGCCCTCCCTGCCTCCCCTTCGCAGGGGGAGGAGCACAACTGCCTTTGAATTTAAGATCGTGCGGGCGGTTCAGAAACGTTCTGAATGACAGGTTGCAGACTTGAGGCTGCAATCCCGAATTAAGAAACCGAAACTTTCACCTGTCTGAATAAAAGGGACTATTAAGGCCCCCCTTAATCAAACCGGTTTCTGCTGAACCGCCACCGCTTTCAGCATCTCCACCGGCAACGGCAAATATGCGCGAATCCGCAATCCTCCCCGGTCACTTTTCCCGATATCCAGCGTGCCCGAATGGGCATCAATAATGCGCTGAACAATCGCCAGACCGAGTCCGGTTCCGCTGGTGGTTCGCGCACTTTCACCACGCACGAAGGGCTGGAACAAATGCTTAAGCTGGTCAGGTTCAATGCCCGGACCATCGTCTTCTACCTGGAACCAGGCCCGCTGCAGTTCGCGGCCACTGCTGACTTTAATCCAGCCGTCGCCATATCGGGCGGCGTTGACCATCATATTGACCACCGCACGTTTGATGGACAGCGGATGCACATTAACCAGCAATTCACCGTCGGCCAGATCAGAATCTATTTCACGCTCATACCCGCTTTCCGTCGCGATCACTTCACCCAAAATACTGTTGAGATCGGTGATTTCTGTCGGCATCTCCTGGCCGGTGCGCAAATAATCGATGAACTGCTCGATGATGGCATTGCACTCTTCTATGTCTTTATTGATCGACTCAGCGAGATAGCTATCATCATCACCCATCATTTCTGTCGCCAGACGAATACGCGTCAGCGGGGTACGCAAATCGTGGCTGACACCCGCCATCAGTAAAGTACGGTCATCAGCCAGCAATTTGACACCGGCTGCCATCTGATTGAAGGCTCGCGTAACAGAACGCACCTCAGACGCACCGTATTCACGCAGTGGTGGCGGAATAATACCTTTACCGACCTGCAACGCCGCATGTTCCAGCTCGACCAGGGGTCGGTTCTGAATACGGATAAACAGCCAGGCACCACCAATCGCCAACAACATAATCGCCAGCGTATAGCGGAATAACGGAGAGAAATCGCCCTGATGGATTTCGGTTAGCGGGACACGCACCCAGATGTCAGGCGACAACCAGGTTTTCAACCACACCACCGGGGTATTTTTATTGACCTCGACGCGCACGTCGGTAGGGCCACCGAGCTGCTGTGCCATCTGCTGACTGAGGAATTCGTAATGCTGCGCCCAGCGCAAACCACTCTCCTCTGCCGCAGAGTTGGTATAAAGAGAAATGCCCAGTTCGCGGTAGATTTCGCGACGAAATGCCGGTGGCACAGCCAGCAACGTCCCATCCTCCAGCTGCAACCGGTCGGTCATCAGCATACGCACTTCGTATGCCAGTACCTTATTGAACTGTTGAAGGCTGGGCAGAATGGCGAAATTCAGCACCACCAGATAGGTCGTCACCAGGCTGACGAACAGCAAGGTGACGATTAATAACAGGGTTCGGGCAAACGAGCTACGCGGTGAAAAGCGTATTCGCTTCATGCCTTACTGCCGTCCGGTACAAATACATAGCCCAGGCCCCAGACTGTCTGGATATAGCGCGGATGCGCCGGATCTTCTTCTACCATGCGGCGCAGACGGGAAATCTGCACATCGATAGAACGTTCCATCGCACTGTATTCACGGCCTCGCGCCAGATTCATCAGCTTGTCACGGGACAGCGGCTCACGCGGATGGCTTACCAGCGCTTTCAACACGGCAAACTCGCCACTGGTCAGCGGCATAGGTTCATCTTCGCGGAACATTTCGCGGGTACCGAGGTTCAGTTTGAATTTACCAAATGAAATGACCGCTTCTTCCTGAGAAGGTGCGCCTGGCAGTTCATTGGCCTGACGGCGCAGGACAGCACGGATACGGGCCAGCAATTCACGCGGGTTAAATGGCTTAGGAATATAGTCGTCGGCACCAATTTCCAGCCCCACGATACGGTCTACTTCTTCACCTTTTGCCGTAACCATAATGATCGGCATCGGGTTGCTCTGGCTACGCAGGCGACGGCAGATCGACAAACCATCTTCACCGGGCAGCATCAGATCCAGAACCATCAGGTGGAATGATTCACGGGTCAGTAAACGGTCCATTTGTTCAGCATTGGCAACGCTACGCACCTGGAAGCCCTGTTCAGTCAGATAACGCTCAAGAAGTGCGCGCAGACGCATATCGTCATCGACCACCAGAATCTTGTGATTTTCTTGCATTTAAATCTCCCAAAGGCGTGAATGCCTGAAGCTTGTATTGTTAGAAAAGTCAGCTAAAACAGACAGCGTTTAATGGTATATATTCTAGTCGAAATTGTAACAATGATTATGGATTTCCTAATTTATCAACAATATCAGAGGAATCTTCCGCACGCGAAGGATGGTTTGTTACCGTTTGTCCCCCTCATCCCCGTTACCGCTCCTGCGCTGGGTTGTTCACTACCTGACCATTTATGGCAAAAAGCCCCCTTCCGGATGACTTCAGTAAAGAAATTTGCGGAAATTTCATAGAATCTAATCATTCGTTTAATTAATAATAAAGAACTTATAAATAACACTCCCTTTTAAAAGCCGATCAATTAATGATCAATTGATCAAGGAAATAAATCAATCAAACATTAATGATCATTAATAACTATATATCCGCAGGGAAAATAAAAGTGCTTTAAATTCATAAGCCGCCATCCTCTATTCAATGGATAAAACTGTTGATAGAATCCGACGAGAAAAGGTGAGTCATAGGTTTTATTAAAATCTATTCAACTTATCTTTTGTTAACCTTCACTTTTTATTTCAGAATGGATGCAAAATGAAAACTAAGCTCAAACTCTTAGCGGGTGGGATATTTATGGCTATGGCAGTCAATAGCTATGCGATCGATGGTGCTATCAACTTTACAGGGGCGATTGTTGAAGAGGCCTGTGAAATCAATGGCGGTGAAGAACTCAGTATACCTTTAGGGACTTATTCAGCCGCACAGTTCCAGGAGATTGGTGATCTCTCACCAAAAATTCCTTTCACTTTACCTCTTGATAACTGCCCTGTCCCTTCAGAGTCTAATCCAACCCCTCATTTCCGTATATGGCTGGAATCCGATACCGTTACGGACACCACGGATTTGATTGCGCTTGGCAATGATTATGGCGATACCATGTCAGATGGCGTCGGTATCAGGATTGAGGATGCTAAAACCAATCAGATAATGAAAATCAACGGGTTACCAGACATGATCTATCCTATCCCCGCCAAAATCATGAATGTCGACCTGCTCGCATATTATGAGTCGTATAAGTTGCCAGGCGATATTACTGCCGGTGCGGCAGATGCACGTGTAAAAGTCACGCTCGATTACAGATAAGCAATTTTAATTTTGCCCTGTAGGAAAATACTTTTACAGGGCATTTTATTGAATGCTCATCTAATTACCGTATGAATATATTGGTACTGTAAGGATTTATACTTGCATGGGTAAAAAAAATTCACTCACATTGTTTTTCATTATAATCTCATTGTTCACATCACAAGCATCTTATGCTGGTGGTATTGTCGTGGGGCGAACCCGCGTTATTTACGATGCAGATAAAAGAGAAGCAAGCCTTTCTGTAAAAAATAATTCAGAAAGCAATCCTTTTCTAATACAGTCCTGGGTTGATGCTGACGGAGAAAAAAAACGCGGCCCCTTTATCATTACTCCCCCGCTATTTAGATTGAATGCCCAGCAGGAAACTAATCTTCGGATTTCCTATAACGGAACATCCCTTCCTGCTGACAGGGAATCCGTTTTCTATGTCAACGTTAAAGCGATACCTTCAACACCTAAAAATACAAAAAACGAATTAAAACTGGTGGTGAACACGCGGATAAAACTCTTTTACCGGCCAACAACACTGTCAGGAAAATCGTTTGAAGCACCCAAGATGCTTACTTTTACAAGAAACAACGGCCATCTCATTATTAAAAATCCAAGCCCTTATCACGTTGTGTTCAGTTCACTGAGCATTGGTCCAACCTTTTTAAAGGAAGTGGCGATGATTTCTCCTTTGAGCCAGTTGGATGTCGTGTTGCCAGCAAATACCTCAGGAAACAGCGTGAAATGGGATGCAATTAATGACTATGGCGGAACGACGGAACGATATGAAAAACCTTTGTAAACAGACCAATAAAGCCACGCCATAACAAACAACAACTTCCTAATAACAACACTCTTAAGTACGAGAAAATTATGCTCACGGATGATAAATTTTTACAGACGCGTTTCACTGGAAACGTTAAAAAACACTCAGCACCGCTCGTACTTAAATTGGGTAGCCTGCTTGCCAGCACGGCTTTAGGATTACTCGTCTCTCAACCCGCCCGCTCGGAGAATGTTTATTTCGATCCTCAGTTCATTGAGCGAAAAGCGGGTGATGTGGGGGTCGTGGACCTTTCTTTGTTTGAAAACAATGATCAGGCACAGTTGCCGGGGGACTACGACACGGCGTTGTATGTAAATACAAAACTAAAATTCCGTCATTCAATCAGTTATTTAGCAAAACCTGATGGCACCCTTGAACCCCAAATTACGCCTGAAATACTGCGAGCGCTGGGCGTCAATGTTGATGCTTTTCCAGCATTAAAAAATCAACAGCCGGATACCCCGCTGGGTTCACTGGCACAGTACATTCCTGCGGCGGATGTTAAATTTGATTTCTTCCTCATGCAGCTCAACTTCAGCATTCCACAGGCAGCGATCGTTCATAATGCTCAGGACTATATTGACCCTAAAAAGTGGGATGACGGTGCGCCGGCCCTCTTCTCAAACTATTCATATTCGGGCGGTCAGCGTAGCAATCGAAATGGCAGCGATGATTCCAGTCAGTATCTCAATTTGCAAAACGGTTTAAACGTGGGTCCGTGGCGCCTACGCAACTACACCACCTATAGCAACACCGGGGACGAGAAACGTTGGGATACCATCTCAACCTACGCAGAACGGGATATAAAAACCTTAAAGTCAAAATTCCAAATCGGCGAAAATTCTACCTCCGGGGAAATCCTCAGCAGTGTCCCTTTCTCAGGGGTTCAGCTTTTTTCCGACGATAATATGCTGCCAAACAGCCAGCGGGGTTTTGCACCCACAATACGGGGAGTGGCAAACACCAATGCTGAGGTCACTATTCGGCAGAATGATCACATCATTTATCAGTCCTTTGTACCACCGGGTGCCTTTGAGATTAACGATCTTTATCCTTCATCCTATAGCGGAAATCTTGAGATAACGGTGAAGGAAGCCGACGGCACGGAGCGTCGCTTTAATCAGCCGTTTTCCGCTATTCCGATCATGCAACGTCCGGGACGTTTGAAATATACCGCAACCGCAGGCGTTTACCGTGCAACCAATGCCGATGAAAAGGAGCCCACTTTCGCTCAGGGCACCGCTATCTATGGTTTTTCCAATACCGTCACTACTTATGGTGGCTCAGTGGTATCAGAAGATTACTTTTCAGCCCTTTTCGGGCTTGGTTATAACCTCCAGTGGCTAGGCGGTATTTCTGCCGATTTTACGCATGCCCGTACGACTCTCGACGATAATCAGACCACATCGGGTCAGTCGTATCGCATTCAATATTCGAAGAATATAGAAAAAACCGACACCAATTTCAGCCTGGCAAGTTACCGCTATTCGAGTGCCGGTTATTACGACTTTGACGAATCGACGCAGCACATTGATAAAGGGAGTACGTCTGGTCTGGATTACCACAAGCGCAGCAAAATCCAGTTCAATATCAATCAGACCTTATGGGAAGGTGCGAGCTTATATCTGTCAGGTTATGAGCAGGACTATTGGAACGACAGCGGCAAAGAGAAAAACCTCTCGCTCGGCTTCAACCACAGTCTCTTTGGCATCAGTTATAACCTGAGCTATTCCTACAGCAAATTACAGGGTGAGGATGACGATCAGCAGATATCTCTGAACGTACGTGTTCCTCTCAGTCGCTGGTTGCCTCAAAGCTGGGCTACTTACAATGTTTCTAACCAGAAAGGTGAAGGGACGCGTCATCAGGTTGGATTGAGCGGAACTGCGCTTGACGATCGCCGACTGAGCTATTCGCTACAGCAAAGTTATACGGACCGGGATAGTGAAAGTGGGAGCAACCTGTATTCATCCTATCGTTCTTCCTTTGGCAATCTCAATGCCGGTTATAACTACAGTCGCGACTCTCAACAATTGAGCTACGGCATTGCCGGGGGCATCGTGGCGCATTCTCATGGCATCACACTGTCTCAACCGCTTGGGGAGTCGTTTGCATTAATAGACACCAATGGTGCCAGTGGTGCCCGCCTGCAAAATCTTCCCGGCGTAAGAACTGACTGGCGCGGTTTTGCTGTAGTCCCCTATCTGACAGCGTATAACGAAAACCGCATCGCGATGGACACGACAACTTTGCCGGGTGATGTGGACCTCGAAAATACCTCTGCAGTCGTGATCCCCAATTCTGGCGCAATGGTTACCGCACACTTTGATGCCCGAGTGGGTGCGAGGGTATTGGTGACACTTACCCGTATAAACGGGACGCCCGTACCTTTCGGTGCCATCGCTGCGACTGAAAATCAAAGCAATATCGTAGATGAAGGCGGTGTCGTGTATCTGTCGGGTATTCCGTTAGAAAAAAACGTAATGCTTCATGTTAAATGGGGAAATACCGCCTCCCAGCAATGTCAGGCTCAACTCACCATTGCAGCTTCCACCTCTCAGGTGAACTCGCTGACGGCTCAGTGTATTTAAGGATTATTTATGCATACTAAAAAACAAACTCTGCACAATCTGGTACCCCTTATCAAGCTCTCACTGTTGGGTATCATCATGAGTAGTTTTTCATCCCTTGCACAGGCAGGGTCAGCCATATGCTCGCCAGAAGATGGCGCAGGCGCGAATTATGAGAATTTCCTGCACGAAGATATTCCCGCATCGGATAACGAGAGAGGGAAAAAGTATGAACGAAACATGAACGGAAGCATGCAGAATTACACCATTACCTGCAATTGTACTGACAACGATGCCAGCAGCAGTGGCGGTGTATTACTGATGTACACTGTAAAAACGGCCCTGCCTAAGGGAACTGAGCCGGGATATTACCAAATTAACGATCATATTGATGTCAAAGCACTGCTCGATCTGCCTCCGGCAACCGGTGTTACTGTACCAACAACGAAAACACTGGGTGATGCCACGCACCACACCGATGCCAATAATAACGGCGTATGCGCTCAGCAAAATACCCGTGCCAGCTTCGATGTTGGTGCAAAAGGCTCATTATCTTTTTCTATTACCACACCTTTCATGGGCGAACTGGACATTCCCCGAACAGAAATCGCTCAGATTTATTTATCCTCAGGTACTGCCATCGTGACCGCCCCCCCGCTTGGCCCGCCCGTTGCCCGTGTCTACATAAGCGGTAAACTGACCGTTCCCCAAAGTTGTGAAATCAATAAAGGTGAAACCATCACGGTCAATTTCGGTGCCATCGCCGCCAATAAATTTACCGCGCTTGGCCAACCGCCTAAGGGCTATATTCCTTCAACGTTCGACATCACTTATAACTGTACAGCACATGGATTGCCGCAGATCCCGACAGGCACACAACTAGCCATGCGGTTGAAAGGTGACGATCTGGCGGATCAGTATACGCTGGTAGCAAGGCGCCGCACTTCTGATAACAAAGCTGACATCGGTATTCGTGTTGAAAATGCTGCCGGCACCGCTATCCCGTTTGAATCAGGAAATCTCCCGATGAATCAAAATGGTGTCGGTAATATAGCCATGACAGCCTATCCGATTAACCTCATTGGTGGAGGACTGGATACCGGTGAGTTCAGTGCCATGGCAACGTTGAAAATAGATATCCGATAAGCAGCCACGTTCTTCAGTTCACAATCTCTATATTCACTAACCGGCTGTCCGCCCTTCCATGATCGTCGACCGCACGGATACGGTACTGGCCGTTATTGATGGGCCGCCAGTTAATAGCAGATTTGCTGGCAGAGCTGCCGAGGTAGATGTCATCGACAAACCAATACACCGTTTTACTGTCCGCATCCGTGACCGCATTAAAGGCAATCCGGTCACGACCTTGCAGTGACTGCCGCAGCGTGTAAGTGGTATTTTTCAGTGGTGATGTGATGCGCGGAGGATTACCGCTGACATCCACCCCCTCATCTTTGCAGTGATTGACCGGGGGTTTGCGTTTTGGCAGGCCTGCCTGTGCAAACACATTCGCCAGATCCGATGGCCAGAACTCAAACACTTCCGTACGGGTTTCGTCTTCCTCATAAGGTGGGCAGGCCACCTCACCGGTGAGTTTATCGAGACGTACCGGCCGGTAAACCGTATCAACTTTGATCGGCGACTTGCCCGGAATAAACCAGGTTTTCCCTTTTTGCTGGCACCACGGGGTTGGTAAATCACCACTGGCGAGGCAGATATCAACCCGCTTCAGCCGCTTCGGAAACGGGCGTTCAGGCTCCTGCAAATCAGGATAACTGGCGTTAATGTTGTCGATAATATTGAAAAATAACGGCGCCGCCGCCTCTGCGCCGACAAACACGTTGTTGCCTTTACTGTCAAAATTCCCTTCCCATACGACTAACACATAAGGCCCGAAAACCCCCACGCTCCAGGCATCACGAAAGCCCCAGGAGGTGCCGGTCTTCCAATAAACCGGCAGCGAAGACGGCGCCTGTGCCAGCGTATCGCCAGGTCGGCGGTGCTGGCGCAGCATGTCGAGTGTCATAAAACTGGCTTCCTCACTCAGCAAACGCACTGGCACCGTCTGGCGTGGATCGGACTTTTGCATCCGCAGTGGTTGCAACACACCCCGGTTCGCCAGCAGGGCATACAGTTTTGCCAGTTCCTGCATCGTCACCTCCCCGCCGCCCAGCACCAGCGACAAACCGTAGTGATTTTCGCCGGACATATTGGCGATGCCGGACAGACGCAGGAACTGATAGAACGTTGGCTGGCGAAGCTGTGACGCGACATAGACGGCAGGAATATTGCGACTGAAATTCAGTGCATCAGTTGCGGTCACCGGACCGAGAAAGCGGCGATCAAAGTTCTCCGGCGCGTAGGCACCAAACGCGGAAGGCACATCCTTCAGGATAGTCATCGGGTGCAGGACACCCTGTTCCATGCCCAGCGCATAAATGAAGGGCTTGAGCGCTGATCCCGGCGAGCGTTTGGCATTGGTGCCATTTACCTGCCCCTGAATCGCACGATTGTAATAATCCGCAGACCCAACCAGCGCACGCACACCCATATCACGGGTGTCGACCAGTAAAACGGCGGCATTGTGAATACCACGGTTTGTATTGCGGGTGATAAATGCATTGACCTGACGCTCGGTCAGCCGCTGCAAACCCGCATCCAGGGTAGTATCAATTCGGGTATCCGTGCGGATAACCTGCGGGTTTTGCTGACGTAACTGTTCAATGAAATGTGGGGCAATGTATGGCATCCGCTCGGGCTGGCGCATGGCCAACGGCAATCGGAATAATGAAAGCTGGCTGCTGTCTGTCGCATAATGCGCCTGCCAGCGCAGGAAAAGCCGATTACGTGCCTGCGTCAGCGCCGCACCGACAACACCGGTTTTAGGGTCGATACGGTTGCTCGGCGATTGCGGCAAAACTGCCAGCGTCATGGCTTCCGGTAACGTCAGGTATTTCGGGGCTTTGTTAAAATAGATCAGGCTGGCCGCGCCAATACTTTCAATATTTCGTCCGTACGGCGCGTTGTTCAGATAGGCTTCAAGAATGTCATGTTTGGAATAACTCAGCTCCAGTTGCACAGCACGCAACACCTGCATGAATTTACCGGATGGCGTGCGGGTATTCAGATGCCAGCGCATTCGCGCGAGTTGCATTGTGATGGTCGAGCCGCCCTGCATCTTTCCGCCAGCGATATAGCTGCGCCAGAAACCCCGCATCAGGCTGAACGGATTGAAACCGGGGTTATAATAGAACCCGCGATCTTCGTGCAGCAACAAGCTTTTCACCGCCAGCGGAGACACCTGTTCCAGCGGCGTCCACAGCCGGTAGCGATCATCGTTCGCCAGCGTGATACGCATCAGCGTGCCCTGCCGGTCATAGTAAACGGTGGAAAAAGGTTGCCCTTGCGAAAGAGGCGGATGCGGCCAGAGGCGACATGCCACCATAATCAGCACCAGTAAAAAAACCGCCATTGCTATGTTTTGCAGCTGACGTTTGGCTGTTTTAGAAAATGCGGGAAAGGTGATCATCTTGCTACTCAGAACAGGTTACGCCCCGCCGTAAACGACGGGGCTCTGCGTTTTGTTATTTTTCAGCCACTGCTGTGTCATCCGCCGGCACGACCACCAGTTTTTTATCACTGACGGACAAAGCCTGGACATCACGATTGTACATCGCCTCACCGTAGGCTGGCGGAATGAGGAAGCTGCCGGTATTGGTGGCTTTAATCTGATACACAAACTCCTGCACATCGGTACTGGCGCTGCCATAAATCACCACGCGATCTTCACGAATATCGCTGTAATCCGGTGTCCATGTCGAACCCGATGCCGCCAGTGGTGACTGCCAGGACGTAGAAGCCTCTGCGCCACTGTTTTCCTCATCACTGTCAGATTCCGGCTCCGGTGATGTTTGCTGCACCACTTCAAAACCACCCGGCAGCAAATCAACAATCGCCAGATTACTTTGTCCTTCCTGCGAATTAGCGCGAACTTTCAGATGTACATTGATCTTCTGCCCCAGCGTAATCTGCGTCACCGGCTTACCCTGCTCATCGGTGTAATCGCGGGTGATTTCCAGACCACGGGAAATGGCTTTCTCCGGCGCGGCCAGATCGTAGCCCGCCTGCGTCACCACATACCAGGCTGGCGCATTGTTGCTGTTTTCTACCCGGATAGCCTGCGCGTCAGCAGTGAAATTCGCTTTCGCAAACAGCCCCTGAACCTGAGAAATCAGCTGCGGTTCGACGTTTTTCGTTTTGCTGATCTGCGTGATTTTCAGCGCATCCGGTGCTGTCGCCTGCGCCGCCACCTGTGTGGAATAACTCTCCAGCGCCAGAATGCTCATCGCCGAGGAATACGTCGTATAGCGCTCTTCTTTCAGCGCTTTAACCATATTTTCCAGTACCTGCGGCGGAATGGCCGACACTTTTTCCGGGAAGTGACGGGTGATCAGATACAGCCGCGTCGCGTCCTGCACCAGCGGATCAAAATAACTTTGCGTCCACCAGGCTGTGTCATACGCCTTGCTCAGTTGCTTCCAGGTTGGCTGTAACAACGTATTCGCCTCATCATCCATTTTCAGCAAACGGTATGACGACGCCAGATACATCGCGCTCAGATCGGTTTCCCAGCTCTGTGGATAACGCTGCTGTAATGTGTCCTGCACCGAGGCCAGTAAACTGGTGGTGATTTCACCCTGACGGGTTAGCAGATATACCGCCCATGCCCGCAGACGCAGGGTATACAAATCATCGTTCTGATTGGCTGCCAGTTCGCGCAGCGCCGAATTGGCCTCTTCCAGCATGCCGGCAGGCAACGCGATGCCCGCCGCTTTGGCTTCCAGCAAATATTGCACCACGTACGGTGTGACAAACGGATCGGTTTGCGGCGATGAACGCCACAGGCCAATTGCGCCGCTGTCGTTCTGACGTGAACGCAGCACCGCCATCATGTCTTTCAGTTGCTTGCTGCTGTCCGCCGGACTGAGATTGCCGCGCATTTCCGGATGCATTGTTTCGAGGATCAACGGCACGGAGCGGCTGACAATCTGCTCAGAACAGTAATACGGATAATCCGCCAGATATTGGGATAAGCCGCGGGTCAGCACTAACGGCGAGTTGGATACCGCTGCCGTGCGCACCGCATAAGCATCAAACATCTGGCGCAGGTTATCGACGTTCTGACTGCTGCCGCTCATACGCCCCATCACTGACTGCGTGCGGAACGGCATCGCCGGGCGCACCGACGTACTGATCGTCCGGCGGCTGGTTTTATCTGCATACTTCGCTACAAACACCAGCGGTGCATCGCCCGGCAACGCTTTGGCGCGCAGGCGGAAGTTAATCACGCCTTCGCGTTTTTCTGCCAGTGACACGTTTTGATCGGCGTTACCCACCACTTCAAGCTGCGGCGGTACGGTCAGGTGAATCGCAACCGGGATGCTTTTGCCGTTCAGCCCTTCGAGGTTATTGCTGACCCCCACGCTGACATCAAACTCATCGCCCGGTGCCACCATCGACGGCACGTTTGGCGTCATGATGAAGTTGTCGCGCACGGTCGCCGAGGTCTGCGCTTTCCCTATTTTGTCCGGCGTGACGGAAATCGCCATCACGCGGATTTTACCGTTAAAGTAATCCGGCACCGGATAATTAAACTGCTTCTCACCGTTCACGTCGGTAATACCCGACCAGTACGCAACGGGCTTATCGCGCTTACGTTTGAACGGATTGACGTTCAGATCCAGCCCTTCACCGGCATCGCCGCCCGGCGCGGCGGCCAGCTGCATCAGCTTGCTGAATTCCGGCAGGATAAGATCCAGAATCTGCGCGCTTTCCACACCCAGTTCGCGTTTACGGAAGAAAAACTCCAGGGGATCTTTCAGGCGATAACGCGCCACCTGCAAGATACCTTCATCCACAGCAAACAGCGCCACCTGTTGCGGCCCCTCGGTTTTCACCGTCATGACCAGATTTTCGCCGGGTTTAATCACTTCAGGCGCGTTGACTTCAAGACTGTTCTGCCGTGCTTTGGTGCTGATTTTGAACGGCATCACCCCGTAGCTCAGCGGACTCATGAAGATTTCATTGGAATTCACATCACGCACGAACTGCACGTTAATGTAACCGTTGCCTTCCATTCCCGCCGGTACGCGAATTTTCTGCACCGAACTGGTGGTGTCGGTATGGAACCACTGCCAGCTGTACACTTTATCTTTCTCAATAGTGATCAGCCCGCTGCCGGTGTACGGCGCGTTAACGGATACCTCGATTTCCTCACCTGGCTGATATTCCGCCTGATTGAGTTTCAGCTTCAGTTCAGCATTTCTGTCCAGCGAACGGCTGAGATTGGCGTTACCGGCCACGGTATAGCCAATGCGGTTCAGCACATTGCCTTTCGCATCTTCAATGACCAGCACGAAATCACCGGGTTTATCCGTCGCCAGCGTCAGATTGTTGCCCTGCGCCGTCAGCGAAAGCGGTTGTTCCGACAACGGCACTTCCTTCATTTTCGACTGATATTTGTAAACGCCGGAATCCTGTTTGGTCAGCACTGAAATGTATTTCTGTTCAATCAGCGCGACTTTCAGGTCCGGCAGCGCAATCTGTTTTAGCGACGGGTCGATCGCAATAACGTTCAGATGTCGTGCGGCATCGCGGTTTATATAGCCTAAATCACCGTCGGCTTTTACGCCGATCAGAGAGTCATATGGCGATACCAGCACCCGCGCCGTCGCAGCCACGGAACGGCCACCACCGGCCACAAACGCCTCGGACAGCAGTTGCAGCTGGTACGTCGCGTCAGCATAAGATTTCAGATCCAGCGGGATATTCGCCGCGCCATTTTCGTCGGTCTTGCGGTCTTCCAGCTCGGTTTCAAAACCGTCGCTGTTCTGACGGTTCTCGTAAAAAGCGTAATCCGGGAATTGATCGAAGCTCGGATACATCGGGCGCAGCGTCAGTCTGGAGGTCACACGCCTGTCCTGCGCGGGCGTACCGAACAGGTTCTGTACGTCGATACTGGCCTGCAATTCTGACGGTTTCACCCAGCCCTGCCTGCGGTCCGGCGTCAGTTGCAGTTTCACCTTCAGTTGATCCGGCTCGAACTCTTTGACGTTGACCGAGGTATGGCCCAGCAAAGTGGAAGAGGCATTGTCTTTGCCAATCAGATACAAATAGATGTTCCATTCACCGGTTGGTGAATTATCGTCAGTGGTATAACTCAGCTCATTGAAACCGCTGGCACCGAGCGTCAGCGGAATAGTGCTCATCAGCTTGTCGCGCGGATCGTGAATTTCAGCCCGCACCGGCACACCCGCCAGACCGTTGCTCCAGTCGGCGGCGCGGGTAATCAGTCCGATATTGAAGGTGTCCCCCGGACGATAAACGCCACGATCAGAGAACAGATAGCTGCTCAGCGTGCGCGGGTCGTTCGGCGTGATTTCGCCATCGACATCAAAACGGGAGAAGTCGAGACCGCGATCGTTATTCCGGTCCGCCGGCAGGAAGGAGACATCGCCCTCCTTTTCCACCAGGAACATCACCGGCTGGCGTTCAAGGGTATAAACGTCCAGCGCAGGGAAGCGCACATGACCGTCAGCACCGGTGGTTTGCGTCAGAAGGGTAATGCCGTTTTTGGCAATCACGGAAACTTTCGCGTTCGCCACCGGCGCACCGCTGTGGATCGACTGCACAAACACATCACGTGTTTTATCCTGTGAACGCTTGGCAATAATCCCCAAATCGGTGACGACAACAAAACGTGAGTCGCCGACCGGTGCTTCTTCTTCGCCCTGCCCATCGTCCTGATAGACATTGCCGTCGTCATCGGTTTCCGGTTTATTTTCTTTCTTCTTCGGATCCCATTCCGACAGCGTCAGCAGGAATACGCCACGATGTGACGCCGGATCAGTGGAGAGGTAACGCGAAAGATCGACGCCCTGAAAATTCACGTCGCCCGGTTTGTCGTTATTGACCGCCGTCTGATAGGTAAAGTGCTCGGTAAAATATTCGTCATTCAGGCGGTTAAATTCCGCCGATGAATACTCACGGCTTTTGAATGACACAATGTGTTGCAGCTGGCTTGGGATCACCCGTTTTATGTCCAGACGCAGGCCCGGCACGTTGCGTGCCGCCACGCTGATTTGTTTGTCACCGCTGACCGATAACAGCGAGCCCTGCGACATAAATTGCAGGGATTTCGGATAATCCGGAACCGCGACGATGCGGTACACTTTTTCCGGCATTTTGTAGCCACCGGAAGAGGTCAGAATATTGTCAATTTCCACCAGCATGGCGCGGCGGGCAGGCGCATCGAAGCGGAAGCTGAACTGCGGCTGATAATCGCTTTCCGCATCATTAAGCTGGATATTCAGCGGCGTGGACTGCGCGAGTACATTGTTTTCGACGCTGTCAACGGCCCAGCTGGCATAATCATCCGGGCCTTTGGCCTCGTACTGATCATTTGGATTGTGCTGTGGCAATAGCCAGACTTTGACTGCCTGGCGGATATCTTTATCTTTCACCGCGTCGCTGAAACCGACGATCAGCGCCCGCTGACCTTTCGCCCCATCGGCATCCACCACCTGCGCACTGGCTTCATTCACCGCCAGGCTGTAAAGCGTCGGCACAGACACCACGGCATTTTTAGTCTGCGCAGTCGCATTCGACGGCACGGTCGATGTAATGCCTTCGCCAAGGATGACACGCACCGAACCGCCGTGATCGAGCGGTTTCAGCGGCTCGGAATGTACCCAGGCGTTGAGTTTTTTCTGGTCATAGACCACAGAGTAATTGAGTTTCGACTCAGTTTTCGCTTTACCTTCGGTCAGGCCAAGCGAAATCTGTTTTTCGAAACTGGCAACATCCACCGGTGCATTGAATTTAACGTTAAAAATCGCGCTGCGTTTTTGCGGGTCCTGGGGATCCTGATAGTACTCAGCCTGCCCCAGCTGATAATCGAACGCAGGGGCGGTGAATTCATAACGGGTTTTCGCCAGCTTGATTTGCGGCGCAAGCAGGACATCAGGCGTAAAATTCACGTCATATTTTCTGCCCATCGGCAGCGGATTTTTAGGGATGAAAATCAGCGTGTAGCCACTCACCCATTTCCATTCACCTTCGGCGGCAGGTTTCAGGGAAATTCCTTTTTCAACCACTTTGCCAACATCAGTTACGGGCGCGGCAGAATGGCGGAAATTGAAAATCACCTGCTGTGATGCAGGTTTTTGCGCGGCGTAATTCACAGCTTCAGGTCCGCTGACACGCACGCTGGTGTCCTGATACACCCTCGGGGCCGGGTCGATAGGCTGCGGGCGGCTGAGCCACCAGTGCCAGCCGTAAACGCCCGCCCCTGCGGCGCACAGCAAAACAAGAATCGCCAGGCTGATGGTTTTCGGGTAGTGATCTACGCCATTTTCCATGCGCGTAACACTGCGCTTAAGCCAGCCGGAAGTGGCTGCCCACCAGGCAGGCGCACGCCAGTCGATATTGCCGACCACCGGTTTGAAGACGCGACCCAGCAGGCTCAGTATAAAAGCCAGCACGCGGAAAAAACCTTTTATCAATATAAAAGGCAGACGAAGTAAGAATTTTAATAAATCCATTTGCTGCTGTACCTCTAATCCCTGTGAACTATCGCCAGAAGTGATATTTTTATGTGAATCAGGACTGTTATTAAATTCAACGCATTGCGCCGCAGGATAAAGATTATTTGCCCGCAAAGCCATCAGATATAGCGTAGCAGTAACGCAGAATTTCCGGCTGATTTCTGCGCTGCCAGCGGCGCCATTGTATGAAACAATAGCCGGAGAATGTTGAGGAAAGCGACAGGTGACATGAAAACCAAACTGATTACCCGTGAAGGCTACGACAAGCTCAAAACTGAACTGGACTTCCTGTGGCGCGAAGAGCGACCGGAGGTGACCAAAAAAGTCACCTGGGCCGCGAGTCTGGGCGATCGCAGCGAAAATGCTGACTATCAGTACAATAAAAAGCGGCTGCGCGAAATCGACCGCCGCGTGCGTTATCTGACGAAATGTCTGGAGCAACTGCGCATCGTCGATTACTCACCACAGCAGGACGGAAAAGTGTTCTTTGGCGCGTGGGTGGAGGTGGAAAACGACGACGGCGACATCAAGCGCTTCCGTATTGTCGGCTATGACGAAATTTTTGGCCGCAAAGACTACATTTCTATCGATTCGCCGATGGCGCGCGCCCTGCTGAAAAAAGAAGTGGGCGACAGTCTGGTGGTGACCACGCCGGTCGGCGACGCAACCTGGTACGTCAATGAAATTGAATACGTGAAATGATCAGCTAACTCCCAAAACACGCAGGTGGATGGCCTGATGACTGGCATTTTATGTCTTCAAACCGTATAACTGTGCCCTGCTTTTTTAAACGAAAAAACTGATACCAGACCTATGAATGATCAACTGAGCCGCATTATCGCAAGTGAATTGCAGGTTCGCCCGGAGCAGGTTGCTTCCGTGGTGCGTCTGCTGGATGAAGGTAATACCGTGCCGTTTATTGCACGGTATCGTAAGGAAGTCACCGGTGGGTTGGATGATACCCAACTGCGTCAGTTGGACACCCGTCTGGGTTATCTGCGGGAGCTGGAAGACCGTCGCCAGACCATTCTCAAATCCATTGAGGAGCAGGGAAAACTCAGCGACGATCTGGCGAAAGCCATCAATACCACGCTGAGCAAAACCGAGCTGGAAGACCTTTACCTGCCGTTTAAACCAAAGCGTCGCACGCGCGGACAAATCGCCATTGAAGCCGGACTGGAACCGCTGGCCGAACTGTTGTGGAACGCGCCGCAAAATGAGCCGGACGCTGCTGCCGCAAAATTTGTCGATGCAGACAAAGGCGTAGCGGACGCCAAAGCCGCACTTGACGGCGCACGTTATATTTTAATGGAACGCTTTGCAGAAGATGCCTCGCTGCTGGCAAAAGTCCGTGATTATTTGTGGAAAAATGCCCATCTGACCTCCCGGATGGTGGAAGGTAAAGAGCAGGAAGGCGCGAAATTTCGCGACTACTTCGATCATCACGAACCGATTTCCCAGGTACCTTCGCACCGTGCGCTGGCGATGTTCCGTGGCCGCAACGAAGGTATTTTACAGCTGGCGCTGAATGCCGATCCACAGCATGACGAACCGCCAAAAGAAAGCTATGCCGAACAACTGATCATCGACCATCTGGGTTTGCGCCTGAACAATGCGCCTGCTGACGTCTGGCGTCGCGCCGTGGTCAACTGGACATGGCGTATCAAAGTCCTGCTGCATCTCGAAACTGAACTGATGGGCACCGTACGTGAACGCGCAGAAGATGAAGCAATTAACGTTTTTGCCCGTAATATGCACGATTTGCTGATGGCCGCGCCGGCCGGTATGCGCGCCACCATGGGGCTTGATCCGGGTTTACGTACCGGTGTGAAAGTCGCCGTTGTGGATAACACCGGTAAACTGGTGGATATCGATACCGTTTATCCCCATACCGGTCAGGCGGCAAAAGCCGCGCAACAGGTTGCCGCGTTGTGCATCAAACACAACGTCGAACTGGTGGCGATCGGCAACGGCACCGCGTCGCGGGAAACGGAACGTTTCTTCCTCGAGCTGCAAAAACAGTTCCCGGCGGTAAAAGCGCAGAAAGTGATTGTCAGCGAAGCCGGTGCATCGGTGTATTCCGCTTCCGAGCTGGCGGCACTGGAATTCCCGGATCTGGACGTTTCTATTCGCGGAGCCGTCTCCATCGCACGTCGCTTGCAGGATCCGCTGGCTGAGCTGGTAAAAATCGACCCGAAATCCATCGGTGTCGGTCAGTATCAGCACGACGTCAGCCAGAGCCAGCTGGCGAAAAAACTCGATACCGTCGTGGAGGACTGTGTGAACGCCGTGGGTGTCGATCTCAACACCGCTTCCGTTCCTCTGCTGACCCGCGTGGCGGGCCTGACCCGCATGATGGCGCAGAATATTGTCAGCTGGCGCGATGAAAACGGTCAGTTCCGTAACCGCGGGCAGTTGCTGAAAGTCAGCCGTCTGGGGCCAAAGGCCTTTGAACAATGCGCGGGCTTCCTGCGCATCAACCACGGCGATAATCCGCTCGACGCCTCGACAGTTCACCCGGAAACCTATCCGGTCGTGGAACGCATTCTGGCAGCGACACAGCTGGCACTGAAAGATCTGATGGGTGATTCCAATGTGTTACGCGGCCTGAAAGCCAGCGAATTCACCGATGAGCAGTTCGGTGTGCCAACGGTCACCGACATTATCAAAGAGCTGGAAAAACCGGGGCACGATCCGCGTCCTGAGTTCAAAACCGCCACCTTTGCCGATGGCGTCGAAACCATGAACGACCTGATGCCGGGTATGATCCTCGAAGGTTCTGTCACTAACGTTACCAACTTTGGTGCGTTCGTCGATATTGGCGTCCATCAGGACGGTCTGGTTCACATCTCATCGCTTGCGAACAAATTCGTCGAAGATCCTCACACAGTGGTGAAGGCGGGTGACATCGTGAAAGTCAAAGTGATGGAAGTCGATCTGCAACGTAAACGTATCGCGCTGACTATGCGACTGGACGAACAGCCCGGCGAAGCACCGGCACGGCGTCCTTCCGCACCGGCGACAGATTCCCGCGATAATCAGAAGCGTCATTCACCGGGCAAACCGGCGGGGCGCAATGCGGCTCCTGCCGGTAACAACGCGATGGCCGATGCGCTGGCAGCTGCACTGAGTAAAAAACGGTAATTTTCCTTTTGCTCCTCTCCCTGTGAAAGCCGCTGATAATCAGCGGCTTTTTTTACGCCTCTTTTTTCGACACTTTTTAAACTCTCTCCTAATGAATCAATCACTGAGGTAAATCAATAAAACGCACATCCCGCAGGCATAGGATAGCGACGCGGTGGAGATACCCGCGAAGAGGCCCACCTCTTTTCTTTTGTCTCCATACGCGTACTAATTATGATAATTATTCTCATTTGTACTTCTTTGTGTATTCAGTGCACCGCCAGTTTCAGGCTGGCCATTTCGCACCAGGGACAATTTCAGAGCAATATTTTTAGCAACATAAATCGCCAGTCAGTGGAACCACCGGGCAAGGACGCACGGCGCAAAATCACTAAAACGCCGTCATCCATTAATGCCTGATCGCCTCGCGAGGAATTATGCAACTTCAGTCAAAACGTGCTTATAAAATTACCGGCTTTTCACACGAAATCAGCCCGGCTTACCGGCAGAAACTGCTGTCACTCGGGATGTTGCCGGGTTCATTTTTCAACATAATCCGCGTGGCGCCGATGGGCGATCCGGTACAAATTGAAACCCGCCGTACCAGCCTGGTGGTCCGCAGAAAAGATCTCGATCTGCTGCAACTCGAGATGATGGCCTGATCCCCCGTCAGGCCGGTGACAGTACATTTTTCGCGGCGGGCCTTGCGCTTGCATATTCACCTTTTCTCACACGCAGACTTTAACGTATGAAACCATTAACTATCGGCCTGATTGGTAATCCGAACTCAGGTAAAACCACCCTTTTCAATCAGTTAACCGGTTCCCGTCAGCGTGTCGGTAACTGGGCAGGCGTCACTGTCGAGCGCAAAGAAGGTCAGTTCGCCACCGCAGAACATCAGATTACGCTGGTGGATTTACCCGGTACCTACTCCCTGACCACCATTTCCGAGCAAACCTCGCTCGATGAACAAATTGCCTGCCATTACATTCTTAGCGGCGACGCGGATCTGATGATCAACGTCGTGGATGCCTCAAACCTCGAGCGTAACTTGTACCTGACGCTGCAACTGCTGGAGCTGGGCGTACCGTGCATCGTGGCGCTGAACATGCTTGATATCGCCAAAATCCAGAACATCAATATTGATATCCCTGCGCTGTCTGCCCGTCTGGGTTGCCCGGTGGTGGCGCTGATCTCTACCCGGGCCAGTGGCATCCAGGAACTGAAAGTTGCCATCGACGCATTGCCTCAGGTGGCTGCGCTGGAGCGTGTGCAATATCATCCGCTGCTGCAACAGGAAGTCGATGTGCTGGCCGCCGGCATGCCGCAAGACATGTCGCTACAACAACGCCGCTGGCTGGCGCTGCAAATGCTTGAAGGGGATATTTATAGCCAGACACACGCAGGCAACGCGCACGCTTTATTGCCGCAGGTGAAAGCCCGGCTGGCTGAGCAAAAACTGGAAGACCCGGCGCTGCTGATTGCCGATGCGCGTTATCAGAGTATCGCGACACTCTGCGCGGAGGTCAGCAATTCTCATCTCACGGCACCGAATAAACTGACGCAGGTGCTCGATCGGGTGATCCTCAACCGCTTTCTGGGCGTGCCGGTTTTTCTGCTGGTGATGTATCTGATGTTCGTACTGGCCATCAACATCGGTGGCGCGCTGCAACCTATTTTCGATATCGGCTCAGCTGCGATTTTCATTCAGGGTATGCAGTGGATAGGCTTTACCCTGCATTTCCCGCAGTGGCTGACCATTTTTCTGGCGCAGGGGATAGGCGGCGGTATCAACACCGTGCTGCCGCTGGTGCCTCAAATTGGCATGATGTATCTGTTTCTGTCATTCCTTGAAGACTCCGGTTATATGGCGCGTGCCGCGTTCGTCATGGACAGACTGATGCAGTCACTGGGTCTGCCGGGCAAATCCTTCGTACCGCTCATTGTTGGCTTCGGCTGTAACGTGCCGTCTATTATGGGCGCCCGCACGCTGGATGCACCGCGTGAACGTCTGATCACCGTGATGATGGCGCCGTTTATGTCATGCGGTGCACGTCTGGCGATTTTCGCGGTGTTCTCCGCGGCCTTTTTCGGACAGGACGGCGCATCCGTAGTGTTCTCGCTCTATCTGTTAGGCATCGTGGTCGCCATCCTGACCGGCCTGCTGCTGAAATACACCATCATGCGCGGCGAAGCCTCACCGTTTGTGATGGAACTGCCGGTGTATCACGTTCCGCATCTGAAAAGCCTGCTGCTGCAAACGTGGCAGCGTCTGAAAGGTTTCGTGTTGCGGGCCGGTAAAGTGATCGTCATCGCCAGTGTTTTCATCGGTGCACTGAACAGCTTCTCGTTCAGCGGCAAGGCGGTGGATAACATCAATGACTCGGCGCTGGCGTCAGTCAGTAAAGTCCTGACACCGGTGCTCTCACCGATGGGCGTCCATCCTGACAACTGGCAGGCGACCGTGGGGCTGGTGACCGGTGCCATGGCAAAAGAAGTGGTGGTCGGTACGCTGAATACGCTCTACACCGCCGAACACATCACCCATGAAGGTTTCGATGCGGCCAGTTTCAATCTGTTCGATGAACTGGGCGGTGCGGTGAAAGCAACCTTGCAGGGCCTGAAAGACACCTTCAGCATCAGCGTGCTGTCAAACCCGATCGAAGCCAGCAAAGGTGACGGCGAAATGGGCGTCAGCTCGATGGGCGTCATGAGCACCAAATTTGGCTCGGCGATTTCGGCTTACAGCTACCTGATCTTCGTATTGCTTTACGTGCCTTGCGTCTCGGTGATGGGGGCGATTGCCCGTGAAACCAGCCGCAGCTGGATGACGTTCTCCATCTTCTGGGGACTGAATGTGGCGTATTCGCTGGCCACGCTTTTCTATCAGGCGGCGACGTTCAGCCGTCATCCGGCACACAGCGCCGGTATGATCCTGAGCGTGCTGATTTTCAATGCCATCGTCTTAACCGCCCTGCGCAAAGCCCGCAGCCGGGTCAGCATCCATCTGCATCCGCGCAATGTGGCGGCCTGCTGTAAACCCGCTACCGGCAGCGACTGTCACTAGGAGATAAAATGACCAGTCTGATTCAGGTTCGCGACACTCTCGCACTGGCCGGACGGGCAGATGCCCGCCAGCTCAGCCATCAGCTTAATGCCCCACAGCCGCTGGTGCAGGCGATGCTTGAACGGCTGGTCGCCATGCACAAAGCAAAAGTCATCGAAGCCGATGACAACTGCCTGAGCGGCAGTTGTAAAAGCTGCGCCGACGGCAAGAAGTGCCTGACAATTTCTTACACCCTCATTCCCTGATACCGGCCTTTCCGCCCTTCCTGAATAGTCGCCCGGCGGCTATTCAGCTATCATTTCAGACCGCAACGGCCTACAACGCGCCGCAGGAGCCTGCATGATCGACAGTGAAATCACCTTCCGTAAACTCGAAATTTTTCTCGCCTATATGGAAAAGCAAAACATCACCCGCGCTGCCGAACAACTCGGTCTGAGCAGCGTCAGTGTGCATCGCGCCCTGCATTCACTGGAAGAAGGCTTGCGCTGCCCGTTGTTTATCCATCGTGGCCGCAATTTGCTGCCGCTGCCTGCCGCTGAAGCGCTGCTGGAGCACGCGACGCAGGTCATTGAGCAAATGGAGCACGGGATTCTGGCGACCCGGCGTGCCGCCGGTTATGGCGATAAGCGGCTGAAAGTCGGCACGTTATATTCACTGACACTGGAAACCATTCCGCGTCTGATCATGGGGCTGAAACTGCGCCGTCCGGAGCTTGAACTGGAGCTGGTGATGGGGTCCAACAATGATTTACTGCACAAGCTGGAAGACGGTCAGCTGGATGCCATTCTGATTTCGACCAGTGATTCCAACGTTGATGCCCAGCGTTACGATCAGTTGCCCCTGTTTCAGGACGATATTTTCCTCGCTGCCCCGGCCAGCGCTGAGCTGGCTTCAGAAGGCACAGCAGACTTACGCGATTTCAGACAGAAGAAATTCGTGTCGCTGGCCGAAGGGTTCGCCACCTATCACGGCTTTCAGGAAGCCTTTCAGGTCGCCGGTTTCGAGCCGGACATCGTCACGCGGGTGAATGATATTTTCTCGATGCTGAGTCTGGTGCAGGCAGGGGTTGGCTACACCCTCATTCCAGGCAGAATGAAAGGCGTGTATGAAAATACGGTGAGATTACTGCCACTGGCAGAAGCCTATCAGATGCGCCAGACCATCTCGCTGGTCTTCCCGCACAGCCGCGAGCACGACCCGAATTTGCTCGCCCTCGCCGCTGAAAGCCGGATGTATGCGTTAACGAGCAGAAAACGCTGACAAGCGCTCGCTGTTTTGCGCAATCAGCACAAGCGGCCAGTGCGTTTTATCAGGATGGTGGCTCCAGATAGCTGATTCCGGAATGCTCACGCCGTCATAACGCATTTTCGAACCGTCATAAGGGTAAAACTGTCCTTTTTCCGTATCATGTTGTTGAATCGTATTTCAAACCGTCTGGTCAGAGTGGCTGGACTGTACGACCTTTCAAGCACGATCATTTGCGAATCCCCGCGAATTAAAACTGGCATGATATCCCTTCATTCAGAGTGGCTGGACAATAGCACGTTGCACAATAATCAAACAATGCAATGTGTTTTCATCACCAACCTGTCATGCCTTTACTCAGCGTTCGTTTTCCCGTAACCGTGTTGCGAGACGTGCCGCAACCTGCGTGCCCGACTGACAGACAGACAGCGCTTCGCCCTGCTCCATCGCACGGCGTGTCAGGCCGGTCAGCACTGAGCCCGGCGGCATTTCTATCGCCAGCCGCACATCATGCTGGTAGGCCGCCACCATGGCATCCCGCCAGTTAACGGTACGCGCCATGTTCATTGCCAGATCGCCGGCGATTTTTTCCGGCTGCCAGTACACACGTCCGGTCGTTCCGCTGAGATAACCGCAGGCCGGACGGGAAAGATGAATCTGTTTAAACGCCTCCGCCAGTTTTGTCGCAGGCTCATCGAGCAGCGCACAGTGTGACGGCACACTGACCGCCAGCTGATGTGTTTTCTGCGCGCCCCGTGTTTTGGCGAGCTGCATCACCTGTGCCATGGCGGCATCGCTGCCCGCAATCACCAGTTGATCTTCCGCATTAATATTTGCCAGATACACCGGTGATGTGGCGCTGTTGACCTGAGCCACCAGTTCCTCAATCTGCGCCTGACGCAGGCCGGTGATCGCTGAAAGACCAAAGCCATGGGGATAAGCCTGCTGCATCAGTTCACCACGCAATGCCACCAGCCGGACGGCATCACCGAAGCCTAGCGCACCGGCAATCACCGCGGCTGGAAACGCGCCAATCGACAGCCCGCTGCAAAAATCCGCCTCAATCCCTTCGGCCTGACATTGTTTCGCCCAGACCACACCGGCAATCAATAAGCACAGTTGTACCGCACGGGTGGAACGCAAAGCATCGGTGCTGTCGAGCAACAGGACGTCTTCACCCAGTGCGAGACTTGCCTGTTCGATAAGAGAATGCGTGAGCGGATTATCCGGCAGGCGATGCAGCATCTGCGGCACCTGCGGCCCTTGTCCGGGGAAAGTAAATAAGATTTTCATCGTGCTCCTTGCTTCTTTTGGCCGGTATCACTCTGCCGGCAATTGCCACGGGTCGCGCACCAGCAACGGGCCGGACGCCGTTTTCAGCATGATGTCACCGCCACGCAGCCATTCGCTGAGCGCAAATCCACCCCGTGGTGTATTGATCTGAACATCGGCGCGGCAGGGCAGCCGCTGAAGCTGGTCGTAAAAATCAGAAAACTGAGAGGGTTCTGCCGGCGTGTCGCAGCGCACCAGTAAATCGAGATCGCTGTCGGCGTGCATCACCGGGAGATCACTCACCAGCGCATACGCACAACTGCCTGTCACCCCCCAGACGAAGGGCCATTGCAGACTGCACAACGTAATCAGCGCCTGCACCGGTTGCTGAGACACAAACGGCGAGTGTAAAAGCGCGTTGACGTCGCTGATCAGGGATTCCGGTGTGACAACCCGCATCACCGCCGCCGGATCAATCCAGGCGGCGGTCCGCTGAATGCGGGTCAGCCCGCGAATACCCACCGGAACCGCACCGTCAGCACGCTTATCGCGACGCACCACCAGCGGCAGCGCCGTGCGCCAGCAGGTGTTCACCCATTCGGGTAAACCGCCGTCGTTCTCAAGCGCTGAACGGTCACTGATCCAGACAAAATCATGGGCACGCGGGTCAGACATATTCAATCCTTGTTTAATGCAGGGCTGCCGTTAACGAGATAAACAGCGGCAGGGTCACGATACACAAAACGGAACTGATCAGCAGTGAGGCTTCAGCATCCGGAGACTGCACGCCGAAACGGTTACCGAACACGATACCGAAGAAACCGGCAGACAACGCAATCATCAGGATAGCGGTCACCGCAACCTGACCACTCAGGCCAAACGCCAGAACCAGACCCCAGGCGATGAACGGCTGGATCAGATTTTTCGCCACACAAGATAACAGCACCGGACCGTTAATTTTCAGTTTACGGGCTGACAGAATCACACCGGTCAGGAACAGCGCAGACGCGGTCGCTGACAAACCCAGCGGCTTAATCGACGCCAGGAAGATTTCCGGCATTTTAATGCCAATCGCTGACAGGATCACGCCCAGCAACGGTGCCCAGACGATCGGTTTTTTCACGGAACGCCACATCAGAACCGGCAGCAGTGTCAGGGAAGACCCCTGATTTTCACCACTGAGACGCGCTTTTTCACGTTCCAGAATCAGCAGGCAGAACGGTGTCATCAGCACGGAACCGCAGGCGATAGAGACCGCAACGGACAACGATGTTGATGGCGCATCACCCAGCACGCTGCTCAGAATAGGCAACCCCAGCGCCGCATAGTTTGGCAGGGCTACGGTCAGCGTCAGAACGGCAGCGTCCTGCGGCGATTTTTTAAAGACTTTGGTGCAGATAAAGTAAATCGCCGCATAGGTGATCCACATGGCCAGAACCAGCACCAGAATCAGCGGTGACTGCTCCACAATGCCTGACCACGGGGTCTGTACGGTGGCGGCAAACAGCGCAGCGGGTAAAGCAAAATCCATCACGAATATATTCAGTAAAGAGACATTCTGGTTATCCACCATTTTCGCTTTCCCGGCGTAAAAGCCGAGGATCATGATGACGAAAATAGGGGCAAGCGCGTGCAATATTACGTAAGTCATAGCGTTTTTCCTGAGGCAAACAATGATTGCTCAGTCGGCGCCGGTGCGATGGTTTTTTTAGTATGACAGTCCAGTAGCAGACAACAGCAGGCCCTCACCCTGACGGATATGTCAGGGCGGGAACCCGCAATGCGGCTGCGTCACGCTGTTTGCAGGTGCGTTACCGGTTGAGACTGAAAGTGTTAAAGAATTACCATTCCTGACGCATCTGCTGGCGAACGCGCTGCGAACTTGCGCGGTTTTCTGCACCCAGACGGTTGCTGAGGCTAACGCCTTCTTTGCGTGCGTCCTGGATATTTTGCCAGACAGCGTTTTCTACGCTGCTGATGTCATCGGGTGTGGCGTTGTCCGGGTCAGCGATGTCGAGTAATTGCGACAGCAGACCCAGCGTGGCGTAGTTTTCGATGTCGTAAGCCATCGGCGGGATGGTGGCAGCCAGTTTTTCCAGGGCATCCACAGAACGCAGGGTGATACGTGCGGCAGATTCTTTGCCCATTGCATGGATCATTACGCCGTTGTTTTTGAAGGCGATCAGTTTGTTGGCCTGATAACCGTGCGCCAGAAATGCGCCTGACATCGCTTTGCCGACAATCAACCCTACCACCGGATGTCCGGCCAGACGGGCTTTGGCATAAGCGCCTGCAGCACCGGCCAGCGCCTGATGGATCCCGAATGCTTCTTCGCGACGACCATACGCCTGACTTGGCACGTCAATCACCGCCACAATGGCACGTTTGGTACTGGCATTGGCGTCAGCGTCAATCACGTTGTTGACCACTTTTGCCAGATTCCAGCCTTCAAGCAGACCGACCTCGCCGCCCGCTGCACGCGGATACTGATTATTCTTGTCCGGTACCACGGCGATAAAACGCACGGACTGGTCATTTATTTTGCCGTCTGCCGCTTTCACGGAAGGGCAAAGACCGCTGACCGGAGTGGCGTCTTTGGTCAGTTCAGCGAACCAGTAATCACCCCGACTGGCTGCGTTACTCTTTACATTGCTCATGCGCGATCCTCCCGGTTAAACAAGGCTTCCGTCACTTCACGGCTGGCCTGCTGTGTGGTGTCAAAACCGGTCAGTTTTGGCAGGTAATAATCATATTTATCAGAACGATGACTCACCGGAACGCCTTTTTTGATGAAGGCCAGCATGCTGTCTTTCACCTCAGCGAGGGAGTCTTTCACCAGTGCATCAACAAAACCGCTGTGATAACGCACTTCGCCACCGGTCATGCTCCAGATGAACGGGCGGTCACGGGAATCGTATTCATCGATACCGGCTTCCTGTTCAATTACCTGCGGACCGTTCAGACCCAGGCGGGCTTCACGGGTGACAATCAGATAGCTGCACAATGCGGCGGCAATCGACATGCCACCGAAGCAGCCGACGGTACCGGCAACCACGCCGATCACCGGCGTATAGCGGCGTAAATCAACAATAGCAGCATGAATATCAGCGATGGCGGCAAGGCCCAGATTGGCTTCCTGCAAACGCACACCGCCGGTTTCAAGCAGCAGAACGGCCTGCGTCGGGATACCATTACGGTTATCTTCTGCCGCCATTTCCAGCGCAGCGGCCATTTTGGCCCCGGACACCTCCCCCATGCTCCCCCCCTGGAAGCTGCCTTCAATTGCCACAACCACCGCCGGCTGACCGTTAATCTGGCCTTTAGCAACGACCATGCCGTCATCGGCCTGCGGCACGATACCCTGCGGTTCCAGCCACGGTGACATAATGCGTTCAAACGGCCCGAGCAGTTCGCGGAACGTTCCGGCGTCCAGCAGTTTACGGGCGCGCTGACGGGCGCTCAGTTCGATAAAGCTCTGATCCTGAACGGAAGTATCAGTTGGCATGTTCAGCCTCCTCAAAGACCTGTTCGATACGCAGACGGGCCACCCCTGGTGTAGCGCCAAAATCATTGATGTCGAGATGGCCTGCCGGTAATTCACGCAGTGCGTTCAGACGGTTAAAAAAGTTCTGCCATAAGGTATGGCTGCCGTCGACGGACGTGGTGACGATAATTTTCAGCGTATTGGCTGTGTCAGGTTCATACAGCGCTTCTAAATCGCCGGACCCTACCACGCCTGCTTCGGCGCGGCCTGCCAGCGGTTTTGCCGCCGGGTAGTTAAATTCAAAACGTTCCATAACACCTCTTTGTACTGATGTTAGTTAATGCGTATCCGGTTCAGACCACGCTCACGCGGTCCAGGAACAGCGTCGCGGCCAGTAAATCAGCAGCACCGCCGGGAGATGTGTTGTCTGCCAGCATCCGGTGTTCGAGATGACGCAACAGCTGTTTACCTGCCAGTGTGCTCATCCCACCCGCTTCCAGCACGGCACGCGCACCCTGATGCATCGCTTGCAGGGCAGGCAAACCACCGCGGGACAATACGCAGGTATCTGCCAGCGAGGTCATCACCGCCAGTAAGGCATCGACCTGTGCTTCGCTTTCGCTCGCACCACGGGCCCGGCTGTCATGAAGCTGCGGCAGTGCACAACCGATAATGTGCGGGAAACCGCTTTGCGCCTCTTCGCGTGCACCCGGCACCTGATAACGCTGCACGGCGTGCGAACCTTTACTGAATTTTTTCGGACTGAAAGCATCGGGCAAGGCCGCAATTTTCGCGGCGCGCTGCGCAATATGCCCCGGCAGTAAACTTTCCGGCTGCATGGCGACGGCGCTGACCAGCAAGCCCATCGCCCAGATAGCGCCCCGGTGAGTGTTCACGCCGCCGGTTTCCGCCATCATCCGCGCTTCTCCCGCCCGGCCTAAACGTCCCACTTCCTGACGCAGGGCGATATCCGCCGGACGCTGCCAGCTGTGTAAGGCCAGCAAAGAGAAAGTGGACGTCAGGCTGCGTGCCGAACGCACCATCAGATTTAAACTTAAATCCTGATGAGCCCCGGCACTCCGGCTGTCTACCAGACCCGGTTTCGGACTCAGCCGCGCTTCGTCGATCAGCGCCTGCGTCGCCGTTTCTGCCAGCCTTTCGGCCAGTTCTTCCGCTGTCAGCACAGCGCCAATCGCTAAAGTTTGCGGCATCGTGATCACCAGCTACGGAATTTGGCTGGCGGGTTATACAAACCGCCTGACCAGTCAACCAGTTCGCTCACGCTGCCAGCCGCCAGTAAAGAGCGGGTGGCGTCAGTGCGGCGAATGCCCATGTCTTCCGGGAAGACCACCAGTTCCTGACGGCGCAGATCGGCAACGCGTTTGGCGTCAACACCCAGACCGATATCAGTGATACCGGCGACTGCCGCCACCATCGCACGGCGCTCTTCGAGAGAACGGGCGCGGTAAAGATAGGCGATGCCTTCTTCGGTCAGCACGTGGGTCACGTCGTCGCCGTAAATCATCACAGGTGCCAGAGGCATTCCGGATTCTTTACCCACATCGACGGCTTCCAGTTTCTCAACAAATGTCGGTTTACCACCGGCCTGGAAGGTTTCCACCATCTGTACAACCAGTTTTTTACCGCGTGCCATCGGGTCCGGCTCTTCAATCATGTCGAGCCAGGCTGGCGTGGAGTGACGACGACCGTGCGGGTCATGTCCCATGTTAGGCGCACCACCGAAACCGGCCAGACGACCACGGGTCACGGTGGAGGAGTTCGCCAGGCCATCAACCTGCAAGGTGGAACCGATGAACATATCTACGGCGTACTGACCTGCCAGCTGGCAGAACGCGCGGTTAGAACGCATGGAGCCGTCGGAGCCAGTGAAAAACACGTCAGGACGGGCGCGGATATATTCCTCCATTCCCAGCTCGCCACCGAAGCAGTGAACGGTTTCCACCCAACCGCTTTCGATGGCCGGGATCAACGTCGGATGCGGGTTCAGTGTCCAGTGTTTACAAATTTTGCCGCGCAGACCGAGCCGTTCGCCGTAGGTTGGCAGCAGCAGTTCGATGGCTGCCGTGTTAAAGCCGATACCGTGGTTCAGCGACTGCACGTTGTGCTTCGCGTAGATGCCTTTAATGGCCATCATGGCCATCAGCACGTGAACCGGTTTAATCAGACGCGGGTCACGGGTGAACAACGGTTCGATGAAGAATGGCTTGTCGGCGACGACCACAAAATCGATCCAGTCACCCGGGATATCCACGCGCGGCAGGTCGGTATCTTCATCAACCAGTTCGTTAACCTGCGCAATCACGATGCCGTTTTTGAAGGCTGCGGCTTCGACCAGCGCCGGGGTATCTTCCGTACTTGCACCGGTATACAGGTTGCCTTTGCGGTCAGCTTTGAAGCCCGCGATCAGGGCAATGTTCGGCACCAGATCAACATACAGGCGGGAATACAATTCGATGTAAGTGTGGATCGCACCGATTTCCATCTGACCGTCTTCCAGCAGTTGCGCGATACGCAGGCTTTGCGGGCCAGAGAAGGCGAAATCGAGCTTACGGGCGATACCGCGTTCGAAGAGATCCAGATGTTCAGCGCGGCTGACGCTCGGCATGATCATATGCAGGTCATGCAGCTTTTCAGGGTTCACTTTCGCCAGTGAGCGGGAAAGGAAGTCAGCTTGTTTTTGGTTGTTACCTTCCATCACCACGCGGTCGCCGGAGGCAATCAGCGTTTCGAGGATAGGGATGATTTTATCTGTGGGTAATACTTTACCCTCGGCCACGGAACGGACACTGTCGATACGCCGTTGTTTTTCATTGCGGCGGGTGTCCCACACTTTCGTGGTCTGCGGATGTTGCGGCATGCCAAACCTCCCTGGGTTGAGCTTGCTGAATGCTTCCCGGCGTGATGAAACGAGACGATGTTGGGAAGTTCAGTCAAGTGGCGGTTGCATCACATTTGACCTGTTTTGATAGCCTGCTAAGTGTAAGCAGCGAAGAATATTCCATCAATTAAGCGGCCTGACACTTCATTACCCTGAGAGTAACGATCTGCCGTATTTCTTTAAAAACAAATTGATACCGGACAAGGAAAGAGAAGGAGTGCACAGAAAATGAGAAATAAAAAAGGGATGCCCGCAGGCATCCCGGAAATCAGAACAGCTCAAAAGGGATTATTTGAAGACTTCAGCCGTTGCTGTGATTTTCTTCTTCTCCTGAGCCGCAATCACAACATAGTATTTGCCACCCTTTTCATCAGCCAGTTTGGACAGCTCTTCTTTCGCATCCATCGGCGCGGTGTATTCATTGCTGGTCGTGATCACGCCCAGGCTGGTGTAACCTTTATCTTTGGCTTCTTCTTTCGAGATCATCTCAGCCGCCATTGCGTTGAGTGAGAATAACCCCGTCAGAATTGCCGCAACGATAATTTTATTTGATTTCATGACTTTACCTCTAAATTGGATGAATAGTTCTCAAAGAAAGCAGTCAACATATGAACAGCAGGTGCATCTGCGCTGGCATGACCTTCATGGTTAAACACCAGTAAACTCCCCAGAGACGCAAACAGGCTCGCGCAACAATTTACGCCCGCCTTTCACCCCGTCATCATCGGCTTAAGTATTAGTCACCCTTGGGAATTAGCCAGAAAATTGAAAAAAATATTTACATTGGTTTTCAATCTGCAATCAGGAACCGCCCGACAATTTCACAAAACGTTTCCGGGTGGGAGATAAACGGCGCATGCGCGGCCTTTTCGATAATTTCCGAACGGGAACCGGGCAGAATCGCATCCAGCAGGGGTACCATTTTGCGGGGCACCAGTCCGTCCAGCGCGCCGTAAATCCGCAGAACAGGCAACGTCAGTACAGTCATCGGCTGGCGTAAATCCACATTGCGTAAGATCTCCAGCCCGCCATTAAGCACATCGACAGAAGGCACCGGCTGACCCAGCACAATGGATTTCAGCAGGCGCGCATCCTGACGTGCGCTGTCGCTGCCGAGCGTCTGCAGTGCCAGAAAGCGCTCGACCGTGCGCTGAAAATCTTCGCTCAGCTGATGCTGGAACCCCTTCAGCACATCGGGGCGGATACCCGGCCAGTCTTCATGAGCCGTAAAACAGGGTGATGACGCCACGGTAATCAGTTTTTCCACACGTTGTGGCACACTCAGGGCTATCTGGCTGGCCACCAGACCGCCCAGTGACCAGCCCAGTAATGAGGCTTTTTCCGGCATGGCGGTGAGCACGGTTTCTGCCATGTCTTCCAGCGTCATCGCCCCGAATCCCTCACTGCGGCCATAGCCCGGCAAATCAATCAGATGCAGACAAAAATGCGGCGCAAGTCGCTCTGCCGTGTAACGCCACACTTCGGCATTCAGTCCCCATCCGTGAAGCAGCACAAGATGGCGATCTCCTTCGCCGATAGTCTCCCGATAAAGCGTATTCATAGCGTATTGTCCGTGTCTGTCTGTTTGGCAAAAGGAACCCGCCACTATGCTAACAATTGCCAGCCGCTGTTGGCTATGCCAGTGTCCGCTGCATCTCCCGGTTCAGGGTATTTGCAGCCTGTGCATGAAACATCTGCCGGTTGCCCCGCCCTGCTGTCTTCGCTGCGGATTGCCTTCCGCCGGTGGCAAAACCGATTGCGGACGATGCCTGTTGAAACCGCCACCCTGGGACGCGATGATCTTCGCCAGTCCTTATGAAATGCCGCTGAGCGGGCTGGTTTTGCGGTTCAAATTCTCAGGACAACCGGAACTGGACACCACGCTCGCCCGTTTGCTGTTGTTACGCTGGCAGGAACGCTACCGGATCAGCAATCTGCCCAGACCCGATGTGCTCCTCAGTGTACCGCTGCATCAAAAACGCTATTTTTCGCGCGGGTATAATCAGAGTGAATTGCTGGCGAAGCCGCTGGCACGATGGCTACATTGTAAATATCTGCCCAATGCCCTGAGCCGTGACCGGCGTACACCGCCGCAACAAAGCCTGAGCGAGCGAGAAAGAAAGTGGAATCTGCGTAAAGCATTCACCTGCCATGTCAGCCTGCGCGATAAGCACGTGATGTTGCTTGACGATGTGGTTACGACCGGCAGCACGGTGCGGGAAATCAGCAAAATTCTGCGCAATCAGGGCGTTGCTTCGCTGCAAATAGCTTGTATTTGCCGGACTTTACAGGCTTGAGCACGTGCTGCTAACACACTGGCAACGTGAAGGGTGACGGGTAAAAACAAAGGGCGTATTATAACCAACCAGAGTAGTCAACTATTGAGCGAATGTTATGATCCTTATTACCGATGCTGCCCAAGAGCACTTTGCCAAATTACTGGCAAACCAGGAAGAAGGCACCCAAATCCGCGTATTCGTGATCAATCCCGGTACGCCAACCGCAGAATGCGGTGTCTCTTATTGCCCACCTGACGCCGTGGAAGCGACGGATACCGAACTGAAGTTCGAAAAACTGTCTGCTTTCATTGATGAATTAAGCGCGCCTTATCTGCAAGACGCCGTGATCGACTTCGTCACCGATCAGCTCGGTTCCCAGCTCACGCTGAAGGCACCGAATGCCAAAATGCGTAAGGTTTCTGATGATGCACCGCTGATGGAACGTGTTGAATATCAGCTGCAATCGCAGATTAACCCGCAGCTCGCCAGCCATGGTGGCCGTGTTTCCCTGATGGAAATCACCGATGACGGCATTGCCATTTTGCAATTCGGCGGTGGCTGCAATGGTTGTTCAATGATTGATGTCACACTGAAAGACGGCATCGAGAAAGAACTGCTGCAAAACTTCCCTGAGCTGAAAGGCGTTCGCGACCTGACCGAACACCAGCGCGGCGAACACTCGTTCTACTGATCGCCTGAGCACATTTCAGTCTCCATCATCAAGGGTTCAGCACTGCTGAGCCCTTTTTATTGCCTGTTTCCCCCTTCCGGATGTGCCCTTGATGGTACAACCAGACCCGCTGTCAGCGCCTGCGGATTGCGCATAAAACAGAGGCAGGGGAAAAGGAATCGTGTAATACAACACGTCTCAGACCTGCTTTTTGCCGCAGGCGTCAGGCACGGAACACACACTTCCCCGGATGTCATTTCTAAGGAAATCACTGTCTGTCCGGAGTCTGTTATGAAAAAAATCTTACGCGTTTTAGTGCCTCTCGCAGGTCTGTTCGCCCTGACACCGCTGGTGTCTCATGCGGCGTCCGGCCAGTCGAACGTCTCCTGTTCCTACAGTCACACGCTGGGCGACGATGCCATTCTGATGTTTGGTATGCCCAATCATGCGATGCTCCATGACTTCTTCGGTAACACCAGCACGGATGCGTATTCCACCTACGATACGTTGCAGGCAAAACCGGAAACCACCTGCGACAACAGGGCAGATTCCACCGCCTATTGGGCACCGACCATGAAACTGCCTTCAGGTGAAGTGGTGAAGCCGTCGTATCAGAAAACCTACTATCAGGCTAACTCGGTAGAAAAGTATCCGCTGACGCCTTTCCCAAAGGGGTTACAGTTGCTGGCAGGGGATCACGTGGGCACCGCACCCAATCCGCACGTCAGCTTCTTGTGTGCCAATGGGAACGGCTACACAAACACCGCCGATCAGGTCTGTGGTTTGCGCTCAGGCGGGGATGCCGTGCAATTCAACATCGGCATTAACTTCCCTAACTGCTGGGACGGCGTTCATCTGATACCGGTAAATGGACAAGCGAATGCCACGTATGACTCAAACAATGTCTGTCCTGCGGCTTTTCCGGTGAAAATACCTAAGGTCAACATGAACATTGCCTACGTGTTGCCGCAGATCACCTCACTGGATACCAGCAAAATACAGCTTTCGCTGGACCCTGAAATGGTCGGTGATCAACGCATCGAGAAGTGGGGCAGCATTTACACCGCCCATGGAGATTTTGTGAATGGCTGGCCTGAACAGTCAGCGAAATACATGACCGACTTGTGTATGAATCTGGCTTTCGATTGCAGTAACAGTATTCCTTTCAGTTACGAGCCTGCACTGGAAGACACGGTCGTCAGCAGTACCAACAGCAGCACCAATTACGGCACCAGCACGTTGCTGACCGCCAGCGACAACTGGAAAAACGGCGGTCATGCCAGTAACCCGGAAAGCCTGATCCTGTTTAAGTTTAAAATTCCTGCACTGCCGGAAGCCATCCCGGCCTCTGAAGAGGGATTGTTCGTCTACCGTCTGCGGGTGTTTGGTGGCAATGCGGCTTCCAGCGCCACCGGCAAGCTGAATGTCTACAGCACATCCACGGACTGGGATGGCAAAACAGTGAACTGGGATAACCATCCGGCAACGGATTACCAGTCAGCTGGCACCATCTCGATGAATAATAACCGTCAGTATCGCGACGCTATCGTGGATACGGCTGTTCGCCAGGCGCTGGCAGAAGGCAAAACGGAAGTCGCTTTCTACCTCGGTGGTGACCAGAATGGCGGAACCTATACCTTCGATTCCACCGAAACCAACCATCCACCGTTGTTGATCGTGAAAGGCTACAAGGCGGTAACAGAGAATTAATCACAGCGGCCTGAGGAAACTCAGGCCCTTTTCTGCCTCCTGGATTACCCCTTTCGCCGTTTGCTCAAATCGGCCAGCAGCGCATCAATATGCTCATCACCAAACATCTCCTCCAGCGTCCGCGACAACTTGCGTCGCCAGTTGGGGTATTCGGTATTGGTGCCCGGCACGTTCACTGGTGTGGACATGTCCAGCCAGTCTTCCGGTTGCAGGCCCAGTAATGCGCTGGCACTGCCCGCCAGGTAACGTTGTAAACCCCGGTTGAGCAGCGGTGTCATCGGCATATTTTCAGCACTGCGGCGGGTCGATTTCGGTACACATTGTTTCAGATGCAGCGCATTAAGAAGCCCCTGCTTGCTACGTTCGCGCTCCCCGCGCAGTTTTTCCAGCACGTGCGGATCCGGGTATATCCCCAGAGATGCGCCCAGTGTTAAATCACCGCCTTCCCAGTAGCCCCGCAACGTGGGTAAGTCATGCGTGGTCACGGTCGCCATCGCTTGCGAAACATAGTCTTCCGGCGGGTGGTACCGGAAGTTTTTATCGTGTTCGAAATACAACACCTTGTAGGAATACACGCCGCTGTCACGCAGACTGGCGAGGATTTCTTTCGGCACGGTGCCCAGATCTTCACCAATCACCATGCACCGATGCCGCTGGCTTTCCAAAGCCAGTACGCCGAGTAAATCCTCCAGCGGGTAACGGACATAGGCACCGCTGCCCGCGTCCTGGTCAGCAGGTATCCACCACAAACGCAGCAACCCCATCACATGATCGATACGCAATGCGCCGCATTCCGCCATATTTGCCCGTAGCAAATCAATAAACGGCTGATAGGCACGGGCTTTCATTTCGTGTGGATCAATGGGTGGAAGCCCCCAGTTTTGCCCCTGAGGTCCGAGAATATCGGGCGGCGCGCCGACCGTGGCATTCAGACAATACAGCGCCGGATCGGACCAGGTTTCCGCACCGCCTTGCGCCACGCCCACCGCCAGATCGCGGTATAAACCAACGGGCATCCCCAGCTCCACGCTGCGCTGATAACATTCAGACAGCTGCGTATGCGCCAGCCATTGCTGCCACTGATAAAACGCAATTTCACCGGCGTAACGCTCACTGAATTCATGTACGTCTGCACTTTTCGCATCGCGATAGGCATCCGGCCACACCGGCCATCCCCACTCGCCCAGC
This sequence comes from Rahnella sp. RFA10(1/100), assembly GCF_004195115.1. Taxonomy (NCBI): domain Bacteria; kingdom Pseudomonadati; phylum Pseudomonadota; class Gammaproteobacteria; order Enterobacterales; family Yersiniaceae; genus Rahnella; species Rahnella sp. RFA10(1/100). The sequence continues at coordinate 88,589 of NZ_SEWR01000005.1, forward strand.
CCCTGATCCCGCAGATGCACATGCAATGCATCGAACAGTGCTTGTTGCCGCAGACTGTCACCGCCTTGCGCCACGAACTGACGGAAATCCTGCTTACGCGTACTGTTTTCCGGCAGCCCGCAAAACAGCCGCCATGCCAGTTTCAGCGCCGCCAGTTTCAGTTCCATCACCCGCGGATAATCAACAAACCCGGCGCTGCGCACCTGCAATAACGCATCACGCGTCTCAATAGAATGCCACCAGGTTTGTGCCTCGCTGCTGCTGGTAAATTCCTCCACGGCACTGACATCGATATAGGTCAGATTCAGCCAGCGGCGGGACGAGGGACTGTACGGGCTGGCACTTTGTGGATTCGCCGGGTAGAGCGCGTGTATCGGATTCAGTCCGACGAATGCCCCGCCGCGCTGGCCGACTTCTTCGACCATTTTTTTCAGGTCACCAAAATCGCCGACGCCCCAGTTATTCTCCGAGCGCAACGTGTAAAGCTGAACGGTCGCGCCCCACAGTTTTTTTCCTGCCAGCAATGCTTCAGGCTCATAACAGCGCGGCGGCACAACGATTATCCGGCAGGGCCAGACGTTGCCGTTTTGCGATAACGTCAGCAGGTGATAGCCGGCAGGCAGCAACACACCGAGATCCAGCGCCTTGCCTGCGGCGATCTCACCCTGTGTCTGGCTGCCATTTTCCTGCGTCAGTTGCCAGCTAAATACACCACTGACTTCCGGTGTCACCAGCACTTTTTTGCCTTGCGTAAATACTTTAACGGGCGGCACAGGTGTAACCTCCGGCACATAAGCCGGATCACGCCCCATAGCGGCCAGCAAGGCGACACGCGTGTCATCGGACACTATTTCCACGTCATCCGTCATATTAATGAAACTGTCTACAATGCCTGCCCGGCGCGCGGCCTCAGCAAGTTGCTTATTCTCCATATCGGCTCCTATCTTTTAGCCTGCCAGATGCGTTGCTGGTAATCGCGGACGGAGCGGTCGGCGCTGAACATACCTACGCGGGCCGTGTTGAGCAACGTACGGCGTGTCCATTCATCGGCATTACGGTAAAGCGTATCCACTTCTTTTTGTGCCTCGCAATACGCGGCAAAATCCGCCAGCACCAGATACGGATCACCGCCATCGAGCAGACTGTTCAGCATCAGATCGAAGGCTTTTTTGTCACCATTGGCATAAAAGCCGCTGGCAAGCTCATCGAGAATCGATTTGAGATGTTTGTCCTTTTTGACCCACGCTTTCGGCTTATAGCCTTTTTTCAGCTGCGCTTTCACTTCATCGACCGTCAGACCAAAGATAAAAATATTGTCCTCACCGACCTGTTCGGCAATCTCGACGTTTGCGCCGTCGAGCGTACCGATAGTCAGCGCACCATTCAGCGCCAGTTTCATGTTGCCGGTGCCGGAGGCTTCCTTACCGGCAGTTGAAATCTGTTCCGACACATCCGCCGCCGGGATCATCAGTTCTGCCACTGAGACACAATAATCGGGAATGAACACCACTTTAAGACGATCGGCGACGATCGGATCATTGTTGATCTTCTCCGCCACCTGATTGATCGCATAGATAATGTTTTTTGCGAGGTAATATCCGGGCGCAGCCTTCGCACCAAACAGAAAAACGCGCGGCACGATATCCAGCTTAGGGTTATCGCGTAACTGGCGATACAGCGAAAGAATGTGCAACAGATTGAGATGCTGACGTTTGTATTCGTGCAGACGTTTAATCTGCACATCGAAAATCGCCTCGGGATTAAGCCTGATGCCCATGCGCTGCCAGACATATTCCGCCAGCCGCACTTTGTTATCGTGCTTAATTTTGCGGTACTGTTTGCAGAATTTTTTGTCTTTGATGCCGTCTTCCAGACCTTTCAGCAGGTCAAGATTGTTGACCCAACTGTCGGTTTTCAGCCGTTCATCAATCAGTGCCGACAGCGCCGGATTACACTGTTTCAGCCAGCGGCGTGGCGTGATGCCGTTGGTCACGTTATGGAACTTTTCCGGCCACAACTGGTAATATTCCGGGAACAGATCTTTGACCACCAGATCTGAATGCAGCGCCGCAACACCGTTTACGGCAAATCCGGCAACCACGCACAGATTCGCCATACGCACCTGTTTGTCATGATGGACAGCAAGCTTCGCCCAGACCGCCTCGTCGCCGGGCCATTGTTTGCTGACCCGTTTCTTAAAGTCAGCATTAATCTGTTTGATAATCTGAAAATGACGCGGCAGCAGACCGCGCACCAGACGCTCGTCCCAGGTTTCCAGCGCTTCCGGCATCAGCGTATGGTTGGTATATGCGAAGGTACGGCTGGTGATACGCCACGCGTCATTCCAGCTCAGCTGATGTTCATCGATCAGTACGCGCAGCATTTCAGGAATGGCGATAGTCGGATGTGTATCGTTGAGCTGGATAACTTCATAATCTGGCAGCTCGCTGATTTTACGACCCAGGAAATGGTGACGCCGCAGGATATCGGCCACCGAGCAGGCACACTGGAAATACTGCTGCATCAGTCGCAGACGTTTACCGGCCTGATGGTTGTCGTTCGGATACAGGACTTTGGTGAGTTTGGCGGCATCGATACCCTGTTGTTCGGCTTTCAGAAACTCGCCGTCATTAAACTTTTCGAGATCAAACGGATGAGGGTGCGTGGCTTCCCACAAGCGCAACGGTTGCGTGATGCCGTTGCGATAACCCATCACCGGCAAATCCCAGGCTTCACCGCGCAGGGTAAATTCCGGTTCCCAGCGTGAAACGCCCTGCTCATTCTTTACAATTTTACCGCCAATACCGACATTTACCGCCAGCGAGCTATTATGGCGGAACCACGGATATTCGCTGCGATGCCAGTCGTCCGGTGATTCTTTCTGTTTACCATCGACAAAACGCTGGCGGAATAAACCGTACTGATAATTCAGGCCGTAACCGATACCAGGTTGCCCGACCGATGCCATCGCATCGAGATAACAGGCCGCCAGCCGCCCCAGCCCGCCATTGCCCAGTGCCGGGTCGATTTCTTCTTCCAGCAGATCGGTCAGGTTGATATCAAAAGATTCCAGCACAGTGGCAATTTTTTCATACCAGCCGAGATTAATCAGGTTATTGCCGGTCAGACGGCCGACCAGAAATTCCATCGAAATATAGTTAACGTGGCGGGTGATTTTTTTATTCTTACTGCTGACCGGCTCGCTTTGCGGGGGAAGTTGCTCAGCAACGGCGGCACTGACGGCATGCCACCACTGGTGACGGGTCATATCAGAAGCTGAAGTAAGTCCGAACGCTTGCCACTGGCGGGTGAGTGCTGACAAAAAAACATCTTGCTTGAACGTGATCTTCGACATAGGGCAGTCTCTTTTCTGTCTGAGGGGACGGAATACTTCCGTGAGAAAAAGCCTGATTGCAGTAAAAAGCGTGATCCCAATATCTATGTATAAACCCTATGCTGGAAAAATGCTCACTGCGGGAGAGGGGAAAAATGCATGAAATCATGTCGAAGGGGTGACGGAGATACCATTAATACCCCCTCCCTGCCTCCCCTGCGAAGAGGGAGTTGAAGTGGAGTTTTAATGGCCTCTCAATAGCTATTATTTCTGCCCGTAATACGCATCCGGCCCATGTTTACGGCTGAAGTGCTTGTGCAATAAATAATCGTCCATCGGCAATAGGTCGCGCCGGATTGTACCGGTGATCCACGCCATTTTAGCCACTTCTTCCAGCACCACAGCGTTATGTACCGCCTGCTCCGGCGTAGTGCCCCAGCAGAACGGACCATGCTGGGCAACCAGGATGCCCGGCATATGCAGCGGATCGGTGCCGGTCAGCGACGCGGCGATCACCTTACCGGTTTCCAGTTCGTACTCTCCGCCGACCTCCTGACGCGACAATGGTCGTGTGCACGGAACGGCACCGGCAAAATAATCCGCGTGCGTGGTGCCGAGCGGCGGGATGGCGATCCCGGCCTGCGCCCATGACGTCGCATAGGTCGAATGGGTATGCACAATACCGCCCAGCTGCGGAAAACGGGCGTACAGCTCAAGATGCGTTGCGGTATCTGAAGACGGTTTGTAATGCCCTTCCACGATGCCACCTTGCAGGTTCAGCACCACCATGTCACGGGCCTGCATTTTCTCATATTCCACACCGCTCGGTTTAATGGCAACCAGGCCGCGTTCGCGGTCGATACCGCTGACGTTGCCCCAGGTAAATGTCACGAGGCCAAAAGCCGGTAGCTCCATATTGGCTTCAAACACGCGTTGTTTCAGGGCCTCCGTCATAAGGTGTCCTCCATGTTCAGCCCGGCTTTTTGCATTTTATCGATCACCCAGGCGCGGGCGTTGCGCACTTCCTGTATCGGATCGGCAGCGGTTTCACTCCACATTTCGATAAGATACGGCCCGCGATAACCGCTTTTTTGCAACGTCGCAAAGCAGCGTTCGAACTCCACCACACCGCTGCCGAAGGGTACGTTTTTAAATATGCCGGGCTGCGTGTCTTTAATATGTACGGCAACGATATGCCCCGCGCCACTTGCCAGTTCCATCTGCACGTCGTTATCCCATGCCGACAAGTTGCCGATATCAGGGTAAAGCTGAAACCACGGATTGTTCAGATAATGTGTGTAGCCGAGCGCTTTGCTGATCGAATTCATCAGCGGATAATCCATGATTTCCATCGCCAGCGTGACCTGCGCACGGCTGGCCATTTCAACCGATGTCTGTAAGCCATCACGAAAACGTTCACGGGTATTTTCATTAGCCTGCTGGTAATACACGTCATAACCGGCAAGCTGGATCACGCGGATGCCTAAATCCTGCGCCAGCACGATAGCCTTGCGCATGATTTCCAGGCCCTGATTGCGGGTTTCATCGTCTTCGGCACCAAGCGGAAAGCGTCGGTGTGCGCTCAGGCACATCGACGGAATGCGGATGCCGGTATGCGATATTGCCTCCACCACCCGCAAACGTTGCCCGCGTGACCAGTCAAGCCGTGCCAGCCGGTTGTCGGTTTCATCCACCGACATTTCAACGAAATCGAAGCCCAGTTCTTTCGCCAGTGTCAGGCGCATCAGCCAGTCTTCGCCCGCAGGCAAGGCTTTTTCATAGATACCGAGCGGAACGGCTTTATGCATCATGCGGTGTTCCTTAGCCCCAGAGCTGGCGAATGGATTTTTTAAACTGACGTGCTGCATCAACCGGATCTTTGGCGTCGCGGATGCTGCGACCGGCGATAAAGACGTGCACAGGAATGTCTTTAAACAGCGGCAAATCTTCCAGTGCCAGTCCTCCGGTAATGGTCACTTTGAAACCCATGGCAGAAAGATGTTTAATCGCCGTGATATCAGCATCGCTCCAGGCCACACCGGCGGCCTGCGCGTCGCGGCTGCGGTGATAAACCACCTGCTGAATGCCTGCGTCACGCCATTCCTGCGCCTGCTCCCACGTCCAGTAACCGGTCAGTTCAATCTGCACGTCGCCGTTGAATTCTTTCGCCACTTCCAGCGCACCTTTGGTGGTGTTGATGTCAGCACAACAAATGACCGTCACCCAGTCAGCATTAGCTTCGAAGCACATCCGCGAGAGAATTTTTCCTGCATCCGCGATTTTGGCATCGGCCAGCACAATTTTTTCCGGATACAAAGCCTTAAGGTCGCGTACCGCACGCACACCTTCGGCGACGCACAAAATAGTACCGACTTCGATGATGTCGACTTCACCGGCGATCAGACGCGTGGTCTTGTAAGCGTCGTCCATTGACTGGTTATCCAGCGCCACCTGCAACATAGGTAATGAATGAGACATAATGAATTCCTTCTCTGCTAATGAATTAGTGAACCGCCGTGGCGGAGGTCAGGTCGATCAAATCCAGTACCTGTTGCGCGGTGGTACAGGCGCGCAGGCGGTCAAAATTGGCTTCATCATCAAAAAGGTTTACCACCTGCATGATGCCAATCTCCTGATGTGCGTTGGCATCCACTGCGGCCAGAGTGATAAGAATATCCACCGGATCGTTATCTTCGTGGTTGAACACCAGCGGTTTTTTCAGTGTCACCAGCGCAAAGCCAGTTTTAATCACACCTTCTTCCGGGCGACCATGTGGCATGGCAAGCCCGGGTGCGATCACGAAATACGGTCCGAAACGTCCGACACCATCCAGAATCGCCTGGTAATAACGCGGCTCAACCACACCCGCGACGACCAGCATATCGACGCCAATTTTCACCGCGTCCTGCCAGGTTTCTGCCTCAGCATTCAGGCAAATCGAGTTATTTTCAGCCAGTGAATCTCTCAGTTTCATGGCATGTTCCTTATTTTCTCAGATCAGCAGAAAAATGAGCGTTGATGACGGCCATCACTTTCGGGCCGAAGTCCGCCGCCGACAGCATATTGCGGACACCGACCACATATTTATTGCCGCTGACAGTAATTTCATCCGCCACGTGGGTAGACGCGACGATAATGTCCGCACTGCCCAGCTCTGATTTGTATTCACCCACCGCGCAACTGTTCATGGTGTGGTCCACACCCTCCTGTGTCAGGAACTGACCGATTTTCATCTTCATGATCATCGAACTGCCTTGCCCGCAACCGCATACCGCCAGAATTCGTACTGTCATGGGAACCTCATTGGTTTGTGAGAAGTCATTAGTGAGAAGGGGATTGATTAAGGGTTTGTTTTTCCGCGTCTTCTTCAGCGCGCAGTGCGCGACCGGCAAAAAACATATACAGCAGTGCGATCACCACGATAATGCCCATAAAAGCAATGCCGATACTGAAGAAGCCCTGCATCATTGGCGGTGCCAGAATCGACCAGTCGGCCATGCCCATCCAGGCACTCAGGCCGGTGAGTTTAATGGCCCATACACAGCCGAAAATTTCGATCATTCCCATCACCAGACAGATTTTCAGCGCTGCGCGCCAGCCGCCGAAGTGGTTGGCAAACACGCCGATTGTGGCGTTGGAGAAGAACATCGGGATAAAGCCGGGAATAATCATGATCGAAGAGCCCATGCCGAACAGAATGCCGACGGCAATCAGCTGGCCGATAGTGCCCCACATAAAGCCCCAGACCACGGCGTTCGGTGCAAAGCTGTAGATGGCCGCACAGTCGATGGCCAGAACGGCACCGGGAATTAAGCGTTGAGAGATGCCGTTAAAGGCTTCGGTCAGTTCAGCGACGAACATCCGCACGCCCTGAATGATGATGAAAATCGCCACCGCAAACATCAGACCGGTTTGCAGAATGTAGATGGTCCAGTGAGTTTTTCCGGCCATTTGCTGCAGGGTGTCGAGGCCGAAGGAACACAGGATGATGCCAAAGAACACCGTCATCACGATGGCGGTGGAGACGATATTGTCATGGAAGATATTCAGCCAGCCGGGCAATTTGAGGTCTTCCACGCTGTCTTCTTTTTTACCGAGATATGGCGCGATTTTATAGGCTATCCACGACGCAAATTGCTGCTGATGACCTATCGAGAAACCGCTGTTTTCAGTCACCGCCTGCGTCGGTTTGTACATCATGTTTGAGGTGATGCCCCAGTAGAGCGACACCAGAATGGCCGTTGACCAGATGGTCGTCCACATCGGATAGCCCATGATGAAGAAGAACACCGCAATCAGCCCCGCCTGCTGGAACATGATGTGCCCGGTGAGCATGATGGTGCGGATGCCGGTGATACGGCGGAATATCACCATCAGGATATTCAGTGCAAGGGCGATCAGCACCGCATATCCGACCCAGCTGTAAGCCTCACCCATGCGTTCGACTGTTGCCATCATTGAAGCGTAGGTGTCTGAAATGGCACCATTAATGCCATACACTTCCGAAATTTTCGCCACCACCGGTTTGAACGTCCCGGTCAGAATGCCGGAACCTGCCTGTAGCAACATGAAGCCGATGATGGTCTTGATCGTGCCCTTGATGATCACCGTGGCGCTCTTTCTGAGCAGGATGTAACCGAGCATGGTCACAATACCCAACAGCAGCGGCGCGTTGGTCATTACCTGATTAAAAAATACGGTGAAGATGGTGTAGAGGAATTCCATAAGACTCTCCGTCTGACCTTGTTTGATCTCTTCAACGCGCTCACACATCAAACTTCGCGCTAAAAAGTGAGGGACAGACGCACTCTAATGCTCACATCGAATCAGATAAAGATTCACAATGATTATTTGTGAGCAGTCTCGCAAGATATCGTCATGAGCATGAATTTATTTATGCATCCGAAACTTTATATTTATTCGATATTTCAGTTATATAACTCTATAAAAAACATCTCATCATACCCTAGATCCGGTCACTCCCCCTGCTGGCAGGCATTTCTTGCCATGGAAAAACCCGCTTTAAAATCATTGTCACAATGAATTTTCAATGATAACTTTCGCACAAATAAATCACATTTAATCATTAAATGATTTATTGTGATTCGATTTTCAAAGCAAATTCAAATGAGGAAATATTATGAGCAAAGTAGAAACGATCAGCCGCGAGTCCTGGATCCTCAGTACCTTTCCGGAATGGGGCACCTGGTTAAACGAAGAAATCGAGCAGGAAAAGGTCGCACCGGGCACGTTTGCCATGTGGTGGCTGGGCTGCACGGGGGTCTGGCTGAAATCAGAGGGCGGTGCGAATATTTGTGTCGATTTCTGGTGCGGCGTCGGCAAGCAAAATCACAGCAGCCCGCTGATGAAAACCGGCCACCAGATGCAGCGCATGGCCGGTGTGAAGAAGCTACAGCCGAATCTGCGCACCACGCCGTTTGTGCTCGATCCCTTTGCGATCAGGGAGATCGACGCAGTGTTATCCACTCACGATCACAATGATCATATTGATGTGAACGTCGCCGCTGCCGTCATGCAAAATTGTTCTGCCGACGTGCCCTTTATCGGCCCGCAAACCTGCGTGGACTTGTGGATGAGCTGGGGCGTACAGGCAAACCGGTGCATCGTGATGACACCGGGCAAAGTGGTGAGAATCAAAGATGTGGAAATCCATGCGCTGGATTCTTTTGACCGCACGGTGCTGATCACCCTGCCCGCCGGCCAGAAAGCTGCGGGCGTATTACCCGATATGATGGATCAGCGTGCAGTGAATTATCTGTTCAAAACGCCGGGCGGAAACCTGTATCACAGCGGCGACTCGCACTATTCCAACTACTATGCCAAACACGGCAATGAGTACCAGATTGACGTGGCACTCGGCTCGTACGGCGAGAACCCGCGCGGCGTGACCGACAAAATGACCAGCGTCGATATGCTGCGTATGGCGGAATCACTGAGAACCAAAGTGGTGATCCCGTTCCATCATGATATCTGGTCTAATTTCCAGGCCGATCCCCAGGAAATACGTGTGCTGTGGGAGATGAAAAAAGACCGTCTGAAATACGGCTTCAAGCCCTTTATCTGGCAGGTAGGCGGCAAATTCACCTATCCGGATGATAAAGATAATTTCGAATATCATTACCCGCGTGGTTTTGACGACTGCTTTAGCACAGACACGGATTTACCGTTCAAATCCTTCCTGTAAGACATCTTTCTAAAAGGCGGAGGCAACAGACTCCGCCTTTTTATTAACAATGTAATTGCCATTACTGCTCGTTTATAATCACGCGGTAATCACCTATTTACCTGCGGAGCCACCATGACTGAGCCACAACGCCACAATGCCATTCTCGATCTGCTACAACGCCAGGGGCAGATTTCCGTTGCCGATGTGATTGATCAATTTGATATTTCACCGGCCACGGCGCGTCGTGACATTACCAAGCTCAATGAACTGGGGAAGTTGCGTAAAGTGCGCAACGGCGCGGAAGCCGTTAATCAGCCACGTCAGAACTGGACACCGCTGAATATTCACCAGACGCACAATCTCAACGAGAAAATGCGTATCGCTAAAGCAGCAGCCGAACTGTGCCTGCCGGGTGAAAGCGTGGTGATTAACTGCGGTTCGACGGCATTTCTGCTGGGCCGTGAAATGTGCGGAAAAGACATTCAGGTCATCACTAATTATCTGCCGCTGGCTAATTACCTGATTGAGCAGGAGCACGACAGCGTGGTGATCATGGGGGGGCAGTACAATAAAAGTCAGTCCATTACGCTGGCACCTCAGGACGGCGACGCCAGTCTGTATGCGGGGCACTGGATGTTTACCAGCGGTGCCGGGCTGACCCCCGACGGCCTGTACAAAACTGATATGCTTACCGCAATGGCCGAACAGAAGATGCTCAATTATGTGGGAAATCTGGCGGTGCTGGTCGACAGCAGCAAAATCGGTCAGCGTGCAGGCATGTTGTTCAGCCGCACCGAACAAATTGATGTGCTGATCACCGGCAAAGAAGCGAATGATGAAATCATCGGACAGTTACGCCAAAAAGGCGTGAAAGTGATCCTGGTTTAACTTTATCCCTTCTCTTTGTCTGGTCTTAGTTGTGCCATTATTGGGTAGAATGTGGGCATCACCTTTTATGAGGCACGACCAGAATGGAACAATTTGAAGCAATCAGCGTAGAACAAGCCCGTAACCGCCTGACAGCTGGCGAAGCGGTGATGGTCGATATCCGCGACCCGCAAAGCTTCGGCGCAGCACATGCACCGGGTGCCTGGCATCTGAGTAACGACAGCCTGCCTGAATTTATTCAGCAGACCGATGCCAAAACACCGGTGCTGGTGATGTGCTATCACGGTATCAGCAGCCGGGGTGCCGCACAGTTTCTGATCTCTCAGGGTTTCGAATCGGTCTACAGCGTTGACGGCGGTTTCGAAGCCTGGTCAAAAACTTTTCCGCAAGATATTGAAGTCTGATCCTCTCTTTATTTGTCCCTGGCGCAAGCTATAGTCTTTATAACCAGGCTATCGGGTTTGCGCCGAAAATATTCTTAAGCCGAAAAAGCTACCTTTCTCCAGTGTTGATATAATTTCCGCCTACTATCGACAGGATTTCAAGATGAAAAATCTGAACACTTCACGTTCTTTAGGGTTGCGTACGCTCGCCGTTCATGGTGGACAGCAGCCCGATGCTCTGACCGGCGCCATTGCCACGCCAATCACCGCCGCATCGGCATTTTCATACCCGGATTTCGACAGCGGCGCACGCCGTTTCAGCGGTGAAGAACCGGGCTATATTTACAGCCGTTTCGCCAATCCGACCGTGGCCGTTTTCGAACAAAAACTGGCAGCGCTCGAAGGCGCAGAAACCGCCGTTGCCTGTGCCAGTGGCATGGCGGCGATCAGCGCCACGCTGTTTGCCCTGCTGGTTCCCGGCGATGAAATCATTCATATCGGCACGCTGTACGGCGGTACCGAAGGCGTAGTGCGTAATTTGCTGCCGCGATATGGTATCAAACCGGTTCACGTTGCGAATGTGAATGAACTGGAAGCCGCATTCACCAAAAATACCAAAGTGGTACTGGTGGAAACTCCCGCTAATCCGGGGCTGGATATCGCCGATCTGGCAGAAATCGCGCGTCTTTCCAAAGCGGCCGGTGCGGTCAGTGTGGCGGATAACACTTTCGCCACGCCGTACCTGACACGTCCGCTGGCGCTGGGTATTGATATCGTTCTGCATTCCGCGACCAAATACATCAGCGGTCATGGCGATGCGACCGGCGGTGTGGTGGCCGGTTCGGCGGCGTTGATCACGCCCATCCGTACCCTGAGTCTGAAACAATTTGGCGGTAACCTGAGCCCGTTCGAAGCCAGTTTGCTGATCCGCGGCCTGAAAACACTGCCGCTGCGCGTCGAAGCCAGTTCGCTGAGCGCACAGGCGGTGGCGGAATTCCTCGACAGCCACAGCGCGGTAGATACCGTGTTCTATCCGGGGCTGAAACAGCATCCGGGACACGCCACCGCCTCACGCCAGATGAAACTGTTTGGCGGCATCATGGCGATTGAGCTGAAAGGCGGGCTGAACGCCGCACGGACTTTCCTTGATAAGCTGAGCATTATCACGCAGGCGGTCTCGCTCGGCGACACCGATTCGCTGGCCTGCCATCCGGCATCCACCACGCACAGCGCCGTCGCGCCGGAAGTCCGCCGTCAGAGCGGTATCACCGACGGGCTGGTGCGCATCAGCATCGGTATCGAAGACACCGAAGACCTGATTGCTGATCTGCAACAGGCGCTTGAAGGGCTTTAAGGGCTTGATTTTGCAACACCGTCATCCGGCGGTGTTGCAAAAGACTTCGATCCTCATCACATCACTATAATTTTCTATTCGCAGATAACCGCACAGCATGCCTAAATTCCCCTCCTTTATCCTTCTGACGTTATAATCGACATCCCCCACGCTGGCAGATAAGGTATTGCCCTAAAATGACGGCAACAAATCAAACAATTAGGGAAACCGCTTAACGCTATGGTGCGCATTCTTAATCTGAACAACCCCCGCCTCGCTCAGGCTTTTGTCGATTACATGGCAACGCAGGGTTTTACGCTGACGATGAAACATGAAAGTCAGGAAGTGCAGCTCTGGCTGGAAGATGAATCCCGCCTGGAAGAAGCCGAAAAGCAGGTGGCGCTGTTTGTGCGCGATCCGCTGCATCCGCGCTATCAGGAAGCCAGCTGGAAAACCGGCAAGGCGCAGCCCAATTTGCGGATGTCACATACACCTTTTCTGAAAACCCTGCGCAGCCGCGCCGGCCCCCTGACGATTGGCATGATTGTGCTGAGTCTTGCAGTGTTTATCCTGCAACAGATGGTCGGCGACGAACTGGTGATGAACTGGCTGGCCTGGCCGGACAGTTCACGCGTTTTCCAGTTATGGCGCTGGTTCACTCCGGCTCTGATGAACTTCTCCTTTATTGCCCTGCTGATTAATCTGGCCTGGTGGTGGTATCTCGCCAGCCAGATTGAGATGCATCTGGGCAGCGGCAAACTGTTTACCGTGACTCTCATTTCAGCCCTGATCAGCGGCTGGGGCCAGTCAATGGTCAATGGTTCGTGGTTCGGTGGTTTGTCCGGTGTGGTTTACGCGCTGATGGGTTACGCCTGGCTGACCGGCCAGCTGAAACCGGAAAGTCGTCTGTACGTCCCCGGCGGATTACTGGTCATTTCGTTGATTTTCATGTTCATTGGTTATGCAACCGGCGGCGCGGCCGTGTCGAATGCCGCCCATGCGTTTGGTCTGGGTCTCGGCCTGGTCATGGCATTTGTTGATACGCGCACTCCGCGCAACAAAAAAAGTAAGTAGGGGATTCGGGTGAAACAAACACAACGCCATGATGCCATTATCGATTTAGTTCGCCAGCAAGGCTATGTCAGTACCGAAGAACTGGTGGAACATTTTGCAGTCAGCCCGCAGACTATCCGCCGTGATCTCAATGATCTGGCTGAACAGAATAAAATTCACCGTCACCATGGCGGCGCGGCCTTGCCGTCCAGCTCAGTGAATGCGGCATACAACGATCGTAAAGTGATGTGGTCGGAAGCGAAAGCGCGTATCGCCGAACGCGTCGCCAGCCAGATCCCTGATGGCTCAACGCTGTTTATTGATATCGGTACCACGCCGGAAGCCGTGGCACACGCACTGCTTAACCATAAAAATCTGCGCATCGTGACCAATAATCTGAACGTTGCGACACTGCTGACGGCCAAGGAGGATTTTCGTTTATTCCTCGCAGGCGGCGAAGTACGTGCCCGCGATGGCGGTATCATGGGCGAAGCAACGCTGGATTTCATCTCACAGTTCCGCCTTGATTACGGCATTCTCGGCATCAGCGGCATTGATATGGACGGTTCACTGCTCGAATTCGACTATCACGAAGCCCGTACCAAACGTGCCATTATCGAAAACTCCCGCTGCGTTATGTTGGTAACCGACCATTCCAAATTTGGTCGCAATGCGATGGTTAACCTCGGCAAAATGGATCTGATCCATTATCTGTTCACCGACAAACAGCCGCCGGACAGCGTGAAGCAAATCATCGATAAGTACGACGTACATCTCGAACTCTGCTGATTTTCCTGGATTTAGGGAGCGTCGCTCTGGCGCTCCTGCTTTTCTTCCCCCCATCCGCCAGACCAAAACGAACAATTTCGAAAAATTCCACGCGTAGCAGCGTTCGGTTTAGTCCTCCCTTTACCATTTTGCTCGAAACCGCCACAAAAATGTTACCTCCATCACGCATAATTGTTTTTATTTGGTTAACGCTTGGCTTGTATGTCGATTCTCGATTACAATCATGAGCGAAAACGAACATAAAAGAGCTATTGCGAACATCTGGAGGAAGATGACGTGGAAACCAAAGACTTGATCGTAATTGGTGGCGGTATTAATGGTACCGGCATCGCAGTAGATGCAGCTGGCCGCGGGCTGTCTGTTCTGCTGCTTGAAGCGCAAGACTTGGCCTGCGCGACCTCTTCGGCCAGTTCTAAACTGATCCACGGTGGCCTGCGCTATCTGGAACATTACGAATTCCGTCTGGTCAGCGAAGCGCTGGCCGAACGTGAAGTGTTGTTGAAAATGGCACCGCATATTGCTTTCCCGATGCGTTTCCGTTTACCGCATCAGCCGCATCTGCGCCCGGCCTGGATGATCCGCGCCGGTTTGTTCCTGTACGACCATCTGGGCAAACGCACCAGCCTGCCGGCCAGTAAAAGCCTGAAATTCGGCAGTGATTCTGTGCTGAAGCCAGAACTGACCAAAGGTTTTGAATACTCGGACTGCTGGGTTGACGACGCGCGTTTAGTGGTCGTCAATGCCCAGGAAGTGGAAGCGCGTGGCGGCGAAGTCCGCACACGTACCCGCGTGACCCGTGCATGGCGTGAAGACGGACTGTGGATGGTGGAAGCCGAAGAGATCGATACCGGCAAAACCTTTACCTGGCGCGCCAAAGGTCTGGTGAACGCCACCGGTCCATGGGTAAAACATTTCTTCGACGACGGTCTGAAGTTGAAATCACCCTATGGCATCCGTCTGATCAAAGGTAGCCATATTGTGGTGCCGCGCGCGCACAATCAGCCTCAGGCTTACATTCTGCAAAACGAAGATCACCGCATTGTGTTTGTGATCCCGTGGATGGATGAATTCTCGATCATCGGGACAACCGACGTGGAATATCACGGCGATCCGAAAGAAGTAAAAATTGATGATAAAGAGATCGGTTATTTGCTGAAAGTTTACAACGATCACTTTAAGAAACAGCTGACCACAGAAGACATTGTCTGGACCTACTCCGGCGTGCGTCCGCTGTGCGATGACGAATCAGATTCACCGCAGGCCGTCACCCGTGATTATACCCTCGACGTTCACGATCAGGATGGCAAAGCGCCGCTGCTTTCTGTATTTGGCGGCAAGCTGACCACCTACCGTAAACTGGCGGAACACGCACTGGAAAAACTGGTGAAGTACTATCCGAAAGCCGGCCCGGCGTGGACCAAAACGGCAATACTGCCTGGCGGGAAACTCAATGGTGACCGTGATACTTACAGTGCTAATTTACGTAACCGTTTCAAATGGTTACCGGAACCTCTGGCTCGCCGTTATGCGCGCACCTATGGCAGTCAGACAGAGTTGCTGCTGAATGGCGCAACCAGTCTGGCGTCGCTGGGCGAAGATTTCGGTCACGGATTCTACGAAGCAGAACTGCGTTATCTGGTGGAAAAAGAGTGGGTTTCACAGCTTGATGATGCCATCTGGCGTCGCACCAAACTGGGCATGTGGCTGGATAAAACCCAGCAACAACGCGTTGCTGAATGGCTGGAAACACACAAACAGCAGAAGAAACATTTGTCGCTGGCTTCTTGATTTAATCAGCTCCCCCCCTTCGCAGGGGGAGGAGCTGAAAGTCCCACCTTTATTCCCGTTCTACAACTTCACCGGCTTAATGTTCCAGATCTCATCGGCGTATTCCTGAATGGTACGGTCCGAGGAGAAATAGCCCATATTGGCGATGTTATGTAACGTGCGTCGCGTCCACTCCTCCGGCAGTTTATACAGCTCATCGACTTTATCCTGCGTATCGACATAACTGCGATAATCCGCCAGTACCTGATAGTGATCACCGAGGTTGACCAGCGTATCGAACAAATTGGTATAACGCTTCGGCTCGGCCGGACTAAAGACGCCAGTGGCGATTTGCGTCAGCACCTGATGCAGTTCGGCATCCTGCTCGAAATAGGTATGCGGGTTGTAGCCCTTGCGGCGTAATTCCTCGACCTGTGGCGTGGTGTTGCCAAAGATAAAGATATTCTCCTCACCCACATGTTCGAGCATTTCGACATTGGCACCGTCCAGCGTGCCTATCGTCAGTGCGCCGTTAAGGGCAAACTTCATGTTACTGGTGCCGGATGCTTCAGTGCCCGCCAGCGAGATTTGCTCGGAAAGATCAGCTGCCGGGATAATCAGCTGGGCCAGACTGACACTGTAGTTCGGAATGAAAACGATCTTGAGTTTGTTAGCCACACGCGGATCGTTGTTGATCACCGCCGCCACGTCATTGATCAGCCGGATGATCTGCTTCGCTGCGTAATACGCCGAGGCCGCTTTACCGGCAAAAATCACCGTGCGTGGCACCCATTCGGCGTCCGGTTCTTCGAGGATACGGTTATAGCGGGTGATGACATGCAACACGTTCATCAGCTGACGTTTATATTCATGGATGCGCTTAATCTGCACATCAAAAAGACTTTTCGGATCAACCACGATGTTCAGCTTCTGGGCAATATACAGCGCCAGCCGTTTTTTGTTGTCCAGCTTGGCCTTACGGATTGCCTGCAGGAAGCTCGGATAATCCAGATTCTGCTCCAGTTCCGCCAACTGGCTCAGATCAGAACGCCAGGTCTTGCCGATAGCATCATCAATCACCGCTGACAGCGGTTTATTGGCCAGCGCCAGCCAGCGGCGCGGCGTGACGCCATTGGTTTTATTACAAAAACGGTCAGGATAAACACGGGCGAAATCGGCGAACAGCGATTGCACCATCAGCTCGGAATGCAGTTCGGAAACACCGTTAACTTTATGACTGGCGATCACCGCAAGCCACGCCATTCGCACTTTACGACCGTTGCCTTCATCGATAATCGAGACCCGTGACAGCAGGCCATTATCATTGGGGATCTTTTCCGCCACTTCTTTCAGGAAGTGATCGTTAATCTGGAAAATAATCTCCAGATGACGTGGCAGGATCTTACCGATCATGTCTACCGGCCAGGTTTCCAGAGCTTCACTCATCAGCGTGTGATTGGTGTAAGAGAAAACGTGACACACAGTTTCCCACGCGGCTTTCCACTCGAATTTATGCTCATCGATGAGCAGACGCATCAGCTCAGGGATCGACAGCACCGGATGCGTGTCATTGAGGTGAATGGCGATTTTATCGGCCAGATTGTCGTAAGTATGGTGCGTGGTGTAATGCCGGTTGAGGATATCCTGCACGGTTGCCGACACCAGGAAATACTCCTGCCGCAAGCGCAACTCGCGACCGGAGTAGGTCGAGTCATCGGGATACAACACGCGGGATACGTTCTCAGAGTGGTTTTTGTCTTCCACCGCCGCGAAATAATCACCCTGATTGAATTTACCCAGATTGATTTCATTACTGGCCTGCGCGCCCCACAAGCGCAGCGTGTTGGTGGCGTCGGTATCGTAGCCGGGAATGACCTGGTCATAGGCGCAGGCAATGACTTCTTCCGTTTCCAGCCAGCGGGTTTTGATGCCTTCATGTTGCACACGTCCGCCGAAACGCACTTTATAACGGGTGTTATAACGCTGGAACTCCCACGGATTACCGTATTCCAGCCAGTAATCCGGCGCTTCTTTTTGCTCACCGTTGATGATGCTTTGCGCGAACATACCATATTCATAACGGATGCCGTAACCACGCCCCGGCAGCGCCAGCGTTGCCAGTGAATCAAGGAAACAGGCCGCCAGCCGCCCGAGGCCGCCGTTACCTAAACCGGGATCATTTTCTTCCCCGATCAGTTCTTCCAGATCAAAGCCCATTTCATCAAGCGCGTTTTTCAGGTCATCGTAAATGCCCATCGCCAGCAGCGCATTGGAAAGCGTCCGTCCAATCAGAAACTCCATCGACAGGTAATAAACCTGTCGTACGTCCTGTGAGGTTTGCGCCCGGTTAGAACGCAACCAGCGTTCCACCATACGGTCGCGCACCGCAAACAATGTGGCGTTCAGCCAGTCGTGTTGTGTCGCAATAGACGGATCTTTGCCGATGATAAACATCAGTTTATAGGCAATAGAATGCTTAAGCGCTTCGACACTGACTGTCGGTGAGTTGTAATTAAACGGTGAAGTCATAACGTTACATTCCCGATCAAGTTAGCTGCGTTCAGGGTCAGGACAGCAGGCGGTTGTACAGGGCAATATATTCCTGTGCAGCCACCTTCCAGCCGAAATCAATACCCATGGCGTGTTGCTGGACGTGTCGCCAGTGTTTCGGTCGGCTCCACAAAACAAATGCCCGGCGGATCGCATTTCCCAGCGATTTCCCCGTTGCTTCTTCAAAGACAAAACCACTGGCTGTTCCGTCGGCCAGATTTTCCAGCGCACAATCGACCACCGTATCAGCCAGCCCACCGGTGCGGCGCACCAGCGGTAATGTGCCGTATTTAAGGCCATACAACTGGGTTAAACCGCAAGGTTCAAATCGGCTTGGCACCATAATGACGTCCGCCCCACCGATAATACGGTGGGAAAACGCTTCATGATAGCCAAGTTGCACGCCAACCTGCCCCGGATTATCTGCCGCTGCCGCCAGAAATGCCTGTTGCAGCACCGCGTCACCCGCGCCCAAAAGCGCTAACTGGCCCCCGCGTTCGAGCAAGTCCGGTAAGGCTTCAAGCACCAGATCCAGCCCTTTCTGGCTGGTCAGACGACTCACAACCGCAAACACCAGACGCGAATCATCAACATCCAGTCCCATCGCCCTTTGCAGATAGGCTTTATTGACCGCTTTGGCGCGTAAATCCTCCGCATCGTAGCGTGCCGACAGCAACACGTCATCACGTGGCTGCCAGATGGCTTCATCGACCCCGTTAAGGATCCCCGTCAGTCGCCCCTGCATTTCACGTTCCAGCAGCAAAGATTCCATGCCGTAACCAAATTCGGGACGGGTGATTTCTTTTGCATACGTCGGGCTGACGGTCGTCACGTGATCAGAATAGAACAGACCGGCTTTCAGAAAAGATATCTGGCCATAGAATTCCAGCCCGTGCATCTGAAAGAACTCGCGCGGGATATACAGCTCATCGAGATGATGTGCACCAAACAATCCCTGAAACGCCAGATTATGTACGGTGAAAATCGTCCGAACGGGCGCATTGCGGGCGCGGATATAGGCGGAACACAGCCCGGCGTGCCAGTCATGAGAATGGACAATGTCAGGCCGCCACTGCGGATCGAAATTCAGGGCCAGTTCACAGGCCATCCAGCCCAGCAGCGCAAAGCGCAGATGGTTATCCGGATAGGCGAACGACGATTGATCGTGATACGGGCTACCGGGACGGTCATACAATCCCGGTACATCAATAATATAAATACCCACGCCATCAAAATAACCCAGTGAAAGGGTGACATCCCCGGCAAAGGTGGCCAGCGTACCAATCACCTGCGTTTCCCCCAGCCCTTTTTTGACGTCAGGGAAAGCCGGAATGAGTACGCGGACATCCGCGCCCTCCGCAATCTGAGCGGCGGGTAATGCACCGGCGACATCCGCAAGGCCGCCTGTTTTTAATAGCGGAAACAGCTCAGAACAAACATGTAAAACCTGCATTCGCGCTCCTGATTATCCCGGTCATCCCGGCGCTCACCAGGATGACGAAAATTCGTATTAATATCGTCTGTTTAAAGCTTCGCCAGCATTGCGCGGGTCACCAGCACTACGCCACCTTCCGAACGGTAGAAACGCCGGCTGTCTTCCTCGGCATTCTCACCAATCACCATGCCTTCAGGGATCTGACAAGCGCGGTCAATGACGCATTTGCGTAAACGGCATGAACGACCGACATTCACATCCGGCAGGATGATGGCCGAATCGATATTGCAGAAAGAATTGACCCGTACCCGCGGGAACAGTACGGAATGCACCACCACCGAACCGGAAACAATCACACCACCGGCTACCAGTGAATTCATGGTCATGCCGTGACTGCCGGAGCGATCCTGTACAAATTTGGCGGGCGGCAGCGGCTCCATATGAGTCCGGATCGGCCAGTCGCGGTCATACATATCCAGCTCCGGCGTGACGGAAGCCAGATCCAGATTGGCGCGCCAGTAAGCCTCCAGCGTACCGACATCACGCCAGTACGGCGGTGCCTCATCGTTTTGCGTGACACAGGAAAGACCAAACGGATGCGCACGGGCAACGCCCTGACGGGTCAGTTTGGGGATCAGGTCTTTGCCGAAATCATGGCTCGACTCTTCACTCGCCATGTCTTCTTCAAGCATGCGAAACAGATAATCTGCATTAAAAATGTAGATGCCCATGCTCGCCAGCGCCATATCGGGATTGCCGGGCATCGGCGGCGGGTCTTTGGGTTTTTCAACGAAACTGGTGATGTGATAATCCTCAGTGACGCCGATAACACCGAATTCACTGGCTTCGGCGCGCGGTACTTCCAGGCAGGCGACGGTACATTCACCGCCTTTCTGCACATGGTCGATCAGCATCCGTGAGTAATCCATTTTGTAGATATGATCGCCCGCCAGGATCACCACAAATTCGGCCTTGTAACGACGGATAATATCCAGATTCTGATAAACCGCATCGGCAGTCCCTTTGTACCAGTGCTCGGTACTGTGGCGTTGCTGCGCCGGGAGTAAATCCACAAATTCGTTCATTTCTTCATTGAGGAAAGACCAGCCACGCTGGATATGCTGAACCAGCGTGTGTGACTGATATTGTGTGATTACGCCGATGCGGCGGATGCCAGAGTTCAGGCAATTTGACAGGGCAAAATCAATGATGCGGAATTTCCCGCCAAAATGAACGGCGGGTTTTGCCCGGGTTGCGGTCAAATCTTTCAACCTTGAACCCCGTCCCCCGGCAAGGATTAATGCCACGGATTTCAGCGGCAACTGTCTTGCCAGCATGACCGGGTCCCGGTTATCTAATGTCGCCATATCTGACTCCTTCATTTTTATAATGACCGGCTCTGTGGAGTGAAATCTTGTAGGACACAGAGGGTTTTTGCTGCCGCCCGCCATTGCGAGCCTTCCATGACACGCCGGGGTTCCTCATCAAAAAGCACGCTGTTGAACGGTGCCACCGGCTGCCAGTTTCCCGACGGCAGGTGCAAATCTACCTCGTGCAGTGAGGCATTAACGATAACCAACCAGCGCTGTGACAGGCAGATTTGCAGCCACTGCTGCGGACCCTGCTCCCAGTCACCGGGACTCATTGGTTGCCCTTGTTGATTCAGCCATTGCACCTCCCCGCTGCCCTCCTGCCACCAGCGGTTTTGCGTCAGTGCCGGAATTTTCCGGCGCAGCGCAATCAGTGCGCTGGCATAGGCCATCAGGCTTTCATCAGCGCTTTCCCAGTCGAGCCAGGTCATCGGATTGTCCTGGCAATAAGCATTGTTATTACCCGACTGGCTATTACCGAGTTCATCACCGGCCAGCAACATCGGTGTACCCTGTGATAAAAACAGCGTCGCCAGCAAGGCCCGCTGGCTGAGACGGCGCTGCTGTAATATGTCATCAGGCGCCTCCAGCCCCTCCTGACCGTGGTTTTGGCTGAAATTTTCGTTATGGCCGTCGCGGTTTTCTTCACCGTTAGCCTGGTTATGTTTGTGGTTAAAACTGACAAGATCGCGCAACGTGAAGCCGTCATGTGCCGTCAGCATGTTGATGCTGGCGTAAGGTTCACGCTGTGCCGGGATGAACGTGTCGGCAGAGCCTGCAAAACGCCCGGCAAACCGACCGAGGGCAAGATCGCCATGCAGCCAGAACTGACGCATATTGTCGCGCCATACATCACTCCATTCGGCAAACGGTGCCGGGAAATTCCCCAGCTGGTAACCGCCGGTACCGATATCCCACGGCTCAGCAATCAGTTTGATTTTTGAGAGAACATCATCCTGCTTAATGGCCATGAACAGCGGTGACTGAGCGGAAAACTCCGGCGTTCTGCCGAGAACTGTCGCTAAATCAAAGCGGAACCCATCAACGTGACATTCGCGTACCCAATAATGCAGGCTGTCGATTGTCCAGGCGATCATCTCCTCATCCACCAGCCGCATTGTGTTACCGCAACCGGTCATGTTGTTGTCAGAGCCGTCGTCGTTGAGCCAGTACAGGCTGGCGTTGTCGATGCCGCGAAAAGAAATAAACGGACCGTCGATATCCAGCTCGGCGCTGTGATTAAACACCACGTCCAGGATCACCTCGATACCCGCCTGGTGCAGCGCTTTGACTGACGATTTAAATTCATTCAGCGCCGATACACCGCCCAGTCCGCTGGCATAACGCGGATCCACAGCGCAAGGCGCCAATACGTTGTAGCCCCAGTAATTGCTCAGTCCGAGGCGTTGCAGGCGCGGTTCGTCGGCATGATGCTGCACCGGCAACAGTTCTATTGCGGTAATGCCCAGATGCTGCAAGTATTCAAGCATCACCGGATGTGCCAGCCCGGCATAGGTGCCGCGTATGGCGGCCGGAATATGCGGATGCTGGCGCGTCAGGCCGCGGACATGTGCCTCGTAAATCACCGTTTCGCCCCAGGGTTTCGCCGGGGGTTTATCATCACCCCAGTCGAAATTTCCGGCGACCACCACCGACTTAGGCGCAACCACGGCGCTGTCTTTCTCGTCCGGAGCACCGGTGCCGCCGGTGAACCGTGCGTTGTCGAGCAGTACGCCGTCAATCGCGCGGGCGCTCGGGTCAATCAGCACTTTTTTCGGGTTAAACCGGTGGCCCTTTAGGGGATCGAATGGCCCGTAAACGCGGTAACCGTAGCGCTGCCCGGCTTTGAGATCTGGCACAAATCCATGCCAGAGGTTGCCGGTTCGCCCGGTCAGGGGCAGATGCTGCTCACTGCCGGTCTCATCAAAAAGACATAACTCCACTTTTTCCGCATGTGCGGAGTACAGGCAAAAATTGACGCCGTTATCTCTGAGATGCGCACCAAAAGGCGCGGGCAGACCGGGACCGGGCTGTTTCATTACGCCTCCCTTCGCAAATAAACCGTCGCCAGCGGTGGAATGGTCACGCTGATCGAATGGTCACGCTGATGATGGCTGATATTCTCACTGTAAATATCGCCGCCGTTGCCGACATTGCTGCCACGGTAGTAATGCGAATCTGTATTGAGGATTTCGTGATAGCGACCCGGACGGCTGATACCGATGCGATAATGCTCGCGCGGGACCGGCGTAAAGTTACTGATGACGATCACTTCACCGCCTTGTTCGTCACGGCGGGCAAAGGCGAAAATCGAGTTTTCATGATCGTCGACCACCAGCCATTCGAAGCCACGGGGATTGTAATCCAGCTCATATAACGGCGCGTTAGCCTGATAGACCAGGTTCAGGTCGCGTACCAGATGCTGTACGCCGCTGTGCCAGCTGGTCGGATCGTCGAGCAGGTGCCAGTCGAGGCTGGCGTCGAAATTCCACTCACGCCCTTGTGCAAATTCATTGCCCATAAACAGCAGTTTCTTGCCCGGGTGCGCCCACATAAAACCGTAGTAGGCACGCAGATTAGCGAATTTCTGCCAGACGTCGCCGGGCATTTTATCCAGCAAGGATTTCTTACCGTGCACCACTTCGTCGTGCGACAGTGGCAAGATAAAGTTCTCGCTGTAGGCGTAAAGGACGCCGAATGTCATGAGATTGTGATGATATTTGCGGTGAACAGGATCAAGCTGCATATAGGTCAGGGAATCGTGCATCCAGCCCATATTCCACTTGTAATGAAAACCCAGCCCGTTGGCATCCGGTGGCATGGTGACGCCAGGATAATCGGTCGATTCTTCTGCCAGCGTCACCGCACCACCGAGTTCGCGTCCGATGGTCTGGTTGGTGTATTTGAGGAAAGAAATGGCTTCCAGGTTTTCGCGTCCGCCGTAATAATTCGGGATCCACTCTCCGGGTTTACGGCTGTAATCGCGGTAAATCATGGAAGCCACTGCATCGACACGCAGGCCGTCGATACCAAATCGCTCAATCCAGTAAAAACCATTGCCTGCCAGGTAGTTACGCACTTCATGGCGACCGTAGTTATAAATCAGCGTATTCCAGTCCTGATGATAGCCTTCACGCGGATCGGCATATTCGTACAGCGCGGTGCCGTCAAACTGTGCCAGACCGTAGGCGTCGCTTGGGAAATGTCCCGGCACCCAGTCAAGAATCACGTTCAGCCCGGCGTTATGCGCCGCATCGACAAAGGCTTTAAATTCCATGGGCGTACCGAAACGACGGGTCGGCGCGTACATACCAAGCGGCTGATAACCCCAGCTTCCGTCGAACGGATGTTCATTGACCGGCATCAGTTCAATGTGCGTAAAGCCCATCCATTTAGCATAAGAAACCAGTTGCTCGGCCAGTTCGCCATAGCTCAGCCAGAAATTATCATCAGCATGACGACGCCATGAACCCAGGTGCACTTCATATACCGAAACCGGCTGATTCAGCGCATTGGCTTTCTTTCTGCTTTCTGAATGCGGCACGACGTCGGGTAATTTCCGTACGCACGAAGCGGTGTCCGGACGCATCTGCGCCTCGAAAGCATAAGGGTCGGCGCGCAAGCTGACCTGCCCGCGGCAGTCGATAATTTCGAATTTATACAGCTGACCTTCGCGGACAGCGGGAATAAAGAGTTCCCAGATACCGTTTTCGCGGCGCTGACGCATCGGGTGCCGGCGGCCGTCCCAGAAGTTGAATTCACCGACCACGGAAACCCGCATGGCGTTCGGTGCCCAGACGGCAAAACTCACCCCCTCGACGCCGTCCAGCGTTTGCAGATGCGCGCCGAGTTTTTCGTAAGGCCGCAGGTGTGTGCCTTCTGCCAGCAGCCAGATATCCAGTTCCTGCAACAGCGTGCCGAAACGGTACGGGTCATCAATCACCTGGAGATTCTCGCCCCAGCGGACCTCCAGCTGGTAACGAAACGCATTTTTACGGCGTGGGATCAGGCCGACAAAGAAACCGCGGTCGTCGTAGCGACGCAGTTCTGCCACCTGTTTACCTTTTTCTACATCAATGACCCAGACCTGATCCGCATCCGGCAACAGGGCACGAACTTCCAGCCCGGCAGCCACAGAGTGCATTCCCAACAGAGAAAAAGGATCAGCGTAGTGGCCAGATATGATTTGATTAATGACGTGCTGATCGGGAAGTACAGACATGTATTACGTCCTATGATTAATTAAATCAATAAATCCAATAAAATCAGTCAAGTATTCAATGCGAAACGTGATCCTAGTGTGCTCCCCTTTTTATCGCCGCTTTGTGATCCGGCTATGTTTCAGTTTTGCCAAAAGGTGCGTGATCACGCTTACGGTCACAATTTCCAAATAAGTGCTTATTTCAGCTTCTCAAAGAGGCAGAGCTCTTCTACTAAGCATAGACAAAGGTTCGAAAAATCAGCGTGAAGAAACCAATGAATTTTTCACAAAATGAAATTCAGAGAGTTGCGCTGGAAAAAGGCGGATAAAGGGGGAAGAGAATGATGGCAGAATTAAAAACGGGACACCGTGCTGGTGTCCCGTGAGAAGTCATCGTGAAGAAAACAGGGCAGTTTTCAACCTGGCGGCGGATTACAGAAGAATTCGCAACATACGTCGTAAAGGTTCTGCCGCGCCCCATAGCAGCTGGTCACCGACGGTGAACGCTGAAAGATATTGCGGGCCCATGTTCAGTTTACGCAGACGGCCGACCGGCGTGTTCATGGTGCCGGTGACTGCCGCTGGCGTCAGTTCACGCATCGATAATTCGCGGTCATTCGGGATCACACGAACCCAGTCGTTATGCGAAGCCAGTATCTGTTCGATTTCCGGCACCGGCACGTCTTTTTTCAGTTTCAACGTAAACGCCTGGCTGTGGCAGCGCAGCGCGCCGATACGGACACACAGCCCATCTACCGGAATAATGCTGGAAGTGCCGAGGATTTTGTTGGTTTCCGCCTGACCTTTCCACTCTTCTTTGGTCTGGCCATTGTCGAGCTGTTTATCGATCCACGGGATCAGACCGCCCGCCAGCGGAACACCAAAGTTATCGGTTGGCAACGTGCCGCTGCGGGTCAGCGCCGTTACGTTACGTTCGATATCCAGAATGGCGGAAGCCGGGTTTTCCAGCTCTTTCGCCACGCTGTTATGCAGCATTCCCATCTGGGTCAGCAGTTCGCGCATGTGCCGCGCACCGCCGCCGGAGGCCGCCTGATAGGTGGCGACAGACGCCCATTCGATGAGATCATGAGCGAACAGGCCGCCGAGCGACATCAGCATCAGACTGACGGTACAGTTACCGCCCACAAAGGTTTTGATGCCTTTATCAATGCCCTGACGGATCACGGCGTTGTTGACCGGGTCGAGGATGATTATCGCGTCATCTTCCATTCTCAGAGAGGATGCTGCGTCAATCCAGTAGCCAGACCAACCGATTTCACGCAGCTTCGGATAGATTTCATTGGTATAATCGCCGCCCTGACAGGTGATTATAATGTCCAGTGCGCTCAGGGCGTCCAGATCATAAGCATCCTGCAAGGTTCCGGACTGACCCGTGAAAGAAGGCGCGGCCTGACCGTGCTGAGAAGTGGAGAAGAATACCGGACGGATAGCGTCGAAATCGCGTTCTTCAATCATGCGTTGCATGAGTACAGAACCGACCATTCCACGCCAGCCAACGAAACCTACATTTTTCATAATATCTGTCCTGCCCTGAGGGTGATAACTGCTTAAAACGGCTTGAACGCGCGTTTGCACTCAGTGAGTGCCTGTTTTGATGCACTGCGCCCCATTAACGCGCGGGTCTACCACCTTACAAAATGTAGTAGAAGTGGCAAGTGAATTTAATCAATAGTGCGGCTTTTAATAGCAGCGCAACTTATACCCTCAATAATTCGAGTTGCAGGACAAAAGTTTCCGCTTTTGAACAGCGCTTGCGCTGGCCCTGCGAGTAACGCGACAAGCTCAGGAAGCCTGGGGAGCTTAGACAACTAAGTGACCGGCGTGAGTGAGCGCAGTTAACGCATCTGCGACTTGAAGTATGACGGGTATATAACTGGCATTTTTTCTGAGGTAGTTATGACCGAAATGATTTCAGCAACTATTTTGCTGTTTTTAATTATGGATCCGCTGGGTAATTTACCGATTTTTATGTCGGTATTAAAACATCTCGACCCGAAACGTCGCCGTGTGGTGTTGATCCGCGAAATGCTGATCGCACTCATCCTGATGCTGATCTTCCTGTTCGCCGGTGAAAAAATCCTGTCGTTTCTGAATCTGCGCACTGAAACTGTGTCGATTTCCGGCGGTATTATCCTGTTCCTGATCGCCATCAAAATGATTTTCCCGTCGGAAGAGAAAAGCAGCAGCGGACTGCCTGCCGGTGAAGAACCCTTCCTCGTCCCGATGGCGATCCCGCTGGTCGCCGGTCCGTCGATTCTCGCCACGCTGATGCTGCTTTCGCACCAGTATCCAAACCAGATGAGTCACTTAACGCTGGCGCTGTTTATCGCGTGGGGCATGTCGATGGCAATCCTGTTGCTCTCAAACCTGTTCCTGCGCCTGCTGGGTGATAAAGGCGTCAGCGCCCTCGAACGCCTGATGGGCCTGATTCTGGTCATGCTCTCGACGCAGATGTTCCTCGATGGGATCAGGGCGTATCTGAAGATTTAGCGACAGAAGAAATGAAAAAGGCGAGCCATCTGGCTCGCCTTTTTTACGCTATCCGTTTGCCGTCAGACGACCATCGACAGCAGCAGGCATCCCGCCAGACCGCACAGGGAAATGATGGTTTCCAGCACCGACCAGGATTTGAAGGTTTCGACAATGCTCAGGTTGAAATACTCCTTGAACAGCCAGAAGCCCGGATCGTTGACGTGCGAGAAAATCACGCTGCCGGACCCGACGGCGATCACCATCAGTTCAGGACTGACGCCGGTCGTGGCGATCAGTGGTGCGGCAATACCGCCCGCCGTAATCGCGGCCACGGTGGCAGAACCCAACGCGATACGCAGAACCGCTGCGATAGACCAGGCCAGCAGGATTGGCGACAGGTTGCTGCCGTGCATCAGAGCCGCGATGTATTTTTCAATACCGCTGTCCACCAGCACCTGTTTGAACGCCCCGCCACCGCCGATAATTAACAACATCATCGCGATGATTTTGATGGAGTCGGTCACAGTCGCCATCACATCTTCCATCTTGCGGCCACGGTTCAGACCAAAGGTAAAGATAGCGATCAGCACCGCAATCAGCGTTGCCATCACCGGGTCGCCGAAGAATTCAGCATACGCCAGCACCGGATGGCCTTTCGGCAGGATCATTTCGCAGAGCGCGCGAAACGCCATCAGAATGACCGGCACCAGGGAGGTGGCGACACTGACGCCAAAGCCCGGCATCTCTTCTTCCGTGAAGGTTTTCGGGTTAAACAGACCTTCCGGCACCGGTTTGTCGATACCTTTCAGGAAACGCGCATACACAGGACCGGCCAGAATAACGGTCGGCACCGCCAGCAGTGAGCCAAACAACAGCGTTTTACCCATATCCGCATGGAAAATCGTCGCAATTGCCGTCGGGCCAGGGTGCGGAGGCAGGAATCCGTGTGTGACGGATAACGCGGCCGCCATCGGAACGCCGACATACAGCAAAGGCAGACGCGCTGCCGCCGCCACAGTGAAGACCAGTGGCAACATCAGCACGAAGCCAACTTCATAGAACAGGGCAAACCCGACGATGAAACCTGTCAGCACAATCGCCCACTGAATGTGCTCACGGCCAAACTTTTCGATAAGGGTGGTCGCGATACGTTGTGCACCACCGCAATCTGCCAGCATTTTACCGAGCATGGCACCGAAGCCCATGATCAGCGCAAGACTGCCAAGCGTGCCACCCACCCCGTTTTTGATTGAGGTGATAACTTTATCGACCGGCATTCCCTGCATAATCCCCACCGCCAGCGCGACAAGAATCAGTGCAATGAAGCCATTAAGCTTAAATCGGATCATAAGTAACAACAGCAGTGCGACACCCACCGCTACAATAACTAATGGCATATTCTTCCCCTTATGCTGTCACTCAGGTATGGCTAAAAACCGGGTGATGCATTATTTTTAGTTTTCAAGATGTTGTAGGAATTAACAGTGCAACGGGTACAGACCGCGACCGCTAAAACAGCAGTGCATTCCTTTGTGATATTAGTCACATCTCCATTTGTTACCGGTATCATGATACCGGTAACATGCTAATATTAGGACTCACTACGCAGTCAAAATGTTCATTTTGGGATAGAGATCATACTTATGGCAGGACAAAGCATCATTCTGATGGGCGTGTCAGGCAGCGGTAAATCCACCGTCGGCGCGGCACTGGCCCGTGAAATTAACGCGAAATTTATCGACGGCGATGATCTTCATCCCCGCGCCAATATTGAAAAGATGGCCAGCGGCACGCCACTGAACGACGATGATCGTGCACCGTGGTTATTACGCCTCAACGACGCGGCTTACAGCCTGCGCCATAAAAATGAAACCGGCATCATTGTCTGTTCCGCACTGAAGCGCCGTTACCGCGACGCCCTGCGTAAAGACAACGAAGGCATGGTATTTATTTACATGAAAGGCAGTTTTGAGGTGATTGCCGAACGTCTGAAAGCACGCGCCGGACACTTCATGCCGACCGATTTGCTGCGCAGCCAGTTTGAAGCACTCGAAGAACCCGGCGAAGACGAGCCGGACGTGTTGCGCGTAAATATCGATCACAAGTTTGAAGGTGTGGTAGATCGCTGTATCGCGGCTTTGAAGACGGTACAGAAGTAAGACTTTCCCCTGCGAAGGGGGATGTTTAGACCGGAGAAGTCGGGAGTGGGCTTAATGGCAGCGCTGTCATCCGCAAAACCAACACCCCATCCCAGCCATCCCCTCGTGAGAGGGGAAGGCGCAAAGAAATCAGATACTTCCGCCCGCAGAAATCGTAAACCCTACATCCACCATTCTCGGCACCACTTCTTCGCCGCGAAGTCTCGCCAGCAGGCGTTCGGCGGAGATTTGCCCCATTTTTTCACGCGGCGTCAGGACGCTGGCGAGCGGTGGCTCCATCGTTTGTCCCATGTTGTGTCCATGAAAACCGGCAATCGCCATTTGTGAAGGAATTTTCAGTCCCTGACGCTGACATTCAAAGAATGCACCTGCCGCAAGGTCATCGTTGGTACAGAAAATACTGTCGATTTGTGGCCAGTCTTTTTGCGCCTGTCGCAATAACTCAGCACCACCACTGTAACTGGAAGAGCGGCTGGTCATCACACTGTAAGGCTCCAGACCGGATTCACGCATCGCCTGCTCGTAACCCTGCTGTTTAATAAGGGTACGTTCGTCCTGACGTGCGCCGAAATACACCACATGACGATGCCCGCGCGCGATAATTTGCTGGGTCATCTGCCGTGCGGCTTCAAAGTTGTTGAAACCGACCGCCAGATCCACGCAAGGCGATACGCAATCCATCATCTCTACCACCGGAATACCGGCTACTTCGATCATCTTCAGCGTACGCGCGGTGTGATGCCGCTCGGACAAAATCAGTCCGTCGATATTGTAGGAGAGTAACGAGGTCAGACGCTGTTCTTCACGTTCCTGGCTGTATCCGTAGTGCGCCAGCATGGTCTGATAGCCATGAATATCGGTCACGCTCTCAATGCCGCGCAGCACTTCCGCAAACACCTGATTGGTCAGCGACGGCAGCAGCACGCCGATAGCGCGACTTTTAGCGTTAGAAAGAATGTCAGGGGCGCGGTTGGGGATATAACCCAGCTCATCGAGTGCTGCTGAAATTTTTTCCTGCAACGCGCCGGAAACCTGTTCAGGATTACGCAAATAGCGGCTGACCGTCATTTTTGTGACGCCCACTTTGTCGGCAACATCCTGGAGTACGGGTCTTTTTTTCTTCATATTCATCAATGAGATGGTGCCGCTGAAAAGGTTAAAGGATCAGAGAGTGATGTTAGCAAACATTCGCGCAGGCGGATATCCGTTGCTGCGCGACATGAGAGGTTTGTCAGGAAGGTAAAGAGAGCTGGCCGCGAACCGGCGCGCTGATGTTGGCGGAAAACTGGCCGGTCAGCAGCGCCATCGCCCGTTGTGCCAGCGTTTCCAGCGGATAGGCAATGGCCGGAACGGCAGAAACACCCGGCGGCAACGTACTGTCGAGGCTAAACACCATCACGTTTCCCGGCACAGTGCGCCCATGATGCATCAGCTGACGAAGTGCGTCCTGTGCCGACGAGTCATCCGGCACCAGCAGGGCATTGAACGGCACATTCTGTGCCAGCAGTTGCGTCAGTGCATGTGAGCCGCTGTGAACCAGCCGGCGGTCGTAGGGCAGCAGGAATTTCTCCAGCGCCAGATGATATCCCTGCAGAATTTGACCTGCCGTATCATCATTTTCCGGGTTAATCAGGGCAATCTGTCTGCGCCCTTGTTTCAGCACATACTGACAGGCGGTTTCGGCCGCAAAGCTGCGGTCAAAATGAATACTGCGTGCAGAATCCGCATCCAGACAATCAATGGTAATGACGTTGTCGGGCAGCGTTGGCAAAGGAAAGCGTGCGCCGATCACAATCATCGCATCGCACAGGCCGCGCCCAATCTCGTCCACAGAATGCCTGAGACTTGCCGCGTCGGTGGCAAAACGCAGCAGCAGATACTTCTGATTCAGCCGCAGTTCTTTTTCCAGCGCGTGGAGATAACCGGTCGACTGATTGATGTTTTCGGTCGCGCAAATGACCCCGATACAACCGGTGGACTGCGTGGACAGCGACTGCGCGATCACACTTGGCTTGTATTGCAGTGTTTCAACCGCCTGCATCACAGCCAGGCGGCTTTCTTCTTTGACACCGCGGCTGCCACTCAGGACACGGGACACCGTCGCTTTCGAAACCTTCGCCAGCCGCGAAACGTCGTTAATGTTTGCCATGTCTTTCCTTGTGTTAGTCGAAACCGTTATTTTTAGAAACTGCTGCAAACCATTCGCCGCTTTTCTTCACCGTACGTTTCTGCGTTTCCAGATCCAGCTGGATGAAACCATACCGGTTTTTATAGGCATTCATCCATGACCAGCAGTCAATAAATGTCCACATGTGATAGCCGAGACAACCGCTGCCTTCCTGTAAGGCACGGTGCAACCATTTCAGGTGCCCGCTGACAAACTCGATGCGGTAATCATCATCAATCCGCCCTGCCTGTTCAAAGCGCAGTTCATTTTCCACACCCATGCCGTTTTCGGAAATGAAACAGCGCGGATTACCGTAGTTTTCCCGCAGATTAGTCAGAATATCGTAAATGCCCTGCTCATAGATTTCCCAGCCACGATGCGGGTTCATTTTACGCCCCGGCATGACGTAGTTATCAAAGAACCATTCCGGCATAAACGGACTTTCAGGATTAACCATACTGTCGCGGCACTGAATGCGGCGCGGCTGGTAATAGTTAATGCCGAGCAAATCTACCACGCCCTGTTTCAGCAGTTCTTTATCGCCCTGCTGACAGGCCGGAAGCTGACCGTGTTTTTTCAGCAATTCCACCAGTTCCTGCGGATATTCACCTCGCAGCGCCGGATCAAGGAAACTGCGGTTAAACATCAGATCAGCAATATTCGCGGCTTTCAGATCAGCCGGATTCTGCGAACGTGGATAAGACGGCGTGAGGTTAAGAATGATACCGATTTCGCCACCGGGATCACGGGCGCGATAAGCTTTTACCGCCAGGGAATGCGCCAGCATGGTGTGATACGCCACGGTGGCGGCACGTTTGAAATCCACCACATTCGGATAATGGAAATCATACAGATAACCACCTTCCACCGGCACCACCGGTTCGTTGAACGTAAACCAATGCTTGACCCGGTCACCAAACAGTTCAAAACAGGTATCGGCGTATTTTGCATACGCCTGCACCACGTCGCGGTTTTCCCAGCCGCCGATTTCCTGCATCGCCATCGGCATATCGAAGTGGAACAGATTGATAAACGGCTGCACACCCTGCGCCAGCATTTCGTCGATCACCTGATTATAAAACGTGACCGCTTCCTGATTCACGTCGCCACGTCCGTTGGGAATTAAACGTGCCCAGGAAATCGACGTGCGGAAGGTGTTGTGATTCAGCTGTTTCAGCAGCGCGATATCCTCGCGCCAGTTTTTATAAAACGTTGAAGTATCCTGCGGGCCGACGTCATTGTGAAAGCGTGTTGGCTGCTGTGAATACCAGTGATCCCACACCGTGGCACTTTTCCCGTGGCTCAGGGATTCACCTTCGGTTTGTGGCGCCGAACTGGCACTGCCCCACCAGAATTCTTTTGGAAATGCGTATTTCATCGTTATCCTCGCTGTCCGTTAGCTGTACGTTTTAACTGATATTTAACTGTTTGCCGGCACGGCATTGCCCGCCGTTTGTGCCGTGGCTTTTTCCGCTTCCTGTTTCAGCAACGTACGTTCATAGGCTTTCAGGAACGGGTAGTACATAACGGCTGATAACACCATACAGAACAGGCACATAATTACCGGACTGAATGCCCAGTTTGCGGCCCATGACGCACCAATCGGTGCAGGTGTTGTCCAGGGTGTGAGCGAGACCACTTGCGCGACCCAGCCGAGTTTTGTGGCGGTGTAAGCAAAAATAGCATTCAGCATCGGCACCAGCGTAAACGGCAGGAAGAATACCGGATTCATGATAATCGGCGTGCCGAACAAGATAGGTTCGTTAATGTTGAAGAAGCTCGGTACCACCCCCATCCGGCCAATAGTACGCAGATGCACGGCCTTGCTGCACAGCAAGAGAATCGCCAGCGGTAAGGTCGACCCTACGCCACCAATCAACAGATAGTGATCCCAAAATCCTTGCAGGTAAATATGTGGCAATGGCGCACCGGCCTGTAACGCCGTCTGGTTAAGCGCCAGATTGGTCATCCAGAACGGGTTCATGATGCCAGTGACAATCAGTGCGCCATGAATCCCTGCAAACCACAGCACCTGGCAAATAAACACTGAAATTAAAATCGCCGGCAGCGAATCCGATGCAGAGACCAACGGTGCCAGCAAATGCATGATGGCTTCAGGAATAATCATGCCGGTGGTGGACTGAATAAAGAGATTCAGCGGATGCAGCGTGGCGACAATCACCACCACCGGGATCAGAATTTCAAATGAACGTGCCACACCGGTCGGCACTTCTTTCGGCAGGCGGATGGTGATGTTGCGGCGTTTGAGCAACGCATACACTTCAGCGGCATAAATCGCTGTCAGAATGGCGGTGAAGATACCTTCGCCGGAAAAATATTGCGTGGAGATTTGTTTGTCATGATACGGCGCGGCCACCAGCAGAAACGCCATAAATGCCAGTAAACCGGTCATGATCGGGTCAAGCTTATAGTGCTTACCGAGGCTTGCACCGATACCTACCGAAATGAAAAACGTCATGACGCCCATGCTCAGATACCACGGCAACATCAGTTGTTCGCGGTATTTCAGCGACAAGTCCAGCCAGCCGCGCGCGAAGCTCATGGTCGTGTCCGGCGAGAAAGGCGGGAAGATAAAGACCAGCATGAACGAGCCAATAATCATAAATGGCAGCGCTGCGATAAAGCCGTCGCGGATGGCAATCACATGCCGCTGCTGACCGACACTGCCCGCCAGTGGCGTGATATGTTTTTCGATGACGTTAACCATCGCCTGATAGAGGCCACTCATACGCGGCTTCCTTCCTGTGCGATCAGACCAAAGGCAAAGTCGAGCACGTTATCACCGCGCTGCATGCCATAATCCATCATGTTGATGGTCTCGACCGGAATGTTGAATTCTGCCGCTCTGGCAGATAAATCAGCCTGCATGTAACGCACCTGCGGACCGAGCAGCACCACCTGATAATCACGGAATTTTTCATCAAACTCGCTGGCACCGAATGCGTCAATCTGCACCTCTTCTCCGCGTTCCGCCGCCACTTCTTTCATCTTCCGCACTAACAAACTGGTCGACATCCCCGCTGAACAACAAAGCATGATTCTTTTCATTTTGCTTCACTCCACGATGATTTATGTTCTGCCCGTTTTAACCTGCTGAGGGTATTTGAGGTGTTATGGAAACCGGTTTCCATCGCTATACCCTCGATGTGCGAACAGGCTCAAAATTTTGACGGGGGATTTGTTGCAGGTGTGAATGGCGTCACGAAGCGCAAAATTAAACAATGCAAAAGCGGGGAAAGAGGCTAAGGGAGAGAGCGGCATTGATACAAAAGAAAAAGGCGACCGGAGTCGCCTTAATAACCGTGAATCCTCAGACTGGCGGCAGATCGAACAACAAGATTTCGCTGTCTTCATCTGCATGAACGGACAATGCCGTTTCATCCCAGACAGCCAGTGCATCACTCTGCCCGGCTTTCTTACCGTTGATGGAAACGGTGCCTTTTACCACCTGGATCCACACGCGGCGATCAGCTTGTATCTGGTAAACCGACTGCTCATCTTTTTTCAGTGCCCAGCGGGACAACTCCATATCCTGGAACACCTTCAGCGAACCCTCGCGGGCATCCGGTGAAAGCACTAACTGGCGGCCCTGCGGCGCATCGAACATGCGCTGTTCGTAACGCGGTTCCAGCCCTTTCTGATTTGGGATAATCCAGATCTGATACAGGTGCAGCTTACGGTCGCTGTTACCGTTGTACTCCGAGTGCGTCACCCCGGTACCGGCGCTCATAATCTGGAACTCACCGGCCTGGATTTGTTCTTTATTGCCCATGCTGTCCTGATGTTCCACGGTGCCGTCGAGTACGTAGGTCAGAATTTCCATGTCTTTATGCGGATGCTTACCAAAACCCTGCCCCGCATCGATGAAATCTTCATTGATTACCCGCAGCGCGGAGAATCCCATAAAGTTCGCATCGTAATAATCGGCAAAAGAGAAGGTATGCCAGCTTTCCAGCCAGCCGTGACTTGCGTGACCGCGTTCTTGTGCTTTGCGTAAGTAAATCATGTTCAACTCTCCTCAATGTTTTCTCTAGTCTAGCCAACGGCTGAGAATAAGAAAGCGTAAAAACTTCACCCCTCTGTTCAAAAAATATGAACAAATGCAGGCGGCTCATTCCAAAGGATTTGTGGGAGATGAGGCAAATTTTCTTATGCCGGTTGCTTAATTGCCTATCCGTACAATACTCAAAGAATAAATTCCTTAAGGTAAATTAATGTGACTTCTGTTCCCGGAAATTATCATGATTAAGCGCTGCAAGTTAATCGCAGGGATCACCGGCGGTATTAATCATTATCAGGCGCATCACGTGATATTCACGCACGGTAAGCGGTTATTCACAGATAAGGCATTTTCCCGTCCGTCTTATTTTATTGAACAGAACAATATCATGATAAATACCACATCCGTTGTGCCAGGCCGTACAGGGCCACATATTGTGGTTGAAAATACGGAGATATAACAAAGTAAAAAAGCTCACCCTGAGCCTTAAAAGGATCCGCCCATGAAAACGTTAAATCGTATATCGGCACTGAAGGATTATAAATTACGGCAAGATCATAATGTCTTCGTTAATGGTTATTTTCAGGCCGGTGACGGCGGTGGCGGCCATTATTACTGGGACAAAAACTGCGTTCTGTCCGCCAATAACGGCACCGTCATCCGTTCTGATCACTCGGACACTGGACGCTGGCTGCTTATCCATCAGGGCGTGGGCGATTTCCGCACTTTCGGTGTTCTCAATGCTGATCAACCCGCCGACGATGCGCTGGATGCATTAGTCAATGACCCGGCCATCAGCCAGATCTTCGCTTTTTCAGATTTGCTCTTTCAGCGCCGTCATCGCTTCTCACGTTCAGACCTCGTTCTGGATTTCCAGAACAACCGAATTTTCACCACAGGCATTGCCAGCGCACCGGCCAATGACCCCTTTGCTGCTGTGCTATTTTTCCAGGGCACGTTGACCGGCATGCCTGTCACCTTCACGCAGACGGAAACGTTACAGGAGCAAACAGATATTTTCCCGGTAGCGGATTCGTCAGTTTTTCAGGTGGGCGACTGGTATGCGGTTCAGGTGACGGCGGTGAAAGGCGCGGCAGAACGGGAACTGCAAAAGCTGGTGGAAATTATCGCCATTCCTGACAGCACACATATTCAGATTGATTATTACAACGGCTGGGAATTGCTGGCCGGCAGGATAATCAGCTGGCAGAAAGTCGAACCGGTCAAATTCGTCACCGTCAAAAATATACAGTTCTTTGGGGCGGGTGCTGATCAGATCACCGGCAGCCATCCGGTGGCGTTTGAATACGCGGTGTATGCCAACGTCGAAGGTATCCATTCGACGGGCTCCTTCTGGCCGGTGGTAATGCGCCGCTGGAATACCCATTATCTTACGAAGCAATGTTCTCTCATCAATCCGCCGAACACAGCTTTTGGCGGTGCCGGATACCTGACCCAGCAAATCTATTGTCTTTACGGCCAGGTCAGTGATTGCAGCGTCGCCAACGCGCGGCATTTAAATGATTTCACGGCGTCGGCGTATTGTCTGGTCGAAAATTGTCATGCAAGCGGACAAAGCGCGGAAAAAGGGCCGTTTGTGACCCACGGTCAGTACGAACATGATCTCACCTATACCGGCAACTCAGGCCTGATGACTTTTGCCAATTCCGGTGCGACCTGGGGAGGCAGCGCCAAACGTATCAATGTACGTAAACACGTCTGCCCGTGGTTTGTCGCACGCACCGGCGTGAGTGAACTCACGCTGGAAGATGTTGTGGTGATGGCTAACGACACTATCCCGCAGTCCGGGATGTTGTGGGTGAATGCCGACGGTTTGCAGATGACCGGCTGTACCGCTGACCGCACGCTGATTATCAGTCAGGCATCGCAACGCGCTGCGCGCCCGAATGTCATCCGTCAGTGCCAGTTTTCTCTGCCGGAGGACGGCGCACCGGTAGTACAAAGCAACGTCACCGCCGCCCTCACCTTTACCGATACAGTATTTAACGACATCAACGGGCAGGCTTTTGACAGCACCGCACCGCTGAATTTTGTCCGCTGTACGTTTAATGCCACCACAGAATTTGCACCGCTCACCCTGAAATCCTCCACGCTGTCGGTTCAGGCATCACAGTTTAATCAGGCCGGTTTCGTCCTTTCCGGCACTGAGGCGAAGCAAATTGATATTCTTTCCTCGACGATGGTGCAGGCTACATTGGATTTCACTGCTTTCACCTCACAGCCCGCCGGTTCACTGATGTTTCTTAACAACCGCCTGTCAGGCAGCGCTGTCATTGCACAGCCTCCCGCCGGAGAACGGGTAATATGGCAGCAGAATATGATTTTTGCCTGAAACAGGCTCGCCAGAAATATGAAAGGTTTTTCGAAATAGTTTGAGTTGTGGAAAGGCGGCCAGCGAGCGAATCCCCGGGAGCATACACAAGTATGTGACCGGGGTGAGCGAACGCAGCCAACGCATCCACAGCTCAAAATATGAAGAAAAAAAAGCCAGCACCCGGCTGGCTAAGTAATACTGGAAGCAATGTGAGCAATGTCGTGCATTCATGGGGACCCGTTTGACCTTGGTGTGAGGCCATCCCCGGAACGCATGGCAATAATAATCATTATCATTCGCACTTGTAAAGCTTTATTTTTATCCAACATTCGATTGACACTTTTCCTAATCCTGATAAATCTGGTGGATATTCAACCGGTAACCACCATAAGAGGAGTGTCGCCATGAGCGAAATAGTCATTCGTCACGCTGAAGCCGCAGATGCAGAGGCGCTTCATCACCTATACGCTCAGGTTCCTGTTTACAGCGACACGCTACAACTCCCTTATCCATCTGCCACGCTATGGGCAGACAGGCTTGCTAATGCCACACCGGGTCGGTTTGCGCTGGTGGCGTGCATCGACGGCAAACTGGTGGGCAACCTCACCCTGATGGTCGAGCAGCCCTGGCGCCGCCGCCATGTGGCAACTTTCGGCATTGGTGTGGATACACAATTTCAGGGAAGAGGCGTCGGCAGCAAGCTGATTGCCGCCGCCCTTGAGTTGTGTGACAAATGGCTGCACGTGATCCGCGTCGAGCTGACGGTTTATGCCGATAATGATGCCGCAATCGGGCTGTATAAAAAGTTCGGTTTCAGCGTTGAAGGCCTTAGCCCGAGCTACGCAATGCGCGACGGCGAGCTGGTGGATACGCTGCACATGGGCCGCATCCGCCGCATCCCGCAACCGGCTTAACCGGCAGAGGCGCTGGTTTCATGTGCGGGCTGACGTAACAGCAACCGCACTACCAGCGCCATTGCCATCAGCACCAGTAACGCCGAGCCAGGATAAATCGCATCAATCCCGGCCTGTGCCATCAGCATTCCGGCCAGCGGGCCGGTAATCCCCAGTGATAAATCAAGAAATGCCGAATAAGTCGCCAGTGCGCTGCCCTGATTTTCCTGCGGCAACTTTTTGACTGCCACCACGCCCAGCGCCGGATACACCAGCGAAAAGCCTACGCCGGTAATGAAAGCACCGGCCATCGCTGCCCACGCTGTCGGGGCGAGAAATACCATCATCAGCCCGATAATTTCCACCACAAAACACACCAGCGCTACGCGTAATCCGCCAAAATGGTTGATACTGTTGGGTAATAACAGCCGCATACCGACAAACGCCACACTGAAAAATGTCAGGGAAAACGCTGCGCCCGGCCAACCTTTCGCGGCGTAAAACAGGGTGATAAAGGTGGCAATCACGCCAAACCCGGTCGAGGCCAGCGCCAGCATCATGCCATAAGGCAATATTTTCCCCAGCACCTGCCGGAACGGGATTTGCGTTGAGGCTTTCGCGACCACCGGCGGCTTGCGCCACGCGGTGACCAGTGCCGTCAGCGCCACCAGCATGATGCACACCGACAACAGTGTCAGGCCGCCGAAACTGAAAATCAGTACGCCAAGCGGGGCGCCAATCGCCATCGCGCCGTACGTCACCACTCCGCTCCATGAAATCACTTTGCCGATATGCAGGGAGCCGACCACGCTGATCCCCCACAATGTTGAACCGGTTCCGGCAAAACTTTGTCCGACACCCAACATCACGCGGCCGAGACATAATAACGCCAGACTGACCGCCGGCGCGTCGTCAAATCCCAGCGCCAGCAG
Source organism: Rahnella sp. RFA10(1/100) (assembly GCF_004195115.1). Taxonomy (NCBI): domain Bacteria; kingdom Pseudomonadati; phylum Pseudomonadota; class Gammaproteobacteria; order Enterobacterales; family Yersiniaceae; genus Rahnella; species Rahnella sp. RFA10(1/100). Next base: position 128,879 of record NZ_SEWR01000005.1, read on the forward strand.
ATAGCACACGCCGCTGAGCAGACAGCCGCTCAGCCCGAACATCACCACCCTTTTTGGCCCGACTTTATCCGCATAACGCCCGGCATACGGACGGCTCAGCAACGTCGCGAAATATTGCAGGCTGATCACCAGTCCCGCCCAGAAGGCGCTGTAACCGAGATGCTCGTGCACATAACCCGGCAGGATCGCCAGCGGCAGGCCGATGGTCAGATAATTGGCAAAATTAAATACCAGAATGGAGAGAATTCGCAGCGTGGTCTTTGCCGGATGGGTGGCCGTTAAATCAGGCGAAGCAGCGTCAGGCATGGAAATTTGCATCTCACGAAAAGAGGGTTCAGGCATGTTACGAAGCCGTAAAGGAATATTTGACTTTATTAGTAATAGCGTCCTTTCGCAACAAATTGAACCGCTGTTTTACTCAGGCTTCCCGGTACTGCCATCAAAGTGACACATCACTGTCATGCGCGCTGATTATGGTCGGTAGACTTCAACCGGAGGACATCCTATGTTCAGCATGGATACCCTGTTTCAGGATCTCGACCCGCAGCATAAAACCCCTTCCTGGCAACGCCGTCTGTTAAAAATCCTGTTCCGCGAAAAAGAATTCCACCGTTTTGCCGATCAGTATCCGCACCTGAAAGGCATTGATATGGCCGAGCAGGTGCTTGAGCATTTTAATATCCGCTGTGAACTGACAGAGCGCGACCGGGAGCAGATCCCGAGCTACGGCCCGGTGGTTATCGTGGCGAATCATCCGATTGGCACGCTGGATGGACTGGCGATATTGCATGCGGTGGCGTCGGTGCGTCCGGATGTCAAAGTGGTGGCAAATCAGTTGCTGTCACTGGTGTCCTCACTCGGCAGCCTGATGATCCCGGTGGATAATATGGGCAACCGCACACGGCGCAATCAGGTCACTCAGATGCAGGAACATCTGGAAAATCAGGGCGTGCTGATTGTCTTCCCGGCGGGCGAAGTCTCGCGCATGAGTTCGAAAGGTGTGCGCGACGGAAAATGGCACACCGGTTTTATCCGCCTCGCCGCCAAAGCCCGTGCGCCGGTCGTACCGGTGCATATCAGCGGCAGTAACAGCATGCTGTTTTATATCAGCTCCATGATTTACCGCCCGTTCAGTACGCTTTTACTGGTGCATGAAATGTTTGGTCAGCGTGGCAATAGCCTGACGCTTAAAATCGGGGCGCGCATTCCTTATACCAGCTGGCATGACGGACAAATGCAGGCGGGCGATCTGGCGGCGCGTTTTCGTAAACATCTTTACCGCCTCGGCGCCGGCAAACCGGGTTTGTTCCATACCGAGACGTCGATTGCCCGCGCGGAAGACCGTGCAGTCTTGAAACACGCCCTGGAAGCCAGCGAAGTGCTGGGCAAAACGCCGGATGGCAAAATGATTTACCTGTATCGCCGCCACGGTGAAGACACTGTGCCGATTTTGCGCGAGCTGGGGCGCCTACGCGAAATTGCGTTCCGCGCCGTTGGGGAAGGCAGCGGACGCCGTCGTGATCTCGACGGCTACGATGACGATTACTATCATCTGGTTTTATGGGATCCGCAGGCGCTGGAAATTGTCGGCGCATACCGGTTTATCCCGACCGCAGAACAAGTCGCCAGCAAAGGACTGAACGGGATCTACAGCCAGAGCCTGTTTCAGTACGGCCATCAGATGGACCCGATTCTGGCGCAGGGTATCGAACTCGGGCGCAGCTTTATTCAGCCCGCCTACTGGGGTAAACGCGGGCTGGATTATCTGTGGCTCGGTATCGGGGCGTATCTGGCGAAATATCCGCAGACACGCTACCTGTTCGGACCGGTATCGATTTCCGGCGGAATGCCGCTGCCCGCCCGTGATTTACTGGTCGCGTTTTACCGCCTGTATTTCTCTCCGGCCTTACCGCTGGCGACATCCCGGCGCCCCTATCCGGCGTCGTTGCCCGACGTGTTAGCCCAGTTTTGCGGTGATGATTATCAGGAAGATTTGCAACGCCTGAAACGCCTGCTGGCAAATCTCGGCTGCAGCATTCCGGCGTTGTATAAACAATATTCCGAACTTTGCGAAACCGGCGGCGTGCAGTTCATTGATTTCGGCAGCGATCCTGAATTCAATAACTGTATCGACGGGTTAGTGCTGGTGGATCTCAGCCAGCTAAAACCGGCGAAGTTTGAGCGTTATATTGCGGTGCATCAGATAAATGAAACGCATGCAATGCATGAAAATTTATAGGAAGGCATCACGCAACTTCTTGATTTGATGTTTGGCAGGCGATCAGTCGTTACTGTATTATTCCCGGGCTGCGGCACATCCGCAGTCCGGGAATTGCAGCCCGGCTTGGAAAACAACAGTGCGATAATATATAGCTATCCTCTGTTGCAGCCTTGTCACATCCGTCGGAAATTATCTGATGTTCTATGGTGGCTCAGGCGGGGCTGACTTCGGTCAGACCGGGGTCCAAGCCGGTACTGCAATCTCCGTCTGGGCTACCACCCAAAAGAGTATTGCAGCTCTTCTTAGGGGTAGTAATCACTGCTTAACTTGGACAAGCAACATGAAACATGTTTCTCATAATCCTACCTTTCTACCGTTCCCCGATTGCTCAACGAGCCCGAACATTTGGGGAGGTGTGCAATGAAAACCTACCAATATGAAGATTGGCATTCCGCCGATATCATCGCCGGGCTACGTAAAAAAGGCACCACACTTGCCGCCGTTTCACGCGCCGCAGGTTTATCTTCCTCTACACTGTCCAACGCACTTTCCCGCCCATGGCCGAAAGGCGAATTATTGATTGCAGAAGCACTTGGCCTGGTGCCTGCGCAAATCTGGCCGAGCCGATATTATGATCACAGAGGCGCAGAGATCAGGAAAGTGCTCAGAAAATAAAAAATGAAGTCATTAAATAGTCGGGAGCGGCATTCCGGCGCTGTATAAACAAGACTCCGAACTTTGCGAAACCGGCGAAGTTTGAGCGTTATATTGCGGTGCATCAGGAGATGCAGAAAGCGTAATTCCCCTTTCGGAAGCCGGCTTAAAACCGCCAGTATCGTATGCCTCCCCGGCACCGGGGAGGCATTTTCGTGCAACACCCCCTGCCGTTTAATACATCCATCGAATCAATAAATAATTAATTTTTATTCACAGGGGATATTTAATTATTTTTTACAATGACGCAGACGTTTTTCTAGCAGGAAACTCCATTCCCCTCGAGCAATTTTTGCATTAGCCTTAATTCTTGTTTATAAATATAACGTAGCGGGTCAGCACCACCAATAACGTTGTGGGAGTCAACCAATACCAGGCATGGAAATGATCTGGGCGCGGCTTCAGAAAGAACACATGCCAATTCCTCATCAGTAAAGATAGAGGAATTCAGGGGATCGTTATTAATATTTAAATAATCTTTTATAAACCATTTTTCAAATGAGGCGTTATCAGTAAGGACTTTCATAAAACCTTTTCTGCTCTGTTCAGTGAATGCCATTATTAGGCCGCCCTCTGAGTTCATACACAATAGAAATTTTTAAAAATCGTGATTTGAAATATTTTGTGACCTACATCATGTATTTGATTAAAAGGATAATAATACTCTTGTGAGCAATAAATTTGACTATAATTTGATCAAAACTCTGGTCCTGGTTTATGAAACCAAAAGCATGAGTAAATCGGCGAAAGCACTGGGGCTTTCTTCCCCAACGCTGACCTATGCATTAAACAAATTGCGTGATTACTATAACGATCCGTTATTCATCAAATCCTCCAGAGGGCTTAAAGCGACGCCCGTTGCCAATCAGCTATATCCGAATTTCAAGAAAATTGACGAAGACATTGCGAACTCTGTGATGATAAGCGGCAAAAATTATCCTGAGGTTGCTGATGTTATCATCAGAACTAATACTATGGTTGAATATTTCCTGATGGATAAACTGCTAAAAAATAATAAATTGCGGGAAGGTATTAATTTCACGTTTAATAACCGGATCATGCTTGAAGAACAACGACTCACCGCACTGGTCTCACGGGAGGTGGATATTGATATTGGCTCGGCCATAAAGCATAACCACTCGTTTATTTCTACCCGTATCGCACAATCAAAAATTATTGGCTTATGCCGTCAGGGACATCCGCGGATTAAAGAAAATTTAAGCCTGGAACAGTGGATGAAAGAAGAGCATGCCGTACTCAGTTCTGCTGAAACACACGCCTATCTGCCGGAGAAATTATATGCAAATTTCCATCAGCGAAATATCCGTTACCGCTCAAACTCATTGCTTAATATGCTGCATTGCATAGAGAAAAGCGACTTTGTTATGTTCTTCCCGGAGTTCCTGCTGAAACATATTCCGCACTATTTTAATTTGCAAACGGTTGCTATACCCTGGATGGAAAAAGATACGCTGGATGTTTATGCCTATATTCATAGCAAGGCAAAAAATGACGAACGACTGCTGCATATAATTGATTTACTGAAAATGTAGAAGTGAGAAAACTCACCCTTGCGCGCAAAAACGGAAGGGATTCTTTGTTATTTCACCGCCTCTTCCGTCACCGGCAACGGCCTTTGAAATCGTCCGCCATTGCCATCTTCAGTAACAAATCATGGCCAACATAATTGCTCCAGTTGAAGGAATTTTGTAGAACCACTACCGCATTTTTATGCTTTTTATCGAAGCCAATATAACTGGAATACCCACCGATATAGCCGACCTGATAAGTAATAATCTGTCCATCTTTATAATCTGTGACCCAGGCGATGTTAGCGGCTTCCATTTCTCTCTGGAAATAAATCTTTTCCGTGGTCTGAATAGCGGCACTGAGAGCCGCAGATTGTGAATCATCAATATGCGCCCGCAAATATTTCAGCAAATCATCAGCATTACTGTAAAGGCTGGCCGCCGCCACCATATTGTTCGAGAAATGCCAGTCAGGCACCACGTCGCCACGGCGGATAAGTTTAGGCTGATCCCCTGCATGACCAATCGCGCGGTACGGATAGGCTTTTAACTGGCTGGCATAAAAACTGGTGTTACCCATTTTTAAGGAATCAAAAATAAAGGTATAAGATAATTGCTGAATATCTTCACCGGTTTTTAATTTCAAAATATAACCGAGCAGTGCATAGCCTAAATTAGAATATTGTGGCTGACGTAATAACGGCCTTTTAAAAGACGACAGGTCATCGACCACGGCATCGCTGTCCAGCTCATGATAGAAATTGTCGCCGGTATATAAATACTTAAGGAAACTTTCCAGCATATCTTTGGTCATGTTCTGACGGGGCAAACCCGAAGTGTGCGTCGCCAGTTGCAACAGGGTGATTTTTTTGGCGTCCTCGCTCAGCGGGGTATTTTTTGGCAGGAGATCCACCAGTTTGTCATCCCACTTAAGCTGTCCTTTATCGACCAGCCCCGCCACCACTTCTCCCGTCACACCTTTACTGACCGAACCGAGTGCAAACAGGGTTTCGCCATCAATCCTGTAACCGTTCACCGCGTTGGTATAACCATAGCCCCAGGTTCTGGCCGCGCCGTTATTTCTGATGATCCCGATCGCCATGCCGCTGGATTTTTCTTTGTGCAGGTACCGCCGGGCTACGGTATCCACCACGTCGTCAAGATTTTGGCCACAGGCCAGTTGCTTCACTTCATGCGGATTTTCTTTAACCTGCATATCGGAAAGTGTGCCGCACGCTGTCAGAAGCAGTGGAAGCATGATACTTAAGCCCGAAAACCGTCCCGTGATTCTTTTCATTTTATTGATTTATAAAGATAAATAGCACGGTGGCAATTATGCATAAACATCAGGTGACCTTGTGACAGAGAAAGAGACATGCCGGTTGGGCGTGGGCAGGTCGCAGACTGTGTTATTTCCTCGCGCTTTTCAATGAGAAATTGCCGTGTTCCTGATGTTCTTTTTAACAACCTTCCTGATCCGTCGGAAATGATTCAAAAACCGATCCAATGAGAATGAAAAATCTCTTTAGATGCATAAAAAATCATTCGCAACATTATTTATGAACATTTTATTAACGTAAATTATTGAATTAGATCGGTTTAATTAACGTTAACGCAATTTTTGCCGATAACCGTGATTCACATCCTGTCTTTTTCCTGAAGGCGGGACTTTTAAAATCAGGGGAAAATATGAACATCACACAACGTCTTTTACTGACGTTCTCGCTGCTTTCTGCGGCCCTTATCTCAATGGGCGTCGTCGCAATCATGTTGATTTCGGGTTTCCAGGACCGGTTTGAATATGTTCAGGTCAATACGATCCCTTCAATTAAGGATCTCAATAATCTTATTGATCAAAGCAATAAGCTTTCTCTCACCCTCTATAAACATCAGAGCCAGACCGATAACGGTAAAATGCCTGAAGTAGAAACCCGCATTCAGCAGCAGATTGCCGGGCTAAAAACGCTGACGGATTATTATCTGCAGCACAACATCTCAGATGCTGAAGATGAAAGGCTGACACACGTGGCTTTTGACAATATTCGTAAAGTGGAAGAGAAACTTCCCGCCTTTCTGACCTCTTCACGAGCGCATCAGGACGATGTCACTCTGGCAATGATTGAGGGCGACGACAGTATCGGCGGGGCTATCCGTCAGCTCATCGCCGATTATCGCAAACAGCTTACCTTAAATATCAACATCGGTGAGGGGCTGCGGGCCATCAACCACAGCATTTTCAACACCACATTGTGGGGAATGGGCGGCAGCGTGACGATCATTATTCTGCTGTTGGGATCCTTCGCACTGGCCACCATCCGTCGGGTACGAAAAAGCCTGCTGGACATCGGCGGGATTATGGCCGTCGCCAGCGAGCGGCTGGATCTGACCGTAAGCGCCGATGACAGCCGTCATGATGAAGTGGGCAATATGGCCCGCGCGTTCAATAGTCTGATGCAACGCGTATCCGGAGCGCTGCTGTCTGTGAGCGCGGCTTCCCAGTCCGTCAGCAGCGCCTCGGCACAAATCGCGGCCGGTAACGAAGATCTCTCCTCGCGCACCGAGCAGCAAGCAGCTTCTCTGGAACAAACGGCCGCCAGCATGACCGAGCTGAGCGAGACGGTTCGCCAGACGGCTGACAACACGCGTCAGGCCAGCCAGCTGGCGGGTAACATGAATGCACTGTCGGAGAAAAGTGCATCATCACTTGAGACGATGCTGGGTACGATGGGTGATATCCGCAGCAGTTCACGCAAAGTCACTGAGATCATCACGCTTATCGAGGGCATCGCCTTCCAGACCAATATTCTGGCGTTAAATGCCGCCGTGGAAGCGGCACGTGCCGGTGAGCACGGTAAAGGCTTTGCTGTTGTTGCCGGAGAGGTCAGAAATCTTTCTCAACGTTCGACCACCGCCGCGCGTGAGATAAAAGAACTGATCGACCTTTCCTACAGCCTGATCGAAGCCGGTGCCCATCAGGCGGGCGATGTCGGCGAGAACATGAACTCCATGGGTAATGCCATCCGTCAGGTGACTGATTTGGTCAATGAGATTGCCGCTGCGGCAACAGAGCAGAGTCAGGGGATTTCTCAGGTACATCAGGCGGTCAATCAGATGGATGACGTGACTCAGCAGAACGCCGCGCTGGTAGAGGAAGCCTCTTCAGCCTCACGCTCGTTGCAGGATCAGGCTGACGGCCTGGCGAGACTGGTCGGCGAATTCCGTCTCAGCGACGCCACGGCTCAGCATCAGTCCCGGGCAAAACCAGCGCGGGCACTAGCCGCCCTTCCACGCACGGAAAAACCGGGTGCGCACTCCACAAATGAGTCCGACTGGCAAAGCTTCTGATCAGGCTTTTGCCGTCGTCTCGTTACCGGGAGAACGTCATTATGGAAAATCTTCAGGAGCATGCCGGCCATCTGGAAAAACACAGGGCGCTGATCGAGAGCTTCGAACAGATGGCGGTGCTGGTGAATCAGCTTGCTACGGGAGAATACCGTTCACTGGATTTGTACATTAATAACTGCCGACATTTTCGCGATCGCAGTCTGGAAGTTCAGGCGGTGCTGGCAGATAAGCGTTTTGAAACCTACCTGATGCGCAATGATATTACGCTGTATTACAGCATTCACAGCGTAAATATGGCCTTCGGCATGATGACCAATATGCTGGAAAATTTGAAAGGTTTTTTGTCCTGAGAAGGTGTTACCGGGGGACTCCAAAACGCCAGTCAGGCTGCCGTTCACGACAGGAGACTATGAGTTCACAGTGACCGTATCCTAAAAGTACGTTTTAGCTGACCCCGCTACCTCAGAAAGGGTGCCGGGGTTTCTTGTGGTTCGTATTATTGGGTTTTACGCGTAGACTGCCCAACCTCACAAATCCGCTGTGATTATCCCGTAATAAAAACAATACCGCCCACAGGCGGCATTAGAACATCTGGACAGATAAACGCGGCAAGCCGCTAGCCTGCTTATGCAACCCAGCGGCCTTGCTCGCCGGCGTGAACCGCTCGCTAAACACGACATAGGGTCTGTCGGTCAGTGGCGACCACTACCCTATGTCGTGTTTTTCTGCTTTTGAGGGGGGGAGATTTTCCTGTTTGACATCAAAATTAGATTTTTTGTCGAGGTGCTCTGGATCACGAACTTTAATGTCTCAAATGCAGGTGAGATCACCAACTATTTATTCAGATCATCATTTTTATTATTGCAAAACACCATCAGATCCTGCGCACAGGCCCACGCCGAACTCCACGCCCACTGGAAGTTATATCCACCCAGCCAGCCGGTGACATCCACCACTTCACCGATAAAATACAAGCCCGGCACCTTAGCGGCGGCCATGGTTTTGGACGACAACTCTTTGGTATCGACGCCGCCAAGCGTCACTTCTGCCGTGCGGTAACCTTCGGTGCCGTTGGGCTGAACCTGCCAGTTTTGCAGTTGTTCAACCAGTTCCGCCTGCTGCGGCACATTCAGCTGTTTCAGCGTGACGTCCGGCAACTGACCCAGCGTTTGCAGGCACTCCACCAGACGTTTCGGCAGTTGCATCGCCAGCGTATTTTTCAGGCTCTGATTCGGGTGTTCCTGACGCTGCGTATTCAGAAACGCCGCCAGATCCACATCAGGAAGTAAGTTAACGCTCACAAACTCACCCGGCTGCCAGTAGCTCGAAAGCTGTAAAACTGCCGGACCGGACATGCCACGATGGGTGAAAAGAATGCTTTCACGGAAAACCGTGCCGTCTTGCGCAGTCAGAACCGCAGGCACTGACACGCCGGAAAGCGTCTGCAAATGATCGAGCAGCGGTTTGTGCAGGGTAAACGGCACCAGACCGGCGCGGGTCGGCAGCACTTTCAGGCCAAACTGTTCCGCCAGACGGTAACCGAAGGGTGTCGCGCCCAGCCCCGGCATGGAAAGCCCGCCGCTGGCAATAACAAGTGAGTGAGTGCTTACAGTTGAGCCATTCACCTTGATGACAAAGCCATTTTCGGTTTTCTGCACATCGGAAATCTCGCTGCGCAGGCGTACATCGACATTGCCCAGCTCGCATTCTTTATCGAGCATGCTGACGATTTGCTGTGCCGAGTCGTCGCAGAACAACTGCCCGAGGGTTTTCTCGTGCCAGGCGATGCCGTAACGGTTGACCATATCGATGAAATCCCACTGGGTATAACGCGCCAGCGCGGATTTACAAAAATGCGGATTTTCGGAAAGATAGGCAGCGGGTTCAGCATAAAGGTTGGTGAAATTGCAGCGTCCGCCGCCTGACATCAAAATTTTGCGTCCGGTTTTTTTGCCGTTATCCAGCAGCAGAACCCGGCAGCCACCTTGTCCGGCCTGCGCCGCGCAGAACATGCCTGCCGCACCTGCACCAATGACTACCACATCAACCTGTTCCACTTTCGGCCTCTCTTTTACGGAAATTCAACTACGTTTTACATAAGGTTCGCCCTGTTTACCGGGGCGTTGAGCCGCGGATTGTAAGGGACAGGCGCCTGTTAAACCAGCCAACAGACCGTTTCCTGAACGTCGTAAGTAAATGTTTCAATCACCAAAGGAGGAATAACTTTTTGATAAATAAAAACTTAACCAAATCCAGGGTAGATATTGGACTGTTTTTAGTCAAAAAAATGTCATATTTTCCTTTTCCCCTCCCCCTGTTCTCGCAGATAATGCGCGGCGTTCATGACCACTAACTGGCGTAACAATTATGCTGCATCTATTTGCCGGATTGGATATTCATACCGGTTCGTTATTGATTCTCGCGTTACTGTTTGTTCTGTTCTATGAAGCCATTAACGGCTTCCATGATACGGCCAACGCAGTGGCAACCGTCATCTATACCCGGGCAATGCGTTCGCAATTAGCGGTCGTGATGGCAGGGGTATTTAACTTCTTTGGCGTCCTGCTCGGTGGTTTGAGTGTGGCTTATGCCATCGTTCATTTACTGCCAACTGATTTGCTGCTCAACGTGGGTTCTGCTCATGGCCTTGCCATGGTGTTTTCTATGTTACTGGCGGCGATCATCTGGAACCTTGGCACCTGGTATTTCGGCCTGCCGGCGTCCAGTTCCCATACCCTGATCGGCGCCATCATTGGCGTAGGGCTGACCAATGCATTAATGACTCACACCTCTGTGGTCGATGCGTTAAACATCCCCAAAATGATCGGTATTTTTGCCTCACTGATCGTCTCCCCGCTGGTCGGGATGATTATGGCAGGTACCATGATTTTCCTGCTGCGCCGTTACTGGAGTGGCAACAAGAAACATGCACGTATCCACCTGACCCCTGCTGAACGGGAAAAGAAAGATGGCAAGAAAAAGCCGCCATTCTGGACACGTATCGGCCTGATCCTGTCGGCTATCGGCGTGAGTTTCTCTCATGGCGCTAATGATGGTCAGAAAGGTATTGGCCTGATCATGCTGGTTCTGATTGGTGTGGCTCCGGCGGGTTTTGTGCTGAACATGAGTGCAACCGGTTACGACATTACCCGTACCCGCGACGCCGTGACCCACCTCGGACAGTATTATCAGCAACATGCTGATGCCGTACCGCATGTGGTAGCACTGACACCGATAGTGCCTGCACCTGATGTTAATATCGCACCGACTGACGAGCCCAAAGTGTTCCACTGCGACAGCAGCCACGCACTTGACGCCATTGGTCGTGCGCAAAGCCTGCTGACTAATCTGCAATCTTATAGCGACCTGTCACCGGACGAACGCAGCCATATGCGTCGCCTGCTGATGTGTGTTTCTGATACTGCGGATAAGGTGGCGAAGCTGCCGGAAACTTCCGCCGCAGATAAACGCTTCCTCGGCGAGCTGAAAACCGACATTCTGCAAACCGTCGAATATGCACCTATCTGGATCATTATCGCGGTAGCGCTGGCGCTGGCGCTGGGTACCATGATTGGCTGGAAACGTGTTGCGACCACCATCGGTGAGAAGATTGGTAAGAAAGGCATGACTTACGCACAGGGGCTGTCAGCACAGCTTACTGCGGCAGTGTCCATCGGCGTGGCCAGCTACACCGGCATGCCAGTTTCCACCACGCATGTATTGTCGTCTGCCGTCGCGGGCACCATGATTGTCGATGGCGGCGGTGTGCAGTCGAAAACCGTGAAAAACATCGCGATGGCGTGGATATTAACCCTGCCGGTGTCGATTGTGCTTTCCGGTGTCCTGTACTGGATTGCCCTGAAGCTGATCTGATGCTTGTCTGACAGGCAGTAAAAAGGCGACCTTGCTCAGCAGGTCGCCTTTTTTGTTTCCTTATTCACTCATCCTCCCTCACGTTTCTTTCAGTTGCTAATACCAGATCAGCATCGCTAACATACTGATTAATATTAAACCGACCAGTGCCGTAGTCAGGATAAACTGACCGCGAACCCGCTCACAACGGCGAATAAACTCAGGATCGTGATGTTCAACGTAGCGCTGAGCATAAATATAGCGTACCAACCTTATTTGCTTGCCAGGCTGACCGTGAGCCGTAAAAAACCCTCCGCCATCGACGTACTGATACAACAGCGGATCGCACCCCCGCAGAACCACCAGCAATGCGCGCAAAGAAGAGTAATAGCGCAGCATATTCACTACACATACAAAACATAAAGCCCAAAACAGCGCAACGGGACTGATCATGATTCCCCCTCAAGGCGAACTGACACCGCGCAATGCGCCCGTCATGCTGGCACACACCCGGCGTTTCGCCCTGCCTTTCCGCAATTTCACACCCCCGGGCTACCTTCGCCCGCCCTCTTTTCGTACCACAGAAGATTGCCAAAGCAGGAGACGCCTGCATTATTGAGTGTAGGAAACGAATCCGAAACTGTTCATATTATTTATATCTATGGATTCTCAGATAAGGAAATGGGATCTGTATGCTTGATTTATTTAACCATTTTGGCGCTATACTGACGTCATGACATCCGCATGATGCTGATATTGCTATTAACCGACTTATGGAAGGAGTTTTCTTATGGCTTACAAACACATACTTATTGCTGTGGACCTGTCGCCGGAGAGCAAAGTTCTGGTCGAGAAAGCCGTTTCCATGGCGCGCCCGTATAACGCCAAAGTGTCCCTGATCCACGTTGATGTGAACTATTCAGACCTGTATACGGGTCTTATCGACGTTAACCTGGGCGACATGCAGAAACGTATTTCCGAAGAAACCCATCACGCGTTGAACGAACTGTCGCAAAATGCCGGCTATCCGATTTCGGAGACCCTCAGCGGCAGCGGTGATCTGGCGCAGGTGCTGGTAGATGCCATCAACAAATATGGCGTGGACTTAGTGCTGTGCGGCCATCATCAGGATTTCTGGAGCAAGCTGATGTCCTCAGCACGCCAGTTGATTAACACCGTTCATATCGACATGCTGATCGTGCCATTGCGCGATGAGGAAGAAGAAGCGTAAGAGGCGTTGCTGTTAATATTGTAAACAAGCCCGCTGGTTTTCACCTGCGGGCTTTTTTTGTCTTTTTGCCTGGAGAATACGGGTCGATTCCTGAACAAAGGATTAATCTGTATATACAGAATAGGTGATTATCAATATATAAATCACATCCCTCTGTTAATTATGAAGAATATTCAAACAGTATGGGTATATACGGAAGATGTTTTCATACAGGATGTATTATGAAAATCCAGTTTTCACCGGCAGTGAAAGAGAAATTGTTCGTAAAATACAATGTTGTGGAGAAAGAGGTCTTCGAATGCTTTGCTAACCGCGAGGGGCATTATCTGAAGGATACCCGCGAAAAGCTGGCAGCAACACTCCCAATTTAGAGGAAGATATTATGACGACCCGCCATGACGCTCAGGATAATGCAGAAATGTGGGATAATCGCGAGCTCGGAGCATCGGAGGAGCATGCAGAGGCAGTTAACCCTTCTCTGGCCGCTGAATTTGATGACATGATGGAGCTTCAGGCCATCTCAATAAGGTTGCAAAAATCGCTGCTGAATAACCTGAAAACCATCGCGGCACATCACCAGATTGGATACCAGCCGATGGTCAGGGATTTACTGACGCGTTTTGCGGAAGCAGAAATGAAAAAGATCCTGATTGACCAATTAAACAAGATCGACGAAACACAGCGGGATCGCGAAAAAACGGTGCCGGTTACTGAGTTTATTGAAGATTTGCGTAATCAGGCATGAAAATAAGAAACCAGAACGTATGTGCAGTGCTTTCTGGTTTCTTTTTCATCACCGTGCTGCCTTATAACGGCAGTTTCTATAATGACAGTTCTACAACGGCGTATAGATATCAAACCGGTGACTTTTGGTCACGACAGCGGCCTGGGCGGCGATATCAGCCATCGGCGGTGCGTAGTCCGGGCGTTTGACCACAATACGTTTAGTCGCTAAACGGCGTGCCGGTTCCAGCAGGCCATCCGCATCTTCATCCGGGCCGACTAATCCCTGAAATACCCGCATCTCTTTCTTCACCAGCGCACTTTTCTGTTTATGCGGATACATCGGGTCGAGATACACCACTTCCGGTTTTGGCGATAGTGCAGCCAGCGCTGTCAGGCTTGAGGCATGCAGCAACGTCATACGCTCGCGCAGCCACGGGCCGATTTCTGCATCGCGATAGCCGCGCGCCAGCCCGTCATCGAGCAGTGCCGCCACTACCGGATTGCGCTCCAGCATCCGCACCTTACACCCCAGGGACGCCAGTACAAACGCATCACGGCCCAGCCCTGCGGTGGCGTCAACGACATCCGGCAGATAGCTGCCTTTAATGCCGACGGCTTTGGCTACTGCCTCACCGCGTCCGCCGCCGAATTTGCGACGATGCGCCATCGTGCCGCCGACAAAATCGACATAAATCGCGCCGAGTTTTGGCTCGTCACGTTTGCGTAATTCCAGACGTTCAGGCGTCAGCACCAGCGCCATTACGGCATCCGGGTCAGACGTCAGATCCCAGCGCTGCGCCAGAACAGATAAGGCGCCTTCATCGGCGCCTTCTTCACACAGTAAACACACACTCACAGGCAGAGGTTATCCTTTGATTCCGTAGTGGCGCAGCATAGCATCCAGCTGCGGCTCACGCCCGCGGAAGCGTTTGAACAGCTCCATCGGCTCTTCGGAACCGCCACGCGACAGAATGTTATCCAGGAATGACTGGCCGGTTTCGCGGTTGAAAATACCTTCTTCTTCAAAGCGGGAATAGGCATCGGCAGACAACACTTCCGCCCACAGATAGCTGTAATAACCCGCCGCATAACCGCCCGCAAAGATGTGGCTGAAAGCGTGCGGGAAACGTCCCCACGACGGTGACGGTACCACGGCCACCTGTTTTTTGATTTCTGCCAGCGTTTGCAGGATTTGCGCACCTTTGGCCGGGTCGTACTCTGCATGCATACGGAAATCGAACAGACCGAACTCCAGCTGACGCAGGATAAACAGCGCCGCCTGATAGTTTTTCGCCGCCAGCATCTTATCCAGCATCTCTTTCGGCAGGGGTTCGCCGGTTTCAAAATGACCGGAGATAAACGCCAGAGCGTCCGGCTCCCAGCACCAGTTTTCCATAAACTGGCTTGGCAGTTCGACAGCATCCCACGGTACACCGGCAATACCGGCAACCCCCGGCGTGTCGATGCGGGTCAGCATATGATGCAGTCCGTGACCGAATTCATGGAACAGCGTGGTGACTTCGTTGTGCGTAAACAGTGCCGGTTTGTTGCCCACCGGACCGTTAAAGTTACAGGTCAGGTATGCGACCGGTTTTTGCAGTTCGCCGTCCGCTTTGCGCATACTGCCCACGCAGTCGTTCATCCATGCGCCACCGCGCTTGTGTTCACGGGCATAAAGATCGAGATAGAAGCTGCCGCGCAGGTCGCCGGTTTCATCGAACAGATCGAAGAAACGCACATCTTTGTGCCAGGTTTCCACATCTTTGCGCTCTTTGGCGGTGATACCGTAAATACGTTTCACCACTTCGAACAACCCTTCCAGCGCACGCTGTTCAGGGAAGTAAGGCCGTAACTGCTCGTCGTTAATGGAGAACAGGTGCTGTTTCTGTTTTTCGCCATAGAACGGCAAATCCCAGGCTTCCATCTCATCCACGCCGAAATGTTCTTTGGCGAAAGCACGCAACTGCGCCAGTTCCTGCTCGCCCTGCGGACGCGCACGTTTTGCCAGACCGCTCAGGAAATCGATCACCTGTTTCGGGCTTTCCGCCATTTTGGTGGCAAGCGACATATCCGCAAACGAATCAAAACCTAACAACTGGGCCAGTTCGTGACGCAGCGCCAGCTCTTCGGCCATGACCTCACTGTTGTCCCACTTACCGGCATTCGGCCCCTGATCGGAGGCACGGGTGGCAAACGCACGGTACATCTCTTCACGCAATTCACGGTTTTCGCCGTAGGTGATCACCGGCAGATAGCTCGGGATATCCAGTGTTAACAGCCAGCCTTCCTGCTCTTTAGATTCTGCCAACGCTTTTGCAGCGGCCAGTGCGCTTTCCGGCAGACCTTTCAGGTCATTCTCATCAGTGATGAGTTTGCTCCAGCCCATGGTGGCATCGAGCACATTGTTACTGTAGGTCGAACCCAGTTCAGACAGGCGCGCGGAAATTTCGCCGTAACGCTTTTGTTTGTCCATCGGCAAGCCAATGCCGGACAACTCAAAATCACGCAGCGCGTTATCGATGGCTTTTTTCTGAGCCACGGACAGTGTGCTGAAATGTTCGCTGTCTTTTAAATCGCGATACGCCTGATACAAACCGGCATGCTGCCCGGTCCAGGTGCTGAATTCAGACAGAATTGGCAGACATTGCTCGTAAGCTTCACGCAATTCCTGGCTGTTTTTTACGGCGTTGAGATGCCCGACCGGCGACCAGATGCGGCTCAGGCGATCGTCACTTTCGGCCAGCGGCTGACACAGGTTTTCCCAGGTATAAGGTGCGCCCTGCGCAACAACGCGTTCAATCGTCTGACGGCTTTCTTCGATAGCGGATTTCATCGCAGGGACAATATGTTCGGGCTTGATCGCAGAGAAAGGTGGCAGGGAGAACGGTGTTAAGAGCGGATTCGACGCATTTTGCTGTTCAGTCATAGGGCCAGTCCTTCGTAATAGCGTTTGGGGCTGATGCGCCTGTGGCGCACCACGCCGTGAATTCGGGTCGTCTTAAAGATGACGTAACTTCTAACATGCGGTCAAGTTACGGTGAAATCAATGGGTGGCGGCGGGATAGTCTTTAATGGATAATGCCGCGAAGCCGCAGGAGAAGCCGCACATGTTGAGTTACCGCCACAGTTTTCACGCAGGCAACCATGCCGACGTACTGAAACACACCGTTCAGAGCCTGATCATTGAATCTCTGAAAGAAAAAGAAAAACCCTTCCTTTATCTCGACACCCACGCGGGTGCCGGGCGCTATCAGCTGAGCGGCGAGCACGCCGAACGCACCGGCGAATATCTGGAAGGCATCGCGCGCATCTGGCAGCGGGACGATATTCCTGAAGAACTGGCGGCATATATGTCGGTCGTCAATCACTTCAACCGCAATGAAAACCTGCGTTATTACCCGGGTTCGCCGCTGATTGCCCGTCAGCTGTTGCGCGAAGATGACAAGCTGCATCTGACTGAACTGCACCCGAGCGATTTCCCGCTGTTGCGCAGTGAGTTTCAGAAAGATGACCGCACCCGCGTTGCCCGCGCTGACGGTTATCAGCAACTGAAAGCCCAGTTGCCACCGCCTTCACGCCGTGGGCTAATCCTGATGGACCCGCCGTATGAAATGAAAACCGATTATCAGGACGTGGTAAAAGGCATTCAGGAAGGCTACAAGCGTTTTGCCACCGGCACTTACGCGCTGTGGTATCCGGTGGTGATGCGTCAGCAAATCAAGAAAATGCTGCGTGATCTCGAAGCGACCGGCATCCGCCGTATTCTGCAAATCGAGCTGGGCGTGCGCCCGGACAGCGATCAGCGCGGCATGACCGCTTCCGGCATGATCGTGATTAACCCACCGTGGAAACTCGAGCAGCAGATGAACAACGTGCTGCCGTGGTTGCTCAAAGTGCTGGTGCCTTCCGGTACCGGTCACACCACGGTTAACTGGGTTGTGCCTGAGTAAAAGCCTGCATAAATTGCCGGAGCCTTTTTTCAAAGGTTCTGGCTATCAAACCTATCACAATCATTGATCCAATCTTTTCCACAACACGTTAAACTCTTAGCCAAATTTTGAGATTAATGACGCTGTATCAGTGTCTCCATTTTTCACAACTTACGGATAAAACGATGACCAAACATTATGACTATCTGGCAATTGGCGGCGGCAGCGGCGGTATCGCATCAATCAACCGTGCAGCCATGTATGGGAAAAAATGTGCGCTGATCGAAGCTAAAGAGCTTGGCGGCACGTGCGTCAACGTGGGTTGTGTTCCGAAAAAAGTCATGTGGCATGCCGCGCAAATCGCAGAAGCGATCCGCAACTACGGCCCGGATTACGGTTTTGATACCACCGTTAACAGCTTCAACTGGAAAACGCTGGTCGCCAACCGTACCGCTTACATCGACCGTATCCACACCTCGTACGACAACGTACTGGGCAAAAATAACGTGGATGTGATCAAAGGTTTTGCCCGTTTCGTTGACGATCATACCGTTGAAGTGAACGGTGAGCAGATCACCGCAGATCACATTCTGATCGCCACCGGCGGACGTCCGAGCCATCCGGATATTCCGGGTGCAGAATACGGCATCGATTCAGACGGTTTCTTCGATCTGACCGAAATGCCAAAACGCGTTGCGGTTGTCGGTGCAGGGTATATCGCGGTGGAGATCGCCGGTGTGATGAACGCACTGGGTGCCGAAACGCATCTGTTCGTGCGTAAACATGCACCGCTGCGGACTTTCGATCCGCTGATCGTCGAGACGCTGGTAGAAGTGATGGAAACCGAAGGTCCGGCACTGCATAAAGAATCCATTCCGAAAGAAGTGGTGAAAAATGCCGACGGCAGCCTGACGCTGAAGCTGGAAAATGGCCAGGAATTTGTTGTCGACAGCCTGGTCTGGGCGATTGGCCGCGAACCGGAAACTGACAACTTCAACCTGAAAGCGACTGGCGTGAAAACCAACGATAAAGGTTACATCGTCGTCGATAAGTTTCAGAATACCAGCGTAAACGGCATTTACGCCGTGGGTGATAACACCGGTGCGGTTGAACTGACCCCGGTGGCTGTTGCCGCGGGTCGTCGCCTGTCAGAACGCCTGTTCAACAACAAGCCGGACGAACATCTGGATTACAGCAACATCGCCACCGTGGTGTTCAGCCACCCGCCAATCGGCACGGTCGGGCTGACCGAACCGCAGGCGAAAGAGCAGTTCGGCGAAGACAACGTAAAAGTCTACAAATCAGCCTTCACCGCCATGTATACCGCCGTCACGCAACACCGTCAGCCATGCCGCATGAAGCTGGTATGTGTCGGTAAGGAAGAGAAAATCGTTGGCATCCACGGCATCGGTTATGGCATGGATGAAATGTTGCAGGGCTTTGCGGTCGCACTGAAAATGGGCGCAACCAAGAAAGACTTCGACAATACCGTCGCTATCCACCCGACCGGTGCCGAAGAGTTTGTGACCATGCGCTGATAGCGTCATGCTCTTGCCGGAAAAGTGTTATCTCCGGCAAACAAAAGGCTGAGGATCTTATGATCCCCGGCCTTTTTTTATAGCGCTATTTACACTGCAGGAAGCAAAGAACACAGCCGGTTATCACCGTAGTGATCTCAGTCCAGCAAAATCACTTTCGGGCTGTCTGCCTCGAATAAAGGTTTGCAGAGGATTTTATAACTGTCGCGGTCAAAATGCGGCACAGCAGTATCAAAGGCTTTGGCGGCTTCCAGCGTTTTCACTGTCCCCAGGTAAAACCAGTGATTAATGACGTGATAATCGGTCAGTCCGTTGGCTTCTTCGGCGATGGCAATCCGTCCCGGATACGGCCAGCTACGAATTTTCAGGGCGCTGAGTGCTTCCCGCAAACGTGCCTGATGGGCCTCCTGTGATTCTTTGCCACAACAGACTCCGGCGCATTTGCCCAGTGAAAAGCGGAAACATGCGCGATTTTTTGACAGCTTTTCCAGCCCCAGCGCGCCGTAACATAGCTTTTCCTGATCGGCGATCTCACGGATCTTTTCGACTGCCGACATCCTGGTTTTAAACAACCCAAACAGGTCTTCGCTGTGCGAAAAATCCACATCATCGCTGAAAACGATGCTGGCCGTCAGCCCCTGAAGCCGGATGGAACACAGCTTACGGGCAGTGCGCAGACGCTTATTAAACAAAGGTCGCCGGGTTTTGATCAGATCAGATTCCAGCAATAAGGCGCCGACTTCCCCGATCGTTTCAATAAATTCAATATCACGGGTCATATGCAGGAGTTTGGCTTCGCCAGGATTGCGGAAGTGCGACATGACCCGGCTGCGGATATTCACGCTTTTACCGATATACAGCGGAAAGGCATTATCATCACCGTAAAAAATATACACGCCGCTGCGGTTGGGCAAATTTTCTAAGGTATGACGAAGATGCTCAGGGTACTGATAGAGCTCGGTAAAAAGCTCTTTCTCGGGATTCCACAAAATAGCTGACCTGTTTTTCTCTGATAACTTTTCTCTGACACCTTTTTTGAAACTTTTCTAAAACAAAAAATGCCGTATAAAAAACAGACGGATAATACTGGTGATTTATACAGCCTTCAACCTTTGTAGGAAAAATCTTGTGTAAATATTGAACGTCAGGATTTACGCCTGGGTACGCAGCTCTATATATTCCTGACCATTCAGCAGGTTAGCTAAGGTTTTTTCACGGTTTTCCCGCTGTCCGGATTGTATCCACTGGTAAAGATTATCAATGTTATCGAAACGGACCAGCACGGTGTAGATAGTTTCCCCATGAACCGGCCGCAAGATTTTTACACTTTGGTAACCGGTAAAACTTGCCGCATCGGCCATCAGTTTCTCCAGCCAGGATTCATATTCCGTCAGCTTATCCCGCCGTACGCCATGGGTTATCACCAGAGTAATGTGGTCAGGTTGGTGCGGATAAGTCATCAGATATTCCTTCTCATTAACCGTTGTTCTGGTTAACTGAATGTTGCGTTATATTCATGAACGATACGAAATCAATACAGTCATTCATAACGGAAATATTTTGGGTTGTTGTTAAACAATTTTTGGGGTGGGGAAAATAATGCGATTAAGCCTTGAAGCGCTGCTGATCCTGGATGCGCTGGACAGACACGGCACTTTTGCCGCTGCGGCTGCCAGACTGTTTAAAACCGCTTCTGCACTGAGTTATACCGTGCAGAAAATGGAAAGTGATCTGAATATCAAGCTTCTGGACCGCTCAGGCCACCGCGCGACATTCACACCCACTGGCCGTCTGATGTTGGAAAAAGGCCGCGTACTGCTGCGGGCCGTCAGTGAGCTGGAACAACAGGCGCAGTACGTCGAAAGCGGCTGGGAAAGCAAACTGACCATCAGCGTCGATGCTTCCGTCCCGTTCGCGCTGCTTGCGCCGCTGATCGACCGTTTTTACGCAGAACATCAGCACACCCAGTTATTGTTCCGCCACGACGTACTGGCGGGTTGCTGGGAAGCGCTGAGTTACGGCGAAGCCGACATCGTATTCGGTGCCGTGCAGGAGCCGGTGACGCGCAGCGGCATTGAATACCGCCCGATCGGCTGGCTGGAATATGTGTTTGCAGTAGCAAAGCATCACCCGCTCGCCTCACTGCCGGAACCGCTGGTGCGTGAGCAAATCCGTCAGTATCGCGCGGTGGTGGTTCACGACACGTCCCGCCACGGTACAGGGGCTGATTTACGCGTGCTTGATGAACAGAAAATGCTGAGCGTTCATGATTTTAACGCCAAAGTTCACGCACAAATTGCCGGGCTGGGTTGTGGCTATTTGCCACGTTATCTGGCCACGCCGCATCTCGAAAGCGGTGTGCTGGTGGAGCGTCGTCTCGATACAGAAACCCGTCGCGATCAGGCTTTTATGGCCTGGAACGAAAATGCCACCGGCAATGCCGCCATGTGGTGGCGCGAAAACTTACAGAATTTCGACGGTATCGCAGCGGTGTATAGCCTGGAATAAAAAAAGCCGCATTATGCGGCTTTGTACTGCGACTAACGTACCGAAAGGTAATGATGTACCTGAGGTTTATTTTCTCCACGGTGATAACGTGTCACTTCGCTTTGCAAATCGGCATCGGCATGCGACACACGCTGATGCTGACGCAGATGCTCTTGCCAGGATTCCACCAGGAACCATTCCACCAGACGCAACGGATCATCGCTGTGCTCGGTGATCCCCCACGCATAAGCCCCGTCACGGCGGCGTGCCAGCGAAAGTTTGCGGATTTCAGCCAGAAACGCCGGACGATCTTCCTGTGCAATCATATATTCAATCTGGATCATCACCGGACCGCGATCGCCCTGCACATCCCCTTCCACGACCGGATTATCCCAGTGCCCGGCAGGTTGTAAATCCGCCTCGCCAGCGGGCAATTTCAGCCGCCAGCATACCAGCGCGGCGATAACTAATCCGCTGCCGGCGAGTAACAGCGCCCCGACCAGACCGGTTTCCCGGGCAATTAAACCCCAGAACAAACTGCCCGCTGCCATCGCACCGTTAAACACCATCAGGTACACCGCCAGCCCGCGGCCACGCACCCAGTCAGGCAGTACCGCCTGCGCCACACCGTTCATGGAGGTCAGCGCGATAATCCAGCCAATCCCTAATACCACCATCAGCACCACGGCCAGCCATTTTTCCGGTGATGTTGCCAGCAGCAACATGACGGCGGCGGACAGTAAGGCGGAAAGCAGCACCAGTCCGTCAGCGCTCAGTTTCCGGCGTAAACGGGGCAACAGCAGCGCACCGAAAATCGCGCCGACGCCCACTGCGCCAAGCAGAACACCGTAGAATCCGGCAGTACCGTGCAACATATTGCGGGCAATCAGCGGCAACATCGCCCAGATGGCGCTGGCGAAAGCGAAGTAAATCGCGGCACGCAGCAGCACGCGGTGAAGTTCCCGGCTGGCTTTGACATATCGCAGCCCTGCACGGAACGCACCCAGGAAGTGCTCCGATAACTCATTTTTCGCTTTAACCGGACGTTTCCACCACAGCAATGCGCCGATGACAAAAACATAGCTCATGACATCTGCGCCGTAAGCCGCACCGGCACCGAGGCTGGCCAGCAGCAAACCTCCGCCAGCGGGACCCACCGCCCGGGCAATGTTAATCCCCAGTGAATTCAGCGCGACGGCATTTCTCAAATCTGAACGGGGCACCAGTTCCGGCACAATCGCCTGCCAGGCAGGCCCCATCAGCGCGGCACCGATACCGCCGATAAAGGTCAGTGCTACCAGGTATTCCACGGTCAGCAAATTATTGTGTGACAACAGAAGCAAGGTTCCGCTGACGCCTGCCAGCAACAACTGAACAAAAATCAGCAGGCGGCGACGGTCAAGAATATCGGACAGCACACCCGCGGGGATCGCCAGCAAAAAAATCGGCAAGGTTGCTGCGGTTTGCATCAGCGCGACCGCCGCAGGGTTTGATGACAGCCCGGTGACTAGCCACGAGCTGGCCACATCACGCATAAAACTGCCGGTATTACCGAGAATGGTTGCCACCCAAATCGTGGCAAATAATCCTTGTTTCAGCGGTGAAAAAGCGCCGCCGGTCGCAACAGCATTCTGGCTCATACCCGCCCCTTAAGGTCATCCCAGGCAACATAGATAAAAGCGCCGGCCAGCCCGATATGCTCGAAGAAACCGTTCATCATCATGGCGCGTTCCTGTCCCGACACCTGCCAGAAGGCATTTGCCATAAAATTGGCGCTGAAAGTGAACAGCGCCAGCGCCAGCGCACCCGCCCGGCGAAAGCGTCCGGTAAGAATCAGTGCCGAAGCCGCCAGTTCCAGCACAATCACCGCAGCGGCCATGGGCGCGGCCGGTGACAAACCGAAATGTTGCATCTCGGCAATCGCGCCGGGAAAATCGAACAGTTTGACGATGCCACCCTGCAAATACGCGGCACATAAGGCCAGCAGGGCCAACCAGCGGATGACCGCGAAAGGGATAACAGGTGCCGACAGGCGGGAAACAGGGGCATGACGCATGATGTCTCTCCTGCCGGAACCCGCCTGAGCACGGTTCCGGCTTAATGGATAAATGAAGAAGGTTACGCTTTACGCTGCGGGGCTTTGTGCACCATGGTGTAGGCGTAATCGACACCCATACCGTAAGCACCGCTGTGTTCACGCACCAGATCCATAACAGCGTCGTATGTCTCTTTACGTGACCAGTCGCGCTGGTATTCGAGCAGAACTTGCTGCCAGGTCACCGGCACTGCACCAGCCTGCACCATACGGTCAATGGAACGTTCATGAGCGTCCACGCTGGTGCCGCCGGAGGTGTCGGTCACCACGTACACTTCATACCCTTCTTTCAGCGCCATCAGTGCCGGGAATGTCAGACACACTTCGGTCCACAGGGCGGAGATGATCAGTTTTTTGCGGCCTGTGGCTTCAACGGCTTTCACGAATGCTGCGTCTTCCCAGGAATTCATTGAGGTACGCTCAATCGGTTTCACATCCGGATGCACCGCCAGTAATTCCGGCCAGATATAACCGCTGAAGCTTTCCGTCTCGACCGAGGTGTAAATCACCGGCACGTTAAAAACTTTGCCCGCTTTAGCGAGAGCGACCGTATTATTTTTAAGCTGCTGGCGATCGATATTCGCAACGCCGAAGGACATTTGTGGCTGATGGTCGATGAAAATCAGGGTGGAGTTCTGTGGGTCCAGCAGATCGAATTTAGACATTTTCATTTCCTCTCAGAGTGTATTGTTAGATTGAGTGTTTGTATTTAACGTCGTGCTGTTGTGCTGCTGGAATTAACAATAGGTCAGGACATGAAAAGCGGATAGCGGAAAGAATTTGGCAACTTGTTCAGATTTTTTTGACAGGTATTACCCTCTCTATATGCCCGATAATACCCATTAATTTCAGCGCGATAGGAACAACAAAATCCTTTAACAACTTATCAAAAATATCCTGTTATCAATATTTCCCTGCCACGCCTAATGTTGTTTTCAACACAACACACGACCCGTATAAAACCTGCAAAATAATCGCTGAGGAAATCTATAAATGAGCACATTCAATACACAAGACGGCACTCAAATTTATTTTAAAGACTGGGGTAAAGGTAAGCCGGTATTATTCAGTCACGGCTGGCCGCTGGATGCTGATATGTGGGACAGCCAGATGAATTTCCTGGCCGATCGCGGCTACCGGGTTATCGCTTTTGATCGCCGTGGTTTTGGCCGTTCAGAACAACCATGGGAAGGTTACAACTACGACACTTTCGCCTCTGATATCAATGATCTGATTGAGCATCTCGATTTGCAGGACGTGACGCTGGTCGGCTTCTCCATGGGCGGCGGCGACGTCACCCGTTACATCAGCCGTTACGGTTCAGAACGCGTCACCAGCCTGGTCCTGCTGGGTGCGGTCACACCGCTGTTTATTAAAACGGATGATCATCCGCAGGGTGTGGATAAATCCGTATTTGATGGTATCAAAGCCGGTTTACTGAAAGACCGTGCACAGTTCATCAGCGATTTTGCGACACCGTTCTACGGCACCAATCAGGGGATGACCGTTTCTGATGGCGTGATGACGCAGACGCTCAACATTGCACTGATGGCGTCGCTGAAAGGAACTGTTGATTGTGTTACGGCCTTCTCTGAAACGGATTTCCGTCCGGACATGGCGAAAATTACCGTACCGACGCTGGTTATTCACGGCAGCGCGGATCAGATAGTACCGTTCGAAGCCACAGGCAAACTGGCAGCAGAAATGATTAAAAACGCAGAGCTCAAAATCTATGAAGGCGCACCGCATGGTTTTGCTGTGACGCATCAGGATCAGCTGAACGACGATTTACTGGCATTCCTGACCGGTACTGCTCAGCGGTAAACAACGTCATCCGCAGAAACGAAAAGGCATTCCCGCAAAGGAATGCCTTTTTCTTTTGAGCCTGTTTTAAGCACTTCTTTTAACAAAGCAGCCGTCAGACTACCGGCAGTCTATCCAGAATCGCCTGTGCGGTATTCACGTCCGTCACTAATGAATTAATCATGCCTGAACGCACGGCACCGATAATCCCTGCCGCTTTTTCCGGCGTTGCCGCCACGCCGATAGTCAGCGGCGTTTTGCGCAACTGTTCAACCGAGGCCGCAATCATTCGCTCCTCGCCTTCCCAGTGCAATAACTCGCCCGTTCCCGTGAAGTAATGGCGCAGCACATCGCCTGCGGCATCGCTCAGCGCCTGCTCGCCGGGTGTCGCGGTGGTGGATTCGCTCGGCTTCGGCGTATGCGTCAGGCCCACACCGACAATCGCCGCATCGAGCCTGTCCCACAGTGAAATGATTTCCTGCACACTCGGGTCCGAGAGAAACGCATCACGCAATTCCGCAGAAGAAAGATAAGGGGCATGCAGGAAATACGGCGTGCCTTCCATCTGTTCCGCCGCGCGGCGCACGAACTCGGTTATCTGAAAATGCGGCGCAGATTGTTGCATACCGCCGTTGAGCGCCACGGTCATGATCCCCGGCAGACGAGGCATACCGGCCAGCGTGACTTCGCGCACCGCCCTTCCCCAGCCAATACCGAGCACCGATCCCGCCCCTAAACCGGCGTCCTGTAAAAGAGAAGCCAGCGGCGTCGCCAGTGCGCCGAGCACATTGCCCGGCGGCGCATCCACAACATACGCCTGTTTGAGCCCGAGACGTTTTATCAGATCTGCCGTCATGTCTTCCGGTGACGATAATCCCACCACTTCGATGCGCACAATCCCCGCCGCGCGGGCTTTATTCAGCAACCGGGAGATGGTTGCCGTCGACACATCCAGCTTGCGTGCAATCTCCACCTGAGACATATCAGACTCGTAATGCAGCTTCGCTACCAGATGCATCATGGCACGCGTTGCTGCAATATCTTGCAAAATTGGCTCTTTCAGCTTGAAATTCCTTTCAGTAATGAATTACACTCAAATCGTCGATTGAGGGATTATTGCGCAACACCTGTAAAAATGCAATGTGCCGGATCGGGCTTCAACCCTTGTAATACGGCATGTTACGCGATTTTCCACCCCGTTTATCCAGGGGGTAAACACAGAACGTCCAGTGTAATCGAGATTTTTTCATCTGTAATAAATTTCACGCAAAGGAGAGTTCCATGTCAAAAATGTCCACCTCAGAATTACGCAGCTATCAGCAGATTTGCGGTAAAAATGGCGCAATGATGGTGATCGCCTGTGACCAGCGCGGCGCCATGCGCAGCCTGCTCGCCAGCGATCCGCAACAACAATCTGCCATTTCAGAGCACGAACTCGGGCTGATTAAAGCCGACATCACGCAATATCTTGCCAGCAAAGCCTCCTGCGTACTGGTCGATCCGGTCTGTGCCGTGCCGCAACTGGTGGACAACGGCATCATTGCCCGCGACACCGCGCTGCTGATTGGCCTGGATGCATCAGGCTGGGATAATTCGCCGGAAGGTTATCGTCTGTCACGGCTGGTGGAGAATGTCGATGCACGTCGTGTGCGTGAACTCGGCGCGACCGGCGGTAAAATCATGGTGTATCTGCGTTCCGATCAGGAAGCGGCAAACCGTCATAACATTGATATTCTGCGCCAGTGCATTGAAGATTTCGCCCGCGAAGACCTGCTGCTGGTGGTGGAGTTCCTGACCTATCAACTCGACAACGAAACCGGGGAAGAATATAAAGAAAAAGTCCCGTCTCTGATTTATGGCGGCACGAAGATTTGTCTGGAATGCGGGGCTAAGGTGTTGAAACTGCCCTATCCTGGCTCAAAACAAGCCTGTGCTGACATCACGAAACTCGCGGGCGACGTGCCGTGGGCCGTGCTTTCTGCGGGCGTTGACCATTCCACCTTCCTCAAACAAGTGGCGGATGCCATGAGCGAAGGCGCATCAGGCGTTATCGCAGGCCGATCATTGTGGAAAGACTGCATCTCACTGGACCGCAACGCGACAAAATCCCGTCTGGAATCGCTGGCTGTACCGCGTCTGAACGAACTTCAGGCCGTCATTGAGCAGCATTTCCATGCACCGGCACACAACCAGACACAACAGGTGGAACATGTCTGAAAACAGAAGCGCCTCACGAAATGGCTTTACCGGCAAACGCGTCATCCTGGTGAACGGGATCCCGGCGTCAGGTAAAAGCCGGCTCGCCGTTGAGCTTTCTGCATACAGCGGCTGGCTGCAACTGTCGCTTGATGGCATTAAAAACCCATTTCTTCAGCGATTAGAGAATGTTGACCGTCCTTTTAACCGCGTGCTCGGGCTGGCAAGTTATCAGGTTATCTGGGACATCATCGGCGGCGCGCCTCAGGGCAGCACTTTTATTGTCGATGCGTGGTTTGGTTTTCAGCCCAAAGAGGTATTGCAGGATTATCTGCAACGGGCGGGCGCATCACAGGTTGTGGAAATCTGGTGCCAGATTGATGCTGAACGTGCGGCCGAACGATTTTCCTCACGACTGGGCGAACGTTTACCGGGACATGTCGGGGCAGAATATATTCCCGAATTAAAAATTCTCGCCGGAAATGCACGACCAATAACCTCAGGGCCAGTGTATTCTGTGGACCAGAATGTTATCGGACAAAATAAGCCTGTGAACATTGTTGATATTCATACGTGGATAATTAATGCATTCCACACACAACTCCAATAAATACCTGAACAAAGGAAATATTTATTTACTGAAAAAGTAAGTTAATTCTGATATCGGGATATTGTTAACCCTCTACTATCATTCATTCTTTCAGGTTGTTTGAAATTATTATCGTTCATTGATGGCTAATAGGATTGGACAGATCACAGTTTTTATTTTAATTAAATATCATACTGAGAAAAGACCCTATTCATATGAAGAGGTATTATGTTAAGCGACTGGATTAATGAAAACAACACGCAAATCATTAGCAAAACAGATGACTGGAAAAGTGCAGTAGCAATTGCCGTACAACCGTTAATTGATTCGGGCGCAGCGGAAAATCGCTATCTTCAGGCTATATATGATATGCACCGGGAGATCGGACCTTATTATGTTTTGGGCGAAGGTATTGCGATGCCACACGCCCGGCCTGAAGAAGGGGTTAACCGGACGGCACTGTCTTTGGTCATTGTTTCAGAAGGCGTTGAGTTTGGCAGTGAAGGTAATGATCCGGTTTACGTTATCTTCGCGCTGGCCGCGGTGGACAGCCATTCGCACATCGAAATGATTGCCAGCCTTTCCCATCTGTTCTGCGATGACGAGGCAGCGGAACGATTAAAACGCAGTAAAAACAAGCAGGAAGCATTAGAGATTATCCGGCAGTTTTAGACGTGAAGTGAAAAAGATAAACATAACCCTTTATGAACACCTACAAAGAACGTAAGGAAAAATGATGAAAAAGCTA
Organism: Rahnella sp. RFA10(1/100); assembly: GCF_004195115.1. Lineage (NCBI taxonomy): Bacteria > Pseudomonadati > Pseudomonadota > Gammaproteobacteria > Enterobacterales > Yersiniaceae > Rahnella > Rahnella sp. RFA10(1/100). The sequence goes on from NZ_SEWR01000005.1 coordinate 157,882, forward strand.
TCAATCCTGGCGGTATGCGGTGCGGGTCTGGGCAGCAGTTTTGCCTGTGAAATGAGTATCGAAGCGGCACTGAAGGATCTGGGTGTGGAAGCCGATTTATCACATTGTGATATTTCCAGCGCCACGTCTTCAAGAGCTGACATTATTATGACCGGCGAAAATTTCAGATCGCAATTTCAGCATTACACCATTAGTGCCAATATTATTTATCTGAAACGACTGGTGGATAAAAATGAAATAAAGACCAAGCTGACGCCTATTCTTCAGGAGATGGGGCATCTGGCCACGTAATAACATGCCGTCTTAATTCACAATACGTATAAATTAAATCAACAGAACAATTACCGTGAACTCTACAGGGGACGCTTATGTCTTTCCTTCACTTTATTGTCAATGATGTATTAGGCCAGGCATCAATATTAATATCACTGATCGCCATGATTGGTCTGATAGCATTAAAGAAAAGCACCGGGCAAGTTATTACCGGCACATTAAAAACGCTTCTGGGTTTTTTGGTTCTGCTTTCCGGTGCAAGTATTATTGTTAATGCCCTGACCTTTCTGGGTGAAATATTCCAGAAAGGGTTTCATATGCGCGGGATTGTTACCGACGTCGGTTCTATTGCCGGTATCGCACAGCAAACCCTCGGGCGTGAAACCGCATTAATTATGGTTCTGGCGTTTATCGTCAATATCCTGATTGCCCGCCTGACCCGTTTCAAATATATCTTTCTCACCGGACAGGCCTCCCTGTGGATGGCCACGGTATGTTCCGTTATCGGGTATATGGGCGGTTTGCGCGGTACGGAACTGATCCTGACCGGCGGCATTATTGCGGGCATTATGGCCGTCGGGATGCCGGTGCTGGCTCAGCCGATCGTGCGTAAAATCACCGGTTCCGATGACATTGCACTCGGCCATTTTTGCACCATCGGTTATATCGTGCAGGCGGGTGTGGCGAAAATCACCGGCGATGTCAGTAAAAGCACCGAAGATTTCGAGCTGCCGCAATCTTTCTCTTTTCTGCAGGACACCTACCTGTCGATGATGGTGGTGATGATCCCGATTTACCTGATCCCGGCGATTGCCGCAGGTCCGGAAGTCGTCGCGCCTTACGCCAATAACGTCAACTATCTGGTCTATTCGTTCCTGCAATCCATTCAGTTTGTGGTCGGCGTTTATGTTCTGCTATCAGGTGTCCGCCTGTTGCTGGCGGAAATCGTACCGGCATTTCGCGGCATCGCCCTGCGCATTGTCCCGAACGCCATTCCGGCACTCGATTGCCCGGTGCTGTTTCCGTATGCACCGAACGCCGTCATTATCGGCTTCATTTCCACCACCATTGGCTCCGTCATCGGCATGTTCCTGTTTCCGAGCCTCGGGCTGGCGATGATTTTACCGGGCATGCTGACCAACTTCTTCGCGGGTGGCACAGCGGGTATCTTCGGCAATGCCGTCGGCGGGCGGCGCGGCGCAATTATCGGCGGCATCTTCCACGGCCTGTTTATCACCCTGCTGCCTGCGTTGCTGCTGCCGCTGCTGGGTAAGTTCGGCTTCTCGAACGTGACGTTCAGTGACTCAGACGTCATCAGCGTCGGGCTGGTATTCGGCCACATTCTTAACTTCTTCCACTAAGCGAACCGGAGAGCCTTCTTATGGATAAAAGTTTGGACACACGCATCGGACAAATTTTAGCGCAACAGATGCCGCCGCAGGCGTCGGCGAAAGCACTTAATGAACTGGGAAAACAGTATCAGGAACAGCAGGATCTGGACGCGGCCATTGCCTGCTGGGAGCAAAGCATGGCCTGTTATGGCAAACCCGGGTTTGCCCAGGCTCAGTTGATGAAAGCCTACAATGCCCGGCGACGTCAGTGCTCTGAAGCCGGTGACGGCAAAGGGCTGGAGCAATATTCTGAGAAAATCGATGCGCTGATGCAGCAAAGTAAGGATGCAATCCGCTACGGATTCTGAGGGAGCCAAAAGCCAGAACAGAGGTTCCGGCTTTTGTTTTTCACGTCTTTATTCTTCTCAATCCTTCCGTAGAATAGATTTTGCCCCCGTCGTGAGGGCCTAATAACGAAGGATTTACTATGCCGATGATCCGTTTGGAAATGTTGCCGGGCCGCACTGCTGAACAAAAACGCGATTTTGCCCGTGAAGTGACCCGCCTGGCGGTAGAAACGCTTAACTGTAAGCCTGAAAGTGTGGATGTGATAATCACTGAAATACCAAAATCACATTGGGCAAAAGGGGGCGTATTACCGGAAGAATAATAGGCGGGATTAAACGCCGTCAGCCAGCACAGAGAATGTGCTGGCTGAGCCGATAAAACGGCCAGAAACGTGATTACTTTTGCAAAGATTTCGTCCGCTGCGCAAAGCTCTTGCGCAATTTTTGCAGTTTCGGCGGGATCACCGCCATGCAGTAACGGTTCTGCTGTCCTGCGCCATCCCAGTAATTCTGGTGATAACCCTCGGCCACGTAGACTTCACCGAGCGGTTCAATGCTGGTGACAATCGGATCACTGTGATCATGTTGCGCACGCAGTATTGCCGCTTCCGCCTCTGCTTTTTGCTGGTCGTTAGCCGGGAAAATCGCTGAACGGTATTGCGTACCGACATCATTCCCCTGGCGGTTAAGCTGGGTCGGATCGTGCGTCGCAAAATGGATATCCAGTAAATCGCCGTAGGTCAGTTTTTCCGGGTCAAACCCTACACGGATGGCTTCCGCATGGCCGGTCGTGCCGGTGCAAACCTGTTCATAATTCGGATTCGGACGACGCCCGCCGGTGTACACACTTTCCACCGACTCCACGCCGATGACGTCTTTGAACACCGCTTCCGTACACCAGAAACAGCCGCCACCGAAAATAGCGTATTCGATTGTCATACAGACTCCTTCACTGAGGGGGTAGAAGAAATATGGGGACGAATAGCATTGAGATAAAGGTATGGCATTAAAAAAACAGAATGTGAAATTTTATCCCCGGTAAATGATATTATTTTGCACCCGCTTATTTCCCTGTAAATAGTGTTGATATTTCGTCTGATTGATCTGGCTTTTTTTTCGTGGCAGACTCACTGGCATTGAAATACATGGAATTCCCCTATGAAAGACGTCATTGAAGGTTTCCTCAGATTCCAGAAAGAAGCGTTTCCGCAACGCTCTAACTTATTCAAAAAACTCGCGTTAAACCAAAATCCTAAAACCTTGTTTATCTCCTGTTCTGACAGCCGGCTAGTGCCGGAATTGGTCACGCAGCGTGAACCGGGCGAACTGTTTGTTATCCGTAATGCCGGTAATATTGTGCCGCCATTCGGGCCGGAACCGGGCGGCGTTTCCGCCACGGTAGAATATGCCGTCATGGCGCTGGGCGTGAAAGATATCGTGATCTGCGGGCACTCCAACTGCGGCGCAATGAGCGCCATTGCGAACTGCACCTGTCTGGATCACATGCCGGCAGTCGCCCACTGGCTGCGTTATTCCGATGCCGCGAAAGCCATCAATGAATCCGTCGAACACGAAAACCCTGAGGCCCGCGTCAACGGTATGGTGCACCAGAACGTCGTTGCCCAGCTCAGTAACCTGCGCACACACCCTTGCGTTGCCGTCGCGCTGGCGAAAGGGGAAATTACCCTGCACGGCTGGGTTTATGATATTGAATCGGGTTCTATCGAAGCTTTCGATGCGAAAAGCGGCGCTTTTATTTCGCTGTCTGATAACCCTGAAGTCAGAGCCAGTTAATTAAAACATCCGGAACATTTGTAAATAATGTTCCGGATGATAAATCATCGACTTAAGTCTTATTATAGTGTTGTCTTCACCTCTGCCGTAATATCCCCCTGCCTGAACGACAGTTAACCGATTTCTCTTTTACGCCACAGCGAGAATAATTGATGTCTGTTATTACGTTAAACCGTCTGGCCAATTGTCCTGCCGCACAGTGGGATGCGCTGGTGCCTGCGCAGCAGCCTTTCCTGAGTCATGCATTTTTATCCGCGCTGGAAGACAGCGGCAGCCTGGGGCCACATTCCGGCTGGCGTCCGCAGCACCTTCTCTGGCAGGAAAACGGCGAAATCTGCGCCGCCATTCCCGGCTACCGCAAGCACCATTCTTATGGCGAATATGTGTTTGATCAGGGCTGGGCAGATGCCTGCCAGCGTTCAGGCATTGCTTATTACCCGAAATGGCTGGGCGCCGTACCCTTCAGCCCGGTGACCGGCGCAAGGTTGCTGGGTGAGGAATCGGCGGTGATCAATCTGTTACAGACATTGCCTGATTATCTGGAAGAGAATGGACTGACCGGTGCGCATATTAATTTTACTGACGAACGCGCCAACCGGCTGATGGGCGATCAGGCGGTCTGGCAGCACCGTCAGGGCCTGCAGTATCACTGGCAAAACCGTGGCTACCGGGATTTTCAGGATTACCTCGACGCGCTGACGTCGCGTAAGCGCAAACAGTTTCGCAAAGAGCGGGAACAGGTGGCGTCACAAGGAATCAATTTTGTCTGGCGGGAAGGTGCGCAGGTCACAGAAGCGCAATGGGATTTCGTCTATGCCTGTTACAGCAATACCTATGCAGTTCGCGGCCAGTCGCCGTATCTGACCCGCACTTTTTTCAGCCTGCTGGCGGAAAGAATGCCGCAGGCTATCCGCGTGGTGTTTGCTCAGCAAAACGGCCGCGACGTGGCGATGGCCTTCAGCTTAATCAGCGGCGATACGTTTTATGGCCGCTACTGGGGATGTGTAGCGGAATTTGACCGGCTCCATTTCGAGACCTGTTTTTATCAGGGAATGGAATATGCGATTGCCAGCGGACTGGCGCGTTTCGACGCGGGGGCACAAGGGGAACACAAGCTGCTGCGCGGTTTTGAACCGGTGATCACCGACTCCTGGCACTATTTACGGCATCCGGGTTTGCGCGATGCCGTGGAGGATTTTCTGGTGGAAGAACGTGCCGCCGTGCAGCGCTGGGCCGATGAAGCCCGTGAAGTGCTGCCCTACCGGCACGACGTCTGTTAAGTGCGGCCTTAATCCATACCGACAAAACCGCCGGTCTGGTGTTGCCATAAGCGCGCATAAAGACCACCGTGCGCCAGCAGCTCGGCGTGATTGCCCGTCTCGACAATCTGTCCTTTTTCCAGCACCACCAGGCGATCCATTTTGGCGATGGTCGATAAGCGGTGTGCAATCGCAATCACCGTTTTGCCGCCCATCAGCGTCTCCAGACTTTCCTGGATTGCCGCTTCCACTTCGGAATCCAGCGCCGACGTGGCTTCATCCATGATCAGGATCGGGGCGTTTTTCAGTAATACACGGGCAATCGCAATACGCTGACGCTGCCCGCCGGAAAGTTTAACGCCGCGTTCGCCGACATGCGCATCCAGCCCGGTTCTGCCCAGTGAATCATAAAGCTGCGGGATAAATTCATCGGCACGCGCCTGACGGATTGCCCGCTGCAACTCTTCTTCCGTCGCGCCCGGCCTGCCATAAAGCAGATTATCGCGGATTGAACGGTGCAACAGTGAGGTGTCCTGCGTGATCATACCGATTTGGGCGCGCAGGCTTTCCTGAGTGACCTCCGCAATATTCTGCTGATCAATCAAAATACGGCCACCGTCGATGTCATAAAGACGCAACAGCAGATTGACCAGTGTGGATTTCCCCGCGCCGGACGGTCCGATCAGACCGATCTTCTCGCCGGGGCGAATCGCCAGATCCAGATTCGGGATCACCCGGCCACCTTTGCCGTCATTCTCTTTTCCATAGTTAAATTCAATATGATCGAAATGGATCGCACCCTGATCCACTTTCAGCGCTTTCGCCTGCGGAATATCCGTTACCGTCAGCGGCCGCGCAATGGTGTGCAGGCCATCCTGTACCATGCCGATATTTTCAAAAATACCGTTCACCACCCACATGATCCAACCGGACATATTCACGATACGAATAACCAGACCCGTCGCCAGCGCGATAGCCCCGACGCTTATCAGCGACTGCGTCCACAACCACAGAGCCAGACCGGTGGTGCTGACAATCAGCAACCCGTTCAGCGTGGTGATCGACACATCCATCCCCGTGACCAGGCGCCCTGCCAGCTGGGTTTTCTCGGTCTGTTCAGTGATCGCTTCGCGCGCGTATTTCTGTTCAAGATCCGTATGGGCGAACAGTTTAAGCGTTGTGATATTGGTGTAACCGTCAACGATACAACCCATCAGCTTTGAACGCGCTTCCGATGATTGCACCGAGCGTTGTTTCACGCGCGGCACGAAATAACGCAGACAGATACCGTAGCCAAAAATCCAGATAATCAGCGGGATCATCAGCCGCCAGTCCGCCTCGGCAAACAGGAATAACGCACTGGCGGCATAAATGACCACATGCCAGATGGCGTCCACCGCCTGCACCGCCGAATCGCGCAGCGAGTTACCGGTCTGCATAATGCGCTGGGCAATGCGTCCGGCGAAATCGCTCTGGAAAAAGTTCAGGCTCTGTTTGAGGACATACTTGTGGTTCTGCCAGCGGATCATGCTGGTCATGCCCGGACTGATGGTCTGGTGAACCAGCAAATCATGCAGCCCGATAAATACCGGCCGCAGGATCATCGCGACCGCCGCCATCCAGAGAAGCTCGCCCCTATGGTCGGTGAAAAAACTGCCCGGCGGGGTGTCCTTGGTCAGGTCGATAATCTGGCTGAGATAGCTGAACAGCGAGACTTCGATCAGCGCACCGATCAGCCCCACCACCAGTAAAATAGCGAAACTCGGCCAGACCTGGCGCAGATAATAAACATAGAAAGGCAGTACCTGATCCGGCGGCTCAACGGCCGGTGCCTCACGGAAGATGTCGATCATTCGCTCGAAACGGCGAAACAGCATAGCGGATCCCCTTTATGATATCCCTGTCGGCGTTGCTGGTTTCCATGCCATTTCAACGCCGTAAAGGGCAAAGCTTAGTGCAAATCACGGGGAGTATGGCCGGTTATTTCTTCAGCACAGCATCTTTTTGTAACAGCGACAGGACAAACGCCAGCACCATCACGCACGCGGCTATCAGATACACCGAGTGCAGCGCCGAGCCAAAGGCCTGCAAATAATCAGCACGGATGGCGGCCGGTAATTCCTGCACCGCCTGCGCACCCAGCGAGCGCGGAAGCACCGTGCCTTCGGGGATCAATGCCCCCAGCTGATCACGCAGCACATGGGTAAAAATCGCACCAAACATTGCCACGCCGATGGAACCACCGATAGAACGGAACAGCGTCACCCCGGATGTTGCCACCCCCATCTGCTTCATCGACACCGCATTTTGCACCGCCAGCACCAGCACCTGCATCACCATGCCCAGCCCGAGACCGAGCACACCGATATAGAGATACAACATATGCACCGGTGTGCTGACTTTCAGAAAGCCCAGCAACACCATGCCGGCAAAACTCAGCAACGTCCCGATAATCGGGAAGATGCGGTAGCGCCCGATGCGGCTAATCAGACGTCCGCTGATAACCGAGCTGACCAGCAGCGCGGCCATCAGCGGCAACAGTTGCATCCCGGCTTGTGACGGCGACGAGCCTTTCACCACCTGCAAATACAGCGGCAGAAAGGTCATCGACCCCATCAGAGACATACCGATAATAAAGCTTATTGCACAACTCAGCAGGAACGTACGGTCACGGAACAGGCCCAGCGGAATAATCGGCTCTGCCGCCAGCGTCTCTTCATAAATGAAGCCACCGAGGGTCACAATACCGAACGCCAGAATGCACCACAGCTGCGGATCTGACCACTGATACACCGTGCCCCCTTCGCTGGTGAACAAAATAATGCAGGTCAGCGCCGCCGCGAGATAACCCGCACCGAGAAAATCAATTTCATGGCGGATACGCGCGGTCTGCGATTTCAGGGCCACACCAATCACCAGCAGGGCGAAGATCCCCAGCGGCAGATTGATATAGAAAATCCAGCGCCATGAAATATGCTCAACCAGAAAACCGCCAATCAGCGGCCCGATAACTGTCGCAAGGCCAAATACGCCGCCGAATAACCCCTGATATTTACCGCGCTCTGCAGGCGGAATCACATCACCGACCGCAGCCATACTGACCACCATCAGCCCGCCGCCGCCCAGCCCCTGTAAAGCACGCATCAGGATCAGCTGAGTCATGTTCTGCGCCAGTCCGCACAATACGGAACCGAGCAAAAACACGATAATCGCCGTTTGCAGCACAACTTTGCGGCCGAGCAGATCACCAAACTTACCGTACAGCGGCACCACAATCGTGGAGGCCAGCAGATATGAGGTCACCACCCACGAGAGCTGTTCCATCCCGCCGAGTTCACTGACGATGGTCGGCAGCGCAGTGGAGACTATGGTCTGGTCAAGTGCGGCCAGCAACATCACCAGCATCAGCGCAGAGAACAGCAGCTTTATCGAAGGCTTCTGTTGCACTACCTCGCCTGGTGCCGAATTTATTGTCGTCATGAATGAGATCCTGACTTGTAATTAATTAACGATATAATTAATATTGAAGCATCAAACTCATCTGGTCAATGGATCATCTTTCTTATGGCAGACAGAAAAATCTCAGAAACGCCAGGATCTGCAAAAAAAGATCCCACGGCAGCCGCGCGTCGTCCGGGTCGTCCCCGCAGTGGCAAAAAAGGCGCAGACAAGCGTGAACTGCTGCTGGACGCCGCCCTGAAACTGTTTGCCCAATACGGCATCGCCGAAACACCGCTGAGCATGATCGCCAAAGAAGCTGGCGTCACTACCGCCATGCTGCATTATTATTTCAAGACCCGTGAACAGTTGCTGGACGTGATGATCGACGAACGTTTTCAGCCGGTGCGTGCCGGATTTACGGACATTTTCGAAACGCATGCCGATGACCCGCTGATGGCGATCACCAACATGGCGCAATGCATGATTGATGCGGCAGAAAAATACCCGTGGGTAGCACCGCTGTGGGTACGCGAAGTCATCAGCGAAAGCGGTATGCTGAAAAAACGCATGGAAGAACGTAACGGCGATAAAAACCGGAAAATCGTACAGGAGTGCATTATCCGCTGGCAGGCAGAAGGACGGCTAAACCCGGATCTTAATCCGGCATTGTTGTTCATTTCCCTGTTCGGCCTGACGCTGTTCCCGATGGCTTCAATGAAAATGAGACAGGGAGGCGTATCGCCCATTTCCCCCGACATGTTGCGTAAACACGTCACCCTTTTGCTGTTCCACGGCGTTGCACCGCAGAAGCCGTAAGCCGGATCACGATAAGCGCGGGTCAAGCCGCGCAACTCTCTTAATTCCCTCTTTTTTGTAATGAAAAAAACTGTGCAGACTGTTTTATGATGTAAATAAAATGTTGCTGTTAATCAGGGAATACCGTTCAACATGAAGGGAATGCCACCGTTAATTCTTGCTTTGCTCGCCAGTTCGTTAGTACTCACTATCGGGCGTGGTGTCACGCTGCCGTTTATTACTATTTATCTGACCGAGCACTATCATCTGCTGCCCAAAAGCGTCGGAATTATTCTCGGTGCCAGTCTGGCGATAGGTATTCTCAGCAGTCTTTACGGTGGCTATCTGGTGGATAAGTTCAATCACCGGACGCTGATTACCGCCTCAGTCAGCCTGTTCGGGCTGAGTTTTTTGCTGTTGCCGTTTCTGCCGGATGTGACCGGCGTACTGCTGGTTCTGGCATTGCTGAATGCCTCTTACGCCCTGCTCAGCATTACGCTCAAAGCCTGTATCGCCAGCTGGTTACCGGTGGAAAAGCGGGTGAAGGCCTTCTCAATGAACTATACGCTGGTGAACGTCGGCTGGGCTGTGGGCTCATCGCTGGGTGTCTGGCTGGCGGGTTTCAGCCCGATGCTGCCGTTTGTGATTTCCGGCATGCTGGCACTGGGTACTGTGTTGTCCCTGACGTGGGGGCTACGTAATATTCCCCATAAATCGCCACAAGCAGAACAGGAACAGCAACCCCTGCCGAAACCCAACCTTCGCCAGACACTGAGCATTCTGGCTCATGACCGTCGCCTGATTTACTTCACACTGGGCAGCACACTGGGTTCGGTGGTGTTCGGGCAATTCGCCGGTTACCTCTCGCAGTATCTGATTCTGGTGACCAGTGCGGCCTTCGCCTATAAAATTATCGGCGCGGTGATGATCACCAACGCCGTGATTGTTATCGTCTTCCAGTACGCATTAAGCAGCAGGATGAAACAAAACAGTCTGCTGAAATGGCTGCTTCTCGGTACTCTGTTCTTCATCATCGGTCTGACCGGCTTTATGACTGCCGGACAATCGGTGTTGTTCTGGGTGGTCGCAATGGCGATTTTCAGTTTTGGCGAACTGATTGTTATCCCGGTGGAATACATGTTTATCGACTTTATCGCGCCGGAAAACATGAAAGGCAGCTATTACGGCATGCAGAACCTGAGCAATCTGGGTGGCGCGATAAATCCGGTCATGTGCGGTTTGCTGCTCAGTTACGCCGCCCCGCCGGTGATGTTTATCGCGCTGATCGCCGCCTCCGCTGGCGGGCTGATATTCTTCTGGATGGGGCACAGGCTGGCGGCTAATACAACGCGCGCGCCTGCTGTTTGAGGTTCTCCATCAGCCCGATATAAGGGTGCGGGCCATAGCTTATCCGGCTGACACCCGCCGCCGTGAGATCAGCCAGCGGCGGGGTCAGGTTGCTGGTCATAATATTCACCGGCAGCGCTGATACCTCACAGAGTTCGGCAATCAGTGTCAGGTCGCTCAAACCGGGAGCAAAAAAACCGCTGGCACCCGCATCCTGATAAGCGCTCAGCCGCTTTTTGGCTTCGGCCATCAGTGCAGGATGCCGTGACTGATCACTTTCCTGTAAAAAAATATCGGTTCGTGCGTTGATAAACAAAGCAATTCCCTGAGTTTCCGCCACCTGACGCAGTGAGCTCAGCATCCCGCATTGTTCACGGATGCCGTTCAGTGCGGATAATCCCATTCGCTGATCTTCAACATTAATGCCCACCACACCGGCCTGTAAAAGTGCGCTCAGATTATCGCGACGGTCAGCACCATAACCCGTCTCGAAATCCACCGTGAGCGGCAGACTGACAACACAGGCAATACGTTGCACCGTCTGCAACAAACGGGCGAAAGGCATGGCTTCGCCATCCTGATAGCCCTGCGCTGCCGCACACGACCAACTGCCGGTCGCGATGGCTTTTGCCCCCGCCTGTTCCACAGCCAGCGCACTTCCCGCATCCCAGATATTGTATAAAATGACCGGATTGTTTTTGCGGTGAAGCTGTGAAAATGCCAATGCCTGACGTTGCTGACTCATACTCTGCTCCTCATTTAGCGCCTCAGCGCCATTCTTCTTTCGTGTTCAATCAGCCACCGCTTTCGCCATAATCCGCCGCCATAACCGGTCAGCGAACCGTCGGCACCCATCACGCGATGACAAGGGATCAGAATTGAAATTTGGTTAGCGCCGTTAGCCCGGGCGACTGCGCGGCAAGCCGTTGACTGCCCGATATCGGCAGCCAGCGCGGAATAACTGCGTAACTCACCTGCCGGAATAGCTTTGAGCGCATCCCAGACTTTGCGGGTAAACAACGAGCCGAACTCCGCCAGCGGCGTGACGAATGTGTATTTTTCGCCTGCGAAATACGCCTTCAGTTCGTCTTCAACCTGATCAATTAGCGGATTACGGCCAAAAATGATTTCAGATGACGTCAGCTGTTTCAGCCGCTCGATTTCATTGGGCAATGCCGGACGATCAATAAACTCCAGCAGATACAGCGCATCCCCGCTGGCAATCGCCAGCATGGAACCGATCGGCGTATCCAGCCAGTCAGCTTTCAGAAACTGATGCTTTCTGGCCTGGCTGGGATTCAGCCCGATTTGCCGGCTTATCGCCGCACGGAATCCGCTCCCGGATTCAAAACTGGCATCCAGCTGGGCGTCAATGACCGGCTCACCGCCGGCCAGCGCATCGACACCTTTGCCGATCCTGCGCAAGCGCGCCATTTCCAGAAAAGTGATGCCAAACTGTCGTTTAAAGGCCCGGCGGACAGTGGAAGGATCAACGTTCATTGCCTGAACATCCCCTTCACTCCACTTTCTTTCCGGTTCTTTCTCGAGTGCAGCAAGCAATTTCAGCACCAGCGGGTCTTTTTCTCCGCCCTGCATCAGCGGCCTGCAGCGTTTACAGGGACGAAATCCTGCTTCCATCGCGCTGACCATCGACGGGTAAAATACCGAGTTCTCACGTTTAGGCTTTCGTGCCGGACAAGTCAGACGGCAGAAAATACCGGTGCTTTTAACGCCGACAAAAGCAAAGCCGTCATAGGCCGGATCACGGGCAATCAGCGCAGCATAAAGCACATTATCGTCAGGCAAATCGAAAAGCATGATTTCACTCACAGGCGGGATACGTGAGGAAAAGCATAGGGGAATTTCAGCAGAGGAAGCGACGTTTTTCGGGCGTTGATTTAAATATTTATGACAAGATAAACCATGCCCGGCCTGATACCGGGCATGGCCATGTTTACTCCTCCAGCCCGCGATTTTTCAGCATCGGTTCAATCGACGGCGCTTTGCCACGCCAGGTTTCGTAGAGTTTTTCCAGGTCTTCGCTGTTGCCGCGTGAGAGGATCTGATCACGGAATTTCTGACCATTCTCCCGCGTCAGTCCCCCCTGTTCGGTGATACCCGCAAAGGCATCATCGGCCAGCATTTCGGTCCACAGATAGGCGTAATATCCCGCCGCATAACCGTTACCCCAGATATGCTGGAAATAGCTGGAACGGTAGCGCGGTGGCACATACGCCAGATTCACCTTGTCTTTCGCCAGCGAATCCGCTTCAAACTTATCAACATCCTGCTGCGGTGCGTCCGCGCTCAGGCTGTGCCAGTGCATATCCAGCAGCGCGGCCGCCAGAAGCTCGGTCATGTCATAACCTTTGTTGAACTTACTGGCTTTCTCGATTTTGTCCTGCAAGGCCTGCGGCATCACCTGACCGGTCTGATAATGTTTGGCGAAGTGAGTAAATACTTTCGGATCACTCGCCCAGTGCTCGTTAAACTGCGACGGGAATTCGACAAAATCACGCGGCGTCGCCGTGCCGGAAAGGCCCGGATATTCCTGATCGGCAAACAGGCCATGCAGCGTGTGGCCAAACTCGTGGAACATCGTAATCACGTCATCCCATGACAGCAATGCCGGTTGTCCCGCAGCCGGTTTCTGGAAATTCGCCACGTTATATATCACGGGCTTGTTACCCAGCAGTTTCGACTGATCGACGTAATTACTCATCCACGCGCCGCCACCTTTATTATCGCGCTGATAGTAATCGGCGTAGAACAACGCCATCGATTTGCCATCCTTATCGAATACCTCAAAAACCCGCACGTCAGGGTTATATACCGGCAGGTCTTTGCGTTCTTTAAAGCTAATGCCATACAGCAGGTTAGCGGCATAAAACACACCGTTTTCCAGTACATTATTCAGCTCGAAATACGGTTTGATCTGCGCGTCGTCCAGATCGTATTTTTCCTTACGAACCTGCTGTGCGTAATGCTGCCAGTCCCAGGCAGCCATTTTGAAGCCGCCGTTCTGTTTATCGATTTCCGCCTGGATATCAGCGGCCTCACGCTGCGCACGGGCGGTCGCTGCCGGCACAATCTTATGCATAAAATCCAGTGCAGCCTGAGGCGTTTTCGCCATCTGGTCTTCCAGCTTCCATGCCGCATAGCTCGGGAAGCCCAGCACCCGGGCCTGCTCCGCACGCACTTTTGCCAGCTTCGCAATCAGTTCACGGGTGTCATTCGCATCGCCTTTTTCAGCACGATTGACGGAGGCTTCATACAACGCTTTACGCGTTTCACGATTATCCAGCGACTGCAATAACGGCTGCTGGGTGGTATTTTGCAGCACCAGAAGCCAGGCGTTATCCAGCTTGCGGTCTTTGGCGGCCTGCGCGGCAGCCGATAATTCGGCATCGCTCAGCCCGGCCAGCTGCGCTTTGTCTCTCACCGTCAGCCCGCCTGCTTTGGTCGCGGCCAGCAATTTGTTGGTGAACTGCGTGCTGAGTGTCGCGGCCTGCTGGTTCAGCGCCTTAAGTTTATCTTTATCCGCATCAGAAAGATTAGCGCCTGCCAGTTCGAAATCCTTAAAGGTCACCTCAATCAGGCGCTGTGATTCAGGAGAAATTTTCAGACTGCTGCGCTGATCATAGACAGCTTTCAATCGGGCAAAAAGCTTGCTGTTAAGATGGATGCTGTCATCCATTGCCGCCAGTTTTGGCGAAGTCTCTTCATCAATTTTTTGCAGCGTGTCGTTGGTGTTCGCACCGGTCATCGCACCAAAAACATTCAGCACGCGCCCGAGCATAACGCCGGATTTTTCCAGCGCTACGTAGGTATTTTCAAAGGTTGGTGGGGCAGTATCACTGGCGATTTTATCGACTTCAGCGAGTTTCTGCCGGATACCTTCGAGGATCGCCGGTTCGTAATCGCTGTCTTTATAGAGATTAAATTGTGGCGCCTGATATTCCAGCGGGCTGGGCTTCAGAAACGGATTATCGGCACTGATGGTGTTTTTCATGACGTGCTCCTGCGTTGATACCGGTGCAGATGGGGATTGTTCAGCGGACGCGTATTGGCCGTATGCCAGAGTAATAGCCAGAAAAAGAGGAGAAAGACGCATAGGGGATTTTCCTTTACCTGAGTTCCTTTAAGTCTTTGAGCATAGTAACAGGCAGGGGATTGGGCAAAATTAAGGGGGAGAAATTTACAGATAACCTTATGTTGCCCAATAAGAATGTACTTTATTCCCCCCGCCTCAGCCGGCAGCAGACGATCAGTCTTCAGCCCCTGAGTCGTCGGATCCGGAACTTAAATAATCGAGATCAGAGTCTTCATCAATCCCGCTTGAACTTAAGCTCCTGACTTGTGGCTTGTAATACTCATTGTTTATCGTGTATTGCTCAGATTGGATACCCACCATTTTCGGAACGCGAATTTCCGGCCGGTAAAAACTGTTAACGACGTTAGAAAGCTGGGCATCACTTCTGGCAGAAAGGATAATTTCCTGGTCAGTTGGCGGCAAAGTTCTGTTAGTGAGAATAATAGAATAAGCCAGCCCCAAAACAGAGAACATTTTCCCGTTAAAAATTATCGAAAGGCGGTTAAAGTCACGGGCTTCTAATAATCTGATCGCTTCCCTGCTCAGAGCCGGAATATGACACCTCGGCTTCACCAGAGCCACCTGGTCAGTTAAAACCAGCGACGAATTCCGAAAAACAGGATGAGAATAGGCTATTTTATAAAAAATACTGCCAAAGCGACTTGAAGATTTCAGTAAGGGTAATCCAACTTCTAAAGAAAAAAACACATAGCCATCATTTCCCAACATGGAAATATCGATAGGCTGAGTGTTGCGGGTATTAAACCTGATCCCCTTGCCCGTTAGTTCCTTCCTGGAATATAAAATCAGATCACCCGCCTTATTAACCACATCGGGGGAATTTGTACAGTGAACGGCATAGAAAGAGGACTGTGTAAGTACATTGAAAAAAATCTGCTCCTGAACGGTCAGTTTCCCCAGAGCAATACGTAATTCGTGGTAATTATGCAAGGAATAGCCATCGAGTGTTTTGTTACCTGACTTCCATAAAATGCCATTGCGCATCATGCTCTCACTCGTCTGAGAAGACCATCGGTTGCGTATATTATGTAAGAGCTTTTTGCCTGCGGCATTCTGAGTGAGAATTTTATTATCCGGCGTAAGCATATATTAACACTCCATGTTAAACAGAAAATAATAAACACTTTAAAATAAAAAAATATAATTAACCACTTACATAATCATTAACCACGCCGAAAATTCTATAGTAAACCTGAGCACAGCCGGAAAAATTATTATACGGAACTGAGTATTTCTGATAAATTATTCATAAACGAAATAAGAACTATAGGGATTGATAATGTTCACCAATCAACTATTTACTGACCAGCGTTTTAGCATGAAGCAATTTACCGGCGAAACGCTGGAGAACTGCCGTTTTTATCGCTGCCGTTTTGACAGCACCGATCTGTCGGAAACAGCGTTTGTCGATTGTCTGTTTTACGATGATGAAGAGCAAAAAGGCTGCTCTTTCCAGCATGCCAAATTGCAGGATGCCAGCTTCAAACGCTGTGATCTGACGATGGCTGATTTCAAAAACGTTCAGGCTTTAGGCTGTGAAATCCGCGAATGCAAAGCTACCGGCGCAGATTTCAGCGGCGCGAGTTTTATGAATATGATCACTTCACGTACCTGGTTTTGCAGCGCGTTCATGACCAAAAATAACTTCAGCTACGCCAACTTCAGCAAAGTCATCCTGGAGAAATGCGAACTGTGGGAAAACCGCTGGACGGGCGCAAATGTGCAGGGCGCAAACTTCAGTGGCTCCGACCTTTCCGGTGGCGAATTCACCGAATTCGACTGGAACAATGTCAACATCACCCATTGCGACCTGACGAACTCCGATCTGGGCGAGCTGAACATCCGTAAGGTCGATCTGGATGGCGTGAAAATCGATGACTGGCAGCAGAGTCATCTGCTGGAGAAATTGGGGATGATTGTGGTCTTTTCAAAGTGAGAGTATTCGAAATAAATATTGTTGACCGCGTTACGCCCGTTAATCTTTTTTCTTCTGTAAACGCTTTTCGAGTTGATCCGGTTGTTCCCGTTCAATCCGCTCGTTTTAAAATCGGCTGATCGTTGAAACTGATGCGCCTCTCCCCCGCCCTTCATCAGAATTTCACCGTAATATGCTATAACAGACATTCGCTTTAGCCACTAAATTAACCTCATGAAAAATAATGGCATTTATTCTCCTCAGGCGGCTGTCCCTGAGAAATCACGGGTGCTGGGCTGGCCTGATTTATTCTCACTGTGGTTCTCGCTCGGTATGGGTCTGATGGTGTTGCAGGCCGGTGCTATTCTGGCGCCGGGCCTCGGGCTGGCGGGCTCGCTGGCAGCTGTTGTGCTGGGGTCCGCCGTCGGCGTTGCCCTGCTGGCGCTGGCCGGGGTGATCGGCGGGCAGACAGGTATGTCATCAATGGCATCGCTGAAGCTGAGTCTGGGCAAGCGCGGTGTAGCGCTGCCGGTGCTGTTTAATCTGATCCAGCTGATCGGCTGGGGCGCATTCGAAATTGTGGTGATGCGCGATGCGGCCAGTCTGCTGGCGAAACGGGCATGGGGCGACGGCAGTTATTGGGCGAATCCGACGCTGTGGACGTTTATCTTCGGCGCCGTTGCCACGCTGCTGGCGGCCAGCGGGCCGCTGGCGTTTATCCGTCTGGTGCTGCGCCGCTGGGGGATCTGGCTGCTGTTGGCCAGTTGTGCGTGGCTGACCGGTTATCTGTTCCTGCATGCGGATTTATCGTCGCTATGGCATAAAGCCGGAGACGGTTCGATGCCCTTCGCGCTGGCCTGCGATATCGTGGTATCGATGGCGTTTTCGTGGCTGCCGCTGGTGTCGGATTACACCCGCTTCGGCAAATCTGCGCGGCAAAATTTCTGGGGGACTGCCTGCGGGTATTTCCTCGGCAGCGTGTGGATGATGGCTCTTGGCGTCGCGTATACGCTGGCGTTTGTCAGCACATCGGCAGATGCCAATGCGCTGCTGCTGGCACTCTCAGGCGTTGCGCTGGGTATTCCGCTGCTGCTGATTCTGGTGGATGAACACGAGAACGCCTTTGCGGATATTCACTCGGCAGCGGTTTCTGCCGGTACTTCAGTACCCGTCAGCGTCGGTAAACTGACGCTGGGTATCGGCCTGCTGTGTACGCTGATCGCCTGGTCGGTGCCGCTGACGCAATACGAGAATTTCCTGCTGCTGATTGGTTCGGTATTTGCGCCGCTGTTCGGCGTGGTGCTGACGCATCATTTTGTTCTGCGCAGGCAGAGCCACGAGAATCTGAATATCCGTTCTGTCGCGGCCTGGTTTACCGGCATTGCGGTTTATCATCTGATGGCAAACCTGCTGCCGGATATCGGCGCGACTATACCTTCACTGCTGGTGGCGGGGCTGGTGTGCTGGGGATTAGGGCGTAAAGCCTGAGTTAACACCAGAAAAAAACCGCTCACCTGAGCGGTTTGTATTTTCAGAAATCAGAACTTACAGCGCAGAACTTATAAAGCAATATTCGCAGGCTGTTTCGGCTCTTGTTTCGCGTGGGTATCGAGCGGACGCAACTGAACCACATCGGCCACCGGTGTCGTGTTCATCGACGGCGTTTCCAGTTGCAGAATACGGCTGGTTTCCAGCAGTTCTTTTTCGGTCGCTTCCACATTGCCGTTCAGTTTGGTGCCATAAGACGGGATAATTTCCCGGAATTTGGCCTGCCATTCTGCACTGGCTGCGCGCTCCTTAAAGACGGTTTCCAGCAATTTCATCATGATCGGTGCGGCGGTTGACGCGCCCGGTGATGCGCCCAGCAACGCGGCGATACTGCCATCTTTCGCGCTCACCACTTCGGTGCCCAGACGCAACACGCCGCCGTGCCTGCCATCTTTTTTGATGACCTGCACACGTTGTCCGGCGACCCAGCGTTTCCAGTCTTTCTGTTCGGCTTCGGGGAAAAATTCTTTCAGCGCGGCATGACGGTCTTCATCGCTGAGCATCACCTGCCCGACCAGATATTTCACCAGATCAAAGTTACCCATGCCGACATGCGTCATCGGTAACAGGTTCGAGCTGTTGACGCTGCCAAACAGGTCCCAAAGGGAACCATTTTTCAGGAATTTACTGGAAAAGGTAGCGAATGGCCCGAACAGCAGAACCTGTTTGCCATCGATAATACGGGTATCGAGATGCGGAACAGACATCGGCGGTGCGCCCACGGCCGCTTTGCCGTACACCTTCGCCAGATGACGTTTCACCACATCCTGATTCTCTGTCACCAGGAATTCCCCGCCGACCGGGAAGCCGCCGTATTCACGCGCTTCCGGAATACCGGATTTTTGCAGCAGCGTCAGAGACGCCCCGCCCGCGCCGATGAACACGAATTTCGCATTCACCACATGGTGTTTGTGGCTGTGTTTGAGATCGGTAATGGTGACGCGCCAGGTTTTGTCCGGATTGCGCTGGATATCACGCACTTCCTGACAGTTTGCCAGCGTGAAGTTGGATTGTTTCTGCAACGCCTCGACCAGCTGACGGGTCACCTCACCGAAGTTTACGTCGGTGCCTGCCGTGGTGCGGGTTGCTGCCACTTTTTGCGCCGGATCACGGCCTTCCATCACGGCCGGGATCCACTGTCTGATTTGTTCCGGGTCTTCTGAATATTCCATCCCGCGGAACAGCGTGCTTTCCTGCAGCGCAGCAAAACGTTTGCGCAGGAAATCGATGTTGTCATCGCCCCAGACAAAGCTCATATGCGGCACGCTGTTGATAAACGAGCGCGGATTATTCAGCACACCTTTCTTAA
The DNA here is from genome assembly GCF_004195115.1 of Rahnella sp. RFA10(1/100). Lineage (NCBI taxonomy): Bacteria > Pseudomonadati > Pseudomonadota > Gammaproteobacteria > Enterobacterales > Yersiniaceae > Rahnella > Rahnella sp. RFA10(1/100). Next base: position 177,355 of record NZ_SEWR01000005.1, read on the forward strand.
CCTGATACGCCATAAACTGACGGGAAACCTGGAAGGCTTCGTTGATCGCCACGGCCTTGGTGATATCGACAGTACCGTCCGGCATCAGCGGGGTGTAGTTCATTTCTGCGAGCGCGGCGTGGCCGGTCCCCGCATTATTCCAGCCGTTGGAGCTTTCCTGCGCCACACTATCCATGCGTTCGATCATATGGACTGACCAGTCCGGCTCGAGTTCCTGGAGATAAGTCCCCAGGGTTGCACTCATAATTCCGCCGCCGACCAGCAATACATCAACGGATTTTTCGTCTTCTGCGGCCGCAGGCTCGCTGGCACCCAGTGAGTCACGGTTGAGAAGCATACCAAGTATCTTTCTCATGACGTCTGTTTCTCTAAATGTTCAGTTTTGTTATGAATCGTTGTTGTGACTATCGAACAAGAAATTAGCAAAAAAACACGCGGGATCGTTACTGAAACTTCATTTTTTCAAATCATGACTAAGAATATAACATTATCACTACAAAAATTAAAAAAGGATTTAACGTTTCAAAAAAACAGGCAAACGGGATGTCGGATAGCGCTTCAGGCCGCATCACAGCTGGATTTGAAGGGGATTGGCAAGGTCATTCCGGGGGCTTTCAGACGGTCAAAGAACGCGCTATTCGTGCTAAATCGGGTTTTGTGGGGAAAGCGAGATGTTAAAAAGGCGCGGTTGCCCGCGCCTTTGAAGGGTGGAGTGACGATACGGCTTAAAGCGCGACGTCAGCCACCACTTTTTGTTCTTTCTTCGGTGCAGAAGCATCCGCAGCCGGTGCCGGCTCTGCAGCTTTCGGTTGCGGATTGTCGAGCATCAGAACGCGGCTGGTGTCGCCCAGTTCTTTCTCGGTCGCCGCCACGTTGCCGTTCAGTTCGGTGCCATAAGACGGGATGATTTGCTTCAGCTTAGCCTGCCATTCCGGGGTGGCAACTTTGTCTTTAAACACTTTTTCCATCAGGTGCAACATGATCGGTGCTGCAGTAGATGCGCCCGGCGAAGCGCCCAGCAGCGCGGTAATGCTGCCGTCTTTCGAGCTGACCACTTCGGTGCCAAGACGCAGAACGCCGCCTTCTTTCTCATCTTTTTTGATGATCTGCACGCGCTGACCGGCTTCCCACAGACGCCAGTCTTCTTTCTTCGCATCCGGGAAATATTCACGCAATGCATCGAAACGGTCATCGTCGGAGAGCATCACCTGACTGACCAGATATTTCACCAGATCAAAGTTGTCGATGCCCACATGGGTCATCGGCATGATATTGGAGAAGTTGACGCTGCCGAACAGATCCCACAGGGAACCGTTTTTCAGGAACTTGCTGGAGAAGGTGGCGAAAGGCCCGAACAACAGAACCTGTTTGCCGTCCAGAATACGGGTATCAAGATGCGGAACGGACATCGGCGGGGAGCCGACTGACGCTTTACCGTACACTTTTGCCAGGTGGCGTTTCACCACGTCCGGGTTTTCGGTCACCAGGAACTCGCCGCCTACCGGGAAACCGCCGTAGTTATCCGCTTCAGGAATACCGGATTTTTGCAGCAGTGTCAGGGATGCGCCGCCTGCACCGATAAAGACAAACTTCGCTTTGATGACACTTTCTTTATCACCGTTTTTCAGATCGGCAACGGTTACGTTCCAGGTGTTATCCGGGTTACGTTTAATATCGCGGACTTCATGGCCGAGGCTCAGGGAGAAGTTAGGTTTCTTCTGTAATGAGGCCACCAGCTGACGGGTGATTTCACCGAAGTTCACGTCAGTGCCGATCGGGATACGGGTCGCCGCCACTTTCTGTGCCGGGTCACGTCCTTCCATTACCAGCGGGATCCACTGCTTGATTTGCGCCGGGTCTTCTGAATATTCCATGCCACGGAACAGCGTGCTTTGTTGCAGCGCGGCAAAACGTTTACGCAGGAAGTTGATGTTGTCGTCGCCCCAGACAAAACTCATGTGCGGCGTGCTGTTGATGAAAGAACGCGGGTTGTGTAACACGCCGTTCTCAACCTGATAGGTCCAGAACTGACGGGAAATCTGGAAGGATTCGTTAATTTCAACCGCTTTGGAGATATCGATGCTGCCGTCAGCTTTTTCCGGCGTGTAGTTCATTTCTGCCAGTGCAGAGTGACCGGTACCGGCATTGTTCCAGCCATTCGAGCTTTCCAGCGCCACGCCGTCCAGGCGCTCCACCATGTCGACTGACCAGTCTGGTTCTAATTCCTGAAGGTATGTCCCCAGCGTCGCGCTCATAATGCCGCCGCCGATCAGTAACACATCAACGGGCTTTTCATCTTCTGCGAACGCTGACTGGCTGAAAGCAACCACGTTAAGGCAGAGGATCATGGCGAGTATCTTTCTCATGACGTCTGTTTCTCTGAATGTTTAGTTTTAATTTTGCAGGTGAAAGCTATCCAGATTTCCCCTGGATAAACGAAATCAACAACCCGTTGCGGTGGGAAATAAACGATTATTTCCACAAATGATGAAAGGACAATAATGGGGAGTAACGAAAACCGCGGCTAAAAACGACAAATCAACCACATAAATGTTGCCGAATACTCATATTATTGAGATTTCGTAAACAATTTAACATTGTCGTTACGTGCATTAAAAATAGTTTAATACTTTAAATAATTACATAAGTTAGTGACGTGACGAAATTACTCACACCAGATTCGCCTGTAAAGCTGCGGCATGCGCGGCCAGAGTCGTTGCCGGGCTGTGGCCGATCAGCATGAAGTTGTAACCGGCAGTACGCCAGTAAACCACGTTCATACCCCGGCGTATTTCACGCTGCAATGACGTATTTTCAACGCTTTTGCTGCGCGTAATACACAACGCCATCGGGCCGTAACGCGCGTCAAGATAGGTAATTTGCGCAATATCATCATCGTCATAATGCAGCATACGGGCATCTTTAAGATCCGCGCCCTGCACCGCCAGCGCCGCAGGGCTCAGCGGGATCCCTAAGGTGTTTTGCACCCGCGCGAGCTGTATTTTTTGTTGCCCGGCAGAATCATAAACATCGGCCAGCGTCTGCGCGGTATACAGCGACATATAATCCGCCACGCGCGCCCGCCAGTTATCCTCAGAAGTAAAAAGTGTGGAGTAGCGTCCGGCCAGCAGCCCGACAGCCAGAAAACTTAACGACGCCGCAAGCAATGCGCGGCGGCTTAATCCAGGCGAACCGGTACCCCGTGCGTCAGGGATCGCATCGAGTGCGGCCTGCAATTTCCCGACCGGCGCTTCCTGCAACATCGCGCCAAACGCATCGTGGAACGGTAAATTGCTGCGTGACATCTGTGCCAGCCGCCGCGTCAGCACGTCATCCTGGCTCAGCTGTGCGTCAAACTTCGCGCGCTGAGATTCACTGAGCTGGTTATCGAGATAGGCAACCAGAACTTCATCAGCATAAGGCGCAGGCGCGATTTCACGGGTCATTTTTTCTCTCCCTGCTGCGGTTGAGTGGCGAGGTCTGCGTCTTTTGCCAGCGTCAGCCGCGCGGTCGCCAGACGGCTCATGATAGTACCGGCGGGCACAGACAGCGTCATCGCCGCCTCCTGATAGGTGAAACCTTCGACATACACCAGAAATACCGCATTGCGCTGGGCTTCAGGCAGGCGGTTCACCCGCTGCATCACCTGCGTGTGCCAGTGACGCTCTTCGAAAGACAGCGTATCAGCGGGGGTTTCCGTTTCGCTGACATCGGCAAAACCCTGTCCCTGACGGACGTGCTGCGCCCTGAGTTCATTCACCCATATGGAGTGCAGTATAGAAAAGAGCCAGCGGTCCGTGCCGGTGCTGTCCTTAACCTGCGCGCAGCGTTCCAGCGCCCGCACGCAGGTGGATTGCACCAGATCGTCTGCCACATCGTGCTTGCGCGACAATACCATCGCGTAGCGCCACAGACGTGACAGGCACTGGCTCAGTTCAGAACGTAAGTCTGCCGGTGAGATTTATCGTTTCTCCGTGATCAGGATTCCGGATGGCCGTCGATGGCTGCGCTCAGATCGCGATATTCTTCGCAGCCGGTTCCGCACAAGCCTTTGATGGTCGCCAGCTGGGCTTTGGCGAGATCAGGACGCCCTTTAATCATATAAGCCTCGCCGAGATATTCCCGGACTTTGGCGTAATGCGCGTCAAGGGCAATCGACTTATGATAGTAGCTGATGCCTTCGTCGGTACGCCCGAGTTTACGCGTGGCGTAACCACGATAGTTCCAGGCCTCTTTGGTGTTCTGATCTTTGAGCGTATCCAGCACCGTCAGCGCTTCCTGATAACGGCCGGTTTTCGCCAGATGATAGGCGTACTGGGTTTTATCCTGATCGGAGATCATGCTGCCTTTATCCACCATGCAGCTTTTGGTTTTGCTGTCGTAGATTTGCCCCTTCGGGCAATCCGGCGTTTTTTTAGCGTCGGAATCATCCCCCATTGCATTCGCTGCCGCGCTGAAAAACAGCAGATTGCCCGCCAGACACACAACTGACAACGCCTGCATTACCGTTTTTGTCTTCATAATGATGTCCTGTAGAGAATGAACTGATGACTTACGGGCGGCCCTGGCTGCCCGGTAACATGCGGCGCAGAATGCCGTCGCGAAGAACGTAATGATGGAAAAGTGCCGCCAGCGCATGCACGCCCGCAATAATAATCAGTGCCCAGGCCACATTGTTATGTAATGAGCCAAAGGTTCGGGTCATTATGCTGTCAAAATTAAATACGTCCGGGATCGGGAATAAACCGAAGAAATAGAAGGGTTCAGCCTGCGACCAGCGAAATAAAAAGCCCAGAATGATCTGCGTGATCAGCAATAAATAGAGCGCCAGATGGGTCAGATGTGCGGCGGCTTTCATCAGCGCGGGCATGGCGACGGGTTGCTGTTTACTGCGTCCGGTGCTGACCGTGAATAACCGCCACAGCAGACGCCCGGTGATAATGGCCGCCAGCAGAATCCCCACCGAAATATGCACGGATTGCAGCCCTTTACGCAGCGGTGTCCCGTGATCGAGGACTTCCCAGATATGTGCGCTGGCAAACAGAAAAATCACGGCCAGTGCCGTCAGCCAGTGCAGCAAAATCGTCAGCCCGTCGTAACGGTTGCGGAGAACAGAAGATGGAGTTTGCATAAAAACCGTGCCCGTAAGTGTTCGATATAAAGTAAACACCTGAGCACCGGTTTCTATTCGGTTAGGCGGGAAAAATAATTTTCCCCTGTTATGTATTGAGTGATAAAAAAGCTAAGGAAAAAATACACGTCAGCACGTGAAAAGATAGCCTCTATAAAGTCAGGGGGGGAAAATGGCCTGCCCGGCGCTGTAACTTCACTTTTTGATCCATAAAAATATCCGTTATTGGCAGATAAAGTTTTGTTCTGAGCCGCCGATAATCCGTAGCAGGCGCCCTGTATGGCAACGGCTGCGCCATAATTTTGCATTTATTTCTTATGAGGTGTGTCAGGTGAGCGAAGTGTCGAAAGAGTCGTTTGCGAAGCGGAACACGCTGGCAATCTTGTCCGTTCTGCGTGACTTAAAGAAGAACCAGACCCTGGTCATGGTCAGCCATTCACGCGGGCAATTTATCAGTAAGATTCTGGATGTTGATGCTGACAATCATCAGTTCCTGTTCGATCTGGGCAGCTCAGATTACGAGAACAATCTGGCCGCTGAGGCCGACACACTGACGTTTGTGGCGGAACCGGCCGGGGCCAAGGTTGAGTTTTCCTGCAGCAAAGCCCGCCAGGTCAGCTACGAAGGTTTACCGACATTTACCTGCGATATTCCCCCGGTGTTGTATTTTATTCAGCGTCGTGAATATTTCCGCGTGAGTGTGCCGTGGATACCGGATTACCGGTGCAGCGGAACACTGCCTGATACTTCTGAGTTTGCTTATCGCGTGCGTGATATTTCACTCGGCGGGCTGGGGCTGGAAATTGAAGGAGCAACGCCACCGGAAATCACCGAAGGGTCAATGTTGAAAGATTCGCTGATTCAGTTAGCGGAACTGGGAACCTTCACATTGGATTTGCAGTATCTCGGCGCGATGGTGCGTAAGACAGTGAGCAACAAAGGCGAAACCGTGACATCGCAACGACTGAGTTTCAGGTTTCCGCATTTATCGCCCGCACAGGAACGCGACCTGCAACGGGCGATTTTCGAGCTGGAAAAACAGCAACATATGAAAGCAAAGCGTTTCCAGCACGATTAACGTTTAGATAAACATACCGCCTGAAGCCTCGACGCGCTGGGCGGTCATCCAGCCAGCTTCATCACTGAGCATCAGCGCCACCATATCACCAATATCGTCCGGCAATCCGGCCCGGCCCAGCGCAGTGTTGCTGGCAACCAGTTTGTTCACATCCGGATTGTCCCGCACCATACCATTACTGAAATCCGTTTCAATTGCGCCAGGCGCCAGCACATTAGCAGTGATGCCCCGCGCGCCGAGTTCTTTTGCCTGATAGCGGGTCAGCACTTCGATGGCACCTTTCATCATGGCGTAGGCCGATGAACCTGGCAGGGCAAAACGCGCCAGTCCGCTGGAAATATTCAGAATGCGCCCACCGTCGGCCATCAGCGGTAACAGCTTTTGGGTCAGGAAGAACGGCCCTTTAAGATGGACATTCATCATCAGATCAAATTGTGCTTCCGTGGTATCGGCAAACGCCTCATGTAAACCGACACCGGCATTGTTGACCAGAAAATCAAAAGTGTCGCGTTGCCAGACCTGTTGCAATTGGGTTTTGATTTCCGCAGCGAACGCATCAAAACTGCCGGACTCGCCGGTATTGAGCTGCAACGCCACAGCTTTTCCCCCCTGCGCTTCGACAGATGCCACCACTTCCCGGGCAGCACCGGCCTGATGGTGGTAAGTCAGAATCACGTCAATGCCCTTTTTTGTCAGTTTTTCAACGGCATTCTTACCTAAACCACGGCTTGCGCCGGTCACTATAGCGATTTTACGGTTCATAACAGGCCTCATTCAATTTTGCTTCTGTTGCATCGGATGAAATACAGCCTATTGGATTACCGGAGAGTGATAAATGGTTCATAATGAATTTCACTGTCTCATTTTCAACAACAATCGGACAAGATGTGGATAAAATTCAATCAATGCAGGTTTTCGTGCGTGTCGCTGATCTGAGTAATTTTACCCGCGCCGCAGAAAGTCTGGGATTGCCAAAGGGCAGCGTGTCGCGGCTGGTGCAGCAACTGGAAACGCGGATGTCTGCACGTTTGCTCCATCGTTCAACGCGCCGTGTGCAACTGACGCAGGACGGCCAGGTGTTTTATCAGCGCTGCAAAGAGTTGCTGGCCAGCATGGATGAACTGGAATCGATGTTTCAGTCGAATCCGGCCAGTGTCAGCGGACGGTTGCGGGTCGATATGACCACCGGAATGGCGACGCATCTGGTGTTACCGCGTCTGGCGGAGTTTCTTAACCGCTATCCGGCACTGGAAATTGAACTGAGCTGCACCGATCACCGCGTGGATGTGGTGCGTGAAGGGTTCGACTGTGTGATCCGCTCCGGCACCCTGAAGGATTCCGGGCTGATTGCGCGTCCGCTCGGACATCTCAGCATGATTAACTGCGCCAGCCCGGGTTATCTGCGCCGCTATGGTACGCCGGATCATCCTGACCAGCTGGCGCAGCACGCCATGGTGCATTATGAACAAATCCTCGGCAGCCATACGTCGGTCTTTGAATATCTCGACGGCAAACAGGTAAGAACGGTCAAAAGCGGCGGTGCCGTCACGGTTAACAGCACCGAAACCTACGCCAGCGCCTGTATTAACGGTTTGGGTATCATTCAGGTGCCGCTGATTAGCGTGCGAGACGCACTGGCAGGAGGGCAGCTGGTGAGCATTTTGCCGCAATTTCGCGCGCCGCCGATGCCAGTGACGCTGGTTTATCCGCACCGCCTGAATTTGTCACGCCGCGTCAAAGTGTTTATGGACTGGCTGACCGACATCACCCAAACGTTCATCGCCTGAGCGGTTAAACCACCGCCCCGCCCCCTGAGCCGCTCAGGCGTCTATACTTAAAGGCGGATGCACTTTTAAGGACAACATGGATCAATGCCCAATCTTTCCAAACAAAAAGTTTCCACGCAAAAAACCGAAACGCAGGCAAAACCGACCCCGCTGATCAACATCAAAACCGGTAATCAGGCGGTGGATAAAAACATTGGCCGTTTCTCGCGGCTGGTGGAACGCATTCAGTCCTGGGGATGGGTGGCGCATCTAGTGCGTGCCACGGAACGCTTTAATGATCGCCTTGGCAGCCAGTTTGGCGCGGCCATCACCTATTTCTCCTTTCTGTCACTGATCCCGATTCTGATGGTGTCCTTCGCCGCAGTCGGGTTTGTGCTGGCCTCCAATCCTGATTTACTGGCAGAACTGATCAACAAAATCGTCAACAGCATCAGCGACCCGAATCTGGCAAATACGCTGAAAAGCACAGTGAATACCGCCATCCAGCAGCGTACCGCCGTGGGATTATCCGGTTTACTGATTGCGCTTTACTCCGGCGTAAGCTGGATGGGCAATCTGCGCGAGGCGATCCGTGCCCAGTCGCGCGATGTCTGGGAACGTAACCCGCAGGATCAGGAGAAAATTTACCGCCGCTATCTGCGCGATTTTATTTCACTGACCGGACTGGTGCTGGCGCTGATTATCACGCTGTCGCTGACCTCAATCGCCGGGGCGGCGCAAAAAACCATTGTCGATGCGCTGGGGCTGGGGGGTATCGACTGGCTTCGTCCTGTCATGACCAGCATCACGCTGGTGATTTCCGTTGCTGCCAACTACCTGCTTTTTTTGTGGATTTTCTGGATGCTTCCGCGCCATAAACCCCGTAAAAAAGCCCTGCTGCGCGGAACATTGCTGGCGGCGATAGGTTTTGAGGTGATTAAATTTGTGATGACCATGACGCTGCCAAAGCTGGCAACCTCGCCTTCCGGTGCAGCCTTTGGTTCCGTAATCGGCCTGATGGCTTTCTTTTATTTCTTCGCCCGGCTGACGTTATTCGTCGCCGCGTGGATAGCGACGGCGAAATACAAGGATGACGCGCCGGTAGCGGATCGTAAGCCAAAAGCCGCAGACGCAAACCAAAAATCGACCGGAAACGACAGTGAATACACGCCAGACAACCTCATCATGCCAGACGAAATGCATATAACCGGAGTTAATGCTGATAACAAAGCAGAAAAGCAGTGAATAACACCAAACAATCCTGTGCACTGCCCTGAAAACCAGAATAACTGACTGAGGGCCGCACTTTTATTTCGCGGTTTTGCAGTCAGTTACTCTGACTTTTATCCATTCATCAAACTTATGACTGGCGAAATCCTGCCCGGATAAAATAATCCCCCGATCGCGCTTTAAACGCTTTATTTCCCTGCTTCCGCTGCGTTGAAATACCGCCACGCTCTGCATAAGATGCCTTTTCGATATACATTTTTTTACATTAGATCCCTCCCACTCATTACAAATAAGAAACACTTATGCAAGCCACTATCACTCCAGAATTAGAAGCTGACGCGCAATTGGTGAGTCAGAACTCCCGCAGCAAAGTCATCGTGGCATCGCTTATCGGTACGGCCATTGAATTCTTCGACTTTTATATCTATGCCACCGCTGCGGTGATTGTTTTTCCGCATATTTTCTTCCCGCAGGGTGACCCGACGGCCGCCACGCTACAGTCTCTTGCCACCTTCGCCATCGCCTTTATCGCCCGGCCAATCGGCTCTGCGCTGTTCGGCCACTTCGGCGATCGCGTCGGGCGTAAAGTCACGCTGGTGGCTTCTTTGCTGACAATGGGCGTTTCCACCGTGGTGATCGGCCTTCTGCCGACTTACGCCACAATTGGCGTATTTGCACCAATGCTGCTGGCGCTGGCGCGTTTTGGTCAGGGGCTGGGGCTGGGCGGTGAATGGGGCGGCGCGGCGCTGCTCGCGACTGAAAATGCACCGGCGAAGAAACGTGCGCTGTACGGTTCTTTCCCGCAGCTTGGCGCGCCGATTGGTTTCTTCTTCGCAAACGGCATGTTCCTGCTGCTGTCCTGGCTGCTGACTGACGAACAGTTTATTTCCTGGGGCTGGCGTGTGCCGTTCCTGCTTTCGGCAGTGCTGGTTATCGTCGGTCTGTATGTGCGTGTTTCCCTGCACGAAACGCCGGTGTTCGCCAAAATCGCCAAAGCCGGGAAACAGGTCAAGGTACCGATCGGTACACTGTTTACCCGATACAAAAAAGCGACGATTCTCGGCACCTTTATCATGGTCGCCACTTACACGCTGTTTTACATCATGACCGTGTACTCACTGGGTTACGGCACAGCGGCCAAGCCGGTGGGTCTGGGTATTGCGCGTAATGAATTCTTGCTGATGCTGATGATCGGCGTGGTCGGTTTCGGTGTCATGGTGCCGGTTGCCGGTCAGCTGGCAGATAAGTTTGGCCGTCGCAAAACCATGATTTGTATTACGCTGCTGATGATTGTCTTCGCTCTGTGCTTCCCGACCATTCTGGGTGCGGGTTCTCAGGCGCTGGTGATGGTATTCCTGCTGTGTGGTTTCATGGTGATGGGGCTGACTTTCGGTCCGATGGGCGCGCTGCTGCCGGAACTGTTCCCGACAGAAGTTCGCTATACCGGCGCATCCTTCTCCTATAATGTGTCTTCGATACTGGGCGCGTCCGTTGCGCCGTACATCGCCACCTGGCTGGCAACCCATTACGGATTGTTCTATGTGGGCGTTTATCTGGCTTCAATGGCAACGCTGACGCTGATCGCACTGCTGTTGTCCAAAGAGACCGCCCATCAGTCATTGTAACTGACCCGGACACCGTGCCCGGTTTGCGCCCGGCACGGTGCCTTCTGCGAAGGTTTCTTATGCGCTTGCGTCGATTTATCCTGCCCGTCCTGATCCTGCTAATCGTTATTGCCGCGGCCTTCTGGTATTTCTGGCCTCACTCCTCCAATCCGAACGCCCTGTGGAACATCATCAGTACGAAATGCGTGCCTAATCAGCGCGGCAGCGGAAAGCCCGCTCCCTGCGCACAGGTGGATGAACAACAAGGGTTTGTGGTGCTCAAAGATCTGAACGGTCCGCTGCAATATTTGCTGATGCCCAGTGCGCGCATCACCGGTATGGAAAGCCCCGCATTGCTCGAACCGTCAACGCCGAACTTTTTCAGTCAGGCATGGAATGCGCGGCATTTTATGGCGGATAAATACGGTAAACCGATTGATGACAGCAATGTTTCGCTGGCGATTAACTCGCAATACGGACGTTCGCAGAACCAGCTGCACATCCATATTTCATGTCTTTTACCGCAGGTGAAAACCACGCTGAGTAAAGATGGCGGGGAGATGGGATATAACTGGCAGGAATTGCCCGATAAGCTGCTTGGCCACACCTATCTGGCGCGTAAAGTCACGCAGGCCGAACTGAATGAGAAAGGTGCATTCCGTCTTCTGGCGGAGGGCGTACCGGACGCACAGAAAAAAATGGGTCACTTCGGTATGGCGATGGTCAGTCTGCCGGGCGGCGATTTCCTGCTGCTGGCCAGTGAGCGTGACTTACTCAAACTCAATAATGCCTCCGCCGAGGAGATCCAGGACCACAAGTGCGCGGTGCTGGATCCGGTGCCTCAGTAAAGCAGATGCCCGAAGGTAAGCAGAGTCAGCTCCTTCCCCCTTCGCAGGGGGAGGAATTTACTTCTGTTTCATCTGCTGCAAGATCGGGCCACACTGGTTTTCTTCGTTATCGCTTGGAGAGATCAGCGCCAGCAACGCGGCGGCGGGTGCAACAACAGCACCGAGCGCGACAGCCGCAGCACCGCGGGCAATCAGCGGCCCCGGTTTCACTCCCGCATCCGGATTTTTATAGGTGCCGCGAACATACAGCGGTGAACGTAAGGTCAGGACACGCACCCCCTTACTTTCCGGGTTGACCGACAGATCCAGTCGTTCGGTCGCCATATTGGTGTTGCCGGTAATGTTGATCACCGCATTCTCGGTATCGAACACAAACAGCCGTGGCGTGACCACGCCGTTCCTCACATTGACGTTGGCGGCCGCACAGTTGATGGCCACCTCGTCATCACCGAACAGTTTGCTTACCACATAGTTACCGACATTCAGCCCCGCCAGTTCCATCAGACCACGGCTAATTACGCCGTCATTGATGAGGATTTTCATGTCGCCGTCACTGGTACCGAGCAGCGCGGCAACGGAGTTACCCGTACCGGTCAGCGTGGCGTCACCGTTCAGGTCGCCCAGACTGCGCTCCATCGACTGTACGCGTGGCAGCAGTTGTTTGAGCTTCAGCTTACGGGCATGGATATCGGCGCGCGCCTGCATCGGTGATTTGTCACCTTCGAGGCGGATAGTGGAATTCAGATTACCGCCAGCCACACCGAAACGTAGCGGGTCAAGCAGGATCACACCGTCATTCAGTTTCAGATGGGTGCTTAAATCGCTCAGCGGCAGGGACTCACCGTGCTCGATGCGTTTGGCGCTGAATTTCACATCAGCGTCCATCACACGCCAGCTTTTGGTATCGAATTTCTCTACCGGCAACACTTTGTCGGCAGGCTGACGGGTGGTTTCACCACGCTTAGCTTTATCTGTGTTGGAATCGGCACCAATCAGCGGAGCCAGATCAGCAAAGCGCAGCTGTTTTGAAACCACATCACCGGTCAGTTCAGGCCGCGGTTTGCTGGCCTGATAAGTCAGTGAGCCGTGAATATCGCTGTCACCGATTTTGCCGTTAAAGTTCTGATAACGGTAAACTGCGCCGTCTTTATCATGCAACGTCGCCGATAAATGGCCGTCTGTAGAATACGGCGGTGTTTGCGGCAGCAGCACGCCGGTCAGACCATACAAATCAGACAGCGTCTGGCCGGAGAATTTCAGGCGTAAATCCAGGCCGCCAAGATTCATCGGATCCTGCAATGTCCCCGCGACAGCCACCCGCGTATTCCCGGAACGCACATCTGCCTGCAACGGGAACAGCGCATCCGGGTCTTTCATCGCCAGCATGCCACCGATTTTGCCGCTGCCGGAAAGCGATTCGCCGTTGTATTTACCGTCAACTTTCCAGCCAAATACGTAAGGCGGGGTTTTGGTTTTTGGTGCATCTTTCTTATCACCGACCACTTCCGTGAACGGCAGCGGTTTACCCAGCGGATCAATCACGGCGCGGAAATCGGCTTTCAGTTTCGCGTCTTTATAGTCGATTTGCCCGCGATCAAACACGATATCATTGATCGTAAATGACCAGGCTGACGGCGGCTGTGCCGGATCCTGGGTATCGCTGTTGGCGAGATTGAACGTCCAGTTATTTTTGCCATTATCCAGACGCAGCAACGAAGCATCAGGCTGCTTCAGCCAGATACGCGGGATCAGCACTTCTTTATGCAATAAGGCGAGTGGCGCAATGCTGGCGTCAACGCGGGCGAGTTTCACCATCTGCGCATCTTTTTCACCGGTTTGCACGTCGGAAGGGTTGCCGAGTACGATATCTTCAGCATGAATGTGCGGCCAGGGCACCCACGCGCGCCACCCCGCTTCGTCTTTCTGACGCGACCAGTCCACGCCTAAATCGCCGCGGATCGCGAATGTACGGTTCAGTTCAGTGCTGACTTTTTGATTGATGGTCGGTTTGAGGCGGTTCCAGTCGAATGTCGCAATGAAAATCACGATAGCAATCAACGCAATGATAATCACACCCGCAACCCAGGAAATCACTTTACCTGTGCGCGTCATAAACCTGTTCCTTTCAGACAGTTAACGAATCCCAGAGTTTAACCATAGTAGAATTCTTAACAGCTTGCCGGAAACGGCATCCGCGAAGGGGTGAACAACAGGCAGGAAGGTCGGAAATAATGCTTTAAAATCAGTCAAATGGAGATGTATCACACCACAACAACTCAGCGGCACCTTTGAGGGTTCGCCTCAGCAGGTCAGGTGTGATTCATTATCCTTTAAAATGTATAGGCAGATTATTCAGATTATCGAAAACGGTGGGACGTGCCAGATAATAACCTTGTGCAGCCAGCGCATCAGAATTGCAGACCATTGCCCATTCCGAAGCCGTTTCAACCCCTTCAATAATCACGCCTTTGCTGTAGCGGTTCATCAGCGTCACCAGCGTGTAAAATAGCCGGGATCCCTCCTCACTCTGCCCAAGCAAAATAAACAGATCACGGGCGATTTTGATGTATTCGTAATGCCATGTGGTGAAGGAGGAGAAGTTAGCGATACCCTGACCGAAGTCATCGAGCCATAGCCGGTCAGATTGCTCGATTTGCGACAGCGGAATACTCAGCGCATTTTCGGCGCTTTCAACCAGTTCAAAACGCACATACGGCATCGCGCTGATTTGTGTGCGCAGCGCCGAATCTGTTTGCAGCATTTCCAGGACCTGACCATCGACGTTAATCGACGCCAGTAATTCGTGTTCGATGAACAGATGCTGACAGCGCTGCAACAGATCAAGTTGTTCCTGCACGATTTGCAGGCGTTTACCCACCGCAATCGCGACAAAATATTCTTCCGGTGAAATAAATTTGTGCGGGTCCGCAGGGTGAAATACCCCAGTCAGTAATTCAATTCCTAACAGCTTTCCGGTCGTGCGATAAATGGGCTGAAAACGGTACACTCTCTGACACTGACGCCAGTAAGACTGTGCTTTTACGCGCTCTATCGCGGTAAAAGAAGGCGTAATCAGCCCTAACATCATCTTAGTTATCATATTTTTCTGCCGTCATGAATAAGAGTCAGATCATCAGGGACGTGCGGCAACCTATGTTGCGTGACTACAATGTAATTCATGTCAACAACGTGTGTTCGCAGCACACTGTGTTTCATGGAGGCAAAGTAGCCTGATTTCCTGGCTTTCTTTAGTAGGGTTATCTATCGGCGCTGCGCGGAGAAACTTTAATCACTCTGCGCTCCCCTGCAATCTGTGTGCTGAATGCGTCAAAAGCCTGACTGGAAGTTCTTTTACGCACGTTCTACAGTGGGAGCGCTGAAACATTTCATTAACGCTCATTCACAATCCGGAGAAACAATGCCTTACGTTAATATCAAAATCACCCGCGAGGGTGCGACGGCCGAACAGAAGAAAGCGCTGATCGCCGGAGTGACGCAATTACTGGTGGATACACTGGGCAAAAATCCTGCGACGACCACAGTCATCATTGACGAGGTCGATACCGATAACTGGGGCCTGGGTGGCCGTCCGGTGACCGAACTGCGTCAGGAAAATAAGTAACGGCTTCAGGTGGAAGTGCTGTCGCTTCCACTTTTCCCTTCGTTTTACTGCCTTTTTTTGCCTGCCGCTTACAAAAAATAAAACCTTGTTTTAATTTGTTTGACTGACCGCATTCTTATGAAGAGACTAGAGCGTAATAATGACCGTCTTTTCTTTCCTTTCGTTTTAATGCTTCAGACATAGGCCAGGTACAATGACCAGCAAAAACATTGCCGTTATCGGCGAATGCATGATCGAATTATCTCAGAAAGGCGATGCGCTACACCGCGGTTTTGGTGGCGACACGCTGAACACGTCTGTTTATATTTCCCGCCAGGTGTCCCCTGATGCGCTGAAAGTACATTACGTCACGGCGCTCGGCAATGACAGTTTCAGCAATGAAATGTTACAGGCATGGCAACAGGAAGGGGTTCACACTGACCTGACCCAGCGCCTTGAAAACAAATTACCTGGTTTGTATGTGATTGAAACGGACAGCACCGGTGAGCGCACCTTCTATTACTGGCGCAATGATGCGGCTGCACGCTACTGGCTCGACAGCCCCCAATCCGAAGAGATTTGTCAGAAACTGGCAGAATTCGATTATCTGTATCTGAGCGGCATCAGCCTGGCGATCCTCAGCGATGAAAGCCGCGACCGTCTGATGACTTTGCTGAAAGCCTGCCGTTCACGCGGCGGTAAAGTGATTTTCGATAACAATTACCGTCCGCGCCTGTGGGCCAGCAAAGACCAAACGCAGGCCGCGTATAACGCCATGCTTTCCTGCACCGATATTGCCTTCCTGACCCTTGATGACGAAGATATGTTATGGGGCCAGAAGCCGTACGATGAGGTGATTGCGCGCACTCATGCGCTGGGCGTCAGCGAAGTGGTCGTCAAACGCGGTGCCGACAGTTGCATCGTCTCCAGCGCTGAAGGCGAACTGCATGATGTGCCAGCGGTGAAATTACCGAAAGAGAAAGTTATCGATACGACGGCAGCAGGCGATTCCTTTAGCGCCGGATATCTGGCGGTCAGACTCACCGGCGGCAGCGCGGCAGAAGCGGCAGTGCGCGGGCATGAGACTGCGAGTACAGTAATTCAGCATCGCGGGGCCATCATCCCGAGGGAGTTTATGCCAGACCGGGCATAAGGGTTTTTCACTTGCAGTGGGGCTGGGTCGTAAGACGGTGAAAGTTTCGGTTTCTTAAGTGCTGCGCTCACTTAACTCGCTGCGCCGAAACCGATAAAGAGAGGAAAGTGCTTTTCCTCTCTTTAATCTCTCCTCGCTTTTTTACTCCGCGCTACCGCTTGCTGGCTATGTTTCAGCAACCGCAGTGACAGGCTGGAAATCTTGCCGCTCTGCGGTTCCTTTTCTCGGTCTTCGAGCCATAGGTCTCGAAGCCGCTCCGTTCAGCAAGATTTCTGAATCGCCCGCACGATCTTAAATTCAATAGCAAGCTGATGTTTATCTTTTAGAAAAGCGGATTGGCGTGCTCAAAAATGGCACCGAATGAACGGTTCGAGACCTATGGCTCGAAACCTGAAATTCGGGAATCGCGCAGCGATGACATTTTGCGCCACTCGCTTAAGTAACAGAACATGTTCGTCGTGCCTGCGATAGCGCGCAGTAAAAAGACGTGGGAGATCCAAGAGGGGCCCGTCATGGCCCCTTTTGGGCGGTTTCGGCGCAGCACGATAAGTGATCACTGCACTTAAGAAACCGAAACTTTCACCCATCCCAACCGGGAATAAATAAGGGATTCTCCCTTATTGCGCACTCGTCGCAGCGGATGCCGCCGGCACATCCGCAGCAGGTGCCTCCGCCGCCGGAGAGGTCTCCGCCGGGGCCATCACTTTGTCATACACAGCCCGCAGTTCAGCTGCATTCATCTCCGGTTCCCCTTTTGGCTGCGCCACTAATAACGCCGGGTCACGGGAAAGCTGTTGCTTCAGTTCCTGGTTCAGCACCGGCAGGGTTAGTGTGGAAAGGAACTGCTGACGCAACTGCTGATACTGTTCCGGGGCGATATCCACCACGCCGTTTTGCTGGGAGCGCAAACGCTGGCTCATCAGCACATCGGTATCGGTACGGGCGTAAGTCGCGAACAGTTTGCTCAGCTGATCGTTTTTCTGGGCTATCAGGGCGTCAAATTCAGCCTGAGAAATGCCTTTATCGCGAACGACCAGAAGTTCTTCTGCCAGACGTTTAAACAGCTCCGCCAGCTTAGCCTGCGGTGCGTCGATGCGGATGGCACACTGGGCGCGCTGGTATTGCACATTGCAGTCGAAACCCAGCCCCGCTGCCGGTACGTCTTTTTTGGTTTCAAACGCACTTTTCAGCTGCTGCTGCAAATGCCAGAACAGCGCTTCGCGGGCCAAATCACTGCGCCAGTAGGCGGCAATGGCCTGAGAATCCTGAATGGGCTGCCAGGCGTTATCCCACATTAATGAGACACGATCCTGAGTCAGATTTTCATCCATGACAGTCATAGATTTGGTCGTGACTTCAGACAGCGTCGGCAACGTCTGCGGAGTCTGGCGACTGCCTTTCAGTGATGAAAACGTCCGGTTAATTTGTTCACTCAGGCCACGGCTGTCAACATTACCGACCACAAATAAGGTCATCGCATCCGGTGTATACCACTGATGATAAAATTTGATTAATGCATCGATATTGACGGGTTTAGTGGGCAACTGGTGGGGATTGTGGCCGACCAGCGTCGAGCCGGCCATACGTGCACGCCACCAGGCATCCTGCGTATTTTGTGGCAGTGAACCTACCGGATCTTCCGATTGCTGCCGGGCTGCACTGATCAGCGCCGGTGTGACAGTCATTTTACCGGCCGTATTTGCCAGCCAGTTCAGCGCATCTTTAAGAAGATCAGGGCGGTTATTTGGCAGGCTCAGATTGTACATCGTGAAATCATAAGAACTGACAGCCGGCGGCAATGGCCGCTGCGGATTAATGCTTTGCTGCCACAGAGACTGGAGCTGAGCCGTGCTGAAACCTTCACTGTGCATCAGCGCAAGACGGGGAAGGAAATGGGCGTAGCCCGTTTGCTGGGCTGATTCAGCCAGCGAGCCGGTGCGAACCACCAGGCGTAATTCAATGCGATCGCTCGGGCGTTGCGGTGTAGTCAGCAACTGCCAGGTAAATCCATTGTCCAGTTTCCCCTGCTGCCAGGCCGGATCTGGTTGTAATGCTTCAGCTTGCACATGACTTGCGGCTGTTGCCAGCAACAATCCACCAATGAGTAAACGGATTTTGGTGCCCTGCATGTGAACCCCTACGTAATGACAATCCAATTTTCAATATACTGTCCTGCCGGTGTCAGTCGACTGGCCCACAGGAATTGAATGCGTAAGTTTAAGGACAGAAAATACAGCCCTTCGTTAGACCGCGCATTTTTCGCAATGTCACGCAGCCCGCAAAAATATTATGGGAAATAACGCCCTGTGAGGCGTTTGAGGGACATATTATGAAGATAATCCACCGGTTACATCAAGTAACCGGTGGATATTAGGCAGGATTGGGGCTAAATAAATGCGTTTTTACACAGCTTTCTCACTATTTTCTGCCATACAGCCATCATTTCTCAGAAATTTCAGGCGGACTTCTCGGCTTCTGTCAGACCTTTCTGGCCGTTTAACGTCGCTTTTAACTGCCCTTCGTCCAGCTGATCACACCATTTAGCCACCACGATGGTGGCCACGCCGTTACCGACCAGGTTGGTCAGCGCACGCGCTTCGGACATGAAACGGTCAATGCCGAGAATCAGTGCCAGTCCCGCCACCGGTAAATGCCCCACCGCAGACAGCGTGGCCGCGAGCACGATGAATCCGCTGCCTGTCACACCTGCCGCCCCTTTTGAAGACAACAGCAGTACCACAATCAGGGTGATCTGATGCCAGATATCCATATGTGTATTGGTTGCCTGCGCGATGAATACGGCGGCCATCGTCAGATAAATCGAAGTACCGTCCAGATTGAAGGAATAGCCGGTTGGGATCACCAGCCCGACCACTGATTTTTTACAACCCAGACGCTCCATTTTATCCAGCATGCGTGGCAGCGCGGATTCGGAAGATGAAGTGCCCAGCACGATCAACAGTTCTTCTTTAATGTAATTCACAAATTTAAAGATGCTGAAACCGTTGAAGCGCGCGATAAGACCGAGCACCACCACCACGAACAGAACACAGGTCAGGTAGAAACACAGGATCAGTTGCCCCAGTTGCACCAGCGAACCGACACCGTATTTACCGATGGTGAACGCCATGGCCCCGAATGCACCAATCGGTGCGAGACGCATGATCATATTGATGATGCCGAAAATAACCTGCGAGAAACTCTCGATCACATTGAAAATCAACTGCCCTTTGTGACCCAGACGGTGCAATGCAAAGCCAAACAAGACAGCAAACAACAGGACCTGAAGAATGTTCCCGCTGGCGAACGCGCCAATCACACTGGAAGGGATCACGTCGAGAAGGAACGGAATGATGCCCTGGCTTTGCGCCTGCTCGGCGTAAACCGCCACGGCTTTAGCATCCAGCGCAGCAGGATCTACGTTCATTCCGGCACCCGGCTGAACGATATTAACAATCACCAGCCCGATGATCAGCGCAAGCGTACTGACAATTTCAAAGTACAGCAGCGCAATCGCCCCGGTACGGCCGACCGCTTTCATGCTTTCCATGCCCGCAATACCCGTGACAACGGTACAGAAGATCACCGGTGCGATGATCATCTTGATTAATTTAACAAAACCATCACCAAGTGGTTTCATTTGAGCACCCAGCTCAGGGTAGAAATGCCCCAGAAGAACACCGACGGTAATGGCTAAAAGCACCTGAAAATACAGGCTTCTGAAGAGTGATTTTTTCATGAATACCCATCCTGAAGTGAATGCGCCGCCTTCTGTTTTTGTAAGGTCAAAGGTAATGAGCGGCAGCAGGGAAATAACACACGCACAACATGATGGAAATATTTCGTTTCCCTCTGCAATCACGGTTCATGAAAAACCGGAGCGGAAAGCATTCAGCAGGAACTAATGTAAGTAAAAAAATCATCAGGCGGGAGAAATGCCGGACAGAAAGAGATTTTCCTGTCCGTTGTACCGGTCAGGAAAGCGGGCAGAATTTCCGTTCAAAGTCAGTTTTGGAAAGTGGCGCTGAAAATAAATACCCTTGCCCGAGCCGGATATTTTCCTTAAGTAGCCACTGACGCTGCTCCTCAGTTTCTACGCCTTCAGCGACCAGTTGAATATTCATGGCGCGGCCAATCGAGGCCACTATATTCACCATTACCTCATCCTGCGGCAGAACGCTGACGAAGCTGCGATCAATTTTGATCACATCAATAGGCAACGTACGCAGCCTGCTAAGGTATTCAAGCCCGGAATAGCCCAGACCAAAATCATCAAGCTCTATGGAAACACCCACGGCGCGAAGTTCGCTGAGCAACACCAGCGCGCGGTCAAGATCGTCAATGCGGGCCGTTTCCGTGATTTCCAGCACCAGCTGTCCCGGGTTAATTTTGTAGCGGCTCAGCAGGCTGCGCAGCTCCGGCAGGAAGTTACGCTGCTGTACCTGAGCGCCGGAGAGATTCACTGACAGTGGCAGGAGAATACCCCGTTGCTGCCAGTCCGCCAGGATCTGGCAGCCCAGCTCAAGAATTTTGTACCCGAGCAAACTCATAACGCCAATTTCTTCGGCCAGCACAATAAAATCACTTTCCAGCCCGTAACTCCCGTCAGCCATTTTACGGCGCAGCAGGGCTTCCGCCCCGACCACCGCGCCGGTTTCCATATTCACCTGCGGCTGTATAAACAACGTGAAATCATTTTGTTCCATCGCATGCAGGATTTCGTTTTCCTGCAATAAGCGTTTCTGAATTTTTGCGGTCAGTTCCGGTTCGAAGAACAGGATTTGGTTTTTCCCCTGCTGATAGGCCGAGACTCTGGCCGCACGACCGTTCACCATCAGTTGCTGCGCACTGACCGGGAATTCGCCGGTGTATTGCACGATGCCAATGCTGCCGGTCGGGTGCAGCGACATATTGCCAGCATGACTTTCCTGGGGTGCATTGATGCGTTCCATGATTTTCCGCGCCAGGCGCATCGCCATAAAGGGCCGGGGAATATCTCCCGCCAGCAAGGCAAATTCGTTGTAACTCAGACGTGCCAGCAGGCTGTTCTCGGGCAACGCTTCCATGATGGAACAGACCAGCGGGCAATCAACATGGCCGTCGTCACGCAAGCTTTCAATGCCGATTAACAGCAAGTGAAACCCTTTTTCCGGCTCGGCAGAATGCAGGCGGTGTTGCAGGTGCTGCATAAACTGTTCTTCATTGATGAGCATATTTTGTGAAGGCAGCCAGGCATTAGTGGCCTGGTCTTGAGGCTTCTCCCGCTGCTGTTGGTTGCGGTTGTAGCTGCGCACCAACATGCCGATTTCATCGTCTTCGTGGTGTTGCGGCAAGGTCAGCTGATGATATGGCACTTCACTTTCGGGCAGAGCTTCCAGCTCACTGGCAATTGCGCGAAGCGGTTTGACAATCAAACGGTTGATAACCCAGCTCAACGAAATGGTCAGGATCAGCGCCAGCAGCAGGTACGTCGTCAGCATGGTCGAAAGTGCGCTGACGATAAACTGATACATGCGATAGGAATCAGCCTGAAGCACCAGATAAGCCAGAGGCTTGGGAGCTTTAGGGCTGGCAGCCGCAGAATAGAGAGGAACGGAGATCGTCACTGGCAGATTGAAACCCCGGGTCACCCATTGTGGTACCGGCCGGCCGGGGGGGAAATGCGTATGCAGCGCGGCGATCTGGTTTGGCATCACGACGTCAGCGCGGCTCAGAATGCCCACGGGTTGCAGCGTATTCAGAATGTCCTGCGTTTCTTCCAGATCAACGTCCAGCACGGCTTGCGAAAGCGGAACACGGACAGAATGTGCAATATTTTCAAGTTGCTGGGCGTAATCATCCCTCCGCTGCTGTACAAAGTGGAACAGCTGGATGACGATAAAAATACAAATGGTGATGGCCGCAATGCTCGACACAGCCGCCATCTGTTTAATCGTTAATGAACGCCTGACCCGCAACTTTATTCTCCGTCAACCACTGACATGATTTTCCGCGCCCCCCGGGCTGAAACGGTACTTGTGCGCAGTATACCTTATAACGGGTTATTTCGAGGTTAAAGACGAAACTTTGACTATAAAAAACAACATGTTTGCTGCTACACATCTACACTGAATAGTGTTTATGTTATTTAACCAGAGAAAACATACATTACCCGGGTTAATCGAATAATGCGAAACGTAAGAACATCCTGGATACTGCGCGTCCGATGAAGTTTATGTGCTATTTATCACATTAAAAACCAAATTTTATACTATTTTAATGCAAACCTATGAAAAAATTTCATCAAAAAGCTTTTGCGACAGGCAGTTATGTTGGCGTTGTTTTTTATGGTGTAAATCCGATTTTTTGTAAAAACTGCTCTATGCTGTAAAAGACCTGATATATTAAGACCAGTCCTATTCCCCTATAAAACTTTAAAAATATTCATCTTTTTACACCCTGTGCTAACGGCCAATCATTGTCGTTTTGACGTCCAGAAAACACCGAAATATATAATCCTATCGGGCGGGATTTATGAATAAATATGATGACATTAAACGTTTTATGGATAAGGCGAAGTTGGAAAATATTGATTATAAAGAGCTTAATGAAAAATCAACGGGTGAATCCATTACTGGCTCAATGAATCAATGGACGTTGATTAAACAAGTCTCTGCCAGTGAAGAACCTGCCGGTCCGCTTGATAATGGCCGTACCACGCAGCCAACACCGCAATCCATTTCGGCGGATGAGTTTTCGCTTTCTGACGTTCACCCCGTCCATACGCAGCAGGAGCCGAACTCTTCTGCCGCACGACCTGTTACACACCAGCAAGCCACCCCCCTGTCTTCGGAGGTGCCTCATCCGCCAGCCGGTTTTGGCCTGCTTGATGCCCTGCGCGAAACGCTGCCACCGGTTCCGTCTCAGCCAGCACCGGTGACCATACAACCCGCGCAACCTCAGCCTGTTCACACGGCACCGGTATTGCATGCCCAGTCTGTCGTTCCTGACAGCGGGTCGGGTTTACTTGATTCATTGCGTAAAGCGATGCCCGCAGCGCCGTCGAAACCTGCCCCGGCGCAGGTTCAATCTGTGCCGCTTCAGGCATCTCAGTCAGTACCACAACCCGTCGCGCCGGTTTATCACCAGCCGCCGGTACACAATCCAACGCCCGTTCACAGTCCGGTGCCCGCGGTGTCCGCATCCCCGGCGTCTGCTGATGCTAACCAGCGCTTTAAACAAATGTTTAAACAACGGGCTCCGCAGCCTGCCAGCGCTTATTTACATCGCGACACACCGCTTCAACCCCTGTTAGAGATGATTGCCTCATGCCGTTAGTTTGCGTTTGTTCACCGAAAGGTGGGGTAGGAAAAACCACGGTGGCCTCCAACCTGGCCTATTCACTTGCCCGCAGTGGCAGTAAAGTGCTGGTCATCGATTTTGATGTACAGAACGCCCTTCGCCTTCATTTCGGGGTGCCTATTGCCGATACCCGCGGTTTTGTGGCCGGTTCGGGTAATGAATCCGACTGGAGCCAGTTTATCCTGAAAGCGGGCTCCAATACGTTTGTTTTACCGTATGGCGAAGTGACGGAAGATCAGCGACTGGAGTTCGAACATCAGCTTGCCAGCGATCCGCTTTTTTTACAGCGCGGATTAAATACGGTCCTGAATTATCCTGGCCTAATTATTATTGCGGATTTTCCTCCGGGCCCGAGTCCGGCATTAAAAGCGGTTCAGGCGATTGCTGATTTACATGTTGTGGTGATGCTGGCCGATACCGCGTCATTATCTTTATTACCCTTAATGGAAAAAAACAAACTCATTGGCACACCTTTGAATAATAAAAAGGGTGAGTATTACGTGGTTAACCAAAGTGATACCCGCCGGACATTAAGCCGCGACGTCACCCACTTTTTCGAACAGCGTTTAAATGAAAGATTATTAGGCACCATCCACAGGGATGAGTGTGTGCCGGAGGCCAATGCCTCGCAGCGCTCTATTATTGATTTCAGTCCGGTATCAGCTTCGGCATTTGATATTGAACTGATCAGCAAAAAAGTCGCCGCCATTTTAGGAATTAAAGTCGGTGATGGTGAATTACACGCCGCACCTAAATCTGGCAGTTATTAACTATCACTGTTAACAGCGACCCCAAAAGCGATGAATAAATTTCTGTTTTCTTTCCTTGTGCTTCTGTTGCTGCCGGTGGCAGCAGTGATCATTATTACCCCGATGGACAGCCAGAAGCAGTACATTTTTGGCCTGATCAGCATCGGGCTTTTATTTTTGCTTGGCATCAGTAAAAGCCGCAGGATTAGCGTGGTGATGGTCATCATGTCCATCATGATGTCGACGCGTTATATTTACTGGCGTGCGACAGAAACGCTGCATTTCAATTCAACAATAGAAGCTATTTTAGGGATTGGATTATTCCTCGCCGAACTCTATGTCTGGCTAATTTTATTGCTGGGCTATCTGCAAACGACCTGGCCGCTAAAACGCACCATCGAACCGTTGCCGGATGACACCACGCTGTGGCCAACCGTCGACGTGTATATTCCGTCTTATAACGAAAGCCTCGATGTAGTACGAGATACCGTTCTGGCGGCGCAGTGCATCGATTATCCGAAAGACAAAATCAAAATTTACGTGCTGGATGACGGTAAACGCGACGAATTTGCGGTGTTCTCTGCGGATGCAGGCGTGGGTTATATTACGCGTGATGACAACTCCCACGCCAAAGCCGGCAACCTGAACCATGCGATGAAACTCACCAAAGGCGAGCTGATTTGCGTATTCGACTGTGACCACGTGGCTACCCGCGCTTTCCTGCAGGCGACGGTCGGCAGCTTCCTGAAAGATCCGCGTCTGGCACTGATCCAGACGCCACACTATTTCTATTCGCCTGATCCGTTTGAACGTAACCTGTCCGCTGGCCGCACCATGCCGAATGAAGGTGCCCTGTTCTACGGCCCGGTTCAGCAAGGTAACGACAACTGGAATGCGACATTCTTCTGCGGTTCCTGTGCGGTTATCCGCCGTGTGGCCCTGGAAGAAGTCGGGGGTTTTGCGGTTGAAACGGTGACCGAAGATGCGCACTCGGCGCTGAAAATGCAGCGTCGTGGCTGGAATACCGCGTTTCTGGATATCCCGCTGGCAGCCGGTCTGGCAACTGAACGCCTGGGGCTGCACGTTATTCAGCGTACCCGCTGGGCGCGCGGCATGACGCAGATTTTCCGCGTGGATAATCCGTTGCTCGGCCGCGGCCTGAAATGGCAGCAACGCCTGTGCTACCTGAACGCCATGCTGCACTTCCAGTTTGGTTTGCCGCGCGTGGTGTTCCTGACTGCACCGCTGGCATTCCTGCTGTTTAATCTGAACATCATCTCCTCATCTGCCAGCCTGATTTTTGCTTACGCGCTGCCGCATCTGGTGATGTCGCTGTACATTAACTCCCGTATGAACGGCCGTTTCCGTTACACCTTCTGGGGTGAAATTTACGAAACTGTCATGGCCTTCCACCTGATCCTGCCCACGCTGGTGACGATGTTCGCGCCAAAACGCGGCAAGTTTAACGTGACGGATAAAGGCGGTTTGCTGGATGTCGGTTTCTTCGACTTCAACATCGTCAAACCTCACCTGATAGTCGCGCTCATGATGCTTGCAGGGATTGGATACGGCATCGTACGCGCCGTATTTCATGATTACTTTGCCATCGATCCCAGCGTTATTGCGCTGAATATCGCCTGGGGCAGTTTCAGTGTGCTGATTTTGCTGGCAGCGATTGCCGTGGCGAAAGAAACCCGTCAGGTACGCAAAACGATCCGTATTGATGTCGAGATCCCAGCGATTATTCACTACGCCAATGGTATTTCACTGCGCACAACCACTATCGATATGTCGATGGGCGGCGTGCAGCTGGTGACGCCGGACGTGCGCTATCTGGATGAAGAAATTGAAGAAGTGGAAATTCAGTTGTCTTCCGGTGCGGAAAGTTTCCCGGTGACACAAATCAGCGGAGACAAAGCGCGGTTACGTCTGCAATTTGAAAATCTGCCATTATCGAAACGTCGTGAACTGGTGCGCGTGGTCTTATGCCGTGCTGACGCCTGGATTGGTGAAGAATACCCGCCGGATAACCCGTTTAAATCCCTGCTAAGCATCATCCGTTGCGTGTTCGAGTTGTTCTACAACACGTGGAAGGAGCGCCGTGTTAAAAATAAACCCGCTGACGCCGCCAGCAAGAGTGAAGCAGCATGAACCGACCTTATAACCTGATGATTAAGTGCCGTTTATCTGCTGCGCGCAGTGTATCCCTGTTCAGGAAAATCACTGCCGGTTTGTTGCTGATGTTCAGCAGCCTGCCATTGTCGCAGGCGGAAGACGCGCCGGCACCGGCCGTTGATCCGGCCACCAGCCTGCCAGCCGCGCCGTCATGGCTACCGCCGGTCACGCCCGTACCGGGTGAAACGGCACCCGCCAGTGATGCCACGCCAGCCCCTGCTGCGGATACGCCGCAGTCTGATACCACACCGGTGAATAACAGCACGGCGATACCTGATGCCTCTGCCGCTGCGCCGGTGATGCCACTGGTTCAGCCGGTGACCAGCAATATCACCGTTGCCGAAATGGGCCAGCCAAACGGCCTGACGCTCAGCGGGGGTCAGTTGCAGTCCGGTATCATTTTCACCCTGCCCGCCGATGAGGTGGTGACCAACGCGCACCTGTCGCTGGCACTGAAAATTTCTCCGGCACTGATTGCCCGCGATACCACGCTCGAACTGATGCTCAACGGCCAGCCGCTGGGTAACCTGCCACTGAACCAGAGCAGCAACGGCGGCGACGTTTACGATCTCGATATTCCGTCGGCAATGGTGGTATCCAACAACAACCTGAGCTTCCGCGTACATGACAGCAACACCATGACCTGCGAGAAAGATCAGTCAGATAAATACTGGGTCACTATTTTGCCGACCACCAGCATCGGGCTGGAAGGTCAGCAACTGAATATTGGCCGGAATCTGGGTAACTTCCCGCGTCCGTTCTTTGATGGTCTGCAGATGCAGGAATCCAAAATTACCCTGGGTTTCTCTGCGTCTATGAAACCTGGCGATGTCAGCGCTGCGGCGATAGTCTCTTCTTATCTCGGCATGTTGTCCGATTATCGCAGCATAGATTTTCCGGTCATTCTTAACGACCTGCCGGATCAGAACGGCATTT
This sequence comes from Rahnella sp. RFA10(1/100), assembly GCF_004195115.1. Taxonomy (NCBI): domain Bacteria; kingdom Pseudomonadati; phylum Pseudomonadota; class Gammaproteobacteria; order Enterobacterales; family Yersiniaceae; genus Rahnella; species Rahnella sp. RFA10(1/100). The sequence goes on from NZ_SEWR01000005.1 coordinate 204,967, forward strand.
TGTTTGGCAAGCCGGGCGATAAAATAGGTTCGCTGACCTTGCCGGCGAGCAAAGGTGCCTCGCTTCAGATTATCGATAATCCGATCAATCCGGTCTACAAACTGCTGCTGGTGCTCGGCAACGATGATAACGAACTGCGTCAGTCCGCGTATCGCCTGATCAGCGGCGGTATGCCGAACAACGTCGATCATCTGGATGTGGCCCAGCAAACTATTCCAACCAGCAAACTGTATGACGCGCCGCGCTGGATTGACACTTCCCGCCCGGTGACGCTGGGCGAACTGGCGGGTAAAGATCCGGATTCGCTGATTTCTAACGGCATTTATCACGACGGCATTCAGGTAGCTTTCCGCGCTGCGCCGGATCTGTTCATGTGGGACGGACACAATATTCCGGTGCGCATTGATTACCGTTTCCCGACGGAAAACTGGATTGATGAAGATAATTCAAGACTCAACGTTTCCATTAACAGCAACTTCCTGCGCAGCCTGACCGTCAACAAAGTGGGTCTGGTGGAAAACATCTGGCGTCGCCTTGGCGGTGACAGCCGTCAGGAACGTTATACGCTGCAACTCGCGCCCTACCTGATTTATGGTGACAACCAGCTGCAATTCTATTTTGATATCAAGCCGAAAAAAGAGGCGCCGTGCGGCATCCTGACCAGCGATAATATCAAGAGCCGTATCGATCCAAAATCCTTCATCGATCTGAGCGGAAGCTACCATTTTGCCCAGTTACCAAACCTGTCGTATTTCGTCGGTGCATCTTATCCGTACTCCAAACTGGCTGACTTCTCCGATACCCTGATGTTGCTGCCGCCAGCGCCGACGGCAGATGAAGTCCATACGTTGCTCAACCTGGCCTCCCGCGCCGGTAAAGCCACAGGCATGCCGGTGAATCATGTACAGGTGGCCTTTGGTCTGAAAGGTGATGAACAAAATAATCCGCTGTTTGACCGCGATGTTTTGGCCGTCGCCACGCTGGGCGACACCTCGTTTACTCAACAGTTACTCGCGGATTCCCCTTTCAGCATCAACGGTGGTGCGATGGGCGTAAAAACGCCGACCGATATCCAGCGCGTTGTCGCCTGGCTGACCGGTGACTGGTACCGCCAGCCGGTCGATGCAGACCGTTATCTGTCCTCAACCGGCGCATGGCGTGGCTTCGTCAGCTACCGTTCGCGCTGGTCTGCCGATCATGTGGTCGTGCTGGCAACCGGTACGGACGATCAGCAGTTGCTGAAAATCCATAACGATTTGAAATCACCCAAAATCAACGCCAATGTGCGGGGTGACCTGGCAATTATTACCGATGAAAATGGCATCCGCAGCTTCTCAGTCGGCCAGCAATTTCCGACCGGGCAAATGCCGTGGTACATGATGGTGCTGTGGTACGCCAGCAACCACATCGTGATCCTGTCATTGATTGCGACCCTGCTTTCTCTGGTGATTGGCCTGAGCCTGTTCGTCGTCCTGCGTCGTCATGCGGCCAAACGACTGGGTCAGAAATGAAAAGCATCGGCTTTATAACAAAAACAATGAAGATCGCACCGATATCGGGCGGCGACTCTCTGGCGATTACCGGAGCTGGAAAATGAAAAAACATAAACTGTCCCTGGCGGTGATCAGGGCTATTTATCTGGTAGGGATCGCCGGAGTAGCAAGTTTTAGTGCTGCCACCTTGGCAGCGGATACCGCCAATCCTGCTATGAAAGCGTTGTTCGATCAGGCCGCTTACTGGCATGAGCGTGCTCATGATGATCTGGCAAAAAATGCCTTACAGAAAGTGCTGCTGGTTGAGCCAAACAACGTGCAGGCGCTGTACCTGATGTCGCTGTATTCCATGCAGGGCGGGGATAAAACCGCAGCCAATCAGTGGCGTGAAAAACTGGCCGCCGTCTCGCCCGACGATCCGCGTCTGGCATCGCTCAACAGCGCTAAAGCCATGCAGTCAATTCCGCCGGCTCAGTTAGCTTCTGCCCGTCAGATGGCTGCGCAGGGCAATGTCAGCGGTGCACTTTCGGCGTACCGTACCATTTTTAACGGCAACCAGCCGCCAGACAGTCTGGTGACTGAATATTATCTGACCATGGCGGGTGATAAGTCGCTCCAGCCGCAGGCAATTGCCGGGTTGCAACAGCGCGTTGCCTCGCGTCCTGACGACACGCAGGCGCGTCTCGGTCTGGGCAAGGTGCTCACTTATCAGGAATCAACCCGCCGCGACGGCATCAAACTGCTGAGCACCATGGCCGGTTCCAGCACCGAAGCGGACCGTTCACTGCGTCAGGCATTGCTGTGGATGACGCCGCAGGAAGACGACCGTGATTTATATCAGGGCTATCAGGCGCGTCACCCGAACGATACCAGCGTGATGGCATACTTCCAGAAAAACATTGGCGGCGCGGCAAAAGGTCAGGGCTTCACCGCACTCAACAGTGGCGATGTCACCAGCGCGAAAGCTAAGTTTGAAAGCGTGCTGGCCGATAACCCGAACGACGCCGATGCGCTGGCAGGTTTGGGTTATATCGCTCAGCGCAGCGGTAATTTTGAGCAGGCATCACAATATCTGAGCAAAGCCGCCGCACAAGGTGGCCCGAACAGCGCCCAGCTGAGCAACCAGGCCCAGGATTCCGCGTTTTACGCTCAGTTAGCGAAAGCCAAAGAGGCCGCAGGTTCCGGCAGTTACGATGCCGCACTGGCTGCCGTCACCCCTCTGACGCAGGTCGGCGGCGAAAAAGGTCAGTCAGCCAGCCTGCTGCGTGCTGATATTCTGCGCCGGAAAGGCGATCTGGCTGGCGCCGAGCAACAATACAGTGCACTGGGCGATAACGCCGATGCCCGCGCCGGATTGTATTACGTGCTGCGTCAGCAGAACAAAACCGCCGAAGCTAATCAGGTGCTGAAGACGCTGCCAGCGGCCATTCAGACCAAGATGAATCCGCCAACCGTGGCGGATGTTATCGAGCCAATGCGTCGTCAGGCTGCACAAGCCATGGCGAGCAACGATCCGCAGCGTGCACTGAATATTCTTCAGCAGGCCCTTGAACGTCAGCCGTCTAATGTCTGGGTGAAACTGGATATGGCGCGCATCCTGCAATCGCAGGGGCAGACCGCGCAGGCGCAGTCGCTCATGGCGCCTTCTTCGCGTCCGGGTGCATCTTCTGCCGATTTGTACGCAGCAGCCTTATTCGCCTCAGAAACCAAAAACTGGTCCACTGCCAATGCCCTGCTCTCACGTATTCCACGTAGCAGCCAGAATCAGGGTATGCGTGAACTGGCACAACGCGCCAATTTCAATGCGCAAATGGCGGATGCGGAAAACTATCTGCAACAGGGTAATACTGCCGCTGCATCCAATACGTTGCGCGCACTGGCACAGAATCCTCCCGGAGCACCGGCGGATGTCGGTGCACTGGCGAAAAATCTCGCGGCGTCCGGTCAGCTTCCGCTGGCAGTGCAGCTGGTCCGCCAGAATATGCGTCAGGGCGTCAACGGCAATGCCGGGGATTACGCCGATCAGATCAGCGTGCTGAATCAGGCTGGCCTGAGCAACGAGGCGCAAGCCTTCCTGCAAAATCCGCAAATCCAGTCCGGCACCTCCCCGACCGCACTGGCGAGCCTGCGTGACGGTTTCGTGATCAATCAGGCTGACCAGTTGCGCGAACAGGGTCAGTACGCGGCAGCCTACGATAAGCTGGTCGTTGCGTTGCAGGCGGATCCGCAAAACCGTGACCTGATGCTGGCGATGGCGCGCCTGTATCAGTCAGGCAAACTCAATAAACAAGCCGGTCAGGTCTATAACTACCTGATGAGTAACGATACACCTACGCAGGATGCGCGTGTCGGTGCGATCAACGTTGCGCTGGGTGAAGGCGATAACCAGCGTGCGAAAACACTGATGGAAGGCCTGCACGGACCGCGTACGCCGGACCGTTTGTTACTCGAAGCGCGCGTCGCCGAAGCGCAGGGCGATCATCAGCAGGCGCTGGCGTTATTGCGGTCCGCGAAGGGGAAGATGATTGGTCTGGAAGGCACAGACAGTTCGGCACAGGTCGCGGGATTGCAGATCAGCGACAACCCGTTCATCAACCGCTCAACGCGTACCTCGGCCTCGCGTCCGGCGACACAATCCTCATACGGTACCGTGTTGCCATGGCAGGTATCGGACCAAGTCTCCACCCCGGGGAATATTCCGGTAGCAACCACCGCACCGACGGCGGTGACACAGCGTAATGCCACTGAAAAACAGATCGACGACATGCTTGACGATTTACAGGGCAAAACCGCGACCTGGGCACAAGGTGATATGTCGATTCGTGGCCGTGACGGTGAAAGCGGCCTCAGCCAGCTGACCGAAGCCAAAGCGCCGATGACCTTTGCTTTCGTGCCGTTTGATACCTCGCGTCTGAGTATCGGCGTCACGCCGGTTTCCCTCAGCGCAGGCAGCCCGTCCGGTACCGCTAACGCCCGGTTTGGTCAGGGCGCACTGGCACAGGCGCAGTCGGCACAGAAAGATGTGGCTGCCGCCGCAGCCGCAGCCGGTCTGGATATTGCTAACTACAGTACATTTGCCAAATTGCAGACAGCCGCAGCGACTAACGCCAGTACAAATTGTACATCGGCTAACGCCACCTCTGATCAGTGCGTGGCGTACAACACCATTGCGGGTACTGACCCCACGACTTATGCGGCACCGGCTGCCGGTAATCAAAGCGCGACAGGCGTGGAAGTTAACGCCGCACTGACCGGTGACAGCTATAAAGCCGATGTCGGCAGTACGCCACTCGGGCAGGATCTGAACTCGCTGGTCGGTGGCGTGCAATGGGCACCGAAACTGACTGACTTCACCACTCTGCGCGTGACCGCTGAACGTCGGGCCGTCACTGACAGTATTCTGTCCTACGTCGGCACTAAAGATAATTACAGCGGCAAAGAATGGGGACAGGTCACTAAAAACGGCGGCAGTGTCAATCTGTCATACGATGACGGCGACGCCGGTTTTTACGCCGAAGCGGGTTATTACAGCTATCTGGGTAATAACGTGAAGAGCAACAAATCGGTGAACGCCAATGCCGGTCTGTATGTCCGTCCGTTCCGTTATGACGATCGTGAACTGAAAACCGGCATCAACGTCGGTTACATGGATTTCGACAAAAACCTCAGTTATTACAGCTTCGGTCAGGGCGGTTACTTCAGCCCGCAAAACTATGTCAGTGTCTCCTTCCCGGTGGAATACACCCAGAAGTATGACGACTGGGATCTTAAATTGTCCGGTGCGGTGGGTTATCAGTCTTATTCTCAGGATAAGAGCGCCTACTTCCCGAATAATCCGGACCTACAGAAACAGCTGGAAGATCTGGTGGCGGCAGGCTATGGCACTGAAGCCTACTACAGCGGCAAAACGCAAAACGGTATCGGCTGGAATGCCGGCGTGGGCGGCAATTATCACCTGAACAAAAGCATGCAGATTGGCGGACAGGTTGGCTACGATACTTTCGGTGATTACAACGAAAGTAAAGCGCAGGTCTACTTCCGTTATCTGATGGGTCAAAATTAATCGCGGTGAGATAAAACCATGCAAGAACATAGCTATTCACAGGTCGCGCAGGAATATTATCGACAGCGTCATACCACACCCGGCTGGCAAAGCCTGGTGCAGGTGCTATTTTCAGGTATTCTGGCGTCCGCCGATGACGAAGATGGGCGCCGTTTTCTGACCCTGATGGGCAACAATCTGGCACGTCAGCATCCGTTGCCGGGTTCTGCGACACTTGGCGAGCTGGAAGACAATATCAATCAACTCCTCAGGCATTTTGACTGGGGAGTGGTGAAGCTGGAAGCGACACAACAACAACTGGCGCTGGTGCACATTGCCTGGCCGGTCTCACCGCAGGGGCAGGATGATGAGTTGTGGTCCATCGCGCTCATCTCCCTGTTTGAAGGACTGTATGCCGAGTGGTTGTTATCACAAGGCGGGCAACCCTATGTTCCGCTGCGCTGGCAGGAAATCACACCGGAAGGTGCGTTCGTTTTCCGTTATCAAAATGGTTTGTAAGGAATCTCTATGTTGTTATTTCGGCGCTACGGCCTGGTGCTGTGGCTCAGCCTTATTTTCGCGTTTTTCAGTTCCGCTGTAATGGCGCAGGAAGCCGGCTGGTCTGCTTATAAAAGTCGCTTTCTGATGCCGGACGGGCGAATCATTGATACCGCCAATAAAAATGTCAGTCACACCGAAGGTCAGGGTTTCAGTATGCTGCTCGCGGTATTTAATGACGATCAGGCTGCCTTCGACAAACTCTGGCAATGGGCAAACACCACCCTTTACCGTAAAGATATCGGCCTGTATTCATGGCGTTATGACCCAAACAGCACGCCGCATGTGGCAGATATCAACAACGCCTCTGATGGCGATACGCTGATGGCGTGGGCGTTACTGCTGGCAGGCGACAAGTGGAACGATGCCCGTTACACCAAAGCCTCTGAAAAATTACAAGCCGCGCTGATCAAATACAATGTGATTGATTATGCAGGTTACAAAGTCATGCTGCCGGGCGTAAAAGGCTTCAATCAGACCAGCAACGTGACCGTCAATCCGTCCTATTTCATCTTCCCGGCCTGGCAGGCGTTTTATGCGCACAGTCATTTAAAGGTATGGAAAGATCTGGATGAAAGCAGCACGGCGATGCTCAGCAAAATGGCGTTCGGTGATTTCCGCTTGCCGACCGACTGGGTCGAGCTGCAGGCCGATGGCACCCTGAAACCCGCCAGCCGCTGGCCAACGCGTTTCAGTTACGACGCAGTGCGTATCCCGCTGTACCTCGGCTGGGCGCATCCGGGCAGCCCGCAGATGGCACCGTTCATTCTGTGGTGGCAGAAATCCCCACGCGACGCGACACCGGCCTGGATTGACGTGATGACCGGCACCAAAGCGGGCTACAACATGTCGCCGGGATTATTAGCCGTGCGCGATTTCACCATGGCCAACGCTGCCGCCATCAGCCCGAACCTGGCCCCGAAAGACGATTACTACTCTTCCTGCCTGCAATTGCTGAGCTGGTGGGCGAGTCATAAAGGGTAAATAATCCCCTTTGAAATATGAAGGCCAGTCAGGGAAATCTGACTGGCCTTTTTTATTATGTGTAGACCTTTAATTAATATATTCACCATCGAAAATATATCCTATTTTCCCATTTGTCCCAGCCGTTATTTCCATAAGAACATTTTTTTCTATGCATCTGCTTTCTGATTTTATCTCATCGAAACAAATGAGATCATCTCTGGAAAATGAATGCCAGGATGTATAATCTGCCTCAGAGAATTTTTTAAAACCATCATTTACATCTAAAATAGCGATATAGTAAACGCCATTTTTATCACAGCAGGTAATCTGATTTGCGACATCATAATTCCTTTTAATTGACGTTCTGAATGTATATTAATCATTAAACTGAACAAATCATTCACGAAATAAATATCATCTATCTATATATATTATTTTCCAAATAGTCAGATAATTAGTGCTATCAGGGAGGGTAATATTATTCGCGTTTTTTAATCTGTTGTTGATCTGAGTTGCATTAATAAGAGTTTTCATCGTGAAAATCCCCCACAAAAAAGCCCGCTTTTGGACTGCAGTCCATTTCGCGGGCTTGTATTTTTCAGTGAGATGTCAGCAAGGCTACTGATTTACGGCAACAGTCTGCGTTGTGCCGGTTTCATCCTGATCGACGGCAAAGCAGGCGACGAGCTGATCGCCGTACTGTTTCAGCTGTGGCTGGAACTGTTTGCAGGTGCCAAACGCACGGCGGCAGCGGGCATTAAACGCACAACCGGCTGGCGGATTCAGCGGACTTGGCAGTTCGCCGGTCAGTTTGATGCGTTCACGGCGATCATCAGGATTCAGGCGAGGCGTCGCAGACAGCAAGGCCTGGGTGTACGGATGGCGCGGATTGCTGAAGATGGCGTCTTTCGGCCCCTTCTCCACGCAGCGGCCCAGATACATCACCATCACTTCATCAGCGATATGTTCCACCACGGACAAATCATGCGAGATGAAAACGTAAGACAGCCCTAAATCCTGCTGCAAGTCCATCATCAGGTTCAGCACCTGCGCACGCACGGAAACATCCAGTGCGGAAACCGGTTCATCGGCGATCACCACATCCGGATCCAGCATCAGACCGCGGGCAATAGCAATACGCTGACGCTGACCGCCGGAGAACATATGCGGATAGCGGTCGTAATGCTCGGTTTTCAAGCCCACTTTCGCCATCATTGCCAGCGCTTTTTCGCGACGTTCTTCGCGGCTAAGTTTGGTGTTGATCAGCAAGGGTTCTTCGAGGATCTGTCCGACTTTCTTACGCGGGTTGAGCGATCCGTACGGATTCTGAAACACGATTTGGATCTTCTGACGACGCAGCTTTTCTGCCGTGGCGTCAGGTTTCAGTAAATCCTGCCCGCGGTAATACAGCTCACCGCCGGTCGGCACTTCAATCATAGTCAGCAGGCGGCCCAGCGTGGATTTCCCGCAGCCGGACTCTCCCACTACCGCCAGCGTTTTACCGCGTTCGAGAGTGAAAGAAACGCCGTCAAGCGCCTTCACGGTACGTTCCTGGCCGAAGATGCCTTTCTTCACCGGGTAATGTTTTTTCAGGTCAATCGCATACAACAGCGGCTGAGGTTGGGTGTTATCAGGACTCATAAGTAGGTCTCCCGGCATCATCCAGCGGATAATGGCACTTCGACTGACGCCCGTTTGCGAGGTCACGCAGCGCAGGTTCTTCTTTACGACAACGGTCGGTTGCATACGGGCAACGCGGATTCAGCAGACAGCCGTTCGGACGGTCATACTTGCCCGGCACCACACCCGGCAAGGATTGCAGACGGGCTTTATCCACCGCAAATTCCGGCAGGGATCGTAGCAGCGCCTGCGTATACGGATGGCGTGGCGCACGGAAAATTTCCGTGGCTTTTGCCGACTCCACCACCTGCCCGGCATACATCACGATAATATGCTGCGCGGCTTCGGCCACCAGCGCCAGATCATGGGTGATCAGCATCAGCGCCATGTTTTCGCGTTGTTGCAGATCGAGCAGCAACTCGATGATTTGCGCCTGAATGGTCACATCGAGCGCGGTGGTCGGCTCATCGGCAATCAGTAATTTTGGCCGACAGGCAATCGCCATCGCGATCATCACACGCTGACTCATGCCGCCGGAAAGCTGGTGCGGATAGACATCAAGTCGTGAAGCCGGATCCGGAATGCCCACCAGATTCAGCAAATCAATGGTGCGCTGACGACGGGTCTTTTTATTGCCGCCCTGGTGTACTTTAATGGCCTCCATAATCTGAAAACCAACCGTGTAACACGGATTGAGGCTGGTCATCGGATCCTGAAAAATCATCGCGACTTCGGCACCGACAATCTGACGGCGCTCTTTTTCGCTCATGCCTTGCAGGTCACGACCACCGAACTCCAGTTTTTCCGCCATCACTTTACCGGGGAAGTCGATCAGCCCCATCAGCGCCAGTGAACTGACCGATTTACCGGAGCCGGATTCGCCGACAATCCCGACCACCTCGCCCTGTTTTACGCTGTAACTGATACGGTCTACGGCGCGGAACGGCGTCCCTTCGTCACCAAAGTGCACGGAGAGTTTATCTACGGTCAGCAACGTTTTACCGACCTGAATATCATTCGTTAATGTTGTTTCCATCTCCAACCCCTTACTGCTTAAGTTTAGGGTCGAGGGCATCACGCAGGCCATCACCCATCAGGTTAAATGCCAGCACCGTCAGCAGAATGATCACGCCGGGGAAGGTCACAACCCACCAGGCACTTTGAGCAAACTGTAAGACGTCCGACAGCATGGTGCCCCACTCCGGCGTTGGCGGCTGTGCGCCCATACCGAGGAAGCCCAACGCTGCCATATCAAGGATGGCGTTGGAGAAGCCGAGCGATGCCTGAACGATCAGCGGCGCTAAGCAGTTAGGTAAAATATTGACGAACATCTGGCGCGCAGAACCGGCACCGGCCACGCGCGAAGCGGTGACGTAGTCGCGGTTGACTTCCACCAGCACCGCCGCGCGGGTTAAGCGGACATAGTGCGGTAAAGCGACGAACGTCAGTGCCAGCGAGGCGTTGATAATCGACGGGCCGAAAATCGCCACCAGCACCAGTGCCAGCAACAGGCTTGGCAAGGCCAGCATGATATCGACCACACGCATGATGATGGCGTCAACCACACCGCCGTAGTAGCCGGCAAACAAACCGAACACTACGCCGAGGATCAGAGAAAGCACCACCACCAGACACCCGACCAGCAGCGATAAACGTGCGCCGTACATCAGCCGCGACAGTATATCGCGGCCCACGTCGTCAGTGCCCAGCAGGAATTTCCAGCTGCCACCTTCCATCCAGACCGGCGGACGCAGCAGCGCGTCACGGAACTGTTCAGCAGGCAGATGCGGAGCGATCACGTTTGCACCAATCGCGATCACCAGCATGATAATGATGTAAACCAGGCCAACAACGGCCCCTTTGTTACGCTTGAAGTAATGCCAGAATTCGCGCATCGGCGGCATCGGCACTGGCGCAGCCGTCACTAATTCATTAGCGACCGGCTCAGTGGTTTGAGACATTGTGCGCCCCTTATTTCTTGTGGCGAATACGCGGGTTGACCACGCCGTAGAGCACATCTACCAGCAGGTTAACCACAATGATCAGAGTAGCGACCAGCAACACCCCGCCCTGCACGACCGGATAGTCGCGGCGCTGGAGTGCGTCGATCAGCCACCGGCCGAGTCCCGGCCAGGAGAAGATAGTTTCGGTCAGGATCGCGCCGCCCAGCAGCGTACCGACCTGCAAACCAATGATGGTCACCACCGGCAACAACGCATTGCGCAGAGCGTGGACGACAATCACCCGCATGCGGCTGACGCCTTTGGCGCGCGCGGTACGGATGTAATCCTCACCCAACACTTCCAGCATGGAAGAACGGGTCATACGCACAATCACGGCCAGCGGAATGGTGCCCAGTACAATGGCCGGTAAAATCATGTGCATCACGGCATCAACGAAATCACCCGGTTCGCCCCAGAACAGCGTATCGATCAGCATAAAACCAGTCAGCGGCAGGCTGTCATCCAGGAAGACGGTGTCGCTTATTCGACCTGAGACGGGCGTCAGATTAAGCTGCACCGAGACCAGCATGACCAGCATGATCCCCCACCAGAATATCGGCATCGAATAGCCGGTCAGCGAGATCCCCACGGCCGTGTGGTCGAATATCGATCCCCGTTTTACCGCCGCCAGCACACCCACCGGAATACCGACAATGATCGCGAAAATCATCGCGCAAATGCCCAGTTCCAGTGTCGCTTTAAAGCGCGGTACGAATTCCTGCCAGACAGGGGTGCGGCTTTTTAAGGACGTGCCCAGGTCGCCATGCAGCACCCCGTTCACGTAGTGGAAATATTGTTGATAAAGAGGCTTATCAAGCCCCATTTCTGCCATCAGCTGGGCATGACGCTCGGGGGAAACACCGCGCTCGCCTGCCATGATGGTGACCGGGTCGCCTGGTATCATATGTACGAAGGCAAAAGTCAGCAAAGTAATGCCGATAAACGTTGGGATAACTAACCCCAGACGTCGGAGTATGAACTGCAACATATCCCGTACTCTCTGTATAAAATGCCCGGCGAACCGTAGCTCGCCGGGCTTATTGTGGCTCACATTTCTTTCTTGAGAATCAAGGCTGTACTGAATGGCCCGCGAGCAAGGCGGAGGAGCACAGCAATCAAGACATACCTTCAGGTAGGCGAAGATTGCGAGCACCACACAACGCAGCTCCCGGGTTATTCAGTAAGCGATCACTCCATTGAGACGTTTTCGAAGTGGTGTTTGCCGAGCGGATCTACGACATACCCTTTAACTTCTTTACGAACAGGTTCATACACAGTGGAGTGAGCGATGATCAGCGCAGGTGCCTGGTCATGCATCACAACCTGAGCCTGTTGGTACAGCGCAGCACGTTTGGCGTGATCAGATTCAGCACGGGCTGGCTGGATCAAATCTTCAAACGGCTTGTAGCACCAGCGGGAATAGTTGGAACCGTCTTTGGCAGCAGTACAGCTGAACAGGGTAGCGAAGAAGTTATCCGGATCCCCATTGTCGCCGGTCCAGCCCATCATCACAGACTGATGCTCACCGTTTTTCGCACGCTTGAGGTATTCGCCCCACTCGTAGGTCACGATGTTGGCTTTCACGCCAATTTTCGCCCAGTCAGCCTGGATCATTTCAGCCATACGACGTGCGTTCGGGTTATACGGACGCTGTACAGGCATCGCCCACAGATCGATAGTAAAGCCATCTGGGTGACCTGCTTCTTTCAGCAATTCTTTGGCTTTAGCCGGATCATAGGGGTAATCAACGATATCTTTGTTGTAGCCCCACATTGTCGGTGGGATCAGGTTTTTAGCAGGCTGGCCAGCCCCCTGATAAACCGCATCGATGATGGCTTTTTTGTTCACAGCCATGGTCAGTGCCTGACGCACTTTCACTTCATCCAGTGGTTTCTTCTCAACGTTGAAGGACAGATAACCCACGTTCAGACCCGGTTGTTGCATCAGGTTGATGGATTTATCTTTCTTCATTGCCGCGATGTCAGCCGGGTTCGGGTATGGCATCACCTGGCATTCATTTTTCTGCAGTTTCGCGTAACGCACGGAAGCATCAGGCGTGATGGAGAAGACTAAACGGTCGATCTGCGGCTTGGTGCCCCAGAAGCCCGGGAAGGCTTTGTAGAGGATGCGTGAATCTTTCTGATATTGCACAAGCTGGAACGGACCGGTACCGATCGGATCCAGGTCGACTTTTTCAGGCGTTTTCGCTTTCAGCATGTTGTCAGCGTATTCCGCAGACAGGATAGAAGCGAAGTCCATCGCCAGATCGGCCAGGAACGGAGACTCAGGGCGGTTCAGTACGAACTGCACGGTATTGTCATCCACTTTGACGATCTTGTTGATCAGATCACCCATGCCCATACCTTCGAAGTATTCGTAGCTGCCGCCAGAAACGCCGTGGTATGGGTTATTTTTGTCCAGCTGACGTTCGAAGGAATAAATCACGTCGTCCGCATTGAAATCACGGGTCGGTTTGAATTCCTTGTTGTCCTGCCACTTCACGCCTTTGCGCAGATGGAAGGTGTAAGTTTTACCATCAGCAGAGATGTCCCACTTCTCAGCCAGACCCGGCTGGATTTCCGTGGTGCCGATCTTGAATTCAACCAGACGGTTGTAGATAGGTACGGAGCTTGCGTCATACGTAGTGCCTGAGGTGAACAGCTGAGGGTTGAAGCCTTCAGGTGAACCTTCGGAGCAATACACTAATGTTTTTGCCTGGACACTGGCCGCAACGGTCAGCGCAATCAGGCCCATACTGAATTTCAGTAGCCCCGACTTACCTAAAGAGATTGTCATCGCTTCTGCTCCATCGATTAATGGTGATGTGGATGTGTGTGTTGTGTATACAGCTCACGTCACCCTTTGTTTTTATTTGCGGGTGACTGTGTTTGCTCGTGCGCTGCAATAGTCCAACCAGAGCATGGTGAACTGCCATTTTTTTCCTTCGAAGTGTAAAGATTACTTTACAAAATCTTACCGGAAATAATCACTGGTCTTCCTTGGGGCTATCAATTTGGCAACTCCTTTCCTTGACGTCAATATAACCATCAGGCATTTACACAGACTGTGAGTTACAACAAACAAACATAAAAAAACATTTTGTTAACCAAATCAGGATGAATGTTCAGTCTGAGCACGGAATAACCACACATTCCCCTTTATAAAAGAATATTCACGGGGGTTTCACCCATTTTAAAACCCTAAAAATTTCTGGCTAAATGATGAATATATGAACGGTTATTTTTGAGATAGGGGTGGAAACCAGCGGAAAATGCTGAGAAGTGCAGCAAACGGCGTCGACCCGTCAGTGAAAGCCGTTGAGCCAGCACCCTTAAAAAACCCCAAAATAGCGCAATTGCACAATGATGGTGCAGATGATTTTGCGTACTGCTTTTGGTTGTTTTTCCGGCATGAAGCCGGTAGCGGGTGGACAGGAATTGAAACCAATATGTTATAGGGTTTTTAAACTCTGGCTCATAAATTGCAAGCGGAAAAAGGCGAAAAAAAACCTGCTTTAAAAGCAGGTTTTTCAAATATGGTCGGCGAGAGAGGATTACGCGCATCTGCGATGCTTGCCCTGCGGGCCGTTGCTAAAGCAACGTGGTCTCGCTTCGCTCGGCTCAAACCTCCTTCGGAGGTTCTCATCCTCTTTACTACAGCCGAAAAAAAACCTGCTTTAAAAGCAGGTTTTTCAAATATGGTCGGCGAGAGAGGATTACGCGCATCTGCGATGCTTGCCCTACGGGCCGTTGCTAAAGCAACGTGGTCTCGCTTTGCTCGGCTCAAACCTCCTTCGGAGGTTCTCATCCTCTTTACTACAGGCGAAAAAAAACCTGCTTTAAAAGCAGGTTTTTCAAAAATGGTCGGCGAGAGAGGATTCGAACCTCCGACCCACTGGTCCCAAACCAGTTGCGCTACCAAGCTGCGCTACTCGCCGAATGGGGCGCATCTTACTGCGACCCCCTGGGAGCGTCAATGGCTTTTTGAAACATCCGAACTGACTGGCCAGAAATTATCCGATACGCCGCCAAAATGACCTACAACTTCTGTTCTGCCTGAGGTTTGGCACACCAGTTATTCGCCGGATTGATACCACCGTCTGGCGAGGTGTAGCCCAGGCAGCCCAAAATTGAATCGAATAACTCCACATGGCGTTTCTTTGCGCCCACACGTTGCTGCGCCTGTAACTGCTCAAATGCCAGTTTATGGTCCGGTTGTTCAAGGAAACTATCCGAAGCCCATACCATCATCGGCACGCGGAACTGCTCCGGCGGTGCCATCTCACGTGGTGTACCGTGCAGATGCGAATTCTCATCGATAGATTCACCGTGGTCCGAGGCGTAAAACACCAGCGCTTTCTTATCACGCAACTGATCAATCACGTTGTCGATAAAGGTATCGGTATACAACACGCTATTGTCGAAGGCATTAATCAGTTCCGCTTTGGTGCAGGTATTGCTCTTACACTCCGGTGTGTACCGGGCGTAACTGCGCGGATAGCGCTGGGAATACAGATAGTGCGAGCCTTTGGTATGCAGGATCACCAGATGCTTGCCTTTAGGATGCGTTGCCAGTGATTGCTGTAACTCATTGACCAGCAACATGTCATCCACCGGTTTGCCATCGTTGCGCTTTTCCGAGGCGATGATTTCGCGGAAGGAGAAATTATTGGTGTCAGCATTATTATAGAACCACAGCTCGCTTTGCATCGCGAACAGCTCAGAGGTGAAGCCCAGCGACTTCATGACTGCAAATATGTTCTGCTCTTTCAGTGTACGCTGCGGGTTATCCGCCGTACCGCCTTCACGCACGAACATACAGCGCAGTGACAACTTAGTGGCCGTATCGCAGGATGTCCCGCGAAACGCGACCAGATTCTTCTCTTTGGACAGGCGCGGCGTGGTATCGCGCTCATACCCTAAAATCCCCATGTGATCCCAGCGGGTGGTTTCACCGATGATAAACACCACATAGGTGTCATCAATACCGGCGGGTGGCATATAAGTAAATTCTTTTGCAGGATCAAAATAATGGCTGGCATCCTGACTTTCATCCACCTGCGTATAGGCGTACAAACCCAGTGCAGCCAGCCAGTTAGAGGGCAGATAAGAGTGCGCGACCACGCCGCCATAACTCGGCAGATCCACGTTAGTTTTCTTCTCATTGACGCTCTGGGCGTGATCCAGAGAACGCAGCGGTAACCAGACCAGCAATGCCGCCGCCAGCAGCACAGTTAAAGGCAACGCCCGCTGTCCCGGCGTTTTCATCTGCTCAATCAGTGTAAAGCGCAGATTGTTTTTCCAGATGAGGAACAGGGGGATTGCGCTGACCAGCGCCATCCAGATAAACAGGTGATAACCGATGATCTCTTTGCTCAGATCGATATCAGTGGTCATCACCGACACCACAATGCCGTAACCGATCACCACATTGAACATCACCATGTAATAACTGGCAGCAACGGAAATCAGCACCAGCAAGCTGGCGATAACGCGGAAGAACAGCCGCCCGCCCAGTGAGAGGAGACGCAGAACAAAGAAGGTGAATAAGACGATGGCGCAGACTTCAGTGACGGCCTGCACCAGTTCAGCTGATGTGAAATGATTGACCAATGCAGCAAAGCGGCGCTGGAACACAGAGACATTCAAAAAAATGCCAATGTAAATCGCTAACAATAAAGAGATATTTTGCTGCGATAGAGTCTTCACTCTATTCATGAAAAGTAACTTTCCTAACGTATTTTGAAAGATTTGGAATCATTGTGACATGTTTATAGCGGACTGGTTCACAGATTATGCTGAGAATGAGGTGTATATGGCGTTCAGAAGGGTTATGCCTGTCCGGCGACATCAATTTTTTTTGAATGTTTTCTGTTTGTCAGGGAATACACTCGGAAAAAGCAAAAAGGAGGCCGGAGCCTCCTGAGATTTTTGTTTTGATACATCACAACATTCCCCTGGTGAAGGCGTTGTGGAGTGGATCAGAACACTATTTAACGTTCAGCGTGACGTCGATATTGCCACGGGTCGCGTTGGAGTACGGGCACACCTGATGTGCTTTAGCCACCAGCGCTTCGGCTTCGCTGCGCTCAAAGCCCGGCAGGGTAATATCAAGCTGCACTTCAATACCATAGCCGCCAGGGATGGCTCCAATCCCTACCGCACCTTCAATTTTAGCGTCAGCCGGGATCTTAATTTTTTCCTGCGCGGCCACGGCTTTCAGTGCACCAAGGAAACAGGCGGAATAACCGGCAGCAAAAAGTTGCTCAGGGTTAGTACCGCCCCCCATGCCGCCCATCTCTTTTGGCACACCCAGTTTGACGTCAAGAACGCCGTCATCGGAAGTCGCACGGCCATCACGGCCACCGGTCGCGGATGCATGAGCACGATACACAACTTTTTCAATAGACATATTTCGTTCCTTATCGGTGATAAACACTTATTAGTTTTAAACGATTTAATCGCACACTACTTTATTAATACTATCCGACACTCCGAAGAAGCACTTGCGGAATCGTCTGTTTCATACGGCACTCAGACTTACGCTTTATCCTGAAGCTTAGCCCGTAATACTTCGAGCTGCTGTTTCAGCGCCACGATTTCGCCGACATCGCATTCTGTCGCACACAGAATGGCTTCGGGGATACCCTGCGCTTTTTCGCGCAACATCTTACCCGCAGCGGTGAGAGAAATAATCACCTGACGTTCGTCGGCTTTGGCGCGCTGACGCACCAGCAGATCTGCCGCCTCGAGGCGCTTTAACAGCGGCGTTAAGGTCGCTGAATCCAGAAACAGTTTTTCGCCAATTTCCGACACCGTGACTTCATCACGTTGCCACAGCACCAGCATCACCAGATATTGCGGATAAGTGAGCCCGAGCTGCCCGAGCAACTTACGGTAAACCTTATGCAGTGCCAGATTCGCAGAGTAAAGCGCGAAACACATCTGTTGATCCAGATGCAGCATGCGGTTTTGTGTCGGGTCGGTATCTGTTTTCATGTTCATGTCGCCAATATATATAGTGCACGATATTATCGCAAGCATATTTTATTGTTCATCTGCTTTGCCTGCATCAAAAACCTTCAATACGCTGCAACATGTACGGATAAAACGGGTTAGATGAAACCCGCATCAGTTGATCCATACTCACCACCAGTGCGCCATTTTCCCCGCGGGCCGCCAGTGTTCCCAGCCTGATGCCAAATTGCGCCGGGCCTTGAGGACTGCGCCCGTACAACGAATCGTCAGTCGGGAAAGGCAGCGAGACATGCGATAACGAATAGAACTCTGAAGGATAATTCAACCCCAGCGGGCTGACCGTCGCAGTACCTTGCCCCGCCGCGGTAGTTTTTGCGACAGCGGCGGCATCATCCGGTGAGGCATTGGTGACAACCGTTGTCTGATACGTGCGCGGTGGCGCAGGTAACAGGCGCTCTGCTGCAGCTTCAGAGGAAGGACGCAACAGCGGGCCGACATAAGCACTGCGGTTGATATCAAACAGCACCAGCTGGCTGCCGTTGGCGGGAAGCTGATTAAACAACGCCGTCACCACCGCACGGGAACTGACGGTGGAATCGACAACTGACTGAAACGCCAGCAACGGCGGTAACTGCGCCAGCTTGCCAGTTTGCGCATCCTTGCTGATCTGCTGCTGCAAAACATGAGTAAGCAGATAGGACTGACGGGCGGCTTTTACAGGGAAGGAATTGTATTTAAAAGGATTAAATTCCGGCATCAGGTTCAGCCAGGCCGTTTTGGCAAAGGCCGGGAAAATAGCCGGCCAGCCCGCATAGCCTGCAAAGCGCGCAAAACTCGTCACACCAATCATCGGGGAAATCAGCACCACGCGCGTAGGCCTCGCCAGTGCAGGGTTATCAAGGGCATCCAGCGTGTATTTCATCGCCAGCGCTCCCCCGTTTGAAAAACCCACCAGTTGCAGTGGCACATCTGTGCCAGCTGCGCGACGCGCCTCACGCACCGCCAGCCGGGTGGCCGCCAGCCACTGCTCCCAGTCCACCCGCGTCAGCCCGCCGGGTACGGTGCCGTGGCCGGGCAGACGGATACCGACAGCCACAAATCCACGGCGGCGATAATCCTGCGCAATATGCCTCAGGCTGTAAGGGGAATCCGTCAGGCCGTGTAACAACACCACAGCGCCGACCGGCTTACCGTCGGGCATCAGTTCATAAGAACGGTTCCAGTCCTGTGCAAAACGTTCCGGATAAATCGGGCTGCGGTCATAATAGCGGTTGAGCGGGATACGATCCCCGCTGTCCAGCTTATCCGTCACCTGCTGCTTCACTTCAACAAAAGCCTGTTGCTCGGCACGTAAATAGGCAGGCCAGTCGCTTTTATCAAGCTGTTCGGCGCTCAGCTCGTCCGGCACCAGTTTATGCCATGGCTCAAGCGGCGGCCCCTGTAAGGCATCATAAGTACGCACCCCGAAAAGCGTAATAACCACCAGAATCAGTGCCAGTAACAGTTTTTTCAGGCGTTCAGAGAGACGACGAAGTTGCATTAAGCAGGGGTTTCCTAAAAAAGTTTTGCAGAAAGACAGCCTCTTAAAGATATGTCCTTCAGGAGCATTATTGGGAAAATAATAATGCAATTACCTGGAACGGTGGCTGCACAAAGCGCAAATTTTCGCCCCATTTTTGTTCAGTTGCATTCCGTCCATGGTGCAACAAATATACAGCCCGGTTATATAACGAACCCTAAACCCATTAATATCAATAGCTAATGATTTGGCACAGGCTTTGCTTAGATGAATTCAATCTTGTATACCAGATGGGATTCAGAAAATGGCCTCAGTTTCAGACACCGTTGCGTCACCCTTTCGCGGCTTTACCTTACGGGAATGGCAGCAACATTATCGCAGCGCGCCGGACAGCCTGCGCACCACGCTTTCCCTGGTTTTGGCAAGCCTGAGTGAAACAGACACCGCCTGGATTTATCTCGCCACGGCAGAGCAGCTTGAAGCACAAATCACCCGTCTTGAAACCCTGCGCGATCAGGCTGAAGGTTCCCTGAGCGCCCTGCCGTTGTTTGGCGTGCCGTTCGCCGTCAAAGACAATATGGATATCGCTGGCTGGCCGACCACGGCAGCCTGTCCGGCGTTTGCTTATACCGCAGATGCGGATGCCACCGTTATCGCCAACCTGAAAGCCAAAGGCGCGGTGGTGATCGGTAAAACCAATCTGGATCAGTTTGCCACCGGTCTGGTGGGCACCCGCTCACCGTATGGCGCCGTACGTAATACATTCAATCCGGAGTACGTCAGTGGTGGTTCCAGTTCCGGTTCTGCATCGGTGCTGGCCCGCGGTCTGGTGGCATTTTCGCTGGGTACCGACACCGCCGGCTCCGGACGCGTTCCGGCTGGCTTTAATAATATTGTCGGGCTGAAACCGACCAAAGGCTGGCTGTCGAATACCGGTGTGGTGCCGGCCTGTCGCCTGAATGATACCGTCTCGATTTTCGCCCTGACCGTCGCCGATGCCCAAATCGTTGCCCACGCCGCTGGCGGATATGATGCCGCCGATGCCTATTCCCGTAAAAATCCACATACCGCGCCGGTGGCCTTACCGGCACAGCCGCGCATTGCCGTGCCCGATCGTCTGGAATTCTTTGGCGATACACAGGCAGAAGCGGCATTTAACCAGGCCCTCGATCACCTGCGCCACCATGGGGTGACACTGGAACCCATTGATTTCACGCCGTTCCGCGAACTGGCTGAACAGTTGTATTACGGTGCGTGGGTGGCAGAACGTACCGTGGCGGTTGGCGAAATATTTGAGGAAAGTCCGGAAGCGATGGATCCGGTCGTGCGCGGGATAGTGACTAATGGCGTGAACTATACCGCCTGTGACGCCTGGCGCGCCGAGTATTTACGGGCGGAACTGGCGCGCAAAATTCATCTGGCGCTGGAAGGATTTGACGCGCTGGTCGTGCCGACATCGCCAACCATCCGCACACAGGAAGAGTTGGTACAGGAGCCGGTGCTCTACAACTCGCAGTTCGGCATTTACACCAACTTCACCAATCTGGCGGATTTGTCAGCGCTGGCGCTACCTGCCGGTCTGCGTGCGGACGGCCTGCCCGCCGGTATCACCCTTATCGCTCCCGCCTGGCACGATGATGCGCTGGCGAATTTTGGCCGTCAGTGGCAGCGCAGCCTGAGCCTGCCGCTTGGTGCGACCGGGTTTACGATGAAACCTGAAGAATTCATGACTGCCACGCCGGTGAATGCTGCCTGCGTGCGCGTCGCCGTAGTCGGCGCTCACCTGACCGGTATGCCACTCAATTTCCAGCTCACCAGCCGCCATGCGGTGCGCGTCGAACAAACCACTACCGCGGCTACCTACAAGCTCTACGCCCTCGCCAACACCACACCGCCCAAACCGGGGCTGGTGCGGGCGGAAGGCGGCAGCACCATCATCGTCGAACTCTGGGATATCCCGCTGGCGCGCTTTGGTGAATTTGTCGCTGAAATCCCGGCACCGCTGGGTATCGGCTCTCTCGAACTGGCAGATGGCCGCATCGTAAAAGGGTTTATTTGTGAACCGTGGGCGATCAGCGGAGCCACGGATATCACGGCGTTTGGCGGCTGGAGAAGTTACCTCCACAGCCTCAATTCATCACCGGTAAAAAGCTGAGGAACGCACATGTTCAATATCGTATTGATTGCTAACCGTGGCGAAATCGCCTGCCGTGCGATCCGCACGCTGAAACGTCTGGGCATTACCAGCGTGGCCGTTTATTCCGATGCCGACCGCAATGCACCGCATGTCACACAGGCGGATATCGCCATCGCGCTGGGCGGCGAAAAGGCCAGTGATAGCTACCTGATGATCGACAAAATTCTGGCCGCCGCCAAAGAAACCGGCGCGCAGGCAATTTATCCGGGATACGGCTTTTTATCCGAAAGCGCAGAATTCGCCGATGCCTGCGAAGCCGCCGGGATTGCCTTTATCGGCCCGACCGCCGGACAAATCCGCGAGTTTGGCCTCAAGCATCGCGCCCGCGAATTAGCCGGAGCCGCAAATGTGCCGATGACGCCGGGCACCGGTTTGCTCGACAGCATTGATGACGCGGTGAAAGCTGCCGCTGAAATCGGCTATCCGGTGATGCTGAAAAGTACCGCGGGCGGCGGGGGGATTGGCCTGACGCGCTGCGACGATGAAGAGGCATTACGCGCCGCGTGGGACAGCGTGAAACGTCTCGGCGAGCAGTTTTTCCGTGATGCCGGTGTGTTTCTGGAACGCTTTGTCGATCGCGCCCGCCATGTCGAAGTGCAAATTTTTGGCGACGGCAAAGGCCGCGTGGTGGCCCTCGGCGAACGGGACTGTTCATTGCAGCGCCGCAATCAGAAAGTCGTGGAGGAAACGCCTGCGCCGAATCTGCCGCAGGCCAGCCGCGAAGCGTTACATCGCGCCGCCGTGCAGCTGGGTGAATCGGTCAGTTACCGCAGCGCCGGTACCGTTGAATTTATCTATGACGCCGCGCGTGACGAATTTTATTTTCTCGAAGTGAATACCCGTTTACAGGTTGAACATCCGGTCACCGAAATGGTCACCGGTCTGGATTTGATCGAATGCATGCTGAATGTTGCCGCCGGTATCCCGCTGAACTGGTCTGCCATGGAAAAAGCCCCGCAGGGCGCGTCCATGGAAGTGCGTATTTACGCTGAAGATCCGCTGAAGAATTTCCAGCCAAGTCCCGGCGTGCTGACTGAAGTATTTTTCCCCGGCGATGTGCGTGTCGACGGCTGGGTCTCTACCGGCAGCGAAGTGTCAGCATTTTATGACCCGATGATCGCCAAGCTGATTGTTCACGGCACCGATCGTCAGGATGCACTGGTGAAAATGTCCGCCGCGCTGGCCGCCACCCGCCTGCACGGTATCGCCACCAATATCGATTATTTGCGACAGGTGGTTGCCACGCCGGTATTCCGCGAAGGTCAGATGTGGACACGCATGCTCGACAGTTTTGCTTACGCGCCAAACGCCATCGAAGTGATTGCCCCCGGCACCTACAGCAGCGTGCAGGATTATCCGGGACGTCTCGGTTACTGGGATATCGGCGTGCCGCCTTCCGGCCCGATGGATGATTTCGCCTTCCGTCTCGCCAACCGCATTGTCGGAAATCATCCGGATGCCGCTGGCCTGGAATTCACGTTGCAGGGGCCGGTGTTGCGTTTTCATTGCGACACCGTTATCGCACTGACCGGTGCACGTTGCCCGGCAACGCTTGACGGCGAACCCGTGTCTTACTGGCAGCCGGTGGAGGTGAAAGCCGGTCAGACGCTGACGCTTGGCCGCGCCACGCAGGGTTGCCGCACTTATCTTGCCGTGCGTAATGGTTTCGACGTGCCGGTGTATCTCGGCAGCCGCTCAACCTTTGCGCTCGGGCAGTTTGGCGGTCACGCCGGCCGCACGCTGCGCGTCGCCGATATGCTGACCGTCTCGCAGCCGGCACTCGCGGCCTGCACTACGCCTGCGCCGGTCAGTTTACCGCAGGCAGCAGCGGAAAATATCGTGCCGCCTTACGGTGAACTCTGGAATATCGGGGTGCTTTACGGGCCACACGGCGCACCGGATTTCTTCACGAAAGAATCCATCGATGCCTTTTTTGCTGCCGAATGGCAGGTGCATTACAACTCCAACCGCCTCGGTGTGCGGCTGGTCGGTCCGAAACCGCAATGGGCGCGACAGGACGGCGGCGAAGCCGGTCTGCATCCCTCGAATGTTCATGACTGTGAATACGCCATTGGCGCGATCAACTTTACCGGCGACTTTCCGGTGATTCTGACCCGCGACGGGCCAAGCCTCGGCGGTTTCGTTTGCCCGGTGACCATCGCCAAAGCCGAACTGTGGAAAGTCGGACAGGTAAAACCGGGCGATAAAATCCGTTTCCATCCGATCAGTTTTGAGCAGGCGCAGGCGCTGGAACAGGCACAACAAGCCACGCTCGATTCACTGATGCCGGTCAACGCGGTAGCGCTGCCCGTGCCGTCCCTGCTGCCGGACAACACCGCTTCCGCCACGGTTCTTGCGGCTTTACCGGCGACGGCGGAACGCCCGTCGGTGGAATACCGTCAGGCGGGTGACGGCTACGTGCTGATTGAGTACGGCGATAACGTGCTGGATCTGGCGGTGCGCATGCGCATTTATCTGCTGATGAACGCCATCAGGGCCGCCGGTCAGCAAGGTATAGAAGAACTGTCGCCGGGCGTGCGCTCGCTGCAAATCCGCTACGACAGCCGCGTGCTGCATCAGACCGCGCTGCTGCAACATTTACTGACGCTGGAACACCATCTGGCCGATGTCAGTCAGCTGAAAATCCCGACCCGCATCGTGCATATGCCGATGGCGTTTGAAGATTCAGCGACGCTTGGCGCGGTCGAACGCTATCAGCAAACCGTGCGGGCCGAAGCGCCGTGGCTGCCCAATAACGTTGATTTCATCCAGCGCACCAACGGGCTGGCGAGCCGTGAAGAGGTGAAAAACATCATTTTCGACGCCAGCTATCTGATCCTCGGCCTGGGTGATGTCTATCTCGGCGCACCGTGCGCGGTGCCGGTCGATCCGCGCCATCGCCTGCTCAGTTCCAAATACAACCCGGCGCGGACCTTCACCGCCGAAGGCACGGTCGGCATCGGCGGCATGTACATGTGCATTTATGGCATGGATTCGCCGGGCGGCTATCAGCTGGTCGGCCGCACGCTGCCGATCTGGAATAAGTTCCTGAAAAATGAGCAGTTCAGGAATGGTGAGCCGTGGCTGCTGCACTTCTTCGACCAGGTGCGGTTCTACGAAGTTACTGAAGCCGAACTGGAAGTTCAGCGCGAAGCTTTCCGTGAAGGGCGCGCACAAATCCGTATCGAAGAGACGGAGTTCGATTTTGCGCGATATACGCAATTCCTTGCGGATAACGCCGCCGATATTGCTGATTTTCGCACCCGGCAAACTGAAGCTTTTACCCGCGAAGTGGCGCACTGGCACGAAGCGGAAAGCGCCGCCGTGGAAGCGGCTGCCAACGCCGTGCAGTTAGTGGAAGACGATGCAGATCAGGACGGGCATTTGGTCAGCGCCGACCTCAACGGCAATGTCTGGAAAATTCTGGTGCAGCCGGGGCAGCAGGTCGAAGAAGGCCAGCCGCTGATCGTGGTGGAGGCCATGAAAATGGAGCTGTCAGTGAACGCACCCTGCGCCGGCACTGTCCTGAAAATCAGTTGCCAGCAAGGCCGTCCGGTCGGGCCAGGTGATGCATTGTTGTGGCTGGACACCGCCGTCTGAAGCCGTTCAACACTGTTTTAAAAACCTAAGGGAATATTTTATGCAACTGACTGGCCCGAAATCTTCACGCAGTAAAAGCCGTCCGGAAGGGCTGGCGGAACGCATTTATCAGCAACTGAAAGACGACATTTTCAGTTTTCGCCTGCTGCCGGGTGACCGGTTCAGTGAAAACGACATTGCCGACCGGATGGACGTCAGCCGCACACCGGTACGTCAGGCGCTGTTCTGGCTGGAGCACGAAGGCTACGTCGAAGTGTTTTTCCGCAGCGGCTGGCAGGTGCGCCCGTTCGATTTCGACTTTTTCGAGCAGCTTTATGACTTGCGCATTGTGCTTGAACTGGAAGCGGTAAAACGGCTGTGCGCATTGCCGCCTGCCGCCCAGCCCTTGCAGCTGGCCGAACTGAAAGCGTTCTGGGTTGATCAGCCTCAGCTGGCAGATGGTCAGGTGGTATCGCGTTATGACGAAGCGTTTCACATGACGCTGGTGGCTGCAGCCGGTAACGCCGAAATGGCGCGAATCCACCGCGAGCTGACGGAGAAAATCCGCATCATCCGGCGTCTGGATTTCACCAAAGGTGAGCGGGTTAACGCCACCTATAAAGAGCATGCGGGCATTTTGCTCGCCATCATTCAACAACAAACCGGGGAGGCACAACGCCAGTTACACGACCACATTGCCGTCAGTAAAGCCGAGGTGCGAAAAATTACTTTGCATATGTTGCACCGGGCGCGGGCGGAGAGTGACGAGGGCAACCCGTCATGACTTTTTTAAATGTTGTTTCGACTTTCATCATACCCGCGTTCTCTTAACGTATTTAAATCACAGCATTTTACAGAGGATTCATCTATGCAACGTCGACGTTTTATTAAAGCCTTTGCTCTTTCCGCCACCGTAGTCAGCATGGGCCTGGCCTGGAGCGCGCAGGCTGCCGACACCATCAAAGTCGGTATCATGCATTCGCTTTCCGGCACCATGGCCATTTCAGAAACTCCGCTGAAAGACGTGGCGCTGATGACCATTGACGACATCAACGCCAAAGGCGGCGTGCTGGGCAAAAAACTGGAACCGGTGGTCGTCGATCCGGCTTCCAACTGGCCACTGTTCGCCGAAAAAGCCCGCCAGTTGCTGACGCAGGATAAAGTCGCGGTAGTGTTTGGCTGCTGGACCTCGGTGTCGCGTAAATCCGTGCTGCCGGTGTTTGAAGAACTGAACGGCCTGCTGTTCTATCCGGTGCAATACGAAGGCGAAGAAATGTCGCCAAACGTGTTCTACACCGGTGCAGCGCCTAACCAGCAGGCGATCCCGGCGGTGGAATATCTGATGAGTGAAGACGGCGGTGCGGCCAAACGCTTCTTCCTGCTCGGCACCGATTATGTGTATCCGCGAACTACTAACAAAATTCTGCGCGCCTTCCTGCATTCCAAAGGCGTGAAAGACAGCGATATCGAAGAAGTCTATACGCCGTTCGGTTACAGCGATTATCAGACTATCGTCTCCAACATTAAGAAATTCTCCGCAGGCGGAAAAACTGCCGTGATTTCCACTATCAACGGTGATTCCAACGTGCCGTTCTACAAAGAACTGGCAAATCAGGGTGTGAAAGCGACCGATGTGCCGGTAGTGGCGTTCTCTGTGGGTGAAGAAGAACTGCGTGGGATCGACACCAAACCGCTGGTGGGCGATCTCGCGGCGTGGAACTACTTCGAGTCCGTCGATAACCCGACCAACAAGAAATTCGTGGCCGAATGGAAGGCCTACGCTAAAGCCCACAAACTGCCAAACGCCGATAATGCGGTCACCAACGACCCGATGGAAGCGACTTATGTCGGTATCCATATGTGGGCACAGGCGGTGGAAAAAGCCGGTACGACGGACGTGGATAAAGTCCGCGCCGCCATGGCCGGGCAGACCTTCGCCGCACCATCCGGCTTCACGCTGACCATGGATAAAACCAACCATCACCTGCACAAACCGGTGATGATCGGCGAAATCGAATCCAACGGTCAGTTCAATGTGGTCTGGCAGACCGACAAACCTATCCGCGCCCAGCCGTGGAGCCCGTACATCGCGGGTAACGATAAAAAGCCAGATACTCCGGTAAAAACGACTCACTGATCATTCATGAGTCGCCATTAATACCCCAACCCTCCCCTTCGCAGGGGAGGGAGCAGATCGGCGCTTTTCACTCCTCCCCCTGCGAAGGGGGGGACTGGGGAGAGGGTTTAGCAACGAACTCCGGGCAACAGGAAAACATCATGACGCATTTTTTATCTCACTTCAGGCCACTGGTTTTCCTGCTTGGTTGCCTTCCGCTTCTGGCCGTGGCGGGGGCGGCGAATGACTTTGCTGCCGCCAGCCGCAGCCAGCAGGCCACGTTATTACAGCAATGGGCGGCTGATCCGCAGCCGGAAAGACTGCCCCTGCTCGAAGCACTGAAACAGGAAAACGTCGTTACCGACGAAGCGAAACATGCGTTTGTGCAAAAGGGTGAGCAGCTGGCACCGCTGGAAGGTGACGTGAAGCCGCAGGGCGAAGTCAAAAAAGTCTGGCTGAATAACCGTCTGCGTATCCTGATTGCCAATGCGCTTTCCGCACACCGTCTGGTGAGCACAGACAGCGCCGTCCGGTTGCAGGCCGCCAAATCTCTGCAACGCGAAGCGCAGGCCGATCAGTTGCCGCTGCTGACCCGTCGTCTTGAGCTGGAAAAGGACAGCACGGTGCACGACGCCCTTTCCATCGCGCTGGCGAATTTACAGCTGGCCGATACCCGTCCGCAGGTGCGCCTGAAGGCCGTTGAACTGCTCGGCACGTCGGGCGATCCGGACACGCAAGGCCGTCTGCAAAGCCTGACGGATCCGAAAACCGAGCCTGACGCTACGGTGCGCAACGCCGCGCTCGCCAGCCTGAAAGCGGTGCAGCATCGCCTGATGATTGGCGATTTGCTCGGGCAGGCGTTTACCGGTTTGTCGCTCGGCTCGATTCTGCTGCTGGCTGCCCTCGGTCTGGCGATCACTTACGGTTTGCTGGGCGTGATTAACATGGCGCACGGCGAAATGTTAATGATCGGCTCCTATTCGACCTATATGGTGCAGTCGCTGTTTCAGCACTACGCGCCGGGTCTGCTGGCGCTGTATCCGCTGGTCGCGCTGCCGGTAGCCTTTTTCATTACCGCCGGGATTGGCATGGCGCTGGAGCGCACCGTCATCCGCCATTTATACGGACGCCCTCTGGAAACCTTGCTGGCAACCTGGGGCATCAGCCTGATCCTCATCCAGGGCGTGCGCATGCTGTTTGGCGCGCAAAACGTCGAAGTGGCGAACCCCGGCTGGCTCTCCGGCGGCATTCAGTTGCTGCCAAATCTGGTGCTGCCGTACAACCGCATCGCGGTAATCATCTTCGTATTGCTGGTGCTCGGCCTGACCTGGTTGCTGCTCAATAAAACCCGGCTGGGCATGAACGTACGTGCCGTGACGCAAAACCGCGCCATGGCGGCCTGCTGCGGCGTACCGACCGGACGCGTCGATATGCTGGCGTTCGGTCTTGGTTCCGGCATTGCCGGTTTAGGCGGCGTGGCATTATCGCAGCTCAGCAATGTCGGCCCGGAACTCGGCCAGGGCTATATCATCGACTCCTTCTTAGTCGTGGTGCTTGGCGGTGTCGGACAACTGGCCGGTACCGTGGTGGCGGCTTTTGGGCTGGGCATCGTGAACAAAATTCTTGAGCCGGAGATCGGCGCGGTATTGGGGAAAATCCTGATCCTCGCGCTGATTATCCTGTTTATTCAGAAACGTCCTCAGGGACTCTTCGCCTTCAAAGGCAGGGTGATTGACTGATGAGCCAGCCTCTGACGATTACCGGCGTACAAAAAGCGCCAAAGATTGCGATTTCGGTGGGCACGCTGGTGCTTATCGGTCTGATTGTGATGCCGTTTCTGGCGCTGTTGCCCGCCAGTAATCCGCTGGCGATCTCCACCTATACGCTGACATTGATCGGCAAGATCCTCTGCTACGCGATCGTGGCGATCGCGCTCGATCTGGTCTGGGGTTACGCCGGTTTGCTGTCGCTCGGCCACGGGTTATTTTTCGCCCTTGGCGGTTATGCGATGGGCATGTATTTAATGCGGCAGGCCGCAGGCAGCGGACTGCCGGATTTTATGTCGTTTCTGTCGTGGACGGAGCTGCCGTGGTTCTGGGCGGGTACCCAGCATTTTGCGTGGGCGTTGTGTCTGATCGTACTGGTGCCCGGCGCGCTGGCGTTTGTTTTCGGTTATTTCGCCTTCCGCTCAAAAATCAAAGGTGTCTATTTTTCGATCATGACGCAGGCGCTGACTTACGCCGGTATGTTGCTGTTTTTCCGCAATGAAACCGGCTTCGGCGGCAATAACGGTTTCACCGGTTTCACCACCCTGCTCGGCTTTCCGGTTACCGCTACCGGTACCCGCGTGGGATTATTTTTAGCCACGGTTATGGTGCTGGTCGCCAGTCTGGCGCTCGGCTTTGCGCTGGCGCGCAGTAAATATGGCCGCGTGCTGACGGCGGTGCGCGACGCAGAAAACCGGTTGATTTTCTGCGGCTACGATCCGAAAGGCTTCAAGCTGTTCGTCTGGACAATTTCCGCCATGCTATGCGGCCTGGCGGGTGCGCTGTATGTGCCGCAGGTCGGAATTATCAACCCGGGTGAAATGTCGCCGACCAACTCCATCGAAGCGGCTATCTGGGTGGCCCTCGGCGGACGCGGCACGCTGATCGGCCCGATTATTGGCGCAGGCATCGTCAACGGCGCGAAAAGCTGGTTCACCGTCGCCATTCCCGAATACTGGCAATTTGTGCTCGGTGGCATGTTTATTCTGGTGACGCTGTTCCTGCCGCAAGGTGTGATTGGCCTGCTGCGCAAGAGGAAATCCTGATGGATCCGCTCAACATGACCGAAGACCTGTTTACCCGGCCGCAGCTGGCGGACCGACATCGCGAACAAACTGACCCGATTTTGCAACTGGAAAACATCAACGTCAGTTTTGACGGATTTAAGGCGCTGACCAATTTGTCGCTGAACATCGGCGTCGGTGAATTACGCTGTGTAATCGGCCCGAACGGCGCGGGAAAAACCACGCTGATGGATGTCATCACCGGCAAAACCAAACCGCAAAGCGGCCGCGTTTTTTACGATCAGCGTACCGATCTGACGAAGCTGGATCCGGTGCAGATTGCGCAGTCCGGCATCGGGCGGAAATTCCAGAAACCGACCGTATTTGAAGCACTGACCGTATTCGAAAATCTGGAAATCGCGCAGAAAACCCATAAATCGGTATGGGCCTGTCTGCGTGCCAAAATGAACAGCGAACAGCGTGACCGCATTGATGAAATGCTTGGTACGCTGCGCCTGGCAGCGGAACGCCACCGGCCAGCAGGCCTGCTTTCGCATGGCCAGAAACAGTTTCTGGAAATCGGCATGCTGCTGGTACAGGAGCCGCATCTGTTGCTGCTCGACGAGCCGGCGGCAGGCATGACTGATGCCGAAACCGAATACACCGCCGAGTTGTTCAAACAACTGGCGGGCAGACATTCGCTGATGGTAGTCGAGCACGATATGGGGTTTGTGGAAACCATCGCTGACCACGTCACCGTGCTGCATCAGGGCCAGGTACTGGCTGAAGGCTCGCTGCGTGAAGTGCAGGCCAACGAGCAGGTCATCGACGTGTATTTAGGACGCTGAGGAATCGCATTATGTTGCAGGTAAATGAACTGAATCAGTTTTACGGCGGCAGCCACATTTTGCGCGGCCTGTCTTTCGAGGCAAAAATCGGTGAGGTCACCTGCCTGCTCGGGCGTAATGGTGTCGGGAAAACTACACTGCTCAAGTGCCTGATGGGACTGATTCCGGCGAAGTCCGGCACCATCAGCTGGCAGGATCAGGTGATCAATAACCGCAAACCGCACCAGCGCGTGCAGGCGGGGATCGCTTACGTCCCGCAGGGACGCGAAATTTTTCCGCGCCTGACGGTGGAAGAAAATCTGCTGATGGGATTATCGCGTTTCTCCGGCAGTGCGGCAAAGCAGGTGCCGGATGAAATCTATCACCTGTTCCCGATCCTGCTGGAAATGAAACATCGCCGTGGCGGTGATTTGTCCGGCGGCCAGCAGCAGCAACTGGCAATCGGCCGCGCGCTGGCCTGTAAGCCGGGCCTGCTGATCCTCGACGAACCGACAGAAGGCATTCAGCCATCGGTGATCAAGGAAATCGGCGCAGTGATCAAACAGCTCGCCGCCCGGGGCGACATGGCGATCCTGCTGGTTGAACAATTCTATGATTTCGCTGCCGCTCTGGCCGACAGCTATCTGGTGATGTCGCGCGGCAGCATTGTGAAACGCGGTCGCGGGGCAGAAATGGAGGCGGAAGGAGTTCGGGGGCTGGTGGCAATTTAGTCGCACTGACTTTTTAGAAGACAAGCCGACATTTTTCCGCCACATTTAGACCCTTTTTAAGTCCGCACTGAAAAGAATAAGAGTATGAAAATCAAAAGTCAGGAAGCCCTGATGCGTCAGCGTAAGCGCTGGATCATGCTGGCGGTGCTGGTGGCGGTTATCGCCGGGTGCCATCAGTGGTGGAAACAGGGGAAGCTGGTTTCGGAGCAGTGGAGCCCGAATAAACAGTACGTGGTGCGCGAGTATAAAACCTTTGAATTTATCCCGCGCATGACCATGCCGGGCGATGGCGGTCATTACTCCGGCTACATGCGCGTATATAACCGTGACGGTAAGCAGTTTTACGAAGAGTATTCCGACCTTCTCGACTTTATCGAAGGCCCGTTCTGGGCGAAAGAAGGCGTCTACTGGATGGGCAATGAAAATCAGGACATCGTGCGGCTGCCGACGTCGCCGGTGGAGTGAAACTTCACTGATGAAACCTTAGGCTGTTTAGGATTAACAGCCGTACAATATTTCGAATGAATCGAACGAATCATTCGAAGGAAGTCAACATGAAGTCACTAAGCGCTAATGAAGTCAAAACTCAATTTGGTGATGTTCTTTTGAGAGTCCAGCGGGAACCTGTGTAAATCAATCGGAACGGCAAACCCGTAGATCTCTTCCGGTTTCTCCATCAGCACCATGTGACGTACTTTTTAACCACTCCTGCCGGGCTCGTATTTATGGTAATCATGCATAAGAGCCGATCGCCTGCCGATACTCTTTCCATGAGATTGCATGAGCCTGAAGCCAGTTATCAGGTTATGCTTCAGGATTAACAGACAAAAAAAGCCGCGACTTGCGCGGCTTTTAACATTTCAGCATCAGAGTAAATCTTTAACTTCTGACTTTACGGTAGATAAACAGCACAACGATTGCACCAATCACCGCGACAACGAAGCTGCCGAAGTTGAATCCGTCCACGCGACCAAAGCCGAAGAAGGTACTGATATAACCCCCTACAACAGCACCGACAACACCCAGAACGACAGTCAGAATGAATCCGCCGCCATCTCTGCCTGGCATGATCCACTTCGCCAGAATACCTGCGATCAGACCAAAGATAATCCAGGATAAAATTCCCATTTTTCGACTCCTCCGAATAAATTTCCGTTACCGTGAATATTGTTCAGCCAAGTTAGCCAAACAAGAGCAGAACGATTCAGGCCCTGCGAGCAGAACGCGTGTTTTACACGCATGCCCTCCTTCTTGAACTACAGATAAAGTCTAGCACCATTCTACAAAACCGCCCAAAATCAGCAGGAAGGGAAGAAATGCAGAGAAATCTAAGGCACTTTCAGACAGTGTCAGCACGAATGCGGTTTCGTCAGTTGCCTGCACGGGGACGTAAAATTGCGTAAAAAGTAGGCCAAATTTTTTGAACGAGATACTCAAATCAATCCGTTTTTCATCCCTGAAGATCACGCCTATTATACATTCATCGAAAGGCAACCACCTTTCACTCTCATAACCTGAATGGATAAATCATCATGAAAAACATCAAAATTTTTGCTGTAGCTGCCACCCTTTCCCTGATCTCTTTCGGCAGCTTCGCGGCTCAGCAGATTAATCAGCCAACAAATGACATGCAGAAAATCGGTGTAATTTCCGCCGCCAACTCCACCTCTATCAGTGGCCTGGAAGCGAAACTTTCTCAACAAGCACAGGAAGCCGGTGCCTCTTCTTACCGCATCATCTCCGTGACCGGTAACAACAAACTGCACGCTGACGCTGAAATCTATAAATAATCTCCTGCATAAAACCCGCTGAAAAGCCTGTGGAAGCCCGACTTCCACAGGCTTTTTTATTTGCCCGTATTTTTATGCCGAATTTCATTTAAATTCGTGATTGCATCTGTGCCGCACGTTTCACTATTCTGGGTTTTTCGCTCATCAGGAAAAGCCATGACCCTCACCGAATCCCTGCTTTCTTACGCGCTTGCCGCCGGTATTTTAACGCTTACGCCCGGTCTCGATACCGCACTGGTGTTGCGCACTGCTGCCAGTCAGGGCAGTAAAAAAGCGCTGTTTACCGCTTTTGGCATCAGCACAGGATGTCTGGTCTGGGGCGCAATGGTGGCACTCGGTCTCGGTGCCGTGCTGGCTGCTTCTGAAATCGCCTTCAATGTTTTGAAATGGATCGGTGCCGCGTATCTGGCCTGGCTGGGACTGCAGATGTTGTTCAAACCCCGCAGCGAAATGAACATGGATGCGCCGGAAAGCCGCCACAAAGCCTTGCGTATCGGAAACTCGCCGTTCGTTAAAGGTCTTTTTGGCAATGTGCTTAACCCGAAAGTCGGCGTGTTTTATGTCTCCTTCCTGCCGCAGTTCGTCGCCACCGGCTATCCTGTCGGGCCATATATTTTCGGCCTCGCCGCCATGCATGCGGTGATCGGGACGTTATGGTCAGTCACGATGATTTCGGCCACCCGCCCGCTGTCGCGCTGGTTGCGCCGTCCGGCAGTGGTCAGAACGCTGGATCGCCTTACCGGCACCGTATTTATCGCTTTTGCAGTTCGCCTCGCTACGACAAAACGTTAACAATAAAAGGAAAAATGTCATGAAGACCCGTCTCAGCCATGCCCCGACCGAAAGCGATCTCGAGGAGATCAAAACGGCACTGCGGGATTTCAACAGAAACTTTATCCCGAAACCGACATTCCGCGAGTTGGGTATTTTTGTGGAAGATGAAAATGGAAAGAAGCTGGCGGGTATCGTAGCGGAAACCGTCGGTTACTGGATGTACATAAAAATGCTATGGGTCGATGAATCGCTGCGCGGCAAAGATGTCGGCACGCAGCTGATTACAGAAGCAGAAGAAGAAGCCAAAGCACGGGGTTGCCGTTACTCGCTGGTTGATACGTTCAGTTTTCAGGCGCGGCCTTTCTATGAACGTATGGGCTATAGCATGCAAATGGCGCTGGAGGATTATATCCCTGACTCCCGTGCGCCGGACGATGCGCCCTCAACGCATACGCGGTTCTTTCTGACAAAAACGTTAAGCTGAAAGCGCCAGCCATTCCTTAACCGATGGCCGCTGCCATTGCGCATCTGCATACGCGGCCAGTTTTTCCGGTACCGGATCACCGTTCAGATGCAGACGGTTAATCATCAGCGCCAGATCCACGTCCGCAATACACCATTCGCCAAATAAATGTTCTTTGTCGCCCAACAAAAACGCGGCGGCGGCATACAGTTTTTCAGCCGCCTGCTGTCCGTTTGTACTGAGCGCCGGACGTTTCGCACCGGCAAACACCACTTCAGTTGAGCGCTCTTCGCGAATGGGCATCAGATCACTGCGCAGCCATGCCTGTACTTCACGGGCCTTGGCGCGGTTTTCAGGGTCAGCCGGGTAAATCGCCGGGAACGTCGGCGCCGGGAATAACTCTTCGACATATTCATCAATCGCAGAAGATTCGGATAAGACAAAAGCGCCGTTGGTTAATGTCGGTACGCGGCGGGTGATGGAAATCGCCGAATAATTTTCTTTCAGGTTTTCTGCATTAGCCAGATCCACCTTTTCCAGTTCAAAGGGAATGCCTTTTTCGGTTAACGCGACAAAAGCCGACATCACGTAAGGACTGAAAAAATTGGCGTCGGAATACAAAATTAGCGAAGGCTGGCTCATAGCAAACTCCTGAAAGAAAGAGAACAAAGGAGAAAAACATAGCGCAGAAAGAGGGAGGTGTCGTTAAAAACTCATTCAGATGATAAACCCGAGTGGAGTTGTTGGGATACGGGCAAATTTTCTCATTCTAAAAAATGCGTACATCATCTTATACATTCAGCTAATTTTCAGAAACTGATTAAACAAGATATTTTCCGCACCAAACTTTCGCACTTTTTTTAGCCATTGCCATTTGGCTTAAGTCAATATATCCTCTAAAAAACCGCCAAACAAACGGACTTCAAAGGGCGCCTTATGGATAATTCAGAAGAGATAGCACAGCGCATTACCGACATAATTATTTCACCTGATTCAGCTATTGGTTTGGTACATGGAATACTTTCCGTGCCAGTTGATCTGGGATATCTTGCGTATGGTTTTTTCGATACAGACTATACTTAACGATTTCGATAAATATGTTTCAGAAAGCGAACAAAACATACAGCCGATCTTTTTTCTCAGTTGTCGGCAGAACTGCAACTAATACAGTTATTGCCGGGAAAGTTGCTATCGCGATAGCTCAAGGAACAAGCTTTTTTGTGAAAGTAAGAGGCGGGGTCATTGGAAACATATTATTAGTCGGAGGAATGAAAGAACGCTGCAGTAGGTCAAATAGGCGCAATCCTTGGTGGTGCATCAGTCTGGTTTTCGTTATTCTTTGTATTTTATTTTGATACCTGGCTGGAGAGATTGCTCGCCATTTCAGCTATGGTATTTGTCATATGGATTATTGGTAAACTAATCGATAAATATTACCCGCAAGATAACTAAACATTAAAAATAAGGATATTTCATGTCAAATCCAGCATATTTATTTCTAACCGGAGTAGATGGTTCGCCCATTGTTGGTGGTTCGTTGAAGCCGAATACTTCAGTATCATTTTGGAAAATGTAAAAGTTACATCCATTGCACCAAATTTATACCCAGGCAACCAGACTGGAACACATTTTGAAACTATCCCACTACGCTATGAAAGCATTACATGGAAGTATGTAAACGGGAATATCATTTATAAAGATACCTGGAATGAACGCATAACCGCCTAATAGATCGGCGACAACCCACTACAGCCTCCCTCTCTGCTTCGGAAATCCAAAAACGACATATAAAGTCGGCATTTTTACGCCTCCAACCCACCTCATCCTTATTCATTGTAGCAATGAATAAGGATGAGGTCCGCCAAAGATAAACATTCGCATCCTGCGCCGGTCTCCCTATACTGCTGTTATGTCGGCTGATTCAGCACCTGTTCAGGAAACTCCTATGAAGTCATGGCTCTTACCTCTTCTGCTGCTTGCGCCGCTCTGCTCGCAGGCGGCATCCACGCCGAAAGAAATCAAAGCACGGTTCAGCCAGTTCAAGGTCGGGGATAAAACCATTTGCCTCGATGACGTGACTTACGCCAACAACAGCAAAATGAAAGTGATCGAGAACGGTTTTGTCGTCTCGAAGCGCAAGAATGTGCTGGTTTACCAGAGCAACACGTTATTTCTGCTCGGTAATGACGTCACGGTGAACATTAAGGCCGTGATTGAAAGCCGGGCGGGGAAAACAGGATTCAGTAACCAGTTTAAACAGGCGATGATCCGGGTCGACGGAATGGATGATCCGACACGCGCCAGTGAGAAGGCCAAAATCATTCAGTCTTTTGAAGACGTGATTGCAGATAAAAATAATGAAACCCCCTACAGCTCGGTGGCGCTGACGGATAAAGGCTACATCATCACGCAGATGGAAAGTCATTCCACCACCATCAGCGAATGCTACGTTACGCCGTATAAAAAATCGCCGAAGGAGTGATTCTGATGACCTTTTTATCCGCTATGCGTGATACTTTTTACCCGCAATTTTTTGATCAGCTGGTCAGCGATTACGCCAGAGAAAATGTCAGTTCAGGCCGCTGGCAGCAGGAAAATGCGCTGACACGATCACAAGGTGAAATAACGCGTTTGCTGCCGCAGGGCCTGGCCACACCGGATAATTATTTGTTTGAAATAAGAACAGAGGCCGACGGGGGAACTGCGGGGTATATTTGGTTTGCGGTCAGTGAGCGTCAGGGCGAGCGTAGCGCTTTTATTTATGAAGTGTCAGTGTTTCCGCAATTTCGCCGTCAGGGCCATGCCCGCGCAGCCTTTTTACAGCTGGAAGAAAAAGTGCGCGGACTGGGTTTGACATCTGTCGGCCTGAATGTGTTTTATAAAAACAGTGCTGCGCAGGCGTTATACAGCAGTCTGGGCTATGCGCCGACCAATCTGACGATGGTAAAAGCGTTAAGCGCAGAATGACAGCGCCGGTCAGCGCTGGTATTTAATAAAATCAGTCAGCCGCCCCACACGATCGTACAGTTTGCGGGCAGTATGATTCGAGGTTTGGGTCGTCCAGTAGACGTTAGCTTTATTGTTTTCATCGGCGTAGGCGTAAACCGCTTCAATCAGTTTTTTCCCGATCCCCAGTTTACGCGCGCCGTCATCGACATATAAATCCTGCAAATACACCACCTGCTGCATATGCCAGCCATGATCGTGATTGATACAGTTCACCAGACCGACCAGTTTCCCCTCATACTCCGCCACATAGCCAAACATACTGGCATACTCGGGCTGCGATAACCGCCGGAAGGTGTGATCAAACTGCGCCGGATCGAGCGTCGACTGATAAAAATCCAGGTAATCGCGCCATAACATTTCCCACTCCTGACGGTCTGCGGGCGTTAACGGACGGATCACCACATCTTGCGGCTGGCTCATCGGGACATTCTCCTGAGGAAATGAAAACGTTACGGACGTGACTGCGGATAATGTATCAGGTCGTGGAAACGTACGGAATGACCGCTTTCATTGCGGTAAGCGTGCGGGCAATCGGCGGCAAAACGCAAAGCTTCACCGGCACTGAGCAGGCGCGTCATACCGTCCACCGTCAGTGTCAGTTCTCCTTCGATAACAATGACATGCTCAATCACACCGGCTTCGTGTGGCGTGGATTCGCTGCATCCACCCGGTTCAAGATCGATAACAAACATGTCCATACGCAATGTGGTGTCAAACGGAAACAAAGGCACTACGCGCATTCCTGAGCTGTCGCTGTTAAACGTGGTCAGCAAACCGTGCCGGTGCAATGCCGCCGACTGCGCAGGCGGGGTTTCAAGAAACTCCGAGAACGAAACATTCAGGCCACTGGCGATTTTCCATAGCGTCGCAACGGTCGGGCTGGATTCGCCGCGTTCAATTTGCCCCAGCATTGCCTTGCTGACACCGGTGTGTTCTGCCGTCTGGCTGAGACTCCAGCCACGTTCGCTGCGAACGGCTTTCAGCTGGCTGCCAATATGGCGGGTGAGCTCCTGCATCCTGACTCCTCTGGCAATCATTTTTAGCGATCATGGTTGTGCGCTATAACGCACAATGATATTTTGAGCGCATCCGATGTACGCTATAACGCACAACAGCATACCGCCAGCAAGCGGTAACCAGAAGGAATTTCACCTATGGCCTCGCGTTTCAGTCCGCAGGATTTGACATTTTCGGCGGTAATCGCCGGATTTGTTGCGGTTTTAGTCGGTTATACCAGCTCCGCAGCGATTATCTTTCAGGCAGCGGAAGCGGCAGGGGCCAGCGCGGGACAAATTGGCGGCTGGCTGAGTATGCTGGGTCTGGGCATGGGGGTCACCAGCATCGGGCTATCACTGTATTACCGCA
The DNA here is from genome assembly GCF_004195115.1 of Rahnella sp. RFA10(1/100). NCBI lineage: Bacteria > Pseudomonadati > Pseudomonadota > Gammaproteobacteria > Enterobacterales > Yersiniaceae > Rahnella > Rahnella sp. RFA10(1/100). The sequence goes on from NZ_SEWR01000005.1 coordinate 243,766, forward strand.
CACCGGTGGTGACGGCCTGGTCGACACCCGGCGCGGCGCTGCTGGTCACCAGCCTGCCCGGCACCTCACTTAACGAAGCCATTGGCGTATTTGTCTTTGCCACCGGGCTGATCCTGCTGTGCGGCGTGACCGGCTTATTCGCCCGACTGATGCATTACATCCCGCAGGCGCTGTCAGCGGCGATGCTCGGCGGCATTCTGCTGCGCTTCGGGCTGGACGCCTTTACCTCACTGCAAAGCAATTTCGCCCTTGCAGGCACCATGTGTCTGGTGTATCTGCTGGCAAAGCGCGCCCTGCCGCGCTATGCGGTGGTGCTCGCACTGGCCGCCGGGCTGATCGTCGCCGGATTACAGGGTGATATTGCGCTGCACGGCCAGACGCTGACCTTCGCCGCACCGGCGTTTGTGATGCCGCATTTCACGCTTTCCTCAATTATCGGCATCGGCATTCCGTTTTTTGTGGTGACCATGGCCTCACAGAATGCGCCGGGCATCGCCACACTGAAAGCGCACGGCTATCATCTGCCTGTTTCGCCCCTGATTTCCTGGACGGCGCTGACTGCGTTAGTTTTAGCGCCGTTCGGCGGTTTTACCATCTGTATCGCCGCCATTACCGCCGCGATTTGTATGGGCGAGGACATTCATCCCGATCCTAAAAAACGCTATATGGCGGCCGTCTCGGCTGGCGTTTTCTATCTGATTGCGGGCGTGTTTGGCGGCTCCATCGGCATGGTCTTTACCGCCCTGCCACAGGCGCTGATCCACACCATCGCCGGGCTGGCGTTGCTCGGCACCATTGCAGGCAGCCTGTACCGCGCGCTGGAAAACGAGCGTCAGCGCGACGCGGCAATCATTACGTTTCTGATCACGGCTTCCGGTGTCACGCTGCTGGGTGTCGGTTCGGCATTCTGGGGTCTGGCGGGCGGTGTGATAACCCATCTGATCCTCAGCATGCCGGCGCGAAATCGTGATAAATCCGCCGGGAAAAGTTGAGTCCGTTCAAGTTATGGGTAACAGGTTTTCGTAACACGGCACAAGGTGACGACGATCACATTTTCTGACCGGTAAACCCTCTTTACTGGGCGCAATCAGGCCCTTTAAAGAGCGAGAATCCCATGACTATTGCCACACAATCCTGCGTCGTGACCGGGAAAAAAGACGTCTCGGTGATCCACCAGACCCTCAGCTATACCGGCCAGGGCACGCTGGTGAAAATCACCCGCGGCGGCATCTGCGGTTCGGATCTGCATTATTACGAACACGGCGCTGTCGGTGATTTCAGAGTGCGCGAGGCGATGGTGCTTGGCCATGAAGTGGTCGGTGTGGTGGAGAAATCGGATAACCCGCGTTTGCAGCCCGGTCAGAAAGTGGCGCTGAACCCGAGTAAGCCGTGCAAAGCCTGCAAGTACTGTCTGTCCGGTGACGAAAACCAATGCACCACCATGAAATTTTTCGGCAGCGCGATGTATTTCCCGCACATCAACGGCGCGTTCACGCAGTATAAAATCGTCGACAGCGACCAGTGCATTCCTTACGACAATCAGGTCAGTGACCGCCTGATGGTGTTCGCAGAACCGCTGGCCGTCGCCATTCATGCCGTAAACCAGGCGGGCGATATTCATGGTAAAACCGTGTTTGTTTCCGGCGTAGGTCCGATTGGCTGCTTAATCGTGCTGGCAGCAAAAGCCAAAGGCGCGGCGCAAATCGTGGTGACCGACCCGAGCGAACGTTGCCGTACGCTGGCACTGGCAGTTGGCGCAAATAAAGCACTGGACGCTGCACAAGGTGATTTCAGCGAATATCAGGCAGAGAAAGGCTTTTTCGATGTCTCCTTCGATGCCTCCGGCCATCCGTCTTCCATCCGCCGTTGTCTGGAAGTGACCCGCGCACGCGGCACCCTGGTGCAGGTTGGCATGGGGCCGGTAGTGAATGAATTCCCGCTGATGTCGCTGATTGCCAAAGAAATTAACTGGGTCGGCAGTTTCCGTTTCACAGAAGAATTTAATACTGCCGTCGAATGGCTGGCGAATAGAACCGTCGATCCGATGCCATTGCTGTCAGCAGAATTCCCGCAGGAAAGTCTGGTGGAAGCGCTGGAATACGCCCTGGATAAATCCAAAGCGTCAAAAGTGCAGCTGGTCTTCTAGCCCGGTCTGCAATACCAGTCACAATATCAAAACACCGTTTCATTTTATGATGTCCTCTGATTTTTATCCTCAGAGGACATTTGCATTATGGTAAAGGACAAGGCGAAAAAGCAGGTCGCGCTGCTGCTGGCTAACGGATTTGAAGAAGGCGAAGCGGTGATTGTGCTCGATATTCTTGAGCGGCTGGAGATTCAGGTCACCACGCTGGCCTGCCAGGAAAGCCTGACGCTGCGCACGTATCACGGCATTCAGATGCAGGCCAACGAACTGCTGTCCGCGCAGGGCGACCGCTTATTTGATGCTGTGGTAATGCCCGGCGGACCGGAAGGCTCAGTGGCGCTGGCGGCCAGTAAAGCGGTGGTGGAATTTGTCCGACGTCACGACGACGCCGGTAAACTGATCTGCCCGCTGTGCTCCGCTGCCGCGCGTGTGCTGGGCGGGAACGGTCTGCTGAAAGGCCGTCGTTACGTCTGTTCCGGCGATTTATACCAGGACGTGAAAGACGGCGTTTACGTCAATCAGTCCTTTGTGGAAGACGGTAACTTGCTCAGCGGAAAAGGATTAGGGCTGGCGTTTGACTTCGCCTTTCAGCTGGCGTACCGCCTGACCGGCGATGCTGAAACCACCAATTTCCAGGCTGATCACATCGATTATCACCACTGGCGCGCCGGCCAGAAGCGTTGATCAAAAAGTTGAACCGGGGCAGATGGCGCAGGTCGTCCGCCCCGGTCAGTATCCTGTCCGTTTTTGGCATTCTTCCCTTTCCAATTCAGGCGCACACTGATTTCACACTCACCAGATGGAGTCCGTAAATGACCCAAAGCGCCCTGTTAAATATCGACGTTCAGCGTTCATTTGAACAAAAAGACTTCTGGCAACAGGATGATTTACCGGCTTTCAGCGAAGCCCTCAACGGCCTGATCGCTGGCTGTCAGACCCGCAATGTACCGGTTATCGATGTATTTCACGTCAACCCTGATGGCGACTTTTCTCTGGCCTCCGGTCTGGTCACGCCAATGACTTTTCTCACACACCGGCCGCAGCATGTTGTGCATAAACATGTCCACAATGCCCTGACCGAATCCGGCCTCGATGGCTGGTTGCGCGAAAAAGGCATCACGCATCTGATTATCGCCGGTATGCGCACCGAGCAGTGCTGTGAAACCACGGCCCGGGTGGCGTCAGACCTCGGCTATTCAGTGACCTTTGTCACCGATGCGACACTGACGTTTCCGATGACGCACGCCAGTGGTATCACGCTGAGCGCACAGGAGATCAAATTGCGGACCGAACTGGTACTCGCCGACCGCTTTGCCACTGTCACTGACGTGACCGGTGCGCTGGCGCAACTCGACCGCACTGTGTGAAGATAGCGTTTTTCCCCACAGACGGATGAAGCACTATGCAGCGCAATGTCTACTTTGTGACGCTCCCCGGCGTGATGTCGTTAGATCTTACCGGCCCGGCGGAAGCGTTGCGCCTGAGCGGGCAATTTTCGCTTCATTATATCGGGCCGCAGCCGGAAGCGATGATGTCAACCGGCCTGATGGTCAGCCATTTGCAGCCACTGCCGCAAAGCCTGCCCCCGGGCAGTATTGTGATCATACCGGGTGTGGCAGAATCCGACGAAAACTTCTCCTCACCGGTCGCACAGACCGCCTGTGAGTGGCTGCATCAGCAAAAAAGCGCCATTGAAGCAGGAAATTTAAGACTGGTATGCATCTGTTCCGGCAGCCTGCTGGCCGGGCAAGCCGGTCTGCTCGACGGCTATCAGTGCACCACGCATCACGATGTAATCGGACGGTTGCGCGAGCAGGTACCTGCTGCCCAGGTGAAAGATAACCGGATATTTGTCGAAGACCGTTCGGTACTGACCAGCGCAGGCATCAGCGCCGGTATCGATCTGGCACTACATCTGATCGCCACACATCTTGGGCCGCAGGCCGCGCTGGATGTTGCCCGCGAAATGGTGGTCTATTTCCGCCGTGGCGGTGATGATCCGCAACTCTCTCCGTGGCTGCGTTACCGTAATCATCTGCACCCCGCAGTGCACCGTGCGCAAAACCTGATTGCTGCCGAGCCGGAATCGGCCTGGCAGGTGGAAGATGTTGCCGCCAGGGCGCACATCAGCGCACGCCACCTCACCCGTTTGTTCCGACAACATCTGGGCATCAGCGTGCGTGACTACCACGAGCAATTGCGTATCGCCGTGGCGCAACAACGCCTTCAGCAGGGATCCGGCATCGAAAAAGCCGCACTCGCTGCGGGCTTCTCATCCGCACGGCAATTACGCCGGGCGCAGGAACGGTGGCGTTAAAAGTATTCAGCTCACCCAGTTCCGGCGGTCTATTTTCCCCAGCCCCATCGCCAGAAATAATCCGCCGCCGAGTCCGCAGATAAACAAAAAGACCAGGTTCAGCAGCGGGTATTGCGGAAAGTCGAGATGCCGGCCGCGCAGGCCGGTGATGATCAGCGCATGAAAGCCGTAGATAGCCAGAGAGTGGCGGGAGATTAACGAAAATCCTGGCAGGAGACGTTGTGCCAGTGTGTTCTTGAAAACCACAAATAAAGACATCGCAGAGATAAATACCAGCGGACCATTGTAGATATAAAAGGTATCGGCGAAACTCTGATTAATCTGCATTTGCCGGTATGTGCCGGTGGCAATCGCCAGCGTGCTGAGAATGAACATGGCGCTGGCGACGAGCGTGATCGCCGTTTTTTCAGTCCTGAGCTGGCTGATGGCGCGGCCCAACAGGGCATATAGCACGTAATAGAAAGTGTCACCGCTAATGTATAAATCCAGCGGCAAAAGATGGATTTTGTGCCACGTCACGGCAGGAAGCTGCGGATTTGCCAGTACGCCGAACAGCATTGCGACAATCAGCAGGTATCTGCCGGATACGGCTTTAACATTAATCAGCGGGGAAAGCAGGTAAATCAGGATGATCGCGTAGAAGAACCAAAGATGGTAAAACACCGGTTTTTCCATGATAAGACGCAGAGACGGCCAAAACCCGATTTTTGTCATCGTGAGGATATAAATCAGCGAGACGGCGCTGTAGAACAGCAAACATAATGTGACTCGCAGAAAATGGCGTTTTTGCGCGCTCCTTTCCCCCAAAAACAGCGCACCGGAAATCATAAAAAACAGGGGTACGCAGACGCGCGAAGCGGAATTGAGCACGTTTGCCACCGTCCATTCAGGGGTATTTACCGCAGCGAAATTGACGACCAGCGACGTGCTGGCGTGGATCATCACCACCATCATGCAGGCGAGTGCGCGCAGATTATCTATCCAGCTGATTTTTTGGCTCATTCCCGGTAATTTCCTTCTTATCGATGGGCTGTTTGCAGCCTAGCCAGCTTTTGGACGGCTAACAAGGCAAAAGTGCCGATCTCAGATTGTGCTGAACGTGAACCTGAACATTGCGTTGCGCTCAAATAATCGGCAAAATAGTCCCTATTACTGCCTCGCTTGCGAAACCCGCCCGGACAGTCTCTTATTTTCTGCTAATTTTCAAAGAATTAGCCTTACGTCTGTGAAATAACTACAATGCATAATTCTCCAAATACTGCTTCCCTTCTGGGTCGGCAGGCGCTTTTGTTCCCTCTGTGCCTGGTGCTGTTCGAGTTCGCGACTTATATCGGCAACGATATGATCCAACCGGGCATGCTGGCCGTCGTGGCTAATTTTAATGCCGGCGAAGAGTGGGTGCCGACATCCATGACCGCTTATCTCGCTGGCGGCATGTTCCTGCAATGGCTGCTCGGTCCGCTGTCCGACAGGCGCGGCCGTCGTCCGGTCATGCTCGCGGGCGTGAGTTTTTTCATCATCACCTGTCTGGCGATTCTGTTTGCGCAAAATATAGAACAATTTATGGTGATGCGATTCCTGCAGGGCATCAGCCTGTGCTTTATCGGCGCGGTCGGCTATGCCGCTATACAGGAATCTTTCGAAGAATCGGTGTGTATTAAAATCACCGCCATGATGGCTAACGTCGCGCTGATTGCGCCGCTGCTCGGGCCTCTGGCTGGTGCGGCGCTAATCCACGTTGCGCCATGGCAGTCAATGTTTGTGATTTTCGCCCTGCTCGCCGCCATTGCGCTGTGGGGATTGTGGAAATCGATGCCGGAGACCGCTTCCCGCCTGGGCGAACCGTTCTCCATGCCAAGCCTGCTGCGTGATTACAAGCATGTGCTGAAGAACCGCCAGTTCCTGTGTGGTGCGCTGGCGATAGGTTTTGCCAGCCTGCCATTGCTGACGTGGATTGCACAGTCGCCGGTGATTTTAATCAGCGGTGAAGGGTTAGCGGCCTATGATTATGGCTTGTTGCAGGTACCGATTTTCGGCGCACTGATTATCGGTAACATCACACTGGCGCGCCTGTCCGGCAAACGTACCGTCGAATATCTGATTAAACTGGGCGCAGGCCCAATGGTGGTTGGTTTGCTGATCGCAGCTGCGGCCACGCTGTTTTCCGCACATGCGTATCTGTGGATGACTGCCGGTCTGAGCCTGTACGCCTTCGGGATTGGTGTGGCGAATGCCGGTCTGTACCGTCTGACGCTGTTCTCCAGCGACATGAGCAAAGGCACGGTTTCCGCCGCCATGGGCGTCATCAGTATGTTGATTTTCACACTGGGCATTGAACTGGCAAAAGTGGCTTATGTCGAAGGCGGTGCGGGGATGTTTAATACATTCAATTTGTTAAGCGGTCTCGCCTGGCTGGCGCTGGTGGTGGTATTTCTGCGCAGCCGACAGGTGGTTCTGCCGCCAAACAGCGTGGTGTGATTTCGTTCGTTTCACCGCTCTGTTTCAGAACAAGACATGGAAGATCGCTCTCCCATGTCTTTCGTTTACGTCTTTCTATTCTTGTTTATTTCTTGGATGGATCGCAGCGCGGCAAGGTGTTCATGAGAAGCCCGGGTGGTATCAATGCCTGCGATGCAGATCTCGCCACTGTCAGGGATATCCAGTCCGCCTGACAGGTTCATCAGGGTGGATTTTCCTGGATAGGTTTTACTGGCAACAATACCTGCCAGGATATCCGAAACCATATGCAGCGGCGCAAGGATGACGGGTTTCCTGCTCTGATGCAGCGGTTTAACGAATTGATCTAACTGATATGCACAATTTTCCAGCTGGCTGACGACACGCTGATTTTTGCCATAAGTTGCCGCGTAATCCAGGGCTTTCCGGCGTTGCGCAATCCAGGTGAAATCGACGATGCCGGTGTCGTTTAACAAACACCGTTTATTTTCATTGGCGACCAGCGTCAGTGTTTTTTGATGTTTCCCTATACATCGCAGAAAACGCATCACATGCAACATTCCAAAAATAATTTCTAATGGCAATAACTTATAAAGAGACAGTCCAACTTTTATTATCCGGCTATAAAATAAGAAAATTTTATAGTTTATAGCCGCCCCCAAAGACATGCTGTGCAAATAGATCCATACCGGAACAAAGCGCATTATATCTCCAGTGGTTTATGCCTGGTAAGCAGGGAGATAAGTTGATCACCAAAAGCTTTAAAATCGCGATCCTGATAGGCAAGCCATTGCTTGTTTACAATAAATGCCGGCGTTGCAGAGACGTCATAATAGTTACTGACAGCTGACATATATTGAAGTAACGCTTTGACCGCCGGCGATGCGTTGATTTCGTGATATTTCCCGACGTCAATACCATTATGTTCCAGCCAGTTATTTAAAACAGTGTCGTCAGCTAAATCAATGTTATCTTTGATCACAGCTGTATAGATTTTTTCCCGATATTGAGACTCCAGCCCCATCACCTCAAGTGTTGCAAATAACGGTGCGTAACGGGCTAAACCACTCTGACCAAAGGTGCCGCATCGGAATTGAGAACAATATATTGATAATAGGCAACGGTGCGACCTATTGAAACAGCAAAAATGAAAATCGTATATATCACAATATATAAAAACCGTTTAAACATGACTCTCTATCCTTAGATATGAACATCCGTCCACGGTCACGTTTAAAATATTACAATTAGCGCATTCATAATGTTTTATTATTGAATTAACATATAAAATATTTATATAGGCACTTTAAGTTAACCGCTAAATGAGAGCAATGCACATGATGTATTAAGTAATCTCACTGACGATGGCGTTTTTATATGCCATCGTCAGCCGGAAAAATCAATTACGGTCAGAATGCGCGATCATTCCTCAGAAAAGCCCCATCGGTTTACTCGAATAAGAAACGAGTAAACATTTCGTTTGCTGATAGTGATCCAACATCATTTTATGAGTCTCGCGCCCGATACCGGACTGTTTGTAACCCCCAAATGCGGCATGCGCCGGATAAGCGTGATAACAGTTGGTCCATACGCGCCCGGCCTGAATATTGCGGCCCATGTGATAGGCCACATTGCCGTCACGACTCCAGACACCTGCGCCTAATCCGTAAGCGGTATCATTGGCAATTTGCAGCGCATCGTCCATATCTTTAAACGTGGTGACGGCCAGCACCGGTCCGAAGATTTCTTCCTGGAAAACACGCATGTTGTTTTTACCCAGCAAAATGGTGGGTTGCAGGTAATATCCCTCGTTCAGCGAACCTTCGAGTTTTTTCTTCGCGCCGCCGGTCAGTACCTCTGCGCCCTCTTTTTTACCGATTTCGATATAATCCAGAATGGTTTTCATCTGTCCGGCAGAAACCTGCGCGCCCATCTGGGTTTCAATATCCAACGGGTTACCGGTTTTAATAGCCTCAACACGTTTGATCGCACGTTCCATAAAACGTTCGTAGATAGATTCCTGAACCAGCGCACGGCTCGGACAGGTACAGACTTCACCCTGATTGAAGGCAAACAGCGCAAACCCTTCCAGCGCTTTGTCGAAGAATTCATCCTCTTTATCCATCACATCGGCAAAGAAAATATTGGGTGATTTACCGCCCAGTTCCAGCGTGGCCGGGATCAGGTTTTGTGCGGCATAGCCGGCGATTTGCTGGCCGACCTCCGTCGAGCCGGTAAACGCCACTTTCGCGATACGTTTAGACGTCGCCAGATATTCGCCGATCTCACCACCCGCGCCGTTAACCACATTAATGACGCCCGCAGGCAAAATGTCCTGCACCAGCTCCATCAACAACAGAACGGACAGCGGCGTCAGTTTGGCGGGTTTGAGCACAATGCAGTTACCTGCCGCCAGCGCCGGTGCCATTTTCCAGCACGCCATCAGCAGCGGGAAGTTCCACGGGATAATCTGCGCCACCACGCCGAGCGGTTCGTGGAAATGATACGCAACGGTTTCGCTGTCGATTTCGCTGATCCCGCCTTCCTGCGCACGCACGCAAGAGGCGAAATAGCGGAAATGGTCGATGGCTAACGGCACGTCGGCGCCGCTGGTTTCGCGGATCGGTTTACCGTTATCCCAGGTTTCGGCGTTTGCCAGCAGTTCAATGTTTTGTTCCATGCGATCGGCGACTTTCAGCAGTAAATTTGCACGCTGCTGCACCGGCATTTTTCCCCATGCGTCTTTGGCCTTATGGGCGGCGTCCAGCGCCAGATCGACGTCATCGGTGCCGGAGCTGGCCACTTGACACAGTACCTCGCCGGTCACCGGTGTCAGATTGTCGTAATACTGTTTTTTCACCGGCGCGACCCATTCACCGCCAATGAAGTTGTCGTATTGTTTTTTGAGTTTAAGCGGGAAACCGTATTCTTCCGGTTTGACGGCATGAGGATTTTTATCATAAGCCATGATGGAACTCCTTTATGCAGCAGGGATTAGCAGAGCGCTGCATAAAGTCTAGGCAGTGAAAATCGAACCGGTGGGATGTAAAGAGAACTCTTCGAGCGGCTTCACACCTTTTTAGCTGCAAAGCTGGCGTTACCACTCCCGGGTGGGGTGGTGCGCGCGAAACTCTCGCGCTGGAACAGGCGTTCTGCCAGTTTTACCAGTTCAGGACGCTCAACACACCAGCCCGGCGCGATACGCCGGAAATTGAGATAGCCCAGACAACAGGCGACGGCAATATCGGCCACATTGAGGCTTTCAGAATTGAGCAATGTACGGCTTGCCGCATGCTTTTCCAGCGCATCCAGCCCGCGCAACAGTTTTTCCCTCTGGCGCAAAATCCAGGCTTCGTTACGTTTATCAGCATCGCGGCGACCTTCCAGCACCAGCGCCACGGCGGCATCAGTGACCCCGTCGGCCAGCGATTCAATTTGCCTCACACGTAACGCGTCCAGCGGTTGCCACGGCAACAGCGTGGGTGCGACATTCATCAGTTCGATGAACTGCACAATAATCGGCGAATCATAAAAAATTTCGCCATCATCGGCCACCAGCGCGGGGACTTTTCCGAGAGGATTGTACTGTGTGATTTTGCAGCCCGGTTCGTGGGGCGTGTCGTTAATGAAATCAAACGGGATGCCTTTTTCCAGCAACATCACCGAAATTTTGCGCACATACGGGCTGGTATAACTGCCGATCAATTTCATCAGACCCTCCTCGTTTTCGCCGGAACCTCTATTAAAACTAGCAGCCATGCAGGGGTTTACCAGTCACGGCTGCCGGTTTTACCGGTTATTCAGCGGGAAACAGGAACGGGTTGATGCCGCTGCCGGAAAAACCTTTGTCCTCCAGACGGTCATCAAGTAACAGCGTCGCAAGGTCGTCCGCTACCGCGTCTGCCTGCGGGTCTTTATCCTGATAAATCACTTTCAGGTAAGCATTGCAATCGTCGCAGGCTTCGGCTTTCACCGTGGCCTGTTCATCGCCGATGGACCAGAGGTTTACATGTTCCATTGCATCGCAGTTGCTGCATTTTGCGCGCACGACATGCCATTCACTTTCGCAAAGATTACAGTGCAGATAGCGCAGGCCGCTGTGGGCACCAAACGCGATCACCGCAGAAACGGGAACGCTGCCGCACACCGGACAGAACAGACGATTTTCGCCATAATCTGCCCGCCCGACACCGCGCAGTTGCGCCGCCATCTGTGCCCAGTACAGCGACAACGCAGCCCAGATAAACGGGGCTTTGTCAGCCGGAACGTGTTTGAAATCCTGGCAAAGCAGCTCTGTCGCCATCATTTCGCGCTGAAGATTCGGGGAGTGTTCAAGGCGCTCAAGCACACCGAGCACCGGCTCTGACGCGCCGTGTTTGAGCACCCTGATCAGCGCATCCAGCAATGTAAGCCAGTGCGGCGTTCGTGGAAACAACCGGCAATCGAGCGGCGGTTTACCCGCCGCTTTCGCTAATTCATCACGCAGGTCGACAGTGAGCGGGAAATCTTTCAGCACGCGCTGCTGGGCATCGCAAATCGCCGCAGCAAAATTCAGATATCCGTCGAGCGGGCTGTCTTCGGCCAGTTTACGCAGGCGATCGGCACGGCGCTGATACAGCGTTTTCAGATTGGCGAACAGTACCGGCGGGATATTCCCCGCCGTGGTTTTACCGTCTGCCAGCGCGTCCCGGGGAACAATCTGGATGCTCATCCGGCTTTCCTCTCATCTTTATCTTGTTCTTTCTTCAACGCTTCAGCACGCACCTGACGGTACCAGCGTGGATGGTGATACTTCGCCCATGACGCAGGCACTTTACCGCCGGTCATCGCCGGGATAGAGCCTTTCGCCCAGGTCGCAGCGTAGACATGCATGATAATCACCAGAATCAGGCCGATGCCGGCCAGCGAATGCACCAGCAGCGCCAGACGGATCAGCGGGATCGGGAAATAACCGGCAAACCACGGACGCCAGATAATGACGCCGCTGGCCATCAGAAGCACAAGACAACTGATCGCCGCCCAGAACACGCATTTCTGACCGAAGTTGTAGCGCCCGGTATCGCCGACCTCATGGTTGGTCAGCACTTTACCGATATTTTTCACCCACACAATGTCGTCTTTTTCCGGCAGGTTGTGCTTCCAGTAGCGCAAGAACATGCCGAGGAAAGAGATGAACATCACCACGCCGAAAAACGGATGCAGGATACGCGCCATCTGGGGTGTGCCGTAAATGTTCATCAGCCAGTTAAACGACGGGAAAAAGAAGCCGATGCCGCTGAGGGCGAGCGTCACAAAACAAAAGGCAACAATCCAGTGATTGAGACGTTCCGCCAGATTATAGCGCTGGATTAACTTCTCTTTTTTCATGGTCGTTTCTCCTCATCATCATGTTTTTCTTCCTCTTCTCTGTGCTCATCCTCTTTCACGTAGTTCGGCCCCACGCCCAGGAAATGGAATGCTGCGGCGGCGAAGGTTACTGCGAAGCCGACAGCAGCCAGTGGTTTCCAAACCCCTTTCCACAAGGTGACCGCCGCGCTGATGGCCGGATCTTTTGGCAGGCCGTGATACAACTCAGGATTGTCGGCGTGATGCAGCACGTACATCACGTGCGTACCGCCAACACCCTGCGGATCGTATAAACCGGCATGATCAAACCCGCGACCTTTCAGCTCGCTGACCCGTTCTGCGGCTAAATCCTGCATGGCGGTTTTCGTACCGAAATGAATCGCGCCGGTCGGGCAGGTTTTCACACACGCCGGTTCCTGACCCACACTCACACGGTCAACGCACAGCGTGCATTTATAGGCACGGTTATCCTGTTGGTTGATGCGCGGAATGTTGAACGGGCAACCGGCGATGCAGTAACCGCAGCCGATGCAATGTTCCGACTGGAAATCGACGATGCCGTTGGCGTACTGCAAAATCGCGCCTTCCGCCGGACAGGCTTTCAGACAGCCCGGATCGGCGCAGTGCATACAGCCGTCTTTGCGGATCAGCCATTCCAGCTTGCCGTTTTGTTCCACTTCAGAGAAACGCATCACCGTCCAGGATTTCGCACTGAGATCCATCGGGTTATCGTAAACGCCGGTGTTGATACCGACCTCATCGCGCAGGTCGTTCCATTCGGAACAGGCGACCTGACAGCCTTTACAGCCAATGCAGGTGGTGACGTCGATAAGTTTCGCCACTTCCTGCTGATGGTCACGGGCGCGCGGCGCTGGCGTCAACCCGTTGGTTGCGGACTTACGCAGTATGTCCTGAGATTGCATTGCCATAATTCGCCTCCGTTAGACCTTTTCCACGTTAACCAGGAACGCCTTGAATTCCGGCGTTTGCGAGTTAGCGTCACCGACTGACGGCGTCAGCGTGTTGGCTAAATACCCTTTACGCGTCGCACCTTCAAATCCCCAGTGGCACGGGATGCCAATGGTATCGACGTGCTTACCGTCGATGGTCAGCGGCCGGATGCGCCTGGTCACCACGGCTTTGGCCACGATGAATCCGCGCTTCGAAGACACTTTCACTTCATCACCCTGCGCAATGCCCTTCGAGGCGGCCAGACTTTCGCCGATCTCGATAAACTGCTCAGGCTGCGCAATGGCGTTGAGCAACGCGTGTTTGGTCCAGTGGCGGAACAATTCGGTAATTGAATAGGTGGTCGCCACATACGGGAAGTCTCGGGCGGTGCCCATATTCGGCAAATCACTGGCAAAAATACGCGCAACCGGGTTCGAGATAACGTCCGGATGCAGCGGGTTGGTGCCAATCGGTGATTCGATAGGTTCGTAATGCTCGGGGAACGGACCGTCGGCCATTTTGTCGGTCGCAAATAAACGCCCGACGCCTTCCTGTTGCATGATGAACGGCCCGACACCCGAACCCGGCGCAGCGGCGCTGTAATCCGGGACGTCAAAACCGGTCCACTTCGCACCATCCCAGCGGATGATTTCGCGTTTCGGATCCCACGGCTGTCCCTGCGGGTCGGCGGAGGCGCGGTTATACAGAATGCGGCGGTTGAGCGGCCAGCACCATGCCCAGCCGGACGTGCAGCCCAGACCGGACGGATCGGCGTTATCGCGGCGCGCCATCTGATTACCGGCTTCCGTCCAGCTTCCCGTATAAATCCAGCAGAAACTGGCCGTGCTGCCGTCATTTTTCAGATGGGCAAATGTTGAAAGTTGCTGGCCTTTTTTCGCCAACAGATTGCCCTGATCGTCATGAATATCGGCCAGCGCTTTGCCGTTGGCTTCGCGGGCGATCTCTTCCGGCAACGGGTCGAGTGGATCCTGATAATCCCACGCCATATTCAGCACCGGCAGCGGGTTCGCACCGCCTTCTTTCTGATACAGTTCGCGCAGTTTCATAAACAGACGGGCGATAATTTTGCCGTCATGCAGCGCTTCACCCGGTGGCTCAGAGGCCTGAAAGTGCCATTGCAGCCAGCGACCGGAGTTGACTATTGATCCGTTTTCTTCGGCGAAACAGGAAGACGGCAGGCGGAACACTTCGGTCTGAATATCGGCGGTTTGTACGTCGTTCATCGCGCCGTGGTTCTGCCAGAAATTCGAGGATTCGGTGACCAGCGGGTCGATCACCACCATGTATTTGAGTTTCGAGAGCGCGCGCGAAGATTTGTTTTTATCCGGGAATGCCGCCAGCGGATTGAAGCCCTGCACGATATAGCCGTTGAGTTTGCCTTCGGTCATCAGCTCGGTCTGTTGCAACACATCGTAGCTTTTGTCCCATTTCGGCAACCAGTCAAAGCCCCAGTCATTTTCCGCCGTGGCATGTTCGCCCCAGAAGCTTTTCATCATGCTGACGAAAAAATTCGGCGTGTTTTTCCAGAAATTGACCTGTCCGTCCACCAGCGGCACGGGGGTGATTTGTTGCAGATAATCAGTAAAACGGGTCTGTCTTTCAGACGGCAAAGGCATGTAGCCGGGCAGATTCAGAGACAACAAACCGAGGTCGGTATAGCCCTGAATATTAGAGTGACCGCGCAGGGCATTCACGCCACCGCCGGGCATACCGATATTGCCGAGCAGCAACTGGATCATCGCCGCACAGCGGATGATTTGTGCGCCGCCGGTATGGTGCGTCCAGCCCAATGCATACAAAATGGTCGACGTTTTGTCGCGCGCACAGGTTTCCGCCAGAATGGAACTGATCAGCAGGAAATCTTCTTTCGGGGTGCCGCACAGGCGCTCCACCAGTTCCGGCGTGTAACGGGATACGTGCGCTTTCAGCAGATTCCACACACAGCGCGGGTCCTGCAACGTTTTATCCTGTTTCGCGAAGCCTTTTTCATCAAGCTGATAGTGCCAGCTTTCCTTGTTATAGGCTTTTTTCGCTGCGTCAAAACCGCTGAACAGCCCGTCGTTAAATTCATAGTCTTCACGCACCAGCAGGCTGGCGTTGGTATATTCCCGGACGTATTCGGTCTGGATTTTATTGTGGGTGATCAGGTAGTTGATCATGCCCAGCAGGAAAACCGTGTCGGAACCGGCGCGGATAGGCGCGTAAATATCGGCCACGGCAGCACTGCGGTTAAAGCGCGGGTCGACCACGATGACTTTAGCGTTGTTTTTGGTTTTGGCCTCAATCACCCATTTGAATCCGACCGGATGCGCTTCTGCCGCATTTCCGCCCATAATCAAAATCACGTTGGCATTTTTGATGTCGACCCAGTTGTTGGTCATCGCGCCACGACCGAACGTAGGCGCTAATGCTGCAACGGTCGGGCCGTGACACAGCCGGGCCTGGCAGTCGATCGCCACCATACCCAGTGCGCGGGTGAATTTCTGATCAAGCAGACCGGTTTCGTTACTGGCCGCTGAAGAACACAGCATACCGGTGGTCAGCCAGCGGTTGACCGTGACGTTATTGTCATTTTTCTCGACAAAGTTGGCGTCGCGGTCATCTTTCATCAGGCGGGCGATACGGGAAATCGCCTCATCCCAGGAGATGCGCTGCCACTTATCGGAGCCGGGTGCACGGTACTGCGGATGTGTCAGGCGGCCTTCACTGTGGATGTAATCCAGCACACCTGCACCTTTCGGGCACAACGAGCCACGACTGACCGGATGATCGGCGTCACCCTCTACATGAAAGATATTTTCAGTGACATTTTTTGCGCCGTCGCCCTGGCTGTAAATCAGCATGCCGCAACCTACGGAACAGTAAGTGCAGTTGTTGCGGGTTTCACGTGAGCGAAGCAGTTTGTATTGGCGGGTTTCCGCCAGCGCCAGGGTCGGCGTGAATCCTAATAATGCTGCTGTGGTGCCGGCCATACCACCCGCACATATTTTGAATAATTGTCTTCTGCTGACTTGCATGAAAGACTCCTTCCCATCATTTAGACACACATTGCTTTTCAAATTGGCGCTTTCATGAACAACGTCGAAAGCGGTAAAATTAAGGTATAAAGTCCTGACTTTTTGTACGGCTTATGTAGCCGGAATGTTTATAAGGTTATTGCTAATGGATGTCCATCACGTAAACGAACTGGGCGAAAAAGATGACAAAAAAGTGACTCAGATCATCGGAGCGAGCCAAAAACCGGTGATGCAACGCACACATCTCAATGAACCTGAAGATGACTGGATTGCTCAGGAAGTGCCCGTCGCTCTGGTCTATAACGGCATTTCACATGTGGTGATGATGGCGTCGCCAAAAGATTTACAAGCCTTTGCGCTGGGCTTTTCATTGTCAGAAGGGATTATTGAATCCACCGGTGAGATTTACGGGATGGAGGTGACGCCAAACTGCCACGGTATAGAAGTTAATATCGAACTGTCGAGCCGCCGTTTTGCCGGGCTGAAAGAACGCCGCCGGGCTATGGCGGGCCGCACCGGTTGCGGAGTCTGCGGCATCGAACAGTTAGACGATCTGTTCCGCCCGCTCGCGCCACTGCCGTTTACCCAAACGTTTGAGCTGGCGAATCTGGATAATGCGCTGCATCAACTGAAATCCGTACAGGAAATCGGCCAGCTTACCGGTTGCACCCACGCCGCTGCCTGGATCACGCCGGAAGGTCAGCTACTGGGTGGATGCGAAGATGTGGGCCGTCACGTGGCGCTGGATAAAATGCTGGGTATCCGTGCCAGACAGAGCGACTGGAAATCCGGTGCCGCGCTGGTATCAAGCCGCGCCAGTTATGAAATGGTGCAAAAAGCCGCCATGTGCGGCATCGAAATTCTGTTCGCCGTCTCCGCCGCCACCACGCTCGCGGTCGACGTCGCCGAAAAATGCAATCTGACGCTGGTCGGTTTCAGCAAACCGGGACGGGCAACGGTGTATACGCATCCGCAGCGGCTGAGGTAAACTCAGCGCAGAATTTGAACAGTTATCCATCAGAATAATAAGGAAATCAAATGCGGCAGCCGTACCGACTGGAAAGCATAACTCTCAGGGATGTGGGCGTATTCGAGAATACGCATTTGGATTTCCCACCGATTAAAAGCGCAGAAGCTGATGCTGAAAAGGCAGAGATCCATATCTTCACCGGCCCGAACGGCTGCGGGAAAAGTACTCTGCTGTATGCGCTGGCGGCGGTATTTGATGAAGCAATGGAGACATGTCTTTAATTAATTCGCGGCTGGCGACAAAAGACAACCGTGTTCATTACATGTTTGACCATCAAAACGGTTCATATAGCGGGTATAAGTTTCTGGCTCAAGGCGGTGACAGCCTTGGTTATTCTGATTCAAGCTATTCAGAAATTATTTATGAATACCATCAATCTGCAAAAGCATTCCTTGATTCTGGAAGAGATTTTTGAAGTGAAGGAACAGTTTGATGTCGAAAACGTTTCCGCTGGTATTCAACCAAATGCTATGAAAATGTCCGCCAAAAGTTATTCGACGCAAGCCTTCAACATTGTGCATTTTGCGACGGACTGACCGGTGCTGAAAGCCGCCAGACCATCGAACATTTTAAGCCCAAGGAACGCCACGCCTTTCCGGAACTGGCTTTCCACTGGCAAAATCTTTATCCCTGCTGTGACCGCTGTCAGAGTGAAAAAGGTAACCGATATGATCCCGCACTGCTCAACCCTGATGATCTCGAATATCATTTTGATGATTACTTCGTGGCAAATTACCTGACAGGTGAAATTGAAGTGTCTCCGCTCGCCAGCACGGAAAACTGTCACAGAGCATGTGTTACTCTTGAGCTATATGGATTAAATCTGGATATCCGTACTGCGCGTCGTAAATGGGAAGCGCAGAAATCCGGAAACAGAACTCTTAGATGACTTCAGTTATCGCTATTTCATCAAGAACAGCTAAAAGCCCCTTTAAGCACCGCGTGCCTTTAGACAATTTAGGATTGTTTGCGGTTATCTGGTTCTAAGCCCCGAATAACAGGCGCTTACGCGTATCTATCCGCTGGCGGGGACAGAGATAATCATTTTCAATATCATTTAATTAACTATAATGATCCGACTGATTACGCGGTGCTCACAATGACGGTGCCGCCCTACACTACGGAGACGATGAACATGAGTTATTCACTGCCATCACTGCCTTACGCATACGACGCACTCGAACCGCATTTCGACAAAGAAACGATGGAAATCCATCACACTAAACATCACCAGACTTACGTTAACAACGCTAACGCTGCGCTGGAAAGCCTGCCGGAACTGGCTGCACTGCCGGTTGAAGAACTGATCACCAAGCTGGATCAGGTTCCTGCAGACAAGAAAGTCGTTCTGCGTAACAACGCAGGTGGCCACGCTAACCACAGCCTGTTCTGGAAAGGCCTGAAAACCGGCACCACACTGCAAGGCGAACTGAAATCTGCCATCGAACGCGATTTCGGCAGCGTTGACGCTTTCAAAGAAACTTTCGAGAAAGCAGCGGCAACCCGTTTCGGTTCAGGTTGGGCATGGCTGGTACTGAAAGATGGCAAACTGGCCGTCGTTTCTACAGCTAACCAGGACAGCCCGCTGATGGGCGAAGCCATTTCCGGCGCTTCCGGTTACCCGCTGCTGGGTCTGGATGTCTGGGAACACGCTTACTACCTGAAATATCAGAACAAACGCCCTGATTACATCAAAGCCTTCTGGGCTGTTGTAAACTGGGACGAAGCTGCAAAACGTCTGGCTGAAGCGAAGTAATTTCGCACTGCCGCCCAGCACGGGCAAGATGTCTTAGCCAATGGCGGGTCTGTGACCCGCTTTTTTATGTCCTGAATTTGTACGCATGCTCACTGTTTCACAGCGAATTATTCTTCTGTTTCCCACCATTATTAGACCCCGCTCGCATTAATCAAAAATACGCCACACATCCTATAAAGTTTATGAAAAAGCCTACCGATAGATTGTTCACAAAGGCGTCACAAAACCGCATGTCTATTTAAAAGGGATGTTTGACGGAGAATGATTATGAGTAACGGATCGGGTCTTTCGCAGTGGATGAACAATCTTAAGGTCGGCACCAAACTGGGTCTGGGTTTCGGCCTGGTGCTTTTGATCGCGGCCGTCATTACCACTGCGGGAATGATTAAATTTAACGACATCAGTCAGCGTGCGGAAAAAGTCGATTTCAGTAATCAGATGAATGCATTACTCAATGATGCCCGCCTCAGCCGTACGCTTTATCAGCTCAATTACAATCCGGTGTATCTCAAACAAAACCAGGACAACATTGACGCACTGTCGCAACTGATAACCCAGTCGAAAGACAAGCTGGACTGGGATACCGCCAGTCAAACAAATCTCGATCAGGTGCCGGTGAAAATCCATGAGTACCAGCAGGCGCAGGCCGCATTCAAAGAAGCCGTCGATCGCAAAGATGCGGTGCGGGCCAGCTGGAATCTTTCCGAGACGGAAGCCGTGGTGACGCGTTTACAGGATCAGTTACGCGTAGAAGATGCCGATCCTTCCATTCGGCTTTCACTGGCTGAAGTGATTCAGAAATTGATCAGTGTGCGTTATAACGTGCGCGGCCTGTTGCTGAACATTAATAAAGAAACTGAAGCCAAGCTGTTGAAGTCAATTGATGATACGCAAGCGAATGCTAAAAAACTCAACGCATTATTGTTGCCGGATCAGCAGGCCACACTTGCCCCGCTGATGAGTGCACTGGCAACCTATAAAAATCACGTTCAGGCGTTCATGCCGGCTTATGAAGATGAACAAAGAAATTCACAATTGCTGTCAGTAAAAGCCGCAGAGATGAACGCTCTGGTAGCGAAAATCTTTAAAAATGAACTGATTAACACGCATAAAGACATACGTGATGCGCAGAACATCATGATGGTGATTACACTGATCGTACTGCTGGTCGGGATTATCATTGCATGGCGAATCACCCGCCAGATTGCCCAGCCGCTGCGTGATACGCTGAAAACAGCAGAGGCGATTGCGCAGGGTGACCTGACTGTGGCGCATCCGACCACACGTCGCGATGAACTGGGCATGCTGATGAACGCGGTATCCGCAATGAGCCAGAACCTCAGCACCATGATTTATGAAATCCGCTCCGGTGTTTCACAGGTATCTCACGCGGCGGCGGAAATCGCTGCCGGGAATACCGATCTTTCCTCACGCACCGAACAGCAGGCTGCGGCCGTCGAAGAAACCGCCGCCAGCATGGAAGAACTGAGCGCAACGGTGAAACAGAACGCTGATAACGCCCATCACGCCAGCAAACTGGCCAGCGAAGCTTCAGGTACCGCGACGCTCGGTGGCAAACAGGTCGGCCAGGTGGTCGACACCATGCAGCAGATTTCCGGCAGCTCAAAACGTATTGCTGAAATTACCTCCGTCATCAACGGCATCGCGTTCCAGACCAATATTCTGGCGCTGAACGCCGCCGTTGAAGCCGCCCGGGCCGGTGAACAGGGGCGCGGATTCTCCGTCGTCGCCTCGGAAGTCCGCACACTGGCACAGCGCAGTGCGCAGGCAGCGAAAGAAATTGAAGGACTGATTGCCGAATCCGTTGAGCGGGTGAATACCGGTGCGAAGCTGGTGGAAAACACCGGACGAACCATGCAGGACATCGTAAAATCGGTCTCGCATGTGCGCGATATTATGGGTGAAATCGCCTCTGCTTCTGACGAACAAAGCCGTGGCATCAGTCAGATTTCGCAGGCGATTGTCGAAATGGACAGCACGACACAGCAGAATGCCGCGCTGGTTGAGCAGTCTTCCGCCGCCGCTGATTCACTCGAAGATCAGGCCGCGACGCTGACCCAGGCAGTCTCGGTATTCCGTCTGGCTGATAATGGCGACAGACTGGATGCGCCAGCATCCGCCGCGCTGCGCCGTCCGACTCTGGCACTGCCGGCACAAAGCAAAACCAGTCAGGATAACTGGGAAACGTTCTGATTAACGATTTAACCTGCGCACCCGTTTGTGTGCAGGTATTCCTTCTACTCCCGCTGTCGAATGCAGGTTATGCTTGAGCAAGTGACCTTTCAGCAGCGGAGAGCTTATGCATTATCCCGACGTATATATCGGTACCATCGAACATTATCCCGATTTTTCATCCAGTGCGATTGCCAAACGTCAGGTTGATGGCAGCATCGCTTTAACGCCGCTCGGGCTGGAAAATGATCAGCAAGCCGAAAAGGCTTATCACGGTGGCGCTGACCGCGCGCTGTGCCATTTCCCCCGCGAACATTACGCCTGGCTGCGCCAGCAATTTCCCGAAGAAGAAGACCGCTTTCATCCCCCTGCGTTTGGCGAAAATCTTTCAACGCTGGGCATGACCGAAGATAACGTGTTTATCGGCGATATTTTCCGCTGGGGCGACGCGCTGATTCAGGTCACCCAGCCGCGCGCGCCCTGCTACAAGCTGAATCATTTTCTCGACTGCAAAAACCTGTCGCCGTTGTTACAACAAAGCGGACGTTGTGGCTGGTTATATCGGGTCGTCAGTACCGGAAATGTCAGCGGCGACCGGCCGCTGGAATTGCTGACGCGCAACAGCGAGGTGTCTGTTGCAGAAGCGATTTCTATCGCCTTCAACATGCCATTTGATGAGGAACAGTATCGCCGTCTGATGTCTGCCGCAGGGATCTCCGCCAGCTGGAGTAAAACCATGCAAATGCGGCTGGTAAACCGCAAGATCGAAGATTTTGGACGACGATTGTTTGGGAAGTAATGTTAACGCCCTCCCCTTCGCAGGGGGAGGAGCAGGGCAAAACTTCACCCCCGGGAGTATGAGTTTAGAATTCTTTCTTAGAAAAACCGGTCACCGCTTTCAGGCCCATTTCGCGGCCCAGCGCCGTCATCGGGTGAACCACCACGATACCGCGTACGGTTTTCTTCAGCGTGCCCATATCAGCCTGTTCTTTCTTGGTGATTTCACGGCTGAACAGCTTTTCCAGCTTCTGCGCTTCGGTGCTGAGTTTTTTCTCACGCACGGCTTTCAGACGCGCGATTTCTGCTGCGAGCTTTTCTTTTTCTTCTTCGTGCTTAGCGATTAACTCGGCGTTACCCGCCTGAATCACGGTCGCATCTTTGTGATTCAGTGCATCCAGCATATCGCTGAGACGTTTGATCTCGGCTTTTTCAACTTCTTTCATGATTTCAGATCCGTTCATGCCGCAGCGGGCACGATTGTAAATGGGGAATAATAACCGTTAGTGTATCAGGAAGTGCGGGATTCTTCAGCTTGCTCCTGCGTTTCTGCCAGCCCCGGAGGCAAACCGCACATCTCACAGGCCCGCTCACCAATGCGGATCATTGCTGAAATATAGCGTGTATCAAAAACATAGCAGCACGACAAACGCAGGCCATTGGTGTAGCGGCCGCTGGGTGAATACAGTTGCCCCGGCGTCATACAAATTTTATCTTTCAGCAACTGGCGGAACAGCGTGACGCAGTCGACACCCGGCGGGAAATCCACCCAAATCACAAATCCGCCTGCCGGCTGTGTGGCACGGGTGCCTTGTGGAAAGTGGCGGGCGATTAGCGCGCGTGCCTGCTCAACCTGCGACGCGTAGCGCTTGCGTAAAGCCCGCAGATGATGATCGTAACCGCCTGACTCCAGAAACAGCGTCAGCGTTTGGGAAAGCAAAGCGGACTCTGCCATTGACGATACAGCTTTCAGTTTATGCAGCTTATCGGCAAAGCGTCCGCCTTCCACCCAGCCGATGCGAAAATCGGGGGCCAGCGTTTTGGTAAAGCTGGTGCAAAACAGGATCCAGCCGTCGCGGTCAAAGGCTTTTACCGCCGGAGACAATGTCGCGCCAAATTGAATTTCCGCGTACAACCCGTCTTCAATCAGCGGGACATGGTGATCGTTCATCAGCCGCGCCAGCCGTTTTTTTGCCGCCAGCGGCATAGTAAAGCCCAGCGGATTTTGCGCCGTCGGCATGGCGATCACCGCATTCAGACGTTTCTCGGTCAGCAGCATTTCCAGCACATCCAGCGACAGGCCAGTTTGCGGATCCGTGGGGATTTCCACCGCTTTCAGCCCGAGACTTGCCAGCATCGGCAGCAGGTAAAAATAGGTCGGCGTTTCCAGCCCGACGCTGTCACCGGGTTTGGTGGTGACGCGCAACGCCAGCTGTAACGCTTCCATGCAACCGTGCGTAATCGTGATATCTGCGGGCTCTAAAATCATACCGAGCGCCAGTGCACGGCGGGCAATTTGCTGGCGTAACGCCGGGCTGCCCGGCGGCAGCGCGTATTGCCCGATCAGATTGGGCTGACGACGCAGCAATGATGCCATAATTCGCCCCAGCTTGCCGGTCGGGTAAAAATCGTTCGACTGCGGGCAGGCCAGCGATAAGTTGGTATAGGTGGGGTCAATTTGTGAGGCGAACACTGTGTCGATCAGATCCAGCACTTCATCTGCGGGTTTTGCGGCTGCCGTTTGTGGTTGTTCCTGTGGCTGATGGTTCAGCGCAGGCAACGCGGCACGGACATAAAAACCCGACTGCGGGCGTGCCTCGATAAAGCCGCGATCTTCCAGCCGCCGGTAAGCCGCTACCACAGTGTTGATGCTGACTGACCAGGTTTGTGCGCTGCGCCGCACGGACGGCAAACGGCTGCCCGGCGCGAGTGTGCCACGGCGGATAGCGTCCGCCAGTTGTTCTGCCAGCTGGTTATATCGGGTGTCGCTGAAATCCGCGGTGTCAGTCATGGTGTCAGTTCCGTAAAAAGTGATGGGTACAGTTTTGGGTTACGCAATCTGTAACCATAACAATAGCGTATTTCTGGTTCTGTTACCTTCTCTGTTCAGCGTTTACTCTGGCTATCTGGAAAACAGGGGATGCAGGAAAACAACATGATCGATACCGCTTTTGTCAGTTACGTCACTGTGATGTCAATTACGCCCGGCCCGAATAATCTGTTGCTGGCGGCTTCCGGGGTGAATTTCGGGCTGCGCCGCAGCGTGCCGATGATGCTGGGCATTACACTTGGCTGCGTGGTGCAATGTGCGCTGATGACTTCCATGCTGGCGATTCTGCTTAGCTGGATGACGGTGGTGCGTCTGCCGATGGCGGCAGTGGGCTGCGCCTATCTGTTCTGGTTGTCGTGGAAAATTTACCGTTCCGGTTCGCCAAAAGAAGGGACCAAACAGCAACCGATGAACATGGTTAATGGTGCATTATTTCAGGCTGTGAACCCAAAAGCCTGGCTGATGGCGACTAATGTGGCGATCTTATTCACCCCGCCTGATGGCAACATGCTGCAACATACACTGCTGATTTGTATCGGCTTCGCGCTGATCAATCTGCCCTGCATTCTGGTGTGGGTAGTGATGGGTGACAGATTACGTCAGGCATTACGGATAGAATGGAAGCTGAAAATGTTCAACACGATCATGGGCGGCATGATGGCGTTAACCGCGCTTTGGCTGCTGGTGGGCGAAGTGCGTCATGCGCTTCACTAAAACGAATCCCCAAAATAGTTCGGGTTGCAAAAAGGCGGCAAGTGATGGAATCCTGATGAGCTTACTCAAGTAAGTGATTCGGGTGACTGAACGCAGCTAACGCATCTGCGGCCCGAAGTATGACGGGGATTCACTTTTGCACCGGAGAAAGCCTGGAAGGCTGCTGATTACTGATATGGGCAATCAGCCCGGTCACGGAAAGCACCATGGTGGAGCGGACGATTTGCTGATAACGCTGGCGTTGCATGGCGATCAGCGATTCGTCGGCTTCCCCGGGTTTCAGGAAGGTCGGTGCCGGCGGCAGTTCTGTCACACAATGCAATTCACCGAACGGGCCGAGAATTTCATCATCGGTAAAACGATACTCTTCGCCGTCGTAATTCAGCTCTTCACGCAACGCCATCAGTAATTCCGCATCTTCATACTCGTGACGGCTGATTACACCCAGCGCATAAATCAGTTTTAAGCGAACAGACAAATCACCAAGCGGGCCGGTGCCGGTCAGTAAAGGTTCGACTGCATATTTCACCGCGTAATCGTCTTTGCGGAAAACCTGCACGACCAGAATATCCAGCGCTTCCGCCAGTAACTCCACAGCGGTCATTAAAAAGCTGCGCACGGTTTTACCCGCATTGAGCTTTTCAAGGACACGGTTTTCAAACGCCTGAGCTTTTTCCATAGGGCTTACTTGCATTAAAGAGCCGGTGCCGACAGCGCCCCTGGCGTCATCCATGATGCGCGCATGTCGGACAGAGACATCCTGCCCGACAGGGCTTTCTTTGCCTGGTGTTGGCGAAATCAAAATAAACGCAGTATCAGCGCATCGATTCGTAGAGAGCGACGGCTTTCGCCACGACTTCGCCATCTTCTGGCAGACCTGAAATCTGGGCGAGGGCTGCTTTTGGCCCCACTTTCTCCAGCAATTCTACCAGTTCTTTCGCTTGCGGATCCTGCTCGCTGCGATAATGCATCGCGGCCGCAATTCCTCTCACCAGGTTGTCGTTCGGCAGGCGATATTCCTGCGTACCCAGCAAAGGTTTGATCAAACGATCGCCTGCGCTCAGTTTACGCAGTGGCTGACGGCCAACGCGTTCAACATCGTCATGCAGGTACGGATTTTCGAAACGAGTCAGAATCTTTTCGATGTACGCGAAATGTTTTTCCGGGTCAAAACCGTAACGGCGGATCAGCACTTCACCGCTCTCCTCCATCGCACCACGAACCACCAGACGCACTTTCTCATCAAGAATTGCATCACGAATTGTCGCATGGCCTGCCTGCTGACCCAGATAGGCGGTGATGGCATGGCCGGTATTGAGGGTGAACAGTTTACGTTCGACAAACGCCATCAGGTTATCGGTCAGTTCCATGCCGGCGATTTCCGGCAATTCGCCTTTGAACTGGGTTTTGTCGACGATCCATTCACTGAAGGTTTCAACGGTAACTTCCAGCGGATCGGTGGTGCCAGCAGCGGCAGGCGGAACGATACGGTCAACCGCAGAATCGACAAAGCCGATATGCGCTTCAACCCAGGCTTTTTCATCTTCCGGCAGCGCATTGAATACGTGCTGTTTGAACTGGCTGGTGCCGCGCACCATGTTTTCACAGGCAATAATGTTCAGCGGCTTTTCGTTGCCCTGCTGATGACGCAGCACCAGACCTTTGGCGACGTTTGGCGCGATTTTTTCCAGCACGGTCGGGCCGACGGCGGTGGTCACCAGATCGACTTCAGCGATCAGGTTGATGGCCTCCTGACCAGCGCTGTTCACGGCATTCACATTCGTGACAGGCTCAATGGTGGCCTGCTCACCGACAACGTGCACGTCATAACCTTTACGGCTGTTCAGCGCGTCCAGCAACGCAGGGCTGACATCCGCAAACGTCAGTTCAGCCCCGGCATCAGCAAGTAATTTGCCAATAAAACCGCGACCGATGTTACCTGCACCAAAATGTAATGCTTTCATAATATTTCCTTCAAATCGGGGGCCATACTTTATGGTAAAAAGCTTTGGGTAAAGCCGGGAGCCGCCCGGCTCCGAATCAACAAGCGGGTCTTTTATCAAGACCCGCTTAGTGACGCTCTACTGATTAACCGCTCAACGTTAGCCGCGAAGGATGGTCAGAACTTCTTCAACGCTGGTGGTGTTCGCCAGACGGTCAATAACCCCGTCTTCATCCAGCGCCGTGGTCAGTTTGGTGATCACGTTGATGTGCTCATTGTTACGCGCTGCAATACCGACGACCAGGCGTGCACGGTCATCTTCATCATCGCCCCAGCGGATACCCGCCGGATACTGGCAGAACACGATACCGGTTTTCAGTACGCGATCTTTCGCTTCAATGGTACCGTGCGGCACAGCAATGGATTCCCCCAGATATGTTGAGGTCAGTTGCTCACGTGCCAGCATCGCCTCCACATATTCTGCCTGAACATAACCGCCTTTCACCAGTTGTTCACCGGCAAAACGAATCGCGTCTTCTTTGGTGCCCGCATTCAGGCCGAGGAAAATGTTGCTTTCGCTGATGCGGAACAGGTTTTCGTTTTCATTGTCAGCCACAAGGCTGTCGCCCAGCGTAGTGGTCACTTTCTCTTTGTACTGGCTGGCTTTGTTCACTTCTACCAGACGGGAAGTCAGGTCCGTGTACAAGCCGCTGTCGAGGAAGTTAGTCAGCGAAATGTGCTGTGCATGTGGCACCTGACGCATGGCACGTTCGGTCAGGTCACGGTGAGTAATCACCAGATCCACGTCATCAGGCAGATTGTTGATTGCACTGTTGGTGACGCTGATGTTGGTCAGACCTGCATCCTGCACTTTTTTGCGCAGCACACCGGCACCCATGGCGCTTGACCCCATACCGGCGTCACAGGCAACGATGATTTTACGTACGGTAGACAGGTCACCCGCTACGCCTGCAACAGCCGGTTTGCCGCCTTTAGACTGGGCTTTCATATCCTGCATGCGACGTGTTGCTTCGTCCAGATCGTCGCCATCTTTCGCTTTGGTGGTTTTCAACAGGAATGCGGAGATAACGAAGGACACCGCAAATGCTGCCACAATCGCCGCAATGTTAGCGAAATACGTGCCTTTTGGCGTCATCGCAAGAACCGCAAGAATGGAACCCGGAGAAGCCGGAGATACCAGACCACCGTTGAGCAGCGTCAGGGTGAACACGCCGGTCATACCCCCCAGGATTACCGCCAGCAGCAGACGTGGGTTCATCAGAACGTATGGGAAATAAATTTCGTGGATACCACCCAGGAAGTGGATGATTGCCGCGCCGCCCGCAGATTGCTTAGCGCTGCCACGACCGAAGAACATGTACGCCATCAGGACGCCCATACCCGGACCTGGGTTCGCTTCGATCAGGAAGAAGATAGATTTACCGGTTTCAGTCGCCTGCTGGATACCCAGCGGAGAGAAGATACCGTGGTTGATGGCGTTATTGAGGAACAGGATTTTCGCCGGTTCAACAAAGATAGAGGCGAGCGGCAACAGGTTATGGATAACCATGATGTGCACGCCTGCAGCCAGCAACTTAGACAGGGCTTCAACCAGCGGGCCGATGGCCAGGAAAGCCAGGATTGCCAGCAGCATACCAATAATACCGGCCGAGAAGTTGTTAACCAGCATCTCGAAGCCGCTTTTGATTTTACCGTCAACCCAGCGGTCAAAACGCTTGATGCACCAGCCGCCTAACGGGCCTGCAATCATTGCGCCGAGGAACATTGGCATATCCGCACCAACGATAACCCCCATTACGGTGATTGCACCGACCACACCACCACGATCACCACCAACCAGACGACCACCGGTAAAACCGATGAGCAATGGCAGAAGATACGTGATCATCGGGCCAACCAGTTTCGCTAATGTTTCATTAGGGATCCAGCCGGTAGGAATGAACAGAGCAGTAATGATACCCCAGGCGATAAATGCGCCGATGTTGGGCATTACCATGTTACTCAGGAAGCGACCAAAGTTTTGAACTTTGATCTTAACGTCTGGTGAAAACATAAAACGCACCCCTATTGATACGCGCTGACAATAGAGCGCGTGATATCAGTTAATTATCGGTGACGGTTATTTCGGTTTTTGTGCCACTGCTTTAAAAATCCGTCCGTCGAATTGCTGTCTGCGAGGCGGACTCTACCATGTGATTATAGGCCTCGCGTAGCCACCCCACAGCTCGTGACGCAGATCACACATACGGGACCCTTACCCCCTGCATTTTGGTGACTTCGATCACAAAAACAGCCTGTAACCGAGCTACACTGGTGATTATTTAAGCGCATCACCTCTAATAATGTGACTTAAGTCACTTTTTGTTAACGAGTCTTTATCATTAAAACGTGATATTCATCACAAAGTATTTTTGGGCGGACTTGTGTATTTCGCTTAAAAAAAATTCAGACGTGTCTTAGGAAAGGAAAACTGAGTTTACAGAGGAAATGCTGAAAGAAAATTACAGGCGGGGGCGGAAAAACAAAACGGCGAACTGTCAGACAGCCCGCCGTGATGAAATCGTGTTTTACAGAGAAAATTACTTCCCGCCCTGCGCCTTCACAATGGCGGCCTGCAGTTCTTCGGCAGAAACGGCACCAGGCAGCACACTGGTGTTTTCAGCAGTTGCACCGCTGGTTGGCATCACCACGAAACCCGGGGTGCCGCTGAAGCCCAGCGTACGTGCCAGCTCATCGTTAGCGGCGATCGCTTCGTGTGTGGCTTTGCGCTGTGCATCGGTTGGCGCTGTCGCTTTGGCAGCTTTCACTGCACCGGCGATATCAGCATCTGTAAGTTTACCTTCATCATGACCCGTGCGGTAAATGCTGTTGTGATAATCGAAATACGCCTGGCTGCCTTTTTCTTTCCAGATGGCCATACCGGTTTCCGCAGCCGTGATGGAGGCTTTCCAGCGATCACCGAAGATTGGCCATTCTTTGAAGACGAAGCGCACGTTCGGGTTCGCTTTCACGGTCTGCTCAACCACCGGCGCCATGTGGCTACAATACAGGCACTGATAATCGAAGAATTCTACGAACGCGACTTTGGCATCTTTCGGACCATAGCTTGGGGTCGCCGGGTCGTTTACCAGCGTTTTGGCGTTTTCAAGCACGGCGCTCAGGGTTTGCTGTTGTTGCTGATCAGCCTGCTGCGCCTGCAATTTCTGGCTGACCTGCACCAGAATTTCCGGGTGCTGCAACATGTAATCCGCCGCAATTTTACCAATGGCTTCCTGCTGCGCCGGGGTGAAATCTGCGGTTGCGCTGTCGGCAGCAAAAGCCAGCGTCGGCGCCAGCACCAGAGAAGCCAACAGAGTCATCGTCTGACGTTTCATCAAAAATCCTTAAAGTGAAATACGGGGAAAATCGGACAGTTGCCTTCAAAAGTAGAGGAATTCAGCCGGATTTGCAGGCTAAAAATTGTCATTTTTTATAAATCTATGGGCAGGGTCCGGGGCAATAAAAAAGCCACGTACAAGATGACGTGGCTTTTTTGCAGATTTTAGTGTGGCTTAGTGGCTGAAATCGCCCTGCGCGACTTTTTGCGCCTGAAGCAATGTCTGCTGTTTGCCCACCAGATTAGACATCATGGTGTTGTACTGCGTAGCCTGTTGCTGCGTCGGGAACTGCACGCCGCCGTTAGCAAAGGCGACCTGAGTGCCCTGCTGTTGCAGGAAATCACCCACTGACACGATATCCTGCGTGAAGCTTTGCAGCGCAGGCACCAGCGGGGTCAGCACGTTAGCAGGCTGGGTCACCACACTGTTGTATACCTGGCTATAAACGGCTTTCAGATCATCCGGCTGTTTCAGTGCAGCCATCGCGGTATCGGCTTTGACTTTCGAATCACGCAACTGGGCATTGAGCATGCTCAGCGTACTTTCCGCCTGTTGCAACGCGCTGCGCTGCGTCATGTAATCCTGCGGCGTACGCACCTGACCAATCGCGCTGACCACCGGTACCAGGCTACCTTCAACGGCACCTTTCATCTGGCGGGAGAATGACAGAATGATGCCGTAGTCATTCGCGTAATTACCAAAACGTTGTTTCTGATCTTCACTCAGCGACGGCAGATTTTGCCCGCTGCGCATGACGGTATTTTGCAAATAATCGATAAAGGCTTTGCGTTGTTCCGGTTCTTTATCGCCGCATGCAGTGAGCTGAAACACCACCAGCAGTGCGATAATCGGCGCCAGCCAGCGAGACAATACACCGCTTCTGATCCCTACAGCCATGAGTCCTGACTCCTGATTTCAATGTTCTTCTTCCGGCCAGTTCCCTGCCGATATGCGGCTTTCCATGCCAGGTATCAACCCAAAATAATTCCAGATGCGGGAAGGCAGCAAGCACGCGAATCCCTATGAACTTACATAAGTAAGTCATTCTGGCGCAGCCGCCACCTGCAATCTGAAGTATGACGGGTATAGGATAGAACATCTCAGGCAGATGTGATACTCACAAAACAAGTACGTTGAGTTATCGTTTCCAGGCCCCCTTCGCTTTTTTTGCGTACAACGCTTACCTGTCATTTCACTATGTGGCTTTATCTCCTGAATGAATAATAGAAATAAATCTTCATACCTATTTCTATTTATTCATATTTATTAACAAGCTGAGAATTAAAGATTTATATTTATATAGATCACTAAAAATATCTTAATAAACAATTAAGTTAAGGCAATTCACCACCGTGATAAACTGAAGGTGGGATTATATAATCATTAACTTTAGGAGTAGGTATGTTCTCAGAAAAAGAAACGCAAGACAAAATCGCTGATATGCAAGATAAAAAACAAAAAATGCTACAGATAAAATCAAAATTA
Organism: Rahnella sp. RFA10(1/100); assembly: GCF_004195115.1. Taxonomy (NCBI): domain Bacteria; kingdom Pseudomonadati; phylum Pseudomonadota; class Gammaproteobacteria; order Enterobacterales; family Yersiniaceae; genus Rahnella; species Rahnella sp. RFA10(1/100). The sequence continues at coordinate 275,366 of NZ_SEWR01000005.1, forward strand.
GAAAATGAAATCAAAGAGTTAGAAGAAAAATTCAGTCGTCAATGTGATTTCGCTAATATATCTCAAAACATGAGACATTATATTTTATTAGAAAAAAAGTGGAAGAATTAGCAAATAGGTGCTTCAGTAATTCGACGAGATACTGTAACACCTTTCATGAGGGATTATATAAAGAGAAAGATGAGATAAAGAAAAACCTGAAAAGCCTGCAAGGATATTCCTCTCTCTTAAATAAAACAAAAGTGACCGATAAAAATGCAGAATTACGATTAAAAGGTCAAAAAATTAAAGCAAGCCAACCTAAAAACGTGTTAAAAAAACTCTTTTACCAGGGGCGGTATGAGAGAGAAACTCAGGCATTGAATTATGCTTTATCTTGTTACGATATAAAACCTGCAGGCGAAAATTTCACACTCAATGACGCACATACTATTAATGGAAAAATAGATGATTTCCGCCATTTCAGCACACAACTTGATCAGCTTCATGAAGAAATAAAGAAATTCGGCTCAAATTATACACTTGCATTAATGAGTTTATCATCAGTAGCCAGATCTATTTCCGATAACCCTGCTTATTTAAAAATGAAAGAACTGTTCCTTGGATATAAAACTCTTTCCTGTATTTATTCAAGCAACAGAGGATCCAGCGAGATTAACAAAGCCCTTCGCGCAAAAAGAGATCCCCACCTCAGTGCAAGTGATGTGATCGAAGGCATGCGTAAATTCAATCACGATATTGAACACCGAAGCCTGAAAGAAGAAAGAGACAAAATTAAGTTCTATTGCAAAAAAATGTCTTACGCCACACTGTGTAAGATGGAAAAATTTATGTATCAACCTAAAGGAGTTAAGGGGACTTATTATCGTGGACAGGATCTGAATTCCAAATTGGCAATTAGCCAGTTTCAAAGTTATATGGACAATGGCACCACCGTAAGCCCGACGTCATTTTTCTCCACTTCCGGCACCCGATCCGTTGCTGAAAAATTCGCCAGAGGTGGTGTTAAGGTACTCTTCAAAATATCCGGGTTCTCCTGCGTGAGGATGAGCGGGGAGTATGCAGATCCTTCAGAAAATGAATTCGTTTTTACCCGTCTGGCAAAATTTAGCGTTAAGGAAGTCAGCGAAGACAGCTCCGGCATGTATCACATCAGCCTCCAAGAAGTCACCGTAGGCAACAATAATAAAGAAATGCCTTATTAAGATCAGAAAACAAAAAGCCAGTTCAAATACGATTTTGAACTGGCTTTTTCATTACCGAACTACCCTTACTGAAGCAGCGAAATATCCGCGACCTGCAGGAACAGCTCACGCAGTTTGGACAGCAGTGTCAGACGGTTAATCCGCACCGCTTCGTTCTCGTCCATCACCATGACGGTGTCAAAGAACGTATCGACGGTTTCACGCAATGCAGCCAGCTCCACCAGCGCTTCTTTGTACTGACCAGCCGCAAACAGCGGTTCCAGTTTGTCGCGCAACACCACCAGATGCGTTGCCAGTTTCAGCTCAGCAGGTTCTTTCAGCACCGATGCGTGGACGTGATCGAACAGGACATCCGTGGATTTGGCCAGAATGTTGGAGACACGCTTGTTGGCCGCAGCCAGCGTTGCCGCTTCGTCCAGCGTACGGAAGTAACTCACCGCTTTCACACGGGCATCGAAATCAGCCGGTTTGGTCGGACGGCGTGCCAGCACAGCCTGAATAGTATCGACCGCATGACCTTCTTCCTGATACCACGCACGGAAACGCCCGAGCATAAAATCAACCACATCATCAACAACCCTGGTGTTGGTCAGCTTGTCGCCATACAGACGCACCGCTTCTTCAGTCAGGGTTTGCAGATCGAGCGACAGGTTTTTTTCAACAAGAATACGCAGAACGCCCAGCGCGGCACGACGCAGCGCGAACGGGTCTTTGTCGCCTTTCGGATGTTGACCGATACCAAAGATACCGGCCAGAGTGTCCATCTTATCCGCGATAGCCAGCGCGCATGCCACCTGCGAAGCCGGTAATTCGTCGCCCGCAAAGCGTGGCTGATACTGTTCGTTCAGCGCAACGGCGACTTCTTCCTGCTCGCCGTCGTGGCGCGCATAGTGCATGCCCATCACGCCCTGCGTGTCGGTGAACTCGAAGACCATGTTGGTCATCAGGTCGCATTTTGACAGCAGACCGGCGCGTTTTGCGTTCTCAACGTTTGCACCGATTTTCTCAGCGATCCAGCCAGACAGCGCCTGAATACGGTCGGTTTTGTCGCGCAGCGTCCCCAGCTGTTTCTGGAACAATACGGTTTCCAGACGCGGCAGGTTATCTTCGAGACGTTTTTTGCGGTCGGTGTTAAAGAAGAACTCGGCATCAGCCAGGCGCGGGCGCACCACCTTCTCGTTACCGGAGATGATTTGCTGCGGATCTTTCGATTCGATGTTAGCCACGAAGATGAAGTTCGGCAGAAGTTTACCTGCGGCGTCATACACCGGGAAATACTTCTGGTCACCTTTCATGGTGTAAACCAGCGCTTCTGCCGGCACCGCCAGGAATTTCTCTTCGAATTTAGCCGTCAGTACCACCGGCCATTCCACCAGAGATGCGACTTCTTCCAGCAGGCTTTCGCTCAGATCAGCGATACCGCCAATCTCTTTCGCTGCTTTTTCAGCATCACGTTTGATCAGTGCTTTACGCTCTTCGTAATCAGCAATGACTTTGCCGCGTTCCAGCAGAATTTGCGGATACTGATCGGCATTATCAATCGTGAACTCCGGCTCACCCATGAAGCGGTGACCGCGAATAGTGCGGGCGGAATCAATACCGAGGATTTTCGCCGGAATCAGTTCATCGCCTAACAATAGGGTGACGGTATGCACCGGACGCACGAACTGCACGTCGGAATCGCCCCAGCGCATCAGTTTAGGGATCGGCAATTTGGACAATGAAGTTGCAATCATCGCAGGCAGCAGCTGTTGTGCGCTTTCGCCTTTGACGTGCGCACGGTAAACCAGCCATTCACCTTTGTCAGTGACCAGACGATCGGCCTGATCCACCGTGATACCGCAACCGCGAGCCCAGCCTTCAGCGGCTTTGCCCGGTTTGCCTTCAGCATCAAACGCCTGCGCCACAGCCGGACCGCGTTTTTCAACTTCGCGGTCAGCCTGTGACTCGTGCAGTCCGGAGACTTTCAGCGCCAGACGGCGCGGTGCTGCAAACCATTTTACATCGCCGTGTGGCAGATTCGCCGCATCCAGCTCCGCAGTCAGGTTGGCCGCAAATGATTCAGCAAGGCTGCGCAGAGCCTTCGGTGGCAGTTCTTCCGTGCCGATTTCCACCAGAAATGTTTTTTCAGTCATGGACTTATCTCACTTCTCGTTCTTTTTGCACATCGGGAAGCCCAACACTTCGCGGGAGGCGTAATACGCCTCAGCTACCGCTTTAGTCAGGGTACGGATGCGCAGAATGTAGCGCTGACGTTCAGTCACAGAAATCGCTTTACGGGCGTCAAGCAGGTTGAAGCAATGTGCCGCTTTCAGGATGCGCTCGTAAGCAGGCAGCGCCAGTGGCTTTTCGAGCGCCAGCAGGGTTTGCGCTTCTTTCTCGTGCTGTTCAAAACAGGTGAAGAGGAAATCAACATCGGCGTATTCGAAGTTGTAAGTAGATTGTTCTACTTCATTCTGATGGAACACGTCACCGTACGTCGTTTTGCCCAGCGGACCGTTGCTCCACACCAGATCGTAAACGCTGTCCACGCCCTGGATATACATCGCCAGACGTTCCAGACCGTAAGTGATTTCACCGGTCACCGGTTTACATTCCAGGCCACCGACCTGCTGGAAGTAAGTGAACTGTGTCACTTCCATGCCGTTCAGCCACACTTCCCAGCCGAGGCCCCAGGCGCCGAGCGTCGGGTTTTCCCAGTTGTCTTCAACAAAGCGAATATCGTGGATCAGCGGGTCGAGGCCCAGCTCTTTCAGCGAGCCGAGGTACAGCTCCTGAATGTTTTCCGGTGAAGGTTTGATCATCACCTGGAACTGATAATAGTGCTGCAGGCGGTTCGGGTTTTCGCCGTAGCGACCGTCAGTCGGACGGCGTGATGGCTGAACATAGGCTGCCGCAAAAGGCTCAGGGCCGAGTGCGCGCAGGCTGGTCATCGGGTGCGAGGTGCCCGCGCCGACTTCCATATCCAGTGGTTGAACAATGGTGCAGCCCTGCTGCGCCCAATAATCCTGCAGTGTCAGGATCAGGCCCTGAAATGTCTTGGTATCAAACTTTTGCATGTTGGTTTCGCACGCGAGAAAGTGGGTGTATACACAAAATACTTCGAGTTGCAGGAAGGCGACAAGCTCGTGAATCCCCGGGAGCTTAGATAACTAAGTGACCGGGGTGAGCGAGCGCAGTCAACGCATCTGCAACTTGAAATATGACGTGTATTAGAGAGTGCGACAGTATACCCGCTGAACGGAAGATAATCAGCCAGAATGACACATCCGTTCTGCCGGATTGGCTTTGGAGACGCAAGTATTTACCGCTTCTCAGCCAGTTTGTACGCTTCGTTGCCTTCGCGTTTACCCACGGCGACAACGGTCACCACGATTTCCTGCTCCTCTACCTGATAAACCAGCCGGTAACCAAGACTCTTTAATTTGATTTTATAGCGGTTGTTTTTAGGGCCGCATAAGCGGGCAGAAGCCACGTGGGGATTCTCCAGCCGCTCAGCCAGTTTCTTTTTAAATTGTTCCTTGATCGTTGGGGCAAGTGCTTTCCATTCTTTTAAAGCTGATTTGAAAAAGTTGAGTTTATAGGTCATCCAGTGTCAGCCTTATCCTTTCTTCACCCTGCCGCGCATCCATTATGCGGTTCAATTCGACGTCTTCTGCAAGACTCAGAAAATAGGCGTAAACATCGGGTGGAACACAATAAAAAGCGGGCTCGTTACGGTTAAGGATGGCCACCGCTTCGCCCTCACCTGCGCTAAACGTTCCCATCGGGTCACGTTTTAGCTCAGTGATACTTGCAGCTGAGGAAGTGAGTATTTCAAATGGCATCGTTTTTCTCCTTTCATGTTATGCCATCAGTATAGCTTTTAAAGACACCTTTTAAAGCACTCTTAAAGATACGTTTTAAAACCGTGCGCTCAGCCCGGCGTTGTAGGAGGTTTGTTCGCCGGAATCCAGTCCGGTAGTTTGTGAGATAGCGGCAAAGGCTGAAATGCTGTGGGTGATTTGCACGTTTAAGCCTGCCGTCATATCCACCCAGTCGTCGTCCTGCTCGCCGGTGGTACGGCTGAACCGGGTGCGGGTGGATTTAATCGCGCCGGTGGTGGTGTAAGTTTTATCCCCAAACTGGCGGTCATACGTGACCTGCGCATACGGATTGACGATGCCGAGTTCGGCATTGACACGCCAGCCGAGCGCACCAACTTGTGAATGGGAAGTCTGATCACCAAAACGCATTGATGTGCTGTTGTTACCCTTCTCGCTGTAGCCGTCGACGCTGCTGTAATCCCAGCTATATTGCGCCACCGGCCCGGTTTTCAGCACCGGCAGAACCGGGAAATCCCAGCCCGCCGTAACGCGCCCGCCGATCTGTTTGCCATCCGTTTCGCCACGCTCGGTACGGGTGGCGGGCCCGAGTGTAATGCGGCGTTTGATGTCGTCATAATTAAGCGAGCCGTAATGCACGTCCCCGTTGATCCAGCCATTTTCGGCGATTTTGATACCGGTGAATGCGGTCGCCATCCAGCCGCGCGTGCGGTAGCTGTAATGATCGGTCGGATCATCCTTATCATCGGAACCGGAAATCATCAGCCCCATCATCCAGCGATCAGTCATCTGATAATCCATGCCGATATTCAGCGAGTGAGACGTCAGATCGCCATCACCCAACCCCATCGACGGGCTGAATTTACTGTCCGCACTTTGTCCGGCATAACCGCCGAACATGCCGAATGTCCCGGCGTCGTTATCCTGGGTGCGCAGTTGCTGATAACGGCTGTCGAGCAATCCCTGAGTATTTCGTGCCAGCGACAGCGATCCCTGACTCAGTGCGGAGGCTTCGAGCGGACCATCGATAACCGACTGCATATACTGAGCCATCAGCGCGTGAGCCTGCGGGGTCGGGTGGAAATGGTCAGAAAACAGGAAGGCTTTGCTGCTGTCGAAACCCGGCAAATTCGAAGTGCATTCCGAGGCTGATGTGCCGACCGGGCAGGCCGTTCCGGCGGTATTGGCGAAACCGTACAACGCCGGATCAGCCACCACTTCGTTGAACAGTCCGTTGATATCCACACGCACAATGTTGCCGCCGGTTCTGGCCAGTGCGATATCTTCGGTGGTGTTATAGGTATCGGTCAGCCCGCCCGCCACGTCTTTCAGCGCGTCGTAAGCCGCTGCCAGTCCTTTGGCGAGAATGTCCTGCACCAGCGGAATATTCGAACCTTCTGCCGCAGCGGCCGCCAGCGCACTATGAATAGCCCCGGTGCGGGCGTCAGCGTTTGGCGTGTTTTGCGCATTCAGATACTGGTATGCGGCTTCCAGCGCCTGTTGCTGCACCGGCAGCAGTCCGACCTGAACAATACCTTCCATCAGCACAGGTGTCAGGCCAATGTTTGGCACCGTCGGTACCACCACTGTGCCGGCACCGGCTTTGAGTAAATCATTCACCTGTGAGGCAGCCTGCGTCGCGCTGTTCGTCGCAATCTCTGCCGCGGTGACCGGGTTCAGGCTGAGCGCTGCCGCTGCCAGATCATTGCCGCCAATCCAGTGAACATACAGGCCGTTAGGATCGGCTTTACCGCCGGTCGAAGCCAGATAGCTTTTCACCTGATCCTGGGTGGTGTAATCGGAATCCAGCCCCGGCACCGCCACGCCACCGCCTTCGGCATAGTTCAGACCCCCTTTTGAAGACGGGGTTAACGTGGTGCCGATATTGTTCGCCAGGATCTCGTCATAGAGCTGATGGGAACTGCTGTCGAAGGTCCAGCGGCCGATGTTACCCGTGTCGCTCAGGCTGTCACCAAAAACATAAAGCTGATCAAACGCCTGGGCGGGCATCTGTAAACCGAGACACAGCGCCACCGCGAGTGCCCCCCGGGAGAGTCGTAAAATGGATGTATTTCTGTCTGCCATAACGGTAATTTCCCTAAAATAATGGCGTTCAACGCAAGGATTAAACGTAAGGATTGCGTAATGATTGGCTTTAAATATTGTTCAGATCCGACCAGCGTCAAGGCGGGAGTTGAGAAATTGCGACGTTGCAGAGTTATCCGAGAAGCCACACACTGACGCCACGCATTTAGGCCCCTTATAAGGACGACAGAATGGCAACCACCCGATGCAGCTGGGTTTCGAAAGAACCGATTTACCTCGAGTATCACGACAAAGAATGGGGCGTGCCGGTGAAAGATGGCCGTGAATTGTTTGAAATGTTGTGTCTGGAAGGTCAGCAGGCCGGCCTGTCGTGGATCACCGTGCTGAGAAAGCGCGACAACTATCGCCAGAATTTCCATCACTTTGACCCGGTACGCATTGCAAAAATGACCGATGATGACGTCGAGCAGTTGGTGCTCGACGCCGGCATCATCCGCCATCGCGGCAAAATCAAAGCCATTATCGTCAACGCACAGGCGTATCTGGCGATGCAGGCCAATGGTGAAGACTTCTCTGAATTCATCTGGAATTTTGTTGGCGGCCAACCGGTCATCAATAATCCGCTGGGCCCGGAAGGTATTCCGGCCACCACCGCTGTGTCAGACGCCATGTCCAGGGCACTGAAAAAGAAAGGCTTTAAGTTTACCGGCCCGACAATTTGTTATGCCTTTATGCAGGCGGCAGGGCTGGTGAACGATCATCAGTCCTATTGCTTCTGCCACCCTGCGAATCAGCCGTCATGATCCGCGCTGCGCGGCCCGCCGATACCGAAGCCATTCTGATGCTCTGGCTGCGCAGTTCATTGCTTTCCCACGCATTTATCGCCGAGTCCTACTGGATTGAAAGCCTGCAAATGGTCAGGGAAGATTTTCTGCCCAAAGCCAGAACCTGGGTTGATTGCGACGAAAATGATCAGGTTTGCGGCTTCATCAGTGTGCTGAATCAGCAGTTTATCGGCGCACTGTTTGTCGAAGCCTCACACTACGGAGATGGCACCGCCCGGCGTCTGATGGCGGCGGCAAAAGAGGCATATCCGGTGCTGTTACTGGAGGTTTACCAGCAGAATCATCGCGCAGTCTCGTTCTACCGTAAGGAAAATTTTGAGATAACTGCCAACACCCGCCATCCCGGGACTGATCTGCCAACGTATATTCTGCGCTGGTATTGTCCCCTTTCAGAATAAGTTCCTAAAATACGAAAAAATACAAAAACGGATATCCGGAATTCTCCTACTGCTTAACCTGCCAAAATTGCGCATAAAGAGCGCCGGAACGCCGCAGGACTGATGTCCTCCCGTTGCATTTGTTTATGTTTTGACACCTTTTTTTGTGCAACTTGTTGGAAAGCAGGTAGTCATAATGCAGCGGTAAAGTTCTAAATAATAAACATCCTGAAGGAAATAAGATGAGCAAAAGATTACTTGTGGTTGCGGGCGTACTTTGTGTCACCCTGGGCCTGTCAGCCTGTACCACTAACCCTTACACCGGCGAATCAGAAGCAGGGAAATCCGGCATTGGCGCAGGTATTGGTGCCGCGCTTGGCGCCGGGGTCGGGATGCTGTCTTCCTCTAAACATGATCGCGGCAAAGGCGCCCTGATCGGTGCCGCAGCGGGTGCCGCACTGGGTGGCGGTGCAGGTTATTACATGGATGTGCAGGAAGCTAAACTGCGAGACAAAATGAAAGGCACCGGCGTCAGCGTGACGCGTCAGGGCGACAATATCGTGCTGAATATGCCGAATAATGTCACCTTCGACACCAACAGCAGTACGCTGAAACCGGCAGGCGCAAATACGCTGACCGGCGTGGCGATGGTACTGAAAGAGTATCCGAAAACCGCGGTTAACGTGATCGGTTACACCGACAGCACCGGTACCCGCGCACTCAACATGAAACTGTCGCAGCAACGTGCTGACGGCGTGGGCAGCGCACTGATCACCCAGGGCGTTGAAGGCAGCCGCGTACACACCACCGGCGCAGGCCCGGATAATCCGATCGCCAGCAACAGCACCGAAGCCGGCAAAGCGCAAAACCGTCGTGTAGAAATCACGCTGAGCCCGTTGCAATAAAGTTTGCAGACTCTCAGTCATCACGGGGCCAAATGGCCCCGTTTTGTTTGGCTTATGATATTCTCCCGCAACGTGCCTTCCAAACTGCGTTACGGGTGTCAGTATGTCTCTGAAAGCAATAGCGAAAGATCTCGGTATTTCCGTAACCACAGTCAGCCGTGCGCTGAACGGTTACGACGACGTTTCAGCAGAGACCAAAGCCCGGGTTCAGGCGGCGGCAAATGCGCGCGGATATCGTCCTAACACCCTCGCCCGCCGCTTAAAAATGGGTAAGATCGACGCCGTTGGCCTCATTTTCCCCTTCAGTTCCCATCCTTTAAGTAATTCTGCGTTTATCGAAATGGTCGGTTGTATCACGCGTGAGCTGGCCAAACATGAAATCGATCTGTTACTGGTGCCGGACGAACTGGGCACGTTTTCGTGGCAGCGTCTGATTGAAAGCAAACGCGTCGATGCGATGCTGGTGGCGCATACACTTGACAACGATCCCCGGCTGCTGGATTTGCAGCAACGTAATTTCCCGTTTCTGGCCCTCGGCCGCAGCGGGTGTCTGACACAGGATTATGCCTGGTTCGATTTCGATAACCGCGCCGGTATGCAGATGGCGGTGGATCACCTCGCCGCGCTCGGCCATCGGCGCATCGCGTTTCTCGGCGAAAATAATCAGCAATCTTTTATCGGCCAGCGCTATCAGGGATATCTTGACGGGTTGCGGATAAACGCGCTGCCGGTGAACACCGGCTATATGCATAAAATCAATCCAAGCCGTCGGGCCGGTTATCAGGCCACGCAGGCAATGCTGGCATTACCGGTGCCGCCTACGGCAATTGTCTGCGACTGCAATATGCACGGTGAAGGCGCAGCACTGGCGTTGCATGAAGCCGGTTTATTGCTCAGCGGCGGTGTGTCGCTGATTATCTTTGACGGATTGCCGTACGACAGCGTGCCGGATGTGGCAGTGACCGCCGTCCGTCAGGGCACCCGCGAAGCGGTGGGGCTGCAAATCGCTAATATGACAATGTCGCTTATCCGCAATGAACCGCTGAAGGATTTACAGGTTCTGTGGCAGCCGGAATTACAGGCGGGCGTTACCGCACATCCACCACGCTGATACTTCCCCTTTCGATTATTTTTCCACCCTATATCACAAATCTGACGCTACACATTTCCCATCCGAAACGTTTCGGATCCATAGTAATCCGACTAACCCGCTTTTTTGCAGACACAATTTTTCTGACGGAGTCGTGAAACTATGGAAAACCAGTTCGTCCATTTAACCGCCGCGCACACCAGCCTGATCGTCCGCTGCACCCCGTTCGCCGAAATCCTTTACTGGGGTAACCGCCTCAGCCAGTTTTCAGCCGATGACATCATTTCCCTGAGCCGCGCGGTGCCCAATGGCCGGATTGATGTGGAAGCGCCGGTGAATGTCAGCGCAGATACCGGACGTGGTTCCTTTGGTGCGCCGGGCATGGAAGGCCATCGCGACGGGCTGGACTGGTCACCGGTGTTTAATACCACGCAGGTGGAGCACGACGGCAATCAGCTGATTCTCCTCACTGAAGATCCCATCGCCGGCCTGCAATTTCGCAGCGAATTGCGTCTGGATGACAGCGGCATTTTGCAGACGCGCAATGCCCTGACCAATCTTAAACCCGGCGCCTATCAGGTGACGCGACTGGCCGTCACGCTGCCGCTGCCGGAACGTGCCGCCGAAGTGATGGCTTTTCATGGCCGCTGGATCAGGGAATTTCAGCCGCACCGTACCCTGCTCGATCACGGCGGCATCATTCAGGAAAACCGCCGGGGGAAAACCTCCTCCGAATATTTCCCGGCGATGATGATCGGTCATCCGGGTTTCAGCGAAGAACAGGGTGAGGTCTGGGGAATGCATCTGGGCTGGAGTGGCAACCACAGGCTGCGCGCTGACATTAAAGTCGACGGTCGCCGTCTGGTGCAAGCCGAAGCACTGTATTTTCCGGGTGAGCAAAAACTGGAACAAGGCGAAACGCTGGAAACCCCATGGCTGTATGCCGGCTTTTCCAGGACTGGCCTGAATGGCATGAGCCAGCAATTCCACCGCTTTGTGCGCGAACAGATTCTGCGCTTCCCGGATCAAAAACCGCGGCCTGTACACCTTAATACCTGGGAAGGGATTTATTTCAAACATGATCCTGACTACATCATGCAGATGGCCACCGAATCAGCGGCATTAGGCGTTGAACGCTTCATTATCGACGACGGCTGGTTCCGGGGACGTGACCATGACCGTGCGGCCCTGGGTGACTGGTATCTCGACGAGAAAAAGTACCCGCACGGCCTGAAACCGGTGATCGACCATGTCAAAAAACTCGGCATGGAATTTGGTATCTGGGTCGAGCCGGAAATGATTAACCCGAATTCCGATTTATACCGTGCGCATCCTGACTGGCTACTGGCATTACCCGGCTATCAGCAACCCAGCGGACGACATCAGTATGTGCTTGATCTGAACAACCGGCAGGTCTTTGACTATCTGTTGGAACGCATGAGCTGGCTGCTCGGTGAGCACGATGTGGATTATGTGAAATGGGACATGAACCGCGAAATTGTGCAGCCGGGGCATGAAGGCCGCGCGGCGCTGACAACACAGACGCAGCAATTTTACCATCTGCTGGATGTACTGGGCGAACGCTTCCCGCACATTGAGTTTGAATCCTGCGCATCCGGCGGTGGCCGCATTGATTATGAAGTGCTTAAACGCAGCCACCGTTTCTGGACTTCCGACAATAATGACGCGCTGGAACGGCAGAAAATCCAGCGCGGTATGAGCTATTTTTTCCCACCGGAAGTCATGGGAGCACATATCGGCAACAAACTGTGCCACGCCACCTCGCGCCAGCACAGCATTGAATTTCGCGGACTGACGGCGCTGTTCGGACACATGGGTATTGAGCTGGATCCGGTGAAAGAAGGTGAGGCCGAACGCGCAGGTTTCGCGAAATACACCCGGCTTCATCAGCAGCTTCGGCCGTTATTGCACAGCGGAAACGTATATCGGGTGGATACCCATGACAAGACGGTGCTGATTAACGGAGTGGTCAGTCAAAACGCCGATCACGCCGTATTCCTGATCAGCCAGCTGGCGATGCCCACCTGGTCATTGCCTGGTGCCTTGCGCGTGCCGGGGCTGAAACCCGCCGCACGTTATCGCGTGACGGTGCTGGACGAACCGCCATTGCTGGCAGGCGGCGGCAGCGGTCACACCATGCGTGCGCAACCGGCGTGGCTGCATGAATCTCCGGTATTGAGCGGCGAATGGCTGGCAAATGCCGGGCTGACGCTGCCGGTGCTGGATCCTGAAAGTGCCCTGCTTCTGGGCTTCGAAGAAGTCCGATAACAACAAAAATACGCCGGTACGACAGTGCCGGTTTTCATGGTTTCGGCAAGGAAATCACTATGACCCCTACACAAACCTCCGATCGTTGCTTCTATAAAAACAATACTAATTTCTGGATATTTGGCAGCTATTTCTTCCTCTATTTTTTCATCATGGCGACCTGTTATCCGTTTTTACCCATCTGGCTTTCTGACATTATCGGCCTGAGTAAAACGGAAACCGGCATTGTGTTTTCCAGCATGTCTTTGTTTGCCATTCTGTTTCAGCCGGTTTTCGGCATCATTTCTGACAAGCTCGGCCTGAAGAAACACCTTCTGTGGATCATCGCCGTACTGCTGTTTCTGTTCGCGCCGTTCTTTATTTACGTTTTCGCGCCCTTGTTAAAACTGAATATCGTGCTCGGCGCGATACTCGGCGGCGCCTATATCGGTTTCGTGTTTGCGGGCGGTTCAGGTGCAACCGAGGCCTATATCGAAAGGGTCAGCCGCAACAGTTCGTTTGAATACGGCAAGGCGCGGATGTTCGGCTGTTTCGGCTGGGGGATTTGTGCTTCAACGGCAGGCGTGCTGTTTAACATCAACCCGGATATTGTGTTCTGGATGGGTTCCGGCGCAGCGGTGATCCTGATGATTCTGCTGTTGATTGCCCGTCCGCAGGAAAACAAAAACGCGCTGGTTTTGAATAAACTTGGCGCCAATCAGTCGCAATTCTCGCTGAAAACGGCAGCTTTATTGCTGAAAGAACGCAAGCTGTGGATGCTGATTTTATATGTGGTTGGCGTGGCCTGTGTCTATGACGTATTCGATCAACAATTCGCCACCTTCTTCAAAACCTTCTTCGCTTCCCCGCAGCAGGGCACCGAAATGTTCGGCTATGTCACCACGGCAGGCGAGCTGTGTAACGCACTGATTATGTTCTGTTCACCGTGGATCATTAACCGTATCGGCGCAAAAAACACCTTACTGCTGGCGGGTACGATTATGTCTATCCGCATTGTCGGTTCGTCGTTTGCCACCACGGCAATCGAAGTGATTTTACTGAAGATGCTGCACGCGCTGGAAGTGCCATTCCTGCTGGTTGGCGTATTCAAATACATCACACAGATTTTTGATGTCCGGTTCTCCGCGACCCTTTATCTGATCGGCTTTAACTTTGCCAAACAGCTGGCGGCGATTTTCCTTTCGGCCTTCGCGGGGAATTTGTATGACCGGATAGGATTCAGCGATACTTATCTGATCCTCGGCGGTATCGCCTTCGGGGTCACGATCATTTCGGCATTTACCCTGAGCAGCCGGCCAAAGGCAGAAGCCACGCCGCCAATACACACGGCAGAAAGTTTGCGCTGACTGGCGGGTGCAGCCTTTCGGCACTCTGTGCTAGTCTCCGTGGGATAAGCATGAGGGGAGAAAGGCTGTGAGTAAAAAACAGGAACCGGGCGTGACGGTCCGCGCCACGATACGTGATGTCGCCAGTGCTGCCAAAACCGGCAAAACCAGCGTGTCGCGTTATCTCAACGGCGAAAAACACCTGCTGTCTGATGCGCTGAAAGAGCGTATCGGACGGGCAATCTCCCTGCTGGATTATCAGCCCAGCCAGATGGCCCGCAGCCTGAAAAGCGGGCAAACGCGCCTGGTGGGGCTTATCCTTGCAGATATTACTAACCCGTATTCGGTTGAAGTGATGCGTGGCGTCGAAGCCGCCTGTCGTCAGGAGGGCCTGACTCTGCTGGTGTGTAACACCAATAATGAGCTGGATCAGGAAAAGCATTACCTGCAATTGCTCAGCAGCTATCGCGTCGATGGTATCGTGGTGAATGCCGTCGGGATGCGCGAGGCGGCAATTTCCACGCTGCAACAGGCTAATTTACCGATGGTCCTGATTGACCGCAAAGTCGCGAATTTCGCCTGCGATGTCATCGGGTTGAACAACATTGAAGCCACACAGATGATGACCGGTCATCTCCTGAAGCAGGGTTTCGAAGCCCTGCTTTTTATCAGTGAACCTGCCACCATTAATACCCGTTTTGACCGCTTACACGCCTTCCTGAAATGTATGCAGCAATACCCGCAGAACATTGCTGAACAGGGCGAAATTGAGCTGAACAATACCCAAGGGCTCGATAATCTGTTGGAAGATTTTGTGGCACGGCATGCGGATAAACACAAAGCCGTGATGTGCGTGAATGGTGCACTGACGCTACAGGTCGCGCGCGCTATGCAGCGGCTGAATATCCGCTGGGGACCCGACATCGGTTTATCCGGTTTCGATGAGCTGGTCTGGGCTGATCTGGCGGGCGTGGGCATCACCACGCTCAGGCAACCCACCTATGATATGGGTGTTGCGGCACTCAGACAGCTGGTGACCCGGATTCAGGGCAATTCTGACCCTGTGGCTGAGCTGGAATTTTCCGGTGAGCTGGTTGTGCGTGGTTCAACAGCCGCGCGCTGATCCCTTTTCTTCTCCCGCTACCTGTCCGTTCTTCGTGAGCGGGATCATATTTTTGCGCTTTTGTTCTGTCGATTGGAACCGGTTCCAATTAGGTTGTATAAAACGAAACAAAACGTTAACAACAGCTCGACCTGTCATTTGTTCCACTAAAATGAGGTTTCGGAAATGATTGTCTGCACCGGTTTTACCGGGTGCTTTACAGGATAAATATTCATGAAAAGAGAAATCGTCATTGTCACCGCCGCCTACGGCAACAGTGTGGTAAAAGCCCGTGGCGGCCAGACAGCGCTGCTTTCAGTGATTGCTGATGCAAAGGCCGACGGCGTGGAAATTCGCCGCGAATTATTCTCTGCCGGAGAGCTGGATTCGCTGCCAACGCTGGCAGAAAAAATCCAAAATCATGGATTGTTTGCTGTGTACTCCGTGCCTTTTCCGCTGTTTTCACCAGGTGGCAAGCTTAACCCTGATGCACCACAATATTTTGAAGAGGCGCGGATTCTCAATGCACGCACAGTTAAGTTTTCTCTCGGCGAATTTGAGCCGGGCCAGGATCTGACGCCGTTGAAAGTCGTGCTGGCATCAAGCCCGGTGAAACTGGTGGTTGAGAATGACCAGTCACCGGATTGTGGCATTCTGTCGCGCATTAACGCCTTTATGTTTGCTGCTGAGTCGCTGCATCTGCCGTTAAGCATGACGTTCGACATGGCCAACTGGCTGTGGGTCGGACAGGATCCGGCGGTTGCTGCTGAACGTCTGGCGCGTCACGTGGGTTATGTGCATGTCAAAGCAGCCCAAAAACGTAGCGGGAAATGGCATGCCGTTGCACTCGATGACAGCGACGGCAGCTGGGAACCTTTATTAAAAATTCTGCCTCAGGATGTTCCGCGCGGTATCGAATTCCCGCTTGAAGGGGATGATCTGACCGCGGTGACGCGCTATTACGTAGAACTGTTACGTCAGTAAGCGGAGACGGGAACGTGCTGATGCACTATCAGGAGAACGCGTTATGAATCAGTCCAGGATCGCCACCCGCCGCTGGTGGTACATCATGCCTGTCGTGTTCATCACTTACAGTCTGGCGTATGTTGACCGCTCGAACTTCAGTTTTGCTTCGGCGGCCGGTATCAACGACGATTTGGGCATCACCAAAGGAATGTCGTCCCTGCTCGGGGCACTGTTTTTTCTGGGTTATTTCTTCTTCCAGATCCCCGGCACGATTTATGCTGAGCGCCGCAGTGTTAAGAAACTGATTTTCTGGTGTTTATTGTTGTGGGGGGGATTTGCCTCTTTAACCGGCGTGGTGACCAACATTCCTATGCTGGCGGTGATCCGATTCGCACTCGGCGTGGTTGAAGCCGCCGTCATGCCCGCTATGTTGGTGTATATCAGCAACTGGTTCACAAAATCCGAACGTTCCCGTGCCAACACTTTTCTGATCCTCGGTAATCCGGTGACAGTATTGTGGATGTCAGTACTTTCCGGCTATCTGATCAAATCGTTTGGCTGGCGAGAGATGTTTATCTTCGAAGGTATTCCGGCGATTATCTGGGCGGTTATCTGGTGGTTTACCGTCAAAGATAAACCCGAAGAAGTCAGCTGGCTGAGCGATCGGGAGAAACAGGCGCTGGCCGCGCAACTGGAAAAAGAGCAGAAAAATATTCAGGCTGTCGGCGGTTACCGCGAAGCCTTCCGCTCGCGCAATGTGGTGCTGCTTTGTCTGCAATATTTCTTCTGGAGCATTGGCGTGTATGGTTTTGTGCTCTGGCTGCCGTCGATTTTACGCGACGGCAAATCAATGGGCATGGTCGAAGCGGGCTGGTTATCCTCCGCCCCTTATCTGGCCGCCACGCTCGCGATGATTCTGGTGTCCTGGGCATCGGACAAAATGCAAAACCGTAAGTTGTTTGTCTGGCCGTTATTGCTGGTGGGCGCGCTGGCGTTCTTTGGTTCATGGGCCGCGGGCACAAATAATTTCTGGCTTTCGTACAGTTTACTGGTGGTCGCTGCTGCGGCAATGTATGCCCCGTACGGCCCCTTCTTTGCCATCATTCCTGAAATGCTGCCGAAAAATGTTTCCGGTGGCGCAATGGCATTAATCAACAGTCTCGGTGCGCTGGGCTCGTTCTTTGGTTCCTGGTTTGTCGGTTATCTCAACGGGAATACGGGCAGCCCGGCAGCATCCTTCATTTTCATGGCCGTGTCGTTACTGGTTTCCGCAGGCCTGACCCTGCTGGTGAGACCACGACAGGCCAACATTCAGCCGAAAGAAGTTTCCTTAACCCAAGGGAGTAAGTCATGAAGCCGTCTATTGTTCTATATAAAAAATTACCCGTAGATTTGCATCAGCGTCTGGAAGAGCATTTCACCATCACTGAATTTGATGGCATCACGGATAAAAATCGCGCTCAGGTTTTTGATGCGCTGCAAAACGCGGAAGGATTACTGGGTTCTGGCGGGAAAGTGGATAAGGAATTGTTTGACCATGCGCCGCGCCTGCGGGCTGTCTCAACAATTTCAGTGGGTTATGATAATTTCGATGTAAAAGAACTGACCCGTCGCCAGATCCCGATGATGCATACTCCGACGGCGCTGACCGATACCGTAGCCGATACGGTGATGGCGCTGGTGCTTGCCACCGCCCGTCGTGTGGTGAATGTGGCCGAGCGCGTAAAGGCCGGTGAATGGAATGAAAACATTGGCGAAGACTGGTTCGGCACCGACGTGCATCATAAAACCATGGGTATCGTCGGTATGGGCCGTATCGGTCTGGCGCTGGCACAACGTGCCCACTTTGGCTTCGATATGCCCATTCTGTACAACGCACGCAGTCAACATAAAGAAGCCGAAGAGCGTTTTGGCGCCCGTAAATGTGAGCTGGATGAACTGCTGGAAGCATCAGATTTCGTTTGTGTTCTGCTGCCAATGACGGAGCAGACTTTCCATCTGATTGGCAAAGAGCAACTGGCAAAAATGAAATCCAGCGCCATTTTGATTAGCGCTGGCCGTGGCCCTGTGATTGATGAGCCGGCACTGATTGATGCGCTGAAAGCCAAAACCATTTATGGCGCAGGTCTGGATGTATTTGAAACGGAACCGCTGCCAAAAGACTCACCGCTTCTGAGCCTGCCGAACGTGGTTGCCCTGCCCCACATCGGATCTGCAACTCATGAAACCCGTTATGACATGGCTGCCTGTGCCGTAGATAACCTGATTGCGGCGCTGAAAGGCGACGTCAAACAATTCTGCGTTAACCCGGAAGTTCTGCAGAAATAGGTGAGGGCAATGAAGCGGACCGGCCCGGGCCATGACCTGATGGCCGGTCTGTTAAGTTGGCGAAGGGTCAGAGGTATTTCATTAATATCTCTCTGATCTGCCTGTCAGCTTTTCTCGCATACACTTCCTGGTTAAATGCCAGAAGACTATTTTTCAGCACCGGGGTGGGGACATGGTCGGGTGTCAAAAGTTTGTAGATAATATTGCCATCATAGGGGCTACTGCCAGCGACCATCGACTCGAATTTGTTGAGCAATTCTTCGCCCCCCAGCGCGTTGGCGCGTTTATTTAAACCTTCGATAAGAGGCTCTTTCCAGGGTTGCTTGTCGTAATACGGTAAGCTCTTTTTCAATGACAGATAGTCGGAAAGACTTTGGTCGCCGGACATCATGCCGGTTTTACTGAAACTGGTAAGATTTTTGAACATCGTTGAAGGAAGCGTTTTAGTAATACAAATATGAATTTTTTTATTACCGGCCCCCCGGTTGTAACCGTGATTGATGACTTTACTTTCATCGGTTATTGAAGAGAGATGAAACTCCGAAAACAAGTCATTATGAGGAGGTCTTAAAAAAGAGCCTTTGAGTTTTATCAGTAAGCGATTAATGACATGTTCTTCCCGGCAGACAAAAACATACGCTGAATTACCCGGGGTATTTCTGTCTTCGATCAGTGTATTGATAATAAAAGTCTGGGCACAAGTGAAAAAGGTATCTGAGCTTAAATATGCAAAATAGAGCGCGCAATCTTCCGGTAAACATAAATTATAACTATCCAGCAATTTAATAATATCCTGCTTGGCGGATTTTTGTATGCTGATAACCTCTTGCTCCGGCATAGGCAAATAACCCAGAGATTTTTTTCTGAACCCAAGGCTATGAACACTGATGTTTTTTAAGCCTAAGCTGGAGAGAGCGGCTTTATAGTCACGATCAGATGAACCGTAATCACGAGTAATATCCATTTCGTCAATTAGAATAACAGTATCACAATTTATTATGTCCAACTGAAAGAATAAATCCGCCAACACGGAAGCTAAAGGCACGGGAGGCTTAATGCTATAGGGCGTCACAACAATCACACAATCCCTGTAATTCATTTTTTTGCCTTGATTGAATTTTTCCTCCCCCTCGATTTTAAAAGATTTTGATCTTGAACTAACCGTAAATAACACCCCCTCTGCCTGAGTGCTGCGCGCGATATCTTTTATTTTCTTTCCCAGGGCATAATCCCCGCCACCCGCCATAACTAAATTCAAAATAATTATACTTTTTTTCATTGCATTAACCTGGCTTATGTATTTTCGAATAATAATTATGCCATTCGTAAAAATGAAAACACAGGCGAGTTTTATTACTCTGTCAGTAAGCAAATCATAATAAGGTCAGGGGTATATATAATTTTCTGACATAATTTATCCCACTCTTTCCTGTAACACTCTGAAAGGAAATGCTGCGTTAAACCCCGGTGGTCGGATTGCACTACCCGGCCGCAGACGTTATGGTGGTCATCACATTTCGATAACATACAAAGCTTTCTATGACGTTTTCTGCTTTCGGTGACAAATTTACTCGTTTTTCAGGTATCACACGTCTGATGGGCGATATGAATGACGGTTTACGCACCCCTGGCGCGGTGATGCTGGGCGGCGGAAATCCGGCGCAAATTCCTGAGATGCAGGATTATTTCCAGACGCTGCTGACAGATATGCTGGCCGCAGGCAAGCTGACCGAAGCGCTGTGCAATTACGACGGGCCGCAGGGCAAAGATGTGTTGCGACATGCGCTGGCAGAAATGTTACAGAAAGAACTGGGCTGGCAGCTTGATGCGCAAAATATTGCGCTGACCAACGGCAGCCAGAGTGCTTTCTTTTATTTGTTCAACCTGTTCGCCGGACGTCGCGCCGACGGCAGTATGTCAAAAGTGTTGTTCCCGCTGGCACCGGAATATCTCGGTTATGCCGACGCCGGTCTGGATGAAAATCTGTTTGTGTCGGCCAAGCCTAACATCGAATTGCTGCCGGAAGGCCAGTTCAAATATCACGTCGATTTCGATCACCTGAATATCACTGATGACATCGGCCTGATCTGTGTTTCCCGCCCGACCAACCCGACCGGTAACGTCATTACTGACGAAGAACTGATCCGGCTCGATGCACTGGCGCAGCAGAAAGATATTCCGTTATTAATCGATAATGCCTATGGTGTGCCGTTCCCCGGCATCGTATTTACCGACGCCACGCCACTGTGGAACCCGAATATTATCCTGTGCATGAGCCTGTCAAAACTCGGCCTGCCGGGTTCCCGTTGCGGTATCGTGATTGCCGATGAGAAAATCATCAAAGCGATTAGTAATATGAACGGCATAATCAGCCTGTCTCCGGGCAGCGTCGGCCCGGCCATCGCCCACGAAATGATTGTACGCGGCGATTTATTGCGCCTCTCTGAAGAGGTGATCAAACCGTTCTACTATCAGCGCGTACAGGAAACCATTGCCACGCTGCGCCGTTACCTGCCGGAAGAACGTTGTCTGATCCACAAACCGGAAGGCGCGATTTTCCTGTGGCTGTGGTTTAAGGATTTGCCGATCACCACAGAAGTGTTGTATCAGCGGCTGAAACAACGCGGCGTACTGATGGTGCCGGGCGATTACTTCTTCCCGGGGCTGGAACACCCGTGGCCACATACCCATCAGTGTATGCGAATGAACTACGTCCCTGACGCCGAGCAGATCGAGCGCGGCGTGCAAATTTTGGCCGAAGAAGTGGAAAAAGCACACGCCGAAAATCAGTAACTGAGCGCGATTTATTGAGAACGGGTCGGCACAAAGAAAAAGGGAGGACATATTAATGTCCTCCCTTTCTTTATTGGGCTGAAACCGTCTTATTCAGACTGGTTTTCCAGCGCTGGTTTCTCAGTGCCGATCGCGATTTTTTGTGGTTGCAGCGCTTCCGGTACTTCGCGCACCAGATTGATATGCAGCAGGCCATGGGTAAATTCAGCGGCCGAAACGTGCATATGCTCTGCCAGCGTGAAACTCAGGGTGAAAGGCTTAATCACTAACCCCTGATGCAGATATTCCACCTGCGTTTCCGGCTGAGCCGGTGTGCCGCTGACCGTTAATCGTGGCCCTTCGACTTCAATATTCAGTTCACTTTGCTGGAAACCCGCCAGCGCCAGTGAAATGCGGTAATGGTTGTCATCCGACTTTTCAATATTGTAAGGAGGGAAAACCTGATCGGCCCCCTGCATTGAACTGGCTAATTTATCGAAACCAATCCACTGACGCAGCAATGGGGAAATATCATAATTACGCATAATGTAACTCCTTCTTTGAAGCGAGATGATTAATGCCATCATCCGTTTTGGATGTGACGGTACAGCCCCCTGACGGCGAGCCTAAACTTTTTCATTTTCTGGCGGTCAGTAAAGATGGCCGCTGGTGATTTATTGCCGCTAAATCAGCGGATTTCGATACGCCGTGGTTTGGACGATTCAGGAACGACACGTTCCAGATCGATATACAGCAAACCGTTCGACAAATTGGCGGCTTTTATTTGAATATGCTCCGCCAGCTGAAATTTGCGTTCGAAATTACGTTCGGCAATGCCCTGATATAAATAGGTCCGCCCGGTGTCGGCGGGTGCATGCGCACCTTTGACCAGCAGCATGTTGTCATGCGCAGTAATGTCCAGCTCTGATTCGGCAAAACCTGCAACTGCGATAGCAATCCGGTAATGGTTTTCGTCAACCAGCTCGACATTATATGGGGGATAGCCGCCACCCTGATTCTGACCCGATTCGATAAGATTAAACAAACGGTCAAAACCAATGGCAGAACGGTATAACGGGGATAAATCAAAATTACGCATGACAACTTCTCCTGATATTCAGCGAGTATTGTTGAGTCGTCCTCCTGGCGGACCGACCCGCGACACAGTGATGACTGAAAAACCCTTCCGGCGTTTCTCCTCCTGCGTCGTACAGTAAAAATGGAGACGAAAGGAAAATTTTCAAGCCAGAAAAAACAAAAAATTTGGCTGTGGTTTATATGATGAAGGCCAAAATACATAACGGACCGGAGCGAAAAGACAGAGAGAGCAGGCAGATTCCTGCAATATTTCAAATAGTAATTACACTTAATGGGATCGCAGCCACAGAGCTACAGCTTGCTTTGTTAATTTTTTGTGCTGAGTGGTATAAGTCACCTTGACGTACAAGCTCAGCCTGACAGCATAAGATGAGTTCTAACATGATGAAATTTGCATTAACGCCGCTGATGACAGGATGTGTTTTTTTAGCGACGAGCGGTTGCTCCAGCGTAATGAGTCATACAGGTGGCGATACCGGATATTATTCAGGCGCACGCGCTGATGTAAATATGATAAAAAGTGATGAAACCAGCTGGGCGATGACGCCGCTGCTGTTAATTGATTTGCCGTTCAGCGCAGTGCTGGATACGGTATTGCTGCCTTATGATTATTTTCGTAGCGGAAAAGTGACGACGCGGGATCGCGTCAAAGCCAGTGAAGAACACAATATTGCGTTGAGCAACGGTGTCGATATTGATCACATCCCGCCCATGACCACCACCGATCGCGGTCACAAGTCTTCGGCGCATAAAAAATAAGCGTAAAAAAACCGGCCAACATTATGGGACCGTTTCAAACCCTGGCCGGTTTACTAAAAGAGCTACTGAGCGTCGGTAACAAAAATCTGAGCGAATTCCCCACACTGGCGCATAAACGCCACTTTGCTGCCATCCGGTGAATACACGACCGCATCGGCGCAAGGCGTAATCTCCGTTCTCTGCGTTAACCGCTGCATTTCTCCGCTTTTAACATCAAGACGCATCACGCTGTTATCGCATACCAGTGCCAGCGATTTTCCATCAGGACTCCAGCTGAACGCAGACTGAACCCCCTGCCCGGTATGGCTGATTTGCACCGGTTCGCCCCCGTTCGGTGAAACCGTCCAGACCTGCACGACCCCGTTTTGGTCTTTCATCAGAAACGCAATCTGTTCGCCATCCGGCGATGTGCGTAGCCAGTGGCGTGGCTGGGTAGCGATGCCGTTTTCAGTAAAGGTGATGCGCCTTTGCTTTACGCCTGAAGGGGGAGCGGGCAACATTTCCGGCGTGCCCTGCAAAGGTTTATCACCCGACTGACGGTAATCCTGATCATGGTGTGGCAAATCCACCACATAGACTTCAGGATGCTTTTCGCCGCGGGCGGAAAGAGTATCGCCGATAAAGGCCAGTGCCCATCGCTGACGGCTGCCATCCGGTTTCAGATAGCCTTCATGCCCGATCCAGCCCTCTTCATAAGCCCGGTTGATTTCATCGCTGCCGGGCTGAGGACAGGGCGTGGTTTCGCTAACCAGAACGCTGAAATGGCTTCCATCGTATTCACGCGGGTGATGTTTTGGAGAAACTACCGGATAACCTGAAACAGCGACGCCAACATTACGCAGGTCGAGTGCCGGCGCACGTTCATGCAACACATGGTCATTATAGGTAAAACTCAGACGCGAACCGTCCGGGCTGAATACGTGAACATGTGAGCCACCGCGCAGGGCTCCGGCGGTAAAAGGGGCGGTGATGTCCATCGCATCCAGCGTCACGGCCTTTTCGCCTGCAGGCTCTGAAACGATGACACCGCGACGGTGATGAAAATCATACTGCCAGCTTTCATCCGGATTTTCCGGGCCATGAATAAACGCATAACGGGCAGGCAGATCCGGGCTGACGGTTACCACACCCACATGTGCGCCGTGATGTGCCTGATAAAGCACTTGTACCTCAGCCGTTTCGACATTCACCCGCTCAATGGTTGAGCCGGTAAAAGAACCACCATGCGGGCGCACGTCATACGCCAGCCACTGGCTGTCCGGCGTCCAGACGTTAATGTTAGTCAGCTGATGCCCGCGGGCATCAGAAGTTAATTGTTTTTCCATGGCCACGTGGCTCCTTCTGCCTTACAGGTTCAGACGTTCAGAACGAACTTCTCGATTGCAAACGCCACACCGTCTTCAGTGTTCGTTTTGGTGACGAACTGGCTGACGGCTTTTACGCTGTCCAGCGCATTTCCCATCGCAACGCCAATCCCGGCATATTCCAGCATCGCAATGTCATTTTCCTGGTCGCCGAGCGTCATCACACTCGCACGCGCAATACCCAGTTTTTCTGCCAGTGCCTTCACGCCTTCGCCTTTATTCACGCGCTTATCAAGGATTTCAAGGAAATACGGCGAGCTTTTCATGATGGTGTAGCGTTCTTTTGCCTCAGCAGGAAGCTGGCTGATAGCGCGGTCCAGCAGTTGCGGATCATCAATCATCATCACTTTCGGGAACGTGAGCGCCGGATCCATTTCCTCTGCCGGACAGAATTGCAGCGGAATGCCGGTGGTGTAGGATTCATGTACGCTGTATTTGCTGATATGGCGGTTAGCGGTAAACAGATCATTTTTTGTCAGGGCATGGAAATGCACACCAAGCTGACGGGCGAGCTGTTCGAAGTAATGATAATCATCAATTCTGAGGGCTATTTCGGCGATCACGCTGCCATCTTTGGCATTATGCACCAGCGCGCCATTATTGGTGATGCAATAACAACCGTCCTGCTGTAAATCCAGTTCCATCAGATAGCGCTGTACACCGATAAAAGGACGGCCCGTCGCCAGAACGATTTGCACACCTTTCGCCCGTGCTTCTGACAACGCTTTTTTAACGGCGGGTGTCACTTCATGCTGCGGATTGAGCAACGTCCCGTCCATATCAATTGCAATTAATTCAATAGCCATAGCATCCTCAGAGTTTAAGAAATCTTGCTCAATGCTAACGCGATTACCCGCTGTAAAGCCAGCCGGAATGCGGGGTGCGTCAGACGAAAAAAAAGTCCGAAACGGTTTCCCGGTTCGGACTTTTTATCAGCTCATGCCTTGATCAGATATCAATATTGGCCGCTTTCAGGGCGTTCTCTTCGATAAAGGCGCGACGCGGTTCAACCGCATCGCCCATCAGCGTGGTGAACAACTGGTCAGCCGCGATGGCATCTTTCACCGTCACACGTAACATGCGACGTTGCTCAGGATCCATGGTGGTTTCCCACAGCTGATCAGGGTTCATCTCGCCCAGACCTTTGTATCGCTGAATCGACAGGCCACGACGGGACTCTTTCACCAGCCATTCCAGGGCCTGCTCGAAGCTGGTCACTGGCTGACGGCGTTCGCCACGTTCGATGAAGGCATCTTCTTCGATCAGGCCGCGAAGCTGTTCGCCCAGTGCACAGATTTTGCGGTATTCGCCGCCCTGGATGAAGTCAGCATCCAGATCGTAATCCGTATCGACACCGTGCGTACGGATACGCAGAACCGGTTCGAACAGCTGATGTTCGCGGTTTTCACGCACGATCGCGCTGTAAGAACTGCCGTGCTGCTCTTTCTCATTGAGACGCGCGACCAGCGATTCCATCCAGGCCTGAACTTTCGCCTGATCAGTCAGATCAGACCCCGGCAGCGTTGGCTGATAGATCAGGTTATTCAGCAAAGCACGCGGATAACGACGTTCCATACGGCCAATCATTTTCTGCACGCTGTGATGTTCAGCCACCAGTTTCTCCAGCGGTTCACCCGCCAGGGCCGGTGCATGGGCGTTGGCATGTAACGTTGCCCCGTCCATCGCGATGGAAATCTGATACTGATCCATGGCTTCGTCATCTTTAATATACTGTTCCTGCTTACCTTTTTTCACTTTGTACAACGGCGGTTGTGCGATAAACACATGGCCACGTTCTACAATTTCAGGCATCTGACGGTAGAAGAAAGTCAGCAGCAGAGTACGGATGTGTGAACCATCGACGTCGGCATCGGTCATGATGATGATGCTGTGATAGCGCAGTTTGTCCGGATTGTATTCGTCACGACCAATGCCGCAACCGAGCGCAGTAATCAGTGTCGCGACTTCCTGCGAAGAGAGCATTTTGTCGAAGCGCGCTTTCTCTACGTTGAGGATTTTACCTTTCAACGGCAGAATCGCCTGGTTCTTACGGTTACGGCCTTGTTTTGCAGAGCCGCCCGCAGAGTCCCCTTCCACTAAGTACAGTTCGGAATGAGCCGGGTCACGTTCCTGACAATCCGCCAGTTTGCCTGGCAAGCCAGCCAGATCCAGCGCGCCTTTACGGCGGGTCATTTCACGCGCTTTGCGGGCCGCTTCACGGGCGCGCGCCGCATCAATGATTTTACCGACAACGATTTTGGCGTCTGACGGGTTTTCCATCAGGTAATCCACCAGCTTTTCGTTCATCAGCGTTTCAACAGCCGTTTTCACTTCTGAAGAAACCAGTTTGTCTTTGGTCTGTGAAGAGAACTTAGGATCAGGCACCTTAACAGAAACAACAGCAATCAGGCCTTCACGGGCATCGTCACCGGTGGCACTGATTTTGGATTTCTTGCTGTAACCTTCTTTATCCATGTAGGCGTTCAGGGTACGGGTCATCGCCGAACGGAAACCGGCTAAGTGAGTCCCGCCATCACGCTGTGGAATATTGTTGGTGAAGCAGTAAATGTTTTCCTGGAAACCGTCATTCCACTGCAATGCAATCTCAACACCAATATCGTCCTTCACCGTAGAGAAATAGAATACGGTCGGGTGGATTGGGGTTTTGTTCTTGTTCAGGTATTCCACGAAGGCTTTGATACCGCCCTCATAATGGAAATGATCATTCTTACCATCACGTTTATCCAGCAAACGGATTGCCACACCAGAGTTCAGGAATGACAGTTCACGCAGGCGTTTTGCCAGGATGTCATACTCGAATTCAGTGTGATTCGTGAAGGTCTGGAAACTCGGCCAGAAACGTACCGTGGTACCGGTTACGTCAGTATCGCCAATGACTTTCAGCGGATCCTGAGGCTCGCCATGCACATAAGTCTGGGTGTGCACTTTGCCTTCACGGCGGATAACCAGTTCCAGTTTTTCTGACAAGGCGTTAACGACGGAAACACCCACGCCATGCAGGCCGCCGGAGACTTTATACGAGTTATCGTCGAATTTACCGCCAGCATGAAGCACGGTCATGATGACCTGAGCAGCAGAAACGCCCTCTTCTTCATGAATGCCGGTCGGAATACCACGACCATCATCCTGTACGGAAACAGAGTTATCCGCATGGATCGTGACCTGAATCTCTTTACAGTGGCCCGCGAGGGCTTCGTCGATAGCGTTGTCCACAACCTCGAATACCATGTGGTGCAGACCAGTGCCGTCATCGGTATCGCCGATATACATGCCGGGGCGCTTACGCACCGCGTCCAGCCCTTTTAATACCTTGATACTTGAGGAGTCATAAGAATTCGACATCAACGTTTCTCGCTCATTTTTAGTCCTGTGATAGAACGGCTATTTTACCTTGTTCCACGCGGAACATCTTGCCCTTTTCACCCATCATATCGGTCACTTGCTCAGCGCTTATCGCACTGACAAAAACCTGTGCCCGGGTGGCTTTCAGGCGATCGGCCAGCAACCGACGTCGGTCGGCGTCCAGCTCGGAGGCAAAATCGTCAAGAAGATACAGGCAACGCCGCCCGCTCTGTCGGGTGAGGAACTCACCCTGCGCCAGTCTCAGCGCACACATCAGTAATTTCAGCTGCCCGCGGGACAGTAAATCTTCCACCGGCGTGCCGTCGGCACGAATGCGGAAATCCGCTTTATGCGGGCCTGATGCGGTATAGGTTAAGGCTCTGTCGCGTTCAAAATTACGCTCCAGCAACTCGCCGTACTCAGTTTCCTTGTCCCATCCACGCTGGAAAGAAAAACTGAGGGCAAATTCAGGCAGGAATTGCGCGCAGGTCGCGCTGATATCAGCTGCGATCGCGTCGCTGTAAGCCGCCCGCCATTCGCTAATGCGTTCGGCTAACGGGATCAGTTCCTGATCCCAGGCACGAATTTGCGCATAACGACTCACCTGTCGCAGCGCGGCGTTGCGCTGCTTGAGTAACCGTCGCAGGTTGCTCCAGGCGATAAAAAAACCGGGGTCGTGATGAAAACAACCCCAGTCAATAAACGCCCGCCGGTACTTCGGCCCGCCATTAAGCAGGGTAAAGCCTTCGGGTGTGATAAGTTGCATGGGCAGCATCTGGGCCAGTTCCGACACTTTGTGGCCGTCACTGCCATCAATGCGCACTTTACTGTCGCCCTGACGACTTTTGCTCAGGCCAATCGACAATTCGCGATCACCACCGTCATCCACACGCGCATGGAGCACAAACTCCGGCTGCTCGTGACGGATAACACGTCCTGCCTGCAAACTGCGAAAAGCGCGGCCATGCCCCAGCGTATATACCGCTTCGAGCACACTGGTTTTACCGCTGCCATTGGGACCAACCAGAAAGTTAAAACCGGACGACGGATCCAAATCCGCCGCCTCGATGTTGCGGAAATCTTTTATCAGTAAGCGCGTTAAGGCCATCTACATCCATTCCAGGGCGTCATCGTCGCTGTCAGTTTGCGTGCGGACAGCGCACAGCAAGCGGAGCGTACTCAGGTACGTGAGCATTGCGAGCACTGCCCAAGCGCAAAATGACAAGTAAGACAGCCCGATCAGAGCCTCATTGGCATGACGACGTAGGCGGCCGACTGGCTCGCAGCGTCTTCGATCTGCACGCTGGAGACAGAGTCCGTCAGCAGCAGATTCACATCTTCGCACTTGAGGGCGTTGAGCACATCCAGTACGTAACTGACGTTGAAACCGATTTCCATTTCGGTGCCTTCATAGCCGACATCCAGAATTTCTTCTGCTTCTTCCTGTTCCGGGTTATTCGCGGTGATTTTCAGCTGGTTATGGCTGACATACAAACGCACGCCACGGAATTTTTCATTAGAAAGAATCGCTGCGCGGGCAAACGCCTGTTTCAGTAAATCACAGCCGGCTTGCAGCGTTTTGTCCGGATTCTTCGGCAATACGCGGCGATAATCCGGGAAGCGACCGTCAACCAGCTTAGAGGTAAAGATAAAATCGCCAACGTGAGCACGGATATTATTGCTGCCGATTTGCAGCTGCAATGTGGTGTCACCGCCGTCAAGCAGACGCACCAGTTCCATCACGCCTTTACGAGGCACGATCACCGAATGCGACGGCAGGGACTGGCCGATTGACATAGAACACACCGCCAGACGGTGGCCGTCGGTCGCAACAGTACGCAGCTCTTCACCTTCGGTTTCAAACAGCATGCCGTTTAAATAATAACGAACGTCCTGATGTGCCATGGAGAACTGCGTGGCTTCGATCAGGCGTTTCAGCGTAGCCTGCGGCAGGGTGAATTCTACTTCGCTTTGCCAGTCATCCAGATTTGGGAAATCTGTGGCTGGCAGAGTCGACAGCGAGAAACGGCTGCGGCCTGATTTTACCAGCATGCGATCGCCGTCGAGAGCGACGGAAATTTCCGCGCCTTCCGGCAATCCACGGCAAATATCAAAGAATTTACGTGCCGGCACCGTGGTGGCGCCCGCTTCATGTGGCTGAGACAGCGCGACTTTCGCCACCATCTCCATTTCCAAATCCGTCCCGGTCAGCGACAGCGCGCCATCCGTTACCTGTAATAACAGGTTACCCAGAATAGGCAACGTTGGTCGTCCACCCAGCGGGCTACTGACCTGTTGCAGTGGTTTCAGCAAATGCTCACGTTCAACAATAAATTTCATAGCGCTAGGAAGATAATGTTCTGATTAAGTTGGAGAAATCTTCTTTGATGTCGTGACTTTCTTCACGCAACTGCTCGATTTTACGGCAGGCGTGCAACACCGTGGTATGGTCCCGACCACCGAACGCATCGCCGATTTCTGGCAGGCTGTGGTTGGTCAGCTCTTTCGCCAGCGCCATCGCCATCTGGCGTGGGCGGGCTACCGAACGGGAACGCCGTTTGGAAAGCAGGTCAGCGACCTTGATTTTATAATATTCGGCCACTGTTTTCTGAATATTATCGATAGTGACCAGCTTCTCCTGAAGCGCTAACAAATCGCGCAACGCTTCACGAACGAAGTCGATAGTGATCGCACGGCCGGTAAAGTTGGCGTTGGCGATCACGCGGTTCAGTGCGCCTTCAAGCTCACGCACATTAGAGCGCAGACGTTTAGCAATAAAGAAGGCGACTTCACCCGGCAGCCGGATATCGTTCTCGTCCGCCTTTTTCATCAGGATCGCCACGCGGGTCTCTAATTCCGGCGGCTCGATCGCCACCGTCAGTCCCCAGCCGAAACGCGATTTCAGACGATCTTCAACCCCGTTGATCTCTTTCGGATAACGATCCGAGGTCAGGATGATCTGCTGATTGCCTTCCAGCAGGGCATTAAAGGTGTGGAAAAACTCTTCCTGAGAACGTTCTTTATTAGCAAAGAACTGAATGTCATCGATGAGCAACGCATCGACAGAACGGTAGTACCGTTTGAACTCTTCGATGGCGTTGTTTTGCAGGGCTTTGACCATGTCCTGTACAAAACGCTCGGAATGCATGTACACCACTTTAGCATTGGCTTTACGCGCCATGATGCCGTTACCGACCGCATGCAATAAGTGGGTTTTACCCAGACCGGTGCCACCATAAAGGAAGAGCGGGTTGTACGCGCCTCCCGGATTATCTGCCACCTGACGCGCCGCCGCGCGGGCCAGCTGGTTAGATTTACCTTCTACGAAGTTATCAAAGGTATGTTTCGGGTTGACGTTAGAACGATAGGACAGCTCGGGCTGAGCCGGTGAGCTATCCCAGCTTGGACGGGAAGGTGCCAGACGCGGAATGGCAGGCGCAGCCTGGGAACTGACACTGGCGGCGACAGGCTGACTGACACGCTGGATCACCGGCTTGCTGCCGACTTCAAAACGCAGCAACGGTGCATCCGGGCCACAGAAATCATTAAGCAAACCGTTAATATTGTTTAGGTATTTGTCACGAACCCAATCCAGGACAAAACGATTCGGGGCATACAGCGCCAACGTATTGTCGTTGAGTTCCGCCTGCAGGGGGCGTATCCACATACTGAATTCTGTGGCAGGTAGTTCATCCTGCAAACGGGCAAGACATTGCTGCCAAAGCGAAAGTGACACGGCGGACTCCACTCGAACAAGTATCAAAAAAGAAAAGGATCAGGATGTTTTTTAAATCATGATTTTTGGCACACGTTCCGCCCGTCAATGGGGGAAATTTCTCTTACCACCCTGTCAGTGGCGTAAAGTCACGTGCGAACCGCTTTTTGCGATTTTTGTCGAAAGCATCCCAGCCGGGATCGCGATCGGAATGGCGGATCATAACGCAATCCGGCACAGAGATCCTCCCCTTCCTGACAGTTTAGATCCTTTTTATCCACAGGCAGCAATCGGCAAGTGGGTAAGCTTAGCCGATCCTTTTTAAATTAGGCGATGTAATCATCACTCTGCTGAAAAAATAGGAGTCCGCTGAGCTAAATTTCAACACTCTGCGAGGAAGATCTCCCGCCTGTGGATAAGGATCAGCCGAGGATCCTTGCGATTTATGGCAGAGTCCGTATAATCCTCAGCCCTACGTGTGAAGCCTGTGTTCCTGATGGTCATAACCAGATGGATATTGCGGTGTGACCACGGGCAATTCTGGTAAACACTTGAACCATTTCTGGCAATGTAAATTGACTCAGGACTGTACAGTTATTACAATCCCGCTTCTTTATATGTTGCGACAAAGGCACCGGTCGTTTTTTCGCCGAAATGTCTTCGCGTTTACTGATCAGTAATAATTTAAGTTTAGGTAGAAATCGCCATGAAACGCACTTTCCAACCGTCCGTATTGAAGCGCAACCGTAGCCACGGCTTCCGTGCTCGTATGGCCACCAAAAATGGTCGTCAGGTTCTGGCTCGCCGTCGTGCGAAAGGCCGTACCCGTCTGTCAGCTTCTAAGTAATAAAAGCTAACCTATTTAGTGGTTAAGCTCGCTTTTCCCAGGGAGTTACGTTTGTTAACTCCCCGTCATTTCACTTTCGTCTTCCAGCAGCCACAACGGGCTGGCACGCCGCAAATCACGATACTCGGCCGCCTGAACGAGCTGGGGCATCCCCGCATCGGTCTCACCGTCGCAAAAAAACACGTCAAACGCGCACATGAACGCAATCGGATCAAACGCCTCACCCGCGAAAGTTTCCGCTTGAATCAGCATACGCTGCCGTCGATGGATTTTGTGGTAGTAGCCAAAAAGGGTGTCGCCGATTTAGATAATCGCGCGCTGACGGAAGCGTTGGAGAAATTATGGCGTCGACATTGCCGACAGGCTCCCGCATCCTGATAAAGCTGATACGTGGTTATCAGTTATTCATCAGTCCGTTGCTCGGGCCACATTGCCGCTTTCGACCAACCTGCTCTCAATACGGTATTGAAGCAATTGGTCGTTTTGGCATGTTAAAAGGCAGTTGGTTGACTTTGAAACGCGTATTAAAATGCCATCCTTTGAACCCAGGTGGTGATGACCCCGTACCGCCGAAAACCGACAATAACAGAGAACACTAACGATGGATTCGCAACGCAATCTTTTCCTCATCGCTCTGCTGTTCGTGTCTTTCATGATCTGGCAGGCATGGCAAACGGACCACGCTCCGCAACCGGCCAACCAGACCACGCAACAGACTGCGAACACTGCAAACGGTGATGCTGCTAATCAGGCTGTTCCTGATAGCGGACAGGGCAAATTAATTACAGTTAACAGTGATGTGCTGTCATTAACGATCAACACCCGTGGTGGCGACATTGAGCAGGCTCTGCTGAAGGCTTACCCGACGTCTTTGGGTTCTGACCAGCCTTTCCAGTTATTAGAAACGACTCCTAATTTCCTCTATCAGGCACAAAGTGGCCTGACAGGCAAAAACGGTCCAGACAATCCGGCTAACGGCGAACGCCCTCTGTTCCAGGCGAGCTCCGATACCTTCACGATGGCTGAAGGTCAGTCTGAACTGCGCATTCCGATGACTTACACGGCGGCAAACGGTGCAATTTATACCAAAACCTTCGTGATCAAACGTGGCTCTTACGCGGTAAACGTTGAATACAATATCAACAACACCACGGCAACCCCGCTTGACCTGACTATGTTCGGTCAGCTGAAACAAACCACCGAATTGCCTAAGCACCGTGATACCGGCAGTAATAACTTTGCCCTTCACACTTTCCGCGGCGCGGCATATTCCTCAAGCGATGACAAATATCAGAAGTATGCGTTCGATAAGAGCGATGCACTGAATGTCACGACTCAGGGCGGTTGGGTTGCAATGTTGCAGCAGTACTTTGCAACGGCGTGGATCCCATCAGCGAAAGACACCAACACTTTCTTCACGACCACCAATAACGGTATTTCAACGATTGGCTTTAAAGGCACACCGTTTACCGTTGCACCGGGCGCACAGCAACAAGTTGCTTCGATCCTGTGGGTTGGCCCGGAAATTCAGGACAAGATGGCTGCAATCGCGCCACACCTTGACCTGACGGTTGACTACGGTTGGTTGTGGTTCATCTCTCAGCCACTGTTCAAGCTGTTGAAATTCATTCAAGGGTTTGTCGGTAACTGGGGCTTCTCGATCATCGTTATCACCTTTATTGTCCGCGGTATCATGTATCCCCTGACCCGCGCACAGTACACGTCGATGGCGAAAATGCGTATGTTGCAGCCTAAACTGGCCGCCATGCGTGAGCGTATCGGGGATGACAAACAGCGCATGAGTCAGGAAATGATGGCGCTGTATAAGTCCGAGAAAGTGAACCCGCTGGGGGGCTGTCTGCCGCTGGTTATTCAGATGCCAATCTTCCTGGCACTGTATTACATGCTGTCTGGTTCCATTGAATTGCGTCATGCGCCATTCATCCTGTGGATCCATGACCTGTCAGCACAAGACCCGTACTACATTCTGCCGGTTCTGATGGGTATCACGATGTTCTTCATCCAGAAGATGTCGCCGACCACCGTAACCGACCCGATGCAGCAGAAGATCATGACCTTCATGCCGGTCATCTTCACCGTGTTCTTCCTGTGGTTCCCGTCCGGTCTGGTGGTGTACTACATCGTCAGTAACCTGGTAACCATTCTCCAGCAACAGCTGATTTATCGCGGGCTGGAAAAACGTGGCCTGCACAGCCGCGACAAGAAAAAGTCATAAGTGAAAGTCAGGACGGGTTTCGTCCTGACAGCTAAACTTGATGATAAAAAACAAAGGCGATCATTTGATCGCCTTTTGCATATCCGTAAAAAGACCAAAAGAGATGAATATGAGCACCTCAGATACCATCATTGCCCAGGCAACGCCCCCCGGCCGCGGTGGTGTAGGCATTTTACGCGTTTCCGGCCGCGCGGCGCGTGATGTGGCACAGGCTGTCTTAGGCAAACTGCCCAAGCCGCGTTATGCCGATTATCTGCCGTTTCAGGATGCCGATGGCAGTACGCTGGATCAGGGCATCGCGCTGTGGTTCCCCGGCCCGAATTCCTTTACCGGTGAAGACGTACTTGAGCTGCAAGGTCACGGCGGGCCGGTGATCCTGGATTTGCTGCTTAAACGCATCATTGCGCTTGAAAATGTACGTATTGCGCGTCCGGGCGAATTCTCTGAACGTGCATTCCTCAATGATAAACTCGATCTGGCGCAGGCTGAGGCCATTGCTGACCTGATTGATGCCAGTTCTGAGCAGGCGGCACGTTCAGCCGTTAATTCATTACAGGGCGCTTTCTCGAACCGTATTCATCATTTGGTGGAAGCACTCACTCACCTGCGGATCTTTGTCGAAGCGGCTATTGACTTCCCCGACGAGGAAATCGACTTCCTGTCTGACGGCAAAATCGAAGCCAAACTCAATACGGTGATGGGCGATCTTGATGCGGTGCGTGCTGAAGCGCGTCAGGGCAGTCTGCTGCGTGAAGGAATGAAAGTGGTGATTGCCGGGCGTCCGAATGCCGGGAAATCCAGCCTGCTGAATGCACTGGCCGGTCGTGAAGCCGCGATCGTGACCGATATTGCCGGCACCACCCGTGACGTTTTACGCGAACACATTCACTTAGACGGCATGCCTTTGCATATTATCGACACCGCCGGGTTGCGCGAAGCCAGCGACGAAGTTGAGCGTATCGGTATCGAACGTGCATGGAATGAGATCGAACAAGCTGATTTGGTACTGTTTATGGTCGACGGCACCACAACGGCCGCTACGGAACCTGCACAAATCTGGCCTGAATTTATGGCCCGCCTGCCAGCCTCTTTGCCTATCGTGGTTGTGCGTAATAAAGCTGATATCACTGGCGAAGCGCTGGGGCAGACACAAGTGAATGGTCACTCACTTATTCGCCTTTCCGCCCGTACCGGTGACGGCGTTGACCTGCTGCGCGATCATCTGAAACAGGTGATGGGCTTTAATCACAATATGGAAGGTGGATTCCTTGCCCGTCGCCGTCACTTACAGGCGCTGGAACAGGCTGCACAGCATCTGGTTCAGGGTAAAGATCAGCTGCTTGGTGCATGGGCGGGGGAATTACTGGCAGAAGAACTGCGTCTGGCACAGCAATCGCTGAGTGAAATCACCGGTGAATTTACATCCGATGATTTGCTGGGCCGTATTTTCTCCAGTTTCTGCATCGGCAAATAATCTGTCATGCGCAATAAAAACCCGCATTTTAACATGCGGGTTTTTATTGGCTTCAGAAGGTCGGGCCTTACCAGACTTTATAAATCCGCCCGTTCTGTGCCCCTTCCACACTGCGGCGGTACGCTTTTGCCACACGTGCTGCCGGGGCCGCTTCAAAGCCAGGGAAGAACGGGCCATAGCCTGCAAGGGATTCTTCTACCACTGTCGGGCTGACGGCATTAATACGCATCCCGCGTGGTAACTCAATCGATGCACCACGTACAAAGCCCTCGACTGCCGCATTCACCGTGGTGGCGTTGGCCCCCTGACGGATGGGCTCATCAGCAATAATCCCGCTGGTCAGCGTGATGGAACCACCATCATTGAGAAATGCCTGACCGATCAGCGCAATGCGTACCTGCCCGAGCAGTTTATCCTGTAAACCAATATTGAATTGTTCTGCAGTCATTTCTGTCAGCGGGCCGAAATGCAGGCTCCCTGTGGTTGTGATAATCGCATCGAGTTTACCCGTACGTTGGAAAAGCGTTTTTACGCTGTTTTCGTCGGTGATATCTACCTGAAAATCCCCCTGTGTTTTACCTGCCGTGATCACCTCATGATCACCGGCAAACTCACGCACTACGGCTTTACCCAATGTACCCGTCCCGCCAATCACTAAAATTTTCATCACAGACTCCTCAATAATGTTTGTGGGTTCATCTTTCACCAAACTGAGGGTTAGATATAGACTCGAATTATTCGTTCTGTTCTAACTCAGGGTTTGTAATATGGATAAGCTGCGGAATATCGAAGTCTTTGTCAGCGTAGTAGAAACCGGAAATTTCAGCACCGCGGCAGAAAAACTGGGGATCTCCGCAGTGATGGTTGGCAAGCACATTCAGCAGTTAGAAAAGTATCTGAATGCCCGCCTGTTGCAACGCACCACCCGCAGGCAAAGCCTGACCGATGCCGGTGAAGTATTTTATGAGAATGGAAAACGGGTGCTGGAACAGATGAAATTTACGGAAAGCGCGATGGAAAGCCTGCAAAGCGTACCGACCGGGCTGCTGCGGGTCAGCGCGCCGGTGTCACTCGGCTCCAGCGTGGTAGCGCCGATGCTGGCCCGTTATCTGCAAAAACACCCTAAAATCAATGTGGAGCTGATACTGAGCAATGCCCGGGTGGATTTGCTCGCAGAGGGTTTTGACGCGGCGATTCGCATTGGCGAAACAGGTGATGACCGGCTGGTCGCGAAGCCGCTGGCCCCCTATGAAATGGTGATCTGTGCTTCTCCGGAATATTTGCAGCGTTTTGGTATGCCCGCTTCGCCTGAAGATTTGAAAACGCACCCGTGCCTGGTGCATACCGTCTGGAATCAGAGCGAAGGCTGGCATCTGGCGAATGCAGAGCACACCACGTCAGCGTGGCCTGTCCATAGCCGTTATGTATCAAACGACGGCCATGCATTACGCGCCGCTGCGCTGGAAGGCGCCGGTTTGCTGTTGCAGCCCAAAGTTCTTCTGGCCAGTGATATTACCAGCGGAAAACTGATCCCTGTGCTTGAGGCTTTTATCCCGAAGCCACGTCCGGTACATCTGGTGTATCTGCCCGATTTCAGACCACGCGCCAAACTCACCAGCCTGATTAATTTTATGACTGAACACACCTTTTACTGAGGCGCTGTTCAAAATAAAAAGCGGTGAGTGATCGCTCACTCACCGCCTGGTTCAACTTTCTATAGCAAACGTGATCAGAGCTTAAAGCCTGCAACCACGGTCTCCAGCTGAACGGTCTGATCCTGCATCGCCTGTGCGGCAGCCGAAACCTGCTCAACCAGCGCGGCATTCTGCTGCGTCGCATTATCCAGCTGAGTGATCGCGACGTTAACCTGCTCAATGCCGAGACTTTGTTCCTGACTGGAAGACATGATTTCGTTCATCAGTGTCGCAACATTATTTACGCCGCCCATGACTTCATCCATCGTCGTCCCGGCGGTCGCCACCAGTTCGCTGCCGGTGGAGATATCTGCCACCGAATCCTCGATCAGTTTTTTGATTTCACGCGCCGAAGTGGCCGACCGCTGTGCCAGACTGCGTACCTCGGATGCCACAACGGCGAAGCCTCGCCCCTGTTCACCGGCACGCGCCGCTTCAACCGCCGCATTCAGCGCCAGAATGTTAGTCTGGAAAGCGATGCCGTCGATCACGCTGATGATATCGACGATTTTATGAGAAGAACGGGTGATCGAACCCATGGTCTCAACCACTTGTTTCACCACCTCCGAGCCCTTCTCAGCAACAGCAGAGGCATCACGCGCCAGCTGGTTAGCCCCTTCCGCATTGGCAGCGTTCTGTTTCACGGTGCTGGTCAGTTGTTCCATTGAGGCTGCCGTTTCGACAATCGAACTGGCCTGCTCTTCGGTTCGTGCTGACAAGTCCAGGTTACCGCTGGCAATCTGACGCGAGGCCGAGGTGATCGCCAGACTACTGTCGCCGACCTGACGCAGAATCGACTGCAGGAAAGACAGGAAGCCGTTGAAATTCTGGTTGATCTGATTGAACTCAGGGCTTCGGCTTTCCGGCAAACGACGGGTTAAGTCGGCACCGCCGGCGGAAAGCTGGGCGATATTTCTATTCAGTGCTGCCAGCTGGCGCATGAAAATTTTAATTGCGGCGATCAGAACGATCAGTAACAACAAGACCATCGGGATTTGAACCAGTCCGAGGCTCGCCAGAATGCTGTGGCTGCGCGCCAGTAACTGGCTGGTCGGCATATCGGTGGCGATAAACCAGGGTCCCTGAATGTTACTCATGAATAGGGTGTGCGACGTGCCGTCATTGTCGTAGTCAGCGATCAGACTCGCCTGTCCGTTGATCTGATCCAGACTTTTGCGGATCTGCATCGCCAGTGGAGAAGTCTCACCCAGTGAAGCCAGTTTCGGCAATTTTTCATCGGTAGAATGGCTGGTACCGACGATCGTGCCGTCTTTTTCCACGATATAAATTTTCGCATGAACCTTTTTTTCCATCTCCGTCACCAGTTGGTTAAAGAAACCCAGTGTGAGGTCAATGGTTGCGACACCCCATTGTTTATCGCCTTTGTAAATCGGCATCGCACAGTTAGTCCGCGGCTGCGTGCTGGCGTCATCGAAATAAGCAGGCGCCCAGACACACTGGCCCTTTTCACCTTTTGAAGCCGCCAGATACCACGACTGATCGAAATAGTTGGGAGATTCAGCGCTGTTCCAGAAGGTATTGACCGTCAGCTGATTATTATTATTACGGGCAAAGAAAGTGCTGAATTTGATTTTGGCCGGATCGCGTTGATTCGGCAGTGGCCAGATCCCGCCGCCAAATACCGCAACGTCACCGTACTGATCAACCAGTGCCGGAAGTAAACGATCGATACTGTCGCTGTCCATTTGTGCGACAGTCTGGGTAATGGTCCGTACCTGAGACTCAACTTTATTCAAGCGGTCATTAATTGCCACCGCAACGTCATCCACCTGATTAGCCACCAGATTACTTTCTGTCTGCTTCAGCTGGGGAGCGATATACACCTGGATCACGATAAGCGTAACGATGACCAGCGCAATAAAAAACAAGCTGATCAATGCGATAAAGCGGGATTGCGTTGTTTTTAACATTTTTGGGCACTCACAGGCAAAGCAGCGAGATCGCTGCTTAATTAGTAACGGCATTTTCTGACGTTTCTTTATGTTGCTATAGTAGATATATCTGGCGTGAGAAGGGTATGCGTAAAAAACCAGAACATCATTCCAATGATATTCTTTCTCAATAAGGGACTTAGGCTGTGATGGCTTTCACTTTATGATGATGAAATATTGTCGGAAAAGGGAAAAAAGTGTGCAGTGCTGCGGGTTTTAAGCGGTTTTTAATGATTTCTCTTAATGTTATTCTTTAGCACAATTGAGAAAATGCGGTCGAACCATTAATCATGGAGTGAACAATGGCGTGCCATTTTGCAAGATGGGCAATGACGGATGCAGAACCGGATACACACCGGTTGCCCAAAGAGATCATATTATTCGCCAGACACCTTTCCGAAAAACAGCGCAAGCGTTTCTTAAACGGCCGCGTTCTGCTGGCTGAAATGATTTTCTATCTTTACGGCATCGCTGAGCTTCCCAACGTTATAACGCTGCCGAGCGGTCGTCCAAGTTTTGAATCCCCTGATCTGCCGGATTTCAGTCTGGCGTATGCCGGAAGTACCGTCGGTGTTTTAATCAGCAGCGAAGGAAAAGTCGGCCTCGATCTCGAAATCATTCATGCCCGCAGTGCGCTGGTGAATCCGCAACAGCAATTACAGCTTTCTGCCGTGGAGAAAACCTGGATTGCCATGCAATCGGATCCGGTGGAATCCTCGCTTCAACTGTGGTGTATCCGCCAGAGCATGCTGAAAATGTCCGGCCTGAACGATCAGAGCCCGCTTACGCTCAGCCTGAATCCTGCTTCGGGTCGTTTGCGGTCTACCATAACGCCCGAGGCGCAGGTGATGAGTGACATTGAAGGCTCAATTACCTGGGCCTGTGCGCAATCTCCCTCAATTATCCGTTTGCAATGCTGGCGTTATGAACCTGAAAACGGCTTTACCCGCACGCAAACCCTGTCAGTCGATCAGCAATCTGAATCACCACACTTCATGAAGTTCATCAGCCTGCCACCCGCTAAATAAAACTACACGTTTGTTTACGCCAGTTGTGATGTTTTCGTTTATGGTTACAGGCAATTCCTTTCGAAAAGTCACCCATAACAGGAGTTACCCATGTCAGCTCAACCACTGAAGTTTGTCACACTGTTAGGCAGTCTTCGTAAAGCGTCTTATAACGGAATGGTCGCCCGTACCTTGCCGAAAGTGGCGCCAGAGGGCATCAGTATTGAGGCGTTGCCTTCCATCGGTACACTGCCGCTTTATGATGCAGATATTCAGCAGGAAGAAGGTTTTCCGGCTGATATAGAAGCCATAGCAGAGCAAATCCGTCAGGCTGACGGCGTGATCATTGTGACGCCGGAATATAACTATTCTGTGCCAGGCGGCCTAAAAAATGCCATCGACTGGATTTCCCGTTTGCCGAATCAGCCACTGGCGGGTAAACCGGTGCTGATCCAGACCAGCTCAATGGGCCCGGTCGGCGGCGCACGTTGCCAGTATCACCTGCGTCAGATTCTGGTGTTCCTGGATGCGATGGTGATGAATAAACCTGAATTTATGGGCGGCGTGATCCAGAACAAAGTGGATGAGCAGATTGGTGAAGTGATTGATCAGGGCACGCTCGATTTCCTGCGCGGTCAGCTTACGGCATTTGCCGACTATACGCGTCGCGTCAGCAAGTAATCTACAGCCTCAGAAATGCAAACAGCCCGCAAAATTGCAGGCTGTTTTTTTTGCCGTCACGAAAATCAATGTCCGTCAACAAATGCGATTTTCAGCACAAACAGCAGGGCGACAACGACCACACACGGACTGATTTCTTTCCAGCGACCGGTACCCAGTTTCATTACCACGTAAGAGATGAAACCCAGCGCGATACCTTCGGTGATCGAGAAGCTGAACGGCATCATCACCGCCGTCACGAATGCCGGAACGGCTTCGGTCAGATCATCCCATGAAACGCGTGCGAGACTGGAGGTCATCAGCACGCCCACATAAATCAGGGCACCGGCAGCCGCGTATTCCGGCACCATACCTGCGAGCGGAGAAATGAAGATAACCAGCAGGAACAGCAAACCGGTGACGACTGCCGTCAGACCGGTACGCCCCCCGACAGAAACGCCGGAAGTGCTTTCAATGTAAGCGCCAACCGAAGAGGTGCCGATAAAAGCGCCTGCGACAGACGAGATGCTGTCGACATACAAGGCCTGTTTCATCTGCGGGAATTTACCTTGCGCATCCGCCAGACCCGCTTTGTCCGTCACACCGATGAGCGTGCCGGATGAGTCAAACAGGTTCACCAGCATGAAGGAGAAAATGACGCCTGCCAGTCCGATATTCAGCGCACCTTTCAAATCCACCTGGCCGACGACCGTAGTGATGCTCGGCGGCATCGACCAGAAACCGGTGTAATGCACGTCGCCGATCATCAGACCAATGACTGTCGTGACAATAATCGACACCAGTACCGAGGCGTGAAAATTGCGCGATGCCAGCACGGCAATAATGAAGAAGCCCAACACGCCGAGCAGCACGTTGTGTGAGGTCAGGTTTCCGATGGTCACGATGGTGTCAGGGTTCGGGACGATAATACCGGCGTTTTTCAGCCCCATCATGCCAATAAACAGCCCGATACCGGCGGTGATACCCACGCGCAGACTGACCGGGATGTTTGCAATCATCCAGTAACGGAT
This sequence comes from Rahnella sp. RFA10(1/100), assembly GCF_004195115.1. NCBI lineage: Bacteria > Pseudomonadati > Pseudomonadota > Gammaproteobacteria > Enterobacterales > Yersiniaceae > Rahnella > Rahnella sp. RFA10(1/100). Next base: position 317,640 of record NZ_SEWR01000005.1, read on the forward strand.
GCGGAAAATGGTCAGCAGCAGCAAACCCACGGCACCCCAGAAAATCGCGCCCATCCCGATCTGCCAGGAAACGCCCATCGCGCCCACCACCACAAAAGCAAAAAACGCATTCAGGCCCATCGCTGGCGCCAGTGCCACCGGTAAGTTGGCGATAACACCCATCAGGATGCTGCCGAACGCAGCGATCAGACAGGTGGTCACAAAGACGGCCTGTTTATCCATGCCCGCGACGCCGAGAATTTGCGGGTTCACGAAAACAATGTAGACCATGGTCAGAAAGGTGGTTAAACCGGCGATAGTTTCGGTGCGTACGGTGGTGCCGTGCTGCGTCAGTTTAAACAGACGTTCGGCCAGTCCTTTACCCGCAGTCGCATTGCTCTGTGGTGTGCTCATTGGTGAGTTCCAAAATAGGGGAAAACAATCGGGGGGTATCCTAAGGATTTTAGCCCTAAAGCGCCAGCACTGGATGTATGGGATTAAATCTATCGTTGGGGTAGAGTGCCTGAATGCTTACCAATAGATGAAGTGTTCACAGGGAGAAAGTATGTCACAGGTTGAATGCGTCTTTTTTGATTGCGACGGTACGCTGGTAGACAGTGAATTATTGTGCTGCGAAGCCTATGTTGAGATGTTCGCGCATTTTGGCGTGACGGTTTCATTCGACGAAATGTATAGGAAATACAAGGGCGTTAAACTTTACGAAATCGTGGCTATCGTCAATAAAGAACACGGTATCGATGTGCCGAAAGAAGAGATGGAAGTGGTGTTCCGCCAGCATGTTGCGCGGCTTTTCGACAGCAAACTTGAGCCGGTTGTCGGCGCGCATGAGTTACTCGAACAAATTACCGTGCCGATGTGCGTTGTCTCCAACGGCCCGGTCACCAAAATGCAGCACTCTCTCGGGCTGACCGGCCTGCTCCCTTTTATGGGTGATAAACTGTTCAGTGGCTACGATTTGCAGCGCTGGAAACCTGATCCTGCCGTATTGTACAAAGCCGCAGAAGTCATGAAAGTGCCGGTTGAAAACTGCATTCTGGTGGAAGACTCCGTGGCGGGTGCACAGGCCGGGATCACTGCCGGTATTCCGGTCTTTTATTACTGCGCCGATCCGCATAATCCTCCGCTCGATCACCCGCTGGTCATCACTTTTCACGACATGAACGAACTGCCGGAGATCTGGCGTCAGATGGGATATAAGATCACGCGCTGAAAGGCTTATTCAGACATTGCATAAAGCTTGCGTGGGTGGTCAGTCCGAGCAGTTGCGCACTCTCGCAACCGTTCAGTGCATCAGCAAGATGGCTGAACATTTTTAATTCCTGCCGCCCTCTTGCATTCACACATACCACCAGGACGTTCTGTACCCGCTGACTTTCAATCAGCAGCGGGTTTTGCAGATGCACAAAAATGCCGATAAAGGGCTGCTCGCGCTGTCCCGAACAGTGCGGCACAGCCAGATGATTGATGATCAGGTTTTCGCCCTGCGCTTCCCGCGCCACAATAAGCTCTGCCTCGGCGATTGTCAGCGCGTCACGACGGACGAGATGCTGGCAGATTTCGCCGATCACTGTTTGCCAGTTATCCTGCGGCGCATTCGCATAGGTAAAAGACAGGTGTTGCGGAAAACACACGGCGCTGTGCTGGTACAGCATCAGTCCAGCCAGCCTGACACGCAGCTGTTCCAGTTCACGATGTCCGACTAATTCACTGACAGACCACACCGCCGGCGCATTTTTCAGCAGCGGATTTTCTATGTGCGGGTAATGCCGGTGATTGTTCAGCACCAGCGCCACCGGCTGATGATGCAGACTGGCAATCAGCTGTTCGGGATGCGTGGCGATAATCACATTCACGCCACTGATTTCCCGTTCGATAATTTCTTTGTTGAGCGTCGCCATCGACAGATATTCGCTGTAGATAACCAGATTGAGCGCAGCCGATTGCGTCCGTTCCAGCGCACAGGCGAAATATAATCCTGCCCAGTCGTCGTCATAAAACTCGATCTTCAGGCTCTGATTCAATTCGCGTACAAAAGACAAACTGAGGTCAAATGCCTGAGGATAGGTCGTTTTGATTTTACGAAAATCATGCAACGGCGCGACAGGCAGAATCGTCGGGCAGGCCACCGAGCGCTTAATATGGTCGGTCAGCTGACCAACCAGTTCCTCATCGATAAGCCCCGGTAACGGCGTTGCGACGCGCGTTAACACCGTGCGGATAGCCTCGGGTGTAATGCCGGAAAGCTTGTGCCGCAAGGGTTGCAGAATCTTCACCACCGAAAGGTGGGTTGCGGGCAGATATTCCACCGCCAGCCCCAGCGCCGCCAGAAAGAGCGGCGTACCGAAAGGATAATCCAGTGTGGTTAACAGTGAGCGGGCAGACACAATGCGCACACTGAAGGCATGCGCGCAATGTTCGCCACAACAGGCGGGGTTGCGGATAATCAGGTTCGCCAGCAATAAAACTTTTTGCCGGTCGTCGAGCAGAAGCGAATGACCATGTTTTGGCCGTGAGCCTATCAGCGGCTGCGTTCGGGATTTCTTGCGCACTGCGCTGATGAGATCGATGACGGCGGATTTACTCAGACGGAGTTTATCAGCCAGTGCTCCCAGTGGCAGACAGGCATTAAAGATCAGAGCCAGAAAGAGCGCGTCCTCCGCATTCCCCAGCAGACGCTCTATGTCACGCCCTTCTTCGACTAAAAGCTGATAACCCTCTGCGCCGGAGATAATTTTACCGGCTGCGCCCAGCCGGTAATTAATGTAGTCAATATCCCGCAACAGGGTACGCACAGAAATACGTGCGCACCTTGCCAGTGCCTGACCGCTGATCCGCTGGTGGCTGAGCGCGGATAAAATCTCTTTCTGTCGTGGATTCAACATCCCTGAGTTCTCCACAGCCCGTCAGCCGATAAATTGCGTCACCTGCTGATGAACGTCCTGTCCGTAATGATTTACCAGTGAAACGACCAGACGGATCAGCATGTTATAATCCGCAGCACAAATCACTGAGGCGTTTGCATGCAGATAGCGTGTCGGCAGACACAATGCAATCACCGGCCTTCCGCCGCCCATAACGTTATAACGCCCGCCATCCGTTGCGCCGGTTTTGAGTGTGCAAAACTGCAAATCAATACCCATTTCTGCTGCGGTATTCTTCACAAGCTGCGTTAATTTACGGTGAGCAATGTAACGCTTATCGAATAAAGAAATGGCTGGCCCTGCGCCGAGTTTCAGGGGAAAGGCGACAGGACAGAGGCCCGGTGTATCACCCGCCACCAGGGTGTCTATCACAATCGCGATATCAGGTTTCACGGCTTCCGCTGACGTCTGCGCACCGCGCAACCCAACTTCCTCCTGCACCGTCGCCACGGCATAAAGCTGGATATCCGGGTTCTGGCACTGGCGGAAAATCTCCGCCACTACGGCGCAGCCCGCACGGTTATCCAATGCTTTTGCCATAATGCCGTCATCACCAAACGTGCTGAAGAAGGGCTCAGGGCAAATAAAATCTCCCACCGCCACGCCACGCTCTCTGACGTGTTCTGCCGACGCCGCGCCAATATCAATGAACATTTTTTCTATTTTCACGGGATGGCATTTATCTTCCTCCGTCAGTGCATGAGGTGAGACCGAGCCGATAATGCCGGGGATTTTTTCCCCGCTGGCGGTTTTTATTTCCACACGCTGATTGAGCATACTCTGGTTCCACCACGAACCGACGGTATCAAAGTAAATGAAGCCTTCCGCATTGATATGCTTAACAATAAATCCCACTTCGTCCATATGCGCGATCAACGCAACCTTCGGCCCGCGCGTACCTTTACGGGCGATAAAACTTCCCAGGCCGTCAAAAGTAATTTCCTCTGCGTGAGGTTTGACGGCCTGATACAGAATTTCACGGATTTCCTGTTCATCACCGCTGACGCCGGAGGCCAGTGCCAGTTTTTCCAGTAAACCGTCTTTTAAAATGTCAGATCGCATCTGTTGCTGTCCTTAACGTCTGGCGCTTCATCCACCAGTTTTTGAAAATAACGATGAAGGCCACGTTGAGCAGCAGCCCGATACCCAGCACCAGATAAAAGCTGTACCACGGCGACATCAGACCAATCAGCGGATCGAAAACCCCAAGTCCGGGTGCCAGCCGCCGGAGACCAAAGACCATCACCAGCATTCCGGCAATGCCGCCGCTCAGCGTGTTGGCGGTGATCATCGGCAAAGGAGCCGCAAGTGCATAGGGAATAGCCGGTTCGGTGGCTACCGTGGCGCCTACCACCAGCGTGCTGACCGCAGCACCCCGCTCCTGTTCGGTAAACAGACGAGGGGCGAGAAATGTCGCCAGTGCGGCAGACATCGGCGGCATCAGCGCGACCACACCGACAATGGCATACCAGTCATAAATGCCTTTATCGAGCAGTGAAAAACAGAAAAACCACGCTGTTTTGTTGACCGGCCCGCCCATGTCAAACGCCAGCATCGCGCCGACCAGACAGGCTGCGCCGAGTTTCATCGACATCGGGATGGTATTGAGCAGATGCAGCAGGAGTTCCATCATGCCGGCCATGACGGGCCCGATCAGGTAGTAAGTCAGCAGGCCAAACAGCGCCAATGTCACGAACGGGATCAGCATTGAGCCGAGCAATGGCTGAAGTGAATTTCCAAGTCGGACTTTACGCAATGCACGGACGAAATAGCCGATGCTTAACCCGAGGACCACCGCGCCGAGAAAACCTGCGCCGGAACTGGTGCCCAGCATCGCGCTGTCATTGGCCAGATAACTGACCAGGAAGGCCGGGGCAAACGCCGGTTTATCGCCTACCGAACTGGCAATGTACGCACCCATTACCGGGATCATGAATTTGAACCCCAGATAACCGATGGATTCCACAATCCAGGTAAAGGATGGCGAAACGTCATTGCCCTGCGCAATATATGGCAACCCCATCTGCACCAGCATATTGGCCAGCGCCACCAGCAATCCCCCGCCGATCACAAACGGTAAAGCTGCTGAGACACCCGCCATCAGATGATTCATGATGCTGTCGGCTTTCACCGGCTGCTGACCAAGCCTGACGCCGGATGCCTCCTTCATTAACATTGCTTTTTCTTCCAGCGTGTTGAAGACAAGCGGAATGTTTTTCAGCGCGTCAGAAATTTTCATTTCCAGTACGCGTTTTCCGGCAAAGCGACGGCGATCGTCTTCACTGAGGGTTCTGCCCAGCGCCAGAATGACAAAATCTGCGGCCTCAATCTCCTGCGCGGTCAGTGTATTTTCCACGCCGCTGGCGCCCTGCGTTTCAACTTTAATATCGTGTCCCAGCGAACGGGCTTTTCTTTCCAGTGCCTCAGCCACCATATAAGTATGCGCAATACCCGCCGGGCAGTTGGTCACGGCGACCAGTTTCCAATTGTTTTCCATTGCCGACGTCCTGTCAGGAAATAGCGTTGAAAATCAGCTCAACAATGCCGTGTTCATCACGGGTTTTGAGTGCTGCGATAAAATCTGGATTGACCATTTTCCGACACAGTTTAGACAGTAACAACGTGTCGGCGTCTGAACCATTTTCGGGGATCATCAGACACAGCCAGCAGGAAACCGGCTCATCATCTGAGGCATTCCATGTGACCGGATGCGCAGTTCTGGCTACCAGAATACCGGGGGATGTGACACAGGCAGAACGGGTATGCGGCAGCGCGACGCCGTCACCAAATCCAGTAGAGCCATGTAGTTCACGCACGGCGAGTGCCTGCGCAAAAATTTTAGGACTGTTAATTTTTCCAAGGCCAGCGGCCATTTCGGCCAGCTCATGGAGGATTTCAGCCTGTGTACGGCCGCGAAGGGAAAGGTTTATCGCCTGAGAAGAGAAAAGCGTCATGATGAAAACATCCATGTGAGAACAGGGTTTTCAGTATAAACAAAGCGCAGTGGGCGAATGATCGCCAATATGTCACGTCAGGAATGACATATTGGCAATGAATCAGTTTTCAGAGGCGGACGGGTCGTAAGCCTGCATCCGCTTTTCCAGCTCAGTCAGGGAGCGCAGGCCATCGGCCAGTGGCAAGGTTTTATCATTAAAGATTTCCAGTGACCACGGGCCCGTGAAACCTTTACGGTTCAGCGTGCTGACGAAATCTACCAGCGGTAAATCACCCTGGCCGGGATAACAGCGGTAACTGCGGCTCCACTGCTGCACGTTCATGTCCTTAAACGGCGCATCGGCCAGTTGCAGGAAACTGATTTTTTCCAGCGGCACTTCATCCAGACGGTCCAGATTGTCACCCACCGCTAAAATATGAAAACTGTCGAGCACAATACCCAGCGCCGGGCTATTCACCTCGCGCACCCGATCCCACGCCTGACGGTAGCGGTTGATATGCTTCCCCCATGCCAGTGCTTCATAGCCAATGCGGATAGCATACGGCTGCGCCATTGCGGCCAGCGCCGCGAGATCGGCAATCTGTACCTCGCGCTCCGGCGAACTGGCGGGATCAGTATTGCTGCACACCAGTAAATGGTCGCATCCCAGTTCGCTCATCAGATCGAACTGACGGCGTGCGCTGGCAAGTTTTTCAACCCGCTTCTCCGCAGGCACCCCTTCGAAATCACGGAAAGGTTGCAGCAGGAAAATGCGCAGGCCGAGGGAATCGGCCAGGTTACGGATAGCCGCCGGTTTGACCGGACTTTTAAGTAAATCATCTTCGAATATCTCTACACCATCAAACCCTGCCGCCGCAATAGCAGTGAGTTTTTCTGGCAAAGTTCCTGGTACTGAAACTGTCGCAATAGAATGTAACCGGGTTGTTGCAGGCAAAATGGCGTCCTTTAATTCAGGCTTCGATACTTACAGTAGTGAACCCTCATGCCACGTTCGTCAAGTGCGGCGAAGTTGTATGAACGCACAGATTGTATCTGGACGAAGCAATGGTTAATCTCTGTGGCGAGAATGGGGTTAATGAAGAGGATAAGACGCTGAGCAGCCAAAATTCCCCGGCGCCGGGACGTAAAAATGATCCGATAGGGCTCAGGCAGCGCATTTTCGACAGTGCTCTGGCTGAATTCGCTGAATCCGGTCTGATGGGCGCGCGCATGGAAAACATTGCCTCCAATGCCCGTACTACGAAACGTATGGTGGTCTATCACTATAAGACCAAAGAAGCCCTGTATATGCTGGTGCTGGAGCACGTTTATCGCGGTATTCGTCAGCATGAACTGGAACTGGACTTATCTTCCCTGCCACCGGCGGAAGCGATCGTTAAACTGGTGGAAGCCAGCTTTGATTTCCATGTCTCTCATCCGGAATTCATCCGTATTGTGTCCACGGAAAACATGCTGCGTGGCCGGTTTATCCGCCAGTCCACCAGCATCCGTGAAATTAACAAAACGGCATTAACGCTGCTGGAAGATATCCTTGAACGTGGTAAACAAAGCCATCTGTTTAAGGATGATGCGCAGGCGCGTGACGTTCACCGCCTCATCAGCAGCCTGTGTGTGCACCAGGTCGCTAACCAATATACGTTCGGCGCTTTGTTTGAAAATCCGGATGAAGGGGATTTACAGACCGCCCATTATCGCCAGCTGGCTGTCATGGTTGCCCTGCGATATGTGATGAAATAATTGTGTTGATCGGACGCTGGTATCGATCTGAAAGCAAAAAGGCCTCGTCTGAGGCCTTTTTTGTGCGGCAATCTCAGCAAACCGTTATTCTTTCGGCGCGTCTTTGCCGTCTGTCAGTAATTTATCCAGTGCGTCACCGCCGACATGACGGAAATCCTGACCTTTCACGAAGTAGAAAATGAACTCGCAAATGTTCTGGCAGCGGTCACCGATACGCTCGATAGAACGGGCGCAGAACAGCGCGGTCAGCACGCTTGGAATCGTCCGCGGATCTTCCATCATGTAAGTCATCAGCTGGCGCACGATGCCTTCATATTCCTGATCCACTTTTTTGTCTTCACGGTAAATACGCACCGCTTCGTCAAGATCCATACGTGCAAAAGCATCCAGCACATCATGCAGCATCTCTACGGTATGACGCCCCAGCGATTCCAGGCTGACCAGCAACGGCTGGTGCAAATGTGAGAATTTTTCCAGCGCCGTGCGGCAGATTTTATCGGCCACATCACCGATACGCTCGAGTTCAGAAATGGTTTTGATAATCGCCATCACCAGACGTAAATCGCTGGCGGTTGGCTGGCGCTTGGCAATGATGCGCACACAAGCTTCGTCGATCGCCACTTCCATCAGGTTAACTTTGTCATCGCCTTTGATAACGCGTTGCGCCAGTTCGGCATCCTGATTGTGCATCGCAGTGATGGCATCAGTCAGTTGTTGCTCAACCAGGCCACCCATCGCCAGAACCTGTGTGCGGATGTGCTCAAGCTCTGCATTAAACTGGCCAGAAATGTGTTTGTTTAAGTTCAGGTTATCCATTCTTTTTACCTCAACCGTAGCGGCCAGTAATGTAATCTTCAGTCTGTTTGCGCGCTGGTGAAGTGAACAGCGAGTCAGTGTCGCTGTATTCGATCAGTTCGCCCAGATACATAAACGCAGTGCGATCTGAACAACGCGCAGCCTGCTGCATGTTGTGGGTCACAATCACCACGGTGTAATCAGATTTTAGCTCGGTGATCAGTTCTTCGATACGACCGGTAGAAATTGGATCGAGCGCGGAGCAAGGTTCATCGAGCAATAAAACGTCAGGGCGGATCGCAATACCACGCGCGATACACAGACGCTGTTGCTGACCGCCGGACAGGCTATAACCGCTCTGGTGCAGCTTGTCTTTGGATTCATTCCACAGCGCGGCTTTAGTCAGCGCCCATTGCACGCGCTCATCCATGTCCGTGCGGGACAACTTCTCAAACAGGCGGACACCAAACGCAATGTTGTCATAAATTGACATCGGAAACGGCGTCGGTTTCTGGAAGACCATGCCAACTTTGGCACGCAGCAGCGCGATATCTTGCTTATCAACCAGTATGTTTTCGCCATCAAGCAGGATTTCACCTTCAGCATGCTGTTCCGGATACAACTGGTACATTTTGTTAAACGTACGCAGCAGCGTGGATTTGCCACAACCTGAAGGGCCGATGAATGCCGTGACTTCGTTCTTAGCAATATCCAGGGAAATATTTTTCAGCGCGTGGAATTTGCCGTAATAAAAGTTCAGATCACGAACCTGAATTTTGCTGTTGGATGCGTCAGTCATTCGACTCATTAAGACATCTCTCTTTTTCGTGCGCCGCATGGCGACGCCGGGTAAACAGTGACAGCAGCCGTTATCGCCTGCCATCAATAATGAATTAACTTATTGCTTTTTCGGGGCAAAAATCACACGCGCCAGGATGTTCAGTAACAGCACACAAACCGTAATCAGCAGCACGCCCGCCCAGGCCAGTTGTTGCCATTCGCCGAACGGGCTCATCGCAAACTTAAAGATGGTGACCGGCAGGTTAGCAATCGGCTGCATCATGTCGGTGCTCCAGAACTGATTGGAGAGCGAGGTGAACAGCAGCGGCGCGGTTTCACCGGCAATACGGGCAATCGCCAACAGTATCCCGGTAATAATGCCGGAAACAGAGGCTTTCAGCGTGATGGCTGAGATCATTTTCCACTTCGGCGTACCCAGCGCATAAGCCGCTTCACGCAGGCTGTCCGGCACCAGTTTCAGCATATTTTCCGTGGTGCGGATAACAATCGGGATCTGTAACAGCGCCAGCGCCAGCACACCCGCCCATCCTGAGAAATGCCCCATTTTTGCCACCATGATGGTGTACACAAACAAGCCCACCACAATCGATGGCGCGGAGAGCAGGATGTCGTTAATAAAACGGATGAATTCCGCCAGCCAGGATTTACGACCATATTCGGCGAGATAAATCCCGGCCATGACGCCCAGTGGCGTACCAATCAACGTGGCCCATAAAATCAGTAATCCGCTGCCCGCAATGGCATTAGCCAGACCACCGCCTGCCGTATTCGGTGGCGGGGTGTTCTGCATGAACAGCGCCAGCGACATTCCGTCAACACCTTTAACGATAGTGGTGAACAGGATCCACACCAGCCAGAACAGGCCAAACGCCATGGTCAGCATGGAGATCATCAGTGCCAGACGGTTTTTCTGACGGCGCCACGCCTGACGTTTTCGACGCGATTCCAGCAGCGCCGGGGTACTTTGCATGTCGAGTGTCGTCATCTTAACGGCCCTCTTTCTTAGCCAGACGCAGGATCATCATTTTCGACAGCGCCAGAACAATAAAGGTAATGACGAACAGGATCAGTCCCAGTTCCATCAGTGCAGAGGTGTGCAATCCGGCTTCCGCTTCGGCAAATTCGTTCGCCAGTGCGGAGGTAATACTGTTGCCCGGCGCGTACAGCGATGCGCTGTCGAGCTGGTAGGTGTTACCGATAATGAAGGTCACCGCCATGGTCTCGCCAAGTGCGCGTCCCAGGCCTAACATCACGCCACCAATCACACCATTTTTGGTGAACGGCAGCACGATGCGCCAGATCACCTCCCATGTGGTGCAACCAATGCCGTAAGCAGATTCTTTCATCATCACCGGCGTTTGTTCGAATACATCACGCATAACGGAAGCTATATACGGGATGATCATAATGGCGAGAATGACACCTGCCGCCAGAATACCGATACCGAAACCCGGGCCGGCAAACAGTTCGCCAACAATCGGGATACCGGAAAGCACGTCGCCCACCGGCGTCTGGAAATATTGCGCAAACAGCGGGGCGAAAACGAACAGACCCCACATGCCATAAACAATACTGGGGATAGCCGCCAGCAGTTCAATAGCAATCCCCAGCGGGCGCTTCATCCAGTTAGGTGCAAGCTCGGTGAGAAATAATGCGATGCCAAAGCTCACCGGAACAGCAATCAGCAGGGCAATAATGGAGGTTACAACCGTGCCATAAATCGGCACCAGTGCACCAAATTGTTGGTTCGGCGCATCCCAGGTTTTCGTCCACAGGAAGGATAATCCGAACTTTTCAATGCTCGGCAGAGAAGCAATAAACAGCGAGACGATAATGCCGCCCAGCATAAATAGCACTATCAGCGCTGCCAGTTTAACCAGCGCGCCGAAGATGATGTCACCGTTTTTGCCAGGTGCCTTGATAGCCGGCTTGTATTCAGCCATACCACTCTCTTTTAATTCAGATTTAATTCCCTCCCCGGCCGGAGAGGGAATGAAGCAGAGTTACTATACCCAAAATAATTGGAGTTGCACCAAGGCAGCAAGCAAGTGAATCCCGATGAGCTTACTCAAGTAAGTGATTCGGGTGAACGAGCGCAGCTAACGCCGGTGCAGCTTCAGGTATGACGGGTATTCCTAGTACAGTGCTTTACCGCTGCTGTCTTTGATGTTGGTCTTCCAGGCTGCACGGATCTGCTCTACAACAGAGGCTGGCAGTGCGGCATAGTCCAAATCAGTTGTCAGTTTGGTGCCATTTTTGTAGGCCCAGTCGAAGAACTTCAGCACTTCTGCGCCCTTCGCTGCATCTTGCTGATCTTTGTAAACCAGGATGAAAGTGGTGGAGCTGATTGGCCACGCATTATCACCTTTCTGATTGGTCAGGTCCTGAGCGAAGGTTTTGCTCCAGTCAGCGCCTTTAGCAGCTGCACTGAAGGAGGCTTCCGTCGGGCTGATAGCTTTGCCGTCTGCATCGACCAGCTTGGTATAAGCCAGGTTATTTTGCTTAGCATAAGCATATTCAACGTAACCGATTGAACCTGGCAGACGCTGTACGAATGCGGCCACACCGTCATTGCCTTTGCCACCGAGACCCGTTGGCCAGTTCACCGTTGAACCTGCACCGATTTTGTCTTTCCACTCGCTGTTGACTTTCGCCAGATAGCTGGTGAATACGAACGAAGTACCGGAACCGTCAGCACGACGCACCACTGCGATGTTGGTGTCTGGCAATTTCACACCCGGGTTCAGCTTAGTGATCGCTGCGTCGTTCCACTTTTTGATTTTACCGAGGTAAATGTCACCCAGCGTTGCGCCATCGAGTGTCAGCTGACCAGATTTGATGCCAGGGATGTTAACAGCCAGCACCACGCCACCGATCACGGTAGGGAACTGGAACAGGCCATTTTTATTCAGATCTTCTTCTTTCATCGGTGCATCAGATGCGCCGAAATCAACGGTCTTGGCGATGATTTGTTTTACACCGCCGGAAGAACCGATGCCCTGGTAGTTCACCTGAGTACCGGTTGCTTTCTGATATGCGTCAGCCCACTTAGCGTAGACAGGTGCGGGGAAGGTGCCGCCAGCGCCAGTCAGGTTAGTGGCAGCGAAAGCAGACATTGCTGTGAGGGAGAAAGTCGCTGCTACAAGACCGGCGACGGTGTTACGCATCAATTTCATGTTCCACTCCTGGTGGTTTTAAACTTCCCGACTGATGTCGACGTTAATTAAAGTGTTTGGCACAGGAGGAAAATAGGACAGTTTAGTGACAGTAAAATGTACGTTATATGACAGTTTTATGACACCGTTCACAATTCGAACCACCCGGGCAATATGAAGGTGTTTTAAGCGGGAAAAGCCGGTTATTACACCGGCAGATAATGAAAAACAGGTAAATTAACGCCCTTTTTTCTTACGACCAGGCTGGGCAAAACGCTTGCGGGATGCAGAATTAGTTTCAGGTTTTTCGGTATTTTTTGTTTTTGTGGCAGCCGGTTTTGTGACAACCGCTTTTTTAGCCTGAGTATGGTTTGCCTGCGTTTTTTTCGCCGGTTTATCTTCAGACGAGGAGTTTTCAATCAGCCTGAATAACTCGATCAATTCATCATCGGTTAAATCCCGCCATTCTCCCGGTGGAACACCTTTCAGGTTGATGTTCATAATACGCACGCGCTCAAGCTTAGTGACTTCATAACCGAAGTGCTTACACATACGGCGGATCTGTCGGTTAAGCCCCTGTACCAGCGTAATACGAAACACCATGGGTGCTTCTTTCTTTACTTTGCATTTCTTGGTCACCGTGCCAAGCATCGGCACGCCAGCACCCATACCTGCAATAAATTCGTCAGTGATCGGTTTATTAACGGTCACGATGTACTCTTTTTCGTGATCATTACCGGCACGCAGGATTTTATTGACCAGATCGCCATGGTTAGTCAGTAAAATCAGCCCCTGAGAATCTTTATCCAGACGGCCAATCGGGAAGACACGCTTGCTGTGATTGACGAAATCACGGATATTGTCCCGCTCCCCCTCTTCCATCGTGGTGATAATACCTACCGGCTTGTTCAGCGCGATAAGCACCAGATCTTCTTCATCACGTGGCTCGATAAGCTGACCGTTAACTTTCACCACGTCTGTGGCAAACACCTGAGCCCCCACTGCGGCACGCCTGCCGTTGATGAAAACATTTCCCTGTTCGATGTAACGATCGGCATCGCGGCGTGAGCAGATACCGCTCTCGCTAATGTATTTGTTAAGACGAATGGAGGAATTGGTCAGCATTCAGCGGGGTACCTTCAGAAAAACGCGAACTATACCTTATCCGGGGCGGGTTACGAAGCCTGAGAGGGGAGAATCGTGATCGGCTGCCGGGAAAGTGGGGAATCAGGCAAAAACATTCTGAAAATAGAAAAGCGCCCCGGGAGGCGCTTATATATCGCATAGCTGAAACCGGACAGTCTTATTCGACAGTCACAGATTTCGCCAGGTTACGTGGCTGGTCAACGTCGGTACCTTTAATCAGGGCAACGTAGTAGGACAGCAACTGTAGCGGAACGGTATAGAAAATAGGTGCGACAATTTCCTCAACATGTGGCAGCTGGATAATCTTCATGCCTTCACTGTCGGTAAAACCGGCATCCTGATCGGCAAAGACATACAGCAAACCGCCACGGGCGCGCACTTCTTCGATATTCGATTTCAGTTTTTCCAGCAATTCGTTATTTGGTGCCACCACGATCACCGGCATATCTGCGTCAATCAGCGCCAGCGGACCATGCTTCAGCTCACCCGCCGCATAGGCTTCCGCGTGAATATAAGAAATCTCTTTCAGCTTCAGCGCACCTTCCATCGCAATCGGATACTGATCACCACGGCCAAGGAACAGAGCGTGATGTTTATCAGAAAAACCTTCGGCCAGCGTTTCGATGGTTTTATCCAGCGACAACATTTGTTCGATACGCGCAGGCAACGCCTGGAGCGCGTGAACAATATCGTGCTCAACGTGCGGATTCATCCCTTTCAGGCGCCCCATACGCGCCACCAGCATCAGCAGAACGGTCAGTTGTGTGGTGAACGCTTTGGTTGATGCCACGCCGATTTCGGTGCCTGCTTTGGTCATCAGCGCCAGATCGGATTCACGCACCAATGAAGAACCGGCTACGTTACACACTGCCAGAGAACCGAGATAACCCAGCTCTTTTGACAAACGCAGCGCGGCCAGCGTATCTGCCGTTTCACCAGACTGAGAAAGCGTGATGATCAGGCTGCCCGGACGAACGGCAGATTTGCGATAGCGAAACTCTGAAGCGATCTCAACATCACAAGGCATGCCAGCCAGTGACTCAAACCAGTAACGCGCCACCATTCCCGAGTTATATGACGTGCCACAGGCGATAATCTGCACATGTTGAACACGCGATAAGATTTCGTCCGCTTTTTCGCCCAGCTCGCTGAGGTTCACTTCACCGTGGCTGAAACGCCCTTCCAGGGTGTTTTTGATTGCCAGCGGCTGTTCGTAGATCTCTTTTTGCATATAGTGACGGTATACGCCTTTATCACCGGCGTCGTACTGCACTTTAGATTCAATTTCTTCACGCTCAACGGCATGGCCGGTTTTATCATAAACGCTGACAGAACGGCGTTTAATTTCAGCCACATCCCCTTCTTCAAGGAACAGGAAGCGACGGGTCACAGGTAACAGTGCCAACTGGTCGGAAGCAATGAAGTTTTCCCCAACGCCACGACCAATCACCAGCGGGCTACCGGAACGGGCGGCCACCAGGACAGACGGGTCGCGCCTGTCCATCACTACAGTACCGTAAGCGCCACGCAGTTGCGGGATCACACGCTGTACGACTTCCAGCAGCGTACCGCCCTGAAGTTGTTCCCAATGCACCAGATGTGCGATCACTTCAGTATCCGTTTCAGAATCAAAACGGTAGCCGCGTTCAGTCAGTAATTCACGCAGAGGTTCGTGGTTTTCGATAATACCGTTATGCACGACGGCAATGTAATCAGATACATGCGGGTGAGCATTCGCTTCAGAAGGTTCGCCATGAGTGGCCCATCGCGTGTGAGCAATACCGGTGCCGCCCTGCAAAGGATGTTCGTCCAGTGCATCAGCCAGCATCTGGACTTTACCCAGACGACGTAAGCGGCCCATTTTTCCCGCAGCATCAATGACAGCCAGCCCGGCGGAGTCATAACCGCGGTATTCGAGACGACGTAAACCTTCCAACAGAATTTCAGCAATATCGCGTTGCGCTACTGCGCCTACAATTCCACACATCAGTTTTATTCCTAATGAAGGTCCTTTCGGGACCTTTTTTGATGCCTGACCTGATTTATCCACAAGCCCCGTTTTCCGGTGTACTTGCGGTTCCCCGAGCCTTGTAGAGAGTGGGGGATTATTATGAACAGCTTATTTTTTCTTTACCGGTTTCTGCCAGTCTGGTTTATGTAACTGAGGCACCCGGCTTAACACTAAACCCTTGTCCGGCACGTCGCGGGTGACCGTTGTACCGGCGGCGATGGTCACGTTATTCCCCACTGTCACGGGCGCGACCAGTTGAGAATCTGAACCCACAAAGACATCGTTACCGATGATGGTCTTATGCTTGTTTACACCGTCGTAGTTACAGGTGATGGTACCCGCGCCGATATTAACGTTATCCCCTATATCAGCATCACCAAGATAGGAGAGATGGCCCGCTTTTGAGCCTTTGCCGAGACGCGCTTTTTTGATTTCAACGAAATTGCCAACATGCGCACCTTCTGCCAGTTCAGCGCCGGGACGCAGACGGGCAAAAGGCCCGACCGTACAGCCGCTTTCCAGCACTGCATCTTCGAATACGCTGTACGGACTGACTTCGCAATCGTCGCCGATAACGCAATTTTTCAGCACACAGCCTGCGCCGATCTTGACGCGGTCACCCAGTTTTACGTGACCTTCGATAATGACATTGGTATCTATCAGTACGTCGATACCGTGCGACAGTTCGCCACGCAGATCAAACCGCGCCGGATCCATCAGCATTACGCCTTCGAGCAACAGACGCTCTGCCTGTTCACTCTGATATACGCGTTCAAGACGGGACAGTTGCAGGCGGTTATTCACACCATCCACCTCACTGTTACGCGCCGGATGCACCGTCGCGATGATATGTCCTTCGGCGTGCGCCATCGCAATAATGTCCGTGATGTAGTATTCACCCTGCGCATTGTTGTTGCTCAGTTGGCTGAGCCAGCGTTTTAATGACGCGCCATTGGCGACCAGGATGCCGGTGTTAATTTCACGGATTTTCAGCTGTTCTTCGCTGGCATCTTTTTGCTCAATGATGCCGGTAACGATGCCATTCTCACGGACGATACGCCCATAGCCAGTGGGATCATCCAGCACCACCGTCAGTAAACCTATGCCACCTTCCGGTTTGGCTTGCAGTAAATTATTCAGCGTATCGACGGAAATCAGCGGAACATCGCCGTACAGCATCAGGATATCTTCGTCATCGGCAAAATAAGGCGCCGCCTGCTGCATCGCATGACCGGTCCCCAGTTGCTCTGCCTGCAATACCCAGTTCAGATCACTGCCCGCCAGATTTTTCTTCAATAAATCGCCACCGTGACCATAGACCAGATGCACGTTGCGGGCGCCGACCTGCGTAGCCGCATCAATAACGTGCTGGACCATTGGCTTGCCCGCCAAGGAATGAAGAACTTTTGGAAGGTTGGAATACATGCGTGTTCCCTTGCCCGCGGCAAGGATCACCACACTCAGTGTGCTGTTCGACATAGGTAACCTGACAAATCCAATTTGAGTGACAAATGTAATCCGTTCAATGGACGGATTACTACATATTTCGCTTCAAAAACCACCCGAAAGCCGCAGCCAGCAAGGGTTGAACACGACATAGACTACAGCAAAAAAACGGAGGGTAAAGCGTCCACTAATCGTCCAAGTATTCCACTAAAATCGAAAATTAACCTTGGGGAAATGACTGAAAATACGCTTTTTTAAAAACAAAAAAAAAGCGACCCGAAGGTCGCTTTTTAAACTGATTTAGTTACATCGCTTTTCTGGTTAGTTCGATAACGCGAAGTTTCGCGATCGCCTTAGCCAGTTCCGCTGACGCCTGAGCGTAATCAACGTCGCCGTGAGAACCACTAATGTGTTCTTCTGCTTTGCGCTTAGCTTCAAGCGCTCGCGCTTCGTCGAGGTCTTGCCCACGGATTGCAGTATCAGCCAACACGGTCGTTGCATTCGGTTGCACCTCAAGGATGCCGCCGGAAAGATAGATATACTCTTCTTCACCGTGTTCTTTAACAATGCGCACCATGCCAGGCTTGATGGCGGTGAGCAGCGGAGCATGCCCCGGGAAAATACCCAGTTCGCCTTCGCTACCCGTCACCTGGATCTTTTGTACCATGCCGGCAAACATACGTTTTTCCGCACTGACAACATCCAGATGGTAAGCTTTTTCAGCCATGTCATCCTCTCTCACAACAAGCTAGCGTTACAGTTTCTTGGCTTTTTCCACTGCTTCATCAATGGTGCCAACCATGTAGAACGCTTGTTCCGGCAGGTGATCGTAGTCGCCGTCCATAATGCCTTTGAAACCACGAATGGTATCTTTCAGCGATACGAACTTGCCCGGAGAACCGGTAAAGACTTCGGCCACGAAGAATGGCTGGGACAGGAAGCGCTGAATTTTACGCGCACGGGATACAACCAGTTTGTCATCTTCTGACAACTCGTCCATACCCAGGATCGCGATGATGTCTTTCAGTTCCTGGTAACGTTGCAGAATAGACTGCACGCCACGAGCCACATCGTAGTGTTCCTGACCAACAACCAGTGGATCCAGCTGACGGCTGGTGGAATCCAGTGGGTCAACCGCCGGGTAAATACCCAGTGACGCGATCTGACGACTCAGAACCACGGTCGCATCTAAGTGAGCGAAGGTGGTAGCAGGTGATGGGTCAGTCAAGTCATCCGCAGGAACGTAAACGGCCTGTACGGAGGTGATGGAACCACTTTTGGTAGAGGTGATACGTTCTTGCAGAGCGCCCATCTCTTCCGCCAGCGTTGGCTGATAACCTACCGCCGATGGCATACGGCCCAGAAGTGCGGACACTTCGGTACCGGCCAGGGTGTAACGGTAAATGTTGTCAACGAACAGCAGTACGTCACGACCTTCATCACGGAATTTCTCCGCCATAGTCAGGCCGGTCAGTGCAACACGCAGACGGTTACCTGGTGGCTCATTCATCTGACCATACACCAGGGAAACTTTGTCGATAACGTTGGAGTCAGTCATTTCGTGGTAGAAGTCATTACCCTCACGAGTACGCTCACCCACGCCTGCAAACACAGAATAACCGGAGTGCTCGATCGCGATGTTACGGATCAGCTCCATCATGTTTACAGTTTTACCTACACCCGCACCACCGAACAGACCGACTTTACCGCCCTTAGCGAACGGACACATCAGGTCCATAACTTTGATACCGGTTTCCAGCAATTCCTGAGAGTTTGCCAGCTCTTCATAAGAAGGCGCAGCACGGTGAATCGCACGACGTTCTTCTTCGCCGATTGCACCTTTCATGTCGATTGGTTCACCCAATACGTTCATGATACGACCCAGAGTCGCTTTACCCACCGGTACTTCAATTGGGTGTTCCAGGTTGTTCACTTTCAGACCGCGACGCAGGCCGTCTGAGGTACCCATTGCGATACAACGAACAACGCCGCCGCCTAACTGTTGCTGTACTTCCAGCACCAGTTTGGAGGTACCGTTTTCTACCTCAAGAGCATTGTACACGTTCGGTACTGCATCCTGAGGGAACTCGACGTCCACCACGGCGCCGATTACCTGGATAATCTTTCCAGTAGCCATCTTGAATCCTCTACGTAATTCGTAAACCTAGCTTAAACCGCGGAGGCTCCCCCGACGATCTCGGTGAGTTCCTGAGTGATGCTGGCCTGACGAGCTTTGTTGTATACCAACTGCAGCTCTTTGATCAGGCTGCCGCCGTTATCGGTTGCGGCTTTCATCGCTACCATTCGCGCGGCCTGTTCGCTGGCCAGGTTTTCTACGACGCCCTGATAAACCTGGGATTCCACATAGCGACGCAGGAGAGTATCCAGCAGTGCTTTAGGGTCCGGCTCATACAGGTAATCCCAGGATTTTTTCGCCAGTTCGCCGTCTTCTGCAGGTGGCAGAGGCAACAACTGAACGATACGTGGTTCCTGGGACATGGTATTGACGAACTTATTGCTAACAACGCATAACTTGTCTAAACGACCTTCGTCGAAAGCCTGCAACATCACTTTCACCGGCCCGATCAGTTCTGACAGAGAAGGGTTATCCCCCATGCCAGTCACCTGAGCAACAACGTTGCCCCCAACGGAGCCGAAGAAAGAAGCTGCTTTGGAACCGATCAGTGCGAGATCAACTTCAACACCTTTTTCGGACCAGCCTTTCATCTCTGACAGCAGTTTCTTGAACAGGTTAATGTTCAGACCACCACAAAGACCACGGTCGGTAGACACCACCAGATACCCGACGCGCTTAATTTCACGCTCATCCAGGTACGGGTGCTTGTATTCCAGATTCCCAAGCGCAAGGTGACCAATCACTTCACGAATGGTTTCTGCATAAGGACGGCTGGCCGCCATGCGATCCTGCGTTTTACGCATTTTGGAGGCGGCGACCATTTCCATCGCTTTAGTGATCTTTTGCGTGTTTTGCACGCTGCTGATCTTACTACGTATCTCTTTTCCGCCGGCCATCTCTGCTTCTCCTCATTACCAAACGGCCTGCTGCTTATCTGCCAGAGGCAGGGCAGCAAGGCCGCGAGGTGTTACCAGGACTGGGTTGCTTTGAAGGTATCAAGGATATTTTTGAATTTACCCTCGATCTCATCGTTATACGCACCAGTTTGGTTGATTTGCTGCAGAAGCTCGCCGTGCTCACGGTCGGCGTAAGCCAACAGTGCCGCTTCGAAGCTACCGACTTTAGACAACTCAACGTCTTCCAGATAACCACGTTCTGCTGCGAAGATAATCAGAGACTGCGCAACGATTGACATCGGAGCGTATTGTTTCTGTTTCAGCAGCTCAGTCACTTTCTGACCGTGGTTCAGCTGTTTACGGGTTGCCTCATCCAGATCTGAAGCGAACTGCGAGAACGCAGCCAGCTCACGATACTGTGCCAGAGCGGTACGAATACCACCGGACAGTTTCTTCATGATCTTAGTCTGAGCAGCACCACCCACACGGGATACCGAAATACCCGGGTTAACCGCAGGACGAATACCGGCGTTGAACAGGTTAGATTCCAGGAAGATCTGACCATCAGTAATCGAAATTACGTTGGTCGGAACGAACGCGGAAACGTCGCCCGCTTGCGTTTCGATGATTGGAAGCGCAGTCAGGGAACCCGTTTTGCCTTTCACTTCACCCTTGGTGAATGCTTCAACATACTCGGCGTTTACACGCGCAGCACGTTCCAGCAGACGGGAGTGGAGATAGAAAACGTCGCCTGGGTAAGCTTCACGACCTGGTGGACGACGAAGCAACAGGGAGATCTGACGGTAAGCAACAGCCTGTTTAGACAGGTCATCATAAACGATCAGTGCGTCTTCACCGCGGTCACGGAAGTATTCACCCATTGCGCAACCGGAGTACGGTGCCAGGTATTGCAGTGCAGCAGATTCTGATGCAGTTGCAACAACAACGATGGTGTTTGCCAGTGCGCCGTGCTCTTCCAGTTTACGAACCACATTAGAAATAGTGGACGCTTTCTGGCCGATAGCCACATAGATACATTTGATGCCGGAATCACGCTGGTTAATGATCGCATCGATCGCCAGAGCGGTTTTACCGGTTTGACGGTCGCCGATGACCAGTTCACGTTGACCACGACCGATTGGGATCATGGCATCAACGGACTTATAACCTGTCTGCACAGGTTCATCGACGGACTGACGTTCGATAACGCCAGGTGCGATCGCTTCAACAGCTGAGAAGCCGTCGTGCTCTACCGGACCTTTACCATCAATTGGCGCACCCAGGGTGTTAACAACGCGACCTAACAGGCCACGGCCAACAGGAACTTCCAGGATACGGCCAGTACATTTTACTTTCATACCTTCGGCGAGGTCAGCGTAAGGGCCCATTACAACGGCACCTACAGAGTCGCGCTCCAGGTTCAGGGCGATAGCGTAACGGTTACCCGGCAACGCAATCATTTCGCCTTGCATGACATCGGCTAAGCCGTGCACGCGGATGATCCCGTCACTGACGGAAACGATAGTACCTTCATTGTGAGCTTCGCTCACCACATTGAACTGAGCAATGCGCTGCTTGATCAGTTCGCTGATTTCGGTGGAATTCAGTTGCATGCTCCAGTCCCCTTAAGACTGCAAGACGTCTGCCAGGCGTTCCAGACGACTGCGAACGCTGCCATCAATCACCATATCACCTGCACGGATTACGACACCGGCAAGAACAGACTTGTCAATTTTGCAATTCAGCTTAACTTTGCGAGACAGACGTTTTTCCATCGCAGCGGCAATTTTTGCCTGCTGTTCTTCCGTAAGCGGATTTGCTGAAGTTACTTCAACTTCAGCAACAGCCTCAAGAGAGGCGCGCAGTTCAATAAACTGCTCCAGTACTTGCGGTAGAACGCGTAAACGTCCATTTTCAGCCATCACCTTAATCAGGTTTTGGCCTGCGTCGTCGAGTTCGTCACCACATACGGCAATAAACGTTTTAGACAAAGTTTCAGGCGCGCTAGCACCGGAAAGCAGTTCTTCGATTTGTTCATTGCGCGTGACTTCAGCCGTGAACGCTAACATGGACTGCCAGCGGTCTAAGCTTTGGTGCTCAACGGCAAAGTCAAAAGCTGCTTTGGCGTAGGGGCGAGCTACAGTTACAAATTCAGACATCAGCCCCTCCCTCCTTACAGTTCAGCGACCAGTTTATCAACGATGTCGCTGTTAGCAGCTTCATCCACGGAACGTTCGATGATCTTCTCGGCGCCAGCAATGGCCAAAATCCCGACTTGCTTACGCAACTCTTCACGGGCGCGTTGGCGTTCGGCGTCAATCTCTGCCTTGGCTTGCGTCACGATCTTGTTACGTTCCTGCTCGGCTTCAGCTTTTGCTTCGTCGACGATTTGGGCTTTACGCTTGTTCGCCTGATCGATGATTACCTGAGCTTCAGCTTTGGCTTTCTTCAGTTGGTCGGTCGCATCGGCTTGCGCTAAGTCCAGCTCTTTTTTTGCGCGTTCTGCGGAAGATAAACCTTCAGAAATTTCTTTCTGACGTTTTTCGATGGCAGCCATAATTGGCGGCCATACGTACTTCATGCAGAACACGACAAACAGGACGAACGCGATAGCCTGGCCGAGGATTGTTGCGTTAAGATTCACAGCACAATGCCTCTTTCAAAGTGAATTATTTGATGTAGTTCGATTAACAGTGAGCAAGCTCAATGTTAGGCGACAGCAAACATCACGTACAGACCCAGACCAACCGCAATCATTGGGATTGCATCGACCAGACCCATAACGATAAAGAACTGTGTACGCAACAGAGGGATCAGGTCAGGCTGACGTGCAGCACCTTCCAAGAATTTACCACCCAAGATGCCGATACCGATTGCAGCACCGATTGCCGCCAGGCCCATCATCACAGCGGCAGCCATGTACAGCAGATCCATACTCAGGTTTTCCATGACAGTCTCCAGTTTGTTTCAGTTAAAACGCAGTAGTGTTGAAAGAAAATCAGTGTTTTTCAGATGCCATCGAGAGATAGACGATCGTCAGAACCATGAAAATAAAGGCTTGCAGCGTAATGATCAGGATGTGGAAAATGGCCCAAGGCACATTCAGGATCCACTGTGACCACCACGGCAACAGGCCAGCAATAAGGATGAAGATCAACTCACCCGCATACATATTGCCAAACAGTCGCAGACCCAGTGAAACTGGTTTAGACAGCAGGCTGACACCTTCAAGAATCAGGTTAATCGGAATGAAAACCGGATGATTGAATGGCTGCATTGTCAGTTCTTTGATGAAACCGCCAAAGCCTTTCATCTTAATGCTATAGAAAAGAATCAGAATGAATACGCCAAGCGCCATGGACAACGTGATGTTCACGTCAGCCGTTGGAACCACACGCAACGCAGGCAGACCAAGCAATTTTTCACCGATAGTCGGCAGCAAATCAATTGGCAGCAAATCCATCAGGTTCATCATAAACACCCAGACGAAGACGGTCAGCGCGAGAGGTGCAATCACTTTGCTCTTGCCGTGATACATGTCACGCACGCTGCTGTCGACGAAACCAACGACCAGTTCAACTGCGGTTTGCAGCTTCCCCGGGACACCGCTGGTGGCGTTTTTGGCTACGCGATGGAAAATAACCAGAAAGAGTACTCCGAGGAACACGGAGAAAAACATCGAATCGATGTTAATCGACCAGAATCCCGTCCCGATCTGAAGCTGAGTCAGATGGTGACTGATATACTCTTGTGGAGTAGAGATTTCTCCTGATGCAGACATGATGCCTCTTACCCTTTAGTAGTTAAGTACGGTAACTGTTAATGACGGCCGGTGCCAAAATCTGAGTCATCAACACCGATAAATAGGCCAACCCCAACGGAGCAAAAGCCGCTTTAAACAGGCCAAGTGCGATAATCATTAAGATCACCGTAGCCAGCACCTTCAGCGCTTCTCCAATTGCAAAGGACCAGGCAACCCGTCCAGAGACCGTTGTTTGCGCCTGATGACGCCATGCAAACAGCATGAACAGTATATTTGGTAACCAAGCGGCCAACCCACCCATAAGAGCCGATAGGGTCCATTCCAGGCTTTTTAAACCAAATACTGCACTGAGCAGAACAAAGGTCAATAACTGCAGTATCAATAGCTTTCTGGCAACCTTCACACTCTGTGTACTGTGTAAAATACCGGATACAGACATGACGTTTGTTCTCTCCGTATCGAGTACCTAGCTGGAGGTATACTGAATGCCGTATATCACTGCCTTTACTGTTTTGAGTCAAGCAGCAAAAACCGAGCAAATTATACGGGGCACAGGAACGAATTCAATGGATAAGTAGCGAAAAGGTGAACAATTATTTAAATTTTCCTCTTCATCACTATTTTGCCAACCAAACTATAGCTGAATTTGCCCTTTTTACTTTGGTTCGGTTATTTCATCACCCGACAAAGAAGCGTGCACTGGATCACATAATTAACGCTAATCCCTTTATATACCCAGCATGCTTTCAATGTCTTTAGCTAAACAGGCTTTTTAAAAGCCATATAAATCAAATTGTTAATGAAATACTGCTCGAATATCAAACTTATTTAAAAATAGGCTCGATTTATTTACACAACAACCCAACAAATAACAACATTTTCATTACAAATTGAATATCAGCAGCTTGATGCCCGTTCAATTTCAAAAGTGACTATTACGCTCCGGATTAAAATAAAAACATCTCAGAAATGCTATCAGGGTGTAAAAAAGCGGTGTTTGGGTGTTCTTCCCTGCTATATAATTAGCCTGCTCATTTTAACTAAGTTAACACATGTTTTTTTTAAATCTTTTTTGATAAATCGCAACTTTAGTTTGCGCTAAGAATTATCAGATGACGTTCGCCGTCAAGTTCGGGTACCTGCAGCTTAATGACTGACTTCAGAGTAATCCCTGCCGGCAGCGCAGCAAGTTCATCATCAGGACGTACACCCTTTAAGGCATAAAAATGCCCCTCACCTTTCACGGGCAGATGGTGACACCAGGAAAGCATATCCTGCATTGATGCGAAAGCACGGCTTATCACCCCATCAAAAGGTGGATTCGGCACAAATTCTTCCACACGACTTTGTATAGGCTCGATATTTTTCAGCCCCAGCTCATGCTGAACCTGACGCAAAAAACGCACGCGCTTACCCAGGCTGTCCAGCAACGTAAAGTGTGAATCAGGGCGAACAATGGCCAGAGGGATCCCCGGTAAACCCGGGCCGGTTCCAACGTCAATGAAACGGCTACCTTGCAAATGCTCGTTCACCACAATGCTGTCCATAATATGACGTACCAGCATCTGCATCGGGTCACGGACAGATGTCAGGTTGTAGGCTTTGTTCCACTTATGCAGCAGTTCAACATAGCCAATCAGTTGTTGTTTTTGCTGATCGGGTAACGCTATTCCTGCCGCAGCAAGCAGCGAGTCGAGTTTATTATGCACGGTGAATCCTCAGACAGAATCGATATGCCGGGAACAACCCGGTTTAAAAATGATAAAACATACAGAATGATGGGAAAAGTAAGAATCGACCGCCGCTTCGGGATACCAAGGGCGGTCATTAGAGCAGTCGTTTATGCGCTGCGGCGCAGCAAACCTTGTTTTTTAAGCCAGATCAGCAAAATTGAGATTGCAGCCGGCGTAATACCGGAGATCCGTGAGGCCTGACCAATGGAGGTTGGCTTGTGATCGTTAAGTTTGGCGATCACTTCATTTGAAAGGCCATTCACCTGCCGGTAATCAAGATCGACAGGCAGCACCGTATTTTCGTTACGCTGCTGTTTTTCGATCTCTTCCTGCTGACGGGCAATATAACCTTCATATTTTATCTGAATTTCCACTTGTTCTGCCGCCTGCGCATCCGGAACAGAAGGAGCGAACGGGGAAAGTCGGGTGATTAATTCATAGGTCATTTCAGGACGACGCAGCAGCTCTTCCGCACTGGCTTCTTTAGAAAGCGGGGCAGAAAGATGCGCGTTGATTTCATCAACCTGGGCATGATGAGGGTTCACCCAGATACCACGCAAACGCTGACGCTCCTGCTCGATCATTTCCAACTTTTCGTTGAAGCGTGCCCAGCGGGCATCGTCAACCAGGCCTAACTCACGGCCCTTTTCTGTCAAACGTAAATCAGCATTGTCTTCGCGCAGCATCAGTCGATATTCAGCACGTGACGTAAACATACGGTACGGTTCTTTAGTGCCAAGCGTACACAGATCGTCAACCAGCACACCGAGGTAAGCCTGATCACGACGTGGTGCCCAGCCGTCTTCTTCACTGGCGCAACGGGCGGCATTCATACCGGCGAGTAAGCCCTGCGCAGCGGCTTCTTCGTAACCCGTCGTACCGTTGATTTGTCCGGCAAAGAACAGACCCGCGATAAATTTGCTTTCCAGCGTTGGTTTCAAATCACGCGGATCGAAGAAATCGTATTCAATGGCATAGCCGGGACGAACGATCACCGCATTTTCCATCCCCTGCATTGAGCGGACGATCTGCATCTGTACATCAAATGGCAGGCTGGTTGAAATCCCGTTCGGATACACTTCGTTGCTGGTCAGTCCTTCCGGTTCCAGGAAGATCTGATGCGAATTGCGATCGGCAAAACGCATGACTTTATCTTCGATCGACGGGCAGTAACGCGGGCCGATCCCTTCGATGATCCCGGCATACATCGGGCTGCGATCCAGGTTGTTGCGGATCACATCATGGGTTTTTTCGTTGGTATACGTCATGTAACACGGGATCTGGCGCGGATGCTGCGACACATTACCCATGAACGAGAAGACCGGCGCCGGATTATCACCGTGTTGTTGTGCCAGTACGCTGAAATCAATGGTACGGGCATCGATACGCGGTGGTGTACCGGTTTTGAGACGGTTAACGCGCAGAGGTAGCTCTCGCAGTCTCTGAGACAAAGAAATTGCAGGAGGATCCCCTGCACGGCCTCCGCTGTAGTTTTCCAGACCGATGTGGATCTTTCCATCCAGGAAAGTGCCGACAGTCAGTACAACCGATTTAGCGCGGAATTTCAGCCCCATTTTGGTCACAGCACCAACGACACGATCGTTTTCAACGATCAGGTCTTCAACAGGTTGCTGGAAGATCATCAGGTTTGGCTGGTTTTCCAAAGCGGTACGGACAGCCTGGCGGTACAGAACACGGTCAGCCTGAGCACGGGTCGCTCTGACAGCAGGGCCTTTGCTCGCGTTTAGTATCCTAAACTGAATGCCGGCATGATCGATGGCCGTGGCCATCAGACCACCCAGTGCGTCGACTTCTTTAACCAGATGTCCTTTCCCGATCCCGCCAATAGCAGGGTTACACGACATTTGTCCCAGCGTGTCGATATTGTGGGTGAGTAATAAGGTCTGACGTCCCATGCGTGCAGAAGCCATTGCAGCTTCAGTACCTGCATGGCCACCACCTATGATGATGACGTCAAATTGATCCGGATAAAACATGCGACTGCACCTCGGCGTTCAAGCGAACTTTCTTTGTATGGCGTTGGGAGGAGGGATTCTACTCAAGTTTTGAGCTTCCACAAGCCCCCGGGGATCTTCACTAATTAAAAGAAGATCTTTTTTATTTAAAGATCTCTTATTAATACTTCTATTAGGATCGCGATCCTCTGTGCATAAGTCTTTTTTGTTTATTAAGATCAGCATGCTAAGAAGGATCGAATGCTGTGAATGATCGGTGATCCTGGACAGTATAAGCTGGGATCAGAAGTGAGAGTTATACACAGCATGAAAAGCGTACAGGGGTTGTTAGAGGGATAACTACGGGTTTTACCCTGCTTTTAAGCCTAGTTATCCACATCTGATCGCCTGAAATTTACACTTATTTGATCAAATTAATCCAGTTGATCACCCAAACCTCAGCGGGATCTTCAGGAATTTCGTATTGCGTCACGTCGATCTCAAGGCGATCACCGATCCTTTTTGCCCCTAATGACGTCAGTTTGTTATCCAGGGAATTGATCGCGCCACAGAAAGTGTCATATTCACTGCTGCCCAATCCTAAGGCACCAAAGCGAACTTTAGACAGATCCGGTTGCTGATCTTCCAACTGCTCCATAAACGGTTGCAAGTTGTCGGGCAGTTCACCTGCGCCGTGAGTTGAACACACAACCAGCCAGATCCCTTCCTGCGGGACTTCATACAGCTCCGGGCCATGAAATAATTGGGTGGAAAAACCGGCTTCTTCCAGTTTCTCTGCCACGTGTTCTGCAACATATTCGGCGCTGCCAAGCGTACTGCCACTGATCAGGGTAATGTCAGACATAATGCTCTCACCCGGGAAAAGGAGACTATTGTACGCTGTGAATGAGCTGGGATCTACCTGTGGATAATAGGGGTATAGAAATCAGATGTCAGGGCTGGATGGTGCGTGTGATGGGGTTCTGCAGAGAGATCAGGGTCTCGGTTGACTGGATCTCATCAATTGTTTGGATCTTGTTGATAAGTACATGCTGAAGGGAATCAATCGAACGACACATGATCTTGATGAAAATACTGTAATGCCCGGTGGTGTAATAGGCTTCAACCACTTCTTCTATATTCTCAAGCTTTTTCAGGGCAGAGGGGTAATCCTTGGCACTTTTTAAAATGATGCCAATAAAACAGCATACGTCGTAACCCAGCTGTTTGGGATTGACGGTAATATGCGCACCGGTAATGATGCCTGCCTGCTTCATTTTCTCTACGCGTACGTGGATCGTCCCCGGACTGACAGTAAACAATTTTGCCAGTTCGGCATAAGGCGTACGGGCATTGTCCATCAGGGCGTTGAGGATCCCGCGATCAAGCTCATCGAGCTGGTAAATTTCAGTCATGGTCATCTTTCTCTTGTGGGCTTAATTTCTCTGCCAGCGTCGCTGTACGCGGCTTTTAACCCCGGTATCAAAGCGCCAGATATGATCGAAAATTCGCAGGATGCCGGGCTTACCATAGTGTGACATTGCCAGGGCATGAAAGCGGTGATGTTTTTCGCGCTGCAGTGATCTGACCTTCATTTGTACTTCATCTGGCAACCGCTGGGCGATAAAGTCCGAGATCACCACGGCATCCGCATCTTCCCACTGCGGAGAAGCAAGTTTATCCAGTGTGGCATTCAGGCAGGCTGCCAGATCGGTACCGCCGCGAAAATGTTGTCCCAGAAAGCGCAGCGCCTGATCCAGGCCACCGTTAGATGTCAGTTCATAATGGATCACTTCACTGGCAAATAACATGATGTAACATCGGCGGTTATCCGCCAGAGCGATCTTCAGTAATGCCAGACAGAATGCTTTGGCGCACTGTTCGTTAAAGCCGCCCATGGAACCGGACGTATCGACGCAGACCACAAAAGGCCCGCGCGGTTGCGGTTCCTGCTGCTGATAGACCACCGGCCGTTTGACCACTTTCTCACGCCAGACATCCCCTTGCAGGCGATATGTCATCAAACGCTTTTCCAGCAAGCGACGATAGAATTCATATTCCATCTCAGGCAGCCCCAGCGTCACCAGCTCCGTCGGCATGAGGCGCAAAATATCATCGCTCTGATGAATGCCGTTCACTTCTTCCGGCACTATCGCGGGTTCGCGCACCATCAGCCGGTGCGTTTCCATTTTTGCATCTTCATGTGGACTGGTTTTGGCCGTCTGGCTGCGGCCCAGTTGTTCGGCCAGATGCATCAGTTCAGGCTGCTGCTGAAGGAAAGCGCCAAACCGTGCCAGTGACTGAATATCACCCCGCAGCCGCTTCCCTTTACTCATGTCCCACAAACGTCCGGCGGCAGTATCGTTCTCGGCTAATAAAGGGGATAACTCGCTGCTGAGCTGCAGACGTTGCAGCAATTCTTCCTGCAATTGCTCCTGTTCCTGTTCGAGCAACTGATGATGAACGTTCACCGTCTGGAAGGTCAGGTTCAGGCGCCAGCGCTGAAGGAATAAAGTATGAAAGCTATTGCCGGTTTTTGACGTACGCGAAGCTTCATTATTTTCCTGTAAGGTACGGGCTTCTGTAGCAAATGGAGAACTGAGTTGCACCAGTTCATCGATGAGGGAAGCGAGACCGGACTGAAAAGACGTGGCATCAAGCTGCTGACAGTGCTGGTAAAGGTAGAATTCTTTGGCCAGCTCATGAGGAACCGGCGTTTCGTGGATCCTCTGGCGCAGGCGCAATTTCCATTCCGGAAGATCCCGGGTTAATGCACGCTTCAGACGGGGAAATTTCTCGAAGAAAACGACCAGTGCAGGCGCCGCCAGCAAGCCGACAATCAGTTCTTCAATCAGTTCGGCTTCGCTGATCGCCAGCAGCAGATCCAGTGACTCGAGACTGAACATGATCAGTGACCGCTGAATGTCTGTTGCTGATGACGCAACTGTTCAGCCACCTGCAGCAGGCTGGCTTCAATTTTTGCCATCCATTCAGCCGGAACAAACAGGCAGTTTTGCTGCTGGCTGAATTCATGCCTCTGCTGCGCCAGTTTTGCGGTCAGGTCATTGAGCATATTTTTCATTTCGTCGGGAACAGCAATATGCGCATGGCCGGGCAGTGTCAGTGGTGTGCTCTGACGGCTCACATCCAGCACCAGAATTTGCTGTTTGTCATCGATTTCCAAATCCACGGTTTGTACAAAACCAATCCCGTTGAGTTTGGCTTTCATTACGCCCCCTTTATTGAGCCATTCTTCCAGGATGCTGCGTTCGAATAATAAGTGTGTGACTTTTATTTCATGCAGGTGCAAAGGCGTTTGCAATAACAAGGTCAGATTGGGGGTATTGAGTGATTCTGGCAGGCTGTATTGTGGCTTACGGCTGAAAATCCCGGCTTTCTTACTCAGTTTGATTGACTGACGCGTGCTCTGTTGTTGCTGATGTTGCATCCACTGCTGATTAAGCTGCTGGATTTTCATCAGCAATGCCTGCTGCTGATAAGCCTGCTCAGTGATGAGTTGCTCAATCTGATTGTGCAGGAGGTTATACGTATTGAGATCATGCCATAAACAATCTTTCAGCAGGATCAGATCCACCGGGGTAATCGCTTTTCTGCCACTGAAAAATGCACAGGCCTGCAACAGGCGCAGGGCTTTTTTCCAGCGACGGTCAGAAACATAAGGGGCAGTATCCAGGGCATCAAGGCGCTGGCGCAGCTGGAAGATCAGCTCAAAGCAACTGTCTGAAAGATTGACTTTGTCGATCTCCGGCTGCCATTGTTGGTATTCTTCATCACTGATACTCAGAGACTCTGCTACCGGATTAGTGCTTTCATTGTTACGGCTGGTCAGCAGTGAGCGAAAATTTTGCTTATCCTGCACTTTATCCAGCCACAGACGGATCAGCATGCGGTCATACAGTGCCTCAAGACCACCATCAGCTTCGGGTAATTCGTTGGAAGCGCTGACCAGCAGACGTAAAGGTATTGCTTCTTCACGCTCGCCATTACGGAACCGGCGCTCGTTGATGGCGGTCAGAAGCGTGTTGAGAATGGCGGGACCGGCTTTCCAGATTTCATCAAGGAAGACAATTTCAGCTTCCGGCAAATAACCTTCGGTCAGACGCAGATAGCGGCCCTCATCTTTCAGGGCCTGAATTGATAGCGGACCAAAGACTTCTTCCGGCGTGGAAAAGCGTGTCATAAGATATTCAAAAGCGCGGGCATGGCGGAACGCGAATTTCAGGCGACGGGCGATCAGACTTTTTGCAATGCCCGGCGGCCCCAGCAGGAAAACGCTTTCGCCGCACAGGGCGGCCAAAAGGCAAAGTCGTATGGCATCCTGCCGTTCGTACAGGCCATGTTCTAATGCGTTGGCAAGACGGGCTATCCGTTCTGCCAAAAGGGGAGATTGCGCCATACTGTCTCTTTCGGTATCCATTAAGTTATTGAATAGTGTACTGGCTGGTGACGATATTCCACGTTTATTTTTATCGTTATAGCTTGTTGATTACTAAAAATTTTCTATTATCAAAAATGCGACCTCGTTCATAAGAACGCCGGTTTCACTGCGCATTTAAGGGTAGGCAATCTGATTTATTCGTGCATACTGTGCGCCTTTTAGTGGGCATCATAAGTCTGAGCGCACACATCGCTTACGGATGTTCGAGCAAAAAAGAAACGAAATATGAGCACTGAACATAAACGGTCACTCCCAGCAGTAACCCTGGCCGCCATTGGTGTGGTCTATGGCGACATTGGTACCAGTCCTCTCTATACCTTAAGAGAGTGTTTTTCTGGTCATTATGGTTTTAACGTTGAACCCAGCGTCGTTTTTGGCTTTCTTTCTCTGATTTTTTGGATGTTAATCCTCATTGTTTCGCTCAAGTACCTCACTTATGTGATGCGGGCGGACAACGCAGGCGAAGGGGGTATTCTGACGCTGATGTCTCTGGCAGGCAGAAACACGTCGGCGCGAACCACTGCCGTTCTGGTCATTCTCGGCCTGATCGGGGGAAGCTTCTTCTATGGTGAAGTGGTGATCACTCCGGCTATTTCAGTACTTTCCGCAATGGAAGGTCTGGAAATCGCAGCCCCTTCGCTCGATCCTTATATCGTTCCTCTTTCTATTACTGTTCTGACGCTGCTTTTCATTATTCAGAAGCATGGTACCGGCATCGTGGGCAAACTGTTTGCACCGGTAATGTTGCTGTGGTTCCTGACGCTGGCGGTGCTTGGCGTCAACAGTATTATGCAGAATCCTGAAGTGCTGCGCGCCATGAACCCTATGTGGGCAGTTAACTTCTTTATCGAGCATAAGTCGTTCTCCTTCCTGGCGCTCGGTGCAGTGGTTCTGTCGATTACCGGTGTTGAAGCGTTATATGCCGATATGGGCCACTTCGGGAAATTCCCTATCCGTCTGGCCTGGTTCACCGTGGTACTGCCTTCTCTGGTGCTGAACTATTTCGGTCAGGGCGCATTATTGCTGAAAAACCCGGAATCGATTAAGAACCCGTTCTTCCTGCTGGCGCCTGACTGGGCATTAATCCCGTTACTGATTCTGGCAACACTCGCGACCATTATCGCCTCCCAGGCAGTTATTTCGGGCGTGTTTTCCCTGACCCGCCAGGCTGTACGTTTGGGCTATTTACCGCCAATGCGCATTATCCATACGTCAGAAATGGAAGCAGGCCAGATTTACATTCCGGCTATCAACTGGCTGCTTTATTTTGCGGTGGTTATTGTTATCGCCAGCTTCGAGCATTCGAGCAATCTGGCGGCGGCTTATGGTATTGCCGTGACCGGTACGATGGTGCTGACCAGCATACTTTCCTGTACGGTTGCGCTTAAAAACTGGCACTGGAAACCCTTCCTGGTCGGACTTTTACTGATCGGTCTGCTGTTTATGGATATCCCGCTGTTCGCGGCGAATGCCACCAAACTGTTCTCCGGTGGCTGGTTGCCACTGACGCTGGGTTTGTGCATGTTCATCGTGATGACCACCTGGAAGAGCGAACGCTTCCGCCTTATGCGCCGTATGAACGAGCATGGGAATTCCCTGGAGGCGATGATCGCCTCTCTGGAAAAATCTCCGCCGGTGCGTGTTCCGGGAACGGCTGTGTATATGTCTCGCGCCATCAACGTCATTCCGTTTGCATTGCTGCACAACCTCAAACACAACAAAGTATTGCATGAGCGCGTGGTTCTGCTGACGCTGCGCACGGAAGATGCGCCTTATGTGCATAATGTCCGGCGTGTCACCATCGAGCAGCTGTCACCGACGTTCTGGCGTGTAGTAGCCAGTTACGGGTTTAAAGAAACGCCGAACGTGGAAGAAGTATTCCATCGCTGTGGTCTGGAAGGATTACCGTGCCGGATGATGGAAACGTCATTCTTCATGTCGCATGAATCGCTGATCCTGACCAAGCGCCCGTGGTATCTGTACTTCCGTGGGAAACTCTTTATGGCGCTCAGCCGCAATGCCCTGCGTGCGCCCGATCAGTTTGAAATTCCGCCTAACCGGGTGATCGAACTCGGCACGCAGGTGGAAATCTGATCCCCATTTCTGCCGCTCAAAGGGTACCTTCGGGTACCCTGTTTTATTTCTGCTCCTGCCTTTCTTAAACGATAACTCAAATTTCCACGTTGTTTCCGAATCAGTCAGCGAAACGTTTCGACGCTGATCACAATTCCATCACTAGCTCGTTGCCATGTCCGCTAATCTTTATAAACTCTTCAATGAGCGAAACGTTTCGCTGTAGGAGTTCACAATGAAGAAGTCACCGCTGTTAAATGCCGAAATCTCACATGTTATTGCCCGGTTAGGCCACACCGATCAGCTGGTTATTGGCGATGCCGGTCTTCCGGTGCCAGCAGCTTGCCAACGCATCGATCTGGCATTAACCCAGGGAGTCCCCACCTTTTTACAAGTCTTAGAGGTAGTGACACACGAGATGCAGGTTGAGCGGGCTATCCTCGCCGAGGAAATCCAGACTAAAAATCCTCAACTCCATGAAGCGTTGCTCGCCCAATTGACACAACTCGAACAACACCAGGGAAACACCATTGCTTTGGATTACGTCAGCCATGAGGCATTCAAAGCGCAAAGCGAAAAAAGTCGGGCTGTGATCCGCAGCGGGGAATGTTCGCCTTATGCGAACATTATTCTGTGTGCCGGCGTAACCTTCTGAGGCTTTTATGCAACCTTTGCTGCAACTGACAGGCATTGATAAAGCCTTTCCCGGCGTGAAAGCCCTTTCCGGCGCGGCGCTCAGCGTCTATCCGGGACGAGTGATGGCGTTGGTGGGGGAAAACGGCGCGGGCAAGTCCACCATGATGAAAGTGCTGACCGGCATCTATCAAAAAGATGCCGGCTCAGTACGTTTTCTGGGTAAGGAAGCGACGTTCAACGGTCCGAAAGCATCGCAGGAAGCCGGGATCGGGATTATCCATCAGGAATTAAATCTGATCCCTCAACTGACTATTGCTGAAAACATCTTCCTTGGCCGTGAGTTTGTAAACGGTTTTGGCCGTATCAACTGGAAGAAGATGTATGCCGAAGCCGATAAACTGCTGGCGCGCCTGAATCTGCGTTACAAAAGTGACCGGCTGGTGGGGGATTTATCCATCGGCGACCAGCAAATGGTCGAAATAGCTAAAGTGCTTAGCTTTGAATCCAAAGTCATCATTATGGATGAGCCGACCGATGCCCTGACCGATACTGAAACCGCTTCTTTATTTAGCGTTATACGCGAACTGAAAGCTGCCGGCTGTGGCGTGGTGTATATCTCACACCGCATGAAAGAAATCTTCGAAATCTGCGACGACGTGACGGTATTTCGTGACGGGCAGTTCATTGCAGAGCGTCCGGTCAGCGAACTGGAAGAAGACACGTTGATTGAAATGATGGTGGGCCGCCGTCTGGAGGAACAATACCCGCGTATTAATCATGAACGCGGTGCGCTGCGCCTGCAGGTGCGTGATATCAGCGGACCGGGAGTGAACAACATCAGCTTTGATCTGTACAGCGGCGAAATCCTGGGGATTTCCGGTTTGATGGGTGCCGGCCGTACCGAACTGATGAAAATTCTCTACGGCGCGCTACCGCGTAAAAGTGGTTATGTGGCGCTAGATGGCCGCGAAGTGGTGACTCACTCTCCGCAAGACGGGTTGGCAAACGGTATTGTTTACATTTCTGAAGACCGTAAGCGCGATGGTTTGGTGCTCGGTATGTCTGTGAAAGAAAACATGTCACTGACCGCGTTGCGCTATTTCAGTCACACCGGCGGGCGCCTTAAGCATGCCGACGAACAGCAGGCTGTCGGCGATTTCATCCGCCTTTTCAATATCAAAACACCGTCAATGATGCAGACCATCGGCCTGCTGTCCGGTGGTAATCAACAAAAAGTGGCGATTGCCCGTGGATTAATGACGCGGCCGAAAGTTTTGATCCTCGACGAACCGACGCGCGGCGTTGACGTTGGTGCTAAAAAAGAAATTTACCAGCTTATAAACCAGTTCAAGCGCGAAGGGCTGAGCATCATTTTGGTTTCCTCAGAAATGCCGGAAGTGATTGGCATGAGTGACCGGGTTTTGGTGATGCATGAAGGTCATTTAAGCGGTGAATTCCCGATAGAACAGGCTACGCAAGAAGTGTTGATGGCAGCTGCTGTCGGCAAGCAATACGGCGTGACGCAGGAGTAATCAGATATGAGTTCTCAGACATTGCCAGCTAAAAAGCGCTGGATCAGTAAAGAGTGGTTGCTGGAGCAAAAGTCTCTGATTGCACTGCTGGTGTTGATTGCCGTGGTTTCTTCCATGAGCCCGAATTTCTTTACGGTTAACAACCTGTTTAACATCCTTCAGCAGACGTCCGTCAACGCCATTATGGCGGTGGGTATGACGCTGGTGATCCTGACGTCCGGTATCGATTTATCCGTCGGCTCTTTGCTGGCGCTTACCGGTGCTGTTGCCGCCTCGATTGTCGGACTGGAAGTGAATGCGCTGGTTGCTGTGGGGGCTGCGCTGGTGCTGGGTGCCGCTGTGGGTGGCGTCACCGGTATGATTGTGGCCAAAGGTAAGGTTCAGGCGTTTATCGCCACGCTGGTCATGATGTTGCTGCTGCGCGGTATCACAATGGTGTATACCAACGGCAGCCCGATCAGTACCGGTTTTAATGATGTCGCTGATGTATTTGGCTGGTTTGGTATCGGTCGCCCGCTGGGTATCCCGACGCCCGTCTGGCTGATGGCTGTGGTGTTTATTGCGGCGTGGTACATGCTGCATCACACCCGGCTAGGGCGTTATATCTACGCGCTGGGCGGTAACGAATCCGCTACGCGTCTGTCAGGTATCAGCGTCGATAAAGTTAAAATTATCGTCTATTCCCTGTGTGGGTTGTTAGCCGCTCTGGCCAGTATCATTGAAGTGGCGCGATTATCCTCTGCGCAGCCGAACGCGGGTACAGGTTATGAGCTGGATGCGATTGCCGCTGTGGTATTAGGGGGAACCAGCCTGTCCGGGGGAAAAGGACGCATTGTTGGAACGCTGATCGGTGCATTGATCCTTGGCTTCCTGAATAACGGTTTGAACTTATTAGGTGTTTCTTCCTACTACCAGATGATCGTAAAAGCAGTTGTCATCCTGCTGGCGGTTCTGGTGGATAACAAAAGCAACAAATAACCTCTCCTACAGGACTTATGACCATGAATATGAAAAAACTGGCTGTCTGGGTTTCCGCTGCAGCGATCACCGCTTCTTTCAGTGCGAACGTTCTGGCGAAAGATACTATTGCGCTGGTGGTTTCCACGCTGAACAACCCGTTCTTCGTCTCCATGAAAGACGGTGCGCAGAAAGAGGCGGACAAACTGGGTTATAACCTGGTGGTTCTTGACTCTCAGAATAACCCGGCGAAAGAACTGGCAAACGTACAGGATCTGACGGTTCGTGGCACTAAGCTGATGCTGATCAACCCGACTGATTCTGATGCGGTAGGCAATGCCGTTGCGATGGCAAACCAGGCGAAAATCCCGGTGATCACCCTTGACCGTCAGGCTACTAAGGGGGTTGTGGCCAGCCACGTTGCATCGGATAACGCCTTCGGTGGTAAAATGGCCGGTGATTACATTGCCAAGAAACTGGGTGAAAACGCTAAAGTCATTGAACTCGAAGGGATCGCCGGGACGTCTGTTGCCCGTGAACGTGGTAAAGGTTTTGCTCAGGCTGCTGAAAAACACCATTTCCAGATCCTCGCCAGCCAGCCTGCTGACTTCGACCGCACCAAGGGCCTGAACGTTATGCAGAACCTGCTGACTGCACATCAGGATGTACAGGCCGTGTTCGCTCAGAATGATGAAATGGCGCTCGGTGCATTGCGCGCCCTGCAAACTGCCGGTAAAACGGATGTGCTGGTTGTTGGCTTTGACGGCACCGAAGACGGTATCAAAGCGGTTAACAGCGGTAAAATGGGTGCGACCGTTGCGCAGCGCCCTGAACAAATCGGTGTGATCGGCGTTCAGACCGCAGACAAAATATTGAAAGGTGAAAAAGTGCCTGCTGTTATCCCTGTTGATTTGAAACTGGTTGCTCAGCCGTAATACTCTTTTTATCTACGCTGTAACTGCGCCTTCTGATGGAGGCGCTATTCGACTCAGGGATCTCCACATGAAAACCGGCAAACTGGTGGTACTCGGCAGTATCAACGCTGACCACATTCTGAATATCAACCAATTCCCGCAACCGGGCGAAACGGTTATCGGTAAGCAATACACCGTCGCCTTTGGCGGTAAAGGTGCGAATCAGGCCGTTGCAGCCGGTCGCAGTGGTGCTGATATTTCTTTTATTGCTTGTGTGGGAGATGATGATATTGGTGAGCGCGTTCGCAAGCAGCTGGCCAGTGACCATATTGATACGCAACCCATTGAAGCCATTAAAGACACTACCACTGGCGTAGCGCTGATTTTTGTGAATGCGGAAGGTGAGAATGTTATTGGTATCGATGCGGGAGCTAATAAAGCTGTCACCCCGGCATATCTTGATCGCTATAAACAGCAGGTCATCGGGGCTTCTGCTTTATTAATGCAACTGGAATCCCCTCTTGATACGG
Source organism: Rahnella sp. RFA10(1/100) (assembly GCF_004195115.1). Lineage (NCBI taxonomy): Bacteria > Pseudomonadati > Pseudomonadota > Gammaproteobacteria > Enterobacterales > Yersiniaceae > Rahnella > Rahnella sp. RFA10(1/100). The sequence continues at coordinate 356,193 of NZ_SEWR01000005.1, forward strand.
TGATTGCGGCAGCGAAGATTGCCAAAGACAACGGTACCCAGGTGATCCTCAATCCGGCTCCTGCATGCGAATTGCCGGATGAATTACTTGCGCGGGTGGATATAATCACCCCGAACGAAACCGAAGCTGAAAAGCTGACGGGAATTAAAGTTGACAGTAATGAAGCTGCCGCATGTGCTGCGAAAGCTTTGCATGAAAAAGGTATCGCAACCGTCATCATTACGCTGGGCAGTAAAGGCGTCTGGCTCAGCCAGAACGGCGAAGGAAAGTTGGTGGCGGGGTTTCGCGTGAAAGCCGTCGATACAATAGCAGCAGGTGATACTTTTAACGGTGCATTAGTCACCGCGTTGCTTGAAGGTAAAACGATGGATAGCGCGGTACGATTCGCGCATGCGGCGGCGGCGATTGCCGTGACGCGCCCTGGTGCCCAACCTTCCGTTCCGTGGCGTAACGAAATAGACGATTTCCTCGCACAACAGGAGGCCTGATTGGCCACCATGAAAGATGTCGCCCGCCTTGCGGGCGTTTCAACCTCGACAGTCTCCCATGTTATCAACAAGAATCGTTTTGTCAGTGAGTCCATCGCTGAGAAAGTGAATGCTGCCGTAGAACAACTTAACTACGCGCCTTCCGCATTAGCCCGCAGCCTCAAGCTGAATCAGACCCGTACTCTCGGTATGTTGCTGACGGCCAGCAGTAACCCTTTCTATTCGGAAGTCGTGCGCGGAGTGGAGCGCAGTTGTTATGAGCGTGGATACAGCCTCATTTTATGCAATACAGATAATGATGCAGAGCGTATGAACCGCAGCCTGGAGACGCTGTTGCAAAAGCGGGTCGATGGGTTGCTCATCATGTGTACTGAAAACCACCGGCCATCGAAAGATGCGATCAGCCGGTATCCGTCACTGCCGATTGTGATGATGGACTGGTCACCGTTTGATGGCGCGATAGATATTATTCAGGATAACGCGCTGCTGGGCGGCGAAATGGCGACGGCGTTTTTAATCCGTCAGGGATATCATCGCATCGCCTGTATTACCGGCCCGTTGGATAAAACGACTGCGCAGGAACGACTCAGTGGCTATCGTCAGGCGATGGAGAAAGCAGGTCTGAAGATTTTGCCCGGTTATGAAGTGAGTGGTGATTTTGAATTTGAAGGCGGATTAGCCGCAATGCAAAAGTTGCTGGCGCTACCTGAACCGCCTCATGCAGTTTTCGCCGGTAACGACGCGATGGCGGTTGGCGTGTATCAGGCTCTTTATCAGCGCAGATTGCGCGTCCCTGAGGATGTCGCCGTGATGGGTTACGATGATATCCAGTTAGCGCAATATATGATGCCGCCGCTGACAACAATCCATCAACCTAAAGACTCGCTGGGAGAACTGGCCGTTGATGCATTACTACATCGGTTGCAAGACCCGGATTCACAACCACAGGTATTAGTATTAACGCCGGAGCTGGTCGTGCGTCAGTCGGTGGGATCACTCATCGGTAAGTAACAGGCTCTGACATTCCAGAAGTGCTGCATTGGCATCACCGGCCAGAATGGCATCCGTCAGCCGCTGGTGATGCTCCAGCTTAATCACCTCATTGCCGGTAATTGCCCGAAAATAGCTCTGATACACTGAGCTGAATAAATTCGCGAAAGAAGTCAGGAACGGATTTTTCCCCGCTTCATAGATAAGCTGGTGAAATTGCGTATCTACTGTTATCCAACGTTCCCGATCGAAGTTGTTATGTAGCTGGCGCATCTCATACATATAGAGGGAGAGCTGATGCGTTTGCTCTTTACTGGCAGCGAGTGCCGCTAAGGCGCAGGCCTGAGGTTCGAGAGCTCTGCGCAAAACAATAAAATGTGCCATCACCTGATCGAAGTTTTCGCGGGTCATCCACCAGGTCAGTAATTCCTGATCGAGAAAGTTCCAGCTTGATTGCGGCATCACCCGGGTACCAATTCGCGGACGAGGTAAAAGCATCCCCTTGGCCGTCAGCGTTTTTACGGCTTCACGCACGGCCGTGCGGCTGACCCCAAAAATCTCTCCTAACTCATTCTCGCCGGGAAGAATGGCACCTTCCGGATATTCCCCAGACAAAATACGTTGTGCAATTTTCTCCGCAAGAAGATAAGAAAGGTTACGTTGAGCCGCTTGTTGATGCGCATTGAGTAGCATGTAAGGTATTCCTGAATGTCTTTCTCTTATTATAAAGGAGAGTTTACTCCAGGCTCCGGCTTAAAACGGGGATGTTTTTAGCGGAAAACGGTCGGTATTTATCCATTTCGGGCAAAATTGTTGGATTAATGACCGGTTGATAAAAAAAGTTAATTTAGGGGTTGCGGGCTTCTGAGAACTCCCTATAATGCGCCTCCACTGACCGGGAACAACGACTGACAAGTCGCCTGGCCAGAAAGAGAAAAAGAAGAATGTTCGAATGAATAATCTCTTGACTCTTCAGCGGGAAAACGTAATATACGCCTCCCGCGCCGCATAAGATTCCTTGCGAACCGCGGCATGCTCTTTAACAATTTATCAGACAATCTGTGTGGGCACTCACAAGACGATATCAGCCACTTCGGTGGCAAAAAATATCAAGTCTTAGAGTGACCAAGCAGTAATTCATTTAGTTGAATTATTACGAAGTAATCTCTGAGCACCGCTTAACGTGTTTAAGCAAATCGAACTTTTAATTGAAGAGTTTGATCATGGCTCAGATTGAACGCTGGCGGCAGGCCTAACACATGCAAGTCGAGCGGCAGCGGGAAGTAGCTTGCTACTTTGCCGGCGAGCGGCGGACGGGTGAGTAATGTCTGGGAAACTGCCTGATGGAGGGGGATAACTACTGGAAACGGTAGCTAATACCGCATGACCTCGAAAGAGCAAAGT
>NZ_SEWR01000006.1:0-332462 GCF_004195115.1 Rahnella sp. RFA10(1/100)
GCCTGGCGGCACTAGCGCGGTGGTCCCACCTGACCCCATGCCGAACTCAGAAGTGAAACGCCGTAGCGCCGATGGTAGTGTGGGGTCTCCCCATGCGAGAGTAGGGAACTGCCAGGCATCAAATAAGACAAAAGCCCTGCACAATGTGCAGGGCTTTTGTCTTTTCTGCGTTTGATAAGCCTTTGATTAAAGATGCGATATTCAAAAAAGCCAATCCCTCAGGATTGGCTTTTCTTATTTCTGCGCTTATACATTAGTGATTTGAACTTTGGGAAATCCCGATACCAGTTTGGGACCGCACAAATTGAGGATAGAAGCGTTCTCTCTCCTTTTGTCCTTCAAGTGAATTGTCTGTAATTGAGAAGAACCAGGTACCAACAAAAGCAACAATCATTGAGAACAGCGCAGGGTATTCGTAAGGATAAATCGGCTTGGTATGCCCTAAGATCTGGACCCAGATTGTGGGCCCGAGGATCATTAGTATGACTGCCGTAAGCAATCCGAGCCATCCACCTATCATGGCCCCCCGCGTTGTCAGCTTAGACCAGTACATCGAGAGCAGAATAATGGGGAAATTGCAGCTAGCAGCAATAGAGAAAGCTAATCCTACCATGAAGGCAATGTTCTGTTTTTCAAAAAGAATGCCCAATGCAATAGCAACAATACCCAGTAGGATAACGGTGATTTTCGAAACCCTTAACTCATCCCGTTCTGTTGCTTTACCGTCTTTGATGACACTGGCATACAGATCATGAGATACGGCTGAAGCACCTGCCAACGTTAAGCCCGCGACAACCGCTAAGATCGTTGCAAAAGCCACGGCAGAGATAAAGCCGAGGAAGAAGCTCCCACCGACCGCATCCGCTAAATGCACGGCAGCCATATTATTGCCGCCGAGTAATATGCCGCTGGCGTCTTTAAACGCCGGGTTTGAGCTGACCAGAACGATAGCGCCGAAACCGATAATAAAAGTCAAAATGTAGAAGTAGCCGATAAAACCAGTGGCGTAGAACACGCTTTTTCTGGCTTCTTTGGCATCATTCACGGTGAAGAAACGCATCAGGATATGCGGTAAACCGGCGGTGCCAAACATCAGTGCGAGCCCCAGAGACAGCGCAGATATCGGATCTGAAACTAATCCTCCCGGACTCATTATTGCAATCCCTTTAGAATGGACAGCAACCGCCTGAGTGAAGAGCGTATTGAAGTTGAAGCCTACAGATCTCATGACCATGATCGCCATGAATGTCGCGCCAGCCAGCAACAGAATAGCTTTGATGATTTGTACCCAAGTTGTCGCCAGCATCCCGCCAAACAACACGTAGAGCACCATCAGGATACCTACCAGGATCACCGCGACATGATAGTTAAGCCCAAACAATAGCTGGATTAACTTACCGGCACCGACCATTTGTGCGATCAGATAAAGCGCGACAACCACCAGCGAACCGCAAGCTGAAAGCAGCCGGATAGGTTTTTGTTTCAACCGATATGACGCGACATCCGCGAAGGTATATTTCCCTAAGTTACGCAGGCGTTCGGCAATCAGGAATAAAATAATCGGCCAGCCGATCAGGAAACCGATGGAATAAATCAGGCCATCATAACCTGATGTATAAACCAGTGCGGAGATACCCAGGAAAGAAGCGGCAGACATGAAATCGCCGGCAATCGCCATACCGTTTTGCAGGCCAGTGATGCGGCCGCCAGCGGTATAGTAGTCCTGACGAGAGCGGGTACGCTTTGCTGCCCAATAAGTGATGTATAAGGTCGCGCCAACAAACAGCACAAACATGACGATAGCTTCAACGTTAAGAGGCTGACGTTTAACTTCCCCGGCGATGCCCTCCGCAGCAAATAAACTGGACGGGAAAACGAGGGATAACATCAATAACAGAAACGTGCCGCAGCGTGCCATCATGGCTGCACCTCGCGGATAATGTCTGCTGTCAGACGGTCAAATTCGCCATTTGCACGAACGACATAAATCCCGGTCAGTACGAATGAAATAACGATCAGCCCAACGCCTACGGGAATGCCACGGGTAATGGTGGCACCGTCATAAAGAGGTGTTCCCAGCCACTGCGGATCGAACGCAATCAATAAAATGAAAGCGACATACAGAACCAGGGTGATGCCTGACAGTAGCCAGGCAAAACGACTGCGTTTTTGCACCAGTTCCCTGAAGCGCGGATTACTTACAACTCTCTGATAAATGAGATCATTCATCTCAGTGACTCCTGTGAGGCATTGATAGAGTTCACCGCGCCAGGGCGGTGAAAAATTATGACGGCACTTTCATTGATTGTTTTTCTTCCAGCAATTTATCGACTACGCCTGGATCCGCCAGCGTAGAGGTATCTCCCAGATTGCTTGTGTCTCCGGCTGCAATTTTGCGCAGAATGCGACGCATAATTTTGCCGGAACGGGTTTTTGGCAACGAATCTGTCCAGTGAAGAATGTCAGGCGTGGCAATGGACCCTATCTCTTTACGCACCCAGTTGCGTACTTCGGTATAGAGTTCCGGTGACGGTTCTTCGCCGTGATTCAGTGTGATGTAGGCATAAATAGCCTGACCTTTAATATTATGTGGAATACCCACAACGGCAGCTTCTGCGATTTTAGGATGAGAAACTAATGCTGACTCAATTTCAGCCGTCCCAAGACGATGGCCAGAAATATTAAGCACGTCATCAACACGGCCGGTTATCCAGTAATAACCATCTTCGTCACGGCGCGCACCGTCACCACTAAAGTACATATTTTTAAATGTAGAAAAATAGGTCTGCTCGAAACGCTCATGGTCACCGAAAAGAGTTCGTGCCTGGCCTGGCCACGAATCAGTGATCACCAGATTACCCTCACACGCCCCCTCCTGCGGAACGCCTTCGTTATCTACCAGAGCAGGCTGAACACCGAAGAATGGACGCGTTGCAGAACCGGCTTTCAGTTCAGTGGCACCCGGCAGCGGCGTTATCATGAAACCACCGGTTTCGGTTTGCCACCAGGTGTCGACAATTGGGCATTGGCTGTTACCAATCGTTTTGTAGTACCACTCCCAGGCTTCCGGATTAATGGGTTCGCCCACTGACCCCATGATTCGCAGTGACGCACGGCGGGTGCCTTCAATGGCTTTATCCCCTTCGGCCATGAGTGCACGGATCGCCGTAGGTGCGGTATACAGGATATTCACCTTATGCTTATCAATAACCTGTGCCATACGGGCTGGTGTCGGATAATTGGGGACACCTTCAAACATCAGGCTGATGGCTCCGCATGCCAACGGGCCGTAGAGCAAATAACTGTGGCCCGTTACCCAGCCGACATCGGCCGTACACCAGTAGATGTCGCCGTCATGGTAGTCAAAGGTGTATTTGAACGTCAGGGCGGCATAGACCAGATACCCTCCCGTGGTATGCAATACGCCTTTCGGTTTACCCGTAGAACCGGAGGTATAAAGAATGAAAAGCGGATCTTCTGCTTTCATTTCTTCGGGCGGACAATCTGCAGAAACGCCTTCAATCGCATCATGCCACCAGATGTCACGCCCCTCTTTCCATTCCCCCTGTTTGCCGGTACGTTTGAAAATGATGGAATGTGTGATGCTGGTAACCGCCGGATTCTTCAGCGCATCATCCACATTTTGTTTCAGTGGAATGGTACGTCCGGCGCGCAGGCCTTCGTCAGCGGTAATGACCAGCCTGGCGTTGGAATCTATAATGCGACCGGCAACGGCTTCCGGGGAGAAACCGGCGAAGATAACGGAATGTACAGCACCGATACGGGCACAGGCCAGCATCGCGACAGCGGCTTCCGGTACCATGGGCATGTAAATAGCGACAACATCCCCTTTTTTAATGCCCAAACTCTTTAAGACATTCGCGAACTGGCAAACATCATGATGAAGCTGTTTGTAGGTAACGTATTTGTTTTCAACTTTTGGGTCATCACCTTCCCAAATCAATGCGGTCTGCTCACCTTTGTCGGCTAAATGACGATCCAGACAGTTGGCTGCGAGATTCAGGGTGCCATCCTCAAACCACCGGATATCGACATTTCCCGGCGCAAAAGAAGTGTTTTTCACTTTTGTGAAAGGTTTAATCCAGTCGAGTACTTTGGCCTGTTCCCCCCAAAATGCATCAGGGTCCTCAACAGACTGTTGATAATATTGCTGATATTTCTCAGGTGTGATCAGGGTACGCTCTGCCACAGAGGCAGGAATAGGGTGCTTATAAACATGGCTCATGGTTTTCTCCTTTAATTTGTTAATGATATGTCAATCAAAGGTTAAGTGTAGTTTGCGGTATGGCTTTGTTTGCTTTCTGGGGGGCAGATCACGCAAGCGGAGAAAAAACAGCAGGATATATTCATCCGACATGCGGGGCAGTCCACATAAGTCTGGAGAGAAGAGAAATAGCGGGAAAGGTTAAAAATAATGATTTTTAATGTAATTAAAGAGTTAAATAAAGCTTAACCTGAGCTCTGACAGGGGGATTTTCTTATCGATTACGGAACATTTAATATCAAATATTTTAACTTCTGAGTTAATTTCCTTTCATAAACCTCATGTTTAAAGATTAATCTGAGATTAAAATTCTTAATATTGCCAATTGACAAATTATTATAACGTTAAATTAAAAATATCAGTATATTGATCTGGCAAGAGAGGGGTGCTCTCTTCGGTACAGCGAAAAATATCGCTTAAAAGCTGCTTAACGCTTAATAGCTACCGTTAAATCTCAAGGACTCATTATGTTTAACGCCAAAAAAAAGACACTGATTATCGCTTTATCTGCCTTTATTTCTGTATCGGCTTTTGCGGATGATACTACACCTCCGACAGGAACCGATCAGGGTTCAGGCCGTATTCACTTTACCGGGACGGTGATTAATGCACCTTGCTCAATTGCAGCAGGTGATGAAGACATTAATGTAAACATGGGACAGGTTGCGAATAAGGTGCTCGAAAGCGGCAATAAATACTCTCAAAATGTGAATTACACTATTCATTTGCAGGATTGCAATCTGACCGCACAGACTGCGGGCGCAGTGGAATATCCGGCGATGTCCAAAGTTGCCGTTTCTTTTGCCGGTACGCCTGACAGCAGTGCCTCCGAATTACTGGCTAACACCGGCAGTGCAAAGGGTGCGGGCATCCGCCTGATTGACGCCAACGGTGACCTGCTCAAAGTGGGTGACACCTCGAAAGATATAAACCTGGTCACAGGGAATAATGAGTTGGTATTTGCCGCCCGTGTGGAAGCTAACTCTCAGCCTGTTTCAACAGGTACGATCGTTTCTCAGGCGACTTACGCGCTGAATTACAAATAAATATCGCTGCTATTTAGGGGAGTTCTCTCCCCTTTATTTTTTCGGTTGTGCCCGCACCGGGGAATGGTGTGGATGACTATTTTCGTAAGAAGTGATTTTATTATGTCGTTTGCGATGAATAGAACATCGGCTGAAATGAAGAGTGCCTTATGGTTTATTTTTCTTCTGTCGGGATGCTTTATTTCAGTCAGAAGCTTCGCAGTGGAATTTAACGTTAACTTCATTGATTCTGCCGATCGCAATAATGTCGATCTTTCACGATTTCAGGTTGCTGATTATATCGCGCCCGGCGAATACCTGCTGGATGTGGTGCTCAATGGTCGCACGCTCGGCGAACAAAGCGTGATTCACTATGTTCCCGCTGCGGATAAGAAAAACAGCCGTCTGTGTTTACCGCCTTCACTGGTAGATAAATTCGATCTCACCAAATACGCGCGCGAAAAACTGACTTTGTGGCATCACGGCAAATGCACATCACTCGATCAGCAGCAGGAAGTCACTGCACGTTACGATCAGGAAAGACAAACGCTGAACATCAGCATTCCGCAGGCCTGGCTGACCTTTCATGATCAAAACTGGGTGCCGCCTTCGCAGTGGGATGATGGCGTCAACGGTGCATTACTCGATTACAATCTGCTCGGCAGCAAATACATGCCGCAGTCTGGCGACAGCACCACCAGTTTCAGCAGTTACGGCACCACCGGTTTTAACTTCGGGCCGTGGCGTGCCCGTGCCGATTATCAATATTCTTCGTCGCGTACAGCAGGCACGCCGGCCAGTGATAAGTTCACCTGGACGCAGACTTATTTGTACCGCGCACTGCCTTCTATTGGCGCACGCCTGACCGGCGGGCAGACCTATTTCAGTTCAGATATTTTCGATTCATTCCGTTTTCTCGGGGTTTCGCTCAACAGCGATCAACGTATGTTACCGCCGTCGCTGCGAGGGTATGCGCCGCAGGTTACGGGCATCGCCAAAACCAATGCCAAAGTGAGCATCAGTCAAAACGGGCGGGTGATCTATCAGACCAATGTGTCACCAGGTCCCTTTGTCGTTCAGGATCTGACCGAAGCGGTACAGGGCGCACTGGACGTCAAAATTGAAGAAGAAAATGGCAGCGTGACGACTTATCAGGTCACCACCGCGACCATTCCGTTTTTGACCCGCAAAGGTCAGGTACGTTTCAAAACCGCAATGGGCAAACCGACCACCGGCAGCAGCAATCACGTCTTACAGCCGGGTTTTTACAGCGGCGAAATGTCCTGGGGGGCGCTGAATGATTTCTCGTTGTATGGCGGTCTGATCACCACCACCGGTAATTATCAGGCGCAGGCCATCGGTGTTGGGCAAAACTTGCAAAAACTCGGCGCCGTGTCTTTTGATGTTACGCGTTCCTCGGCAACCGTGCCGGTGGCAGGGAAACAAACCGGACTGAGTTACCGCGCCAACTATTCCAAGCGGTTTGACTCGACCGGCAGTCAGATTACGTTTGCCGGATACCGCTTCTCGGAGAAAACGTTTATGTCGTTCAGCCAGTTCCTGGACAAGGTAAATGGTGACGGTTACTCCCGCGATGACAAACAAACATACACCGTGACGGCCAATCAGTACCTGTCCTGGCCTGCCATCACGCTCTATCTCTCGGCGACGCACAAAGTCTACTGGAATGAGAGTGCGAGTAATAATTACAGCGTATCGGTCAGCAAGATTTTCGATATCGGCCGCTTTACCGGCATCTCAGCTACCTTTTCCGCCAGCAAGCTGAATTACCGTGATACCGATGAGAACCAGATGTTTCTGTCGCTCAGTTTGCCGCTGTCGCCAGGGCAGCAAATCAGTTACGACGCCCAGCAGGATTCGCAAAGTGGTTTCTCGCAAACGGCGTCGTATTACAACAGCCAGGATCCGGACAATAGCTGGCGTGTGGGCGCGGGCGGGAGCAGCCCGGATCTGCAAAAAGGCAACGGCGTGTTCCGCGCCAACTACCAGCACATGTCGCCGTACGGCCAGTTTGGCGCGAACGGCAGCGTGAAAAATAACGATTACCGCTCGGTGAACGCCAACTGGTATGGCTCGTTTACCGCGACGGCTGCGGGTGCAGCATTGCATCAGAGCAGCGCAGGCAGCGAGCCACGCATGATGGTGTCGGCTGGCGTAAAAGGCATTCCGATCAGCGACGGTGCGTCAGTCACCAACGATTACGGTATTGCAGTCGTGAACGGCGTGTCCAGCTACCAGACCTCCGATATCCGTGTTGATGTGAACCACTTGCCGGACGACGTGGAAGTTTACAGCTCGGTGGTCAGCAAAACCCTGACGGAAGGTGCAATAGGCTTTCGCAAAATCCGCGCCATTAAGGGCGAACGGCTGATGGCAGTGATCCGCCTTAAAGATGGCAGTTACCCGCCGCTGGGCGCTGCCGTAACGGACAACAGTTCAGGTTTTGAGGCGGGGCTTGTCGGCGACGGCGGTCTGGCTTATCTGGCCGGGGTCTCAGGAGAGAAATCTTTGACCGTCCACTGGGGAGACGAACAGCAGTGTCAGATTCAGGTACTGCCGCAGCCCGTTACCCGCTCAGGGCAGGTATTGCTGCCATGCACTTAATCTTTGAACAACAATTTCACCCAAACAGCTCAGGGAAGGAATAACAGGATGAACAAGCATTTATTACGGTTTTGGGCAACATTACTGCTGATGACGGGGGCTGCTTATCCGGTTTTTGCTGCCGTTAATCTGGACCGGACGCGCATCATTTATAACGCCAGTGATAAATCCGTCAGCGTAATGCTGGAAAACCAAAGCAAAGATTTACCGTATCTGGCGCAGGTCTGGCTGGAGAATGCACAAGGCGAAAAAATCACTTCGCCGCTGGTGGCGTTACCGCCAATGCAGCGTATTGATGCAGGTCAGAAAAGCCAGATCCGCATTCTGCAGTTACCTGAAACCGCCGGTCTGCCGAAAGATCGCGAATCCCTTTTTTACTTTAACGTGCGTGAAGTGCCGCCAAAAAGTGATATGGCAAACGTGATGCAGGTGGCGATCCAAAGTCGGGTGAAGCTGTTTTTCCGTCCGGCGGAAATAAGAAGTCTGGTGAAAGGCAACTGGCAGGAGCAACTGCAGGTTAGCCGTCTCAGTGACGGACTAAAACTGACCAATCCGACGCCGTTTTATATCACCGTTGGCTATCTGGGCAAAGATAACAAAGGCAATATTCCCGGTTTTGACAGTGTAATGCTGGCACCACTTTCCACGGAAAATCTTATTGGTGGTCAGTATGTTAGCCAGCAATACAGCCTGGGTTACATGGATGATTACGGCGGATTGCAGGTAAATGAGTACCGCTGCCAGACCCAACAATGTCAGCGCATCAGCAAAGACGCGAAACATTAAGGAGTGGTGATGGCTGGTATTTGCAGATTTCAGGCAGGCCGGATGATATTGCTCCTGCTGCTGTTATTTTTTTCCCGTAGCGTGCTGGCGCTCGATTGTGTCGAGAAAGGTAGCGGAATAGTCGACAAACCGGCCATTCCTGTCGGGCAATTGGCGATCCCGGCCAACGTGCCGCCAGGAACGAAAGTCTGGGAATCCAATGACATCAATGTCACGGCCTATTGCGACAATGTGCTGGGCTCGATCATTGACGTCGTACACTTCTACTTTAATCCTAAATCCCAGTCGATTGGCGAGGGGTTACTGCTTGGCGTCAGTTATAACGGGCAGGATCTGGAGCAGAACGAACAGCGACTGAGCACCAACAGCACACCGATCAAGAAAGGGCAGAATGTGACGGTGAATGTCACATTCCGTTTGTATATCAAAGTCAGCGGGAATGCGCCTTCCGGCGGGCATTATCAGGGAGCTGATCAGTTCACGGTATTCCAGCTCGATGGCAGCCGCGGTATCAACAAAACGCCGGGTGCAAAAAACCTCAAATACAACTTATCGGGTTTACAGGGGATCCGTTTTCTGGCCTGTGGCTCTGATCTGAAAGTTTATCCTGAGTCACAGATTGTCGATTTCGGTGCAATTCAAAGTACAACGTTGTCCCGATCGTCCGGCGTTTCACTGCCGTTTGCTATTAAAGCGGTAAAACAAGGGTGCCTGGATAACTTCTCACTGCAGGCGGAATTTTCTACCGCCAGCCCGTTGCTGGATAACACGGCAATTGACCTCGCCAATGGCGCGAAGCTGATGCTCTACAACGACCAGGATAAGGCCATCACGTTCAACCGCTACGATAACTTTGCGGAACTGAACAATGTGAATGAAGTGACTAAAAACTTTACAGCAAAACTGAGTGCGATCCCGGGAAAAACACTTTCTCTCGGGCAGTTTGATGCGTCGGTGATCGTCAAGATCAACTATTACTGACGCCAGCTTAAAAAGGGAGAACGATATGCTAAGAACGGCAAAATTGCGGGCGCAGGCACTCGAGGAACCGGTTTATTCGGCTCAGGCGCCGGAACTTATCGCAGAAACTCAAATTCACGCCTTGCTGCAAACACTGCGTGAAGATGCAGGGCTGAGTAAAACAGAGCTGGCCAGGCGGCTTGGCGTCACGCCACCCGCCATTACCCGCCTTGAAAAGCGGCCGGCGCAGGCCAGTTTTTGCACCTTGTCTCGTTATGCGCAGGCCTGCGGGTTTCAACTGTACCTTTACTATAAATAGATGACGTGCTGGCATCAGGTTGTATTTAAATACCTTTTTTGAAGACGCACAGCGTAACCGGAGACTGATTGCTTTCAATCAACAGGGTGTTATCGTCATATTTCTTCAGTGCCAGTGTATCAGTGTGGCCGGTCAGAAAAAAACTGTTCATCAGCAGAAGAGACGACATTTTCCAGTCCATATTGTCTACACTGTCGATATTTATCTGGGTACTGGTGAGCGAATATGTGCCGGAGGATTTGCCTTCGTGAATGTAGTCATAATAAATATTCCTCAGCAGTGTTTTTCGTTGTGTAATATTCCCTTGTTTGTCATATAAATAACCTGTCCCACTCAGTGAAACTAAAATTTTGTGTCCGTCAAGAAAACTGAAGTAGAGAGTCGTTACCATTTTGGCTCTCTGATTATCATATTGTGCTTCTACAATCATATTTCCACGACACGGGATGTTAACCGGAAATACCTTCCTGTCATTCTTCACCCAATAACCTTGTAAGATTAAAATCAATATTACGATTGCAGGAAGTAAAGGCAGGATAATAATCTTATTTTCCCGGATGTTGAATTTTTTATCACTGGTCATGCGTGGTCCTGTCATTTGTATAATAGCTTATGCAAATGTTAGCCTTGTGATTATCGTCTGTAATGCACTGCGCCATGAAATCCCGGACTGAACCCGTATTGACAGGCGAAGTAAAACGCTCGCTTTGAAAAATGAAAATGTTCCCCGGTTTACATTTAATATTATTTTTATGCAGAAAACTCTCTGCCAGCTGAATAAACTCGAGCTTGCGGGATACAATTACAGGCACAGTTGAATACAAATCACAGACACCTATTTTGGCAACTTTCAGCTCCGTTTTCGGATCACGCACTTCATAGTACAGAATGAGAAATGCACTCAGAGTCAGGGCTGTCGTCACCAGGAGGCTTATCATCAGATCATGGCGGAGCTTCTTTTTAGGCTTGTCGGATTCTTTTTTTACCGTTAGGGGCAGTGCTGCCGGCACGCTGGTTTCTCCCTCCGGCATCGCTTCTGTCAGCCCAACTTCCGGCGCTGTTTTGAACTCCCTGTTATGAACGGGTTCCGGAGAAAGGTCATGTGTGAAATATGGTTCAATAATGATTTCTTTGCGAATAGTAAAGCCAACCTTAGGAACGGTAACGATGAATTCGTCAGGATAACCTAATGTCACCATCGCTTTGCGTAATTTACTGATACAATGGTTAAGATTGTTATTACTTGCTGTCAGTCCATAGTCTTCCCAAACTTTTTTGAAAAAAATCTCACGCTCTACAACAATACCCTGCTGTTCTATTAACAATAATAATATTCTGCGAGCAGGGTTAGAAACGGCAATCTGGTTTTCTGAATCACCCGGTAATGAAAGTGAGTTATCTTCAGGGTTGAAGACTATATGATTTTCAATCAGATAATTCATGTTATTTTACGCCTCCCTGTTGAGAATATCCTGCTCACACACATGTTCATGTAATGAGAACAATGTGTGCCCTGCGCATATGTTTCATTTATATCCCACGCGACAGGGCAGCCAGTATAAACCGTTCAATTCTAAAAACAGATTTCTGTCGTAAATGTTTACAGAGCAATGGTGTGTCATCTGAGGGTAGGAGGCACAGGGCGAAGGAATATAAATCACCTACAGATTTTTAGTAGTACGTGATTTTTTATAATTACCGCAGATACTGGCTAACAATGTCAATGTGTCGCTCAGCGAAGTCAACAGAGATACGGGCTCCCAGCGGAAGCGTTAACATCGGATGGGTATGACAGCAGTCGAAGCCATCAACCAGCGGAATATCTTGCCCGTTAAGCACTTCCAGCAGTACGTCAGCAGGTTGCCTTGCAGATCCTGCATCATCGAACAGTTCATGTTTACCGAGCAGAATGGCACTTACACGGTCGAAAATCCCGTTCAGTTTCAGCATAGAAAAAGAGCGTTCAACGGTAGCGATATCATGCAGGCTGTCTTCGATAAATAAAATATCGCCCTGACGGATTTCAGGCATATAAGGGCTGCCCCAGATGCCCGACATCGTATTCAGATTACCCCCGATGACACGCCCCTCAATACGGCCTTTGCCCAGGAAACGGCAGGTATTGGCGTATAACGTTTTTGCCCTGACCGGTATGACATCATTCCAGTTGAGCTTTTCGTCCGTCCAGTGCTGCGGTAAAGCATAACGGTAAGGCTCTGAGTGGTGCGTCATCAGAATGTCCGAAAAAGACGCGTAGGTTTCGTTAACCAGTGGCGGGAATTCGCCAAAAGAAGCCACCAGCGCCGGGCCGTAAAAGGTGATTAACCCGGTTTGCGCATAAATTCCGGCCAGCAAAGCAGTCGTGTCGGAATAACCAATGATGATTTTCGGGTCGGCACGCAGTGCATCGTAATCCAGATAAGGTAAAAGGGAGTTTGTGTTGTTACCGCCAATCGTCGACATCACACAACGCACCTGCGGATCACGGATCAACTGATTCAGTTCTTCAGCGCGAGCCTGAATGGAGCCGGAACGATAGTGATCATATTGGCCGGTCATTGTGCCCGCTTTCAGCACAAATCCTTTGTCTTCAAGGAATTTCTTCCCGCGCAAATAACGGTTGGGCGCGGTGGCAGTCACCGGTGATGAGGCAGAGAAAAAACCAATAGTGTCGCCGGCTTTTAATGCAGGGGGGAACAGCGTAAGTTCTGACGAAAGCATTTTACATCCTATAAATCTGCTCAATGTTCAACCCGCAATGTATCAATTCAATTGCAGGTTGAACAGGGCATACAGGATAAAACCGGAGGATTAATGACCGGTTGCGATTTCTTCCGGCGGTGCTTTTTTGCCAAATAATTCCGTCACTTTGCTCTGGCGTACCAGAATAGCCATTGCAATCACTCCAACGATCGCCAGACCGCTTGAGAGGATGAAGGCTGTCTGATAACCCCCGCCGTACTGGATTAAAAATCCGGTGATACTCGGGGATAAAATCCCGGCCAGATTCGCCAGTAAATGCACAAAACCGCCCGCCGTTCCGATACGGTGCGCCGGAACGATATCCTGCAACAATGACCAGCATGCCTGTGGCGTCATATAAGCAAAAATACTGGCGACTGTAATCAGCGCTACGGCGCCTGCGGTGTTGCGGGTATAAGCCGTCATCAGCACACAACCGGCAGCCACAATCAGACCTGCGAAAATCACCGCTTTACGTGAGAAGAGAAAATTCCCGCTACGTCGGAAAAGAATATCGGCGACGATCCCGCCCCCGATGAAACCCGCGGTTGCACCCAGCCAGGGCAAAATACCGATAATACTCATGCTCTTAATATCGAGATGCTGGAAATCAGTGAGATAGCTTGGTAGCCATGACAGGAAGAAATACTGGATATAGTTGAAACAGAAAAAGGCCGCAGCCACACCCAGCACCGGTTTGGAAAATACGTAATACCACAGGCTGTGTGCATCTTTTTCTCTGATATCGTTGGTGATCGGTGTTGCGGGGCGATCACGGGTAATCAGACGTTTTTCCTCCTCTGATACTTGTGGATGCTGTTCTGGTTTATCACGAAAAAAAGTCATCCACGCTGCAAGCCAGACAAAGCCCAGCGCGGCAATCACCACGAAGGCAATACGCCAGCCAAAATGCAGACCGACCAGCCCGACAATCGGCGCGGCGATGGCCGCCCCCAACGGTTGACCCGCGTTGGTAAAACCGACCGCGCGGCCCACTTCTTTGCGCGGAAACCAGTTAGAAATCGACTTGTTGGTGGTGGTCCCCATCGGGCCTTCGCCGATACCAAACATGACGCGCACGACCAGCAAATGCGCGAAACTGTTCACCAGCGCGGTTGCACCGCAAAATATTGACCAGAATGCGGCAGCGAAGGCGAAGACTTTGCGCGGACCAAATTTGTCTGCACTCCACCCGCCAATAAAGCAAAACAGGCAGTAGCCGATAAAGAAGGCGCTGAACAAAATCCCCATTTGAGCATCATTGATGTGCAGGTCACCCTTGATCAGGGGGGCCATTACCGATAGCGCTGCGCGGTCCAGATAATTGAGCATGCCGGCAAAGAACAGTAACAGGGCGATCACGACACGATAATTGGATTTACGCATGAGCGGCTCCGGCAGTCAGAGAAAGGGTTTTCGAGCTGATGAGATACTTCTTGATGACGGAAAGTGACGGCTCAAAGCCCAGCCCCGGTATGTCCGGCAACCGCATATAGGGTTCGAAATTCAGTTGTGAATAAAGCGCGTCTTGCCACTGTATGTAAGGCACTTCCAGGCTTACACTGTCATCGAGCATAGCGACCAGTTGGGCTGTGGCCATCAGGCCGGCACCATAATAAAAACAGTGCGGCACAACCCGGATTTGGTATTGCTCAGCCAGAGTAAATACTTTCAACATGGCAGTGATACCGCCGACTTTACTGACACTGGGCTGTGCGATATCGATTGCACCGCGTTCGAAATGTTCGGCGAAGCCTTGCACGCCTGCTGCATTCTCGCCAGCAGCAATACGCGTTCCTTGTTTTCGAACTTCCGCCAGGCCGGCTAAATCATCCGGTGGCCAGACCGGCTCTTCCAGCCAGCCCAGATTAAGAGACAGCAAAGCCTGTGCCTTTTTCACTGCCTCCTCCACGGTCCAGGGGCAGTTCACATCGATCATCAGTTCAGCATCGGCAGGTAATATTTCTCTGGCAGCGGCAATGGCCGGATAAGCCGTTTCATGCAGCTTAATGGCGCGGAATCCCGCCCGATAAGTACTCAGCACTTTTGCCGCTACCCGTTCAGGATGGTTACCATAACTGACCAGGCTGGCATAAATGCCGATTTTTTGACGTTTTGCGCCCAGCATTTGCCAAAGCGGCTGTTCCCGCCATTTCGCCAGTAAATCCCACAGCGCAATATCAACAGCGGAAAGGGCAAATATCACGGGACCGGTTCGCCCGAAAGCATGAAAGTTAACCTCGGCCTGCTGCATCAGTACGGCAATTTCCTGCGGGCTTTGCGGGCAGGTTTGGCCGAGGAAAAAACGCCCAACCAGACCGTTCAGCGCAGTTTCGGTCATGGGATTACAAAGATGTCCGAAACCTTCTCCCCAACCGTGCAGACCTGTGTCAGTCGTGATTTTTACCAGCAACGTTTCCATCCTGCTGAGTTCGGGAGACGCTGCGTTATAAGCCTCGGTCTGAGTCCCTTGTATTTTTTCCCTGCCGCTGCTGAACGGGATAGCAACGCGCAATACCTCAATTCTGATTATTTTCATGAGATGTTCCTGTTTTTGTAGGGCTGTGAGGATACTTATCAGCCTAAGTAAACAGTCTAAAACGCGGGAATATGGCCGTTAACGGACGTCGGCCTAACTTTTAAGCAGGATTAAACGGGAATTTTGGGCAAATGAATAAAGAAGTGAGAAGCAAGTCACGAAAGTGAGACTTTGACGTTTAGCGGAAAGCAAAAAACCCGCCATAGGCGGGTTCTTCTAAATATGGTGCCCGGACTCGGAATCGAACCAAGGACACAGGGATTTTCAATCCCTTGCTCTACCGACTGAGCTATCCGGGCAACGGGGCGCATTAAACCGTATCGGGCATGTGCCGTCAACGGCTTTGTCGTCTAAAACACATAAAAGACGTTTGTTTGCTGACTTTTCATGCAAAAAGGATGAAATCGTCGGGTAGCGAAAGGGGTAAGTCAGGAAAGTGCACCATGTTCACGGCAGCGGGCGATATTTAGAACATCCTCTGCCAGACGGCGTGCGACTTCCACATCGTTTAGCTGGCGCTTCACCAGCAGTTTACTCAGACACCCTTCGAGGATCAGTTCCATCTGCTGAGCGACCATTTGTGCATCATCCGAGCCCATTTCCTGTAAAAGCGACAAGGTGTAGTCGTAGGAGGCTCGTTTTTGCTGCTGAGCCAACTGATGAATAGGTGCATCGCTGTCAGGGAAAAACGTACAGGCTGCGATAAACAGACATCCTGGATAGCGCTGCTGCCGTACCTGCTCATCCAGTACCTTATAACGAGCCAGCAATTTCTGTGGCGCGGAAAGCGATTCATCCAGCATCAGCTGACGACGCCAGATATCAATCTGCTCACCGTGATAACGCAGGCTGTCATAAAGCAGGGCTTCGGCATCCGGCCAGAAACGGCGTAATTCGATGAGCGGAACATCAACCAGCTCGGCGACAGTTTCCAGTGACAATGTTGCAAGGCCACGTTGTTCCAGGAAATTAAGGGTTTTATCGAGAACTTGTTCACGTAGCACGTTTGCCTCCTCACAATTCGCGTACTTCAAAATGTAGTGTCGTTTACGGGCGGGCTTTCTGCAAATGCGTGCTGAATTCCTTCGCATTCATAAAACCCGTAACCCGCGACTGTGGCAACTCATGACCATCCGGCCCGAAGAATATAATTGTCGGCAGGCCAAGAACATTCAGACGAGTTAGTAACGCTTTCTGCTCAGGAGAATTTTGGGTGACATCCGCCTGGAGTAATAAAATGTCCGACAGTTCATTCTGCACTTCTGGTGCCGGGAAGGTATACTTTTCGAACTCTTTACAGGCTACGCACCAGTCGGCGTATAAATCCAACATGACACGTTTTCCCTCCGCGCCCTGAAGGGCGGTATCCAGTTGCGCCACGTTATGAATTTTCTGGAAACTGAGTGCATGTGTCTGTGTCATTGTATTTTCCGCAGGTGCAAATGCCCAGTCCTGCAACGGCCGGCTGATGATCAGTACTGCAGCAAGAAACACAATTTGCAGGATGCGTACCACCCCACGGTGACTTTTCAGGCTGAGCAGCAATGCCCAGCCGAAGAAGGCCATGCCGAGCAGGCTCCACAAACGCAACCCCCAGACATCGCCAGTCACACGTTCGAGCAGGAATACCGGCAGCGCCAGAATGACAAAGCCAAACCCTTCCTTAACATATTGCATCCACGGCCCGCTTCGGGGCAGCAATTTATTGCCGAACATCGTGGCGATGATAAGCGGAATGCCCATACCCAGCGCATAGAGATAGAGCGTGCCTGCACCAGACAGCAGATTGCCGCTCTGGGCGATATACAGCAGGATAGCGCTGAGTGGCGCGGTGGTGCAGGGAGAACAAATCAGTCCGGCCAGTGCGCCCATAATAAAGACGCCGGGCAGTGAACCGCCTTTTTGTTCATTGCTCCACAGCGCGAGACGGGTCTGCACCGAAGAAGGCAATTGCAGGCTGAAGACGCCAAACATCGACAAGGCCAGCGCAATGAATATCATCGAAAGTACAATCAGCACCCACGGGCTCTGTAACGCGGCCTGGAACTGTAAACCGGCTGCGGCGACGACCATGCCGAGCAGCGTGTAAGTCAGCGCCATGCCCTGCACGTAAACCAGCGACAGCAGGAAAATGCGTTTCATGCTGTGAGGGCGCTTACGCCCGAGAATGATGCCGGAAATCAGCGGATACATCGGCAGAACACAGGGCGTAAAGGCAATCCCAATGCCGATCAGCAATGCCCACAGCGGAGAAAACGGCAATGGTGTGGATAGCTTTTCAGGTGTCGCGATAACCGGTGCGCTATCCGGTGCAGGCATGATGACACGCGTCGGTTCGGCGACGGCATTCAGCGGCACTTCACGGGTTTCCGGCGGGTAGCAGAATCCTGCGGCGGCGCACCCCTGGTAAGTAACACGAACAGTCGCATCAGCGCTGGCCTGTCGCAACGGAACCGTCAGGTTCAGGGCATTTTCATAAACTTCGCTGTCACCGAAAAATTCATCATGATGATCACGTCCTTTTGGCATCAGGAATGCTGCCAGCCGGGCATTTTTGGGCTCCAGCTCAATTTTGCTGCGATACAAATAATATCCGTCACGGATTTGCCAGTTCAGTTTGAGATCGTGCCCTTGCTGCTGAAAATCAAAGCTGAATGCCTGATCGACGGGTACAAACTGCGCCGCGGGGGGGTTGCCAAATAAAGAGGCATTCGCCTGAAACGGCAAAAGACACAGGCTGCAAAGCAGGAAGAAAATTCGAAGAATGCGGTGATCCATGCGGAGTACAGTTCTCTTTGTCGCGGCAGATGAACAGCCACTGAGTGAATCGACAGAAGATGCGCACGGCGTCATGCCATCGCGCGTTGATGAATTGTGAGTATACCCTGAGCAATCGCTGAGCAGAAAGTCCCGCAGTGCTTAACAGGGGCCGCAGCCCCCGGAAAACTGTCAGAGAATAATACTGCCGAAACCGAATCCGAAAAGTACCGCGAGGAATACGCCAATGGTGCCGGGGATAAAGAACGGATGGTTGAAAACGAAGCGCCCGATGCGGGTGGTGCCGGTGTCATCCATCTGCACGGCGGCAACCAGTGTCGGGTAAGTGGGCAGAATGAACAAACCTGACACGGCAGCAAATGAACCTACTGCAGTCAGGGGGGATACACTCAGCGCCAGGGCCATCGGCAGCAGGGCTTTGGTGGTGGCGGCCTGCGAATACAACAGCGCTGAACTGAAGAAGAAGATCACTGCCAGCAGCCACGGATGTACCTGGATCAATCCGCCCGCCGTTTCTTTGATCCAACTGAGATTGGCCTGCACAAAGGTGTCACCCAGCCAGGCCACGCCGAGAATACAAATACAGGCGCTCATGCCGGATTTGAATGTGCTGGATGTCAGAATGGCGTCGGTATCAATGCTGCACAGTAAAGTAATTAACGTGGCGACACTGAGCATGATAATCAGGATGGCACTGTTAGTGGTCATCACAGGTTGCGCGACCCAGCCCAGGCTAGGGCTGTTAATGACCGCATAAGCGACCACCGTAAGGACGCCGAGCAGGAACAGCAATACCGAAAGTTTGGCGCCGCGTTTGATTTCCAGCGCTTTATTACCACGCAGTTGGATCAGGCCTTCTTCATACCGTTTGAGATAAACCGGGTCATTGGACAGTTTCGAGTCAAAGCACGCGCTGACAATCAGTGACATCAGGATCACTGCGGCCAGCGTGGACGGAATCATCACCATCAGCAGATGCAAATAACTGACGCCGTGACCTTCCATGGTGGAAGCCATGTACACCACTGCGGCAGAAATCGGCGAGGCAGTAATTGCTATCTGGGCAGCAACTACGGCGGTGGAAAGCGGGCGACAGGGTTTAATCCCTTGCTCTTTGGCGACTTCAGAAATAACCGGTAATGCTGACAGTGAAATGTTGCCAGTGCCCGCCATAATCGTCAGAAAATAGGTGACAACAGGTGCGAGGAGGGTGATGTGTTTGGGATTTCGGCGCAGCAATTTTTCGGTTTGTTGCACCAGATAATCCATCCCGCCAGCCACCTGCATGGTCGAGATCGCGGCGATCACGGCCATGATGATGGAGATGACGTCAAAGGGGATAGTTCCCGGTTTAACGCCTATCAGGGCGAGCACCAGAACGCCAAGCCCGCCTGCGAAACCAATGCCGATGCCGCCTAAGCGCGCACCGAGGAAAATCGCCGCCAGTACGATAATAAATTCGATAATTAACATGGTTGTCCGTCCCTATTCCCCGCATTCCTTAAGGAATTGATAATTAATTGTTGTGTAATTGTTGTGTCGTGCAAAGTAAAAAGGCCCGCTGTTCCGCAGAACAACGAGCCTCAAAAGGTCAGCAGTGAAATCTGTTACTGTTCATTTTCATCGGTATAGCGTTTGGCTTTGTAGGCCGGATGTTTCAGGTTTTCGATAGAGAAAATATCGTCCAGCTCCGCCTCTGTCAGCAGGCCACGTTCGAGCACCACCTCTCTGACGCTCTTACCGGTTTCAGCACAAATCTTGCCGACGATATCGCCGTTGTGATGGCCGATGAACGGGTTAAGGTAGGTGACGATGCCGATTGAATTGAAAACGTAGAATTCACACACTTCTTTGTTGGCAGTAATACCGTTGATGCATTTTTCCAGCAGATTGTAACAGGCGTTAGTCAGGATATGCACTGACTCAAACATCGCCTGACCAATTACCGGTTCCATTACGTTCAGCTGCAACTGGCCTGCTTCAGCCGCCATCGTGACGCAAACGTCGTTACCGATGACTTTAAAACACACCTGATTCACTACTTCAGGGATCACCGGGTTCACTTTGGCCGGCATAATGGATGAGCCCGCCTGCAATTCCGGCAGGTTAATTTCGTTTAAACCCGCGCGCGGTCCGGAAGAAAGCAGACGCAGGTCATTACAGATTTTAGAAAGCTTCACGGCCAGGCGTTTCAGTGAGCTGTGGACCATCACGTACGCGCCACAGTCTGACGTCGCTTCAATCAGATCTTCTGCCGGTACGCAGGCCAGATTGCTGACTTCTGCCAGCTTTTCTACCGCCAGCTGTTGATAACCTTCTGGTGTATTCAGGCGTGTACCGATTGCCGTCGCCCCGAGGTTGACTTCGAGCAGTAATTCGCCGGTGCGCATCAGGTTGCGAGTTTCTTCTTTGAGCAGCACATTAAACGCGTGGAATTCCTGACCGAGCGTCATCGGAACGGCGTCCTGCAACTGTGTGCGGCCCATCTTGATGATGTTTTCAAATTCTTTCGCTTTACGCTCAAAACCATCCCCTAACTGGGAAATAGCATCAACCAGCTTCAGCAAAGACGCGTACACGGCGATACGAAAACCGGTCGGGTAGGCATCATTGGTCGACTGGCATTTGTTCAGATGATCATTTGGATTGAGGAACTGGTAATCGCCTTTCTGGTGTCCCATCAGTTCAAGACCGATGTTCGCCAGCACTTCATTCGTGTTCATATTTACCGAGGTTCCCGCGCCGCCCTGATACACGTCGATAGGGAACTGGTCCATGCATTTGCCTTTATCAAGCACTTCGTCGCACGCCTGAATAATGATATCCGCAATATGGCGTGGAATGGTGCGCAATTCTTTGTTAGCAAGAGCCGCGGCCTTTTTCACCATCACCATGCCACGAACAAACTCAGGGACATCGCTGATCTTGGTGTTGCTGATGTAGAAGTTTTCAATCGCCCGCAGGGTGTGAATGCCGTAATAAGCTTCTGCCGGAACTTCGCGCGTGCCCAGCAGGTCTTCCTCGATACGAATGGTGTTTGACATGAGAACCTTCTCTTCGGTACAGAATGTGTTATGCGATGTTTAAAATTATGTTACTTGCCGTGATAAATTTAAAACGATCAACCGTTGTTTTAGCAACGAAGGCGATCATATGCTGCTCCAGATGAATTGCACGTACTAAGATCACTATCCTGCCCTATTAGTGTGCATGTTTTTAGTATCTGTGAGAATTCTCACAATTCATTTACCGGCTCAATTAAATCAAGCCCGGTGCTTGAAATGATAATGAATGAGCACCATCTCAGTGTAGTCAGCCTGCATTTCTTTGATAGCGAAGATCCCAAGCAGGCCCTTATTCAGGGTTTTGGAATGCCGCTGCGACAGCGCTTCCGGAGCCAAATTACAAGGAGAATGCGGTGCGCTGGTTACCGTTACTACTGTTATTCCTGCTGGCTTACATTGAAATCACCTTATTTATCAAGGTGGCTGCGGTGGTGGGCGTCGCAACAACGTTGCTGCTGGTCGTTTTCACCTCCTGTGTGGGCGTGTCCCTGGTGAAGAATCAGGGGATGAAAACGTTTATGCAATTGCAGCAAAAACTGGCGGTTGGGGAAAGCCCGGCGGCTGAGATGGTCAAAAGTGTTTCGCTGGTCATTGCCGGGTTTCTGCTGTTGGTACCGGGCTTCTTTACCGATTTCCTCGGTTTGCTGCTCTTACTACCGCCGATCCAGAAACGACTGACGCTTAAACTGATGCCTCATTTGAATATTGTGCGTTCCGGTGGTAACTGGGGAAGCAGTGCGCCAACAGGGAATACCTTTGATGGCGAGTTCCAGCGGACGGATGAAACGCAGGAACGTCTGGTTTCACCTAAAAAAGATGACGACACAGAGCACCGCGATCGCTAATCTCTGTGGCCTTAATTGTTAAAAGATTGTTGGGAAGCACTGCGGAGGTCAATTTTTAGTCATCCGTGCAGCGAAAGAAAAAGAGAAATTTTTTTCTGTTCTTCCCCTTGAAGGGTGAGGTATCGCCCCCATTAAACAAACCACGAGGCCGGGCAGGAATCTGCCAGGCATTCAATCCTAAAAATAGATATGGACCCGCTCACAGGAGAGTTATCAATGAAAATTCGTCCATTGCATGACCGCGTTATCGTCAAGCGTAAAGAAGTAGAATCTAAATCTGCTGGCGGCATCGTTCTGACTGGCTCAGCTGCAGGTAAATCTACCCGTGGCGAAATCCTGGCTGTCGGCCATGGTCGCATTCTGGAAAACGGTGAAGTTAAAGCGCTGGACGTGAAAGTTGGCGACATCGTCATTTTCAACGACGGTTACGGCGTGAAAGCTGAGAAGATCGACAATGAAGAAGTGTTGATCATGTCCGAGAGCGACATTCTGGCCATTGTTGAAGCCTGATTGTCCCCCGACCCACTTTTTTCTGAACAGAACGAATTTAAGGGAAATTAAAAATGGCAGCTAAAGAAGTAAAATTCGGTAATGACGCCCGTGTGAAAATGCTGCGTGGCGTAAACATCCTTGCTGATGCAGTAAAAGTGACCCTCGGTCCTAAAGGCCGCAACGTGGTTTTGGACAAATCTTTCGGCGCACCTACCATCACTAAAGACGGCGTGTCCGTTGCACGTGAAATCGAACTGGAAGACAAGTTCGAAAACATGGGCGCACAAATGGTGAAAGAAGTCGCGTCCAAAGCGAACGATGCAGCGGGTGACGGTACCACTACTGCAACTGTTCTGGCGCAGGCAATCATCACTGAAGGTTTGAAAGCTGTTGCTGCTGGGATGAACCCGATGGATCTGAAACGTGGTATCGACAAAGCTGTCGTTGCTGCGGTTGAAGAACTGAAAAAATTGTCTGTACCTTGCGCTGACTCTAAGGCTATCGCACAGGTAGGGACGATCTCCGCTAACTCCGACGAAACCGTAGGTAAACTGATCGCTGAAGCGATGGAAAAAGTCGGTAAAGAAGGCGTGATCACGGTTGAAGAAGGTACTGGCCTGCAAGACGAGCTGGACGTTGTTGAAGGTATGCAATTCGACCGCGGTTACCTTTCCCCATACTTCATCAACAAACCAGAAACCGGTTCTGTTGAACTTGAAAGCCCGTTCATCCTGCTGGCTGACAAGAAAATTTCTAACATTCGCGAAATGCTGCCAGTGCTGGAAGCCGTTGCTAAAGCCGGTAAACCACTGCTGATCATTGCTGAAGACGTTGAAGGCGAAGCCCTGGCGACTCTGGTCGTGAACACCATGCGTGGCATCGTGAAAGTGGCTGCGGTTAAAGCTCCGGGCTTCGGCGATCGTCGTAAAGCCATGCTGCAAGACATCGCAACCCTGACCGGTGGTACTGTTATCTCTGAAGAGATCGGTCTGGAACTGGAAAAAGCGACCCTGGAAGATATGGGTCAGGCTAAACGTGTTGTGATCAACAAAGACACCACCATCATCATTGATGGTGTGGGTGAAGAAGCCACTATCCAGGGCCGTGTTTCTCAGATCCGTCAGCAGATCGAAGAAGCAACTTCTGATTACGATCGTGAAAAACTGCAAGAGCGTGTGGCTAAACTGGCAGGCGGCGTAGCCGTTCTGAAAGTGGGCGCAGCGACTGAAGTTGAAATGAAAGAGAAAAAAGCGCGCGTTGAAGATGCCCTGCACGCAACCCGTGCTGCGGTAGAAGAAGGCGTGGTTGCCGGTGGTGGTGTGGCGCTGGTTCGCGTTGCTCATACCCTGGCTAACCTGACTGGCGACAACGATGATCAGAACGTGGGTATCCGCGTTGCTCTGCGCGCAATGGAAGCTCCACTGCGTCAGATCGTTGTAAACGCAGGCGAAGAAGCTTCTGTTATCGCCAATACCGTTAAAGCAGGCGAAGGTAGCTTCGGTTACAACGCTTACACTGAACAGTACGGCGACATGATTGCAATGGGTATCCTGGATCCAACTAAAGTGACCCGTTCTGCTCTGCAGTACGCGTCTTCTGTAGCTGGCCTGATGATCACCACTGAGTGCATGATCACCGACCTGCCTAAAGACGATAAAGTCGATATGGGCGGCGCTGGCGGTATGGGTGGCATGGGCGGCATGGGTGGCATGATGTAATCATCCCCCCTGCGTTCATCCGCAGGTATGCGAAATCAGCGGGCTTTTTGCTCACTGACTTCATATACTGAAAAAACCCGGTCTGAAAAGGCCGGGTTTTTTTGTTTGACCCTTTTTTATCAGGTTCAGTAAGATAACTCTCATTGTCTCCGGCCTTTAACGTGTAGACTCGTTTCTACGTGGTTTTCGGATTTTTACCGTTACCGCCAGCTTAGGTATACGTGGCAACGGATGCCTAAGAAAGCCAGGTGTTTTCTGATAGGCTTTATGTGATTACAAAAACAAATGGGGAAAGTGATGCGGATTAAAATGTTACTGGGCCTGTCAGCTATCGCGCTGCTTGCCGGGTGCAGTACCACTCATCAACTGGATGCAGCGGGTCAGCAGGTGAAATTCACAGACGACAAACCAGGCGCAAATTGTCAGTTGCTTGGCCAAGTCACCGGTGCCCAAAGCAACTGGTTCTCCGGTACCGGCGGTGACGGCAGCTCCATGCGTGGCGCAGCTAATGACCTGCGCAACAAAGCGGCAGCGATGGGCGGCAACACCATTTATGGTGCTAACAGCCCGTCCCAGAATTTCCTGTCCAGCTTTGCACCGGTTGACAGCAAAATGGTCGGTCAGGTTTATAAGTGCCCATAGTCGTCGCCTGAGCGATAAAAATATTAAAGGGATGCCACTGGCATCCCTTTTTGCATTCCCCCCTTCATACTTTAAGCCGCAGGTGAGTGGGCTACGTTCAGTCACCCGAATCACTTACCTGAGTAAGCTCATCGGGACTCCATCCCTTGCCGCCTTGCTGCAACTTGAATTATTGGGGGGAGGAAGGATGTGTTAAGACTGCTTCAGGCGCAGATCCAAAATGGTTTTGCTCGGCTCGCCGCCAATCTCACGGGTCAGTTTCGGCACCATATAACCTGACACTTTACTCATCAGTTGTTTCATAATGACGCGCGCTTCGTCGTCGTTCACCATGAAATGCGCCGCACCTTGTACTTTATCCAGCACGTGGATGTAGTAAGGTAAAATACCCGCGTCAAACAGCGCGTTGCTCAGTGTGGCAAGCACTTCGGCAGAATCATTTACCCCCCGCAGCAACACGCTCTGATTAAGCAACGTCACGCCATGGCGTTTCAGCTTCGCCATACTGGCGCGTAATGCATTATCGATCTCATTGGCGTGATTAATATGCGTTACCATCAGCACCTGAAGGCGTGATTTTTCCAGGCGCTGGCAGAAGGTATCCGTGATACGTGCAGGAATAACCACCGGCAAACGGGTATGAATACGCAGCCGCTTAATGTGTGCGATGCCTTCCAGTTCACCGATTAACCAGTCGAGTTCATGATCCTTGGCCATCAGCGGATCACCACCGGAGAAAATAATTTCATCGAGTTCGGGGCGTGTGCGGATATAATCCAGCGCCTGAACCCAGTTGGCCTTATTTCCCTGGTTGTCCTGATACGGGAAATGACGGCGGAAACAGTAGCGGCAATTTACCGCACATCCGCCTTTCACCAATAACAGGGCGCGATTGCTATACTTGTGCAACAGACCCGGAACAACGCTGCGTTGTTCATCAAGCGGGTCAGTGGTAAAGCCCGGCGCGGCGATAAACTCCTCGTGCGCGGTTAATACCTGAAGCAATAAAGGATCCTGTGGATCGCCCGGCTGCATACGTGCCACAAAGGCGCGGGGCACGCGAAGCGGGAACAAACGACGGGCTTCACGCCCACTTTGCAATTCTGCATTGTCGTTAAGTGCCAGAAGAGTAAGCAGTTCATCCGGGTCAGTGATAACATCGCCGAGTTGATACAACCAATCTTCTCTAAATGGCGTGTTTAGGGTTACAATGTTTGCCATTTTTTTGGCTAATACCAGTTTAAAATTAGAGGGCCATCATGGCGACTTATTCTAGCAACGATTTCCGTCCGGGTCTTAAAATCATGTTCGAGGGCGAGCCTTACGCTATCGAATCCAGTGAATTCGTAAAACCAGGCAAAGGCCAGGCTTTCGCACGCGTTAAAATGCGTCGTCTGCTGACCGGTTCCCGTGTAGAAAAAACGTTTAAATCTACCGACTCATGCGAAGGCGCTGACGTTGTAGATACCAACATGAACTACCTGTACAACGATGGTGAGTTCTACCACTTCATGCACCCTGAGACTTTCGAACAGCATCAGGTTGAAGAGAAGACGGTTTCTGACGCCTCTAAATGGCTCCAGGACAACGCAGAATGTATCGTAACGCTGTGGGATGGCCGTCCTATCGCGGTTCAGCCACCAAACTTCATCGAAGCGGAAGTTGTTGATACTGACCCGGGCCTGAAAGGTGATACCGCAGGTACAGGCGGTAAGCCAGCTACCCTGAGCACTGGCGCCGTGGTTAAAGTGCCATTATTCGTGCAGATCGGCGAAATTGTCCGTTGTGACACCCGCTCTGGCGAATACGTTTCCCGCGTTAAATAAGTTTTCGATACTTATTTATTACGCCGGATGAAAGCTGCCGCAGAGTAAATCCTGCCGCAGCTTTCCAGCCCCAACTTTTTGAATTGGATTGTGTTTACCATGTTGAAGAAGATAATGTTTATCGTAGTTTCAGTGACGTTGCTGGCTTCGTTATCCGGCTGCAACACGGTTCATGGTTTCGGTGAAGACATCCAACATCTGGGTGGTGCGATTTCCAAAGCAGGCTGATTTCTTCAGCCTCGTTTTTTACCAAATGTCCTAAAATCCTGCCTGTTGCCTTCTATATCCGGAAAGTTAGCTACACTAACAGTGTCGTACTTTACATTCTCTTATAGGAAGGAAATTTATATGCTGAAGAAAAGTATCCTCGCTATCTTATCTGTTGTTGTCCTGTCTTCCGCGTTAACCGCCTGCAATACCACGCGTGGTGTAGGGGAAGATGTATCTGCCGGTGGGCAAGCGATCCAGAAAAGCGCGCAATAGCGGGCGGGTAATAGTAAAGTAAGTTGATGTCTGCCTGCACATTGATGCAGGCAGTGTTGTTTTTACGGCACGGGAATTAAGGCTGTTTCACCCACACCAGTTTGCTGGTATCGAATCCGTAGCCTTGTGCTGTTTGCAGAAGTTGCTGCTTCACGCGGTCATCCAGTGTTGGCGTACGGGAGAGGATCCACAGGTAGCTTTTATCCGGCCCGCATACCAGCGCGTACCGGTAATCCTTATCCAGCTCAATGACATTATAGCCGCCATAGAACGGGCCGAAGAATGACACCTTGAGCGCCGCCCGCGCCGGCGATCCGGTGAAGTAACCTTTGCCCTCACTTTCCTGCCATTTATTCTTTTGCGGATTAAACCCGCGATTAATCACTTTTACCCCACCATCATCACGCAAACTGTAATTAGCGGTGACGCGTTCCAGTCCGCTTTCAAAACTATGATCCAGTCTGGCGACTTCATACCAGGTACCGAGATAACGGGTGAGTTCGAAATTATTGACGACTTTGACGTCAGCAGGCGGCGTTACGCTGCACGCGACCGACAGAAGTGCTGTGATGATAACGCTGAGTTTTGACCAGATACGCATAGACCTTCCTTCCTTAGTATGTTCTCTAAGTGTAGGTAACAAAAAAGAAAAAGGGAAAATCAGTGCAGAAAGAATGAAAACAGCGGCCAGAGAGATGACCGCTGGAAAGGGGGATCTTTGCGGATCAGAGGCGGATCAATACGATAAGGGTCACGATACTTAAGATCGCCGCCAGACCGTAAAATACCCATTTACCGGCCGGAACGTGGATCTTCAGGTCGTGCATGGCATGGTGGATCCGGTGCAGCCCGCACCACAAAGGCAGAACGATCATCAGCAGCAGGAACAGACGCCCGATCCCGCTTTGTGCAAATGCCAGTACGCGCGGATAGCTCAGTGCGTCACCGGGGAAGAAGCCCAGCGGCAGCAGGAAGCACACCAGCAAGATCATCACCGGTGCGAAAATCGCGCTCCACATACCGCCCGCGCCAAACAATCCCCAGAACACCGGCTCGTCTGAACGTTTAGGAAGAGTATTTTTCATGTCGCCTCCTTAAAGAAACAGTGCAATGACAAGCACAACCAGCGTCACGACGATTGTCACGCCCCAGAAACCGGCAATCACCGGTTCCGGCCCCATTTTTTTGCCTTTCACTATCACAATAGAGGCTTTCGGTGCCAGTTCGAACCAGGTCTTGGTGTGCAACAACGCCGCAAGCAGGGCGATCAGGTTAATCAGCAAGACCACCGGGTTTTGCAGAAAATTCACAAAACCCGCCCAGCTTTCAGGCCCGTTACGTAACGAAAAAATCCCTGCCAGCAGTAAGAGACTGAACCACACGGCCGGCACCGCCGTGCCCTCACGCAGCATATAAAAACGGTAGAACGGTAAGCTTTTCCACCAGCTGGCTTTCATCTCACGCACGTAGGGCTTACGTTTGCTGCCCGTACTTTGAGTTGTCATATTTTCCTCCCTCATTGCGGTCTCAGCCTCGCGATCATGAAGTCTTTGGTGCTTTCGACTTTGCCTTGCTGAATGGCGGCTGCGGGGTCGACGTGCTTCGGACAAACTTCGGAGCAATACCCGACGAACGTACAACTCCAGACACCGTTCTGAGTGTTTAGCTGCGGCATACGTTGTGCCTTGCCGTGGTCCCGGTTATCAAGGTTATAGCGGTGCGCCAGCGTAATAGCGGCCGGACCGATGAATTCCGGGTTCAGACCAAACTGCGGGCAGGCGGCGTAACACAAACCGCAGTTGATACAGCCGGAGAACTGATGATATTTCTCCATTTGCGCCGGAGTTTGCTTACCCGGGCCTTCACCCACCGTGCGGGTATTGCCGATAATGTAAGGTTTGATGGATTCCAGGCTTTCGATAAAGTGGGTCATATCGACCACCAGATCACGCTCAACCGGGAAATTCGCCAGCGCTTCCACCTGCATACCGTCCGGATATTCCCGCAGGAAGGTTTTACATGCCAGCTTCGGCACGCGATTGACCATCATGCCGCATGAGCCGCAGATTGCCATCCGGCAGGACCAGCGATAGGAAAGATCAGCGGCCAGATGATCTTTGATATAGCCCAGAGCATCGAGCAGCGACGTTGTTTCATCGAAAGGCACGTCATACACCACCGGATGCGGCGCGCTGTCCGTTTCCGGGTTGTAGCGCATGATTTCAACCTTCAGGCTGCGTATTTTAGCCACGTGATTGCTCCTTATCTTTTTTATCGTGAGTCTCAGATTCCCCGCCATACACGCGTTTTGCCGGTGGCAGCGTGGTAATTTTCACGTCGCCATATTCCAGACGCGGGGCGGAGTCTGGCTGATAAAAGGCCAGAGTATGCTTGAGGAAATTCACGTCATCGCGTTCAGTACAGCCTTCATCCAGACGCTGATGCGCGCCGCGGGATTCGCGGCGGTGCAGGGCGGAATGCGCCATGCATTCCGCCACTTCCAGGCCATGCCCCAGTTCGATGGTGTACAGCAAATCCGTATTGAACACGCTGGAGGTATCCTGAATCTTCACCCGCTTAAAGCGTTCTTTCAGTTCAGCCAGTTTATTGATGGTTTTTTGCATCAGTTCGGTGGTGCGGTAAATGCCGCAACCTTCTTCCATCGCCAGACCCATTTCGTCGCGGATGGCTGCCCAGCTTTCGTCGCCTTCCTGTGCCATCAGCGCGGCGATACGATTTTCGATATCACGAACCTGTGCGTCGAGCGCATCGTTGTTGCCGGTGTCTTTAGCTTGTACGGCGCGTTCTGCTGCTTTTTCACCGGCCATACGGCCGAACACCACCAGTTCGGCCAGCGAGTTTGAGCCGAGACGGTTTGCGCCATGCAGGCCGACGGACGAACACTCACCGACCGCAAACAGACCCTTGATGCGGGTTTCACACTGCGCATCGGTTTCGATGCCGCCCATGGTGTAGTGTGCGGTAGGACGAACAGGGATCGGATCAGTAATCGGATCGACGCCGACATAAGCTTTAGCCAGTTCGCAGATGAACGGCAGACGTTCACGGAGTTTTTTCTCGCCGAGATGGCGTAAATCCAGGTACACCACGTCACCACGCGGTGTTTCGATAGTCCGGCCGGCCCGCCATTCGTGCCAGAACGCCTGCGATACCTTGTCGCGCGGGCCCAGTTCCATGTATTTATTTTTCGGTTCACCCAGCGGCGTTTCCGGCCCCATACCGTAATCCTGGAGATAACGGTAACCGTCTTTATTGACCAGAATACCGCCTTCACCCCGGCAACCTTCAGTCATCAGAATACCGGAGCCCGGAAGGCCGGTCGGATGATATTGTACGAATTCCATATCACGAAGAGGGATGCCATGACGGAACGCCATGCCCATACCGTCGCCGGTGACGATGCCGCCGTTGGTGTTATAACGGTAAACACGGCCAGCGCCGCCGGTTGCCATGACCACGGCGTTGGCCCGGATTTGTACGCGGGTGCCTTCCATCATATTAATCGCGACAACGCCCCGAACCTGGCCTTCATCGACCAGAATATCGAGAACGAAATGTTCGTCGAATCGCTTGATTTGCGGATATTTCAGCGAGGTCTGGAACAATGTATGCAGCATGTGGAAACCGGTTTTATCCGCTGCAAACCACGTACGTTCGATCTTCATCCCGCCGAAGCGGCGGACATTGACGGAACCATCATCTTTACGGCTCCAGGGGCAACCCCACAGTTCTAGCTGGGCCATTTCAGTCGGGCATTGATGCACGAAATGATCCACCACGTCTTGCTCACACAGCCAGTCGCCTCCGGAAACAGTATCCTGGAAGTGAAAATCAAAGCTGTCGTGATCTTGTGTCACTGCGGCAGAACCGCCTTCGGCAGCGACCGTGTGGCTGCGCATTGGGTACACTTTCGAAATCAACGCGATATTCAGGTTGGGATTGGCTTCCGCTGCGGCTATTGCTGCGCGTAAACCCGCCCCACCTGCACCTATAATTGCAATGTCGGCGTTAAAGGTTTGCACTGCATTCCTCCACTATCATCAATGAGATCGGGTTTGAAACACCCGCGAAAAGCTCTTCATATTCGAAGAGTTAGTGAACCCCGATGACATACAGGCGCTGTCCCGATGGCTGATATTCTTATTGTTTGTAAGGGAATTATGATACCAAAGGGGTAGAAGCGGTAATTTGATGTGAATGCAGGTTTGGGCTTTCTCTGCTTTTTGCTTCGCAAAATGAGATAATTGTTTGCCTGCGGGGATGCGGGTAGACTGCATGACTTTTCTGAATTCGGAGTAAATCACCATGAGCGAAACAGCAAGCTGGCAACCCAGTGCTTCTGTCGCCAATTTGTTGAAGCGTGCGGCAATCCTCGCTGAGATCCGACGTTTCTTTGCCGATCGCGGCGTACTGGAAGTTGAAACGCCAGCGATGAGTCAGGCCACGGTGACCGACATTCATCTGGTACCGTTTGAGACGCGTTTTGTCGGGCCGGGTGCGGCTGACGGCATGACGCTGTATCTGATGACCAGCCCGGAATATCACATGAAACGTTTGCTGGCAGCGGGCAGCGGGCCGATTTACCAGATGGGCCGCAGTTTCCGTAATGAAGAAGCCGGACGTCATCACAACCCGGAGTTCACCATGCTGGAATGGTACCGTCCGCGTTATGACATGTACCGCCTGATGAATGAAGTGGATGATCTGCTCCAGCAGGTACTCGATTGTGACAGTGCTGAAACCTTGTCTTATCAGCAGGCATTTACCCGCCATTTAAGTATTGATCCCCTCTCTGCCGATAAAACTGAGCTGCGCGAAGCGGCGGCAAAACTGGATTTATCCAATATTGCCGACACCGAAGAAGACCGCGACACCCTGTTACAGTTGTTATTTACGATGGGCGTGGAGCCGCATATTGGCCGCGATAAGCCGACATTCGTCTATCACTTCCCGGCGACGCAGGCATCTCTGGCAGAAATCAGCACGGAAGATCACCGCGTGGCCGAGCGTTTTGAGGTGTATTACAAAGGCATTGAGCTGGCAAATGGTTTCCGTGAACTGACAGACAGTCGTGAACAACGTCAGCGTTTCGAGCAGGACAACCGTAAACGCGCGGCACGCGGCCTGCCGCAGCATCCCATTGATAACAATCTGCTGGATGCGTTAGCGCACGGCATGCCGGAGTGTTCCGGTGTGGCGCTGGGCGTTGACCGTCTGATTATGATTGCACTGGGTGCCGCCAGCCTGAGCGATGTGCTGGCCTTCCCGGTGACGCGCGCCTGATCCTGATTCTGCTGTTCAGCCCTGACCTCAGGGTCAGCACTTTGTCAGCAATCTGAAAGGGCAGAAGGATCTGCCCTTTTTGCTTTTCTTTTGGCTTTTATAAGTCGCCCGGTGAGCGCGAACTGTTTCCGCTGCGACCACTGCCGCTGCTGCTGGTAAAGGTCGCGTTATTGCCATTTTGCGCGCGGTGCAGTGTTTCCATACGCACCTGGAATGGCGGGAACGGCAGCGTAATGCCATGCTCGCGGAATCCGGACAGGATCAGCTGATGGATTTCATGGCGCAGCGGCATACGGTGTGCCATTTCAGCGGCATGCATACGCAGCTCGAAAATCTGAATCCCCTGCTGGAGATCCACCAGATAGGCTTCCGGCGCAGGCATGTCCAGCACCAGCGAACAGCGGTGCGCGGCACCGAGCAGAATTTCGGTCACTTCTTCACTGTTGGCTTCCGACGGCGCAGGCACAGTCAGCACCACACGGGTAACGGAATCTGACAACGACCAGTTGATGAACTGTTCGGTGATAAAGGCCTTGTTGGGCACAATAATCTCCTTACGGTCCCAGTCGGCGATCGTTGTGGCGCGGGTATTGATCCTGGTGATGCTGCCGGTCAGGTTGCGGATCGTCACGGTATCGCCGATACGGATCGGTTTTTCAAACAGGATAATCAGGCCGGAAATAAAGTTAGCGAAAATTTCCTGCAAACCGAAGCCGAGACCGACACCAAGTGCTGCCACCAGCCATTGTAGTTTTGCCCATTCGATCCCGATCAGCGAGAAACCTGTCAGGCCGCCAATCAGTAGTAACACATATTTGGTCACGGTCAGCACGGCATAACCGGTGCCCGGCGTCAGATCCAGATGTTGCAACAGCGCCAGTTCCAGTAGCGCGGGCAGATTACGCACCAGTTGCGTCGTGATAATCAGCACCAGAATGGCGATCAACACCGATCCCAGTGTGATCGGCTGCATGCTCTCTACGCCCTGAACCGTAGACGCCACCTGCCAGAGATGAATATTTTCCAGGAACGAGAAGGCCGAGTGGATCTCAGACCACAGGAAGATCACCGAGATCAGGGCGATCAATGTCAGCAGGGAACGTACCAGTCGCAGTGATTGCGCGGAGATAGCATCCAGATCCACCACGGGTTCTTCGATCTCAACCGTCCCTTCATTACTGGTACTGACCTGATGGGCATCGTCCTCACCGCGGGCACGCTGATTCAGCATTTCTGCCCGGCGCTGCTTGGCGCGTTCGAACGCAATACGACGGCGCTGGATCAGCATCCAGCGCCGGATAATGTGGTAAATCACCAGTAATACGAACCAGATGGCTACCGAGGTTTCCAGGCGTGCCAGCAGCGCCTGTGAGGTCGCGAGGTAGCCCATCAGCGAAGCCAGTGCGGCCACAACGGGCGCGCCCAGCAGCATCCACCATAAGGCTTTGTTGATGACGTTTTCGCTGTTGCCTTTTTTATCGTGATACAGCGGAATTCCCGCGCGTTTCAGGCTGTGGGTGACCAGCGCGACCACCAGACACAAAATAACAAAGCACAGCCGCCCCAGCGTATTTGAGAACTCCCGATCGTTAAGATTATCGAAGGTAATCAGCGCCATAATTAACGGCACCAGCACCCAGATCGACAGCGCATAGTAGCGAAGGGCACGTGATACCGCACGTTGCGGCCAGCCGAAGTGGGCGACAAATAACCCTTGCGGATGCGCCAGCGCGGCACTGACCATAAATGCCCACAGGATTGGCAGGGTTGCGGTGACACCATCGCCGATCGCGACTGCAATCGGGTACGGCCACGCGCTTTGCAGCCCGAAGCCCAGCGCTGCCCACAGCACCGGCAACGGCATGGCGACCAGAATCGACCAGAACACGGTGCGCAGGGTCAGCGAGAAATGATCCTGTGTGACCTTACCCACTTTACTGCTGGCACGTGCCAGGAACGCGTAATAATGTTTGCGCGAACTGATGCTGATAATCACCAGAATCAGTGCTCCAAATAATGGCAGCAGCGTTTCTTTGCTGGTGACCATCATCATGGACGCACCGCCAAGCTGACTGAGTGAATCCAGTGAAAGCAGACGTTTCAGATCATGCGCGACCTGCACCGGGTAAGAAATGCCGATGGCGCTGACGTCTGCCACCCAGAACAGATAACGGTGGGCGGCGTCATGAACATCATTCAGCGCTTCCACCAGCTGGCTGTTCGCCACTTTCAGCTTGGTGAGTTCAAGAATTTGGGTATCGCAACCTGAAAGCAGGGAATTGAGCAAATCACGCTGCGTCCGCAACTGTGCATCCAGAATTTTTTGCTGAGCCGCAGTTAGCGGTTTTCCGTCATCCTGCCTTGCCTGGCGATAAATAGCCTGCTTATCCAGTAAATCTTCATAGTGCAGGCGCTGCACGCGCAACTGGCCCATATCGCGGTCAAGCTGTTGCGGTTTCGGCATATCCGGCAGACGCGCAACCTGCGCCCGCAGTGTTTCGCCAAGTAAATTAGACGCGCCAAGCCACTGTGCCTGTTCGCGAATGGTATTAATCGCCTGACGTACCTGTTGAGTTTGTGCAGCGGCCTGACGCTGCTGAGATGAGATCAGGTCCATCCGCTGCGCCTGCTGATTCAGTGCCAGCGACAACTCACGGTTGGCCTGCAACTGCTGACTGATAGAGTGCGGCAATTCACCACTCTGTTCGGCCAGCAGCTCGGTTTTTTCCAGCGCCTGTTCAGCTTCCCGCTGGCGTTGGTTATTCAGTGTATTGCGTAAGGCCTGTAATTGCTGATCAAGAAAGTCGGCGCGTTTTTTGTAGAGATCTGTGCGCATTCGCGACAGTTCCTGCCGGTTATTGGCAGAAAGCTGAGCCAGTTCCAGTTCATCAACCTTGGCTTTACGCGCTGCAGATTCGGCCTGAAGTGCGCTGAGCTGGGCCTGTGCCAGCGGTGAGGAGATTGCCGTCGCGGTCGCCGCCTGTATGCGCTGATCGATGTCGCTCAGCGCGTTGCGGGCTTCGGATTGCTGTTGCGGGATCAGACTCAGTGAGTCGCTGATGTCGCGGGAGCGGTCCTGCTCCTGACGCAACTGGCGGGTTTCTTCCAGCTGCTGACTGCTGACTTGCAGAATTTGTTGCTCGAGCTGAGCCGTGGAGATGCTGTCATCCAGCGCGGGCGGCTTGTCAGGCTGATTTTGCAATTCCTGGCGCAGGGCCTGCGTCAGTTTTGGAAAGTCATCAATGACCTTTTGATATTCCGCCGAGCGCCCGGCTGAAACGCTGGCTTCATTCAGCCAGTTGAGTGCGCTTTGCAGCGCCTCAACCACCTGCGTCTGATTGGCCATTTCTTTATTGGCTTCCGCCTGTTTCAACTCTTGTTTGAGCTGATCTTCAGTCGGTGCTGCACCCGCCATCAATGGCAGGGACAGCAGTAAACTCATCAGCAAGGCGGGGAACAGGCGCACTCGGTCATATCCTTTTTTCAGTTCTGTATGTCAGTTCAGCGCGAACTTAATAATCTTTCGGAGCCTGCGGTTCAGCGGTTGCGACACCTGCTGGCGCTTCTTTAGTGACAGAGGATTCTGCTACCACAGGTTCCGCTGCTGCTGCCGGAGCACGCAGAGCTTCGGCGAACGGTTCGCCCATGCGGGTCACCGTGCCATTACTCAGATTCGGCATGAAGCGAACCTGATTAGCGGCAAACAGGTTGATCACCGTGGAACCCAGTTTGAAACGGCCCATTTCCTGACCTTTTTCCAGCGCGATGGCACCTTCTTCA
Source organism: Rahnella sp. RFA10(1/100) (assembly GCF_004195115.1). Classification (NCBI taxonomy): domain Bacteria; kingdom Pseudomonadati; phylum Pseudomonadota; class Gammaproteobacteria; order Enterobacterales; family Yersiniaceae; genus Rahnella; species Rahnella sp. RFA10(1/100). The sequence goes on from NZ_SEWR01000006.1 coordinate 36,215, forward strand.
CCGGCTGCCGGATAAGTCCAACGCTTGATAATGCCTTCGCGCGGCGGCGTGACGCAGCCTGCCCAGACGGTTTCAATGCTGCCGACAATCGTTGCGCCAACCAGAATCTGTACCATCGGCCCGAATTCAGTATCAAAGACGCAGATGACGCGTTCGTTACGGGCGAAAAGATTGGGTACATTCGCGGCGGTCAGCGGGTTGACTGAAAATAAATCTCCCGGGACATAAATCATTTCACGCAGCACGCCGTCGCACGGCATATGCACCCGGTGATAATCACGTGGTGCCAGATAAACAGTGGCAAACTGTCCGTCTTTGAATTGCTCTGCCAGCAAATAGTTACCTGCCAGCAATGCTTCTAAACTGTAGAAATGACCTTTAGCCTGGAACAGTTTGCCCCCGGTAATTGCCCCTAACTGGCTGACTGCACCGTCGGCTGGCAGGCAAAGCATATCCAGACCACTGACCACCGGACGTGCGCCCTCGCGCAGCGGACGCACGAAGAATTCGTTAAACGTGGCATATGATTTGAGATCCGGATTTTGTGCTTCTTTCATGTCGACGTTATAAAAACGGGCAAATGCTCTGATCACCCAATGTGTCAGCGTGGCAGCACGCTTATCTGCGCCCCAGCCAGCCAGACGGGTCAGTCCTTGTTTAGGAAGTAAATATTGAAGTTTGATTTTGATACTGTCCAGCACGGGGAAAACCTCTTGAATGATATGAATGACCGGCGTACCGGCCATTTTGCAGGCGCCCCCGAATGGTATTCAGGGGCATGCAGTGTTGTATGGCGGAGGATTGTAACGGGGTGAAATCAACGGTTCAACTTCCGTTAACGTTACCCGATTGCCATTAACATATTAATTCAACAAATTAGTATTAAAGTGCATCGAAGTTTTTACGTGTTTTTACGTCTTCCATGCTTTCCAGAATACGGTGGTAATTGTCGAAACGTTCTTCGGCTATTTCACCACGGTCTACGGCATCACGGATTGCACAGCCCGGATCACTGCCATGCTTGCAGTCGCGGAATTTACAGTAGCCGAGGAAAGGGCGGAATTCGACAAAGCCCTGGGTGATCTGTTCTGGCGCAAGGTGCCATAAACCGAATTCACGCACGCCCGGGGAGTCAATAACGTCACCGCCATGTTGGAAGTGATACAAACGCGCCGCTGTCGTGGTGTGCTGACCCAGGCCTGAGTTATCGGACACTTCATTCACCAGAATTTGTTTTTCATCCGGTGGCAGCAGGGCGTTCAGCAGACTGGATTTACCCACGCCGGACTGACCGGCGAAAATACTGATGCGGTCAGTCAGCGCCTTTTCAAACGCAGGCATACCTTCACCGGTCTGGCTCGACACTTCGAGGACGCGGTAATTTATTTTGCGGTAGATATCCATCATGCCCTGAACGAATTGACGGCCTTCGTCGTCGAGTAGATCGATTTTATTGAGCACAATCAGCGGTTCAACTTCAACCGTTTCGCACGCCACCAAGTAACGATCAATAATATTAAGCGACAGTTCCGGCAGGATGGCGGAGACAATCACGATCTGGTCAATGTTTGCGGCAATGGGTTTGACGCCATCATAGAAATCAGGGCGTGTGAGAACGGAAGTTCGCTCATGGACCGCCTCGACGATACCTTTCACACTGGTATTTTCGCCGGCGCGCCATACCACGCGGTCGCCGGTCACCAGAGAACGGATGGTTCGGCGGATATTGCAACGGTGCTGGCTGCCGTCGGCCGCTTCAACGTCCGCATGCATCCCGAAACGGCTGATGACGACGCCGTCCTGCGGTTCGCCATGCAGAGAATCGTCCAGCTCTTTGCGTTTGTCCGTCTGTGTCAGACGACGCTGATGGTTAGTCTGAACGCGACGTTGTTGCCCTTTAGACAGTTTTGATTTAGTCACTGCGCCTCACTTGACTGGCTTTAATCGCTCGGTGCGACCAAAACGACTATGATACCAGCTATTTTATATTAATTGCCCGAATGACGGAGAACTCCGTCAACTCTCTACTTTGTAACAGGACACATCATGGCCGCTAATGACTCGAATTTAATTTGGATTGACCTGGAAATGACCGGTCTGGATCCTGAACGTGACCGTATTATTGAGATTGCGACGCTGGTGACCGACGCGCATCTGAACATTCTGGCCGAAGGCCCGGTCATGGCAGTCCATCAGTCTGACGCGCAGCTGGCGCTGATGGATGACTGGAATGTGCGCACCCACACCGGCAGCGGTCTGGTTGATCGCGTCAAAGCCAGTCCGTTTGATGACAATGCCGCACAGCAAAAAACTATCGACTTCCTGCGAGAGTGGGTTCCTGCGGGCAAATCGCCGATTTGCGGCAACAGCGTCGGCCAGGACAGACGTTTTCTGTTTAAATATATGCCGGAGCTGGAAGCCTATTTCCATTACCGTTATCTGGACGTCAGCACGCTGAAGGAACTGGCGCGTCGCTGGAAACCGGAAGTACTGGGTGGTTTTAAGAAGCAAAATACTCATCAGGCGCTGGATGATATCCGTGAATCTGTGGCTGAACTGGCGTACTACCGCGAACATTTTATTAATCTTTAATCTCCGTCATCCTTCAGGCTGCAGATGCGTTGGCTGCACTCTCTCACCTGAATCACTGACCGATTTGTTGTGAGTTTGCCGCCTTCCTGCAACCTGAATGATTTAGGCGATTTATTTTAAAAAACGTTAAAAAGGCATACGGAGCACAAAATCATCGTGTTTCGCTGATTAAATCGTCGCTTTGATGGTTTAATCGGCACTTGAACGAAAAAAACGTTTTTTTGCTTTCAGGGGCTTGCGGCAAAAAGGATTTCTCGTATAATGCGCACCCCGTACCGATGAAGAATTTCGTTGAGTGCGCAGAGCGGGAATAGCTCAGTTGGTAGAGCACGACCTTGCCAAGGTCGGGGTCGCGAGTTCGAGTCTCGTTTCCCGCTCCAAATTTTTAAGCTTTTGAGATTTAAAGATTTAAGACGTAAACAATGCAGTGCCATGCGACGCGGGAATAGCTCAGTTGGTAGAGCACGACCTTGCCAAGGTCGGGGTCGCGAGTTCGAGTCTCGTTTCCCGCTCCAAAATTTCAAAGCCTGTACATTTATGGCAAATGCCAGTACAGCAGATGTCAGACATCTCAATGCGGGAATAGCTCAGTTGGTAGAGCACGACCTTGCCAAGGTCGGGGTCGCGAGTTCGAGTCTCGTTTCCCGCTCCAGTTTTCTTCTTCAGTTCAAAATCATTTCTTAATAGTGTCTTCCTGCATTTTCTGTGCATAAATGACCTGATCATTACACGATTTGTAGTAATGTTTTAAACAGACTTATCCACAGGATTAGGCGTTTTTTTAAACTGTCTGTTTTTTGCGCTTGGTATATTGATAAAATTTAATGCCTTGATTTTAAATAAAATTAATTTATAACGAAACGTTATGACGATCACTTGCTCTTTTTTTTGCACTTGATTGGCAAAGCATTTTTATTTTTATGCACAGAAAATATCGCTTTTCCAATTAACGCTTTGGGGAAGGGTTATGCATCCCTTGGCAGACCCTTTTCAACCGCACGGATCAGGCGCTTTTGCTGTGAAGATTGCACTTCCACCTGATGTTCACTTCTTCTTTCAACCTGCTGTGCAACCGCCCAACTGATATGTTCATCCAGCAACGCATTCTCACCTTCCCGCGATTGCAGTGTATTGAGCACCTCCCGGGAGTACGGGGCATTGCCCAACGCCACCGCAATATTGCGCAACCAGCGCAAATGTCCGATACGCCGGATTGGCGAGCCTTCCGTGATGCGCAAAAACTTTTCTTCCGTCCAGCCAAATAATTCAATCAGTTCAGGGGTATGAAGTGCGGCGCGCGGGCTGAAATCGTCTTCTCCGGTCAGTTGTGAATAACGATTCCAGGGGCAGATCAGCTGACAGTCATCGCAGCCGTAGATACGGTTACCCATCAGCGGACGGAATTCTTCCGGAATTGCGCCTTCCAGTTCAATGGTCAGATAGGAAATACAGCGGCGGGCGTCGACAGTATAAGGGGCAACGATCGCACCGGTCGGGCAGATTGTCATGCAGGCCACACACTTTCCGCATTTCTCTTCCTGAGGCTGATCGACGGGCAACGGCAAATCAATCAGCAGTTCGCCGAGAAAGAACCACGAGCCGGATTCACGGTTGAGAATAAGTGAGTGTTTACCAACCCAACCCAGACCGGCTTTCGCTGCCAGCGGGCGTTCCATGACCGGCGCGGAATCCACAAAGGGGCGGAAGGTGACGGTCTGATCAGCATGCTCAGTACAATGCGCCTGGATCATGTCGCCCAGTTTTTTCAGGCGCTGCCGCAACACTTTGTGATAGTCGCGTCCGAGGGCATAACGGCTGACATAACCCAGCTGCGGATTATTCAGGGTCTTGGCAAAAGCGGCCTTGGCAGGCAAATAGTTCATCCGCACGCTGATCACCCGCAGCGTACCGGGCAGTAATTCATGCGGACGGGCGCGTAACATACCGTGGCGCGCCATCCAGTCCATCTCGCCATGATATTGTTTATCAAGCCAGTCTTGCAGTTTAGGCTCTTCCACAGATAAGTCTGTATCGCAGATACCCACCTGCTGGAAGCCTAGCGATTGGCCCCATTGCTTGATATGTTGAGCCAGTTGAACGAGATCGAGAGGGAGTGTCATGACGAACCAACGTGAAAAACGAAACGAGGCGAGTTTACCACATTCCGTATTTTCTGCTGACTGGCTACGACAGGCTGAGCGACAGGCGGCGCAGGAAACGGGGATTTCTCTGTTTACACTGATGCAACGCGCGGCAAAAGCCGCTTTTTTACTGGCGCAGCGTAAGTTTCCGCAAACCCGTCACTGGCTGATTTTATGTGGTCACGGTAATAACGGTGGCGATGGTTTTGAAGTTGCACGACTGGCGAAAAACGCAGGGCTACGCGTAACACTGCTGGCCGTGGAAGGGAGCAAACCGCTGCCTGATGAAGCGGAAATGGCGCGAACGGGTTGGCTGAAAAGTGGTGGAGAAATCAATTCTGCCGATTCTGCATGGGCGGATGATGCTGATCTGATTATCGATGGTTTGCTCGGTACCGGTTTATCTTCTGCCCCCCGCGCACCTTACGACGGGCTGATTGACGCCACTAATTCGGCATCATTGCCAGTGATATCTCTCGATATTCCTTCGGGGCTTGATGCGCAAACTGGCCAGACAGCGGGGAAGGCGGTTCACGCCACGCACACTGTCAGTTTCATCGCCCTGAAACCCGGTTTGCTGACCGGACAGGCGCGCGATTACACCGGTAAATTACATTGTGATGCGCTGGGGCTGCAAAGCTGGCTGGGTGGACATCTGGCAGCGTTACAGCGGCTGGATGCGTCGCAGTTAGGCACATGGTTGCACCCGCGCCGTCCGTGTTCCCACAAAGGTGAACACGGGCGTTTAGTGGTGGTTGGCGGCGATATCGGGTTTGCCGGTGCAATCCGAATGGCGTCGGAAGCCGCGCTGCGCACCGGTGCTGGTCTGGTGCGAGTACTCACTCACAAAGAGCACGCTGGCCCGTTGCTGACCGCCAGACCTGAGCTCATGGTGCAGGAACTGACCGCAGCATCGCTCGATGAAGGGCTGGAATGGGCGGATGTGTTAGTCATCGGCCCCGGTTTAGGCCAGAAAGAATGGGGTAAACAGGCGGTCGAACGCGCGGCAAAGTGGGATAAACCGGCGTTATGGGACGCTGATGCGCTTAACCTGCTGGCAATCAATCCCGGGAAACGGCAAAATCGCGTACTGACGCCTCATCCTGGCGAAGCAGCCCGCTTACTCGGTTGCAGCGTGAAGGAAATTGAGAGTGACCGCTTACTTTCGGTGCAGAAACTCACGGAACGCTATGGCGGCGTGGTGGTGCTTAAAGGTGCGGGCAGTCTGATTGCCAGTGAACATGGCGAAATGGCGCTGGCAGATGTCGGCAATGCCGGTATGGCATCCGGCGGCATGGGCGACGTGCTTTCTGGTATCATTGGCGGATTGCTGGCTCAGAAACTGAATATTTATGATGCGGCCTGCGCGGGCTCAGTGGTTCATGGCGCTGCCGCAGACGAAATTGCCCACCGGCAGGGAACGCGCGGTATGCTGGCAACTGATCTTTTAGCGGTGATTGCCCCGTTAGTTAATCCAGACCTGAAGAAATAGATATCACTGAATGAATCAACTTAATATCTCTCTACCCGACGAAGCGGCAACGCTGCAACTAGGTGCTTCACTGGCGAAAGCCTGCGAAGGCTCAACGGTTATCCATCTTTATGGCGATCTGGGAGCCGGTAAAACAACCTTTAGCCGGGGATTTCTTCAGGCATTGGGGCATCAGGGCAATGTGAAAAGCCCGACCTACACGCTGGTTGAGCCTTATCAGCTGGATAAGATTGCCGTTTATCATTTTGATTTATATCGCCTTGCTGATCCGGAAGAACTGGAGTTCATGGGGATCCGCGATTATTTCGCACAGGACGCCATTTGCCTGGTGGAATGGCCACAGCAGGGTGCAGGGGTATTGCCTGAACCGGATATTGAACTGACGCTGGATTATTCCCCAACCGGGCGCACCGCAAAGTTGGCGGCGGTTTCTGAATCCGGCATAAAATTGCTGCATCGTGTTCAACAGCAAGGATGATCACGCGATGAACTCACGTTTTACCTCTCTTTATATTTCAGCGACGATGATGACGTTGTTATCGGCGCTGATGTTGTTTGCCGTGCTGGCCTCGCCGGTTTTTGCGGCTGGCATGAAAAACATCAATGTTTCCAACGGTGCCACGCAATCTACCGTCACGATTTCATTTGATGGTTCACCGGATTACTCTTTTTTTCCGCTGCACAACCCTGAACGTGTGGTCATGGATATCCGGCAGGACGGCGTGATGAAAGGCCTGCCGCTGAATTTTAACGGACAGAATCTGGTGACGCGTGTACGTGCCAGTACGCCGCCCAATGCGCAGAGTCAGCGTCTGGTATTTGAACTGAATCAGAAAGTCCGAACCAACGCCACAAAACAGAAAGATGGCAACCAGTACACCGTGGTGCTGACCATGAACGCCGCTGCTCCGGCACGTCGGAGTGCACCGGTTGCCGTGGGGACCAACACGTCCTCGCCAAATGCGGGCAGAATGGTTACGCCTTCCGCGAAATCAAATCCGTTTACCCATGATCAGACCAAAGTCGTCGCGACGACGGTGGCGCCGGATAATTCACGTTCTTCTACCGTGTCGACCAGTGACAGCAGAATTATTGTCGCTATTGACGCCGGTCATGGCGGGCAGGATCCGGGCGCAATCGGCGCTGGCGGGCTAAAAGAAAAAAATGTCACTATCTCAATTGCCCGTAAATTACAGGCGATTCTTAATGCAGACCCGATGTTCCAGCCGGTATTAACCCGTGACGGGGATTACTTTATTTCGGTCATGGGCCGTTCCGATGTAGCGCGTAAGAAAAATGCTAATGTGCTGGTTTCTATTCACGCTGATGCCGCGCCGAGCCGCAGTGCGCGCGGTGCATCAGTCTGGGTGTTATCGAATCGTCGTGCTAACAGTGAAATGGGGAACTGGCTGGAGCAACACGAGAAACAGTCAGAACTGCTCGGCGGCGCTGGGGATGTGCTGGCAAATACCGCTTCAGACCCGTATCTCAGTCAGGCGGTGCTGGATTTACAGTTTGGTCATTCACAGCGCGTGGGCTATGACGTTGCGACCCGTGTATTGCGCGAACTGCGCTCTGTTGGCTCTTTGCATAAAGCGAAGCCGGAACATGCCAGTTTAGGTGTTTTACGTTCGCCTGATATTCCTTCCCTGCTGGTGGAAACCGGCTTTATCAGTAATTCAACTGAGGAGCGGCTGCTGGGCAGCAGCGCGTACCAGGATAAAATTGCGAGGGCTATCCACATCGGCCTGCGTAATTATTTCCAGTCGCATCCGATACAAAATGGCCCAAAGGTCGAAAACCGTCCGCTGCTGGCCTCATCAGCAGCGGCGGCAGACAGTAGCGCGACAGCCAGTACTGCCGCTAACCAGCCTGGCCCGATTGAAGTGACTGCCGGTGCAGCCGGTGCCACGCAGATCCACAAAGTGACCCGGGGTGAAACCCTGACCGGGATCGCGAACAGCTACGGCACGACAAACGCGGCGCTGCGCGATCTTAATAAACTGAAAAAAGACGGTGTCTGGGTCGGTCAGCGATTGAAAGTCCCTGCGGGAACCCGCACATCTTCAACAGCCGCCGCACCTGCTTCGACAACAAAAACGTCGAAGAAGCCCGCGAAACATAAAGTGAAACGCGGCGATACGCTGTCGGCGATCGCCAGCCAATATGGTGTCAGCATGAATGACATCAAAACCGCAAATCATATGAAGTCTGGCGAGGTACAGCTCGGCCAAACCTTAACTATTCCTCAGTCATAGGCGGTAAATGACCGCTGCCACAGGAGCCGCTATGCCAATCAAGGTACTGCCGCCACAACTTGCTAACCAGATAGCAGCGGGTGAAGTTGTCGAAAGACCGGCTTCCGTGGTGAAGGAACTGGTGGAGAACAGCCTTGATGCGGGCGCGACGCGTATTGATATTGATATCGATCGTGGTGGTGCCAAACTTATCCGCATTCGCGATAACGGCTGTGGGATTGGCAAAGACGATCTGGCTTTAGCGCTGGCACGTCATGCCACCAGTAAAATTACCTGTCTTGATGATCTGGAAGCCATTCTGAGCCTCGGATTCCGCGGCGAAGCGCTGGCAAGTATCAGCTCTGTATCGCGCCTGATCCTGACATCACGCACCGCTGAACAGCATGAAGCCTGGCAGGCGTATGCCGAAGGGCGTGATATGGCGGTAACCGTCAAACCGGCGGCACATCCGCAAGGCTCGACGGTTGAAGTGCTGGATCTGTTTTACAACACGCCCGCCCGCCGCAAATTCATGCGTACTGAGAAAACCGAATTTACCCATATCGATGAAGTTGTCCGGCGGATTGCACTGGCGCGCTTTGACGTTTCTGTCAACCTCAGCCACAACGGTAAACTTATTCGTCAGTATCGTGCGGTGAAAGACCCGGCACAGTTCTCCCGTCGTCTGGCCAGTATTTGCAGCCCGACATTTGTCGAGCACGCACTGGCCGTGGAATGGAGTCATGGTGATCTGGCGATCCGTGGCTGGGTGGCGGATCCGGCCGGTTCACGCAGCCTGAGTGATATGCAGTATTGCTATGTGAACAACCGCATGATGAAAGATCGCCTCATTAATCACGCGATCCGCCAGGCGTATCAGGATCAGCTCAAAGACGATCAGCAGCCCGCGTATGTGCTTTATCTGGATGTCGATCCGCATCAGGTGGATGTGAATGTGCACCCTGCCAAACACGAAGTGCGTTTCCATCAGTCGCGGCTGGTGCATGATTTTATTTATCAGGCGGTGATGTCCGTATTGCAGCAGACGGGGGCTCCCGTGCTTGATGAACCACAACTTCAGGCAGATACACCGCGCTGGCAGCAGGAAAACCGTCAGGCTGCGGGCGGCAATCATTTCTCGCAACCGGCAGAACATAAAACGCCGGCACCGCGGGAAAATAATCCGCCACGTGAAAATGTATTTCCTGAAACAGCCCGCGTCAGCCAGCCCCGTGAACCTGCTTACCGCAACACGGAGCCCGCTTACAATCCCTCAGAAAGCCAGGCTTACGGACGTTTGTTGCAACCTGCGCCGGCGTCGTTTTCTTTACAGGAACCGGCACCTGCTGCGGCACCGCCCGCTAAGCCAGCCATTCCGGCGGCCCGTACACTGACGGAACCGGCACTGGAATCACACAGCCAGAGTTTCGGGCGTGTGCTGACGGTATGTTCCTCGGAATATGCGTTACTTGAGCGCGGCAAAAATCTGGTATTGCTGGCATTACCGGTTGCTGATCGCTGGCTGAAATGGGCGCAGCTGACACCACCCGAAGAGGGGTTGCGACCACAACCGTTATTAATTCCGCTGAAGCTGACGCTGAAAAAAGAAGAGACGACCGTGCTGGCACGGCATCAGGCGCTATTACAGCATTTTGGTTTAGAAATGCTCAGTGAGTCACAGCGTGTGACGGTTCGCGCGGTACCTTTACCATTACGCCAACAAAATTTACAAAAGTTGATACCTGATCTGTTAGGTTATCTTGCTGTTCAGCAGGAGGTGACTTCTGATGCGGTAGCTATGTGGTTTGCCCGCCACTGCGGCTGCGAGCATGAGGTCTGGACAATTTCACAAGCCATACAATTACTCACGGATGTTGAGCGTCTTTGCCCGCAATTGGTGAAATCGCCTCCGTCCGGCCTTCTGCAACCTCTTGATTTACAGCCCGCACTGGCGGCTTTTAAGCATGACTGATTCTGAAAAACACGCAGTTCCCCCGGCCATCTTTATTATGGGGCCGACCGCATCCGGTAAAACAGCACTGGCGATATCGCTGATGAAACACCTGCCTGTCGAGCTTATCAGCGTCGATTCTGCCCTGATTTATCGGGGGATGGATATTGGTACGGCGAAGCCCACGGCAGAAGAACTGGCGGAGGCGCCGCATCGGCTGATCGATATCCTCGACCCGGCACTGGCTTATTCGGCGGCTGACTTTCGTCAAGACGCATTGCGGGAAATGGCAGAAATAACCTCGCGCAATAAGATCCCGTTATTGGTAGGTGGGACTATGCTTTATTTCAAGGCGTTGCTTGAAGGTCTTTCCCCGTTGCCACCGGCTGATCCTGCCGTGCGCGAACGTATTGAAAAGCAGGCGGCGGAACAGGGCTGGGAGGCGTTACATGACCAGTTGCGTGAAATCGATCCCGTTGCGGCTATGCGAATTCATCCGAATGATCCACAGAGACTGTCCAGAGCACTGGAAGTTTTTTTTATTTCGGGTAAAACTTTAACGGAACTGACTAAAATTTCGGGTGAAACATTACCCTATCGTGTCCATCAGTTTGCGATTGCGCCGACCCGCCGTGAACTTTTACATGCGCGGATCGAGGAACGTTTTAGCCAGATGTTGTCCAATGGTTTTGAAGACGAAGTCAAAACGCTGATAGCCCGGGGCGATTTGCATACAGATTTGCCTTCCATTCGTTGTGTGGGTTATCGCCAGATGTGGTCATATTTGTCTGGTGAATTCGATTACGATGAAATGGTTTATCGTGGTGTTTGCGCGACACGACAGCTGGCCAAACGTCAGATGACCTGGTTACGAAGTTGGGAGGGTGTCGAATGGCTCGATTCTGAGAAGCCAGAAGAAGCCTTAAACCGTGTAATTCAGGTTGTTAGTGCATAGGTTGGGTGATTGTGTACAATTGATCAGTACTCAGCGCGCAATTTTTTATGTGATTTATTTTCGAGCTGATAGGCTCAAAGTTACAAACAACAAACTAATAAGGAAAAGATAGAATGGCTAAGGGGCAATCTTTGCAAGATCCGTTCCTGAACGCATTGCGTCGTGAACGTGTTCCGGTTTCTATTTACTTGGTGAATGGTATTAAGCTGCAAGGCCAGATTGAGTCTTTTGACCAGTTTGTCATTCTGTTAAAAAATACGGTTAGCCAGATGGTGTATAAACACGCTATCTCCACCGTAGTGCCTTCCCGCCCGGTGTCACATCATAGCAATAATCCAGGTACGGGCAGCACCAACAATTATCACCATGGTAGCACTCCGTCTGCGCAACAGCCGCAGCAGGAAAACGATGACGCTGAATAAAGCGCAACGTTGGTCAACCACGAAGGGGTTCATAAGTATTCCGATTATGCTTATGCACCCCCGGCTGGCGAATTTTTTCCCAATGAGAGGTCGCAAGCTTGTTTGACCGTTATGAAGCCGGTGAGCAGGCCGTACTGGTTCATATCTATTTCTCGCAAGACAAAGACACGGAAGACCTGAGCGAATTTGAATCGCTGGTATCTTCTGCAGGTGTAGAGGCGTTGCAAGTCGTCACCGGGAGCCGCAAGGCACCGCACCCAAAATACTTTGTCGGTGAAGGAAAGGCCCAAGAAATCGCAGATGCCGTCAAAGCAACGGGCGCCTCTGTCATCCTGTTTGATCACGCCTTGTCTCCCGGCCAGGAAAGAAACCTGGAAGCCTTATGCGAATGTCGCGTTGTCGACCGCACCGGATTGATATTAGATATTTTTGCCCAGCGGGCCCGGACACACGAAGGTAAGTTACAAGTAGAACTGGCGCAATTACGCCACATCGCTACCCGACTGGTTCGCGGCTGGACCCACCTTGAACGACAGGGCGGCGGCATTGGTGCGCGTGGCCCGGGTGAAACCCAGCTCGAAACTGACCGCCGTTTACTGCGCGACAGAATCACTTTGATCCTCAGCCGGCTTGAAAAAGTGGCTAAGCAGCGTGAACAGGGTCGCCGTTCACGTGTTCGTGCAGATATTCCGACGGTGTCGTTGGTGGGGTATACCAACGCCGGGAAATCTACACTTTTTAATCGTATTACTCAGGCCGATGTTTATGTGGCCAATCAGTTGTTTGCTACGCTCGATCCTACACTGCGCCGTATTATGGTGGCAGATGTCGGGGAAACCGTGTTGGCGGACACCGTAGGGTTTATTCGTCACCTGCCCCATGATTTGGTTGCGGCTTTTAAGGCAACATTGCAGGAAACCCGACAGGCATCTCTGTTACTCCATGTAATTGATGCAGCGGACATCCGGGTTCAAGAAAATATTGACGCGGTGAATACGGTGCTGGCAGAGATCGAAGCAGATGAAATTCCTGCGCTGTTAGTGATGAACAAAATAGATATGCTGGATGACTTTGTCCCGCGTATCGACCGCAACGAGGAGAATTTGCCGGTCAGGGTCTGGCTCTCAGCCGTGACAGGTGAAGGTATTCCGTTGCTTTTTCAGGCATTAACGGAGCGACTCTCTGGCGAAATCGCGCAGCATGAATTGTGCTTGCCGCCGGAAGCAGGCCGCCTTCGTAGCCGTTTTTACCAGCTTCAGGCCATTGAAAAAGAATGGATTGAAGAGGATGGCAGTATTGGTCTGGTGGTGCGAATGCCCATCGTTGACTGGCGTCGCCTCTGCAAACAAGAGCAGGAACTGGAAAGCTATGTCCGCAACCAGAGCCTGTCTGATTTAGCCTGAAGAACACCAATCATAGAATAATGGAGCTATAACATGGCGTGGAATCAGCCCGGTAATAACGGACAGGACCGCGACCCCTGGGGCAGCAGCAATAATAGCGGCAACTCTGGTGGAAATTCTGGTGGAAATAACGACAACAAAGGCGGCCGTAATCAGGGGCCACCTGACCTGGATGATATCTTCCGTAAGCTCAGCAAAAAACTGGGTGGTTTCGGCGGAAAAGGTTCAGGTAACAACAACAACGGTACGCCAACCGGTTCCGGTCATGGAATGAGTGGCACCCGGATTGCTGGCATCGCGGTCGCTGCGGTGGTGGTTATCTGGGCTGCAACGGGTTTCTATACCATCAAAGAAGCTGAGCGTGGCGTGGTAACCCGTTTTGGTAAGTTTAGCCATCTGGTTGAACCGGGCCTGAACTGGAAACCAACCTTCATCGATCAGGTGCGTGCGGTGAACGTAGAATCGGTACGTGAACTGGCTGCGTCTGGTGTAATGCTGACATCCGATGAGAACGTCGTGCGCGTTGAAATGAACGTGCAGTACCGCGTGACGGATCCTGAAGCCTATCTGTTCAGCGTCGCCAACCCTGACGACAGCCTGAGCCAGGCAACGGACAGCGCACTGCGTGGTGTTATCGGCAAATATACGATGGATAAAATCCTGACTGAAGGCCGTACCACCGTGCGTAGTGATACCCAACGTGTACTGGAAGAAACCATTCGTCCGTACAAAATGGGTATCACCATCCAGGACGTCAACTTCCAGACTGCGCGCCCACCTGAAGAAGTGAAAGCTTCCTTCGATAATGCGATCGCTGCCCGTGAAAGAGAGCAACAGTCTATTCGTGAAGCAGAAGCTTATGCGAACCAGATCCAGCCTCTGGCAAACGGTGAAGCACAGCGCTTGCTGGAAGATGCTAAAGCTTATAAAGATCGTACGGTTCTGGAAGCACAGGGTGAAGTGGCCCGTTTCTCCAAACTGTTACCTGAATATAAAGCTGCGCCTGAAATTACCCGCGAACGTCTGTATATCGAAACCATGGAAAAAGTGCTCAGCCACACCCGTAAAGTGCTGGTGAGTGATAAAGGGAATAACCTGATGGTCTTGCCGTTGGATCAAATGTTGCGCGGAAATAACGCTGCTGCAAATGATACCAGCAAGAATGATGAAACAGGTCTGTTGCCTTCCGTTCCTGGGTTGACCAGCAGTAATAGTAAAAGCAGTGCCGATAACAGCAGTTCCCGTTCGTCTGGCAGTGTCATGGACCAGCGCCGTGCAAATGCACAGCGTGACGATACACTTCGCGTAGGGAGAGAATAACAATGCGTAAGTCATTTTTACTTATCGTCGTTGTGGTGCTGGTGGCGCTTTATGCCTCACTGTTTGTGGTCCAGGAAGGTCAGCGTGGCATCGTGCTGCGTTTTGGCAAAGTTCTGCGCGACAGTGATAACAAACCGCTGGTTTATGCACCGGGCCTGCATTTCAAAGTTCCATTCGTGGAATCCATTAAAATGCTCGACGCACGTATCCAGACCATGGATAACCAGGCTGATCGCTTCGTGACCAGCGAGAAGAAAGACTTAATCGTCGATTCTTACCTGAAATGGCGTATCAGTGATTTTAGCCGCTACTACCTGGCAACGGGCGGCGGTGATGTGTCTCAGGCAGAAATCCTGCTGAAACGTAAATTCAGTGACCGTCTGCGTTCTGAAATTGGTCGCCTTGACGTAAAAGACATCGTGACCGATTCCCGTGGCCGTCTGACCCTGGATGTGCGTGATGCATTGAACACCGGTAGCGTAGGCGATGAGCCTGAAGCAACCACTGAAGCCGATGATGCGATTGCCTCTGCAGCAAAACGTGTTGAGCAGGAAACCAAAGGTAAACAACCTGCGGTGAACCCGAACAGCATGGCGGCATTGGGTATTGAAGTAGTGGATGTACGTCTGAAACAAATCAACTTGCCGGAAGAAGTGTCCAGCGCGATTTACGATCGTATGCGTGCTGAACGTAATGCGGTGGCATTGCGTCACATCTCCCAGGGTAAAGAAGAGGCGACTAAAATCCAGGCGGCTGCGGATTACGAGAGAACACGTACCGTTGCTGAAGCAGAACGTACTGCCCGTATCACCCGTGGTGAGGGGGATGCCGAAGCGGCGAAACTGTTTGCTGACGCGTTCAGCCAGGATCCTGACTTCTACGCATTCATCCGTAGCCTGCGTGCTTACGAGGCCAGCTTCAAGAGCGGCAACGACGTCATGGTGTTAAGCCCTGACAGCGATTTCTTCCGCTTCATGAAGTCACCTGAAAAAAATAAATAATTGCTTCTGCAATTTCCAAAAGGTCCCTTAGGGGGCCTTTTGTCTTTTCTGAAACCCTCTCTTTTAAGAAGGGATGTTGCGAGACTGACTCATCATGAATTCGACAATCTGGCTGGCGCTGGCATTAGTTTTGGTTCTTGAAGGCCTGGGACCAATGATTTATCCAAAAACGTGGAGAAAAATGATCCTTTCGCTGGCGAATCTTCCGGACACGGTTTTACGCCGTTTTGGCGGTGGTCTTGTGGTTGCAGGCTTCGTAATTTACTACATGTTGCGTAGTCGTGTGGGAGGGTGAGGTTTTGTTACATGCGGTGTGTCACGTCTCGCTGAGACCGGTAGCACGCAATTAAAATTTTTCCCGCAAACGTGTGCTAAAAGTGCTGGAAAGCACAGAATGAGATGTTAGAATCCTTTTTTAAGCAACCTGGTGATTCTTGAGATGGGTAAGAACGTCGTCGTACTCGGCACTCAATGGGGTGATGAAGGGAAAGGCAAGGTCGTAGACCTGCTTACTGAACGGGCTAAATATGTTGTGCGCTATCAGGGCGGTCACAACGCCGGTCACACTCTGGTTATCAACGGTGAAAAAACCGTTCTTCATTTAATTCCGTCTGGCATTTTGCGTGAAAACGTGACCAGCATCATCGGCAACGGTGTTGTTCTGGCTCCTGACGCCTTAATGAAAGAAATGGGCGAACTTGAAGCTCGTGGCATCCCTGTACGCGAACGTCTGTTACTGTCTGAAGCTTGCCCGCTGATCCTGCCTTACCATGTCGCACTGGACATGGCGCGTGAGAAAGCGCGTGGCGATAAAGCGATCGGTACGACCGGTCGTGGTATTGGCCCGGCTTATGAAGATAAAGTGGCTCGTCGCGGTTTGCGCGTAGGCGATCTCTTCAACAAAGAAACTTTCGCTATCAAGCTGAAAGAAATCATCGAATACCATAACTTCCAGCTGGTTAACTACTACAAAGTAGAAGCCGTTGATTTCCAGAAAACGTTGGATGATGTGATGGCGATTGCCGACATCCTGACGGCTATGGTTGTTGACGTGTCTGAGCTGCTGGACGGCGCGCGTAAGCGTGGTGACCTGATCATGTTCGAAGGCGCGCAAGGCACGCTTCTGGATATCGACCACGGGACTTATCCGTACGTCACCTCTTCCAATACCACTGCTGGCGGCGTTGCCACCGGTTCGGGCATTGGTCCACGTTATGTTGATTATGTGCTGGGCATTGTGAAAGCCTACTCTACCCGCGTGGGCGCAGGTCCGTTCCCGACTGAACTGTTTGATGAAACCGGCGAGTTCCTGCGTAAGCAAGGTAACGAGTTTGGTGCGACCACTGGCCGTAGCCGTCGTTGTGGCTGGCTGGACATCGTAGCGGTGCGTCGTTCTGTGCAGATCAACTCCCTGTCTGGTTTCTGTCTGACCAAACTGGATGTGCTGGACGGTCTGAAAGAAGTGAAGCTGTGTGTCGGTTACCGCATGCCTGATGGCCGCGAAATGACCACCACGCCGCTGGCTGCTGAAGGCTGGGAAGGTATCGAGCCAATCTACGAAATTATGCCAGGCTGGACCGAAACCACCTTTGGCGTGAAAGAAGTGGAAAACCTGCCACAGGCAGCGCTGAATTACATCAAGCGTATCGAAGAACTGACTGAAGTGCCGGTTGATATTATCTCTACTGGCCCGGATCGTAGCGAAACGATGATTCTGCGTGACCCGTTTGATGCATAACAGCCAGCGCTGATTGTGTAAAGACGTCATAACCGGGCAAAATTGCCCGGTTTGTTTTTTTCTGACTCCCTTCGCTTGTTTACTTTCTATAAACCATCCACTATCTAAATGATTAGCTGCAAAGTTCGCGGCTGGTTTATCATCAAAGTGTCATAATAAACAATCATCTTCACCCTGTTGTCATTGCTGACGTGGAAAGACCGGGTAATAGCTACCCAGAGGTATGTGTGCAGTTAACGAGTTTTACTGATTATGGTTTGAGAGCCTTGATTTATATGGCGTCATTGCCGGACGATCAGATGACCAACATTTCGCAGGTCACCGAGGTTTACGGTGTATCGCGTAACCACATGGTGAAAATCATTAATCAGTTGAGCCGTGCTGGTCTGGTCACAGCCGTTCGCGGAAAGAACGGGGGTATCAAGCTGGGCAAGCCCGCAGAGACCATTCGCATTGGCGACGTGGTGCGCGAGCTGGAACCTCTTTCGCTGGTCAACTGTGCCAGTGATTTTTGTCATATCACGCCTGCATGCCGGCTAAAACAAGTCCTGCACACTGCTGTAGAACATTTTCTTGATGAGCTGAATCAGTACACTTTGGCCGATATGGTCAAAGATAACTCAACGCTCTACCAATTATTGCTTGTTGAATGAAAGACTTTCAACAAACTGCTGATGACAACGGAGGAACCGCTATGTCACAAGATCCATTCCTGGAACGAGAAGCAGAAAAATACGAATCACCTATTCCCAGCCGTGAATTTATTCTGGAACACCTCGCCAAACGTGAAACCCCAGCCAGCCGGGAAGAAATTGGTAACGAACTTAATCTCTCCGGAGAAGAAGCACTGGAAGCCCTGCGTCGCCGTCTGCGCGCGATGGAACGTGACGGGCAGTTAGTCTTTACCCGTCGCCAGTGTTACGCGCTGCCTGAGCGTCTCGACTTGCTGAAAGGCACGGTCATCGGTCATCGCGATGGTTACGGTTTCCTGCGCCTTGAAGGCGTAAAGAAAGACGATGTGTATCTTTCTGCGGAACAAATGAAAATGTGCATCCACGGCGACGTGGTACTGGCACAGCCAGTCGGAACCGACCGTAAAGGCCGCCGTGAAGCTCGCATCGTGCGTGTTCTGGTGCCGAAAACCAGCCAGATTGTGGGTCGCTACTTTACTGACGCTGGCGCCGGTTTTGTGGTGCCTGACGACAGCCGCCTGAGCTTTGATATCCTGATCCCGGCTGACGCCATTAATGGCGCACGCATGGGCTATATGGTGGTCGTTGAGCTGACACAGCGTCCGACCCGACGCACTAAAGCGGTCGGTAAAATCGTTGAGGTCCTCGGGGATAAAATGGGTACCAACATGGCGGTAGATATCGCTCTGCGTACTCATGAAATCCCCCACGTCTGGCCGCCACAGGTGCTGAAACAGGTCGAAGACTTGAGCGAACAGGTGCCGGAAGAAGCGAAAAAAGGCCGTGTCGATTTACGCAGTCTGCCGCTGGTCACCATTGATGGTGAAGATGCGCGCGACTTCGATGATGCCGTATATTGCGAGAAAAAACGCGGCGGTGGCTGGCGCCTGTGGGTGGCCATTGCCGACGTGAGCTATTACGTCCGTCACGGCACGGCGCTGGATGATGAAGCCCGCAGCCGTGCTACGTCGGTGTACTTCCCGTCGCAGGTTGTCCCGATGCTGCCGGAAGTGCTGTCCAACGGCCTGTGTTCCCTGAACCCACAGGTAGACCGCCTGTGCATGGTTTGTGAGATGACGATCTCCGCCCAGGGTAAGCTGACCAGCTCTAAGTTCTACGAAGCGGTAATGAGCTCTCATGCACGTCTGACATACAACAAAGTCTGGCGCATCATCGAAGGCGATCCGGAACTGCGCGAGCAATATTCGCCGCTGGTTAAGCATTTGCTTGAACTGCACACCATGTACAAAATGTTGGATCAGGCGCGTGCAGAGCGCGGCGGTATTGCGTTCGAAACCGAAGAAGCGAAATTTATCTTTAATGCTGAGCGTCGTATCGAACGTGTCGAGCCGACTGTACGTAACGATGCTCATAAACTGATTGAAGAGTGCATGATTCTGGCGAACATCGCTGCCGCACGTTTTGTTGAAAAACATAACGAACCGGCACTGTTCCGTGTGCATGACCGTCCAAGCGATGACCATATCTCCGCGCTGAAAAGCGTGTTGGGTGAACTGGGTCTGGTGATGGGCGGCGGCATGAAGCCTGAGCCGAAGGATTATGCTCAGATCATGGATGAACTGGCCGACCGTCCTGACCGCGAAATGCTGCAAACCATGCTGTTGCGTTCGATGAAACAGGCGATTTACGATCCGGAAAACCGTGGCCACTTTGGTCTGGCGTTACCGTCTTACGGGCATTTCACTTCGCCAATCCGTCGTTATCCGGATCTGGCATTGCACCGTGCGATCAAGTATCTGCTGGCGAAAGAGCATGGCACGCTGAAAGATCGCTGGACGCCGACCGGTGGCTGGCACAGTGATTACGAAGATATGTTGCAACTCGGTGAGCATTGTTCGATGGCGGAACGCCGCGCGGACGAAGCCACCCGCAACGTGGCTGACTGGCTGAAATGCGACTTCATGCAGGATCATGTGGGTGAAGTCTTCACCGGCATTATCGCCAGTGTCACTGGCTTCGGTTTCTTCGTACGCCTCAACGATCTGTTCATTGACGGTCTGGTGCACGTCTCATCGCTTGACAACGATTATTACCGTTACGATAACATCGGCCAGCGTCTGGTGGGCGAATCCTCCGGCGCGGTTTATCGCCTGGGCGATACGGTAGAAATTCGCGTCGAAGCGGTGCACATGGACGAACGTAAAATCGATTTCGCGCTGGTGTCCAGCACCCGCAAAGCGCGGGGCGAAGGCAAAACCGCGCGTGACCGCGCGAAAAAAGGGGGCGAACGTACCCTGCGTTCTGCTGCGCCAGCCAACGCTGGCCGTCGCCGCAGCGCTAAGAAAAACGTGAACTTTGAACCGGACAGCGCATTCCGCAAAGATGATGCGAAACCGGCAAAACCTAAGAAAGAAAAAGCAGTCAGTGCTGTGGGTAAAGACGGTAAGCCGAAGAAAGCCAAAAAGCCTTCTGACAAAACCGCAAAAATTGCGGCGGCGACCAGAGCCAAACGCGCGAAGAAAAAGCAGTCTGACAGCTAATCCTTTCTGACGATTCTTCTATGATAGAATCGTCTGTAACTATCCTTACTAAATTGCGGACAGCATGCTGTCCGCAAGTCTATTTTAAAGAGCATCATGAGCGAAATTATTTACGGTATTCATTCCGTTAAAGCCTTACTCGACAACGATCCGCAACGCTTTCTGGAAGTTTTTATCCTGAAAGGCCGTGACGATAAACGCCTGAAACCGCTGATCGACGAGCTGGAAGCCAGCGGTATCGTCATCCAGGTGGCGAGCCGCCAGTGGCTGGATGAGAAATCCGAAGGTGCTGTGCATCAGGGGATCATCGCGCGTGTGCGTGAAGGTCGTCAGTATCAGGAAAATGACCTGCCTGCGTTGCTCGAAAGCCTTGATTGTCCGTTCCTGCTGGTGCTTGATGGCGTAACGGACCCGCATAATCTGGGCGCCTGTCTGCGTACTGCGGATGCCGCCGGGGTTCACGCGGTAATTGTTCCGCGTGACCGTTCTGCGAAACTGAATGCTACTGCGAAGAAAGTCGCCAGCGGTGCCGCTGAAAACGTGCCGCTGATCAACGTGACCAATCTGGCGCGTATATTGCGCGTACTGCAGGAACATAATGTCTGGATCGTCGGCACGGCCGGTGAGGCCGATCATGATCTGTTCCAGAGTAAAATGACAGGCCCGATGGCACTGGTGATGGGGGCGGAAGGTGAAGGCATGCGCCGGCTGACCCGCGAACATTGTGACGAGCTGATCAGCATCCCCATGGCGGGGAGTGTCTCTTCCCTGAACGTTTCTGTAGCCACCGGTGTTTGTCTGTTCGAAGCGGTTCGCCAGCGCGGTCTGAAGAAGAGTTGATTGTTATTTTTTGCGCTGATTAAAACGGGAGCCTCAGGGCTCCCGTTTGCATTTCTGCGTTTGTGATCTGTCCGCCTGTTAATTCCCCGATTTTTACCATACTTACGCCATATCCTTTTGACAGGGAGCAGGCGATGGACTGGGAAACACACCGGGTTTTCAATCAACCCAAGCCGCTGAGTAACAGTAATTTATTTCTTTCCGATACGCCGCTGCGTGAAGCGGTTTCCCGCCAGCAGGCGGGCTGGGATGCAGATGTGCTGGCGTCCCTCGGGCAACAATTAGGTTCTGCGGAATCGCTTGAGCTGGGAAGGCTGGCGAATGCTAATCCGCCTGATCTTTTGCGCTATGACGCTACCGGCGAGCGTCTTGATGACGTGCGTTTCCACCCGGCATGGCATCTGCTGATGCAGGGGCTGATCGCCAACCGTGTGCACAATTTACCGTGGCAGGAAGATGCGCGGGTGGGAGCAGTAGTGGCGCGTGCAGCGCGTTTTATTCTTCACGGCCAGGTTGAAGCGGGGACGCTATGTCCGGTGACAATGACATTTGGTGCGATCCCGCTGCTGCAAAAATATCTTCCGCCGGATTTCAGTGGCTGGATGAAACCCCTGTTATCTGACCGTTATGATCCGCATCTGCAAGCCGGCGATCAGAAGAAAGGCGTGCTGATCGGTATGGGCATGACGGAAAAACAGGGGGGCTCGGACGTGCTCAGTAACACCACGCGGGCGACAGCGCTGGAAGGCCGCGGTAGCGGAAAACCTTATCACCTGGTGGGGCACAAATGGTTTTTCTCCGTGCCGCAAAGTGATGCACATCTGGTGCTGGCGCAGGCAGGTGGCGGACTTTCCTGTTTCTTTTTGCCACGGATTTTGCCTGACGGGTCACGCAATGCTATCCGCATTGAGCGGCTGAAGGACAAACTCGGTAACCGTTCGAATGCCAGCAGTGAAGTGGAGTTTCAGAACGCCACTGGCTGGTTGCTGGGAGAGGAAGGTGAAGGCATTCGTCATATCCTCAAAATGGGCGGTCATACACGGTTTGACTGTGCGCTGGGCAGCCACGCCATGATGCGCCGGGCATTGTCCGTAGCGTTGTATCATGCGTTCCAGCGACAGGTGTTTGGTAAACCCTTAACCGAACAGCCTATGATGCGTCAGACACTCAGCCGGATGGCGTTATATCTGGAAGGGCAAACTCTGCTACTGATGCGTCTGGCTACTGCTTGCGGAGAGCGCAATAATCCGGCGGAACAATTGTTATGCCGCCTGCTCACGCCCGCGGCGAAGTTCGAAGTCTGCCGTCAGGGGATGCCGTTTGTAGCCGGGGCGATGGAAGTGCTGGGGGGGATTGGCTATTGCGAAGATAGCGAGTTACCGCGTTTGTATCGCGAAATGCCGGTCAACAGTATCTGGGAAGGGTCGGGAAATATCATGTGTCTTGATGTGCTGCGCACGCTGAAAAAGCTGCCTGCCAGTGCGGAAATGGTTCAGCAGATTTTGCAGCAGGTGCGCGGACAAAACCGCATCTTTGACCGGGTGTCACGCCAGTTTTTACACCGGCTGCATGCGCCGGAAGAAGCGCAAGGGCGCTGGCTGACCGGCCAGCTATGTAACCTGATGACAGCGACGCAAATGCTGGCGTTTGCGTCGCCACCGGTGGCAGATGCGTGGTGTCGCATGGTGCTGGATCCGCGCGGAGAAACACGGCTGCCGGAACGGCTATGTCAGTTACTGCTCAACCGCGCCATCGGCGCTGAATAACGAACGTTTAGCGGTAAAGTATGGCCTGAGAATACCAGCGGCCTGGCATGATGGTTTCGCTGTTAAACATAATCACGTAGTAACGGGCACCCGCAGCGTCGGCTTTGCGCTGGATTTCGGCTTCGGCATCCATCGGGCTGCCAATCACGTCAGCAGTAACATTACCAATTTTGGTCAGCGTGGAGGTTTGCGCCCGGGTAATTTCCTGCGCTTTGTCCGTCGGTGCAGGCGGTGCAACCGGTACGGTTTGCGTCAGATGACTGCAACCATTCAGTGCCACCAGTAAAAGCAGCAGGGCAGGGCGTCGGAGAAATGTCATCGTGATTTCCGGTAAAAGGGTAATGATCAAAGTGTAGCCCTTTCACCGGTATGCTGGCGAGTCTGCGTGGCATTTATTGCCGCGCAGACTCGCATTCTATCGTTCGGAAATTTTAAAGACGCTGACCAGTTGTGAGAGATGGCGACCTTGTTCACTGAGTGCCGCCGCAGTTTGCTGGGAATTTTCCACCAGTGTGGCGTTTTCCTGCGTCGCTTTGCCAATCTGCATAATGGCAATATTTACCTGCGAAATACCGGAAGACTGTTCGTGTGCTGCCACATCGATATCGCTCATCAGCACTTTTACCTGATTAATGCCCTGTAAGATATTGCTCATGTTTGCCTGCGTTTTGGCCGCGCTCTGATGGCCGTCTTCGACTTTATTCAGGGAATCTGCGACCAGATTTTCAATCTCTTTCACGGCATTTGAACTGCGCTGCGCCAGTGCCCTGACTTCCGAGGCGACAACCGCAAATCCGCGTCCGTGCTCACCGGCTCTGGCGGCCTCTACGGCGGCATTAAGGGCCAGGATATTAGTCTGGAAGGCAATGCCTTCGATAACGGTTGTGATATCCGCGATGCGCGTTGAAGCGTGTTTAATCGCCTCCATGCTCATGACCGACTGATTCACCGCCTCCGCGCCAACGGTGGCCGCTTTATCGGTCTGTTGCACCAGCTGTGTGGCCTGTGTGGCGTTGTCCGCGGTGTTCTGAACGGTAGCGGTAATCTGCTCCATACTGGCCGATGTTTCTTCAAGACTGCTGGCTTGTGTGCCGATTTGCTGAGTGATCTGATCGCTGTCGTGCGCTAATCCTTGGGTATTCATCATGATTTCAGACGAAACCTGCCGTACCTCGCCGACAATTTTTTCCAGCCCGTGACCAATACCGTCAATGGCATGCATCAGTGCACCAATTTCATCGATGCGCTGCGTCTCAGCGCGCGCACGCAGGTCCCCGCTGGCATATTGTTGTGCGATACGCACGACCTCGCTCAGCGGGCGGCTGACCAGTTTGCGGGTCAGTCCGATAAACAGAGCCGCAAAACACGCCAGCGCCAGCAGGCTTATCAGCAGAAACTGATTGCGCGTACTGTTGACCTGTTCCATCAGGCTGTTTTTATCTGTGCTGCCCACGACCACCCAATGCCAGGCCGGAACATTCGCATATACCATAAATTGCTGATGTTGGCTGGCCGCATCCGTGTATTCGCGCTGGCCTTTTGGCTGCGACATGACCTGTTGTAACTCGCCGTCAGGCCACGCAGGGGTTTTACCTTCCCCGGTCGGATGAACCAGATATTTACCCCGATCTTTCCCCGGTGCACTGTTGAGCACAAAGAAATACCCTTTCTCACCAATACGTTTGGACAGGATTTTCTGGCGCATATCGGCATATTCTGCCGTGATATCGACACCCACGAACAAAATCCCGATCACATTGCCCTGCGCATCGCGCACCGGCTGGTATTTGGTAATGTATTGTTTACCAAATAACGTCGCCAGCCCGTTAAAGGATTGTCCGGCCATGATCTGTGCATAAGCCGGGCTGGTATTGTCGAGCAACGTGCCAATAGCGCGGTTGCCGTCCTGTTTTTTCAGGGACGTGGTTACGCGGATAAAGTCATCGCCGCGTCGGGCAAATATCGTAGAAATTGCGCCGGTGCGTGCCAGAAAATCATCAGGGATTTTACTGTCCAGATTCAGTGGCGTACCACCTGCTTTAATGACCGGTGTGGACTGATTACCCACCATGATCGGGCTGGTAGTGTCCAGTTCGAAATCCGACGGCAGAAAATGACTGAACAGACGCGTATAGCTGTCCACTTCCGCATTCAGGCTGGCGTTGTACATTTCAATCATATCTACCACGCCGGTGACCTGTTCAGAAATGGCGTTAACGGTCAGTTCACTGACCTGCTTTCCGGCAGAATGCGTCAGTGACAAAGTGAAAATAATAAATAAGGTTCCGACGAGCAGAGAGGCGATGCTGGCCAGTTTTGCGCCAATGCTCCACCGTCGAAATGCACGTTTTGATGTTTTTTTCATGGTTTTTTCCCGTTAGCTTCTGATAGCGCACTAACGGCGGAGAACGGGAAAGGATTAATGTTCAAATGTAACTATTTATTTCATTTTAAATTGATCTGAATCAATGAAATAAATGCGAATGTGTGAATTTGGATTAAGGCTGGCCCACTGAAAAAGCGGGTTTCGAATAACGGGTTATAAACCATACGAAAAAGGTTGTGGTCGCGATTTTTCAGACCCGTAGAATATCAACACCGACAGAGACCGAAATTTTTTCTAAATACGCAGGGGAAGATACGATGGTTGAGATGTACGAAGAAAATATTGACGGGATCCAGGTGATTCATGCCGTGCCCGCCGGCCAGTATCAGCAGCAACTCCCGACGATTTTTTTCTATCACGGTTTTCTGTCTTCTAAAGAGATTTACTCGTATTTCGGCTACACACTGGCGAAAACGGGTTTTCGAGTGATCCTGCCTGATGCGTTAATGCACGGCGCACGTGCGGAACACAGTGAAGAGCGCTGTCTGGCGAATTTCTGGCATATTTTACAGAACAATATTGATGAGCTGGCCTTGCTAAAAGAAGCGTTTGTCGGACGGGGTCTGGCGGATCCGCAGCGTTTAGGCGTCGGCGGCGTTTCTATGGGCGGCATGACCACCATGGCAGCGCTGATCAAATTCCCGTGGATTAAAGCGGCGGCAAACCTGATGGGTTCTGGTTATTTTGCGCGTTTATCCCACCATCTTTTCCCTGCTTACAATGCCGGTGGCATTGTGCAGCGTGACATATTTGAACGCGAGATTGCGCCTTTACTGCGTCTGGATTTCAGCGGTAAAGCAGCATTAATCGCAGATATTCCTTTGTTTGTCTGGCATGGTGAAGAAGATGATGTGGTGCCGTTTGGCGAAAGCCAGCGTTTGCGGCAGGAGTTGGCTGAAAGTGGCGCGGATACCCATCTGACTTTTATTTCTGAGGCCGGTGCAAAGCATAAAGTCTCTGTTCATGCGCTGGCTGAAGCCACAGCTTTCTTTGCCGAAAAGCTGTAAAGAAATTAATCTGCCTTTCTCCTTGAGTTTCCCACAGGCTGTACATATAATTGCGCGTCATTTTTTCGACCGCACACAAACACGTTCCTTGCTTCCATGGGCCGCGGTTGACCCTGACAGGAGGCTGAATAATCCGTAAGGAGCAATTCGATGCGTCATTACGAAATCGTTTTTATGGTTCACCCTGACCAAAGCGAACAGGTTCCGGGCATGATCGAGCGTTACAGTGCAGTAATCACTAACGCTGCGGGTCAGATTCACCGTCTGGAAGACTGGGGCCGCCGTCAACTGGCTTACCCGATCAACAAACTGCACAAAGCGCACTACGTTCTGCTGAACGTTGAAGCGCCGCAGGAAGCGATCGATGAGCTGGAAACTAACTTCCGCTTCAACGACGCCGTTATCCGTAGCATGGTTATGCGTACTAAACACGCGGTAACTGAAGCATCTCCAATGGTTAAAGCAAAAGACGAACGTCGTGATCGTCGTGAAGATTTTGCTGAAGCTAATGATGATGCTGAAGCTGGGGATTCTGAAGAGTAATTGCCGTGACGGCGAATCGTCTGGTGTTGTCAGGCACTGTGTGCAAGACCCCCATTCGTAAAGTCAGTCCTTCGGGCATTCCGCATTGCCAGTTTGTGCTAGAGCATAAATCATCGCAGCAGGAAGCCGGATTCAACCGACAAGCATGGTGCAGAATGCCCGTGGTTGTCAGTGGACAAGCGTCACAAGCATTAACTCACAGTATAACGGTCGGCACGCAACTCACTGTTACCGGATTCATTAGCTGCCATCAAGGGCGCAATGGTCTGAATAAAGTGGTGTTACATGCCGAGCAGATTGATTTGATAGATTCTGGAGACTAGCCTAATGGCACGTTATTTCCGTCGTCGCAAGTTCTGCCGTTTCACCGCGGAAGGCGTTGTAGAGATTGATTACAAAGACATCGCTACACTGAAAAACTACATTACCGAAAGCGGTAAAATTGTCCCGAGCCGTATTACCGGTACTCGTGCAAAATACCAGCGTCAGCTCGCTCGTTGCATCAAGCGCGCTCGCTACCTTTCATTGTTGCCATACACTGATCGTCATCAGTAATCGGCCACTGTCTATTAACGACTTTGAGAGGATAAAGTAATGCAAGTTATTCTGCTTGATAAAGTAGCAAACCTGGGCAGCCTGGGTGATCAAGTTAACGTTAAAGCGGGCTACGCTCGTAACTTCCTGGTACCACAGGGCAAAGCTGTTCCTGCTACCAAGAAAAACGTTGAATTTTTCGAAGCACGCCGTGCAGAGCTGGAAGCTAAACTGGCTGACGTTCTGTCCGCTGCTGAAGCTCGCGCAACTAAAATCAACGAACTGGGTTCAGTAACCATCGCGTCTAAATCAGGCGACGAAGGCAAACTGTTCGGCTCTATCGGTACCCGCGATATCGCTGATGCAGTAACTGCTGCTGGCGTTGAAGTTGCTAAAAGCGAAGTTCGTTTGCCGAATGGCGTTCTGCGTACCACTGGTGAACACGAAGTTGAGTTCCAGGTACACAGCGACGTATTCGCTAAACTGAACGTAGTTGTGGTTGCTGAAGCGTAATAACGCGTCAGTTAACCCGTGAAACGCCGGCCTTGTGCCGGCGTTTTGCTTTTCTGCGTTCAGGAAAATGTACAGACAGGGAAAGGATAAAAAACGGATCAGTTGCCGCGCTGGAAACTGCCGTCCGGCTGACGGGTAAATGTCACCGTAACATTTTGATCAGTTGTCACTTGCAGGGCCATGACCACTCCCTGTGCATCACGCTGTATCTTCACTTCCTGCCCGGTCTTCAGAGTGCTCAGCGGTTTGTCCGCTCCTTCTACCCGTGCCATCGAAAATACATCATTGACCGCCATATTATTATCGCGGAACAACTGTGCCAGCGTCTGACCCGATTGCACCTGATAACTGCGCCATGTACCGCTGTTGTCATTACTCTGCGGCTGAACAGGCTCAGGCTGCGCCATTTGCGTAGTACGACCCTGATCGTTACGCAAATCGGCCTGCATGGGGATGCTGGTCGGTTGTTGCGATTGCGACGGTGTATAGGTATTTTCTGGCGTATACGGCCACAACAACGCCAGCAGAATCACCAGGACAGCGAGAATAATGCCGCGGCGGTGTGCATATGGCAGGGGCGACAACCAGTGAAAATCGTCACTCATATGCCAGATTTTGCTCAGCAGCGTTTTGCCCCGGGTTGAGGCGGAAGTTCCGGTCTCCGTTTCTGCAGACGTGATTTCACTCTCACTTTCACTCTCACTTTCACTCTGCGGCGCTGTGGTATCGCGCATCGGCCTTTTCATAATGGCAATCCAGGATCTCAACATGGGTTGATAAATACGGATGGCTTTCCTTCTCCTGGGCGGGATTCTGCCCATGACGACCTCTCTTGTTAACTGTCGTAATGTCGACTGCCTGTTGCTGCCTAGTATAGCTGTTTAACTGCTTGATGCGGAAAGGGACAAAGCACAAATATCACCCAAACGATGCCCTGAAGGCTATCAAATGCGAAAAATTTCCCGAAAAGGGGAAGGAACTGCGTCTGCTGTCATGTTGCCTTACAGAGGATTTTACCCAAAAGCCTTGCGCTGCTATGCTGCGCCTTCGATATTTTTAAGAGCTAAGGAAATTTCATGACTACCCCTTCATTTGACAGCGTAGAAGCGCAGGCAAGTTACGGTATCGGCCTGCAGGTCGGTCAACAATTGCAGGAATCAGGTTTGCAGGGCTTAGAGCCTGACGCACTGCTGGCAGGCTTACGCGATGCGCTGGAAGGGAATACGCCAGCCGTTCCTGTTGACGTGGTTCACCGTGCGCTGCGTGAAGTCCACGAACGTGCTGATACTGTTCGTCGTGAACGTCAGGAAGCTCTGGCTGTTCAGGGGCAGGAATTTCTGGCGGCCAATGCACAGCGCGAAGGCGTGAGCAGCACCGAATCCGGTCTGCAATTCTCTGTCATCACTCAGGGCGAAGGTTCAATCCCGGGCCGCCAGGATCGTGTACGTGTTCACTACACCGGTAAACTGATTGACGGCACTGTGTTCGACAGTTCCGTACAGCGTGGTGAACCGGCTGAATTCCCGGTCAATGGTGTTATCGCAGGCTGGATCGAAGCACTGACCCTGATGCCGGTAGGTTCTAAATGGGAATTGTATATCCCACATAACCTGGCTTACGGTGAACGTGGTGCGGGTGCTTCCATCCCTCCATACAGCGCACTGATCTTTGAAGTTGAGCTGCTGGAAATTCTGTAATTCCTCAGGGATAACAGCAACAGAAAAGGGCGCTTATGCGCCCTTTTCTGTTGCTGAAACCTGACTTATTCGCCACGCAGCGCGCGCGGGAACAACAGGTTGTTTTCCAGATGGATATGCTCCATCAGGTCGGTGATAAATTCGTTGATACCGGCGTACAGTGCCCGCCAGGTCACACACGCCCCGTCAGGCGGCGTTACACCATTGGTCAGGCGTTTAATCTCTTCCAGAATCTGTCCCGCATCATCGTGCTCACGTTCCATGACTGAGATCGGACCGGCGGCCTGACGGCCCATTCCGCCGCGTATCATTGGGAACAGGATCTGTTCTTCTTTCATCATGTGGCTGGTCAGCTCTTCCAGAATCAGTTGCAGTTGAACCGCCAGTCCGTGCGGGCAAGGTAATTTGTCACCGTGTACCCGTTCCACTTTGCCGGCCATCAGAATCAGTTCCGGCAACTCCTGACGGTGACGGTCATGGTAGCGTGGAATAATAAAATCGATAATTTGCGCCAGCGGTGCGGTTTTCCAGTCAGTAGAGGTATCCGGCAGTTGGGCAATTTCAGCAATCTGTTGTTCGATGAGATGAATATCCAGCTCTTTTTTGGTAACCGCGCGCAACAGGGTTTGTTTACCACCGCAGCAAAAATCGAGATCGTACTGACGGAACAAACGTGTAGCACGCGGAATGGCAACAGCCAGAGCGCCAAGGGGTTGGTCGCGATAGTCCATGATGAAGCCTCGTTAAATGAAAGAATCTATAACATGCATTATAAATGCATGTTTAAGTCACGGCTATAGCTCAAAGGAAGTACAGGAAGAAAAAACGCCCCAGGCGGGGCGTTTAAAGGGAGCATTATTTTTGCAAATCGACCCGATAAATCTCGAAACCGATGGCATCCGGGCCTGTTGCCGTCATCGGATATTGAGCGTGGGTTTTGATGAAGTTTGCAGCTTTCTCACCAGGAGAGGTTTCGAAACGGATATCCAGAGGCTGCGATGCCTGAATTGGCGCCAGCTTCCAGTTGTTGTCTGCCGTTGGCGTGACTGCGCCCGCTTTTTTGGTTTCGGCGCCGATGTAGGCCGCAACCACAGAACGGTTTTCATCCGGTGACGCAAACGCGATGTGCGTATCGCCGGTACCTGCGAATTTCCCACCGTAAGCCCGGTAGTTATTGGTGGCAACCAGGAAGGTGGCTTTCAGGTCAATCGGCTTACCGTTGTAGGTCAGGTTTTTAATACGTTCCGCATCTTTATTGATCAGCGTGCATTCACCGTCGAATTTCGCCGGCTGGCTGACATCAATCTGGTAATTCACGCCGTCGATGACGTCGAAATTATAAGTACGGAAACCGTCCCAGTTGATCAGCGACTGCGGTTTAGTGTTGTTCACGTCAATCTGATTAAACTGCCCGGCGGAGCATTCCAGCCAGTCTTTCACTTCCTGCCCGGTGACTTTCATCACCACCAGCGTGTTCGGATACAGATACAAATCCGCTGCATTACGGAAAGTCAGTTCGCCTTTTTCCACTTCCACGAAACTGGCCGGATCGTTTTTACGGCCGCCGACTTTAAACGGCGCCGCAGCAGACAGTACCGGCAGACCGGCTAAATCCGGGTCGCCCTGAATGAAATGTTCGGTATAGGCTTTCTGCGCATTATTGACGATTTGTACCGTCGGGTCGTCCTGAACCAGCGCCAGGTAGCTGTACATATTGTCGTTGGATTTGCCGATTGGCTTACTGACAAATTTACGCGTTGCGTCGTGAGAGGAGGCTAGTACTTTCACCAGACCCTGATCTTCCGCCGCCAGCGATTTCTTCTGCTCTTTATCGTAAATCGGGCGCGCTTCGGCTTTGGCGGTTTCGACTTTCCAACTGCCGCTGTCGTTGTTCAGTACCATATCCACGACGCCCAAATGGTCGCCCCACATGCCCGGCATGACGGCAGGAACGCCATTCAGCGTGCCTTGTCTGATATCCGCGCCTTTGATGCTGGCGAATTCTTCGCTCGGAAAAACGGCGTGCGCGTGGCCGAACAGGATGGCATCGATGCCTTTTATCTGGCTCAGGTAATAGACCGAGTTTTCTGCCAGGGTTTTATAAGGATCGCCCGACAGGCCGGAGTGCGGAATAGCGACAATAATGTCGGCACCTTGCTTACGCATTTCCGGGATCCACTTTTTAGCGGTTTCGGTGATATCCGCCACGGTGACTTTGCCCTGCAGATTGGCTTTGTCCCAAACCATGATTTGCGGCGGCACGAAACCGATATAGCCGATGCGCAGATTATGGGATTTACCTTCTCTGTCTTTTACCGCGTTTTCGGTGATCAGGAACGGCGTGAACAGGGGCTTGCCGGTTTTCACATCAATCACGTTGGCGTTCACGTAAGGGAATTTTGCACCTGCAAGCGCTTTTTGCAGATAATCCAGACCGTAATTAAATTCGTGATTGCCGAGATTGCCTACGGCGTAACCGAGTGTATTCATTGCCAGATATACGGGGTGGACGTCGCCCTGTTTCAGGCCCTTTGCCGCCATATAATCGCCCAGCGGGCTACCCTGAATGATGTCACCATTGTCGACTAATACTGAGTTGGTTGCTTCGTTACGTGCCGCATGGATCAGGCTCGCAGTGCGCGCCAGTCCAAATTTATCGGTCGGTTTATCTTTGTAATAATCGAAGTCCATCATGTTGCTGTGCAGGTCCGTAGTTTCCATAATGCGCAGATCCACCTGTGACGCCTGAACGGATGCCGCCGTCAGTGCCGCCAGCAGGGATAACGTCAGATGACGCTTATTCATTGCCTTGCCTCCAGAGAAAGGGATGATGCCCGTAAAGAAAAACCGGATATGTATCTCAAAGTTTGATGAGAATGTAATCAGCTGTCATGGATAAATGTGAGATATAACAACTTTATGGGCTGACTACATTACGGGATAGCTATTCGTAGTAAAAAAAACTAGGCTTTAGTCATGAGAATTAATGCCCTGAGGTAAACGATGTTAGAGCAGATTTGTCAGTTAGCGCGCGATGCCGGTGACGCGATCATGGCGGTGTATGACGGTGAACAACCGCTCGACGCACGCCATAAAAAAGATGATTCACCGGTCACGGCAGCCGATATTGCCGCGCACCACGTGATTAAAGCCGGCCTGCAAAGGTTGGATCCACAAACGCCGATGCTGTCGGAGGAAGATCCGCAAAGCTGGAGCGAACGTCAGACCTGGACACGCTACTGGCTGGTTGACCCGCTGGATGGCACCAAAGAATTCCTGAAACGTAACGGTGAATTCACTGTGAATATTGCGCTGATCGAAGACGGTATTCCGGTGTTAGGCGTGGTGTACGTGCCGGTGACCCAAGTGATGTACAGCGCTGCAGAAGGCAAAGCCTGGAAAGAAGAGCAGGGCGTGCGTCAGCAGATTGCCGTGAAAGAAGCACATCCGCCGCTGGTGGTTGTCAGCCGTTCACACTTCAGTAATGACCCTGAATTACAGGATTATCTGGCACAACTGGGCGAGCATCAGACTGTGGCGATTGGCTCGTCACTGAAGTTTTGTCTGGTGGCTGAAGGGGCTGCGCAGCTTTATCCGCGCTTCGGGCCGACCAATATCTGGGATACCGGTGCCGGACATGCTGTCGCGCTGGCAGCCGGAGCGCAGGTACATGACTGGAAAGGCCAGACGCTGAACTACGTGCCACGCGAGTCGTTCCTGAATCCGGGCTTCAGAGTGTCTTTATTCTGATATGACACCCCGGTTTGTGGCCGGGGTTTTCACGTTTTATTCTTTTACCAGGCTATCCACCAACATAATCACCTGCTGAACATCCTGCGGCGACAATTGTCCGTCTTTAGCGAATTTAATCACTCCGTTTTTATCCAGCACCACTACCGCCGAGCTTTCCGGTTGCAGTTGCCACGCCTTTTTCACCACGCCGTTGCTGTCGACAATCACCTGCGACCACGGGAATTCACGTTTGCCACTTTCAATGCTTTTGCGCACAAACAGGCCGGTGCCGATAATTGCATCGTCAGTATTGACGATAGTGGTGGTCTGGTAACGGTCATGCGGTAAGTTTGCTGCTCTGATGGCGCTGATCAATGGCTCATTCAACGCTTTAGCGCTGCTTCTTCCCGCCATGTGCTGCACGATACGCACTTTTCCAGGCAGTTTGGCGCTGTTCCATTTGCTGTAACTGAACACATCATTAATGTCATTAAGTTCGCCTTTATCATCCACCCCGACCGGTGCCAGACGCTGACCCACGGTAAAGTTGTGGGCAGAGGCAAAAAGCGAAAATGTCATAAAACTGATCACAAAAAGACTTCTTAAAAGCATAGATTCTCCGGGGCACAAAAGAACAGTCACGCCAATCATAGGACGCTGTAAGTGGTCTGTCCTGTTGGTATGTTAAATTTGTGTTGCTGGTTACAAAATTGCCACATAAGGCAGGGTTATACTGCATTTGAATGTCAGGGTTTAAGACAATACTGAAAAGCAATGTAAAAGCAGTTAAATCCACTGGCAATGCCTGACTGCCCTGCTATGTTATAGGTCTCTTCACTATATTTTTCTGTCCCGGTATCTGTCGCCCTGCGACGTGGCCGGTACTGTAGTGATTTAACGGAGAACAATAGAAAAATGAGAATTTTCCAGCGTTACAATCCGATGAAAGTCGCAAAGTACGTTAAGACACTGTTTCGTGGACGTTTGTATATCAAGGACGTCGGCGCTTTTGAGTTTGACCATGGCAAGATTTTGTTGCCCAAGGTTCGTGATAAGCGCCATTTTAGCGTGATGTCTGAAGTTAACCGGCAGGTTACGCATTTACAGACAGAAATGGGCTAATGGCCTTGCGTGTTGTCACTGCGATTTCGCAGCGTACGCAAAAAAAAACGGCTCCCTGCAGGAGCCGTTAGTGTTTCTGATATTTGAATTTTCCATGCTTGCAAAAAAACGCCTTACCCCTGCGCTTTCTTCTCGTCTTTAATTTCCTGCGGCGTTTTTGGCAACAGAGGGGTCACCGGTTGATCGACAATACGCGTCACCAGTAACTGATCAATCTTGTAGCTGTCGATGTCGACCACTTCGAATTTATAGCCGGCGAATTTCACAAAGTCTGTGCGTTTCGGGATTTTACGCAGCATGAACATCATAAAGCCGCCGATGGTTTCATAGTTGCCGGATTGCGGGAATTCCTCGATATGCAGTACGCGCATCACGTCTTCGATAGGTGTCCCCCCCTCGATCAGCCATGAATGCTCGTCACGTGCCACAATCTGTTCTTCCATGCCCTGACCGACAAGGTCACCCATCAGGGTTGTCATCACGTCATTAAGCGTGATTATGCCAACTACCAGCGCATATTCATTGAGGATAACGGCAAAGTCTTCACCCGCCGCTTTGAAACTTTCCAGCGCTTCGGAGAGCGTCAGGGTATCCGGCACAATCAGCGCATTGCGAATCTGCACGCCGCTGCTCAGCATTAAACTCTGGTTACCCAGCACGCGGTTCAGTAAATCTTTCGAATCGACATAACCGACAACCTGATCAATATGACCGTCACATACCAGGAATTTGGAATGCGGGTGGGTGGCGATTTTCTCTTTAATGCTTTCTTCGCTTTCACGCAGGTCAAAAAATATCACGCTTTCACGTGATGTCATGGAAGACGGTACAGTGCGGGATTCCAGCTCAAACACGTTTTCAATCAGCTCATGTTCCTGCTTACGCAGCACACCCGCCAGCGCACCGGCCTCTACCACCGCATAAATATCGTCGGAGGTGATGTCGTCGTTGCGCACCATCGGTAGTTTGAAAATGCGAAAGATCGTATTGGCCATTCCGTTGAAGAACCACACCATCGGGCGGCAGATCATCAGACAGAAACGCATCGGGTTGACTATACGGACGGCAACCGACTCAGGTGAAATCATACCGATGCGCTTCGGTGTCAGGTCAGCAAACAGAATAAACAAGCTGGTAACCAACACGAAGGAACAGATAAAGCTGATTTGATCCGCCAGTTCAGGCGACATGAAGCGGATGAAAAACGTCTGGAAAGCAGGGGAGAATGCGGCATCACCCACAATACCACCAAGGATCGCGACGGCATTGAGGCCAATTTGCACAACCGTAAAGAACAAACCAGGCGTCGCCTGTAATTTCATAACATGGGCGGCATTGACGTTTCCTTCGTCTGCCAACTGTTTAAGTTTTATCTTGCGGGAAGCAGCCAGCGATATCTCAGACAGCGAGAAAAAGGCACTGATCGCGATTAATAAGAGAATCAGTAAGATACTGTTTAACATAATCTATCCGTTTAACACCGAACTTAACCGGCAGGGAAAGGCACTCATTATTTTTGTTGCTTAAAGAACACCATTTTAAGAAAACCATTAAAAAGTTGTTCAGAAGAAAAAAGCGTTAAGAATGAAAAACAAAGATAATTGCCAGAAATAGTTTCAAGTGCCACATTTGTGACCCGCATAGTATAGCAGCAGCACTGAGACTGCCGCCAGCGCTTAAAAATGCCGCATTATTGCGGCGGCAGACAGACGCCGATGCCGCCTAATCCGCAGTAGCCTTCCGGGTTTTTAAACAGATATTGCTGATGTTCGTCTTCTGCATAATAGAACGGCAGGGCTTCGGTGATTTCCGTGGTGATGGTGCGTTTATCGTTCGCTTCGTCCATCGCTTGCTGGAAACTCGCCAGGCTTGCCAGCGCCTGATCCTGCTGTTCTGCACTCAGCACATACAGCGCGGAGCGATATTGCGTGCCGATATCGCCGCCCTGACGCATGCCTTGCGCCGGGTCGTGATTCTCCCAAAAAATCTGCAGCAGTTTTGCGTAGCTGATCACCGCCGGGTCAAAGACCACACGCACGACTTCCGCATGGCCTGTCTGGCCAGTGCACACTTCCCGATAGGTCGGGTTCGGTGTGAAACCGCCGCTGTAACCGGCTGCTGTGCTGTAAACCCCTTCTTGTTGCCAGAACAAACGTTCTACACCCCAGAAGCAGCCCATCGCAAAAATCGCGACTTCCATGTTATCAGGGACATGTGTCATTGAATGATCGTTTACTGCATGAAGGGTCGCCACCGGCATAGGGGTTGTACGGCCAGGTAACGCTTCTGCCTGAGTGACAGACTGCGTTTTATCGGAAAGTTGCACCACGGGAAACTCCAGTTGTTGCTTTAGTGAACGAGGTTTGTAACAAAAAGTTGGTACGAATAACAACGACCACAGGTCAGTGTTAGTTGTATCTGATTGCGTCTTTGCACACAATACGGAGGACGTTGCTTCGTCGTTGAACATTTTCAGAGGATTAGCACTAAAATGCTTTCATCAGACGTTAAAAAGATGAATCTGCCAAAGACGGGCGGATTATCTCCGGCGGGCATCTGATATTTTAACAGGACAGTAAAATTTAGCAGGAGTGCGTGTGCCACGATATCGTGAACTGGGTTTGTTATTGGTACTGCTGGCCCCCTCACTTTCCATGGCAGCGAAGGTGCGTTTGCAACTGGAAGGCCTGGATGGCGATTTAGAAAGGAACGTCCGCGTTCGTTTATCATCAATTCAAAGCGATGAAGTCGGGGCTAACGGACGGTTCCGTGCCCGTGTGAGTACCGCCATTGAGCAGGGTTTACGGCCACTGGGGTATTATTCGCCGACCATCGATTTTGATTACCGTGAAACGCCGCCGCCGGGGCGTCCGGTTTTGATTGCCAAAGTGACACCGGGAATACCCGTGAAGATCGCTGGCACCCGCGTAGTGATTGAAGGGCAGGCGGAAAAAGATAATGAATTCGAACAGCTCAAACAGCGCGATGTACCTGCGGTAGGGACGATTTTAAACCACGGGACGTACGACAATTTCAAAAGCGCATTGACCGGCATTGCCCTGCGCAAAGGCTATTTTGACGCCACGATGCGCAAAAGCCAGCTGGGCGTCATCGAAGATGAACACAAAGCGTTCTGGGACATTCAGTTCGACAGCGGTGAGCGTTACCGCTTCGGTGACGTCCATTATCAGGGATCGCAGATCCGTGATGAATATCTGCAAAATCTGGTGCCATTCCATCAGGGCGATTATTACACCACCGCGCAACTGGCTGAACTTAACCGTCGCCTGTCTGCTACCGGGTGGTTTAATTCCGTTGTCGTGTCCCCAGATTTTACTGATGCCAAAACCACGAAAACTTTGCCGCTGAATGCCGTGGTGTCACCGCGTACCGAAAATACGATCGAAACCGGTATCGGTTATTCCACGGACATCGGCCCGCGGGTGACGGCCAACTGGAAGAAACCGTGGGTTAACGATCGCGGGCAGAGTTTTGAAACCTCAACCACGCTTTCCGGACCGGAGCAATCTTTAGATCTCAGTTATAAAATTCCGCTGCTGAAATCCCCGCTGGAACAATACTATCTGGTGCAGGGCGGCTTCAAACGTGAAGATCTTAACGATACCAATTCAGATTCCACGACGGTGAACCTGGCGCGTTATTGGGATCTTTCCAGCGGCTGGCAACATGCGGTCAATCTGCGCTGGAGCCTCGATCACTTTACGCAGGGTAGCGTCACCAATACCACCATGTTGATCTACCCGGGCGTCAGTCTCAACCGCACGCGTCAGCGCGGCGGCCTGATGCCAACCTGGGGCGATTCCCAGCGTTATTCTCTTGATGTGTCCAACACCACCTGGGGGTCTGACGTCGATTTTGCAGTCGTTCAGGCGCAAAACGTTTGGATCCGTACGCTGGCTGACAAACATCGTTTCGTATTTCGTGGCAATCTCGGCTGGATTGAAACCAACGATTTTGAGCGTGTGCCGCCGTCCCTGCGCTTCTTCGCCGGGGGTGACCGCAGCATTCGCGGCTACAAATACAAATCCATTTCTCCGCGGGATGACGAAGGCAAACTGACCGGTGCGTCCTATCTGGGCACCGGTTCGGTGGAATATCAGTACAACGTAACCGGAAAATGGTGGGGTGCGGTGTTTGTCGATTCCGGCGAGGCGGTTAATGACATTACACAAAACGATTTCAAAACCGGTGCGGGTGTGGGTGTGCGCTGGGCTTCACCGATCGGCCCGGTGAAACTCGATGTTGCCGCCCCTGTGGGTGACAAAGATGAGCATGGATTGCAGTTTTATATCGGCTTGGGTCCGGAATTATGAGTTTATTTAAAAAGATCTGCCTGGGATTCCTGATTTTCCTGGTGTTGTTAATCAGCCTGGTGGCCTTTCTGGTCGGCACACAAACCGGCCTGCATCTGTTAATCAACGGCGCTAACCGCTTTGTGCCGGGGCTGAACATTGCCAGTACCGAAGGTGGATGGCGTGACCTGACGCTGAAAGGTGTGCATTACGAAATGCCGGGCGTCGATGTCAAAGCCGGGGAGTTTCACCTCTCCCTTGATTTCTCCTGCCTGAAAAACAGCGCGCTGTGCGTCAATGCGTTGCGGGTTAAAGACGTTAATGTGGTGGTCAATACCCAAAAAATGACACCCGCCGCCGCACAACCTGAGCCCGAAAACAGCGAGCCGCTGACCAATCTCAGCACGCCGTATCCGATCACGTTGCGCTTACTGACGCTGGATAACATTAATATCACGCTGGATGACCGGGCTATTTCTCTGGCGTCATTCCGTACAGGGGCCCGCTGGGAAGGCCGCGCAATCCAACTGATGCCCACGCGCATTGGCGGGTTACTGATTGCGCTGCCGAAAACGCCGGTCAGCCCGTTACCGGAAGTGGTACAGGCCGCGCAGGATAAAGCCGTCGAAAAAGCGACCGGCAAACCAGCGGAACCGGCGGCGGTCGTGCCGGAGAAGCCGCTGGGTGAAACCTTGCAGGCATTGTTCGCCAAACCGCTGCTGCCTGAGCTTCCTGATTTCCGTCTGCCGGTCGATCTGGATATTCAGCAAATTCTCGCCGAAAACCTGCGCCTCACCGGTGACACTGATGTGCTGATCACCCGTTTCGAGCTGAAAGCCAGTACGCAAAATCAGCGTGTGACGCTGGATAAACTGATCGTTCGCTCGCCGCAGGGCTCGGTGGATGGTGTGGGGCAGGCGACACTCAACCAGAACTGGCCGGTTGAAATGACCGTCAATACCGCCGTGAATATCGATCCGCTGAAAGGCGAGAAGATCAAACTGAAAGTGGCGGGCGGGCTGCGCGATAAGCTGGATGTTGGTCTGAATCTTTCCGGCCCGGTCCGTGCTCAGCTTGCGCTGCAAACGCAACTGGCAGAAGCCGGATTGCCGCTGGACCTGAAACTCAGCAGCGATGCACTGCAATGGCCGCTGACTGGTACACCGCAATATCAGATGAAAGGTTTCACGTTTAACGTCAGCGGTAAAGCGACCGGTTATGCACTTTCGCTACGTTCCGATTTCAAAGGCGCTCAGATCCCGCCTGCCACATTGACGCTTGACGGTACAGGCAATGTTGAGCAGTTCAGGCTGAAGTTACTGCGTCTGGCCGCGCTGGAAGGGAATGCCGACCTGACCGGTGTGGTGGACTGGAGTAAAGCCATCAGCTGGAACAGTGAACTGAAGCTGACCGGCATTAACACAGCCAAACAATATCCGGACTGGCCGTCGAAGTTGCAGGGCAAAATCACCACGCGCGGCAGCCTGTATGGCGGTACGTGGCAGATGCAGATCCCCGTATTGGACCTGACCGGGAATGTTAAGCAAAACGCCGTTAAGGCGCAGGGTAACGTGCGTGGAAACAGTTACGGTCAGTGGGATATTCCACAACTGCACCTGGAACTGGGCCGCAACAATCTGGATGTAAAAGGCACACTCAGCGATACCTGGGATCTGGACGCCAAAGTGGACGCGCCGCATCTTGATGGCGCTTTACCGGGGCTGGGCGGCGTAGTGAAGGGAATGCTGCAACTGCGCGGGGATCTTAAGGCACCGAAGTTGCTGGCGGATCTGACCGCGACGGGTCTGAAATGGCAGGCATTGACGGTGCGCCGCGTGGATATTAAAGGCGATGTCAGCTCTACCGATCAGATCCAGGGCAACCTTGCCGTGCGTGTTCAGCAGCTTAAACAGGATGCGCTGGATATTACCGATATCAATCTCGATGCCAAAGGTGACGAGAAAAAACATGAACTGACGTTAAAAGTTGAGGGCAAACCGGTTTCAGGTCACCTGGCGCTGAACGGTAGTTTTGACCGTGCGACCGAGGAATGGAAAGGCAGTATCACCAATACTTTGTTTGATACCCCGGTCGGACAGTGGCGTCTGAACCGTTCGGTTGCACTGGATTATTTCAATAAAGAGCAGCGAATTACCGTTGGCCCGCATTGCTGGCAAAACCCGAACGCGGATTTATGTGTGCCGAAAACAATTGATGCCGGTGCCAGCGGACAGGCGAGTGTGGTACTCAACCGTTTTGACCTGGCGATGATCAAACCTTTCCTGACGGATGACACACAACTGAGTGGTGTTTTCAGTGGGAAAGCCGATGTGAGCTGGAAAGCGGAAGGTGGTCTGCCGCAGGCCAGCGTTTCACTGGTGGGTAAAGGTGTCAAAGTTCAGCAACTGGTACAGGGCAGCCCGCTGCCGGTAGCATTTGATACGCTGAATCTGAACGCCGGGCTGAACAACGGGCGTGCCAGTCTCGACTGGCTGATTAAAATCACTCACAACGGTCAGCTTGACGGCAGCATCCAGATTGCCGATCCGCAGGGAAAACGTAACCTCAGCGGTAATGTGAATATTGCCCGTATCTCAATGGACTTGCTGCAGCCCGCGCTGATGGACGGTGAAAAAGCCTCGGGTATTTTGAATGCCAGTCTGCGTCTCGGCGGCAATGCACAGAAGCCGCTGGTCTTCGGCAAACTGGCACTAACCGATGTGGATTTTGACGCGCAATTTATGCCGTTTGATATCACTGATGCCAATATAGGCATCAATTTCAACGGCATGTCTTCCATCATGGAAGGGGTAATCAAAACGGCACAGGGCCAGCTCGAACTGAACGGTAACGCCGACTGGAGTGAGCTTAACGCCTGGCGCGCCCGGATTGCGGCCCGTGGCAACAAAGTGCGGGTTTCCGTGCCGCCGATGGTCCGTCTGGACGTTTCGCCGGATTTAGTGTTTGATGCCACACCGCAGTTGTTCTCGTTAAACGGAACGGTAGATATTCCCTGGGCGCGCATTACGGTGCAGGAGTTACCGGAAAGCGCTGTAGGCGTATCGTCGGATGAAGTGATGCTCAACGATCAGCGTCAGCCGATCGCACCGGCTTCAGCCTCTATTCCGATCAATAGCAATCTGATGGTGAACATTGGTAAAGATGTCCGCCTCGATGCCTTTGGCCTGAAGGCCCGGCTGGAAGGTGCGCTGAAAGTGGCACAGGACAGCCGAGGTCTGGGACTGAACGGGCAAATTAATATTCCGTCCGGACGCTTCCACGCCTACGGGCAGGATCTTATTGTGCGTAAAGGCCAGTTGCTGTTTTCCGGTCCGGCGGACCAACCGCTACTGAATCTGGAAGCGATCCGCAACCCGGATGCGACAGAAAATGATGTAGTGGCTGGTTTGAGAGTGACCGGTGAGGCTGATGCGCCTAAACTTGAAATATTCTCAGATCCGGCGATGTCGCAGCAGGAAGCCTTGTCCTACCTGCTTCGCGGGCAAGGACTAGACAACTCCGGAGGAGACAGCGGCGCAATGACTTCAGCCCTTATCGGGTTAGGGGTTGCGCAAAGTGGTAAACTTGTGGGTAAAATCGGCGAGGCATTCGGTGTCAGCAATCTGGCGCTGGATACTCAGGGCGTGGGAGACAGCTCTCAGGTCGTGGTCAGTGGTTATGTTTTGCCGGGCTTACAGGTGAAATATGGCGTCGGAATATTCGACTCACTGGCAACGCTCACCCTGCGCTACCGGTTGATGCCCAAACTTTACCTGCAGGCGGTATCGGGCATCGATCAGGCATTGGATTTGCTCTATCAGTTTGAGTTCTAATTCATGTGACTTTTACTATACGAATATAAACATGCGAATAATTGTTTACGGTAGCTTACGACGCAAGCAAGGCAACAGTCATTGGATGACGAATGCTCAATGGTTGGGTGACCATGAGCTGGAAGGGTACGCCCTGTATAATCTGGGTCATTATCCTGCTGTTATACCAGGGGAAGGCAAAGTCTATTGCGAAGTTTACCGCATTAACTCGTCCATTATGGCTGAGTTAGATGAGCTGAAAAGTAATACGAAAGATTATCGTCGTGAGCTGATTTCGACACCTTATGGCAGCGCCTGGATTTACCTCTACATTCGCTCACTGGATGGTGTGCCGAGAATTGAGGGTGGCGACTGGGTTAAGCGTAACGAAGCAGTAAGTGAGTAATCTGAGCAAGGTCGTCTTAAAATAATCGTTGTCTGACAGCGCTTAATACATAAAAAAACACCGCCATCTGGCGGTGTTTTTTTATCCGAACGTTGGTCGTTCAAACGGCAGAAAACTTATTTGTTTTTAGCTCGTTCGAAAGAGGTCACGATTTCAGCTTTTGCTGCAGCAGCATCTGCCCAACCGTCAACTTTGACCCATTTGCCTTTTTCCAGCGCTTTATATTGCTCGAAGAAGTGGGTGATCTGGCCGCGCAGCAGTTCTGGCAGGTCATTCACATCTTTAATGTGATCGTATTCTTTGCTCAGTTTGGTGTGCGGAACCGCAACAACTTTCGCATCTTCGCCAGATTCGTCCGTCATTTTCAGAACGCCTACCGGACGGCAACGGATCACAGAACCTGGTTGCAGCGGGTATGGTGTTGGAACCAGAACGTCAACCGGGTCGCCATCCAGAGACAGCGTGTGGTTGATGTAACCGTAGTTGCACGGGTAGAACATCGCAGTAGACATGAAACGGTCTACAAACAGTGCACCGGTGTCTTTGTCTACTTCGTACTTGATTGGGTCTGCGTTTGCAGGGATTTCGATCACTACGTAGATATCTTCTGGCAGTTCTTTGCCTGCCGGCACATTCAGTAAGCTCATTGTTGGTTTCCTTCGTTGAACCAGGAATAGAGTGCTGCACATTATAGCCAACTCTCCCGCGATTTCCCGCCCTTTTCATCGAATCGTATATGCGCATTCCCCGGCATGACCTGCTGTTCAACCCCGGCTGAATCTTCCGTCCTGGCAGTAAAATTTACTTGCCTGACATTTTTCCGCGTAACTGCCTGTTTTTCCCTTTCTTATCAAGATATTCAAACTATTGCCGATAACAATATTCAAACAAAAAATCAGGATTAACCTGATCCCTACCCATCTGATGCAACTCCTTTTCACCTGAATGGCTGGATAACACCGTATGTTGAATAAGTTGAGCGTAAAAGCCGGTCTGATTGGCCTGCTGGTAGTTATGACATTGATTCTGTTGCTGGTTAGCGTACTGGGTGCAAATGCCATCCGGCAAAGTGCGATTTCGCTGCAACACATTAACCAGCTTCAGGGCGATGAACTGGGTTCACTGGCCGACAGCTACAGTTTTTCGCTGCGCACGCGTGTTGCCAGCGGTGTGGCGGTGCGTCAGCTGGAAATTGGCATGATGGATGATGCGA
The DNA here is from genome assembly GCF_004195115.1 of Rahnella sp. RFA10(1/100). NCBI lineage: Bacteria > Pseudomonadati > Pseudomonadota > Gammaproteobacteria > Enterobacterales > Yersiniaceae > Rahnella > Rahnella sp. RFA10(1/100). The sequence goes on from NZ_SEWR01000006.1 coordinate 80,544, forward strand.
AAAATACAGCAAACCGCATTGCCGGTTATATCCAACAAGCCGATGCCGATCTGGCGAAATTTGTCAGCATCCAGGATGATACTCAGCAGGGCAGAGATTTATCCGATGCGGTGAAGAAAACCTATGATGCCTATAAAGCTAACGGATTAATGCCGCTGCTGGCAGCAATCCAGGCGCAAAGTGCAGACGGCTATTACGATGTGCTGGAAAATAAAATCACGCCTTACAGCAATGCTTATGATAAAGCGCTGGCGGATTTCCGTACCTACGCCGTAGATAACACCCGTCAGCGGATCGAACAGGCCCGCGCCAATGCACGTATTCAGCTGACGGTGATTATCACGAGTTTTATCATCGCGCTGATTATCGCTGTGCTGGCGTGGTTCGCGTTGCAAAAAATCATTATACATCCGCTGAATTTCTCTATCGCGCAGCTTGAATATATCGCCAGGGGCGATCTGACCCACGAAATAGATGATTCCCGTAATAACGAAATGGGGCGTCTGCTGAAAGCGATGAAGCAGATGCAGGATTCACTGGCATTGTCTGTCGGTCGCGTACGTGATGCCGGAAATCAGATCGATGTCGGCTCGCGCGAGCTGGCTGCCGGTAACGTCCACCTGGCGCAGCGTACCGAAGAATCTGCCGCGTCGCTGGAGGAAACTGCCGCGAGTATGGAACAGCTGACTTCAACCGTTCGCATGAATGCGGCAAACTCTGACCAGGCTAATCAGCTGGCGCAAAGTGTGTCATTGATTGCGAATAAAGGCAGTGAGGTCGTCCATCAGGTCATGGATAAAATGCAGGGCATCACAGAGAGCTCAAAACGTATCGGCGATATTATTACGGTCATTGATGGCATTGCCTTCCAGACCAATATTCTGGCGCTGAATGCGGCGGTTGAAGCTGCGCGTGCAGGTGAGCAGGGCCGCGGCTTTGCCGTGGTGGCGGGTGAAGTGCGAAGCCTGGCGCAACGCAGTGCTCAATCTGCCAAAGAGATTAAAGAACTGATCGTGGATTCTGAAAGCCGGGTCGCTGAAGGTTCAGAGATGGTGAAATCCGCTGCAGACACTATGCTGGAAATCTCCGGCGAAGTGACGCGTGTGACCAGCCTGATGCGTGAAATTTCTATCGCGACGACAGAACAAACGCACGGCATCGAACAGGTGAACGTGGCGATTACACAGATGGATCAGGTGGCGCAGCAAAATGCCGCGCTGGTGGAGCAGGCGACAGCAGCCACGCGTTCACTGGAAGAGCAGGCGCAGTTACTGGCAAAAAGCATGGCGGTATTTAAACTCAATCGCGCCGATCATTTCTGAGAACAGAAATCCTGAACAGTAAACAATAAAAAAGGTGGCCCTAAGGTCACCTTTTTACATTCAGGTCAATGCGAAGCTACACAGCGACCACGCTCATGTTGTGATGATTCTGATATGTCGTTCAGTTATTCATCCGGGAACTGGGCGATAAAGCGTTCTGCGTCTTCAACCATCGAACAGTTGCCTACAAAGAAGGGTGCACGCTCATGCAGTTTCTGCGGGATGATATCCAGAATACGGTTTTTACCGTCACTGGCTTTACCGCCTGCCTGCTCGGCCAGGAAAGCCATTGGGTTGCATTCATACAGCAGGCGCAGTTTTCCGTTCGGATGGCTGGCCGTGCTTGGATAAATATAGATGCCACCTTTCAGCAGGTTGCGGTGGAAATCTGCCACCAGCGAGCCGATATAGCGTGAGGTATAAGGGCGTTGCGTCGCTTCATCCTGCTCCTGGCAATACTTGATGTATTTTTTAACGCCAAGCGGGAATTTAATGTAGTTGCCTTCGTTGATTGAGTACATATTGCCCTTTTCAGGGAAACAGACTTTTTCATGAGAGAGACAGAAAACACCGAGTGAAGGATCATAGGTAAAGGCATGCACGCCTGCGCCGGTGGTGTAAACGAGCATGGTGGAGGATCCATACACCACATAGCCTGCGGCAACCTGGCGGTTCCCCGGTTGCAGAAAGTCAGCTTCTGTTACCGGCTGGCCCAGCGGGGTAGTACGGCGGTAAATCGAGAAAATTGTTCCGACAGAGACGTTAACATCGATGTTTGAAGAACCATCCAGCGGATCCATCAAAATGACGTATTTTGCGTTTTCAGCGCGTTCACCTTCGAAAATGACAATCTCATCTTCTTCTTCCGATGCGATACCGGCAATTTCACCACGCGCCTTCATTGCGGCTTTTAATTTTTCATTGGCGTACAGATCAAGCTTCATCTGTACTTCACCCTGCACATTCTCTGCACCACTGGTACCCAGAATGTCGACCAGACCCGCTTTGTTGATATCACGGTGAATGATTTTAGCGCCGAGTTTTATTGCTGAAAGTAACGCCGTGAGTTCACCCGTTGCATGTGGAAAATCTTGCTGCTTCTCAACAATAAATTCGCCTAACGTTTTCATGACACTTTCCCTGAATCGAGGATAGATAACGGTACGTTAATAAAAATTTCACAAGAACGTGAGCAGTTTAGCCCAAATATATGGATGAATCATAGGCAAATCCATTTCTTCTGGAGGATTCTGAGCGTTAGAATAGCGGCTGACTTAAAGGCATTAATGGAAAATATATGCGCATTCATATTCTTGGGATTTGCGGCACGTTTATGGGCGGGCTGGCGATGCTGGCACGTGCACAGGGGCATCAGGTAACCGGTTCGGACGATAACGTTTATCCACCGATGAGTACGCTGCTGGAAAATCAGGGAATCGACCTGATCCAGGGGTACGATCCTGCCCAGTTAGATCCTCAACCGGATCTGGTGATCATCGGCAACGCGATGACGCGCGGTAATCCTTGCGTCGAAGCCGTGCTGGAGCAGGGGATCCCTTATGTCTCGGGCCCGCAATGGTTACATGATCATGTCCTGCCAGAGCGCTGGGTCATTGCTGTTGCGGGGACGCACGGTAAAACCACCACTGCCGGCATGGTCACGTGGATCCTGGAGGCTTGTGGTTATGAACCCGGGTATGTCATCGGCGGCGTTCCGGGCAATTTTGAGGTGTCCGCGCGTCTGGGCAACAGCCCGTTTATGGTGCTGGAAGCCGACGAATATGACTGTGCGTTCTTCGATAAACGTTCCAAATTTGTTCATTACAGCCCGCGTACGCTGATCCTCAACAACCTTGAGTTCGATCACGCTGACATCTTTGATGATCTGAAAGCGATTCAGAAACAGTTCCACCATCTTGTACGTCTGGTGCCAGGCAAGGGGAAAATCATTCTGCCTGAGCACGACACGCCGCTGAAACAAGTGATGGCAATGGGGTGCTGGAGTGAGCAGGAATTTGTCGGTGATGCCGAAAATTGTGTATGGGATGCGAAAAAACTGACGCCGGATTCCAGCACTTTCGAGGTTTATCTGCATGGCGAAGCCGTCGGGCAGGTGAACTGGAGTTTGGTTGGCGAGCACAACATGCATAACGGTCTGATGGCGATTGCTGCTGCACGCCATGTGGGTGTGAAGCCGGAAGATGCCTGCAGGGCACTTGGTGATTTCATTAATGCCCGCCGTCGCCTTGAATTGCGCGGCGTAGAAAATAACGTCTGCGTGTACGACGATTTTGCTCACCATCCGACGGCTATACTGGCGACGCTTGCTGCATTGCGCAGCAAAGTCGGCGGAACTGCGCGTATTCTGGCGGTGCTGGAGCCCCGTTCAAATACCATGAAAATGGGCATGAGTAAAAATGAACTGGCACCTTCGCTGGGCCGTGCTGATGAAGTTTTCCTTTTACAGCCACAGCACATTCCCTGGCAGGTGGCCGAAGTGGCTGAACATTGTATTCAGCCAGCTCACTGGAGTGCAGATGTCGATTCTCTGGTGGATATGGTGATTAAGGCCTCGCAGCCTGGCGATCATATTCTGGTCATGAGCAATGGCGGATTTGGTGGCATACATGAAAAGCTGTTAGCGGCACTGGCTGTGAAAGCGAAAACCGTCCCGGAGCAATAATCCTGGCGCATTATGAGAGTTAAGCACAGCAGCCGCTGTGCTTTTTTTATGTCTGTGAGTGGCCGGAGCAAGTCATTCAAGTCATTAACGGGCAAAAAAAAAGCCCTCGAAAAGTTGAGGGCCAAAGGGTGTCGTCGGACAGGACGACGAGGGTATCGTTAGCAAGAGAGTCAGGCAGTGGCAGTGTCAACTCTCTTTCCAGCCTCAACAGCGCTCATTATCACTGGTTTGTGGCTGTTGAAACCCGGTAACGCTAATTCAATAAATACTCAAACAGTGGTTTTATCTCAGTGAGAAACTCAGAAATCTTATTGATAGATTTCTGCTGTCGCGTGATAAGCGCCGTTGTTATAAGCCTCGATCACACGGAAAGATTTCGCGCCTTTGCTTTCAGCTTTATCAGACAACTGCTGGCGGATATCCATTGGCACGCCGTTGACGCCACTGACGCTAATCGTGCCCATAGGTCGCAGATTTTCTGCTTGCTGGTTTGTGACAAGCTGCGCGGCAGAGGTAGCAAAAGAAACAGCAGACAACAGGCTAAGTGCGGCAATAGTGGTAATAATTTTCATGATATTTTCCTGAATATACAGACGTTGGTGCTTTTCATCAGAGAGCAACGTCAATTGAGGTTTGGATTTATCAGGGCTGTAATATCGGGTTCAGGAGCACGTAAAGCGTGCGGGAACGTAGATGGTGCAGTGACAAATCCTTCTTAGTGCGCATTGCGCGGGCCTGAGTCATTCAGGCCCCTTCGCTTCTTTTACCTGAACTTATTGGTAAATTTCTGCGGTCGCGTGGTAGTTACCTTCCTCACGAACTTCGATAACCCGGAATGCTTTAGCACCTTTGGTATCGGCTTTATCTGACAGCGCCTGACGGATATCTGATGGGGCGCCGGCTACGCCACTGACGCTGATCATGCCTGTTGGCTGCATTGTTGAAGCTTGTTCTTGCGTAACAGGTTGTGCTGCAAAAACACCAAATGACAATGCAGAGAGAATGCTTAATGTTGCGATAGTAGTTTTAACTTTCATGATTTTGACCTCGTCGATTTTATTATGTTTCTAACAACTGGTGCTTCACACCACGGAAATGAGTATACATCTAGTCACGGCATAAATTAATAGCGGGCTAATAGTAATTTGGGTTGTTATATGTCAACTATTTGTATTTTTAATAACAAAAAAGCATAAAAAAAGAGTAAAAAATGGTCTTTTTAGGTTAATTTTTCGTAAAATCAATAAGTTGAATGAATTTGACTATTTGTGCTTATTTTTGCTGTGAATCACATACTGGAAAACTTTATGTGACGGGATGGCGTGGTTTGTGACGGAATTTAACCGAAATGGGGGTGTGCCGGCGGCTGTTTTGATAAACGCAAAGGCAGTAATCAATGAAGGAAAGTGTATTGAATGAGGTCAGAGGGAGTGATCTTCTGACCTCAGGCACAGAATGAGGGCGTCAAAAGGAGCAAAATGTTGCAGCCCTATAGCTCTTGCTCAAACAAACTAAGAATCGCATCGTGTAATTGTTTGACGCTAAATCCGCGGGCCGGTGTCGTGAAGATCGTATCATCGCCGGCAATGGTTCCGAGGATCCCTTCGGATTTCCCCAGGGAGTCAAGTAAACGCGCGATCAGTTGTGCGGCTCCCGGGCTGGTTCGGATCACCACAACGGCATCGTTATAATCGATATCCAGTACCAGATTTTTCAGAGGGCTGGTCGTTGTCGGCACGCCAATCTCAGCAGGCAGGCAGTACACCATTTCCATCTTCGCATTACGGGTTCTGACGGCACCAAATTTTGTCAGCATCCTTGAGACTTTTGACTGATTGATATTTTCGAAACCATCATCCTGAAGAGCGACAACAATCTCGCCCTGAGAACTGAATTTCTCTTCCTTCAACAGCGCTTTGAAGGCTTTGATCAAATCTTCCTGTTTAGCAGGATTACGCATTTTGCACCCTGGTCTCTGAATCATAGTGGGGCTGATTATGCAGATAATTGAATTTTTATGCAACAGAGGTTAACTGCAAAAATCATTAATTAAGCTTGCGACAAGGAATGTAAGTGACGAATTTCCCACGATGATTTCATGAATATGCCAAAATTTTGCATTACGGCTGAGCTATATTGCACAAGAGTTTACTCTCATGATCTCGATTCAGCTCTCACATTGGACCGAATTTAACCATTTATTAACCTGGCCTATTTTGTGGTGCTACTTTTAATGATGAAGCTTTCCGATAAAAAGTGATTAAAAGCGGAAAAGGTCGACCAGGAGGTGTTTTTTTACTTTCTAAACGACCCACCTCAGATTCTCTGCAGGTAAGCGATTGTTTTTAACGGCGTAAGTGATTAAGGTCACACCCAATTAATTCCACGACACTTATAAGTTAATGATAAAAAAGGAGTATAGGATGAAAGTTGCAGTTCTAGGTGCTGCGGGTGGTATCGGTCAGGCCCTCGCGCTTCTGCTCAAGACCCAGCTACCTTCCGGTTCCGAACTCTCATTATATGATATCGCACCGGTCACTCCGGGTGTCGCCGTCGATCTCAGCCATATCCCTACCGCGGTTAAAATTAAAGGTTTCTGTGGTGAAGATGCTAAACCCGCTCTGGAAGGAGCCGACATCGTCCTGATTTCTGCGGGGGTGGCACGTAAACCGGGTATGGATCGTTCAGATCTGTTTAATGTGAATGCCGGGATTGTGCGCAATCTGATCCAACAAGTTGCCAGTACCTGCCCGAAAGCCTGCATCGGCATCATTACTAACCCGGTAAATACCACAGTCGCGATTGCTGCGGAAGTATTGAAAAATGCTGGTGTCTACGACAAAAACAAACTGTTTGGCGTAACGACCCTGGATACCATCCGCTCCAATACTTTCGTGGCTGAACTGAAGGGTAAGCCACCGGAAGATATCGAAGTGCCGGTTATCGGCGGCCACTCTGGTGTGACGATTCTGCCTTTATTGTCCCAGATCCCTGATATCTCTTTCACTGAAAGCGAGATTGCTTCTCTGACTCAACGTATTCAGAATGCCGGGACTGAAGTGGTGGAAGCTAAAGCCGGTGGCGGATCTGCGACGCTTTCGATGGGGCAGGCGGCTGCACGCTTCGGACTTTCACTGGTACGGGCGATGCAGGGTGAAAATAATGTGGTGGAATGTGCTTATGTGGAAGGTAAAGGCGATCATGCCCGATTTTTCGCACAACCCGTTCTGTTAGGCAAAAATGGTATTGCAGAACTTATCGATGTCGGTCAGCTCAGTGCGTTTGAACAACAATCGTTGGATTCTATGCTGGATATTCTTCGCAAAGATATTGAGCTCGGTGAACAGTTTATTAATAAGTGATCATTGAACAAAGCCGCCGGGTTAACTGGCGGCTTTTGCTTTTCTTAACGCGGTGTTTCATGGGTCGGACGGCAACGGCGTTCGATGATTTGTGAGGTTTTGGGATCAAAATACCGGCTAGGCCAGATCAGCGAGGGATGGACACCCAAAGCACCAGCGATAAGCAATTCTCCTTTTGGCCACGGCCGTGATAATGCATTAGAAAGTGTCGAAGAGCTCAGGCCTGCTGATCGTGATACTGCTGCGAGTGTGGTGCCCTTCTTTCTCAGTGCTGCAATAATATCTGCCTGATGCCAGTCTTCATTCCTTGTCGTCATGATATTTTCCTTCTGAAAATGACTTTCAATAAATATTTTATTAAACATAGATTTCAATACTGAGTGCACTCATTATATCAACCATATCAATGTTTCCTAAAATCCATTATTTTACTTATTTAGAAAATACATTCTTATTTTGATTTAGACAAACAAGTAAATTCCTTTTGCTTTTTGTGATTTGTATCGGTTTATAATATTTACATTGAATAACATTAAAATGAAAACGTAACTGATGTGTGCTTTTTTTGACCTAATTCATTTTTTACGTTGATGAAAGATAAAAATTCAGAGGGTTTTGTTATATTTCAGGAGGGTTTTTTTTATCTTTAATTTAATGTATCCATTTGTTATATATGATTTTTTTAAATAATCTATTTTTGATTTTAAATTTTTTCTAAGATTTTATTTAACCTGCTTTCCGAAAAAAAATTTTAACCATCCTGACCGATGTTTGATAAACATAATTCATGGAAGCATTTAAATACATCTATAGACTCACTCCTGAAAATTGAATATCTTCTTTCTGTCAAATAGATGTTTTTCTAAATGACTTGTGTTAGTACCATCCTTTATATAAACGCTCATTACCAGAAAATATTGGTATTACTCTCATGGATGTATAACAACAATCTTTCTTACTGACTTAATAAGAAACAAGGAATGTTATGAAAAAAGAGTGGTTTGCAGCAAAGGAACTGACCGGAAAAGAAGGACTGCCGACGTCAACCCAAGGTGTCCATGGGATGGCTCGCAGATTGTGCTGGATTAAACGCCGCAGGCTGGGTGTTCAGGGACGTGCAGTGGAATATCACATCGACAGTTTGCCCGGTAATGCCGCCGCCAGCTTATCAATGAATGAGAGTTCTGCTGAATATGTTTATACATCACATCAGGACCCACTGGCGATCTGGATTGAGAGTTATAAGCAACTGAGAGAACCTGAACGTGAAACGATCATTTCATTCATTGTGAGGGAAGGGATATCTGAGTTGCTCAACAGATTACGTGAGCCTGAAAAAAACTAGCACAATAGTGCCTGTCGTACCTGCCAGAATCAGCAGGCACGACAGGCAAATGTCAGAAATCGCGTTTTACAGACATATGCGCAAGGCCTTCAAGCGCTGAGCGGTATTCGGACTCAGGCAGTACCTGAAGCGCCCGGATTGCTTTGTCAGCTTCTTCTTCGGCACGCTGGCGGGTATAAGCCAGAGAGCCCCACTGATGCATGGCTGCCAGCACAGGCTCCAGTAAATGACGCCCGTTACCTTCTTCAATAGCTTTGCGGATCATAGCAGATTGCTCAGCATCGCCGTGCCGCATTGCATGCAGAAGGGGCAGGGTGGGTTTGCCTTCATCAAGGTCATCGCCGGTGTTTTTACCCAGCGTTTCGCCATCAGCATCATAATCGAGCAAATCATCAATTAGCTGGAACGCCGTGCCCAGATAACGACCATAATCTTGCAAGGCGGTAATCTGCTCGCTGCTTCCACCCGCCAGCATGGCAGAGGCTTGCGATGCGGCTTCAAAAAGACGCGCCGTTTTGCTGTAAATCACCTGCATATAACTGGCTTCTGTGATGTCGGGATCGTTGCAATTAATCAATTGCTGCACTTCACCCTCTGCAATCACGTTAACCGCTTTTGCCATCAGAGCCAGAACAGGAAGCGATTCCAGATCAGTCATCATTTGAAAGGCGCGGGTGTAGATAAAATCGCCGACCAGTACGCTGGCGGCATTGCCAAATGCAGCGTTCGCCGTTGCTTTTCCCCGACGCATATCTGATTCGTCGACCACATCATCATGCAGCAGTGTGGCGGTATGAATAAACTCAATCAGGGCGGCAACCGTGATGTGTTTATCGCCCTTGTAGGATAGTGCTTTGGCTGCCAGTACTGCTATCATCGGACGGATACGTTTGCCGCCGCCACTGATGATGTAATATCCCAGTTGATTGATGAGAGAAACCTCTGAATTCAACTGTTCAAGGATGGATGCGTTGACGGCAGCCATGTCGTCCTGGGTAAGATCAATAATCTGTTCTAGGTTCATTGTGTTTTTTCAGCTGTTGTTCTCTTCACCGCAATGAGGTCTGGCTCACATTGGCACATGGCGCTAACTGTAAAGGGGATTGTACTTGAAAAACAGTGTAGATAAATGCTATCGGAAGAACTGCGCTTTTTTTCTTCTTTTGTCGTGATTGTGCTCTTGTCTTATGCTGATTTTTTGCGTAGAATTCGCGCCCTATTGTGAATATTTATAGCGCCCTCTGGACTATACAAAGTTGAGTGCGCGGAAAGCGGAGTTTTATATGTACGCGGTTTTCCAAAGTGGTGGTAAACAACACCGTGTCAGCGAAGGACAGACTATTCGTCTGGAGAAGCTGGACGTTGCAACTGGCGAAGCTATCGAATTCGATCAGGTTCTGATGATTGCAAACGGTGAAGAAATCAACATCGGCCTGCCTTTAGTTGCTGGCGGTGTAATCAAAGCTGAAGTCGTTGCTCACGGTCGTGGCGAAAAGGTCAAAATCGTTAAGTTTCGTCGTCGTAAACACTATCGTAAGCAGCAGGGCCACCGTCAGTGGTTCACTGACGTTAAAATCACCGGCATCAGCGCTTAAGATTAGGAGAGCGGAACAATGGCACACAAAAAGGCTGGCGGCTCCACACGTAACGGTCGCGATTCAGAAGCTAAACGTCTGGGCGTAAAACGCTTTGGCGGCGAAGCAGTACTGGCAGGCAGCATCATCGTTCGTCAGCGCGGCACCAAATTCCACGCGGGTATCAACGTGGGTTGCGGCAAGGACCACACTCTGTTTGCTTTGGCTGACGGTAAAGTCAAGTTCGAAGTTAAAGGCCCGAAAAACCGTAAGTACATCAGCATCGAAGCTGAATAAGTTTTTCGCGTCTTAGTAAATAGATGTAAGCCCCGCAATTCGTTGCGGGGCTTTTTACATTCTGGTTAGCCCATTCTGGCGGGATATGGATACGAAATCGCAGGCACCTGTCGGGATTCTGTTGGCGCTGATTACTGCCATGAGTTGGGGTTCTTTGCCTATAGCCCTGAAGCAGGTGTTAGTGGTAATGGATCCCTTTACCGTGGTCTGGTATCGGTTTTCGATAGCTGCGATCGTATTGGGTTGCATTCTGGCGGTAAGACGCCGATTGCCCTCTAAAGCGATTTTCAGCCGCCCGCGCTGGTTGATCTTAGTGCTGGTCGCCACCTGCGGATTGCTGGGAAACTTTGTGCTTTTTAGTTCCTCTTTGCAGTTTCTCAGTCCAACGGCGTCGCAGGTTATCGGCCAGCTTTCTCCGGTCGGTATGATGGTGGCCAGCGTTATCATCCTCAAAGAAAGGATGCGCGTGACGCAGGTCATTGGCGCTCTTATGCTAATTTTCGGGCTGATATTGTTTTTCAATACCAGCCTGATTGAAATTTTTACCCGTCTGACAGATTACACTCTGGGTGTGATTTTTGGCGTCGGGGCAGCGATGGTCTGGGTGATATACGGTGTGGCGCAAAAGGTATTGCTGCGCCAACTGGCTTCACCGCAAATCCTGTTTTTGCTGTACACTTTATGTTCTATCGCATTGCTCCCGCTGGCCAGCCCGGCGGTGCTTTCACAGCTCAGCGGCTGGCAGTTTGCCTGTCTGTTGTTTTGCGGCGCGAATACCTTAGTGGGATATGGCGCCTTAGCGGAAGCGATGGCGAGATGGCAGGCGGCTCAGGTGAGTGCTTTAGTAACACTCACTCCGCTGTTTACCCTGCTATTTTCAGATTTATTGGCACTTGCCTGGCCTGACTTTTTTGCTGCACCGGTGCTTAATTTCATTGGGTATCTTGGTGCATTTGTGGTGGTGGCAGGTGCAATGTTTTCCGCAATTGGCCATCGATGGTGGCCACGTCGGACAGAGCAAAACCTGGTAGCTAAACGTTAGCTGCCCGGCGAATGATTTACGGAGACGGTACAAATGAAGTTTGTTGATGAAGCCACGATTCTGGTTGTGGCCGGTGATGGCGGTAACGGGTGCGTCAGCTTCCGCCGCGAAAAATACATTCCACGTGGCGGCCCGGATGGCGGCGATGGCGGCGATGGCGGCGATGTCTACCTGGTTGCTGATGAGAACCTCAATACGCTGATCGATTTCCGCTTTGTGAAATCTTATCGTGCTGAGCGCGGTACTAACGGTCAGAGCAGCGACTGTACCGGTAAACGCGGTAAAGATATCACCATTAAAGTGCCTGTCGGAACACGTGTCCTTGACCAAAGTACTGGCGAAGTCCTGGCCGATATGACGCAAAATGGTCAGGTTAATATGGTCGCTAAAGGCGGTTTCCACGGACTGGGTAACACCCGTTTTAAATCCTCCGTGAATCGTTCACCGCGTCAGAAAACCATGGGCACTAAAGGTGAAGAGCGTGATATCGCCCTTGAGCTGATGCTGCTGGCCGACGTGGGCATGCTGGGGCTGCCAAATGCGGGTAAGTCGACGTTTATCCGCTCCGTCTCTGCTGCGAAGCCAAAAGTGGCTGATTATCCGTTTACCACACTGGTGCCAAGCCTTGGCGTGGTGCGTATGGATCACGAACAAAGCTTCGTGGTTGCAGACATACCTGGTTTGATCGAAGGGGCTTCGGAAGGCGCTGGTCTGGGTATCCGCTTCCTGAAGCATCTTGAGCGTTGCCGCGTTCTGTTGCACCTGATCGACATTGCACCGATCGATGAGTCTGATCCGATCGAAAATGCTAAAGTCATCATCAACGAGCTGAAGCAATACAACGCTAAGCTGGCTGAAAAACCGCGCTGGTTAGTGTTCAATAAAGTTGATCTGATTGAGAAAGAAGAAGCTGAAACGCGTGCAAAAGCAATTGCTGACGCATTGGGCTGGGAGGGTAATTATTACCTCATCTCCGCCGCAAACCGCGAAGGCGTCAATGCATTGTGCTGGGACGTGATGAAATTCATCAACGAAAACCCTAAGCACATGGCAATTGAAGAGGCAGCGCCAGAAAAAGTTGAGTTCATGTGGGATGATTATCACCGTGAACAACTGGCAGAAGTGGAATCTGAAGCCGACGACGACTGGGATGATGACTGGGATGAAGATGACGATGAAGGTGTCGAAATCATTTACGAACGTTAATCCTGCGGATTAACTTTTCATCTCAGTACCAAAGGCTGCCCCTGGCAGCCTTTTTCTTTTTTTTACAAGGCATTAACGGGCATCAGTTGAGTGCCAGTGAGCTTTGAAGTGCAACATGCGGTAACCAGCACTGCGCGCTGAGCCCTGCATTGTCGATACGATTTCGCAATGTCAGCGTACCGCCATGCAGGTGTGCAATCCTGACGACGATATTCAGCCCCAGACCGCTACCCCCATAACGTTGATCGACACGCTTGAAAGCCTGCGTCAGTTCACTGGCTTTCGTCTCATCAATGCCCGGACCCGCATCGTCAATCTGTATCAGAAAGCCGTTATCCTGCGTCACAATGGTAATGTTGATATCGCTTTTTTCCGGCCCGTAGCGGTAAGCATTCTCGACCAGATTACGCACCATCAAACGCAGCAGTACGGCATCACCCTGTATTTCAGCATGCAGTGGCACCTGAATTTTCAGCGTCTGTCCACGTTCATTGAGCATTTCACCCAACTCTTCCCGCAGTGGTTCAACGACATGATTTATCAGATCAACCTGCTGATATTCCCCTTTCGCAAAATTCTGACCTGCGCGGGCAAGCATGAGTAATTGCTCTATCGTATGCATTAACAGGTCGATGCGGCTGATCAGTGTATCACTGCCTTCCACGCCCTTTTTTTGCATTATCTCAAGATGTAGCCGGACGCCAGCCAGCGGAGTGCGTAACTCATGAGCGGCATCGGCAGTGAACAATCGCTCCTGCTGAATCGTCGTAGAAAGTCGTGAAAATAGTTGATTCAGTGCATTAGTCACGGCAACAACTTCCCTGATTTCGCTGTTGAGTGGCAGGGGAGAGAGGTTATCGGCCGAGCGGGTTTCCAGGCGTTTTTGTAACTGGTTAAGAGGACGTATAATCCAGCTGATGGCCCAGAAAGATAACAACAGGGTAATGCTCATCATCAGCAAAGAAGGGGCAATCAGAGAGGCAATGGCTTCAGCAATCTCCTTCTCAACGTGAGCATTGCGGACTTTGGCCGAAAGTGTGTCATTAACCAGCAGGTTAATTTGCTCCTGGCTTTCATGCCAGAGCCAGAAAATACTGGTGAGCTGAGTGACGAACAGGATCAGTGCAAGCATAACCAGCAGACGGCGGCGCATACTGGTCATACGCTAATTTCCAACCTGTAACCGATACCGCGCACGGTTCTTATGGCTTCTTTACCGAGTTTACGGCGCAGATTATGAACATGCACTTCGAGGGTGTTTGAGCCTAAATCATCCTGCCAGGTATAGAGATCCTGCTGGAGCAATTCACGGTTTACCGTCTGTCCGGCACGCATCATCAACCGTGATAAAATAGCGAATTCTTTGGGGGTCACTTCTACCGGCGTATCGCCGAGATAAGCCTGCTGTGAGGAAAGATTAATTTTCAGGTTACCCACGGAAATCTGGTTGTCGCTTTGCCCCTGATATCGGCGGATCAGAGCACGAACACGCGCCTGCAGTTCGACTAAAGCAAAAGGTTTAATCAGATAATCATCGGCACCTGCATCCAGCCCATCGACCCGGTCTTCGAGTGCATCCCGGGCGGTAAGAATAAGAACGGGCAGGGAGATGTTCTGACGACGCCACTGGCGTAACAGCGTTGCGCCATCTTTATCTGGCAATCCTAAGTCCAGGATCACCAGACTGTACTGGCTGGTTTGGATCAGGCTTTGTGCCTGCGCCGCAGTAGAAGCGCAGTCACAGGCGTAATTTTCACTGGTAAGTGCCAGCATTAATCCCTGCCGTAAAAGTTCATCATCTTCCACTATCAGCAGTTTCATTGTCTGGCACTTCTCCGTGGTTAATTATTTTGGTAAATATCCCTGTAGAGACGACTCTCAAAGCGCACCAGCGGTGCACGACGTGTACGTTGATCTTCAGGGGGAACCGCATAGCCTGAGAGGAACTGCACAAAGGCCATACGCTGGCCGCTGGCTGTGGTGATAAAACCGGCAAGGTTATATACACCTGACAGCGAGCCGGTTTTTGCCGACACTTTGCCGTCCACACCTGCTTCGTGCAGGCCGCCGCGATACTGCAAGGTTCCGTCATGACCCGCTAAAGGCAGCATCGATATAAAATCTAATTCTTTATCGTGTTGGGCGATGTATTGCAGCACCTGCATCATTGTGGCCGGTGACAATAAATCATGACGTGAAAGGCCGGAACCATCCACCTGGATAGAGTTGCCTAAATCCACGCCTGCTTTTTGGCGCAAAACCTGACGAACAGCATCTGAACCCGCCCGCCATGTTCCCGGTACGCCAAAACGCTGATGACCAATGGTACGGAATACCGTATCGGCGATCATGTTGTCTGATTTCTTAAGCATCTGATGCAACAGGTCATGCAGCGGTGCCGATTGGGTTTGCGCCAGTACAGTACCCGCTGGCGTCGGCTGGGTCTGACGTTTCAGCGTACCATCAATCTGGATATCCGCCTGCAGCAGCTCGTCTTTGAGAATCGCACCGGCATAGCTGGCTCCGTCCTGAATAGCGAAAGCCAGCGGTAAAGGCTCGCTGCGTTGTGTCAGACAACCTGTAAGAGTGTATCGGTTGAATTCACCCGGTACGACATCCAGTTCACAATATTGCGCATCCGGTGAGCCTTTTGCCAGCGTGCGGACTTCACTGAACATGTGTACGGGATAATATGAGGCCACGCGGATAAACGCGTTTTCGTCAGGTTTAGGTGCGCTATACAGTGATACCGAGAAACAGTTTCTGTCGACAATCGCGGCTGCCGGGGGGGCGCTGAAGCATTGGGTGATGTCGTTCCATGGCCATCCCGGAGCTTTATCATGGCTTGCGAACACGGAAGTGTTAATGATCACATCGCCGCTGATTTCTTTGACGCCCTGTTTTTTCAAAACAGCGACCATATTCCGAATATTCTGACGCTTCAGGGTCGGGTCGCCCGAAAAACGCGCGACCAGATCTCCCTTGAGCACACCGTCAGAAACTGAACCTGGCGTTTCGAGTGTGGTAGTGAAGCGGAAATCAGGCCCTAGCTGCAACAGCGCAGCCAGCGCCGTCAGGATCTTCATGGTGCTGGCAGGCAGCGCCATCTGAGTACCGTGATAATCGATCGCAGGTGCAGGGGCACCAATTTTTTGTACCAGGACCGCCAGATTCGTGCCATCAGGCAGATATTCTGTGTAGTTTTCGATCTGAGCCGCATTTGTATTCAGAACAAACGCGCATGCTAATCCACTGACAATTCGTAAAAAACGCATTATTTTGGTAAAGGCTCTGAGTAACGGCAGGATAAATGTGGTGCCATACTACGATGCTACGAACCCAGGCGCAACGTGGCTGAAAGTAAACGATGATCCTCAAGGAACTCTACGTTAAAATACGAATCAAAATGCAAAATGATTCCTGGCCTGGTGGCAACTCCGGGTGAGGTTTTTTTTGTTTTTCGCCAGAGAGAGTCGGTCAAAAGAACTGACTTAATTTCTTACCTGATTCAATCAGGACGGTGTTTACCGAAAGGACCAAGTTAGAGGTAATGAATATATGAAACCGATTCCGATGACATTGCGTGGCGCAGAGAGATTACGTGAAGAACTGGACCATCTGAAGAGCGTCCGCCGCCCGAAAATCATTTCTGATATCGCGACTGCACGTGAACACGGCGATTTGAAAGAGAATGCTGAATACCATGCCGCCCGCGAACAGCAGGGTTTTTGTGAAGGCCGTATCCAGGAAATCGAAGCTAAGCTGTCGAATGCTCAGGTCATTGATGTGACCAAGATGCCTGCCACTGGCCGGGTAATTTTTGGTGCTACCGTGAGTGTCATGAACCTGGACACTGAAGAAGAGCAGAAATACCGTATCGTGGGAGATGATGAAGCTGATTTTAAGCAAAATCTGATTTCTGTAAATTCCCCGATTGCACGCGGTTTGATCGGCAAAGAACAGGATGATGTTGTTGTGATCAAAACGCCGGGTGGTGATGTCGAGTTTGAAGTATTGAAGGTCGAATACCTTTAAAATCTGCATTAAAAAGGGCGAAACGAGACGTTTCGCCCTGTTATTCTCACGTTCATGCAGTGAATTGCTTCACAGTAAATTGAAAACTAAAGTAAAAAGGCCTGCTCAGACCTTCCCCTGAACGTGATTTCGTGGCACCTTTCCGAAAATCTACAGCGCTTTTCGTTAAACCTTAATAGATTAACGCGGTAAGATAATTTTGCGGTCTTCGGTGGAAGGGCGATAAAGTACCAGCATATTGCCGATGACTTGCACATTACACGCCTTGGTTTCACGCACAATCGCGTCTACGATCAGGGACTTCGTTTCGCGTTCTTCTGCCGCGACTTTAACCTTGATCAGTTCGTGATGTTGCAGCGCCTGTTCAATTTCGGCGAGCACACCTTCAGTCAGCCCGTTGTTGCCCAGCATAACAACCGGTTTGAGTGGATGCGCGAGGCCTTTCAGGTACTGTTTTTGTTTATTGTTAAGATTCATCGTCTTTTTTGCTTAAGTTGGGATTGAAAACGGGTCATTCTACCGCCATCTCATGTATATCACCAACCCGGACTGCTTCGGGGAGGCAATAATACTGACTTAGCCATAGACGTCATGATGCTAACAGCTTGTTCCAAAAGCTCTAACTCAGGGTGGTTGGAAAACTATATGGTTAATAAATAATGTCTAATAAAAAGCGTTCTGCAAGTTCCAGTCGCTGGTTGCAGGAACACTTTAGCGATAAATATGTGCTGCAGGCACAGAAAAAAGGGCTGCGTTCCCGTGCCTGGTTTAAACTTGATGAAATACAGCAAGGCGATAAGCTGTTTAAACCGGGTATGACAGTCGTGGATTTAGGGGCAGCTCCCGGCGGTTGGTCACAGTATGTTGTGACACAAATCGGTAACAAAGGGCGTATCATCGCCTGTGATATTTTACCTATGGATCCTATTGTTGGAGTCGATTTCCTTCAGGGGGATTTTCGTGATGAATTAGTTCTCAAAGCGTTGCTTGAACGCGTGGGAGAAAACAAGGTTCAGGTGGTCATGTCCGATATGGCCCCTAATATGAGCGGTACTCCGGCAGTCGATATTCCAAAATCGATGTATCTGGTTGAATTAGCATTGGATATGTGTCGGGATGTATTAGCACCAGGCGGAAGTTTCCTGGTGAAGGTGTTTCAGGGAGATGGCTTTGATGAATACCTGCGGGAAATTCGCTCCCTGTTTACGAAGGTGAAGATTCGTAAGCCAGACGCTTCCCGAGCACGTTCGCGAGAAGTGTACATCGTAGCGACAGGGCGGAAACTGTAGTTCCCTAACGCTGTTTGTTAACACAGTTGTAATATGAGGTTAATCCCTTGAGTGACATGGCGAAGAACCTGATCCTCTGGTTAGTCATCGCAGTTGTATTGATGTCTGTATTTCAGAGTTTTGGTCCCAGCGAATCAAATGGTAACAAGGTAGATTACACTACCTTTACAACCGAAGTGGCCCAAGACCAGGTCCGTGAAGTACGTATCAATGGACGTGCGATTGACGTTATCAAAAAAGACAGCAGCAAATACACAACCTATATTCCGGTTAATGATCCTAAATTGCTGGATACGCTGCTGAGCAAAAACGTGAAAGTTGTTGGAGAACCGCCTGAACAGCAGAGTTTCCTGGCGACTATCTTTATTTCATGGTTCCCGATGCTGCTTCTGATTGGCGTCTGGATATTCTTTATGCGGCAAATGCAGGGCGGCGGTGGCAAAGGGGCTATGTCCTTTGGTAAAAGCAAAGCCCGCATGCTGACGGAAGACCAAATCAAAACGACTTTTGCCGACGTTGCAGGTTGTGACGAAGCGAAGGAAGAGGTAAGCGAGCTGGTAGATTACCTGCGCGAACCAAGCCGTTTCCAGAAACTGGGCGGTAAAATTCCTAAAGGCGTTCTGATGGTAGGTCCTCCGGGTACGGGTAAGACCTTGCTGGCTAAAGCGATTGCCGGCGAAGCCAAAGTCCCGTTCTTTACCATTTCCGGTTCTGACTTCGTTGAAATGTTCGTGGGTGTGGGTGCATCACGTGTGCGTGACATGTTCGAACAAGCGAAGAAAGCAGCTCCATGTATCATCTTCATCGATGAAATTGATGCCGTAGGCCGTCAGCGTGGTGCAGGTTTAGGTGGAGGTCACGATGAACGTGAACAGACACTGAACCAGATGCTGGTTGAGATGGATGGCTTCGAAGGTAACGAAGGTATCATCGTTATTGCTGCAACCAACCGTCCGGATGTCCTGGATCCTGCGTTACTGCGTCCGGGTCGTTTTGACCGTCAGGTTGTTGTTGGCTTGCCAGATGTTCGTGGCCGTGAACAAATCCTTAAAGTTCATATGCGTCGTGTGCCATTGGCAACTGACGTTGATGCTTCGGTGATCGCCCGCGGTACACCGGGTTTCTCCGGTGCAGATCTCGCGAACCTGGTTAACGAAGCCGCGTTGTTCTCTGCACGGGGTAACAAACGTGTGGTGTCAATGGTCGAGTTCGAAAAAGCCAAAGACAAAATCATGATGGGTGCTGAGCGCCGTTCCATGGTGATGACCGAATCGCAGAAAGAATCCACCGCCTATCACGAAGCGGGTCACGCTATTATTGGTCGCCTGGTTCCGGAACATGATCCTGTGCACAAAGTGACCATTATTCCTCGTGGCCGTGCATTGGGTGTGACTTTCTTCCTGCCTGAAGGTGATGCGATCAGCGCCAGTCGTCAGAAACTGGAAAGCCAGATTTCTACCTTATACGGTGGCCGTCTTGCTGAAGAGATCATCTATGGTGTAGAGAAAGTGTCTACCGGTGCGTCAAACGACATCAAAGTAGCGACGTCGATTGCCCGTAACATGGTGACACAGTGGGGCTTCTCAGAGAAATTAGGTCCGTTGCTGTATGCAGAAGAAGAAGGTGAAGTCTTCCTCGGCCGTTCAGTCGCGAAAGCTAAACATATGTCTGATGAAACCGCCCGCATCATTGATCAGGAAGTTAAGTCTCTGGTTGAACGTAACTACATTCGTGCGCGTACTTTGCTGATGGAAAACATGGATATCCTTCATTCAATGAAAGATGCCCTGATGAAATATGAAACCATCGATGCACCACAAATTGATGACCTGATGAACCGTACTGAAGTTCGCCCGCCAGCTGGCTGGGACGACGCTAACGGCAAAAACGGTAACAGCAATTCCAGCGACGGCGGTGCCCCGAAAGCGCCAACGCCTGTTGACGAACCTCGTACACCGAATCCTGGTAACACGATGTTTGAGCAATTCAGCGGCAAATAAGCTGTTGATTGGAAAATAACGCTGATAACACTCAACCCCGGGCTTGCCCGGGGTTTTTTATGCGTGCATTCTTTACCACGAAATTTGAAAAGGCCTTTATTGATTGATCAGAAGGGACGTGATTTATGCACCTCACAGCCAGAGAGTCCAGGTTGGACCTCACTTTCCCCCAGGTCATGGGGATCCTGAATGTTACCCCGGATTCATTTTCCGATGGCGGGCGACATAACACACTTGATCTTGCCCTCAGACATGCTCAGGCAATGGTTGATGCAGGCGCATCCATTCTCGACATTGGGGGCGAATCGACTCGTCCTGGTGCAGCAGAAGTCAGTGAGGATGAAGAACTGGCCCGTGTGGTGCCGGTCGTTGAAGCCATTGCACGGCGTTTTGATGTTTGGATCTCTGTTGATACCTCAAAAGCCTGCGTGATCCGGGAAGCGGCACATGCGGGTATGCATCTGATCAATGATATTCGTTCGCTTCAGGAACCCGGTGCGCTACAGGCTGCAGCCGAAACCGGTTTGCCTGTTTGTCTGATGCACATGCAGGGGGAACCCAAAACGATGCAGCATGCCCCGCATTACGATAATGTTGTTGCACAGGTGGAACAGTATTTTGTTGAACAAATTTCACGTTGTGTGAACGCTGGCATTGCAAAAGAGAAATTGCTGCTCGACCCGGGCTTCGGTTTCGGTAAAAATTTAGAGCATAACTATCAGTTGCTCGCACGGCTGGCTGATTTCCATCACTTTGGCATACCGTTGTTAGTAGGGATGTCGAGGAAATCCATGGTGGGGCAACTTCTGCATGTCTCCCCGGAAAAACGGGTTACAGGAAGTGTGGCTTGTGCTGTGATTGCCGCCATGCAAGGTGCCAGGATCGTGCGCGTACATGATGTGAAAGAAACCGTTGAAGCGATGCGTATCGTTGAAGCGACACTTTCTGCAAGGGATAAAAATTAATTATGAGTAACCGTAAATACTTTGGGACAGATGGCATCCGCGGAAAAGTGGGCGATACCCCGATTACCCCTGATTTTGTTCTGAAACTGGGCTGGGCTGCGGGCAAAGTATTAGCACGCCACGGTTCGCGGAAAGTGATCATCGGTAAAGATACCCGCATTTCGGGTTACATGCTGGAATCCGCGTTAGAGGCCGGTCTCGCGGCGGCAGGTTTATCGGCGTCTTTCACCGGCCCGATGCCAACGCCTGCCGTTGCCTATCTGACGCGTACTTTCCGTGCAGAAGCTGGCATTGTCATTTCAGCCTCGCATAACCCTTACTACGACAACGGCATCAAGTTTTTCACTATCGACGGGACCAAATTGCCTGACGAGGTTGAAGAGGCGATTGAAGCAGAGCTTGAAAAACCATTGACCTGTGTTGAGTCCGCCGAACTGGGTAAAGCCAGCAGAATCGTGGATGCAGCTGGTCGGTACATCGAATTCTGTAAAGGAACATTCCCGACAGAGTTGAGCCTGAACGGCCTGAAAATTGTGGTCGATTGCGCTAACGGGGCCACTTACCATATTGCACCCAGTGTGTTGCGTGAACTTGGGGCAAAAGTTATCGCTATCGGCTGTGAGCCGGATGGCATGAACATCAACGAAGAGTGCGGCGCAACGGATGTCCGTCAGTTGCAGCAGCGCGTTCTGGCTGAAAAAGCAGATGTCGGACTGGCATTTGACGGCGATGGTGACCGTCTGATTATGGTTGACCATGAAGGCAACAAAGTTGATGGTGACCAAATCCTTTACATCATTGCGCGTGAAGGGCTTCGTCAGGGGCAGTTGAAAGGCGGTGCGGTCGGCACGCTGATGAGCAATATGGGTCTCGAGCTGGCGCTCAAACAGCTCGGTATTCCCTTTACGCGGGCGAAAGTGGGCGACCGATACGTGCTGGAAAAAATGCAAGAAAAAGGCTGGCGCATTGGTGCTGAAAACTCTGGCCATATCATTCTGCTGGATAAAACCACGACGGGTGATGGCATTGTGGCAGGGTTACAAGTGCTTACCGCCATGGTGCGCAACCACATGAGCTTGCATGACCTCTGCAGCGGCATGAAATTGCTTCCGCAGATCCTGATCAACGTCCGTTTTGCCGGTGAACATGATCCGCTGGAATCTGATGACGTCAAGCAAGTGACGGCAGACGTTGAGAAACAGCTGGCCGGCCGCGGTCGGGTGCTGTTACGTAAATCAGGTACCGAACCTCTGCTGCGCGTAATGGTGGAAGGGGAAGACGCACAACTGGTGGAAAAACTGGCCAACCGCATTGCTGATGCCGTAAAAGCGGTCAAAGCGTAAGCCGATAAAAAACGGTAAATTTTCGGTGGATTTCTTGCTGCCGGACGTTCGGGCAGCAGGTTTCATGCCGATTTGCCGTTTTTTTCCGCAAACGAACAATTTGATGAAAATTGCCCTTGCACGGCAATACGGCTTTGGTTAGTATTCACACCCGCTTCAGTGGGTCCTTTGATGACCTGCTAAATGGTGAGAAGCAATTGGCATGCGGTGAACCCGCGAGGATACAGGTACTACTATGTACGACGCTCTTCTGGTGATTTTCCTTATCGTAGCAATCGGGCTTGTCGCTCTGGTTATGCTGCAACAAGGTAAAGGCGCTGATATGGGAGCCTCTTTCGGAGCAGGTGCTTCTGGCACATTGTTCGGTTCGAGTGGTTCCGGTAACTTCATGACCCGTATGACAGGCATTTTGGCAGCACTGTTCTTTATCATTAGTTTGATTCTCGGGAACATGAGCACCAATAAAGGCCAAAAAGGCAGTGAGTGGGAGAACCTGAGTCAGCCAGCTAAAACTGAGCAGACCACTACGCCGGCAGCTCCAGCAGCGCCTAACAGTGACGTTCCTCATTAAGCAGTAAACTTCTTTAAGATAGAAGACAGGTTTTGAAACAGTGGCTTGTGCTTGGACAGTATAAGCGATTGTGAAAAAAAAGAGTGCCGAGGTGGTGGAATTGGTAGACACGCTACCTTGAGGTGGTAGTGCCCGAATGGGCTTACGGGTTCAAGTCCCGTCCTCGGTACCAATCTTTATGATAACTTGCTTTTTAGCGGTTATCGGCGTAGTATTTGCCACGTTTTCGGACGCGGGGTGGAGCAGCCTGGTAGCTCGTCGGGCTCATAACCCGAAGGTCGTCGGTTCAAATCCGGCCCCCGCAACCACTTTCCCTAAGTGTTTATTTCAAATAGACTTTCAGTATCTTCCTGTGATGTTCTGCAGCTTCAATTTGAAAACAACACTTTGCGAAAGTTGTACCGAAGCCGCTATGCGGCGAATAGGGTCCAGTTGCATAAAGCCCCGATTTATCGGGGTTTTTTGTTATTTGGCAACAGAATCACTGGGCTATTTAGCCCTTTTTTTATGTCTTGGGGGTGGGCTTGTCCACATTAGAACAAAAATTAACAGAGCTGATTACAGCACCAGTCGAGGCACTTGGCTTTGAGCTGGTGGGCATCGAGTTCGTTCGGGCTCGCCAATCGACGTTGCGCATCTATATTGATAGTGACGCCGGGATCAATGTTGATGATTGTGCTGATGTCAGCCACCAGGTGAGCGCTGTGCTGGACGTTGAAGATCCAGTTACTGTCGCCTACAACCTGGAAGTTTCCTCTCCAGGCCTTGATCGTCCTATGTTCACCGCTGAACATTATCAACGTTTTCTTGGCGATGAAGTCAGTGTTGTTTTGCGTATGGCAGTGCAAAACCGCCGCAAATGGCAGGGCATCATTAAAGCTGTCGAAGGCGAAATGATCACGGTGACAGTGGAAGGGAAAGATGAAGTGTTCGCACTGAGCAACATCCAGAAAGCGAACCTGGTACCCCACTTTTAAAGAGTTTGGAAGAGGCAACTAGGATGAACAAAGAGATTCTGGCTGTTGTAGAAGCAGTTTCTAATGAAAAATCCCTCCCGCGCGAGAAGATTTTTGAAGCGCTGGAAATTGCATTATCAACGGCGACCAAGAAAAAATACGAGCAGGAAATCGAAGTCCGCGTCAGCATTGACCGTAAAACCGGCGACTTTGATACTTTCCGTCGCTGGGTGGCAGTGAACGAAGTGACCCAGCCGACCCGCGAAATCACCCTTGAAGCTGCACAATACGAAGATCCGTCAATCGACCTCGGCGGATATATTGAAGATCAAATTGAATCGGTCACTTTTGACCGCATCACCACACAGACTGCTAAACAAGTCATCGTACAGAAAGTACGTGAAGCAGAACGCGCGATGGTGGTTGATCAGTTCCGTGAGCAGCAAGGTGAAATCGTTACTGGCGTCGTTAAGAAAGTTAACCGCGACAGTATTGCACTGGATTTAGGCAGCAACGCTGAAGCTGTTATCCTGCGTGAAGACATGCTTCCTCGTGAAAATTTCCGCTCTGGTGACCGTATTCGTGGCGTGTTGTATGATGTCCGCCCTGAAGCACGTGGTGCCCAGCTGTTTGTCAGCCGTTCACGAAACGAGATGCTGATTGAACTGTTCCGCATCGAAGTGCCGGAAATTGGCGAGGAGCTGATTGAAATTAAAGCTGCTGCCCGTGATCCTGGGTCCCGTGCGAAAATTGCCGTAAAAACTAACGACAAACGTATCGACCCTGTCGGTGCTTGTGTCGGCATGCGTGGTGCACGCGTTCAGGCCGTTTCCAGCGAACTGGGCGGTGAGCGCATTGATATTATCCTTTGGGATGACAATCCTGCGCAGTTCGTTATCAACGCAATGGCACCGGCAGACGTCGCTTCCATCGTGGTTGATGAAGATAAATGCACCATGGATATCGCCGTTGAAGCCAGCAACCTGGCACAGGCGATTGGCCGTAATGGCCAGAACGTGCGTTTGGCTTCCCAATTGTTGAAACAGCATCGTGGTGATGACAAGTGGGAACTGAACGTGATGACAGCAGACGACCTGCAAGCCAAACATCAGGCTGAGGCACACGCTGCGATTGATACCTTTACCAAATACCTGGCCATTGATGAAGATTTCGCCACGGTGCTGGTTGAAGAAGGTTTCTCTACGCTTGAAGAACTGGCTTATGTGCCAGTTAATGAATTGCTTGAAATCGACGGCCTGGATGAAGACACCGTGGATGCGCTGCGCGAACGCGCAAAAGAAGCGCTGACCACGCTGGCTTTAGCTCAGGAAGAAAGTCTCGGTGACAAAAAGCCTGCTGACGATCTGCTTAACCTGGCGGGTCTGGAACGTAGTATGGCATTTAAACTGGCTGCACAAGGGGTTTGTACGCTGGAAGATCTTGCCGAGCAAGGTGTCGACGATCTGGCTGATATTGAAGGTCTTACTGACGAGCAGGCTGGTGAACTTATCATGGCCGCGCGCAATATCTGCTGGTTTGGCGACAACGCGTAATAAACTGTAGCAGGAAGGAACAGCATGACAGATGTAACTGTAAAATCGCTGGCGGCAGAAATTCAGACTCCGGTTGATCGCCTGGTACAGCAATTTGCTGATGCAGGGATCTCGAAGTCCGAAGCTGACTCTGTGACCCAGCAAGAAAAAGAAACTTTATTGGCGCATCTCAATGGTGGAAACCCAGGTGCGACAAACAAACTGACGTTACAACGCAAAACGCGTAGTACACTGAATATTCCGAGCACCGGCGGGAAGAGTAAATCGGTGCAAATCGAGGTCCGCAAGAAACGCACTTATGTTAAACGTGATATGACCGAGGCAGAACAAGCCCAGGCAGAAGCGGAAGAGCAGGCGAAGCGTGACGCGGAAGAACAGGCACAGCGTGCAGCAGCAGAGCAAGCCCAGCGCGAAGCTCAGGAAAAAGCCAAACGCGCCGCCGAAGAGCAAGCTAAACGTGAGGCCGCTGATAAAGCTAAGCGTGACGCAGCGGAAAAAGATAAAGTGACCAATCAAAATACCGATGAAGTAACCAAACCAGCTCAGGCAGATAAAGCACGCCGTGAAGCTGAAGCCGCAGAGCTGAAACGCAAAACGGAAGAAGAAGCCCAGCGTAAGATTGAAGAGAACGCCAAACGCGTTGCAGAAGAAGCCCGTAAAATGGCTGATTCTGGCGTCTGGACTGAAACTGTTGCGCCGAGCGAATCAGAATCTGCTGACTACCATGTCACCACTTCTACGCATGCACGTGCGGCCGAAGACGAGAATGATGCCAAAGTTGAAGGCGATCGTCGTAGCCGTACCCGCGGTGGCAAAGCGACTAAACAGAAAAAAGGCAACAAGCTGTCCGAATCTAAAGCGGATCGCGAAGAAGCCCGTGCTGTTGGCCGTAATGGTAAAGGCAAACGCAAACCAAGCACGCTGCAGCAGAGCTTCAACAAGCCTGTGGTTGCCGTAAACCGTGATGTCGTGGTGGGCGAAACCATTACTGTTGCCGAACTGGCAAACAAAATGGCCGTCAAAGGTTCTCAGGTCATCAAAACTATGATGAAACTGGGCGCTATGGCGACCATCAACCAGGTTATTGATCAGGAAACTGCTCAGCTGGTTGCAGAAGAAATGGGCCATAAAGTTATCCTGCGTCGTGAGAACGAGCTGGAAGAAGCGCTGATGAGCGATCGTGACACAGGTGCTTCCGCAGCTGCTGAGCCTCGCGCTCCGGTTGTGACCATCATGGGCCACGTTGACCACGGTAAAACCTCATTGCTCGACTATATTCGTTCCACGAAAGTCGCCGCAGGTGAGGCCGGTGGTATTACTCAGCACATCGGTGCTTATCACGTAGAAACTGAAAACGGCATGATTACCTTCCTGGATACCCCGGGACACGCCGCGTTTACTTCTATGCGTGCTCGTGGTGCTCAGGCAACAGATATCGTGGTTCTGGTTGTTTCCGCTGATGACGGCGTGATGCCGCAAACCATCGAAGCTGTTCAGCATGCGAAAGCGGCTGGCGTGCCAATCGTTGTTGCGGTAAACAAAATTGATAAACCAGATGCTGATCCGGACCGTGTTCGTACCGAATTGTCTCAGTACGGCGTTATGCCGGAAGAGTGGGGCGGCGAATCTCAGTTCATCCACGTTTCTGCGAAAGTCGGTACTGGTATCGACGATCTGCTGCAAGCTATCTTGCTGCAGGCCGAAGTTCTGGAACTGAAAGCGGTGCGTAGCGGTATGGCAAGTGGTGTTGTGATCGAGTCCTTCCTGGACAAAGGTCGTGGTCCGGTTGCTACCGTGCTGGTTCAGGAAGGTACGCTGAACAAAGGCGACATCATTCTGTGTGGCTTCGAATACGGCCGTGTCCGTGCGATGCGTGACGAAATGGGCCGTGACATTACGTCTGCGGGTCCTTCTATCCCTGTCGAAGTGCTGGGTCTGTCCAGTGTGCCGGCTGCGGGTGATGAAGTTACCGTTGTACGTGATGAGAAAAAAGCACGTGAAGTTGCGCTGTATCGTCAGGGTAAATTCCGCGAAGTTAAACTGGCTCGTCAGCAGAAATCTAAACTGGAAAACATGTTCGCGAACATGACCGAAGGTGAAGTTTCTGAACTGAACATCGTTCTGAAGTCAGATGTCCAGGGTTCTTGTGAAGCAATCTCTGATGCATTGCAGAGCCTGTCCACCGACGAAGTTAAAGTTAAGATCGTTGGTATGGGTGTCGGTGGTATCACCGAAACTGATGCGACACTGGCTGCTGCTTCTAACGCGATCATCCTCGGCTTCAACGTCCGTGCAGATGCGTCTGCCCGCCGCGTTGTTGAAAGTGAAAGCCTGGATCTGCGTTACTATTCCGTTATCTATAACCTGATTGATGAAGTCAAACAGGCAATGAGCGGTATGTTGGCGCCAGAATACAAACAGCAAATCATTGGCCTGGCTGAAGTTCGTGACGTATTCAAGTCACCTAAATTCGGCGCTATTGCAGGTTGTATGGTGACTGAAGGTATGATCAAGCGTAACAACCCAATCCGTGTGCTGCGTGAAAACGTGGTGATCTATGAAGGCGAACTGGAATCCCTGCGTCGCTTCAAAGATGACGTTGCTGAAGTCCGTAACGGCATGGAATGTGGTATCGGCGTTAAGAATTACAACGATGTGCGTACTGGTGATGTGATCGAAGTCTTCGAAATCATCGAGATCAAACGTACTATCGCTTAACGTTTGCGAAGTCGCTGATATCCAGATGGGGGCCTTGCGCCCCCTTATTTGTCTGGAGCAAGTAAGGAGAAAGCCTCATGGCAAAAGAATTTAGCCGTACTCAGCGCGTCTCTCAGGAGATGCAAAAAGAAATCGCCATCATCTTACAGCGTGAAGTCAAAGACCCACGCGTAGGCATGGCGACAGTTTCAGGCGTAGAAGTCTCACGCGACCTGGCATATGCCAAAGTGTTCGTCACCTTCCTGGATGTGCTGACCACTGATAATCACGATCCTGATCGTGTCAAAAATGGCATCAAAGCCTTGCAGGACGCGTCAGGTTTCATTCGTACGCTGATCGGTAAAGCGATGCGTTTACGTGTAGTACCGGAGCTGACTTTCGCTTACGACAACTCTTTGGTTGAAGGTATGCGTATGTCCAATCTGGTGACTAATGTCGTGAAGAACGATGCTGAACGCCGTTCCGCTGCAGGCGATGACGAGGAAGCATAATGAGTCGCCCACGTCGCCGCGGCCGTGATATACACGGTGTTCTGCTACTGGACAAATCTTTAGGCTTGTCTTCTAACGATGCCCTGCAAAAGGTTAAACGCCTTTATAACGCTAACCGCGCAGGCCATACCGGCGCGCTTGATCCTTTAGCCACCGGTATGCTGCCACTGTGTTTAGGCGAAGCGACTAAATTCTCCCGGTTCCTGCTTGATTCGGACAAACGCTATCGCGTGATTGCCCGCATGGGGCAACGCACCGATACGTCAGATGCTGAAGGTGCCATCATTTGTGAACGTGAAATGACGTTCACCCGGCAACAACTTGACGACGCACTCGACAGTTTCCGCGGGGAAACTCAGCAAATTCCTTCCATGTATTCCGCATTGAAATATGAAGGGAAAAAGCTGTACGAATATGCCCGTCAGGGCATCGAAGTTCCGCGAGAATCACGCAGCATTACGGTGTATGAATTGCAATTTATACGCTGGGAAGGCTTTGACGTTGAGCTGGAGATTCATTGCTCAAAAGGCACTTACATCCGCACTATCGTCGATGATCTTGGTGAGAAGTTGGGTTGTGGTGCGCATGTGACTTATCTGCGTCGTCTGCAGGTGGCAACTTATCCTTCAGAGCGAATGGTCACCCTGGAAAAACTCCATGAGCTGATCGCTCAGGCAGAAGAGCAGGGTATTGAGCCGCGCTTGCTGTTGGATCCTTTGTTGTTGCCGATGGATAGCGCATGTGAAGACTTCCCGGAAGTGAACCTGTTACCTATGGTGGCCGGATATGTCAAACAGGGCCAACCTGTTCAGGCATCAGGTGCGCCCGTCAGCGGTATGGTTCGCATCACTGAAGGCGAAGAACGTAAGTTTATCGGTGTAGGAGAAATTGATGATGAGGGTCGTATTGCGCCTCGTCGTCTGGTTGTTGAATACACCGATTAAGCGCTTTCTGCTTACCTTGCGATCATATATAGCAAAGGGTAGAATAGCGCAGCTTATGCATTGGGTTGCTGAATTAGAGATCGGCACCCGTTTAATTATCTATAATATTTTGGAGTAAGATTATGTCTCTAAGCGTTGAAGCTAAGGCTCAGATCGTTTCCGACTTCGGTCGCGGCACTAACGACAGTGGTTCTACCGAAGTTCAGGTTGCTCTGCTGACTGCTCAAATTAACCATCTGCAAGGTCACTTTGCAGAACACAAAAAAGATCACCACAGCCGTCGTGGTCTGCTGCGTATGGTTTCTCAGCGTCGTAAACTGCTGGACTACCTGAAGCGTAAAGATGTAGCACGTTACACCAGCCTGATCGAACGTCTGGGTCTGCGTCGCTAATCAAGCGAGTTTCAGTGTAAAGGGGCCAATAGGCCCCTTTATTCTAGGAAGCGCAGCCAAATCAGGGTACTGTATGGCTGCGGTTTCTACTGTTATTCTAAGAACATGAACTTCCGTTACAGATGTTTTCGCGCGGCTAATGAGAGACTTTATTACCACATTGCCAGGTATATAAGGATTGTCATTAGTCGCGAGAATGTAGTGAGAAGCTCGGATATTTATCGGCGTGAACTGCTGTCATAACAGCTGCGCGTCATACAAAAGGATATTACATTGCTTAATCCGACTATTCGTAAATTCCAATACGGCCAGCACACCGTTACGCTGGAAACCGGCATGATGGCTCGTCAGGCTACTGCCGCTGTTATGGTTAGCATGGACGATACTGCGGTATTCGTGACCGTTGTTGGCCAGAAAAAAGCTAAACCAGGTCAGAGTTTCTTCCCGCTGACGGTTAACTATCAGGAGCGTACTTACGCTGCTGGTCGTATCCCGGGCAGCTTCTTCCGTCGCGAAGGCCGTCCAAGCGAAGGCGAAACACTGACCTCACGTCTGATTGACCGCCCGATTCGCCCGCTGTTCCCGGACTCCTTCCTGAATGAAGTTCAGGTTATCGCGACTGTGGTTTCCCTGAACCCACAAGTTAACCCTGACATCGTTGCGATGATCGGTGCATCTGCTGCCCTGAGCCTGTCTGGTATTCCATTCAATGGCCCGATCGGTGCGGCACGCGTTGGTTATATCAACGACCAGTATGTTCTGAACCCAACCGCTGATGAGCTGAAAACAAGCCGTCTGGATCTGGTTGTGGCAGGTACTCAGGGCGCGGTTCTGATGGTTGAATCTGAAGCTGAAGTACTGAGTGAAGATCAGATGCTGGGCGCGGTCGTCTTTGGCCACGAACAACAACAAATTGTTATCGACAACATCAACTCATTGGTTGCTGAAGCCGGTAAGCCAAAATGGGACTGGCAGCCAGAAGCCGTTAACGCTGAGCTGCATGCTCGCGTCGCTGCACTGTCTGAATCCCGTCTGGGTGATGCGTACCTGATCACCGAGAAGCAAGAACGTTACAACCAGATCAATGTCATCAAAGCTGACGTTGTTCAGGCTCTGCAAGCTGAAGACGAATCCCTGGATGCTGGCGAAATTTCTGACATCCTGGGCAGCATCGAGAAGAATGTGGTTCGTAGCCGTGTGCTGCGTGGCGAGCCGCGTATCGATGGTCGCGAAAAAGACATGATCCGTGGTCTGGATGTGCGTACTGGCGTTTTGCCACGTACCCATGGTTCTGCTCTGTTCACCCGTGGTGAAACTCAGGCGCTGGTGACTGCAACGCTGGGTACTGCCCGTGATGCACAGAACCTGGATGAGCTGATGGGCGAAAAAACTGACAGCTTCCTGTTCCATTACAACTTCCCTCCGTACTCAGTCGGTGAGACCGGGATGGTGGGCTCGCCAAAACGTCGTGAGATTGGCCATGGCCGTCTTGCTAAACGTGGCGTGCTGGCGATGATGCCAAAACCAGAAGACTTCCCGTACACCGTGCGTGTGGTTTCTGAAATCACTGAATCCAACGGTTCATCCTCAATGGCTTCTGTTTGCGGCGCATCTCTGGCCCTGATGGATGCAGGTGTTCCGATTAAGGCCGCTGTTGCCGGTATCGCAATGGGTCTGGTTAAAGAAGGCGAAAGCTTTATCGTTCTGTCCGACATTCTGGGTGACGAAGATCATCTGGGCGACATGGACTTTAAAGTGGCCGGTAGCCGCGACGGTATTACCGCGCTGCAGATGGACATTAAAATCGAAGGTATCACCCGCGAAATCATGCAGGTGGCTCTGAACCAGGCTAAGGGTGCGCGTCTGCATATCCTGGGCGTGATGGAACAGGCTATCAGCACTCCACGTGGCGATATCTCTCAGTTTGCTCCGCGTATTCACACCATCAAGATCAGCCCGGACAAAATTAAGGACGTGATCGGTAAAGGTGGTTCTGTGATCCGTGCGCTGACCGAAGAAACCGGCACCACGATCGAAATCGAAGATGACGGTACTGTGAAAATCGCAGCAACCGACGGCGAGAAAGCGAAATACGCTATTCGTCGTATCGAAGAGATCACTGCTGAAATCGAAGTGGGTCGTATCTATCAGGGTAAAGTGACCCGTATCGTAGACTTTGGCGCATTTGTTGCCATCGGCGGCGGTAAAGAAGGTCTGGTGCATATTTCTCAAATCGCTGACAAGCGTGTAGAGAAAGTGACTGATTACCTGCAGATGGGCCAGGAAGTTCCGGTTAAAGTTCTCGAAGTTGACCGTCAGGGTCGTGTGCGTCTGAGCATCAAAGAAGCTACCGCACCTACTCAGGACGAAACAACTGAGCAACCTGCAGCAGAATAATCTGTAACAGAAGTTTTACAGCTCCTTTCCATCTGGAAAGGAGCTGTTCGTCTCACGGACGCAGGACGCGTTTGTGTTAAGCAAGCGGATGACAGGATGTTCATCCAATGTTTGTCTCCGGGAGTAGAAATGAAGCCTTTCTTGCGCTGGTGTTATGTTGCGACAGCACTTATGTTGGCAGGATGCAGCAACCATGATTGGCGTAAAAATGAAGTTCTGGCGATTCCGTTGCAACCGACGTTGCAGCAGGAAGTCATCCTGGCACGCATGGAACAAATACTTGCCAGTCGGTCATTAACCGATGATGAGAGAGCACAGCTATTATATGAGCGCGGTGTGCTGTATGATAGTCTCGGGCTAAGAGCACTGGCGCGAAATGATTTTTCACAAGCGCTGTCTATTCGTCCTGATATGCCAGAAGTTTTTAACTACCTGGGGATTTACTTAACGCAGGCAGGCAATTTCGATGCTGCCTATGAAGCGTTTGATTCTGTACTAGAGCTTGATCCAACTTACAACTACGCGCGTTTGAACCGAGGTATCGCACTGTATTACGGTGGCCGATTCTCGTTAGCGCAGGATGATCTGCAGGCGTTTTATCGAGACGATCCAAATGATCCCTTCCGTTCGTTATGGCTTTATCTTGCGGAGCGAGAAATCAATCCGAAGGATGCCGAGGTAGCGCTTCAACAGCGTTATGACAAAGCGGACAGAGGGCAATGGGGATGGAATATCGTCGAATTCTACCTGGGCAAAATCAGCGAATCTACGCTGATGGAACGCCTCAAGGCAGAAGCAACGGATAACACTTCGCTCGCTGAGCATCTCAGTGAAACTGACTTCTATTTAGGTAAACATTACCTAAGTCTGGGGGACAAGAACAGCGCTGCGGCACTGTTCAAACTGACGGTAGCTAACAACGTTCATAACTTTGTTGAGCACCGCTATGCATTGTTGGAATTGGCGCTTTTGGGCCATGAGCAAGACGACCTATCAGAATCGGACCAGCAATAGCTGACGACACCAATCAGCCTTTTAAATCATGGTATTTACCATTTTTTAGCGCCTTTACGGGCGAGGGTTGCTTTGTTCGTTTTATAATCTAATTTGAGCCGGTTCACACTTTTCAATGAAAATGACTGAAAATTTTCTCGACGAGTTATGTAGACTGGCTGCCATTATTAATGAGGCACGTGTACATGACTACTGAGCTTGAAACCTCTTTTGCTGACCTGGGGCTGTCTGCTCCGATCATTTCTGCCCTGACTGATTTGGGCTACGAAAAACCTTCACCAATCCAGGCTGAGTGTATTCCTCACCTGTTAAATGGCCGCGACGTTCTGGGCATGGCTCAGACAGGTTCCGGTAAAACAGCCGCATTCTCTTTACCGCTGCTGCATAACATTGATGCTTCACTGAAAGCACCACAAATTCTTGTTCTGGCCCCGACCCGCGAACTGGCGGTTCAGGTTGCTGAAGCAATGACCGATTTTTCTAAACACATGCATGGCGTGAATGTGGTTGCCCTTTATGGCGGCCAGCGCTATGACGTCCAGTTGCGCGCTCTGCGTCAGGGACCACAAGTTGTTGTGGGTACTCCGGGTCGTCTGCTGGACCATCTGAAACGTGGCACGCTGAACCTCTCTAACCTGAGCGGCCTGGTGCTGGACGAAGCTGATGAAATGCTGCGTATGGGCTTCATCGAAGACGTCGAAACCATCATGGCGCAGATCCCGGCTGAACATCAGACCGCGTTGTTCTCTGCAACCATGCCAGAAGCTATCCGTCGTATTACCCGTCGCTTCATGAAAGATCCTCAGGAAGTGCGTATCCAGTCAAGCTTGACCACGCGCCCTGATATCAGCCAGAGTTACTGGTCTGTTTACGGTCTGCGTAAAAACGAAGCATTGGTACGTTTCCTGGAAGCAGAAGATTTTGATGCGGCGATTATCTTCGTACGTACCAAAAACGCGACGCTGGAAGTGGCTGAAGCACTTGAACGTAGCGGCTACAGCAGCGCTGCGCTGAACGGTGACATGAACCAGGCCCTGCGCGAGCAGACTCTGGAACGTCTGAAAGATGGCCGTCTGGACATTCTGATCGCAACCGACGTGGCAGCACGTGGTCTCGACGTAGAACGTATCAGCCTGGTGGTTAACTACGACATCCCGATGGACTCAGAATCTTACGTTCACCGTATCGGTCGTACCGGCCGTGCAGGCCGTGCAGGTCGCGCACTGTTGTTCGTTGAGAACCGTGAGCGTCGTCTGCTGCGTAACATTGAACGCACCATGAAGCTGACCATTCCGGAAGTTGAAATCCCAACTGCAGAAGTTCTGGGCGAGCGTCGTCTGGCTAAGTTTGCAGCGAAAGTTCAGCAACAACTGGAAAGTAGCGATCTGGATCAATACCGTGCGCTGCTGGCAAAACTGCAACCTGCAGAAGAGCTGGACGTTGAGACACTGGCTGCGGCACTGCTGAAAATGGCACAGGGTGAACGCCCTCTGATCGTTGCAGCGGATCCGGTCTTCAAAAGCCGCCCACCACGCCGTGAATTCGAAGAACGTGGCGACCGTGGTGATCGTCGTGACCGTCCGGCCCGCAGCAATGACCGCCCTGCACGTGATGGCGACAGCCCGCGTCGTGAGCGTCGTGACGCTGGCGAAATGGAGCTGTATCGTATCGAAGTGGGTCGTGACGATGGCGTTGAAGTTCGTCACATCGTTGGTGCTATCGCTAATGAAGGCGACATCAGCAGCCGTTACATCGGTAACATCAAACTGTTCGGTACGCACTCTACTATCGAATTGCCGAAAGGTATGCCGGGCGAGATCCTGTCTCACTTCACCCGTACACGTATCCTGAATAAACCGATGAACATGCAACTGATCGGTGATGCGGTGCCACAGGCTCCACGTCGTGATCGTCCGGCCGGTGCTGGCGGTGAGCGTCGTGGTAATGGTGCTCCGCGTCCGTTCAACGGTGAACGTCGTGAAGGTGGCCGTGGTAACGGTGCTCCACGTTCTTTCAGCGGTGACCGTCGTGAAGGTTCTGCAGCCGCAGGTGATCGTCGTCCGCCAAGCCGCGCACCACGTCGTACTTCTGACGCATAATCTGCTTTCAGTTCGCTGATTTTCAGATAATAAAAAACCAGCCTCCGGGCTGGTTTTTTTATGCCTGCGATTTACCTGACCTGTCAGCTGATGCGTTGCTCTTTGACCAGTTCACCCTGAAGTTGTGAAACAATCTCGAATGAATGCAGGCGTGCCTGATGATCAAAAATCTGGCCGTTGATCATCAGTTCATCGGCTTCAGTTTCCCGCAGAATATTTTGCAGCCCCTGACGCACACTTTCTTTATTGCCGACCACCGACATACGCAGCGCATTATCAACGCCAAAGCGTTCCTGAGCGGACCATAAGCTTTCGATGTTATCAACCGGCGCAGGGAGTTTACCCGGCATTCCACGGCGCAAATTGATGAACTGTTGCTGATTAGAGGTGAACATCCGGCGCGCTTCTTCATCCGTGTCGGCAGCAATGGCATTGATACATACCATGGCGTGGGGTTTCTCAAGCTGTGCAGAAGGCTGGAACTTGCTGCGGTAAATTGCTAATGCCTGATACAGCATGTCCGGTGCGAAATGTGAAGCGAAGGCGAAGGGCAGTCCGAGCGCCGCCGCCAGCTGGGCGCTGTAAAGGCTTGAGCCCAGTAACCAGATCGGCACATGCAAACCCTGTCCGGGCACGGCCTGGACAGGTTGCTGCGGCTGAACGTCACCGAAGTACATCTGCAACTCCTGCACATCCTGCGGGAAGTTGTCGATTTCACCGGAGAGATGGCGGCGCAGGGCAATCATGGTGCGCTGATCGGTGCCCGGCGCACGACCTAATCCCAGATCCACACGGTTCGGGTAGAGTGTAGCGAGCGTACCGAACTGCTCGGCAATCACCAGCGGTGAGTGGTTCGGCAGCATCACGCCGCCGGAACCCACGCGGATTGTTTTCGTCCCACCTGCAATATAACCCAGCAGCACAGAGGTTGCCGCACTGGCGATGCCGGTCATATTGTGGTGTTCCGCCATCCAGTAACGCTGGTAGCCCCATTTCTCGGCATGTTGTGCCAGTTCCAGTGAACACTGAAATGCGCGGGCAGGATCGGCGCCCTGCGGAACCGGTGCCAGATCGAGAACGGAAAGGGGGACGGTGTTTTTATCAGACATAATCGCAGCTCACTCTTGATTGAGGTGAGTGGAGAAAGTATTCACTCCGCTCATAATTAGAACGAGTATCACCCAATAGTAATAGATTGAATACGGCATTTGTGCCCTTAAATGCCATTTAAACATCCTAAAATATGATTGAATTAACCTAAACTATCATTTCAGCCAATATGTTGTTTTGAGTTAAAAATGCTCTGTTTATCCCGCTATGATTTCACTGATATCTGTATGTTCCGCCTGAAGAGATTGATGCAACAAAGGACAATAATATGGAAAGGATACCCAAAGCCGCTGATAAAAACAGGCAAACAAAAAGGATGTCGTACCGATGAGTAAACGAATTTTATTGACCCTGCTGCTGATTGCAGTAGCGGTTTCTCTGGCTGTGCTGTTCCGGGCGCACAATCAGGATCTGTTATTGCAGGGTGAAGTGGATGCACCGGAAGTCATTGTGGCCTCGAAAGCCAAAGGCCGGGTGACAGAACGTCATGTAGAACGCGGTGACGATGTCAAAGCCGGACAGCTATTGATTACCCTCGACAGCCCCGAATTAATGGCGCAGTTACGTGCGGCTGAAGCGGCGCGCGATCAGGCAAAAGCGCAGCTTGATCTTTCCGTTAACGGCACGCGTGAAGAAAGTATTCGCAATCTGAAAGCCACGCTGGCGCAGTCGCAGGCGGAATACATTAATGCACGGGACCTTTATAACCGTAATGCCAAAATGGCATCCAAAGGTTTCATTTCTGCGGCTGATTTGGAAGATTCCCGCCGCGCCCGCGACAGTGCTTATCAGCAGGTGCTGGTGGCCAAAGCCAACCTGGATGAAGGCGTCAACGGTGACCGCGTCGAGCAACGTGAAAGCTATGCCGCTCAGTTGCGCCAGGCGGAAGAAGACCTTCTGGAAGTGAAAGCGCAAACCGATGATTTATTAGTCAAAGCCCCGGTTGATGGTGAGGTCGGACCGATTCCTGTGGAGGTCGGCGAGTTGCAAAACGCCTCGAGCCCGTTACTGACGTTGGTTCGTCTGCCTGATGCGTATTTCGTGTTTAACCTGCGGGAGGATATCCTGGCGGGCGTGCGTAAAGGCGATAAAGTCCGGATACGCGTTCCCGCGCTGAATAACCAGATGATCGAAGCGGAAGTGCGTTACCTTGCTCCGCTTGGCGATTATGCGACCAAACGCGCCACGCGAGCGACCGGCGACTTTGATTTAAAAACTTTTGAAGTGCGTCTGTATCCCGCGAAACCTGTGCCCGGATTACGTCAGGGCATGAGCGCATTGTGGCAATGGCAAGCTCAATGAGGCCGGTCAAAGCGCCGCGCAGTGAAAGGGTAAAAGCCGCATGGCGCTGTTTCAGTCGGGCTTTTACCCGCGAGGTCCGGCATGCTTTCCGCAAGCCGGTGATCCACTGGTTGTGCTGGATTTTTCCTCTGCTGCTTTTCGGGCTTATCAGCAGTAACTTCTCGGAAGGTACATTGCTGGATTTACCGGTATCTGTGGTCGACAATGATCATAGTCCGCTATCCAAAATGCTGGTCCGCAAACTGGACGCCGGTTCTCACGCGCACGTGCAGGCTTTTGAAGGCGGTTTGCCGGAAGCTGAATACCGTCTGCGTACCGCGCAGGATTATGCGCTTTTGTATATTCCCAACGATTTTGAAGCCGATGTGCTGGCCGGAAAACAGCCCGGCGCCGTCCTCTATTACAACGCATTATTCTACGGTGCCGGATTATATTCCACGCAAGATTTCAGCGGACTGATCACCGAACTTAATACCCGCTACCGTTCAATCATTGCGACAGAAATGGGGAAAACGCTGCCTTCGCTGGCAAGTGTAGATCTCTCGTACGGCAGCCTGTTTAACGCCAGTGGCAGCTACATTTATTATCAGCAATTTGCCGCGACCATCCATCTGCTGCAACTGTTTACTGTCACCTGCATGATTTACGTGATGGCGCGCAGCCAGGCATTACTCGGCGCACCTTCGTTCACACTGGCATTGCTTGGCAAACTCGCGCCATACACATTGTGTTTTACCACGTTGCTGATGGTGGAAATCGCCATGCTGGTCGGGTTTTTTGACGCCCGTGTCAGTGGTAATCCTTTGTATATGCTGCTGATCGGTTTTTTCTATGTGATCGCCGCACAAAGCCTCGGATTACTCCTTTTCACTTTCACTAAAACCACCATCACGGCTTACACCATGATGGGGATTTTCGTCAGTATTGCGCTGACTTTCTCGGGCATGGCGGTGCCGGTGCTATCGATGCCGTTGCCAGCCCGTATCATTTCCGGTATTGAGCCGCTGAGTTATGCGCTGGCCGCCATGTTTGATGTTTTCCTGCGGGAAGTGTCAGTGCGCGGCATTCTGATGGTGTGTTGCATTCTGCTGATCTATCCGCTGCTGACCAGTTTGCTGGTGCGTAAACGCCTGTATATGCGAATGAAACAACAGGAACCAGGGCAATGACGGGGCGCGAATGGGGTAAAACCTGGTGGAAAACCTTCAGTAAAGTGCTGACCGGTTTGCTCGATAAACCGATGTGGATGATGTTACTGCTTTCACTGTGTGTGATGAGTCTGGTTTATGCCAACAGAACAGTGTGGGACTTGCCCGTCGCGGTGATCGACCAGGATCACAGTACGGCCAGCCGCATGCTGTCCCGCCAGCTTGATGCGGGGTCGAAAATTGCCACCGTCGCGTATGACAATCTGGCTGACGCGGAACACGATCTGGCGCTGCGAAAACTGTTCGCAGTGATCATCATGCCGGTCGATCTGGAGAAGAAGATCCTCGCCGGACAAAATATTGTGATCCCGGTGTATGGTGATGCCACCAACCGGCTGGCAAACGGGCAGATTCAACAGGATGTGCTGTCGGCGTATCAGTCGATCCTGACGCAGTACAACACAGATTTGCTGCTCAGCAACGGTTTCAGTGAGCGTCAGGCCAGCGTGGTGCTTTCGCCGATCCTGGGCCAGTCATCTGATCTGTTTAACCCCGGCATCAGTTTTGCCGCCATTATTTTTCCAGGTTTACTGGTGATGCTTTTGCAGCACTCATTACTGATAGCCAGTGTGCGCGTCAGTATTGTGCTCAACAGCGGGCCTTCCGGGAAATCATCGATCCCGGCGTTTCTGGGGGGAATTTCAGCCTTGATTCCGGTCTGGCTTTTTCTGTCGATTGTATTGTTCGTATTGTGGCCCTGGGTATTGGGTTACCGGCAAACGGCAACCATTCCTGAGATTTTGCTGCTGACGTTTCCGTTCCTGATGGCGGTATTAGGTTTAGGGAAACTGGTGACGGAATGTCTGCGCAGCGTGGAGCTGATTTACCTGACGCTGGCGTTTCTGACTACGCCGGTCTTCTATATATCAGGTACCATCTGGCCGTTGCAGGCGATGCCCGCATGGGTTCGGGCGATTTCTTCCATGCTCCCTTCAACGTGGGCGACCAAAGCCATTGCCGGTGTGAATCAGATGGGATTGCCGTTTAAAGACGTGGGTGGCGACATTATGATGCTGCTGATCCTGTGCGTGTTTTACACTTTCATTGGCATTGCCGTGGGCATGTTGCGTGATGGCGTCCGGCTGCGCGCGATGTTCCGGCCGAAGCCTCCGCACTCATAAAAAAGGGATATGGCGCAGTGGTCATATCCCTTCTTAGTGTTGTTTGTCTGTGGTTACTGGCGCAGTTCCAGCCCGGCGACACGCTGCCAGTAGCCATTACAGTCGGCTTTATCGGTAAGTGTCAGCGGATACAGTCCGCGTTCGTTGGTGCGAAACGCTTCAAGCGTGGCGAGTGTGTCCATGGTTTCCGGCGACAGACGCACAATGTCTACCAGCCCCTGCATTGACATAAGTTCGTTACCCAGGTTATAGCAATAGCCGCTTTGCGTCTGAATGCCGTTGAGCACGAACACCTGCTGATTTTCCTGAGACAGCATTTTACGGCCCTGCGGATAACTGATGCAGCAGGTTTCACATTCATCCTTCGCCCGGTTTTCTGAACGTGCAGTAAAACAGCGCGCCGAATACGCCAGTGGCAGATGCCCGTAGGACAGCACTTCTACGTCAAATTTATCGCGAATGCCCAAAGCCTGGCATTGGTTGAGCAGATTCACCAGCCAGTCACGGGAAAGCTCGACGGGCATACACCAGCGCACCATGCCCTGTTTATGCAGCAATTTCAGCGTGACCGCGTTGTAGCAATTCAGCGCATGGCCGGCGACAAATGGCAGATTGCGTTCCGCCGCCATATTCACCGCGCCGAAATCATTGGCTTCGAGCAAAAATTCACCGTTCTCCACATAGCGTTTCAGTTCATTGAGCTCTGACGGTGCCTGCAACAACGCCAGCGTGGAAATCACCACCTGTTTACCCGTTGCAGCCAGCTGACGCGCGATCTCCAGCCAGTCGTTCACTTTCATTTCCCGGCGTTTGGCACACACATTTTCGCCGAGGTAAATCACATCCGCGCTGCTGGTCGCCGCAGCCTGATAAAAGTCTTCCACCTGTGCTTTCGGCCAGTAATAAAGGAGGGGGCCTAAAGAATATTTCATCATCGTCTCTTCAGTTACTGCCACTTGCGGTGATAGGCACCCAGCGTCGTTTGTGTGCCCTCAGACATGGAGCCCAGCGTGTTCATCCAGGCTTCCTCGGTTTTAAAGTTTTGCGGATCAGCCATGCAGCGGTCGATGGCCGCACGCCATACGCGTGCGACCTGGCTGACATATGCCGGGCTGCGCTGACGCCCCTCAATTTTCACTGACGCAATATTGGCGGCGAACAGTTCCGGTAATAATTCCAGCGTGTTTAAACTGGTCGGTTCTTCCAGCGCATGGTATTTCGTGCCATCCACCAGATAACGGCCTTTACACAGAGTCGGATAACCGGCGTTTTCGCCTTCGTCATAACGGTCGATCAGCACATCATTCAGACGTGATTCCATGCCCTGCATGGTCTGTTGCCAGCGTACGAACCGTGCCGGAGAACAGGCACCCACAGTATTGGGCGATTCGCCGGTCAGATAGGACGAAAGATAGCAGCGGCCTTCGGCCATAATGCACAGGCTGCCGAATGCGAATACTTCCAGCGGCACAACGGTAGTACGGGAAAGCTGACGCACCTGATGCATGGAAAGCACACGCGGCAATACCACGCGGGCAACATCAAAGTTGCGTTTATAGAAACGAATGGCTTCGTCGTTGGTGGCGGAAGCCTGCACCGATACATGGCGTTCAACATGAGGATATTTATTCGCCGCGTAATCCAGCATCGCCAGATCAGCCAGGATCAGCGCATCTGCGCCGAGTTGTGCCGCCATATCTACCGCGCGTTCCCAGCGCTGATAACCGTCAGGATGGGCAAATGTATTGATAGCAATATGCAGTTTACGACGGTGGCGGTGAACGTAACTGGCGGCTTCCTGCAGCTTTTTTTCCGTAAAATTCAGGCCGGCGAAATGGCGCGCATTCGTGTCATCTTTCAGACCGATATAAACCGCATCTGCGCCATTGTCGATCGCCGCTTTCAGCGCAGGTAAATTTCCTGCCGGGCAAAGTAGCTCCATTCTCGTTCCTTACTGCAACCGGTCAGCCAGAGCTGAACAGTTGGGGGTGATGAAAAGCCAGTTGCCGACGTCATTCATTCATCAGTCAGGGCTTTGATTGGCGAACTATTTTAGAGAATGCAGGGATGCAATATTTTGATTTGAGGCAGTTTCTGCGGCTTTGAAGGGCTTACCGCCCCCGGGGAGGTTGTACGTGGCGTTTTTCTGTTGCAGTATTTATTGATATAGACCGCTGAACGTTACCGGCAATGTGTCAAAATAGGCCGCATAACCGCCTTAAAACTTGTCGAAAAGTTACCGAGAGGAGTAGTGCCAGTGTTGCAAAAACTACGTGCACGTTTGGTTCGTCAGGGACCCACCCTGTTGAGTGTGCCTTTGAAATTCACGCCATTTGCATTACAACGTCAGGTTCTGCAACAGGTGCTGAGCTGGCAGCTTCGTCAGGCACTGGCTGATGGCGAACTGGATTTCCTCGAAAACCGATGGCTGAAAATTGATGTCAGCGATCTGAACCTGAGCTGGCTGATGTCGGTGGGCGAAGGTAAGCTGATGATCGCTGAACACGGCGAGGCGGATGTCAGCTTCAGCGCAAACGCTAACGACCTGATCCTGATTGCCGCCCGTAAAGAAGATCCTGATACGCTGTTCTTCCAGCGCCGTCTGCGCATTGAAGGCGATACGGAGCTCGGTCTGTATGTGAAAAATCTGATGGATTCTATCGATCTTGATACCATGCCGCTGTTGCTGAAAAACGGTCTGCTGCGTTTGGCCGGTTTTGTCGAAGCGGGACTGCAAGAGGACCGCGGGTCAAAAACTCCGGTAGCTGAGCCATGTTAATCCGTACTGAAATTCCGGTCGATGCTGCGGGCATAGACCGTCTGCTGCGCGCCTCATTTCCGACTGGCGCAGAAGCTGATCTGGTGCAGGAGTTGCGTGAAGATGGTCTCCTGACGCTTGGCGTGGTCGCGACCGACGATGAAGGGGGTGTCGTGGGGTATGTGGCATTCTGTCCGGTGGATATTCAGGGCGAAGACCGTAACTGGGTGGCGCTGGCACCGCTGGCGGTAGAGCACTCTCTGCGTGGTCAGGGACTGGGCGAAAAACTGGTGTACGAAGGGTTAGATTCCCTGAATGAATTTGGTTATGCCGCGGTCGTGGTATTAGGTGACCCTGCGTATTACAAGCGTTTCGGTTTTCAACCTGCGGCTGCTCACGGCCTGCATTGCCGCTGGACAGATACTGAAACCATGTTCCAGCTGTTTACTTTGGCAGACGATGCGCTGTCCGACGCCAGCGGTGAAGTGGTCTTCCCGTCAGCGTTTAATCGCTTCTGATGACAGTCAGAGGGCACAGAGGCCGGTTTCCCGGCCTTTTTTATTTTCCGCTTTCCGCGAATCCCAGATAATTTTCCAGGCATTCCGGCGCGTTTGTCACCAGCAGCTCTTTCTGTGCCTTACTCAGTTTTTTGACTTTTATTTCCAGCTTTGATGCCCGCGAGCGGTCACCTGCCTGGCACTGAAATGCCAACGCTAATTCTCCTTTCCCACGCAATGATTTCGCTCCTTTACCACACTGATGCTGGGCGAGACGCCGCGTCACGTCTGTCGTGATGCCGGTATAGAGCATCCCGGTAGGCGTTCTCAGCATATATAAAAACCAGTTGGCGGTGACGGGCATAAGCTTAGGTATGGGAAAGGAAAAGGTCGTGTCAGTTTACCCGAAAGGCACAACAGAGTGAGGCAAAACATCGTCATACAGCGTTAAACTGTGAAAAATGAAGATGAGGATTGGCGATGAATAACCCTGATGATCTGCAACATATCCTGAAATTTTTGAAAAAGAACCATGTATTGGCGCTGTGCGCTACTGCTGACGGCGAAATGTGGAGCGCTAATTGCTTTTATGTTACCGATGAGGGCAGCATGACGCTCTATTTCATGACAGAACTCAAAACTCTTCATGGCTCGCTGATGTCCCGATCGCCACACATTGTGGGAACGATTGCGCCACCTCCGAAATCCATCGCGCTAATTAAAGGCATTCAGTATCGTGGGGAAGCTACCGTTCTCGATGGTGAAGAAGAAAGCCTTGCGCGCAGTCAGTATTGTAAACGTTTCCCTGTCGCCATCGCGATGAAAGCGCCGGTCTGGGCACTGAGGCTCAGCCACATTAAAATGACAGATAATGCGTTGGGATTTGGTAAGAAACTTGTATGGGACAGAGAAGAGACAAGGTGATTTGCCCCTCTGTGCAGAGGGGCGGCGGGTTTATTCTGCCAGAATCTTCAGTGATTCACGGTTAAAAGCGGGCAGATCATCCGGCGTCCGGCTGGTGACCAGCGTGTTGTTGTCGACCACCACTTCTTTGTCATAAAACTCGGCACCCGCATTTTTCACGTCCACGACCACCGGTTTCACCGTGGTGAGTTTGCGTCCCCGAACG
This sequence comes from Rahnella sp. RFA10(1/100), assembly GCF_004195115.1. NCBI lineage: Bacteria > Pseudomonadati > Pseudomonadota > Gammaproteobacteria > Enterobacterales > Yersiniaceae > Rahnella > Rahnella sp. RFA10(1/100). The sequence goes on from NZ_SEWR01000006.1 coordinate 125,267, forward strand.
ACATCGGCATTAATCAGCAATTGCGGCCCGTGACAGATGGCGAAAATCGGTTTGCCGCTATTGGCGAACTCCCGGGTAAATTCGACAAACCGGTCATCTCCGCGCAGGGTATCCGGCGAATGTCCGCCGGGCAGCAGCAGGGCGTCAAACTCAGCGACGTTCACATCATCAATTGATTTATCAATGGTAACGGAAGCTTTCCCCTGCTTGCCTTTAATGACGTTACCCGCTTTGTTCTCAATGGTGATGACCTGATGTCCAGCCTCGCGATAAGCCCCGGCGGGTGAAGTGAATTCAGAATCCTCAAATTCATCAGTGATGAGTACCGCTATCTTCTTGCTCATGGTTCCTCCTGCTGAGAATGTGTTTTTTGACTTACCCCCATAATCCTAGAAGCCAGGGACGGACTGATCAAACTGGATTCCTCCGAGTCTGGTCAGGTAACAGGAACTGTCTTATAGCGTGATATTCACATTCAGGTAACACTTCGATCCTCTGTGTCTGTATGCCGTGATTTAAAAGGAAGTGATATGGCAAAAGTTCTTCTGCTGGGTGGGAGTGGTCTGATCGGGAGGGAGCTTTTACGCCTGCTGCAGCTGGATCCGCGTGTCAGCCGTATTGTTGCGCCGAGTCGCCGTCCGTTGCCACCGGGCAATAAACTGATCAATCCGCTGGGCACGAATCTGACCTCACTGGTTGTTGCACTTGATGAACCGATTGATTTGCTGTTCTGCTGTCTGGGTACCACACGTAAACAGGCGGGAAGTGCACAGGCATTTCGGGCCGTGGATTACGATCTGGTGGTCGATTGCTCCAAAGCGGCACGGGAACTGGGTGCCCGCCATTGTCTGGCTGTCAGCGCACACGGCGCGGATGCGCATTCGTGTTTTCTCTACAACCGCACCAAAGGTGAAATGGAACTGGCGCTGATGCAACAGGGCTGGCCACTGCTCACGCTGGTCAGACCGTCGCTGCTGGTAGGCCGGCGTCATCCGCCGCGCCTGCTCGAGCAACTGAGCGCGCCATTATTTAAAATGCTGCCAGGGAAATGGAAAGCCGTGGAGTCTGACATCGTGGCAAAAGCTTTGCTGGAACAGGCGTTTAACGCCGGGTTGGGGGGGATCACTGTGCTGGATTCCGATCAGATTGCTGCCAGCGTTGAAGAACTTTAATGCACAGGGATCCGCTTCAGCGGATCCCTGTGATAAGCTGACAGGCAAAAAATGCGAATTTCCTGCCTGTCAAACCCTGAGCCCGCTCCCCGCCTTCTCTACAGATATTTTTCCGCAAACACAGCCAGATCTCTGAAGTCCGGCATCCTTTCTTTCAGTGTTTCATGATCCCAGTTCCACCACTGACTTTTCTCGATCCGTTCGATCATACTGTCGTCAAACCGCATGCCGATCTTTTTAGCCGCCACGCCTGCGACGATGGAGTATGGCTCGACGTCTTTGGTCACTACGGCTGACGTACCAATGACCGCGCCATTGCCGACTTTCACGCCGGGCATCAGCACCGCGTTATGACCAATCCATACATCATTACCCACGGTGACGTGATGTTCACGTCGCCAGTCGAAAAATGCCTGATCGTCCTCACCCAGCCCGTATGCTGAACTGCGGTAGGTAAAATGGTGCTGAGCCACACGCTGATAAGTCGGATGGTTACCAGGATTGATCCGTACATAGGTGGCGATCGATACAAATTTGCCGATCGTTGCGTAGAAGATCTGATTATTTCCGGCGGTATAGGAGTAATCGCCGATCTGCGTTTCTTCAATAATCGCATTATCGGCAATATGTACATATTGTCCGAGCTGCGATCCGTTCAGCTCGACCTGCTGACCAATTTTAGGTCGGGCATAATCCTGTTCATCAGCCAGCGAAAAGGGAGAAATGATGTCTGTCATAGGATCCTTCATTGTGAAGTTACGGGATAAACAGGCGTACTGACCGGCAGAGAAAGGATCGCCAGCAGATGCTGTAAGGTGTCCTGCAATGCACCGTCGTTGTTCAGCAGATGGCACTCTGCGGGCAGCGTGCTGGCATATTCTCTGGCACGTTGCAGACGGCGGGCAATTTGCGCCACATCCTCACGTCCGCGCTGCGAAAGTCGTGAGGCCAGCACAGGATCCGATACCTGCAAACACACCGGGAGCAGGCGCTGGCCGTAACGCTGACGGGCTTGTTCCAGATGGGCACGCGAGCCGTTCATCACCACATGACAGCCCAACTGCATCCAATGGTCGATCTCAATGCCCACGCCATACCGGCACTGGTGTGCGACCCATTCCAGCGCGAACAATCCCTGCTGACGGCGTTGCATAAATTCAGCTTCGCTCAATGCAATATGATTTTCCGAACCGGCGTCTGCGGGGCGCGTAATATAACGATGCGCCACCGTGACATTGTCCGGTAAATGTTGACGCAGGGCATCCAGCAAACTGTCTTTTCCCGAGCCAGAAGCGCCCATCAGATAGAGTAAACGACTCATTTCATCTCCTTAGACTCTCATCCCCTCAGAACACCTGAATGCCCTGACGCCAGACGTTTTGCACGTAATGATGATCGCCATGCGCGCGTGCCAGCACCAGATCCGCGCGCTTGCCTTCGGCTATTTCACCGCGATCTTTCAGGCCCAGGGCATTGGCCGGATTACGTGTTACCAGTTTCACCGCCTGCGGCAGGCTGAAAGCGTTATTTTCATCACCGGCAATGCGGAAAACAGCATCGAGCAGGCTGGCGGGATAGTAATCAGAAGAGAGAATATCCAGCAGACCGAGCGAGGCCAGATGATGCGCCGGGACATTGCCTGAATGGGACCCGCCGCGCACAATATTTGGCGCACCCATCAGCACCTGCAAACCGTTGGCGTGCGAGGCGCGTGCGGCCTCTTCAGTGGTCGGGAATTCGGCAATCACGCTGCCGAGTGCCAGCGATTCTTCAACATGCGCGGCCGTCGCGTCGTCGTGGCTGGCCAGTGAAATATTGCGTGCCCGGCAGTGCGCGGCAATGGCTTCACGGTTTGGCTGTGCCCAGCGGCGCGAGAGGGCGATTTGCTCTTCCTGATAGTCGTCCATCTGCTGGTCGTTAAGGTGGTACTTGCCCTGATAATACTCACGGTATTTCTGCGGCGTGGCGAACTGGCGCTGGCCCGGTGAATGGTCCATCAGCGAAACCAGTGACAATATTGACGTATCCATCAGCTTTTCGAACAACGGCAAGGTGGTTTCATGCGGCAGTTCGCAGCGCAGATGCAACCGGTGTTCGGCGCGGTTTAATCCGGCATTCTGGCTGTTGATGATAGCGTCGATCATCTTTTGCAGATTATCCAGACGATGCCCGCCGTCGCGCACATCACCGACAGCGACGGCGTCCAGCACCGTGGTGATGCCGCTGGCGACCATCAGGGCATCATGACTGCTCATAGCCGAATGCGCCGGCCAGTCAACTTTCGGGCGCGGCGTGAAAAATTTATCCAGATTGTCGGTGTGCAGCTCGATTAAACCCGGCAGCAACCAGCCGCCCTGCGCATCCAGCGCCTGTGGCAACTGACTGCAGCTGTCTGCGAAGGCGCTGATCACGCCGTTTTTCATCTCAAGCGATCCTTCAACAACCTGATCGTCGAGTACCAGTCTGACGTTATTGATGATCATACGGACATCTCCGGCGCGGTTTCGGGGCTCATTTCATACAAACGGTCGGCAACACGTTGGCGCACATCCTCGTCATGGAAAATCCCGACGACCGCCGCACCGCGTGCTTTGGCCTGCTCAATCAGCGTAACCACGGCGGCGCGGTTAACCGCATCCAGTGAGGCGGTAGGTTCATCGAGCAACAGCACCGGATAATCGACCACAAAACCACGGGCGATATTCACGCGCTGTTGTTCGCCACCGGAAAACGTTGAAGGCGCAAGATGCCACAGGCGTTCCGGTACGTTCAGATGGTGCAGCAATACGCTGGCGCGTGATTCACTCTGCGCTTTATCCACACCCAGTTCGAGCAGCGGCTGCATCACCAGATTCAGCGCGCTGATACGCGGAATAACCCGCAAAAACTGGCTGACCCAGCCGACGGTATGACGGCGAACCGCCAGAATCTCGCGCGCTTCGGCGCTGACGATGTCGATTTGCTGACCCTGATGCTCCACCCAGATGGTGCCGCTGTCCGGCAAATAGTTGCCGTATAAGGAGCGCAAAAGGGTGGATTTTCCGCTACCGGACTGGCCATGCAGCACCACACATTCCCCGGCATTGACCGTCAGACTGGCGTGACTGAACACCGGTAATCGGGCACTGTTCTGGTTATGCAGCACGAAAGTTTTACTGAGATTTTCGACCCTGAGCTTCGTCGTCATTTTGGTCACTCTTTCTCTGGAAGTAGATTCAGGACAGCACGGAAGAAACAAGCAGCTGTGTATAGGGATGATGCGGATCGTCGAGCACGCGGTCGGTTAAACCACTTTCCACCACCTGACCTTGTTTCATCACCAGCAAACGGTGCGCAAGCAGGCGGGCAACGCCAAGATCGTGGGTGACAATCACTACTGCCAGCTGCATTTCCACCACCAGCGTGCGCAGTAAATCCAGCAGACGTGCCTGAACGGACACATCCAGGCCACCGGTTGGTTCATCCATAAACACCAGACGGGGATGCGTCACCAGATTGCGGGCGATTTGCAGACGTTGCTGCATTCCGCCGGAAAACGTGGTCGGCAGGTCATCAATACGTGAAACCGGGATTTCGACATCTTCCAGCCACTGACCGGCCTTCTTGCGGATATTGCCGTAATGGCGCTCACCGACAGCCATCAGACGCTCGCCGATATTTCCCCCGGCTGAAACCTGGCGACGCAGGCCGTCCATCGGATGTTGATGCACCACGCCCCAGTCGGTGCGCAGCAGACGGCGGCGGTCACTTTCGGGCATGTCATACAACGATTGCGCAGGAACCTGCCCGTTGTTGTAAATCACGTTGCCTTGCTGCGGCGCAAGACGGGCAGAAATCGACTGCAACAGTGTGGTTTTGCCGGAACCGGATTCGCCGACAATGCCCAGCACTTCGCCGGGATACAGATTGAACGACACATCGCAAAAGCCTTTGCCCGGCGCATAAAGATGAGTCAGGTTATTCACCGACAACAGCGGCCCGGCGGTAAGATTTAAGGGAGTGTTCATCAGTGGTTACCCTCGTTTGAAGCCTGTTGCTCAACCTGCTGAGCGCAAAAATCGGTGTCGGAGCACACGAACATGCGGTTGCCCTGATCGTCGAGCACCACTTCATCGAGATAACTGTGGTGCGAGCCGCAGAGGGCGCAGGGCTCATCCCATCGCTGAGCGGTAAACGGATGATCGTCAAAGTCCAGACTTTCTACTTTGGTGAACGGTGGCAGGGCGTAAATGCGTTTTTCACGCCCGGCGCCGAACAGCTGCAATGCAGGCATCATGTTCATCTTCGGGTTATCAAATTTCGGGATCGGCGACGGATCCATCACGTAACGATCATTCACTTTCACCGGATAGGCGTAGGTGGTGGCGATATGGCCGAAGCGTGCAATGTCTTCATACAGCTTCACCTGCATCACGCCATATTCTTCCAGCGCGTGCATTTTGCGGGTTTCGGTTTCACGCGGTTCGATAAAACGCAGCGGCTCCGGGATCGGCACCTGAAAGATCAGGATCTGATCTTCCTGCAACGGTGTTTCCGGAATGCGGTGACGGGTCTGGATCAGGCTGGCTTCCACGGTTTTCCCGGTGGTTTTCACCCCTGCGACGCGCTGGAAGAATTTACGGATCGACACGGCATTGGTGGTGTCATCAGCGCCCTGATCGATAACCTTCAGCACGTCGTTTTCGCCAATCACGCTGGCAGTCAGCTGGATCCCGCCGGTGCCCCATCCGTAAGGCATCGGCATTTCGCGACCGGCGAACGGCACCTGATAACCGGGGATCGCCACCGCTTTCAGGATGCCACGGCGGATCATACGTTTGGTCTGCTCGTCGAGATACCCGTGGTTGTAGCCGGTGATCGTTTGGGCGGCATTATTGTTCATGGGCGGAGTCCTGTTGTTTTGCGGCGCGCAGGCGTTTTAACAACTCCAGTTCGGCCTGGAAATCGACGTAATGCGGCAGCTTGAGGTGCGAGACAAAACCGGCGGCTTCGACGTTATCGGCATGGGATAACACGAATTCTTCATCCTGCGCCGGACTGCTGATCTGTTCGTTGTATTCACGGGTTTGCAGTGCGCGATCGACCAGCGACATCGACATCGCCTTGCGTTCAGCGCGACCAAACACCAGTCCGTAACCGCGGGTAAAGTGCGGGGGCTTGTCTTCCGGTGCGACAAAACCGTTCACCATCTCGCATTCGGTCAGCAGGATTTCGCCGATATCAATCGCAAAGCCCAGCTCTTCCGGCACGATTTCGACCGTCAGCCAGCCGGTGCGGATTTCACCGGCGAAAGGATGCGTTCGCCCGTAACCGCGCTGCGTGGAATAGCTCAGCGACAGCAAAAATCCTTCATCGCCGCGGACAAGTTGCTGCAGGCGCGCGGCGCGGGATGCCGGATAGACAGGCGGCGTGCGGGTGATATCTTCCGGTTCGCTGCCGTCATCTTCTTCCTGAATCGCCAGCTGTTGTTGCGTGAGTAAATCAAACACATGGCCGCAGTTTTCCGGCTGCGGTTCATCTGCCACTGGCGTGAACGGCGCTTCGCCTTCGGCCAGCAGCGCAAAGTCGAGCAGACGGTGGGTGTAATCGTAAGTGGGACCGAGCACCTGACCGCCGGGTAAGTCTTTATAGATGGCGGAAATACGCCGTTCAATACGCATCGATTGGGTATTCAGCGGCTCGCTGGTGGCCAGACGGGGTAATGTCGTGCGGTAAGCGCGTAGCAGGAAAATGGCTTCAACCAGATCCCCGCCGGACTGTTTAATGGCCAGTGCTGCCAGTTCGCGGTCATAAATCCCGCCTTCGCTCATGACGCGATCGACTGCCAGACCTAATTGTTGTTCGATCTGATCACAGCCGATTTCATTCACATTCGTGTTGCCACGGCGCTCGTGCGCCAGCAACTGATGGGCGGCGGCAATCGCCTTCTCACCCCCTTTAACGGTTACATACATCAGCAGACCTCCACGCGCGTGGTGCGCGGTATGGCAATCAGTTCTTCGCCGCAGGTGAACATAAAGTCCAGACCCAGCGGGAAACGGTGAGGACGGTTCAGCAGATAATCGCGCACGCAATCAGGCAACTGTGGAGAAATAATCCGGCTGTTTTCAATGCCCGGCCCGCGCAGGCGCAGCGGCGTGCCACCGGTCAGGCTTTCGAGCTGAACAATCACGCTGGTCGCCAGCTCCGGCGACATTTCATCGCCGCACGGGAAAGCCAGCAGGGTTGCGCTGTCCAGCGCAGGATCAGCCAGCGCAAAACTGACAGCGGATGGGTCATTGGTCAGTACGGCGCCGGTATGAAAACGCAGGTTTTTACGCAGGATTTCATCGTTAAGCGATGCACTCAGCCATAGCGGTGTGTCCTGATCGATAAGCGTCAGCAGCACACAGGCACTGGCGGATCCCAGTGCGCCGAAACCGGGCATGGCAGGCAGTTGTACGCTGATGCCTGGCTCGCTTAATCCTTTGAGAATACGGCGAAAACTGTACTGCGCATCGGCGACCGGATGCTGAAAACTGGCAACAAGTGACATGAGTTATTCTCCACGAACCAGAGTAAAGAAATCGACGCGGCTGGAAGCCACTTCGCGGGCACGTTGCTGGCGGCGTTCCTGTTGCAGTGCGGCCAGCGGTGCTATCACGCGTTTATGCAGCAGTTCGTCCATGCCCTGTATTTGCAGTAATGCATCAATGATGGCGCACAGTTCGGCGTGGGCTTTATTGCGACCGGCAACATAGCTGTAGCCATAGATGCCGTTATCGGTGCGGATAACCGCGCGGGTAATGGTCATGTCGCCCATCACGAAACGTTTACCGGTACCCCCCATCCGGCCCTGAAGCTGAGTCAGGCCGGTTTCAGCTGCACGGAGTCGCTCAAATTGCGGCGATAAATTCAGTGGTTGCCAGTGTGCGAGCAACTCATCAGGCCGGCTGTGAGCCAGCACTGACATCCAGCGCTGGCGGGTTTGCAAGTGATCCATTCAGTGCTCCATTGTCAGTTCAATCATGTCGGCACGTGTCAGGCTGACGGAGTATTCCGCCACGGACGCGTTGCTTTCACAGATATTCAGGGTGCGGACACACAGCAGCGGTGCCTGGGGTACGATTTCAAGTAATTTGCTCTCTTTAGCCAGTGCGCGGCGGGCATTAATGCGGGTGGTACGGCGGGTGAGTTTTTGCTTAATTTCCTCGCGAATAAAATCATGCAGCGAGCCGCTGTGGAAATTTTGCAGCGCAGGCCACCAGTCCAGGTCCGGTAAATAGTGGTCAATCACGCAGACCGGCACGCCGTTAACGCGGCGTAACGTACGCAGATGGATCACTGTATCGCCTTCCTGACGGGACAGTGCCGCCGCAACGTGGTCGGTCGCCGGACGCAGCACCGCCAGCAGTCGTTCGCTGGTCGGGTGACTGCCTTGATCCAACAGGTTCTGACTGAACCGTGCCTGTGAATGCAGCGGATAATCATAAGGGCGCATCAGGACCAGCGTGCCAATTCCCTGGCGGCGTTGCAGCCAGCCGCGATCCACCAGCTCATCCACCGCACGGCGCAGCGTATGACGATTTACCTGAAAACGTTCGGCAAGCTGTTGTTCCGGTGGCAAATAATCGCCACAGCGGTAACCGTTACGCAGTTCCTGTTCCAGCTCAGCGGCAATTTGTTGATAGACAGTCGTGTGACTGGTCGGATGTCTAGATAAGTTCATCACAATGAATACCTCGCACGGGAGAAACAGGCAAAGGAGAGCGCTGCGGTAATGTGCATTCGCCGGAGAATTTTTCGGAAACGAAATAAAGGAGACATGATGCAAACCTCAGTTCGGTGTTGGCATCATGTTGGAGAAGTTAAGTGACAGTTGGGTGAAGTTCTGGTTGCAGTGATGTGAAAGATGAAATAAGGGGAAAAAAGTTCAAAATTGAGGGAACTTTTTGAAACGCGATTTATTAACATTTACCTTAGGATAGTTTTTACTAAATGTTTATTCTCCTTTGATTCTATTAGATTTTATCTTTCCTCCAAATGTAAATTATTCTAGGTGTTTTTTACAATTTAGATCTTAAGTTATTTTAATTTATAATCATCCATATCTTAATTTAAAAAAAAGACAGGGCAATTAAACGAAATGCTTAACACGAAGTGGAGTTCTAAAAGTATAACCCGGTGTTTTTCATGCTGAATTTAAAAGTGAATATACAATAGCGGCATAAATTCATTTGGGTTGTAAATAATAAATCAAAAAAACATAATAAAATATAATTAATCGCATATGGAAGTGATTTGTTAAAAATTAGTATATATTTCAACTATCGTTCATTTATGTACAATATGCATCTTCTAGAGCGGTTGATTATATTTGTCTCAATAACAAGGAAAAGTTATTTATGTTAAAGAAATCCAAACTTTTATTATTGCCTGTTTGCTTATTTGCCAGCAGCATGGCGGCCAGTGCTGAAGACGGTACCATTACTTTTACCGGTACCATTAGTAGTGCAACCTGTATTGTCAATGGTGGGACTGATGAAGGCCTGACGCCATCTGGTACTTTTACAGTCAACCTTAAACCTGTCAGCACGACAGCATTGGATGCTACCGGTAAGAAAGCCGGTGACACGCCATTTTATATCAGCTTAAGTGGTACTGACTGTCCGAATGGTAAATTTGCTAACGTTTCCTGGGAACGTGCGGCAAGTACCAAAATTGACAGTGCGACCGGTAACCTGATGAACTCTACTGCTTCAGGTTCGGCAACGAAAGTACAGGTTGTCTTGTCTGACGAAAACAAACAAGCCATCGATTTACGTGTACCAGTGACTGATCCGACTACCGGTAAAGCAATTTCAAATAATGCTGCCCGTTTTGATTATTGGGCACAATATATTGCTACCGGTGGTGCAACTACTGCAGGTACAGTGAATACTGACGTTGTTTACTCCATTATTTATAACTAAGAATAATAACCAGGGTACTTGTACCCTGGTTATTATCGGAGTATTAAAGATGAAGCTAAAATTGGCAATTCTGTTGCCTCTGTTTTTCTCATTCCTGACGCCAGCCTTTGCCTCTATTCAGGTCATGGGAACGCGGGTTATTTTTAACGCCAAAGAAAAAGAGCAATCAGTCCGTATTAATAATGTCGGGGATGCTCCTGCGCTTATTCAGGTCTGGATTGATAGTCGCCGGGAATCAAGCGTTGAAGATAAAGAGAATTTACCTTTTATCATCAACCCACCGATTGCCAGAGTTAATAAAGGCAAAGGGAAGGTCTTACGTATCTTTCCGACAGACGAAACAGCCAGTAAATACCCTCAGGATCGCGAGACGATGCTTTGGATAAACATTCTCGATATACCCCCTGAAAGTGAGAATGCAGCTGATAAGAATCTGATGAATATTGCGGTAAGAACACGCCTTAAATTCTTTTACCGCCCGGCGGGCTTAAAAGGCGAACTTTTAACTGCTTCAGAGAATGTTGCCTGGACCACACAGAAAACAGCAACAGGTTATAAAGTTACGGGAAGCAATAACTCGCCATATTATATTTCTTTTGCCTCGCTAAAGATTGCGGGTCAGGAAGATACTATTCTTCAGGGCGATGTTATCGAACCTTTCAGTAGTAAAGTGTTTGAATTTAAAAATATTAAAAATTCTACGGCACCGGTCCTTAAATATACTTTCATCACAGACCTGGGTGCGTTTGTCAATAAGGAATTGAAATTGTAATGACGTAACGTTATTGCAATAAATTAAGGGATATTTTTGTGATTCGCTTAAATCAAGCATCAAGAAATTTTTCCGCTTTTATAGTGGGATTTTCCAGTTTCATGGTAAGTAATGCATTTTGCGAAACAGTGCCTGTTACTGGAATGACGCTTGGAAGCAATATTGAATCTAAGAGTACTGTAAAAGAGAAAAAAACCGTACGGTTTAACAACGGGTTTATGGTCGGTAATCTTGCAGGCATGGATCTCTCGGCGTTTGATAATGAAGAATTAACGAAACCAGGCGACTATCACGTAGATGTTAAAGTCAATGGCAAATCTATTGGCGTAAAAAAAATTAAATATGTCTCTGTAGGTAGCGAAATTCAACCTTGTTTAACAAAAGAGTTTATTTATCAGTTCGATATTGATACTTCTAAGCTTCATGCCGGATGGGATGTGGATAAGTGTATACTATTAAGTAAGCTCATTCCTTCCGCAACATTTAAGTATGACTCTGATGAAGAAACATTAGAGTTTTCTATACCCCAGGTAAGCTTACTCAATAATCCTGAAGGGTATGTTAACCCTGCGCTTTGGGATAATGGTGTACCTTCTTTAGCGGTAAACTATTCTCTCAGCGCAACGAATGTGCGTAATCAGGATCATACCTCCGATGATTACTATTACGGAAATGCCCTCTCTTCATTAAAGTTGGGAGCATGGCGTTTCTATACGTTCGACAGCGTCACTAAAGACAGCACTTCCACCCAGTGGGATCATATTTCAGCGTATACACAGCGTGCAATCGCACCGCTTAAAGCCGAAATGAAAGCCGGTGATATCAACACGACCGGCGAACTGTTTAATACCGTTTCGCTGCGTGGTGTCAGTTTAGCCACTGATGAACGCATGCTGCCTGATTCACTGCGCGGCTATGCGCCGGTGATCCGTGGTGTTGCGGATACCAATGCAAAAATAACCATCAGACAAAATGGTAATGTCCTTAAGGAACTGACAGTTCCACCCGGTGAATTCGAAATCACGGATCTTTATGCTACGGGCTATGGCGGTGATCTGGAAGTTACAATCACCGAGGCAACAGGTCAGGTACGTACCTTTATTACGCCTTACTCCAGCGTACCGATGTTATTACGTCCGGGGCAATCGAGATTTTCAACCACTGTCGGTGAAATACGTAATGACTCATTACGCGATAAACCCCTGGTTCTGGAGGGAACTTACCAGTATGGGTTGACTAACCAGGTCACCGCTTACACAGGTTTTCAGACCACAGAGGATAACGAATATTCCGCGCTGATGGCCGGTGCTGCTGTCAATACACCCATAGGGGCTTTGGGGGCCGATATTACCCGGTCCTTCACCTCGTTCGAGGTGGAAGATGAGGATTCCTGTGATCGTTTCTGCAATATGAGTTTGAAACTGAGTCTGGCTAAATTTTTCAATGACACCGGAACGAACCTCAGCCTTGCGGGTTACCGTTATTCAAGTAAGGATTATTATTCTCTCAGTGATGCTCTGCTGACCGCTCAGGCATTAGAGGACGATGATGGTAAATATTTACCTATTAACTACCGGGATAAGGTTGAAATAAATATTAGCCAGAACCTTATCGATGGCTGGGGGAATGTTTATCTTTCCGGATACTATGGCCGTGCCTGGGATTCACAAACAGAAAAAAATAACACCAGCAGCTATCAGTTTGGTTATTCCAATTCATGGCATGCAATGAGTTATAACATTAACTTCAGCAAAACTATTGATGAAGATGGCGATACCGATGATGCGATATATCTCAGTATGTCAGTGCCATTTGGTACGCTGCACTCGAAGGTGCCGAAACTTAATGCGTCTGTCAGCTACAGCGACCAAGACTCCAGCATCAGAACCGCGCTGAACGGTACTGCCGGGGAATATAACCAGATGTCGTATGGTGGCTGGATAAACTATGTACAGGATCACCAGACAAATGCAGGGATAAATTTAGGTTACAGCGGCAGTGCCATGCAGGGGAATATCGGGTATAGCCAAACCGAAACTTCATTCATGACCACGATGAATGCCAGTGGCGGGATCGTATTGCATGAAGGAGGCGTTAATTACAGTTCTGCATTGAGCGATACCTTCGGTATTGTCGAAGCGAAAGGAGCAACAGGCTCACATGTTTACCCTGATATGATCTCTCAGGTTTCAGAGAATGGGTATGCCATTATTTCCTCACTCAATCCTTATCAATATAACGATATTTATCTTGATACTAAGGGTGCGGATATGGAAGTCGAAGTTGACGATACTAAGGCAAGTTTAGTTCCGACTGCCGGCGCCTCAGTAAAACTGAGCTTTAAAACAAAAAATAACATCAATAAATTCTTACTTATTAAAGATAATAAAGGTGTTGTTGTCCCTTATGGAGCGATGATTAAAGACAGTGATGAAATCGTCCTCGGGATTGTTGGCCAGGGCGGAAGGGCGATGGTGGCTCAGCCTGAAAATAATGCTGAACAATGGTTAACCGTTTCCTGGTCTGAAAAGAAAAACGCTCATTCTTGTCGTATGAAATATATTCCAGACGAAAAGGAATCTGCAGAAAAAACAGTTGGTATCGCCACACTCAATAAAGTGTGTGAATAACGATAACTCATATTTATTGATAAATTAAGGAGGGGCATGATGAGGTTGATAATATCAGTCGTTATGCTGGGTTTAATATCCTGGCTGATGCCTGTGTCTGTGGCATTTGCCGCTAATGACTGTACCATCACACAGGGTAAAGCCCTTAATGTTTCCGTTATAATACCGACGCTCAGGCCCGCCAGTAAAGGCACAGTGGGAACCGTATTAGGAAGGGCCGAAGTGAATACTTCAGCCATCACCTATACCTGCGGAGCGTTGATTCGCAATACCTGGCGTTCAGCTTTTACCCGGCCAGAGTCAACGCTGCAGGCATCGGACAATGTTTATAATACGAACATTGTCGGTCTTGGGATCCGGTTAAGTTGGCCGGCTTCCAGAAATGCCTATTTCCCCGATGCCTTTGAGTGCATAGGCATATGTACTGAACCTGCTGATAAAGTCGTTTTGGAGTTTGTTCAGACTGGTGTCATCAAAAGCGGGACGATCCCTGCTGGCCTTATCGGGCATGTGAGTTTAGTTGCTGATACCAGCCCGGGTACACCGGTTGATATTGTCACTATTAATTTAGGGGCACCTATTGATGTGGTGCCACGCTCATGTGCCATTTTAACAACCACTCAAAACGTTGATTTAGGCACCTATTCCCTGGCTGATTTTCAGAGCCGGAAGGTCAGGCGGGGCGCAGAAGTCCCCTTTACGCTGATATTAAGTTGCCCTGATCAAACCTCAGTGCAATTTCAATTTCGGGGTGAAAGACCCGTGGGTGCACCGAACGGATATATTGCTAATTGCGATGACGAAAGCTGTGCTCAGCAGGTCGGTGTGAGATTGCTGAATAATTCAGGATCCGCTATTGATACCGCAGGTGCTTCTGTCGATGCGACAGGAAAGAAAGGTGCATCAACCATTATATCGGGTGATAAAACATTTGGATATAAAGCACAAATATATCCGCTTGATGAAACTAAAATGACCGCCGGTAAAATAGATACTTTCGTGGTTTTTGATATTTTAATGAATTAATGAATTACACATATAAATACTATTTAGGGAGAATCTAATGTATAGGAAATACAGCGCGTTGGGCGCTGGCTTACTTGTGGTTTCACTTTCTGGGCAGGCCGCTGTATTGACGCCAATGAACTCAAATCGTGATCTTGACCAGTTAGAACGTCGCCAGACGCAAATGAATATTGAGCAGGAAAAAAGCCGCGAAGCAGAAATTATCAATGCTGAGAAGAATAGCGAACAGTTGCCTGATAGCTTTGCGAAAGCCGGGCCAGGGTATAAATTTGATATTAATGAAATTACGGTGTCGGGTGATGAGGAGTTTGCTGACTCCCCACAGCGTCAGAAAATTATTGATGCCTATAATCATAAGAAAATGGGCCAGTATGAGATTATTTCGCTCGTTAAAGATCTGACTAATTTTTATGTGGGTAAAGGCTACACAACCACCACCGTGACTATTCAGGAAAGTAGCCTGAAAAGCGGCGTTCTGACACTTAAAGTGTTGTGGGGCAAAATTGATGGTTTTAGCGTTGAGGGGAAAAACCCAAATTTTCGCCAATCGACCCGTCTGTTCAGTGCAATCCCGTTTGCCAAAAATGACGTGCTGAATATGTCTGACGTAGACCAGGGGCTGGATAACCTCCTGCGCGTCTCCGGGGGCAGCAAACTCATTATTGTCCCGTCAGATAAAAATGGCTATTCCACCCTGGATTTACAGAACAGCGATGTTCAGATGTTTTCAGGTAGCCTGGGGACCAATAACTCAGGCACAGAAAGAGATGGCTGGAGTCAATATTTTGCCAGCCTCAGTGCGAATAATCTGGTCGGTTTTAATGATGTACTTAACTATTATACCTCATTCAATGATCTGAATAATAATAATGATAATCAGAAGTCCTGGTCTCTGAACTACAGTATCCCGTTGGGATATTGGGCATTTGATACACAGTATTATCATTCAAGTTATGACAAAACCATTGGGGGAGATTTCGGTGGTTACGGTTCCGACGGTTCATCCGATCGTTTGTCGCTGAAAGTCAGCCGGATGCTTTTCCGTAATGCACAGGGTAAAACCAGTGCTTATGCCAAAGTAGAAACTAATGACAGTAACAACCGCATCGAAGGCTCACAAATTGATGTGAGCAGTAAGCGTTTCTCGAATGTGACACTGGGGTTAACCCGGGTCGGCACGATGTTTGATGGATCACTTTACGCTGATCTGAGTACGACCTTTGGTGTGCCATGGTTTGGTGCTGCCTGGAAAAACGACCCTGATTTAACGGGGTTCGACATCGATGCCGTGAAATACAACGGTTTGCTCAGTTGGTCAAAGAATCTGTATCAGGCCGGGCGTGTTGGCGTTGAGTATGAACTGGGTTCTGGTTTCCAGTATACAGATGATATTCTGGTCAGCGATGAAAATATGAGCGTAGGCGATGAATATACCGTCCGGGGCTATAAAGATAGTTATATGTCTGTAAACAGCGCTGCCTACATTTCCAATACTTTCAAATTCCCAATCAGTGTATTTAAATACGGCATCAATCAGGTTTCACCGTTCATTGGTTATGATTTGGCCGTGGTAAAAGATAATTGTTCCCAAGATGTCTCTTTGTGCCATGCAGAATACATGACCGGCGCGGCAATAGGTTTGAAATTTAATGCCACTCATTTCAATAGTGCATTGACTTATAGCCGCCCGTTAACAGAACCAACCTCATTAAGACATACCGGCATGTCAGAAGAAGCAATTTATTATAATGCGTCAGTTTCGTTTTAATGAACAACACCAGTAATTACCTATGAAAACAGAGGATGTTATGAATAATCATAGTAAAAAAGGTCACTCAAAAAGAGTGATAAAATTGAAGCCATTATACCTGGCAATGGCTGGCATTTTTTCAAGCTTTGCCGATGCAGGGGCAATTATTCCTGATAGTCGTGACCATAGTGCACCCACGATGAACCAAAGTGCCAATGGCACACCCGTTATTAACATTGTTGATCCCAATGCAAGCGGTATTTCTCATAATAAATTTACTGAATTTAACGTTAATCAGGAAGGGGTCATTTTTAACAATAGTACAACCGATGGCACCAGTAAGATTGGCGGCTTTGTTATTAAGAATGATCAGTTGAATAATGAGGCAAATGCCATTATTTCTGAAGTTACCGGGACGAAGGGAACGCAGATTAATGGTGCGATGGAGGTTTTTGGTAAAAAAGCTGATGTCATTATTGCTAACCAAAATGGTATTTCCGTTAATGGTGTATCAACGGTTAATGCCAATAACCTGACCTTAACGACGGGTAAAATTAATCCGCAGGCTGATGGCCGCATCCAACTGAGCGTCGAGAAAGGGACGATCAATATTGAGGGGCAAGGGATTTCAACCGAAGGGTTGGGTTACTTTGATATCATCAGCCGTTCAGCCGTACTGGAAGGTGAAATTGCCGGCCAGGCTGATATTAAAATGGTAACAGGTCTGAATGACTATGACATTCAGTCCCGTACGCATACCGTTCGTGATGCCAATGCCAGCGACCGCCCCGAAGTCTCTATTGATGGTAGTGCATTAGGCTCAATGTATGGTGGCCGTATCCAACTGATCAGTACCGAAAGTGGCGCAGGTGTGCGTCACGAGGGCAGTATCATTGGCAATCAAAGCATCGAAATTTCGGCGAACGGTGATCTGCGGTTATCGGGGTTGAAAAGCGATCAGGGTAGCGTCGCGCTTGCCGGTAATAATGTCAGCATTCAGAAAAACTCAGCGGGGCAAGGTGGCATCGACAGCCAATGGGATCTGATGATCAATGCGCTGGGCCATGTGGATATCGGTGCTGATGCTATCTCGCAGCAGGGCCGGATCATTATTGATGCCAGTTCAATGCTGCAAAATGCCGCCACATTAATGGCAAAAAATGGTCAGACTGCCTCTGTCAATGTGCCATCAATCCAGATCAACGTTGCGAATGAATACCAGATCGTCGGCTCGCTGTATGCGGTTGATCAGTCCGGCCAGACTATACCAGGGGCGGTGGTTTCTCTGGAAAATGGCGACTATGTGGTGCGCCGCGATGGCCAGGTCATCGAGGCCAGCGTTGCCTCCAATGCCCAGGTTGTGAGTAATAGTGGTGATGTTGTCATCAATGCCAAATCTGCCAAAAATAATAACGGGGGCATCGTTGCTCAGAAAGGCGCATTGGTATTAAACATTGATGAGCTGGTCGAAAACAACGGTATGATCAACGCATCGGGTAAACTGACCATCAATACCCGCGCATTTAAAAACAAAGGGATTATCTTTACTGACAGTCAGTTGATTAATACCGGCTCATTAGAAAATACCGGTGGGTTGTATGCGCAGAATACCATTGATGCGACAACTGACTCATTCATCAACAGCGGTAAGATGAGTTCAACTGACGGCGATATGCAGCTTAATGTTAATGGTACGACAGCCAATAACAGCGGCAGCATGGCTGCGAAAAATATCACCATCAATCAAAAAAATCAGGCCGATAAAAGTGCCATTTTTGTCAATGATGGCAGTATAGATACCAGTGGTTCCCTGCATATCAATTCTGATTCAATGCATAACAGCGGCCAAGTCACTGCAGGTACAGTGGCTGATCTTACGTTAACGAAAGAATTGAAAAATAGTGGTGAAGCGGCAGAAATCATTGCCGAGCAGGACCTGTTAATTCACAGTAACCTGGCTGATCATGAACTTTCTGTATTCAATGAGGCGGGTTGGGTACAGGGCGGTAATATTCGCGTAAGTGATATTGATACTATCAGTAACACAGCAAACGGGACGTTCATTGCCAATAATGCCATTGAGCTTTCCAATATCAATAATATCTTTAATGATGATTCTCTGATTAAGGCTGACTCTGTATTATTAAGCCATGTTCAAAATATCAACAACACCCAGGACTCCGTTATTGAAGGTAGCAGTAACCTTCAGATCACGGATGTTAATACCCTGAATAACAATAAATCGTCTCTTCAGTCTGATGGCGATATCACCATAAGCAACGTCTCTGATGTGAGTAACGTGAATGGTCTGATAAGTTCCGGTGGCATTCTGGACATCAACCATGTTGAAAATTTACTCAATACTGCGGTGTCAACCATTCAGGCCTCTGCGGCATTGTTGATCAATTCTGTCACTTCTTTGGAAAATACAGAGGGTTCTTCTCTCATTTCACAAGATGTGATGAATATTGATACTGTAAAAAATATTCATAATGATGCTTCGGGTCAGATAATCAGTGAAACTGCGCTGAATATCTCGAATGCAGAAAGTCTGGAGAATGCGGGGACTATCCAGTCCAATAGCAATCTGTCCATTGAGAATGTGCTTACGTTGCTGAACTCAGGTGAATCTTCCCTGATTGCTGCGCTTGATAATCTGACGATGGCGAATATCACCAGCTTATCCAATACCGAGAGCGCAACCCTATCTGCGGGTCTGGAATTAGTGCTCAATTCCATTGGTACGCTGATCAATAACGCGGCGCTCATCCAGTCAGAAGATGCGTTGACTATCAATGCCGCTAATCTCACGAACCTGGCCGGTAATATTCAAAGTTATGGTGATATTGTTCTCAACATCACGAATATACTTGAAAACTTATCGTCCTCTGGCATTGATGAATACGATAACCCGACTGTATTTAATGCCAATCTGGTTTCTGACGGAAATATTGATATTCATGCAAATACTTTGGTGAATAACAGCGAAATTAATGCGACAAATGTTCTTGTAGACGTTAATGATCTGAATAATACCTCTGGTAACATTGAAGGCTTCAGCACCGCTGATCTTAGAATTAAAAATGATTTTGTGAATCAGGATGGTACTGTCAGAGGTAATGATAGATTATCTCTTGATATGGCGAAGGATTATGTGTTCGATGAGGCGGCGGGGGATCTTCTGACCACGCAGGAATTATCTATTCATTCTGACGGGAACATTGTGGTTCGTGGTTCGCTCGAAAGTATGGGTGATATTATTCTGGACGCCGGAAAAGATATTACTAACTATTTTGCGATTGTCAGTAATCAGGATATTACGCTGAAAGGTAAGAATATTACCAATGCTTATAATGAGCCGGGTACGGATAGTGAAGGCAACCCTGTTGCTGGCATGAGCAGCCTTATCTGGGCGTTCGGTGATGTCAATATTGATGCACGGGAAGGCACGTTCCACAATCAAAAATACGGTAATGTCCTGAGCGTGGGCAATATGAGTATTATCGCCCACGATATCATCAATGATGCGGGTATCATTCGCTCAGAAGGTGATATGGCGCTGGATGCCCAAAGCCTGAGCAACCTCAGCGAATACAGCGGTGGTGGCTGGCAAACAGGTGCCCTGCAGGAGGGGGAAGGCTTTATTGAGGATTACTCTAAAGTTGCGACCTATGTTTCCTGGAGAGTAGAAACTTATCTGCCGGTATTATCTTCCGATCTTACGGTAACAACCAAAGCGGAGATTTCATCGGGCGGTAAGATCGACATCAATCAGCGCGGTATTTTTGAAAATACGGCTGAGAATCCTTTAGAAGTGCTCAATGAAGGAGGTATGATCCAGTCGGTCGGTGATATGACCATTACGGGTAATCTGACCAACAAACCTCGATATACACAAGCATCATTGTATGAATATGTTACCACGCCTTTAGAAAAACCGATTGAGATTGAGTATTACTGGAAAACTGTTGCCAGTGGTGGGGATAAAGCAACATTCGATACTGTTTATTCCTTCATGGACTGGTTGTTTGGCGATGGTAATCCGACATCCATTAATGGGTATACTCTCACTGATGACGTGATGTCCAAGATGTTCATCCGTACTGCAGAACTCGAGAAAGATGATTTCTTGAAATCAGTGCGTAAGGCTGCTGGTGGCGGTGAAAAATCAACTGCATCTCCGCAACTGAATTCCTTGATGATCATGATGTTTGGTGAGAGCTGGATTACCAAAGATCTGAATACGTTAAGAAGTGACTGGGAAAATATCAGTCAATCTGATGATGAAGCACTGAAGGCAAAAGGTTTTTACTTCCTGCCTAATGACACGGGCAGCATTGTCACGCTGGGGACTTTCACCCATAACGGTGGTGAACTGAATAACGGTATTGGTGATTTTGCGATTGAAACGGGTACGTCGGATTCTGTAAATGTTGAAAAAGTGGGGGATCAGGAGATTGCCCCGATTGGTGGCAGCACCGAGGTTCTGATTAACCTTAAAGATATTGAAGAATATCGCGCCGGTATTTCGCCAATGAGCACCATCGATGCGATGAGTAAAATGCCTGCGATGTTCCCTTATTCGCCTGAATGGAACCAGCGTAATACCAGTGAACCTTCACTCAAGGATGGTCCATCAAATACTGTTACGCCTGTCTTCGAAACGCGCTTTGAAATGATTGACCAGAGCCAATACTATGGTTCGGACTATTTCTTTGAACAGGTCGGTTATGTACCTGATGAGCCGGTATATGTTATTGGTGATAACTATTACATCTCGGAACTGATCCGTCGCCAGGTTAATGATTCTGTTGGCTCCTATTTCGCGGTGCGTGATGGTGTCGATGGTGTTGACATGGTTCAGATGTTAATGGATAACGCCAACTATGTGGTCAACAACGGTGTCCAGGTAGAAAATGAGGCGTCTGATATTCTGTCAGGTCAAACGCTTAATCAGGATGTGGTTGATACAGAAGTCACTCCGGAAAACTCATACTCTATGAGGAGCACCGATATCCCGGTAGGATATGAGGCGTCTGATAACCTTCCTGGGCAAACCCTTAATCAGGATGTTGCAGAAACTCCACCATCCAATACACATACGGAAGATCTCGGTCTGGTCGTGGGTGAACCACTGACTGAAGAACAGCGCGGTAAGCTGGATAAAGATATTGTTTGGTTTGTAAACCAAACCATTGATGGTGAACAAGTATTAGTACCCTTTGTCTATCTGTCCAACGCGACCCTTGACGCAATGTCTACCGGTGCAAAAGAATCCTCCGGTTCTGCAGTTATTCATGCTGAAGGTGACGTCAATATTGATGCAACCCAGGTGAATAATAATAATGCCGTTATTTCTGCAGGGAATGATGTCAACATTACTTCAGAAGGGGACATTAATAATACGAGTAACGGGGCTAATGGTGGTATTTCTGCCGGTAATAATGTTGATCTGACCACAACTGACGGGTCTATTAACAACGATGGCGCTTATATTAAAGCGGGCGATGATATTAATATGTCTGCTGAAAATGGCAGCATTGAAATTACCGCCAGCGTGGGTCGTGATGAAGAAGGTAAGCAGCAGGTTCATACTTATGATGACGCCATCTCTGCGGGCGGCGACATTGATATGAAAGCCAAAGATATTACATCTAATGCAGCTACCTTTGAAGCCGGTAACGATATTAATATGACGTCCACTGAAGGCGATATTACCTTCAATGAGATGCACGAAATATCGGCCGAATACACGAATGATTTAGATAAAAAGAACGCACTTAACTTTACCCATACTGAAACTGAAACCACCACCGCCACCGCTATTGAAAGCAAAGTGGCTGCCGGCGGTAAATTAAATATCGACTCTGCTAAAGATGTTGTGATGAAAGGCGGTGAATATTCCGGTACATCCGGCAACATCACTGCGGCGGGCGATGTCGATATACAGGCCACACAGGATTATGAACATACAGAATCTGTGGTTGAAGCTCGTGAGTTTACGCTCACCGGGAATGCTAATGCAGTGGGTTATTCCGCATCAGGTGAATATAGCGCGCGTGATGGCGGCAGTGGCAGTACGTCACAGGGCGAGTATGAATTTGATTATGGTTCAGATAATGGTGGGGCGAAAAACCCAGGTAAATCTGCGGTCGCTCCGGCAACAGAAGTCTTCGTGGGCTTCCGTTCATCTACAGATGAGGCGACATCTGATACCAAAACAAACCAGAATGCTTCTTTCAATTTTGCCGACGACCTGAACCTAGAGGCGAAAACTGTTGATATTGGGGGGGGCGATTTTAAAGTCGCTGATGAGTTAAACATTACGGCGGATGAACTTAAGACCACCAAATATGTTGATACTCATGAGGAAACGTTCAGTCATGAAGCGCTTTCTGTGGGGATAACATCAACGACGTCCAGTGTCTTCCTGGATGTCGCGGATAAAAATGCCAATATGATCGCCAATGCAGTCAACGACCCGGACGTGGGTTTTGATGCCTTAACCACAAGTGCTCAGGTGGCGGGTGATGTAACCAACTTAATCTTCAATGATTATGCTTCACTCAATACCACATACGGCATTGATTACAATAAATCATCTGGTTCAGCAAGTTCGACCAGTGAAAATATTACCCACATTGATGCCGGTAAAGTCAATATCAAAACCAAAGGCGATACCACGCTCAATGGGGTTGATATGAAAGCCAAAGATGTGGCGATTGATGCGGGTGGCGATGTCAACATGCGCGCTGCTGAACAAACCACCTCTTATAAAGAGGATGGCATGAACTTCAGCATTGGCATCACTGCCGGTGCAGGGGTTGACCGCGATTCTGCAGGTGCCGGGGTCTCACTGGATGCCAGCGGCGGTAATAATCATACGAACAACAGTTCTAAGAGTTACACCAACACAACGATTGCGGCAGACAATATTTCCATTATCAGTGGCAAAGACGTTAATTTGATCGGAGCGGATATCACGGCAAAAACTGCAGATGTGAAAGCCGCAGGGAATATGAACATTGTTTCCGTTCAGGACACCGTCGACAATGATGCTTCAAGCTGGCATGCAGGTGCTTCTATCGGGGCTGCGTTCACAACACAGACGGGAACCATCCCTATTCCTACAGCATCTGTGAATGCTGGCGGAGGATCTGATTTCCTTGACAGCGCGACGACGAATAAACAGTCAGGTATCCATACTTCAGGTCCGCTGAACGTGGAAACCGGTGGTGATATGAATATGACTGGCGGTCAGCTGATCTCTGATGACCATACTGGTACCGTTCATGTTGCAGGCAATATCAATGCGCAGGACCTTGTTGATACCACTGAACAGGATGGTGCGTATGGCGGCGGCGGCGGCGGTGTAACGAAGACGGGGACCAGTGCTAATATATACGCGCAAACCACGGATGAGATCCACTATCAGGAAAATCAGCATTCAACGATCGATGTGGGTGATACGAAGGCTGGCCAGATTAATGGCAACCTCAACACTGACGGTACGAAAATCTCTGACGTTGTCAAAGACGAGAAAGAATGGGGCAGTGATATTGCTGCCACCATCAGCTGGAGTCCGAGTAAGACGGGTAGCTATGATGTGGATACGCCTACTACGGTGAAGCCGAAGCCAGCTGATACCACTGATGGCGTTACTCCACGTCCGACGCCGAAACCGGATGATGTGACACCAACACCAACACCACAGCCGAAACCGGAACCAACGCCGGAACCAACACCGCAGCCGAAACCGGAACCAACACCGGAGCCGACGCCACAGCCGAAACCGGAACCGACACCGGAGCCGACGCCACAGCCGAAACCGGAACCGACACCGGATGTTGAAGATCTTACTCCGGTGAAAACGCCAGATGACACGGTGAAACCAGACGACACGGTGAAACCAGATGACACGGTGAAACCAGACGATACGGTGAAACCAGACGATACGGTGAAACCAGACGACACGGTGAAACCAGATGACACGGTGAAACCAGACGACACGGTGAAACCAGACGACACGGTGAAACCAGACGACACGGTGAAACCAGATGACACGGTGAAACCAGATGACACGGTGAAACCAGATGATACGGTGAAACCAGATGACACTGATACGCCAAAACCACGTCCAAGCGAATACAATGGCAAGAAGTGGGAAGTTAAAACGCCTGAGCGTGTTGTCCTGACGCCAGGGTCTGCAACCGGCAACACGACCTGGATTGAACCACCGAAATCGGGTCCGGGTAAAAACGGATCGCAGTTCGAGGGTCTGCCAAAAAGCGGCTCCACTAAAGCACGTGATACATCGACCAAAACGCCGGCAACTGAAAGTACGCCAGACGTTAAAAAGGCCGATCCAAGCGAGTATAATGGTAAGAAATGGACTGTCACCACGCCAGATCCTGTTGTACTGAGCCCGGGGTCTAACAGTAATAACATCACGCCAAATGATCCACCGCGTGACGGCAATAAGAATAACGGGACGGATTATGAAGGCCAGCCAGTCCGTAAGGATGTGCAACTGCCAGACGGTGCTGCTAACTGGCAATCACTGATGCCTGAACATGTTATGGCTTCTGAGCATACTTATCAGGAAACTGAATGGTCTGAGAGTAATACCCCAATCAACCAGCGGGGTACGAAGAACGCGTAAGTAATAAAACAGTAATCTCCATTAGCCCTGAAGTGCGTCTCCTATGAGGCGCACTTTTTTTTCATCTGTCGTCTGGCAAATACTGCGATCGGGGGATGCCAAAAGGAGAGGGGAGAGCGATGAAGCTTAAGGAATAAAATGATGCGACAAAAAGAGAAGGCACCGCCGAAAAGCAGTGCCTTAATAATCACCTCAGATAATGAATCACCTGATTGCTGCTGCCGCGCCAGATAAGTGACGGGTCTTTGAGTTCCTGCACAAATTTCCCGTCGACCAGTACATTAATCAGCGCCACAACGTCCTGTTGTTCAGCGGTCAGTTCACACCGCGTATAGCCCGTCCACATCCACACATCTTTGTCCGGACACTCCGCCTGTACGCGCAACAACAACTGGCGCACTGCAGAGAGATTTTGCGGATGCAGCGGGTCACCGCCGGAAAGGGTGAGACCCTGACGCGGGATCACCGTATTTTGCAGATCGGTAATGATGCGGTCTTCGTCTGCCTGCGTAAACGGCTTGCCGGAATCCAGCCGCCAGGTACTTTTGTTATAGCACCCGCGGCATTCATGGACACAGCCGGACACGAACAGCACACAGCGCGTTCCGGGCCCGTTCACGACATCGACAGGATAATACTGATGAAAATTCATCACGTTAACCCAACTGACCATTACCCAAATGTTTAATCCGGCGCTTCACTTCCTCCTGCTTGCCGGCGTTAAACGGACGGGCATCCGGGCTGCCGAGATATCCGCAGACGCGGCGGGTGACGGAGACACGGGAAGGTTCATGGTTGCCGCATTTCGGGCAAGTGAAGCCTTTGCTGGTGCACTCGAATTCGCCGGTATAACCGCAGTCGTAGCACTCATCGATCGGCGTATTGGTGCCGTAATAAGGCACGCGGGTATAACTATAATCCCACACGTCTTCCAGCGCTTTCAGATTATGTTGCAGGTTAGGATATTCGCCATAGCAGATGAAACCGCCGTTGCTCAGTGGCGGATACGGCGCTTCGAAATCGAGTTTTTCATAAGGATTGACCTTCTTTTCGACGTCCAGATGGAAGCTGTTGGTGTAGTAACCTTTGTCGGTAACGCCAGCAACCAGCCCGAATTCGGCTTTGTCCAGACGACAGAAACGGTCACAGAGATTTTCGCTCGGCGTGCTGTAAAGGCTGAAGCCGTAGCCGGTTTCCTCTTTCCAGCTTTCGGTTGCCGCCTGCAGACGGGCCACAATCGCCACGGCCTTTTCGCGTAACTGGCTGTCATCGAACACGTGGGTTTGATCGCCGAACAGCGCGTTAATGGTTTCATGCACGCCAATGTATCCGAGCGAAATCGAGGCCCGGCCATTTTTGAAAATGCCGGAAATATCGTCGTCGGCTTTCAGGCGCACGCCACAGGCGCCTTCCATGTACAGGATCGGCGCAACCCGGGCTTTGATGCCTTCCAGACGTGCAATGCGGGTCATCAGCGCTTTCTTCGCCAGCAGCAAACGCTCGTCAAGCAGTGTCCAGAACGCCGCCTCGTCGCGTTTCGCTTCCAGCGCGATACGCGGCAGGTTCAGGCTGATCACGCCGATATTATTGCGGCCCTCGTGGATCATCTCGCCATTTTCTTCATACACACCCAGGAAGCTGCGGCAGCCCATCGGGGTTTTGAAGGATCCGGTGACTTTCACCACCTGATCGTAATTGAGGATGTCCGGATACATGCGTTTGCTGGCACATTCCAGTGCCAGTTGCTTGATGTCGTAGTTGGCATCACCGGCTTTATGGTTCAGGCCGTCGCGGATCGCAAACACCAGTTTCGGAAATACGGCAGTTTTGCGGTTTTTGCCCAGACCGGCAATACGGTTACGTAAAATGGATTGCTGGATCAGACGTGATTCCCACGAGGTTCCGAGACCGAAACCGAAGGTGACGAACGGCGTCTGACCGTTGGCGGTATGCAGCGTATTGACTTCATATTCCAGCGACTGGAACGCGTCATAGCACTCTTTCTCAGTCCGGTTACGGGCGAACGCTTCGGCATCGGCAATCTGCCATTCTTCGGCGGTCTGGCGATGTTTATTGAAGCTGGCAGTCACAAACGGTGCCAGCACTTCGTCGATGCGGTTAATGGTGGTGCCGCCATAAATGTGGCTGGCGACCTGTGCAATAATCTGCGCGGTGACGGCGGTGGCCGTTGAAATTGATTTTGGCGTATCAATTTCTGCATTGCCCATTTTGAAACCATGATTCAGCATGCCTTTCAGATCGATAAGCATGCAGTTAAACATCGGGAAAAACGGCGAATAATCGAGATCATGATAATGGAGCTCGCCACGTTCATGCGCCAGCACGACATCACGCGGTAAAATATGCTGTTTGGCATAATGTTTTGCCACGATCCCGGCCAGTAAATCGCGCTGGGTCGGGATGACTTTACTGTCTTTATTGGCGTTTTCATTAAGCAGCGCCATATTGCTTTGTTCAACCAGACCGCGGATTTCCTGATTCAGGCGGCCACGCATTTCACGTTTCACATCGCGGTCATGGCGGTATTCGATATAAGCGCGTGCCAGCTTTTTATGCGGACCTGCCATTAACTGATTTTCGACCGCATCCTGAATCTCGTGGATATCTACACGAACCTGATCTTGCAGACTTTCCGCCACCACGCGGGCAACCTGCGCGCAATAATCCACGCTGTCGATACCGGCAGCAGCAGCAGCGCGTTGCACTGCTTGTTTGATCAGAACTTCATCGAAAGGGACCTGACAACCATCCCGCTTAATCACGATGGGCTGCATTGTAGTCGGTTTTGCGGGTAGGGTTTCCAGTCTGTCTGCCTTCACAATGACACTCCTATTGGGCGGAACCCGCGCCCCACAAGGCTTACAGGCCGGTTGTGGGGTATTTGCGGAAAACCGCTATATATTGGGTTGGGTGTGTACTATACACACTATATGTAGCATTCATGCGAGTGATAATTCTCGTTTTATTGACCTGAAACAAAGAATTTTTTTGGCGGAGGAATTGATGACCAACTGTCAGTTCTGGCCTGAATTTTGCGGATTGTTTTATAAGGAGATGCATTAAAAATAAACGGGCCAGACACGAATGTGACTGACCCGGCAGAACAGAAATTTCAGATTATCCGGCGAGTTGCCAGCGACATTCGTAGGGACGAAGTACGTCGCAAACCGCCGGTGTGGCGTAATTACTTAACACCTGTTCGCCGCAAAATACCGGTAACGCAAGCGTCTGCTCCTGTGCGCTCAGGTTCGCCATCACACTCAGGGTTTTTCCGTTCGCCGTGCGGGTATAACACCAGAGTTGCGGATGTTCAGGCAGTAAATCCTCATAATCGCCGTCCGTCAGCACCGGTAGGGATTTGCGCAATCGGATCAGTTGCTGATACAGATAAAACACGGAATCGTTATCCGCCAGTGCCAGCTCAGCATTAATACTCTGCGCGTTATGGCTGACGGAAATCCACGGTGTGCCGGTGGTAAATCCCGCCTGTTCGCCGGCAGTCCACTGCATCGGTGTACGTGAGTTATCCCGCGATTTCCGTGCCAGGATGCGCAGCAATTCTTCAGTATTGCGTCCGTCCGTTTTCAGCTCAGCAAACATATTCAGGCTTTCCACATCGCGATATTGCTCAAGATGTTTAAAGCCGGGATTGGTCATGCCGATTTCCTCCCCCTGATAGATGTACGGCGTGCCTTGTAAGCCGTGCAATACCATCGCCAGCATTTTTGCCGAGGTGTTGCGCAGCGCGCCTTCATCACCAAAACGCGACACAATGCGCGGCTGATCGTGATTACACCAGAACAACGCATTCCATGCGTGCCCGTGCATTCCTTGCTGCCACTCGCGAAAAATCTGCTTGAGGTGTACGAAATCAGGCGGCGCATCAGTCCATTTTTCGCCGTTCGGGTAATCTACTTTCAGATGATGGAAGTTAAAGGTCATCGACAGTTCACTGCCGTCATTGGCAGCGTAGCGGCGGCAATGTTCCAGCTTCGTTGAAGACATTTCGCCGACCGTCATCAGCCCGAGTGGCTGAAATACGTCACGGCTGAACTCCTGTAAGAATGCATGAATACGTGGTCCGTCGGTGTAAAAACGCCGCCCATCGCCTGCGTCATCGGACGGGAAATCCTGCTGTTTCGACACCAGATTGATAACATCCAGCCGCAGTCCGTCGACGCCCTTATCTGCCCAGAACTGGCAGACTTTTTTGAGCGCCCCGCGAACAGGCGGATACTCCCAGTTGAGATCCGCCTGCTCGGCCGCGAACAGATGCAGATAATACTGACCGCTGGTTTCATGCCACTGCCAGGCACCGCCACCGAATTTGGAGCGCCAGTTATTCGGCGGCCCGCCTTCGGCTGCACCGTCACGCCAGATATAAAAAGGCCGGAACGGGCTGCCCGGATCCTGCGACTGCCGGAACCATTCGTGATGCGTCGAGGTGTGATTAAACACCATATCCATCACGATGCGGATCCCGCGCTGATGCGCCTGTGCAGTCAGCCGCTCGAAATCCTCCAGCGTGCCGTAAGCCGGGTCAATCTCACAATAGTCGGCGACGTCGTAACCATTATCAATCTGGGGTGACAGATACATCGGCGTCAGCCACAGGGCATCAACGCCCAGCGTTTTCAGGTAATCCAGACGCTGTGTGATGCCGTTGATATCACCGGTACCGCTGCCCGTGGTGTCCTGAAAACTCTTGGGGTAAATCTGGTAAATCACGCCGTTTTTCCACCACGGCAATTCGCTGTTCATTCCTTTTTCCTTCTTGAAGGTCTTACACCACAGCCAGTTCACCACGGCGGGCTTTACGCTGGTAAACCAGCACGGTCAGGATAATCGGCACCACAATCGCCACCAGCATCGCCATGGCGTAAATACTCCAGAACTGCAGCTTGATAGACAAAATGCCCGGTAAGCCGCCGACGCCGATACCGTTGGCCGTAACGTGGAACAGCCCGCAAATCAGACCGGCACCGGCTGAGCCAATCATCGCGCAGAGCATCGGGAAGCGGTATTTCAGGTTGATCCCGTACATGGCCGGTTCGGTCACGCCGAGGAAGGCGGATATCGCTGCGGGCACGGAAATCTCGCGTTCATTATGTTTGCGGCTGACGATAATCACGCCCACCACGGCGGCCGCCTGTGCAATATTGGACAGGGCGATCAGCGGCCATACCGGGGTTCCGCCGGTGTTTTGCACCATCTGCATGTCGATGGCGAGGGTGGTCTGATGCACGCCGGTGATCACCAGTGGTGCATAGAGGAAACCAAACAGCGCGGCACCGATCGGTGCAAGGCTGCCGGTCATGATGAATTTCACCGCGAAAGCCACGCCGTCACCTACCATGCGGCCAAACGGCCCGATCAACGTGTGCGCCAGGAATACCGCAATCAGCAGTGAGCTGACCGGCACAATCACCAGGTACAGGTAATTAGGCACGATACGTTTCAGGCCACTTTCGATGATGGCTAACGCCATGCCTGCGAGAACGGAAGGAATAACCTGCGCCTGATAACCGACTTTTTCGATGGTGAACCAGCCAAAATTCCATACATCAGGGATCTGCTGGCCGAGGTTATAGGAGTTCATCAGTTGCGGTGATACCAGCGTGATGCCGAGCACGATGCCGAGGATCTCGGTGCCGCCCATTTTTCTGACCGTCGACCAGCAAACCGCCACCGGCAGGAACATAAACACGGCTTCGCCAAGCAGCCACAGGAAGTCGTAAATGGATTGCCACAGCGGGTGCATCTGCGCCAGCGTCTGGCCGTCGCTTATCGGAATTTCACCGATAACGTTGCGGAAACCGAGGATCAGACCGCCACTGATTAGCGCGGGCAACAGCGGGAAGAAAATTTCGGCGAAGTGAGAAATACTGCGTTCGAACCAGCTCATGTTCTGGCGGGCGGCGATTTTTGCCTGCTCTTTACCTGCCTGACTTTTACCGGTACTGGCGAGCAGGACTTTATAGTAATCGTCCACTTCCGGCCCGATCACCACCTGGAACTGCCCGGCATTGGTGAAGCAGCCTTTAACCATTGGCAGGGCTTCGAGGCCTTTCGGATCGGCTTTAGACGGATCATTGAGGACAAAACGAAGACGTGTAATGCAATGCGTCACCATCGCGATATTGTCGCTGCCGCCAACGAGGGCGATCAGCTGATCAACATCCTGTTGCTTAACTTTGCTCATGGGAAGTGGCCTGTGTTTTGCGTGAGTGTGTAGGGTACGGTTCAAGCATAGCGAAGGCGGTGGGAATTTGTCTGGGAACGTTCCCGGTTTTGCCGGGACGATCACAAAGTTTCTGTATAACGTCGGATCAGAAAGCGAGCTTTCCGGGGATAATCAGCTGCCGCACATGTGCGCCATCGCTGAGCTGCGCCAGCAATTGTTTTGCCGCCGCTTCACCGCCCGCGCCATAGCCGAGTTCCACGGAATACGATTCAGGGAAGAGGAAATGCAGCAAAGGGTTGTTACCTATCCCGCACACCTGTACGCCACGGATTTGCTGTTGTTGCAGGTATTTTTGTGCGCCGATAGCGATGGTGTCGGACGCGCATACCACTGCCTGAATGTCATTTTCCAGCAACTTGGGGATCAGATCGAAGCCGCTCTGATAAGTCAGTGCGCCCAGTGCAATGTGCGGTGTCAGGCCGTGCTCTTTACAGAAAGCCCGGAAGGCCGCGCTGCGACGCTGACCGGTGGTGGTATCTTGTGGCGAAACACCGATAAAGCCAATCTTCCGGATGTTTTGCGCCAGCAACTTTTGCATCAGCAGCTGCACCGCGCCCGCATCGTCATAACACACCGAAGACAGCCCCGGTACTTCGCGCGCCAGCATCACCATTTTGTCCTGCCATGGCATCAGCATTTGTGCTGAAAGTCCGGTAAAACCAAACAGCACCACGCCGTCGATATTGCGCTGTTTCAGTACCTGCAAATGCTCTTTAACGCGCTCTGCGCTGAACTGACTTTCCAGCACAATCGGGTCGAATCCCTGCTGATAAAACAGCGGCAACATGGCACGTACTGCCAGGTTTTCCGAAGGGGAATCGAGGCGCGACACGATGATTGCCACAATTTTATCGCTGAAGCCGCGCATTGCCCGCGCTGATTTCGACGGGCTGAAGTGCTGTTGCTCAATCACCTGTAATACGCGTTCACGGGTTTGCGGGCTGACGTTGCCTTCGTTATTTAAAACGCGGGAAACCGTGGATTTTCCGACGCCGCTCAGGCGGGCAATATCATTAATGGTCAGGCGATTTTGCTGGGTCATGTTTTAAGGTGAATAAAGGTCAGGTTTAAATTTGGTTGTAGTTAACCGGCGTATACTGCGCTCGCCGGAGATGATGTGCGCGTCATCCCGTGACGTTACCCTAACGGATTTTTATACCCGATGCGTATGAATTTCCAAACCGTTCCTTACCGGAGGTGAAAACCCATGGAACCCGACCCCAATTCTGTAGGTCCGTTGTGATCCGGTAAGCACCCGCATTTTTGCTGCTGCTTGCCGTGACTTTACCTGGCAGGCAGTGGCGCACGTTTTTTCGTTCGCCCTGTTTTTAATAACCCTTTTGCCATGCTCATGGCGGCTTCGCCGTGGGCGCAACAAAGGTGCGAATGATGTTCAAAAATTTCACTTCCCGGCTGTTCACTGCGCTCAGCCGTAATTTACCGCGCCGTTTAGTCCGCCGCGATCCGATGCTGGAAAACGTGTCTGTCCGCGCGGCGCAGGCGATCCCTGCTGCTATGTCTGCGCATTGTCAGGCCTGTGCCCGCGCGACCGAAGACCAGTTGTATCTGCAATTTGCCAGCCATCCGGAAGGGCTGACTGCGCACGAAGCCGATGCGATCCGCGAAGTTTCCGGCCTGAATCAGACCGGCGATCAGCAACCGTCGCCGTGGTGGCTGCATCTGTGGCATTGCTACCGCAATCCGTTCAACCTGCTGCTGACCGTACTCGGTCTGGTATCTTACGCCACCGACGATTTAACGGCAGCGCTGGTGATTGGTGCGATGGTGTTTATTTCTACTTTCATGCATTTCATCCAGGAAGCGCGTTCCAATAAAGCCGCCGATGCGCTGAAAGCAATGGTCAGCAACACCGCGACCGTGCTGCGCAGTGACGCGCAAACCGGACGGCACGAAACGGTGGAGATCCCGATCAGCCAGCTGGTGCCGGGGGATCTGATCAAGCTTTCTGCGGGCGATATGATCCCGGCTGATCTGCGTATTCTGTCTGCTAAGGATTTGTTTATCAGCCAGGCGGCGCTCACCGGGGAATCCCTGCCGGTGGAAAAACATGCCTGTGAGAAAAAACCGATTGCCTCTGATCCGCTTGAACTGAGCACCCTGTGCTTTATGGGCACCAACGTGGTGAGTGGCACAGCGATTGCGATGGTGATCGCCACCGGCGGCAAAACCTGGTTCGGTCAGCTTGCCGAACGCGTGGTGCAGGAAGATACACAACCGAACGCATTTCAGGCGGGGATTAGCAAAGTCAGCTGGCTGCTGATCCGCTTTATGATGGTGATGACGCCAGTAGTGCTGCTGATCAACGGCTACACCAAAGGTGACTGGTGGGAAGCCGCACTGTTTGCGCTCTCGGTGGCGGTCGGGCTGACGCCGGAAATGCTGCCGATGATTGTCACGTCAACGCTGGCGAAAGGCGCGGTAAAACTGTCACGCCAGAAAGTGATCGTCAAACGCCTGGATGCGATCCAGAACTTCGGTGCTATGGATATCCTTTGCACCGATAAAACCGGCACACTGACGCAGGATAAAATCGTGCTCGAGCGCCACACTGACGTGCTCGGCGTGACCAGTGATGAGGTACTGCATCTGGCATGGCTGAACAGCCATTACCAGACCGGTTTGAAAAACTTACTGGATGTGGCGGTGCTGGATGCGGGCGATCCGCATCCGGGGCATAGTTCACTGAAAGTGGATGAGATCCCGTTCGATTTCGATCGCCGGCGGATGTCTGTTGTCGTCGCAGAAAATGACCAGAATCATCGCCTGATCTGCAAAGGCGCACTGGAAGAAATGCTGTCGATTTGTACGCTGGTGCAGCTCAACGGTGAGATTGTGCCGCTGACCGATGTGTTGCTGGCGCGCATCCGCCGTATCACTGACGATCTCAATCAGCAGGGCCTGCGCGTGGTGGCGGTGGCGCATAAAGTGATGCCATCGCGTACGCAGGGCTATGGCGTGACCGATGAGTCCAGCCTGATTCTGGCCGGTTACATCGCATTCCTCGATCCGCCAAAAGAGAGCACCGCGCCCGCGCTGGACGCACTGCAACGCAAAGGCGTGACGGTGAAAATCCTCACCGGCGATAATCCGCTGGTGGCGCGTAAAGTTTGCAAGGATGTCGGATTACAGGCTGATAAAGTGGTCATCGGCAGTGACATTGACGCGCTTGATGATGTGCAGCTTCTGCATGTGGCCCGGGAAACCACGGTGTTTGCCAAACTGACGCCAATGCACAAAGAACGCATTGTGCGCGTTCTGCGCGATGAAGGGCATGTGGTCGGATTTATGGGCGACGGCATTAACGATGCTCCGGCGCTGCGTGCGGCGGATATCGGTATTTCCGTGGATTCGGCGGTGGATATCGCCAAAGAGGCGGCTGATATCATTTTGCTGGAAAAAAGCCTGATGGTGCTGGAGCAGGGCGTGACGGAAGGGCGCAGAACGTTCGCCAACATGTTGAAATACATTAAAATGACCGCCAGTTCCAACTTCGGTAACGTATTCAGCGTGTTAGTCGCCAGCGCCTTCCTGCCGTTCCTGCCGATGCTGCCGCTGCATCTGCTCATTCAGAACCTGATTTACGATGTGTCTCAGGTGGCGATCCCGTTTGATAACGTCGATGAAGAACAACTGGCGAAACCGCAGCGCTGGAATGCCGGAGATATCGGCCGTTTTATGGTGTTCTTCGGGCCGATCAGTTCCGTATTCGATATCCTGACCTTCAGCCTGATGTGGTGGGTGTTTAAAGCCA
Organism: Rahnella sp. RFA10(1/100); assembly: GCF_004195115.1. Classification (NCBI taxonomy): domain Bacteria; kingdom Pseudomonadati; phylum Pseudomonadota; class Gammaproteobacteria; order Enterobacterales; family Yersiniaceae; genus Rahnella; species Rahnella sp. RFA10(1/100). The sequence goes on from NZ_SEWR01000006.1 coordinate 160,267, forward strand.
ATACTGTTGAAGCGCAGACGTTGTTCCAGTCCGGCTGGTTCATTGAAGGATTGCTGTCGCAGACGCTGATCGTACATATGATCCGTACACGTAAAGTGCCGTTCATTCAGAGCCGTGCGTCCTGGCCGCTGTGCATCATGACGCTGATGGTGGTGATCACGGGTATTGCACTGATCTACTCACCGGTGGCCGGATTCCTGCAATTGCAGGCACTGCCGCTGAGCTACTTCCCGTGGCTGATCGCGATTCTGGCAGGCTACATGGTGCTGACTCAGTGCGTGAAAGGCTGGTTCGTGCGCCGTTACGGCTGGCAGTAATCTTTAAAATTCTATCCTGAATGCTAAAAAGCGCGACCGGTGAAGCGGCCGCGCTTTGCATTAATCAGTTTGAAATTTTACGACTGTGCATTGTTCTTGCGATCGTTACGACGGTTCACCCAGGTGTTAATCAGCAGGGTGATGATCAGAATCGAGGCGATCACGCCCAGTGAAATACCCACCGGAATGTGGAACACGTCGAGCAGCAGCATTTTGATACCGATGAAAATCAGGATCACCGCCAGACCGTATTTCAGCATCGAGAAACGTTCTGCCACGCCTGCCAGCAGGAAGTACATCGCACGCAGACCGAGGATCGCGAACAGGTTAGAGGTCAGCACGATGAACGGGTCGGTGGTCACCGCGAAAATCGCCGGGATGCTGTCGACCGCGAAAATGACGTCGCTCAGTTCGACCATGATCAGCACCAGCAACAGCGGGGTGGCGAACAGAATACCGTTACGGCGCACGAAGAATTTCTCACCCTGCAACTCGTCGGTCATGCGCATTTTGCTGCGCAGCCAGCGGATCATCGGTTTCTCACCAACCTCACCGTCGTCTTCTTTCGCCAGCGCCATCTTGATCCCGGTGAACAGCAGGAACGCGCCAAACACGTACAAAATCCAGCTGAACTGACCCACCAGCCAGCTTCCGGCGAAAATCATGCCGGTACGCAGGACGATAGCGCCGAGCACACCGTACACCAGTACGCGGCGTTGCAGGTTGGCCGGAATGGAGAAGTAGCTGAACAGGATCAGCCAGACGAAGACGTTATCTACCGCCAGCGCTTTTTCCAGCAGGTAGCCGGTCAGGAACATCGTGGCCTTGGCGTCGGCCACCTCGCGACCAAACTCGCCGTTGAGGTACCACCAGAAGCCGAAATTGAACAGCAACGACAGGCCTATCCACACCAGCGACCACAGCGCGGCGCTTTTCATACTCATGGTTTGCGCGCCTTTGCGACCCTGTAACAGCAGGTCGAAAGCGAGCATAATTATCACTACCACGGCAAAAGAGCCCCACAACATCGGGTTGCCTACGGAGTTCATCATTGCGTCATCCTCGAAAAAACATCAAAAAAAAACGGCCAGCGTCAGAAGACGTTAGCCGCTCATTTTTGAGTTGTGAGCAAACCTCGCCTTCCGGCAAGGTCTCACTTACGAAAATAGGCATTCACTTTGTAAATGTCTATCTTCGCCCCGGTAACCGGGTGGCTGAGATGGCGCTTAAGCGCGGATCCAGGCACCGTAATGACGATTATCCGGCGAAGAAGTTACTCCCCTTTGCAGTTTGCAAATTAATGCAAAATGTGTCAGATGTCAAATATTCAGAAACATTTTAGACTATTAACCCGCCAGTGCCTGACGTTTACCGAGTGCGCCGACAAAGGAAAGCAGCAGGCTGCGGCTGAGAGGTGTTTCGCTAAGTTGCTGAGCCTGATGCGCAAAATCGACATGATCATCTTCGGCAATGGAACCCAGCCAGGACAAATATGTCTTCATGACCGCCAGACTGAATTCAGGGTGAAACTGCGTGCTGATGGCGTTCGGGCCATAGCGCAGGATCTGATGCGGATCGTGCTGCGTTTTTGCCAGCACCTTCGCCGTCGCGGGCGGGGTGATGACGGTTTGCAGGTGGATAAGATTTGCGGCGAACTGCGCCGGAAGCTGCGATACCAGCGGATCAAGATGCCCGTCCGGCGTCAGCGACACCTCATGCGTACCAACTTCGATGCCTTGCGGGTGGTAATCCACTTCGCCGCCCAGTGCATATGCCATCAGCTGATGGCCGTAGCAGGCGCCGAACATCGGTAATTCCTGCAACATCCCCAGCCGTACCCAATCCGCCGCTTCTTCGCTCCATGCCAGATGCTCGGTCACCATGCTGCGTGAACCGGTAATGATCGCCCCGCAATAGTTTTCCGGCGGCAGCGGACGTTCACCTGCCTGTAAGTCCACAATCACAACCTGCTGTGCGTCAATATCGCCCTGACGGATAAACATCTGCGGAAAGTTATCGTGCGCACGTCGGATAGGTTCCGGCGCGTGGCCGGTCTGCAAAATTAACAGCGGTTTCTGGCTGGGTGCAATCATCTGTTACTCCCGATTATGACTGAACATTAAGGCTGGTTATCGGCCGGGAACACCACGCCGGTCTGACGGCGGATTTCCGTCAGCACTTTGGCGGTGATACGCGAGACTTCCAGCCCCGGATGCGCGACAAACTGGCTGTCGACCAGAATCGCAAACGTTTCTGCCTCATACAACATGGTGTTGATGTGCTGCGGTTGGGTCAGATCCAGCTTCTGGCTGCCGCGTGGCGTCAGGCTGAGCGTCTGGCATTCAGACAGTTTTTCCATCTGCAACGTACCGTCTTCGCCCTGGATCTCACTCGGCAAATGGGAATCGCTGATTTTGGAATGGTGGATCACCACTTCGAAATCATCAGCATATGACAGGATGACCGTTCCCTGACCATCAACGCCGCTTTCCAGCAAGGTCGCCGTGGCTTTCACCGATTCCGGTTCGCCAAACAATGAAATGGCACTCGCCAGACAGTAATAACCGATATCCATGATCGAGCCATTGGAAAACGCCGGGTTAAAGGTATTCGGGTTTTCACCGGCCAGATAACGCGGATAACGTGAGGAATACTGGCAGTAATTCAGAATGGCTTTACGCAGTTTACCGATACGGTTCAGCGCACCTTTCATATGCAGAAAGTTGGGCAGATAGGCAGTTTTAAAGGCTTCGAACAGCACCACGTTGTTCTCTTTCGCACAGGCGATCAGGCTTTCGGCTTCGCGCAGATTGGACGCCAGCGGCTTTTCGCAAATCACATGCTTTTTGTGGCTGAGGAACAACAGAGACTGCGGGTAGTGCAGGGAATTCGGACTGGCGATATACACCGCATCAATCAGATCGGATGCTGCCATTTCTTCAAGGGAATCAAAATAATGCTCAACCGGATAATCCTCGCCAAGCTTTTTAGCGCCTTCCAGCGTGCGGGAATAAATCGCGGTTAACTTCATCTTACCGCTCTCGTGTGCGGCATCAATAAAACGCTGGGTGATCCAGTTGGTACCAACAACCGCAAAACGAATCATATATATTCCGTATAGATAAGTTGAGATCTCATTTAGGTGTATAACTTACCGAAAACTTCCAGATGCGTCAGGTACATGCGCGTGTCGAACTCTAACTGATGATAGTCAGGCGTCATATGACAGCACAGGCTGTAGAACGCTTTGTTGTGTTCTTTTTCTTTCAGGTGCGCGAGTTCATGCACCACGATCATTTTCAGAAATGCTTCCGGCGCGCTTTTAAACACTGTCGCTACACGGATTTCCGCTTTGGCTTTCAGCTTGCCGCCCTGAATACGGGATATCGCGGTATGCAGCCCCAGTGCGTGCTTCATCACATGAATTTTATTGTCGTAAGCCACTTTGCTTAACGGCGATGAACTGCGCAAAAACTGGTTTTTCAGGTCCAGCGTATACTGATAGAGCGATTTGTCGGTGGTCAGCTCGTGCGGTTCCGGATATCGCGTCAGCAAGACTTTACCTAAACGTTCCTGGTCGATTAACTGACGCACCTGAGCCTGAAGCGACTCCGGATAGCCTTGAAGATAGGTCAATTCAGGCATAACTGTTTGCTTTATCTCTTATTACCGGGGGAAAAGTTGCCGTACCGGCCAGCGTTGTTTTTGCAACGATCACACGCATCCGGCCATTAAACCCCTTTTTAACTGAAAAAACGTTTTACTGATAGACCAAATTAAGGGATAAACAGCGCAAATTGAATATGAGGAGGGCCAATGAGCCAATTTGAAACCGAAACCGGTGGTCAGTTACTGCAACTGCGTCTGGAACGTTATCCGCTGGAAGAAGCGGCAACGCAGTTACAGGCATGGGAAGCGGCCGATGAATATTTGCTGCAAAACCTGAATACTGATGCGCTCAACGGCCGTCCGCTGCTAATTTTCAACGATGCTTTTGGCACTCTGGCCTGCGCATTGCAGCCGCACAATCCGACCAGTATCAACGATTCCTTTATGAGCCAGCTGGCGATGCGCCATAATCTGCGCATTAACGGTTTTGACGAAGACAGTGTGGCAACGCAAAGTAGTCTGGTGCCGTTGCCGATCAACCCGGGTCTGGTCGTCATCAAAGTGCCAAAAACCCTGGCACTGCTGGAACAACAATTGCTGGCGCTGCGTGAAGTCGTGACGCCGGGCACGCAGATTATCGCCGGCGCGAAAGCCCGCGACATTCATACGTCAACGTTGCAGTTGTTCGAGAAAATTCTCGGTCCTACCAAAACCAGTCTGGCGTGGAAAAAAGCCCGTCTGATCCATTGTGAAGCCACTTTGCCTGCGCAAACCGCTGAGCCGGTGATTTCTGAATGGGCGCTGGATGACAGCGAGTTCCGTATTTCCAACCATGCCAACGTGTTCTCACGCGGCGGTCTGGATATTGGCGCGCGTTTCTTCATGCAGCATCTGCCGGAAGGCATCCAGGGGCGCATGGCGGACCTAGGGTGTGGTAACGGCGTGATCGGCATGACCGCACTGGCGCTGAATCCCGATGCGGAAATGCTGTTCGTCGATGAATCCTATATGGCGGTGGAATCGAGCCGTATTAACGTCGAAAACAACCTGCCGCAGGATGTCAGCCGCTGCCATTTCGAAGTAAATAACATGCTGGCCGGTGTCGAACGTGAAACGCTGCACGCCGTGCTGTGTAATCCGCCGTTCCATCAGGGCACGGTCATCAGCGATGACACCGCCTGGCGCATGTTCTGCGATGCCAAGCGTTGCCTGCAAACCGGCGGCGAACTGCGTATCGTCGGCAACCGCCATCTGGATTACTACCAGAAGTTACGTCGTCTGTTCGGTAACTGCACGACGATCGCCACCAATCAGAAATTCGTGATTTTGCGTTCTGTGAAAACGGCGTCGCATCACTGACATGCGCCCGCCGGCTCCGACATGGTTCCGGCGGGCGGCTCAGAGACTACACTGTTCGTAATAACTTAATAATGATGTCTGTGTTTTCCTGTCTGGCTGGGAATATATTTACGATGAACCTCACGGACGTTGTCAAAATATATAGATGTTGATTTTATGCCCTCGACTTTTTTCTGATTAGGGATGTAAACTCCAAACTTAGAATAATGTTTTTCAGATGTAGGGGAACCAAATGCGCAGGAAGTTGAAAACATATTTTTCCCATTGATCAATAGTTCAATAAAAGGCTTTCTTTTATCCCACGTTATTTTTATTTGAAATTGGTTCCAGGCATCAGGACAGGCCAGAGTAGCGATCATCTTGTTTGTTGTCCATAGATAGAATTTACGACGATCTTTATCTTTTTACCCTCGATCAAATGAAGGGATATGGGAGGGCGATCTTTCCCCATGGTCTTCATGAGGCCGCCAGGTTCGCGGACCTGAAAGAAAATCACATCGTTGGCGGCCTGTCCCACTTTCATTTTAAAGCTATAAGATGAATCTACATGCATGCCTAATTTATTATGATGGGCAAGTTCCGTGCGGAAATTACCTGTCTGGGCCGGGAGGTGAAATTTAATTACGGTGTTATTTTTCTCATGTTCCTGGGAAATGAAACCTGATTGTAACGCATTTTGTCTGATTGTCTTGTTTGAACTTCCATGATGTGAATAATTTGGGGTGTCAATACTGATATCAAATTGCCTCAGATGATACTGACTGGAAAATGAACTCTGTATCCTTTCAAGCGTTCTGCCTGTACCATGACGAGAAAGAGAGGACATATTGACATGAGGTGAAGAACCAAAACATATATTCTGGATGAGTGTTATATCACGAGGGACCTCTAAAATATTTCCCTGAAGATTAATATTTTCAACCGAAATGGGTGTATCAGTAGAGCATAAGTGTTGTTGCGTATGTAGAGTGAGGTCGGAAGGCATGTTCTATATCCTTTGATAAATACAATCATTCAACTGGTGAATAAAATTGATGGCATCCTTGTTTTCCCCGGATGAAATATAGAGGGTGACGATTTGCCATGAATATAGGTATTACCAGCGGTTATGCTGTTCAGCGCAGATTGTTTATATGTGTCATCCATGAAATGGGAAACAGTAATTAAGTGATTAGCCCAAAACTATATCCCCCCAATTAACCCCCAATTATTGGGGGTAATGAAAAATATATAACAAAACATAAATTTTACTACTAAATTTTCAGTGCCAGCCGGGTACCCTGATCGATAGCACGGCGGGCATCGAGTTCGACGGCCACGTCTGCGCCACCAATCAGATGTACAGTTTGACCGGCCTCCTGCAATGGCTGATACAACGCGCGCTGGGGTTCCTGCCCGGCGCAGATAATAATGTTATCCACTTCCAGACACACCGGTTCACCGTTCATCATCAGATGCAAACCCGCATCGTCAATGCGTTCATAACTGACCCCACTTTGCATTTTCACGCCGCGTTGCAACAGACTGGCGCGATGGATCCAGCCGGTGGTTTTCCCCAGGCCCGCACCGACCTTAGTGGTTTTGCGTTGCAGCAAAACGATATCCCGCGCGGCGGGTTCCGGCTGTGGCCCCTGCGGTGCCAGGCCGCCGCGATGCGTCAGGCTCTGGTCGATTCCCCATTCCTGGCTGAAAGCCTGGGTGCTGAGACTCGACGACGAGCCGTGGTGGATCAGATATGCGGCGGTATCAAAACCAATGCCACCGGCACCAATAATCGCGACACGCTGCCCGACCGGTTTTTTATCCCGCAAGACGTCGAGATAAGTCAGTACGCTCGGGTGATCGATGCCCGCAATATCCGGCAGGCGCGGCGAAATACCACAAGCGAGGATCACGTCGTCATAGTCTGTTAGCTGGCTGGCGGTGACGGTTTCACCCAGACGCAGCGTAACGCCCAGTAATGTCAGCTGGCGCGAGTAATAACGCAGCGTCTGATAAAACTCTTCTTTACCGGGGATCTGTTTGGCGATATTAAACTGCCCGCCGATTTCATTGTGTGCCTCAAATAATGTGACGTGATGCCCGCGGCTGGCGGCGGTGGTGGCAAAGGCCAGGCCGGCGGGTCCGGAGCCTACCACGGCCAGACGTCTGAGGACTGTGGCACGGCTGACCGGTAACAGCGTTTCCCGACAGGCGCGCGGGTTCACCAGACACGAGGTGACTTCCCCGGCGAAGATCTGATCCAGACAGGCCTGATTGCAGCCGATGCAGGTATTGATTTCATCAGCCCGTCCCTGCGCAGCTTTTTCGACAAACGCCGGATCGGCGAGGAACGGACGCGCCATCGAGACCATATCCGCACAGCCTTCGGCGAGGATTTTCTCCGCCACTTCCGGGTCATTAATGCGGTTGGTGGTGATCAGCGGGATCCCGACTTTGCCCATCAGTTTTTGCGTCACCCAGCTGAACGCCGCGCGTGGCACCAGGGTGGCAATGGTCGGAATACGCGCTTCATGCCAGCCGATGCCGGTATTGATGATGCTTGCGCCCGCCTGTTCGATACGCTGAGCCAGTATTTCGACTTCCTGCCAGTCCGAGCCTTCTTCGACCAGGTCCAGCATGGATAAGCGATAAATAATGATGAATTCCCGGCCGCAGGTTTCACGTACGCGGCGCACGGCTTCGGTGGCAAACCGCATCCGGTTATCAGCAGAACCGCCCCAGCGGTCTGTGCGCTGGTTGGTGCGCGCGGCGAGAAACTGATTAATCAGATAGCCTTCTGACCCCATGATTTCCACACCGTCATAACCCGATTCTTTCGCCAGCCGTGCGCAGCGGGCGAAATCCGCCAGCGTGGATTCGATTTCCTCTTCACTCAGCGCATGCGGCGTAAAACGGTTGATCGGTGCCTGAAGGGCTGAGGGGGCAACGGGGTGTGGCTGATAGCTGTAGCGGCCCGCGTGAAGGATCTGTAGCGCGATTTTACCGCCAGCAGCATGAACCGCGTCAGTCACTATACGGTGATGCGTGATGTGTTCCTGTTCGGCGAGAACGGAGCCGCCCTGATACACCACGCCCTGCGCGTTGGGGGAAATGCCGCCGGTGACAATCAGCCCGACACCAGCGGCGGCGCGTTCGGCATAAAAGGCCGCCAGACGCTGAGGCCCGTCTTCCCGTTCTTCCAGCCCGGTATGCATTGAACCCATCAGCACACGGTTTTTAAGTCGGGTAAAACCTAAATCCAGCGGCGCCAGCAGGTGCGGATAAAACAGCGAAGCGCGTTCAGTCATGGAATTCTCTTAAGTGGTCGGATGAGATGAATTCAATTTAGCTGCTGGCAGAGTAATTGGAAAGTCAGTGTGTAATGACTGTGATATGTATCACTGTGCGCAATCTGCTGGGAATGAATTAACGATGATGCCTATTATTTATCGCCGTTTATTCATGAGCAGCGATAATTTTTGAGGGCGGAAAACAGCAAAACATGACAGGTGAAATAGTTATTTCTTTGTTTTTACACAGTATGCGTCTTATTGCAGGTCATTTATTTTTAACATTTTTTTAGGGATTTGTGCGTGTTAGGATTATTTTTATAAAACGATATCGAATCGATTCAGTTCGGGTTAGAGCTGGACTAGGCTGGAGCTGCTTCACCCTAAAATTCATTTCTAACCTGGATATATATTATGAATCTTATTGACCATACAGCCTGCCGCCCGTTCACCGAAGCCGGGCATTTGTCCCAGATTGCAGCCTATTATGAAGAAGGTCGTAATGTCATGTGGATGATGCTCAGGTCTTATCCACGCCCCTGTTTTAATCATGAACTCATTGAAGACATCATGACGCTGACTTATGCCGCAAAAGCGTCGGGGCTGCGTTTTGATTTTTGGGTTACCGGCTCTTTGGTGCCCAATATGTACAATGTGGGAGGTGATCTGAGTTTCTTTGTGGAATCCATCGTCAATAACAAACGCGAGACGTTACGTGCTTACGCCAGATCCTGTGTGGACTGCGTACATGCTGCTGCGCGCGGATTTGACGTGGGAGCGATCAGTTTGTCGATGATCGAAGGTACAGCCCTTGGCGGTGGCTTTGAAGCCGCGCTGGCGCACCATTATGTGCTGGCGCAGAATACGGCCCGGATGGGGTTCCCCGAGATCGCGTTTAACCTTTTCCCGGGAATGGGCGGTTACTCACTGGTGTCACGTAAGGCGGGGATGAAGCTGGCGGAGGAACTGATTTCCACCGGCGAGTCGCATACTGCCGAATGGTTTGAAAGCCGCGGACTGGTGGATGTGTTATTCCAGCCGGGGGAAGCCTTCAACGCCACGCGTACATTTATGGATGTTTTGCGGCCAAAGCTCAACGGTATCCGGGCGATGATCCGCGCACGCCAGCGTGTATTGCAATTATCACGTTCAGAACTGATGGATATTACAGAGGATTGGGTGGATGCCGCATTTACTCTGGAGGAGAAAGATCTGAGTTATATGGAGCGTCTGGTCATGCTGCAAAACCGGCATACGGCATCATTGCGTAAAACCGGCTAGCAACAGAGACAGCCCGTCACTGGCGCTATTTCTGTTTTGCTTTATGTTTAAAAATATGGGGTGAAGCACCTGTTTTTTCCTCAAGCCAGTGCTCCAGCTCATTCGCGGGCATTGGCTTGGCGTACAAAAAGCCCTGTTTGCTGTCCACACCGATTTCGTCAATCAACTTTTCTTCTTCCGCCGTTTCCACCCCCTCCGCGACCACCGTCAGTTGCAGCGTTTTTGCCACCGCCACAATCGCCCGCACCAGTGCCTGAGACACCGTATTGTCATTGATGCCACGGATAAAGCTTTGATCCAGTTTGATGCAGTCAAGGGGGATCCTCGCCAGTTGTGACAGTGAAGAATAGCCGGTGCCGAAATCATCCAGATGCACCTGCGCGCCCAGTTTATGCAACTGGTTAATCATGGCGACTGCTGCACTTTCGTCTTCTACCAGGCAGCTTTCTGTCAGTTCGAAATCCAGCAGACAGCCTTTCATACCTGCATTTTTCATGGCATCCGACAATGTGGTGATGAATGAGCCGTTGTTGAGCTGGCGTCCGGAAAGGTTTACCGCCACACGCAAATTTAGCCCTTTTTTCTGCCATTCAGTGGCCTGACGGGTTGCCGTTTCAATCACCCATTTACCGATTGGCGTGATGAGCCCCGATTCTTCGGCATAGGAAATAAAGCTCTGAGGCTGGATCAGGCCGCGTTCCGGAGAATTCCAGCGCAGCAGCGCTTCCACGCTTTGCACGTTGCCGTAAAGCGACACTTTTGGCTGATAGTATAAAACCAGCTGGTCTTTCTCAGACAGGGCTTTGCGTAAGTGTGTATCTAACCACATGTATTCAGAGGCTTTTTCATTCATGCCTGATGAGAATACACAGTGTACATTTTTGCCTTTTTCCTTGGCCGCGTACATGGCGGTATCGGCGTTTTGTAACAGTGTGTCGCCGTCAGTACCGTGTTCCGGGCAAATCGCAATACCGGCTGAACAGGCGGTGTACACTTCAATCAGTCCAATACGGAACGGCAAACTGAGCCTGCGCAGCACCCGCTGACTCAGTGCTTCCAGCATTTTTATCTCAGCATGGGTGCTGAGAATAATAAATTCATCGCCACCGAGTCGCGCCAGTTTATCGTTGGGCGACAGGCAATCCTGAATGGCGTCAGAGACAGCCCGCAGCAGATGATCACCAAACATATGTCCGTAGGCATCGTTAACTTTTTTGAAGTTATCCAGATCCAGATAAATCAACCCGACTTTGTTTTCACCACGATCGAGAAGTGCTCTGGCAAGGGATTCCTGCAAGGCATTACGGTTAGCGAAACCGGTGACCAGATCGGTGTTTGCCAGCACGCGTAAACGCTCCTGCGCCTTACGTTCGTCTGTGATGTCAGAGCCGGAGCAAATCAAATATTTTTGTTGTTTACCGCTGCCGCTGTGGACGAATTTATTACGAAACAGGAACAGGCGCTGGCCCTTGACGGTGTTGATCCAGCGTTCCACTTCGTAAGACTGCTGATGCTGGAAAAAACCCGTGATGTTCTGGCGTGAAGCCAGACCTTCTTCCATGGTCATGAATAAGTCATAGGCGCTTCGCCCGATAACATCTTCTTCGCGCAGGCCGGTATATTCCTCACTCAGACGGTTAAAACGGTGGACTTTGCCTTCCTGATCGATAATGACAATCACGGAATTGGCTTCGGAAACCACCTGTTCAGCAAAGGTCAGACCGACTTCAAGATCATGGGCGACAGACGCGGTGTCCTGATAGGCGGAGGCCGTACCGGCCCAGGCTTTGCTGTCGGTTTTGCGCCCGACAAGATACAGACATACAGGTGATCCGAACAGGGTGATATCCAGCGTAAAACTTGAGGTGATTCCGGTCAGTTGCCTTATTTTCCCGGCCTGCCATTGTGTCAGGGGGATAGTAATATTGACGACGCCTTTCTCTGCAGATAACTCAAGGGCATTGCTGTCTGAACCCAGTCGCCAATAAGGGCGTGGTGTACCAAAATGCAGGTACAGAAGGGAAGCATCTTGAGAGTCGGCCATGAATGTTTCTCCGCAAAGAACGCTATACGCCGCCAGTGTGGCGACAGGCGACAGTCAGCACAGACGGAGCTTACTCTGTTCAGCTCACCCGCAACACGCCATAAAAAACGGATAGGCGCGGAATGGCGTAACACATTGAATTAAAGGTTAGCAACTGTCGGTTATATATCCAGTAACCGGACAGATATTACTGCTCAGAACAGGCGGCCTCCGTTGCCGGACTACCGCCTGAAAGAGGAAGCTTTGCGATTGTGTTCCGGGCCCGGTTACAGGCCCGGAAAGTTATTTCAGCAGGAAACTGGTTTTTTTCACATCCTGCGAATCTAACCCCACAAATACATTGAATTTTCCTGGCTCTGAAGCCCATTTCAACTTGTCGTTGTAGAAACGTAAATCTTTTTCGTTGATCGCAAATGTAACGGTTTTTTCTTCACCCGGCTGCAGGTTGATTTTCTCAAAGTTTTTCAACTCCTTAACCGGACGGCTGATCGACGCCGTCACATCCTGCAGGTACATCTGAACGATAGTGGCACCACTGACTTTACCGGTGTTTTTCACCGTCACGCTGGCCGTCAGCGGGTGGCTGGCATCCATCGTCGTGGACGACAAACTCACGTCAGACACACTGAAACGGGTGTAGCTCAGACCATAACCGAACGGGAACAGCGGGCCGTTGGTGATATCAAAATAACGGGTGGTGTATTTATCCGGATGTTGCGGATTAAACGGACGGCCGGTATTGAGCACGCTGTTATACAAAGGAATTTGCCCGACAGAGCGCGGGAAGGTCATCGGCAGTTTGCCTGACGGATTGTAATCACCAAACAGAACGTCGGCAATCGCATGTCCCCCTTCGGTGCCGCTGAACCAGGTTTCCAGCATAGCGTCAGAAATTTCGTTTTCCCACGTCAGGGTCAGAGGGCGGCCATTCATTAACACGATAACCAGCGGCTTACCGGTGGCTTTCAATGCCTTGAGCAGGTCCCGCTGGCTTTGAGGAATGTTGATATCTGAACGACTGGACGCTTCGTGTGCCATGCCTTGTGCTTCACCGACGACGGCGACCACAACGTCAGCTTTTTCGGCCGTTTTCACCGCTTCGTCAATCATATCCTGCGGTTTGCGCGGATCGTTGATTACCTGTTTCTCGTAAGAGTTCAGAAAATCGACCATAGCCTGATCGTTAGTGACGTTGGCTCCCCGGGCATACAGGATGGTGCCTTTATCGCCGAGTACATCTTTCATGCCTTGCAATACCGTCACAGCCTGCGCCGCTTTACCGGCTGCAGACCAGCTGCCCATTACGTCACGTTTGCTGTCAGCCAGGGCGCCAACGACGGCAATCGTGCCTTTTTTCTGTAACGGCAACGTTTGATTGTTATTTTTCAGCAGTACCAGCGACGTTCGCGCCACTTCGCGTGCCTCCTGGCGATGCAGACGGCTCTCGGCATTGGTGTCCGCCGGGTCGCTCGACTGCGGGCCTAAATGACGATATTCATCGACAAACAGCCCCATATCCCATTTTGCGGCCAGAACATCGCGAACGGCGCGATCAATATCTTTCTGGCTGACCAGACCGTCGGCGAGTAAGCCTTTCAGGTATTTACCGTACATATTGTCGGCCATGTCCATATCGACACCGGCTTTCAGCGCCATCGCGGCAGCCTGACGATCATCTTCGGCCACGCCGTGTTTGACCAGCCCGCCAATAGCCCCGTGATCACTGACGGTCAGGCCCCTGAACTGCCAGTCGTCGCGCAGAATATCTTTCAGTAACCAGGTATTCGAGGTGGCGGGAATGCCGTTAACGCTGTTGAGCGCCACCATTACACCGCCGGCACCGGCATCCACTGCCGCTTTATACGGCGGCATGTAATCATTGAACATGCGGGTCAGGCTCATATCGACGGTGTTGTATTCACGACCACCTTCGACAGCACCGTACAACGCATAGTGCTTGACGTTTGCCATGACGGCATCAGGGGCAGACGGATCTTTGCCCTGATAACCGGTAACCATTTCATGCGCGAGGCGCGAGGTCAGATAGGTATCTTCGCCGAAACCTTCTGAGACACGCCCCCAGCGCGGATCACGGGTAATATCGACCATCGGTGAGAACGTCATGTTCAGGCCATCGGCTGCCGTTTCCAGTGCCGAAATGCGTGCGCTGGTGGCAACCGCCTGCATGTCCCAACTCGCCGCCAGACCGAGGCTGATAGGGAAAATGGTGCGCTGACCATGCACCACGTCATAGGCATAAAACGGTGGGATTTTCAGGCGGCTGTACTGCACCTGATCCTGCATACGGCGAATATCAGGTTTCGTTACAGTATTAAACACGCCACCGACTTTACCGGCGCGGATGTCAGCCATAATCGCTTCTTTTTGGTACTCAGGCCCCACAGTGACCAGATTCAGCTGACCGATTTTTTCATCAAGGGTCATTTTTTTCATCAGGTCAGCAATGAACGCGTTGCGTTCTTTCACCTGATCCTGAGGTATGCCCGTTGTTTCAACGGCGAGAGAAGAAGCAGAACTTACCAGTAACACTAACGCGCCAAGCATGTGATGCGTATTCATCGGAATTCCTTCAGCCATAAACAGGGGAGCTAAATCAGAGAAAATTCAGCAGCCTGAAGCAAACAAAGCAATGATCATTCTAAGAAAAGTATAGAGTGAGAATCTAATACGTCCGTTCAACTATTAGCAATGAATAGTTTAGACGCCAACACAATATCTTTTTACCTTTCGGGACATCCCGCAATTTACAGGTAATCAGAATGATAGATACAAAAAGACCTTCGATGCATCACGCAAATTTTTATATTTAGGATTACATGACATCTGGCTGAACAAATAAGCACCAAAAGTCTGGCGGGGGAGGCGCGTGGATAATACAAAAGGGCAGCACATACGGCTCTGCCCTTTAATATTCAGGAATATCCGCTAAGGACATCAGACTAATAGTAGTAAGACATATCGGTCGGGGTTTTACTCATGACATCAAAGAAAACGTCTTTGGTGTTTGCCCAGAACTGCGCGATGGCAACGGCGTTGTAGCTCATGCCCATCAGGCTCATGACAAAAAAACAGGTCACGGTCAGACCGATACCGCTGCAAACGAATGCCATGGTATTGCGGCTGGACTGGCGACAAACAATATTAAGCTGGCTGGTGCAGAACATCAAAAAGGCGCTCAGCAATTCCCAGCGCATCATTAAAATCCCGGCAGTTAATGTACCCATCGATAAAATCCTTACTCACTACAGCCGCTTGCACGAAGCCAAAAAACAGCCGGAGGACTGCTACAACAGGCGGGCAATGGGCTTTACTGAAGAAATGGTGAATTACAATTATGTGACGACGGTCACATTATATCACCGGATTTTATTTTTGAGTAAAAAATGTGCGCTAATGAAAAATAGGCATAACACATCAACTTATTTTGATGATGTGTTATGAAGGCGGCTAAATCGCGATGTCTGCCGACGGGATAATTATGCGCCGTAGCCCATGACTTGTAACAGATGCTGAGCCTGCTGTACCGCTTCCTGCCGGTGTGCGACGCCCAGTTTCTGGTAGAGATTACGGATATGCGTTTTGATCGTCGTCGAGGCTACATCCAGCTCACCGGCAATCTGGTCATTACTGTAGCCGGAGTAAATCAGCCCCAGAACCTGCCATTCGCGCTGAGTCAGCGGGCTGGTGCGGATAAGTTCCGGCACCTGCGGATGGGTCAGTAGTTTGTTCACAAAGCCTTCGTCGAAATGGGCAAACTTATGGCGGTGATGCTGGTTAATTTCGCGCAAAATCTGTTGGGCGCGACGCTGTTCCAGCTCCGGCAACAGATTAAGCTGGATCAGCTGACGCAGTTGTTGCGCCATCATTTCCCCTTCAATGACGAAATGGCTGATAAAACCGGTGCGGTTCGCCAGGGACAGCGCTTCGATCAATACCTTTTGGGCGTCACTTCTGCGCCCGGTTTGCCAGTAAAGTAAGTTACTCAGCAGTAAATTGCGGTTGAGATCGCTGGTCAGGCGCAGCTGCCGGGCATTCAGATTCAGTTCATCCAGCACCACTTCTGCTTCATCAAACTTTTCCAGCAAAATTTGTACACGGGCGATATTGCGCCACTGACCTTGCTGAAAATGGTTATCCGCCATATCCGGTTTACGCGCCTGTTGCAGCCACTGACGTGCCGCGTTTTTATCGCCAATCATCTGCCAGTAAATCACACGTGGCTTATCGGTATTGGTCAGCCAGTCGATGTGATACTGACCCGTTTTCAGCAACGCTTCACAGCGCTGCAAATGGTGATGGGCATTGTCGAGCTGGCCGCGTGCCAGCGAACATTTCGCCAGCATCGCCAGACATTGCAACTGCTGCTGTGGCTGGAAGTTGGTCAGCACATTAAGCCCTTCACGCGCGGCTTCTTCCGCATCATCGAGCCGCGACCACGACCACAAAAGTTGTGAACGTAAACGCAGTAAAAATTCGTGCATCGGCAATTGTTCCAGATGCTGTTCGCGTACCAGTTCAAAAGCGCGATCCTGCATCTCAAACGCGGCCTGCAAAAAACCCTGAGCAATCAGGATCTCACTCTGTTGCAGCAGCGCCCATAAAGCGTAGTGATAAGCTTCGTAACGGCGTGCGATTTGTTCGGTCTGTTGCATCAGCGGCAGTGCGCGGGTGAGATCCCCTTTGCAGTGCTGGATTTCACCGGTGACGGATGTCGCCACAATGCGGCTGTAATAGCTTTCATAAGGCAGATAACGCAGGGCCTCAGCGGCCAGTTTTTCCGCTTCATCCTGTCGTCCGTCGTTGATGGCCACCTGTGCACGCAGCGCATCAAACTCGGCTGCCTGCGCCTGTTCCATCACAATATTACGCTGTTTCATTTCGTTTTCAGCGCGGGCCAGCAGCACGTCGACTTCAGCATAACGGTGCTGGCTTTGTGCCAGCCATGCCTGTAACAGCACCAGCTTAGGATTCTGAATCAGCCGGTCGTAAGGCAGGGCGGCCAGACATTCTTCCAGCAACGCCAGTTCGCTTTGATTAAACAGCGCCCAGGCGTGTTGCAGCAGAATATCGCGCAGCAGATGAGTGTCTTCGGCACCCAGCGCATGATGAATCGCTTCGGCAGGGAAACCTTGTGCCAGCCAGCCTTCGGCGGCAGCGCGATGAATAGCGGGCAGCTCAGACGCCAGTTCCCACTGACAGCGCTGCCGCAGGAAGGTGGCAAACAGCGGGTGGAAGTTAAACCATTCGCCGCTGTCATCCATGCGGTTAATGAATAACCCCTGGCGCTCCAGCTCCTCCAGACGTTGCTGACCATTTTCACTGCCGGTCAGGCGCACAATCAGCGCATCGTTCATCGAGCGCAACAGCGAGCAGCGCAGGAGAAAATCACGCGTCGGTGCATCAACGCGATTCAGAACTTCATCCACCAGATATTCAGAAAGATGGCTGGCATTCAACCCGGCCAGCTTACGTGCGGACTGCTGGGTCGAATGCTGGGAAGAGTGCGAAGACTGCCGTGCCGATAGGGCAATCAGTTGCAACGCGGTGGCCCATCCTGCGACTTCGTCACATAACCGGCTACTGTCCGCCTGCTCAATCGGGTCTTTCAGCCGGTTATCGAAAAATTGCTGTGTTTCCGGATGCGTAAAGGCCAGATGCGAAGCGTTGAGCTCCAGCAGTTGCTCGCGTACACGCATATTGGCGATGCCCAGCGGCGGCAGGGTGCGTGAAAGCACCACCAGTGAAAGATTTTCCGGCTGATGGCGCAGGAAAAAACGCATCCCTTCATGAATGGCATCATTGGAAATCAGATGATAATCATCGATGACCAGCAGCAACGGGCTGTGCCAGTCGGAAAGTTCCACAAAAAGCTGGGCAAACAGCGCCGGCAGACTGGCGTACTGATGCTTCAGACTCAGCGCTTCGCTTTTGACGCAATGTCCGCCGCAGGCCTGCTGCACAGCAGCAATCAGATAGCAGGCAAAGCGCTCCGGCTGATTGTCGCTTTCATCAAGAGAATACCAGCCCAGATCGCTTTTGCCTGCTGCCCAGTGCGCCACCAGCGTCGTTTTCCCATAGCCCGCCGGACTGGCGACCAGGGTCAGACGATAATTCGGCGCAGTCGAGAGCTTCGTCAGCAGACGTTCCCGAACTACTGTATTTTGCTGCCGCACCGGGCGGCTTAATTTTGAAGGGATCAGCATTTTTTTCGATTCTTTTGACAGAAAGGGACAGAGGGGTGTTATTTATTTCACAGCGTGTAATTAATCACTTTTTCTAAAGTCCTCCTTTGAAACATTGATTGCAAGAATGTTACGTTTTTACATGCCGTTAAGTTGCTCTGCATCACACTTCTTAATACAAATTTTCAGGCGTTTGCCCTGAACCTCCGTCTCCTCCGGCTACGCCCCGTTTCTCCTCCCTGCCTAATCTTTACCGGGATGATGCCGCTGACCGATACACACGTCAGCATAGTGATAATCAACATCAGGCTTTCCCTACAAATTCCCCGATAAAGAGGCATGAAATGCAGGTGACTTTAGATAAGACGCAATTTTTAGCCGCGCTGAAACGCCAGTGGCAAGGGTTCGGTTTGCAACAGGCACAGGATATGACACCGCATCAGTGGTGGCAGGCTACCAGTGCCGCATTATCTGAACAATTGAGTGCGCAGCCTGCGGCAAAAGCGACAAAACAGCCTCAGCGCCACGTTAACTATATCTCGATGGAGTTCCTGATCGGGCGCCTGACCGCAAACAATCTGATCAATCTCGGCTGGTATGACACGGTCAGTCAGGCGCTGAAAGAGCAGGGGGTTGAACTGGCCGATGTGCTGGAGCAGGAAACCGATCCGGCACTCGGCAATGGCGGGTTAGGCCGTCTGGCTGCCTGTTTCCTCGATTCTATGGCAACCGTCGGGCAACCCGCGACCGGCTATGGTCTGAACTATCAGTATGGTCTTTTCCGCCAGTCGTTCAGCGAAGGTAAGCAACAGGAAGCGCCGGACAGCTGGCATCGCGAAAGCTATCCGTGGTTCAGCCACAATAGCTCGCTGTCTGTAGATGTCGCGTTCGGCGGCAAACTGACGAAAAACGAAAAGGGCGTTCAACGCTGGCAGCCCGCGTTTACCCTGCGGGGGGAAGCCTGGGATCTGCCGGTGGTCGGTTACAAAAATGGTGTCACCCAACCGCTGCGCCTGTGGCAGGCCACTGACGTACATCCGTTCGATCTGACGTTGTTCAATGACGGTGAATTTCTTAAAGCCGAGCAAAAAGGCATTGATGCGGCCAAACTCACCAAAGTGCTTTATCCGAATGACAATCATGACGCCGGTAAACGCCTGCGCCTGATGCAGCAATATTTCCAGTGCGCCTGCTCGGTGGCCGATATCCTGCGCCGCCATCATTTCCTTGGCCGGAAAATTGAGGATTTACCGAAATTCGAAGTCATCCAGCTCAATGATACGCACCCGACCATTGCCATTCCTGAGCTGCTGCGTATTTTGCTCGACGAACATCAGCTTGACTGGGATGCGGCCTGGGCGATCACCCGTCAGACATTCGCGTACACCAACCACACACTGATGCCGGAAGCGCTGGAATGCTGGGATGAAAAACTGGTGCGCAGCCTGCTTCCCCGCCATTTCTCGTTGATCAAAGCCATCAATGCCCGCTTTAAAAAGGTGGTCGAAAAACAGTGGCCGGGTGACAAAGCCGTATGGGAAAAACTGTCAGTTCATCAGGACAAACAAGTGCGGATGGCGAATCTGTGCGTGGTCAGTGGTTTTGCGGTGAACGGCGTGGCAGCGTTGCATTCCGAACTGGTGGTCAAAGATCTGTTCCCGGAATACCACCTGCTGTGGCCGAATAAATTCCATAACGTGACCAACGGCATCACACCGCGCCGCTGGCTGAAACAGTGTAACCCTGCGCTGTCATCGCTGATTGATGACACCCTGAAAACGGAATGGGTGAATGACCTCGACGCGCTGAAAGGGCTGGAAGGTTTTGCCGACAACAAAAAGTTCCGTCAGCGTTATCAGGCCATTAAGCGTGAGAACAAAATCAAACTGGCGCATTACGTGCAACAGACAATGGGACTGACGCTCAACCCTGATGCCATTTTCGATGTACAGATCAAACGCCTGCATGAGTACAAACGCCAGCACCTTAACCTGCTGCACATTTTGTCGCTGTACCGCCAGTTGCGTGATAACCCGGAAATGGACCTGGTGCCGCGTGTCTTCCTGTTCGGCGCGAAAGCGGCACCGGGTTATTACCTGGCGAAAAATATTATCTACGCCATCAATAAGGTGGCGGAAAAAGTGAATAACGATCCGCTGGTGCGTGACCGCATCAAAGTGGTATTTATCCCGGATTACCGCGTATCCGTGGCTGAACTGATGATCCCGGCAGCCGATGTATCCGAGCAGATCTCAACAGCGGGCAAAGAAGCATCTGGTACCGGCAACATGAAACTGGCACTGAACGGTGCGCTGACCGTCGGCACCCTCGACGGTGCGAACGTTGAGATTGCCGAAGAGGTGGGTGAAGACAATATCTTCATCTTTGGTCATACCGTCGATCAGGTCAAAGCTTTGCAGGCGGAGGGGTACGATCCGCTTAAAATTCGCAAGAAAGACAAGCACCTGGATAAAATTCTCAAAGAACTGGAAAACGGCTTCTTCAGTAATGGTGACAAGCAGGCGTTCAGTCTGATGCTCGACAGCTTGCTGGGCGGCGGCGACCCGTATCTGGTGCTGGCCGACTTTGCGGATTACTGTGCGGCACAGCAGAAAGTGGACGCGCTGTATCGCGATCAGGATGAATGGACGCGCAAAACTATCCTCAACACGTCCCGCGTAGGGATGTTCAGTTCCGACCGTTCGATCCGCGATTATCAGCAGCGGATCTGGCAGGCGAAGCGATAAGGAGCCGGCATGGAGAACAAAGCACTGGAGCAGGCCGCCAGGGAGGCGGGGATCGCCTCTGGTTTTATTAACGCGCACGGTAAACAGCAGGCGATCGCCCCTGAGACCAAGCGTGAGCTGTTATCGGCGATGGGCTGGGAGGCGGGACACAGCCGCCCGGTGACCACACCGGTACCGTCGGTCAAAGTATTTGTCACGGGCAGCCGTCTGGCATTACCGGTCAGCGGTGAAGGCGAATATGCCTGGACACTGAAGCTGGAAAGCGGCACGACGCAAAAGGGGCGGATCAGCGGCAAAATGACACTGGCGCTGCCGGGTAAAATTCCTGCCGGCTATCATCAGCTGACGTTGACACAGGACGCGCAACAGTGGGATTGCCGGGTCATTGTGGCACCGAAACGCTGTTATGAACCGGATGCCCTGCTGGCCGGTAAAAAACTGTGGGGCGCCTGCGTACAGCTCTATACGTTGCGCTCGGAAAATAACTGGGGCATCGGTGATTTCGGTGACCTCAGTATGATGCTGAAAAATATCGCTCAACGCGGCGGCGCATTTGTCGGGCTTAATCCGATCCACGCGCTGTATCCGGCGAACCCGGTGGCTGCCAGCCCCTATAGCCCGTCTTCCCGCCGCTGGCTGAATGTGATTTATATCGACGTCAGTGCGGTAGAAGATTTCAGGCAAAGCGATGCGGCGCAACAATGGTGGCATCAGCCGCTGACGCAGCAACGCATACAGGCGGTGCGCGCGAATGACCGGGTGGATTACGCTAACGTCATGCCGCTGAAATTAGAAGGGTTACGGCTGGCTTACGCGCATTTCCTGGGGCGTAAGCCACAGGATCCGCAGGTGAAGTCCCTGGGTAATTTCGTCAAACAGGGCGGTGAAAGCCTGTATCTGCAGGCTGCCTTTGATGCATTGTACGAGTATCTGGCGAAAGAAAGTGATGTGGCGCTTGGCTGGAACCGCTGGCCGGAAAAATATCATGATGCCCGGGGCCCGGCTGTGAGGGCATTCTGTGAACAGCATGCGCAGGATGTGGAGTTTTATGTGTGGTTGCAGTGGCTGGCGGAAACGCAGTTTACGCAGTGTTACCACACCAGCCAGCAGTACGAGATGCCGATGGGGCTTTACCGGGATCTGGCGGTCGGCGTGGTAGAAGGCGGCTCCGAAACCTGGGGTGACGGCGAGCTGTATTGCCTGAAAGCCTCGGTGGGGGCGCCGCCGGATATTCTGGGCCCGCTCGGACAGAACTGGGATCTGCGCCCGATGGATCCGCATGTGATGGTGAGACGCGGCTATCAGCCGTTTATCGATCTTCTGCGTGCCAATATGACCAGCTGCGGTGCATTGCGTATTGATCATGTGATGACGTTGCTGCGTCTGTGGTGGATCCCGGCTGGTGAAACGGCGGATAAAGGCGCGTATGTACAGTATCCGGTGGATGATCTGCTGGCCATTTTAGCACTGGAAAGTCAGCGGCACCGCTGCATGGTGATCGGCGAAGATCTGGGTACGGTGCCGGTCGAGATCGTCAGTAAGCTGCGCGAAAGCGGTGTGTATTCCTATAAGGTGCTGTATTTCGAACGCGATGAGGAAAACAACTTCCGCGCGCCGCAGTCCTATCCGGTTCAGGCGATGGCAACTATCACCACGCATGACCTGCCGACGCTGCGAGGCTACTGGCAAAGTGACGATCTGGCGCTGGGCAAAACCCTCGGTTTATACCGTGACGAAGCTGTTTTACAGGCGCTGTACGCTGACCGTGCCCGCGCACGTCAGGGGTTGCTCGACGGCCTGCATCATTACGGTTGCATCCCGAAGAAAACCGGGCATAAAGCCGCGCTGATGGAAATGACGCCGGTACTCAACCGGGGTCTGCAACGCTACGTTGCCGACAGCGCCTGCGCCTTGCTCGGTCTGCAACCGGAAGACTGGCTGGACATGGACACACCGGTCAATGTGCCCGGCACCAGCGATGAATACCCGAACTGGCGGCGTAAGCTTTCTCATACGCTCGAAGACATGTTCGCCGACGAGCAGGTGAATAAGCTGATTAAAGATCTTGATAAACGTCGCCGGAAAGTCTCGGTAAATTAAACTGTCATCATTACAAAGAGAGCCATGAGTCATATCATGGCTCTCTTTTTATTGTCTTTTTTATTGTCTTTTTATTTAACTGATAAGAATAAATTAATTTCTTTCCAAAATGTAAATTACTAATGCATTCATCTCGTGAATCAGTTTTTTATGTGATTAGTTTCCGTAAGTTTTCTGAATTAATTAATTAACAGCCATGATTTAATTTCTCTATTAGTATATGTGCCTGTACAAGCGGTTAATTATTTAATTAAAGCCGGTTAATTTTGTAAAGCATTTAATAATAAAGGAAATTAAAATGGAATTTAATAAAATCAGCAAAGCCATGTTAGGTATGGGGATGCTGGCGGTTGCAGGCAGCGCCTGTGCGTTGGAAGCCTGGAATGGTCAGGAGGGTGGAGACACCATTCAGGTTATTTTTGATGGCTCCGTCTATCAGAATGCCTGGTGGGTGGGGGCAACCAATTGTCCGGTCACTCCGGACGCACCAGAAGGTTCTAACCCGTGGAATTATGTCCGTGATGCAACTCCGGCGGAAATCACGCAATATGGCAACCCGACCAGTTGCGACATTCCAGGCTCCGACACCCCTACTTATCCTGCCTTTAGTGCCGATAAAGTTTACCAGGAGGGGGATATTGTTTCTGCCGGCGAAACCAATTATCAGGCCACGACCACAATACCTGCGAATTCTTTCGCGCCTGATGTCCGCAACCCATGGCAAGCTTATATCCCGGCGAAACCGTGGAATGCTGAAACCGTTTATAATGAAGGCGATGTGGTCACTGTAGGCTCGCAGAGCTATGAGGCCTTATTTTATACAGTAGGTAAGGATCCGGCAGATGTTGCCAATCAGAACCCGGACGGGGTCAATGGCGCACCCTGGAAGCCATTAGACGCATCAACACGATATACCGATGAGGAACTGGCCGCTGCGCCGGTATTCGATGCCTCTAAGCTGTATGCCGCGAATACACTGGTTCGATTCCAAAATCAGCCGTACGTTTCCCAGGCTAAAGTTCAGAAGGTTTCACCAACCGATATCAACACCTGGAAAGCGATTGTCGACTGGACTGGCACGAAAGATCGCGTCGGTACAGCAAAAAGTGACTGGCCAGCGCATGTCTATGCTCCTTATGTTGACTTCACGTTAAACGATATTCCTGATCTGGCTAAACTGGCCACGGAGCAGGGTATTAACCATTTCACTATGGCATTTGTGGTGGCGAAAGACACAGACACTTGTATGCCAACCTGGGGTACAGCATACAATCTGCAAAACTACGCCCAGTATTCAAAAATCAAAGCATTACGTGAAGCTGGCGGGGACGTTATGGTTTCCATTGGTGGTGCAAATAATGCGCCTCTTGCTGCTGCCTGTCACAATATTGATGACCTGAAACAGATGTATGTGGATATCGTTGAAAACCTGAATCTGAAGGTACTGGATTTTGACATTGAGGGGGGTTATCTGGCTGATAGCGCCATCGTTCAGCGCCGGAATACTGCTGTAAAAGCGGCACAGGATCAATGGAAAAAAGACGGTAAGAAAATCGCAGTCTGGTACACATTGCCTGTTCTGCCTACCGGTCTGACGGCTGAAGGCATGTACGTGCTGAACGATGCGAAAGCGAAAGGCATCGAACTGGCAGGTATTAACATCATGACCATGGATTATGGCAATAGTATCTGCCAGTCCACAGGTACTGAAGGTCAGAATATTCATGGTCATTGTGCGACTTCTGCTATCGACAATATGTTCCTTCAGCTGAAAGAAATTTACGCCGATAAAACTGATGCGCAAATTAACGCCATGATGGGCACTACGCCGATGATCGGGTACAACGATGTGCAAGGTGAAACCTTCTATCTGTCAGATGCCAACATTGTGATGGAACAGGCGAAAGAACGTAATCTCGGGATGATCGGTATCTGGTCTATGGTCCGCGATCAGCCAGGACCTGCGGGCGTTGTAGAGGCCACCCATAGTGGTCTGACCGAAGAACAGGCACCGAAGTATGCGTTCAGTAAGGTGCTTTCACAGTTTGCTCAACCAGACGCACCGGATGATACCTGCTGCCATCAATGGGAGGAAAATGGCCATTATGGTGAGCGTGGCAATATCTATGTTTACGACAACCCTTATAACCATCAGACTGAATATTTCTCCGCCGCCAAAACCGGCCAATATTGGTATTTCCCAACCAATAAAACCAACAATGCTGACTGGATTTATTTAGGCACTGATAAGGAAACAGCAAAAACCAATAACGAATCGTTAATGGGTTATGCACAGTGGGGAGAAAACGATCGTAAAGCGAGCCTGGGAACGACGTTTATTTACAGTAATCCTTACAACGGTCGCCTTGAGTTATTTACCTTGAAAGCGACAGGAAACGATGGCCGTTATTGGTACTTCCCAACTAATAAAACCGACAATACTTACTGGAAGTATGAGGGAGAAGTCGCCTTCAAATAAATTGTCGGTGTAATAAATAAAAAAGGGCGGCCATTCGGCCGCCCAAGACACAGGGAATTGCTCAAGTATTACAAAGCGCATTAGCCTTACCGTTAACCTTTCACTCCCCCTGCCGTTAAGCCACCCACCAGCCAGCGTTGAGCAATCAGGAACACTGCCGTAATCGGAATGGCAGACAGAATCGCCGCCGCGGCAAAGTCACCCCACAAATAATTTTGCGGATTCAGATATTGCTGCATGCCGACCGCCAGCGTGTAGCTGTTGACGTCACGCAGCAGTAACGATGCCACCGGCACTTCGGTAATAGCCGCGATGAACGACAGAATGAACACCACCGCCAGAATAGGTACAGACAGCGGCAAAAGCACCAGACGGAATGCCTGCCACGGGCTGGCACCATCCAGCGCGGCCGCTTCTTCCAGCGAGCCGTCGATGGTTTCGAAATAACCTTTGATGGTCCAGACGTGCAGGGCGATACCGCCCATATAGGCAAATATGACACCGCCATGCGTATTCAGCCCGAGAAACGGCACGTACATGCCGAGACGGTCAAACAGGGCATATAACGCCACCAGTGACAGCACCGCCGGGAACATCTGGAAAATCAGCATCCCTTTGAGCAGCGAACTTTTACCGCGGAATTTCATGCGGGCAAAGGCGTAGGCGCAGGTGGTAGAAAGCGCGACGATGCCGACAGCGGTAATCCCGGCGATCTTGACCGAATTCCACAGCCACAACATGACCGGAAACGGCGGTGGCGTGATGCTGCCGTCGCTGTTGGTGACGGCAATCCCGAGTGCCAGTTTCCAGTGATCCCACGAGACCTGATCCGGGATCAGACTGCCGGTGGCAAAGTTACCCGGGCGCAGCGAAATGGCGAATACCATCAGCAACGGGAACAGGATCAGCGCCAGAAAGCACAGCAGTAAAAGGTGCGTCACCAGCAATCTGACTTTCTGCGACTTCGGTTTAACCATGGGCATTGTCTGTTTCTCCTTAGTCGAATTTCATGCGTGATGCTTTCAGGTTCACGATAGCCAGCGCACCCACCAGCAGGAAGATCAGCGTGGCAATCGCCGCCGCCAGCCCGAAGTCCTGCCCGCCGCCGCCTTCAAAGGCGATGCGATAGGTGTAGCTGACCAGCAAATCGGTATGACCCGCTGGCGTAGTGGTGCCGAGCATGTCCGGCCCGCCGTTGGTCAGCAGTTGGATCAGTACGAAGTTATTAAAGTTAAACGCGAAACTGGCGATCATCAGCGGCGTCAGTGGTTTGATCAACAGCGGCAGCGTGATGCGAAAGAAGTTCTGCATCGGCGTCGCGCCGTCCATTGCGGATGCTTCGTAAAGATCGTCTGGGATCGCTTTCAGCAGGCCCATGCACAGGATCATCATGTACGGATAACCGAGCCAGGTGTTGACGATAATGATCATGCTTTTGGCGGTCCACGGATCGCTGAACCATGCCGGTTTGATACCAAACAGCGCGCTGAGCATCAGGTTTATTTCACCGAAGCTCTGATTGAATAACCCTTTGAAAATAAGAATCGAAATAAATGCGGGAACGGCGTAAGGCAGGATCAGCAGGATACGGTACGCCGCTTTGCCCCTGAGTTCTTCCCACTGTACGACGCAGGCCAGCACCATGCCGACCGCGACGGTGAGCACCACGGTCAACAGGGCGAACACCACGGTCCAGACAAAAATGGACAGGAAAGGTTTCTGGATCCCTTCGTCATGTAGCACGCGCAGGAAGTTGCCCCAGCCAATGCCGACGGTAAAGCCCGGGCTGAGTTTTTCAGCCTGCCATTCGCCCTGGGCGTTTACAGCCTGATAGAAACCGGTGTCCATATTCGGGCGGTAAATCGTGCCGGTTTGTACGTTGGTCAGTTGCTTCTTATCTTCACCGGGTTTGTACAACGCCTGCGTGCCGGAGAACTGGCGCAGTGAGCTCATGCGCAGCATTTCGCCGTCGGGTAATTTCGCTGAGATCAGACCGAGCGCCAGACGGTTTTGTGTCACCACCCGTAATCCGGCTTTTTCAGCCGATGGCGCGGTTTGCGGCAGCATGTCCAGCGTTTGCGGCGCCTGAGCGTTGAAAGCAAAAGGCGGGGAAACCAGCGTCTCGCCGTTATCCGCTGACGTCAGTGCCAGTTGCCATTTATCACCGGCGGGGTAGAGGGCGAAATTCAGCACCTTGCCGCCCTGGAATTCACGTCCCATCAGCACAGACTGTGCGCGCTCAAAGGTCAGCTGATTAGTACTGCTGTAGTTGGTGAAGGCGATCGCGATGGTGCAGATCAGCGGGAACAGCACAAATAACAACATCCCGGCCAGACCGGGGTATACATAGCGCCACGAATAGGCGCGGCGGTTGCCATAAATGTATAAGCCGACACCGGAGAGGATCAGGGTCAGAATGGCAAAAAGGGTTTCGCCCTGCGCATACATCAGCACGATCAGATAACCGGTAAAGCAGGCGAGCAGGGCGATGATCAGCCATTTGAACGCATTGCTGAACGGCCGTTTTTTGGCTCTTGGCATAAGGACAATCCTTGTGGTGGCGGTGTGCAACCCGTGAGTTGCGCACCGTTCATTGAGCTAATGCTTTGGCATTACTTGGTAATGCGTGTTTCTACGTCTTTCAGCGCTTGTACAACGGTTTGTCGGCCATTTACCGCGTTAATGATTGCGCTGCGTTCTGCATACCAGAAGGCGCTCATCTGCGGGATATTTGGCATGATTTCACCGTTCTTCGAGTTAGCCATGGTGGCAGCAATGCGCGGGTCTTTTTCCAGTTTTTCCTGATAAGACTTCAGCGCCACGGCACCCAGCGGTTTGTCCTTGTTCACCACAGCCAGACCGTCATCAGTGATCAGGTAATTTTCCAGGAATTCTTTCGCCAGTTCTTTGTTCGGGCTGGCGGCATTGATACCGGCCGTCAGTACGCCGACGAACGGTTTAGACGGTTTGCCGTGGAACGTTGGCAGCAGCGTCACGCCGTAGTTGATTTTGCTCTTGTCGAGGTTTGACCATGCCCACGGACCGTCAATGGTCATGGCGGTCTGGCCTTTGTTGAACGCGGCCTCAGCAATGGAGTAATCGGTGTCAGCATTAATGTGCTTGTTTTTCACCAGATCGATAATGAATTGCAGACCAGCCTGTGAACCTGCGTTATTCACGCCGGTGTCTTTAATGTTGTATTTACCGTCTTCATATTTGAACGCATAACCGCCATCAGCCGCGATGATCGGCCAGGTGAAGTACGGTTCCTGCAAGTTCCACATGATGGCGCTCTTGCCTTTGGCGCGTAGCTCTTTATCCAGCGCCGGGATCTCTTCCCAGGTTTTTGGTGCTTCTTTAATGATGTCTTTGTTGTAAATCAGTGACAGCGCTTCAACCGCGACCGGATAGCCGATCAGCTTGCCGTTGAAGGTGACTGCATCCCAGGTGAACGGGAACAGTTTATCTTTAAAGGTCTGATCCGGGCTGATTTCAGCCAGCAGGCCGGATTGTGCGTAGCCGCCAAAACGGTCATGTGCCCAGAAGATGATGTCAGGGCCGCCGCCGGTGGCGGCCACTTGCGGGTATTTTTCTTCCAGCTTGTCAGGATGCTCTACCGTCACTTTAATGCCGGTGTCTTTTTCAAATTTCTTACCGACTTCCGCCAGGCCGTTATAGCCCTTGTCACCGTTAATCCAGATGACCAGTTTCCCTTCTTCTATTTTGGCGAACGCGGAAGATGACAGCACCAGCGTAGCCAGCGCCGAGAGTGCCAGTGTGTGTTTAACAATCTTCTTAATGCTGAGGGTCATAATCCAATCCTTTTGTAGTCGGTTTTTTTATCGTCTGAGACGGAAAAGACAGGGTACGACGCCAGTGTGGATTCAACCTGTCGGCGCTTCATCATCCCCCTCTCTACGCCCCCGTCTCTCAGAATGTGATCCCGCCGACACTCTCAGGCGTTATGTGGCTCATCACTCAAAATTATGCTTCGTTTTTTGCCATTCAGATCACGAATTTGATTTTTGGTATGAACTTTCATCCGTTTACGGGAAACCGTCATCCTCCCTGCTCCTCCCCCATGAAAAACTTTGTTACGGATGATTACGATAACCGGCTAATCCTTCACTCTCCGTTGCATCGAGTTTTCTCGCTGGCAACAAGTACAGGAGTTCAGGATGGCGAGCGTTTCCCTTAACAGCGTGTACAAAGCCTTTGGCGATACCGTGATTTCCAGTGATATCAATCTGGAAATAGAAGAAGGCGAGTTTGTTGTGTTTGTCGGGCCGTCCGGCTGTGGTAAATCCACGCTGCTACGCATGATTGCTGGTCTGGAAGACATCACGTCCGGTGAACTAAAGATTGGCGATAAACGCATGAACGAAGTACCGCCCGCCGATCGTGGCATTGGCATGGTGTTCCAGTCTTATGCGCTTTATCCGCACCTGTCCGTGGCAGAAAACATGTCTTTTGGCCTGAAGCTGGCCGGTGCGAAAAAAACCGAGATCAGCCAGCGGGTGAATCAGGTATCCGAAGTGTTGCAATTGGCGCACTTGCTGGACAGACGCCCGAAAGCGCTTTCCGGCGGACAACGTCAGCGCGTGGCGATTGGCCGTACGCTGGTTGCCGAGCCGACGGTTTTTCTGCTTGACGAGCCCCTTTCTAACTTAGATGCCGCGCTGCGTGTGCAGATGCGCATTGAAATTTCACGCCTGCATAAGCGCCTGAAACGCACCATGATTTATGTGACTCACGATCAGGTCGAAGCGATGACGCTGGCCGATAAAATCGTGGTGCTCGATGCCGGACATATCGCTCAGGTCGGTAAGCCGCTCGGGCTGTATCACTATCCTGCCAACCGCTTTGTCGCCGGTTTTATCGGCTCTCCAAAAATGAATTTCCTGCCGGTGAAAGTCACCGGTGCTGAACCTGCACGTGTGCAGGTCGAGTTGCCAAACCGCCAGCAAGTCTGGCTGCCGGTGGAGGGGACCAACGTTAACGTCGGCAGCAACCTGTCACTGGGTATCCGCCCTGAACATCTTCTGCCAAGCGACGTCGCTGAAGTGACGCTTTCCGGCGAAGTGCAGGTTGTCGAGCAACTGGGTAACGAAACACAGATCCACATCCAAATTCCGGCAATTCGTCAGAACCTGGTGTACCGCCAGAACGACGTGGTGCTGGTAGAAGAAGGTGCAACATTCGCCATTGGTTTGCCGCCACACCGCTGTCATCTGTTCCGCGAGGATGGCACTGCATGTCGCCGGTTACACCCAGAACCTGGTGTTTGAAAGCACGCGATCCCCTACAGGAGAAAATGATGATCACAATGCGTAGTTCTTCCCTGGCGCTGGCAGTGGCTGCTGGCATCCTTTCTACACAAGCAATGGCGGTAGATTTCACCGGTTATGCCCGTTCGGGTATTGGCTGGACCGGCAGCGGCGGCGAACAGCAATGTTTCAAAGCAACCGGTGCAGACAGCAAATACCGTCTTGGTAACGAATGCGAGACGTATGCAGAGTTGAAACTGGGTCAGGAAGTGTGGAAAGAAGGAGATAAGAGCTTCTATTTCGACACCAACGTGGCGTATTCCGTCTCTCAACAGAACGACTGGGAGTCAACCGATCCGGCTTTCCGCGAAGCCAACGTGAAGGGTAAGAACCTGATCGAATGGCTGCCGGGCTCCACCATCTGGGCGGGTAAGCGTTTCTACCAACGTCATGATGTTCACATGATCGACTTCTACTACTGGGATATTTCAGGTCCTGGTGCGGGTCTGGAAGATATCGATCTGGGCTTCGGTAAATTGTCTCTGGCTGCAACCCGTAATACCGAAAGCGGCGGTTCATACGGTTATATTGCCGACCAGCGTAACGAAGTGCCAACCTCCAACGACGTGTTCGACGTGCGTCTGGCGGGCCTGCAAACTAACCCGGGCGGCGTACTGGAGTTAGGGGTGGATTATGGTCGTGCCAATGCGCGTGACGGTTATTCACTGGCGGATGATGCCACCAAAGACGGTTTCCTGGTCACTGCGGAACATACGCAAAGCATTTACAACGGCTACAATAAATTCGTTCTGCAATATGCTTCTGACTCCATGACCGATCCGGGTCAGGGCACGGCAAACGGCCACTCTAATGGCGCAGCCATCAATAACAACGGCAGCATGGTGCGCGTTCTCGATCACGGTGCTATCGACTTCAACGACACCTGGAGCCTGATGTACGTGGCAATGTATCAGGACGTTGATCGTGATAACAACAACGGCACCACCTGGTATACCGTCGGTGTCCGTCCGATGTACAAATGGACCCCGATCATGAGTACCTTGCTGGAAGTGGGTTACGACAACGTGAAATCTCAGCGTACCGGCGACAAAAATGGTCAGTACAAAGTCACCCTGGCGCAACAATGGCAGGCTGGCGACAGCATCTGGTCACGTCCGGCCATCCGCGTGTTTGCCACTTATGCGAACTGGGATGAAAAATGGGGTTACGACACCGATACCGGCACAAACAATGGCTTAGCGATGAATGATACCAGCACCCGTACCTTCAGCCGTGGTAATGACGATGAAGTAACGTTCGGCGCCCAAATGGAAATCTGGTGGTAAATTTTTCCTTCCTCCTTCGCGCTGCCGATGCGTTGGCTGCGCGTCCTCGCCCCGGTCACGTAGTTGTCTACGCTCCCAGGGACTTGGACGCTTGCCGCCTTCCGGCAACCCGAAAGAGTTTGGAAAAATGGCAATGTAAGCTTTAAAAATCGCAGTAAAGAAGATGTGCTGGCTGGCGGATTGTCGCTGATGACCGCCAGCCTTCATGGTGATTTCAAAGGAACCAATAATGAAAAAGAATCTGCTGTCACTGTGTCTGTCGCTGAGCCTGTTGGCTGCTGTCCCTGCGGGAGTGAATGCTGCGCAAAATGATGCGAATACGGCACCGGCTATTTCCAGCCAGACCTTACGCAACCTTTCATGGACGCCGCTGGTTCCGCCAGTGACGCAGGATGTCACGCTGGGCACGTCCAGCGCTGAAATTAATCAGGGTGAAATTCAGGGTGCCGTCGGGGCTTTCGCATTACCTGCTGACCGTGGCTCGCTTGAAATCACACTGACCAGTATCGCGACCGGTAAAACCGTGTATGCGCCGAATGTTCTGGTGCTGGATGAGCAGATGCGTCCGGCGGCATTTTATCCTTCCAGCTATTTCCCGTATCAGAAACCGGGGATTGTGTCGAGTGACCGTCTGGAAGGCACACTGAAACTGACGCCAGCGCTGGGTCAGAAACAAATTTATTTGCTGGTGTACACCACCCGTCAGGATCTGGCAGACACTACGCAGATGGTCAACCCGGCGAAAGCCTTTGCGGCAGGGGTAGGTAATGCGGTGCCGGATATCCCGGATCCGATTGCCCGTCACACGCCAACCGGCACGCTGAGCCTGAAAGTGACCGCTGAGCAAAAAACCGGCAACGTAATGATCGGCCAGATCTTCCCGTCATCCGCACCTGCAGCGGCAGCACCGGTCGTCGTCGGCAGCACACAGGCTCCGGCACATGCGGCAGCCCCGGCAAAACCGTCTGAGCCAATGCTCAGTGATTCCGAAACTTACTTTAACGACGCGATTAAGAAAGCAGTGAAAGCAGGGGACGTTGATAAAGCCCTGAAACTGCTGGACGAAGCTGAACGTCTGGGTTCCAAAACCGCCCGTAAAACCTTTATTGAAAGCGTGAAGCACTAAGCTTTTCAGCGCATCCCCCGCGAAGAAGCTGGCAGTTTTTGTTAGCGCCTCCCCCTGCGAAGGGGGAGAAAGCCGCCCAAGCCCGGTCATCCCGATACCCGTTTGCCTTCATTTCTTTTTCTCCCTTCTATTTGTTACCCTGTTGTTAATTCATTCAGCGGGGGATTTATGGCGTCTGCAAACTGGGTCGATTTATCGAAAGATAAAGACAGCGGGATCGAGACGATCCGCGCCCATTTCGAAGGCCATGCTTACGATCCTCACTGGCATGACAGTTATCTGGTCGGTGTCACCCAGTACGGTTTGCAGCAGTTCAGCTGCCGCCGCCAGAAGCATCAGAGCCTGCCGGGTAAAGTGTTTATGCTCGAACCAGGCGAAATTCATGACGGCGATGCCGTGCAGCCCGGCGGTTTCACCTATCACATGTTGTATCTCGAGCCGCAATGGCTGAGCCGTGAACTGGCGGCACGGCGTGATTCCCTTTCTTCGGCCGGTGATCCGGGTTTCGAAAATACCTTAGCGCAGGATCCGCAACTGGCACTGGCGACGTCGCAGGCATTTCAGGCGCTGCATGGTAAAGACCTGCGCATCGTGCGTCAGACCGCGCTTGACGCGCTGCTCAGCGCGCTGGGCGGTCATCTCACCTGGCAGCCGCCGCGCTCACAAGGCGTTGCACCGTGGTCACGGGTGGCGCATCAGGCACGGGAATATCTGCATGCCCATCTGCACGAAGATATCGGTCTTGAGCAACTGGCGGCAGCGACCGGCGAAAGCCGTTTTGTAGTCAGCCGTGCGTTTAAAGCTGAATTTGGACTACCGCCGCATGCCTACCTTATTCAGCTGAAACTGACCCGTGCCCGCGAAGGTCTGGCGCGGGGACACACACCGGCAGCGGTGGCGGCGGATTTAGGCTTTGCCGATCAGAGCCATCTCGGGCGCTGGTTCCGCCGTGCATATCAGCTCACGCCTGCGCATTACCGGCGTTTATGCACAAATCTTCCAGATTGAGAAAAAGCGACAGGCTAAGCTCGGCACTCAACTGAACCGGAGCCTGTCATCATGAATACGTCTGCAACAATTCTGCCCCCGTCCCCGGAACGCTGTGTGATTGTGATCAATCAGCAACTTGCCGCCGGACACGCCGCCAATGCCGCCGCCGTACTGGCCCTGACGCTCGGGCAACGCCATCCGTCGCTGGTAGGCGCGCCACTGGTTGATGCCGATAACCGCGAGCATCCGGGGTTGATCCCGATTGGTATCAGCGTGCTGGTTGCCGACAGCGAACAGCTCACGCAACTCCATCAGCATCTGCTTAATGACGACGAAATGGATGGTATTATTTTCCCGGTCGGGGGACAGCAGACCACTGATTATGCTGCCTTTCGCGAAGCTGTGTCTGTTGTAGCGACGGACAATCTGCAACTGCTGGGTATCGCGCTGGCGGGCAAAAAGAAAGTGGTGCGTAAGCTGACCGGCAAACTCGCTTTGCTCGGCTGACGCCTGTCATTTAAGTGTCACACTTGTTCTCTACTCTCCTGATATTCAAACTAATATCAGGAGTTTTCCCGTGCGCAAGACCCTCGTTGCTCTGCTGCTTTTCACCCTCGGTTCCACGTTTGCCGTCCAGGCCGCTGACGAAGCCAAACCCTTTATCACCAGCCAGGAACTGGATCTGACCAAATATCTGCCCGCGCCACCGGCGGATGATTCGGCGCAGACCAAAGCGGAACTGAAAGAATTGCTGGAAATTCAGGCCACCCGTACACCGGAGCAGGAAAAAGCGGCGATTGCCGATGCTGAGGAAAACGTCTGGCGTTTTGCCGACGTGATGGGGCCGGACTTTGATGCCGCAAAACTGCCGAAAACCGCGGCACTGTTTGATCGTATTGTTGCGACCGAAGATGTGGTGGACGATCACGCCAAGAAAGCCTTTAACCGCCCGCGTCCTTACATGCTGGATGAACAGATCCATCCGCTGCTGAAAAAATCCAAATCCGGCTCATGGCCTTCCGGTCATTCGACTATCGGTTACCTGATGGCGACCGTGCTCGGTGAAATGGTGCCGGAAAAACGTAATGCGCTGTTTACCCGTGCAGCCGGTTATGCCGAAAACCGTCTGGTGGCTGGTTTCCATTACCGTTCTGATACCGTGATGAGCCGCACCGGTGCTGCGCTGATTGCCCAGAAAATGGAAGAGCAACCGGATTTCAAAACCGAATTCGACGCGGCGAAAGCGGAAGTTCGTGCACAGCTTGGTCTGAAATAATTTTCGTCAGTTCCTGCCTTTCCGGTAAAGTATGGGGCGTAAAACTTGCAAAGGAAGGGACTGATGGAATACAGATTCAAGCGGATGGCATCACCGGTCGGGTTACTTACACTGGCGGCGAAAGGCGACAAGCTGACCGCCATTTTGTGGGAATGTGAAATCGACGGACGCGTGCCTTTGGGCACGATGCTGGAAGACCCGGCGTTTCCGATTTTGCTGAAAACCGAACAACAGCTGAACGAGTACTTTGCGGGTGAACGTACACGTTTTGAGCTGGATCTGGATTTTACCGGCACCGAATTTCAGAAAGAAGTCTGGGCGGCGTTGCTGGAAATTCCTTTTGGTGAGACGCGCAGCTACGGCGAAATCGCCCGACGCATCGGTCGCCCGAAAGCGGTTCGCGCCGTGGGTGCTGCCAATGGTCGCAATCCGATTTCTATCGTGGCGCCCTGTCACCGGGTAATCGGTTCTTCCGGCAAATTAACCGGCTTTGCCGGCGGACTGGAGAACAAGTTGTTGTTACTGAAGCTGGAAGGCCGTAAATCGTAAGGTTTTTATTGGGGAATAAATTGCTTGATGTCCGCTTGTTAGTCGATGCATAGTCAAAAAATAAGCAGTAAATAAAAAAGACAACATCACCTACAGACGGAGTTTTAAATCAATGGATCAGATTCAATCCCTCGGACAGTTTTTATCCTCAGTCCAGCAACGCGACCCGCATCAGGTCGAATTCTCTCAGGCCGTACGTGAAGTCATGACCACGCTATGGCCTTTCCTCGAACAAAATCCACAATACCGCCGTTCTGCATTGCTGGAACGTCTGGTTGAGCCGGAACGTGTCATTCAGTTTCGCATCGCGTGGGTGGATGACAAAAACCAGGTGCAGGTCAACCGTGGCTGGCGTGTGCAGTTCAGTTCAGCCATCGGCCCCTATAAGGGCGGGATGCGTTTCCACCCGTCGGTCAATTTATCGATTCTCAAATTCCTCGGCTTCGAACAAACCTTCAAAAATGCGCTGACCACGTTACCGATGGGCGGTGGCAAGGGCGGCAGCGATTTCAATCCGAAAGGCAAAAGCGAAGGCGAGATCATGCGTTTTTGTCAGGCACTGATGCTGGAACTTTACCGCCATCTGGGGCCGGATACGGACGTGCCTGCGGGCGATATCGGCGTCGGCGGGCGTGAAGTCGGATATATGGCGGGGATGATGAAAAAGCTCTCCAACAATACCGCCAGTGTTTTCACCGGCAAAGGCTTGTCGTTCGGTGGCAGTCTGATCCGCCCGGAAGCGACCGGTTACGGGCTGATCTACTTCACCGAATCGATGCTCAGACGTCATGGCCTGGATTTCGAAGGCATGCGCGTGGCGGTGTCCGGTTCCGGCAACGTCGCGCAATATGCCATTGAAAAAGCCATGTCACTGGGCGCACGCGTGATCACCGCATCTGATTCCAACGGCACCGTGGTTGACGAAGCCGGGTTCACCCCGGAAAAACTGGCACTGCTGACGGAAATCAAAGCCAGCCGCGACGGTCGCGTGGCAGATTACGCACAGAAACTCGGGCTGACGTATCTCGAAGGCCAGCAACCGTGGAATGTGCCGGTGGATATCGCATTGCCTTGCGCCACGCAAAATGAGCTGGATGCATCAGCGGCGCGTGTGTTGATCGCCAACGGCGTGAAAGCGGTGGCCGAAGGTGCGAATATGCCGACGACAATTGAAGCGACTGATCTGTTCACCGATGCCGGTGTGCTGTTCGCGCCGGGTAAAGCGGCGAATGCGGGTGGCGTAGCGACCTCGGGACTGGAGATGGCGCAGAACGCCGCGCGTCTGAGCTGGAAAGCCGATGAAGTCGATGCGCGTTTGCGCCACATCATGCTGGATATTCACCAGTCGTGCGTCGAGTACGGCGGCGAAAGCCAGCAGACGCAGTATGTGCGCGGGGCGAATATTGCGGGCTTCGTCAAAGTGGCAGATGCCATGCTGGCGCAGGGCGTGCTGTAAGCCAGAGTGTCACCTGAAGGACAATGAATTTAGCCAATAAAAAAGCCGACTTGAAAAAGTCGGCTTAATCATTTGAATTTAAAGCTAAAATTTGGTGGCCCTTGCTGGACTTGAACCAGCGACCAAGCGATTATGAGTATCAACTGTATCCTAGTAAAATCATATATTTATGTTTATAAACAATGATATAGCTTGCCGATAATTGCCTCGTTTTGCCGAAGATCACCGATTTCATCGCCACTTTATCGCCATTGGTTTCTTGGTCTCATTGAGGCGATGCGCTACGGTTAGACGGTCAGCTTTGTGCTGTGAATTCAACTGGTCGATGCAAACGTTGACCAGTCAGTAGGAGTTGAAAGGTCTGCTGTCATCGGACCTCAGCAGCCAGGCCCGAAACGCATTTTTTCGCTGTTCGACGAAGTCTATCGGCTCGGCGTTTAGCGGAGTTGGGCTGACGACCCGGCCTGTCGGGGCCAATGGGTTTGAAACGCAGTTGACACTGATCTACCAGATGACTAATCCGGCGTAACAACTGCAGAACAACAATAATAACGTCTGTTTGAATATCAACCATAGCAATAAGGCATAGAAAATCGTCAGAAAGCGCAGGCTAAGCGGGATGATCGGTTCATCAGCACCGGTTTGCTCCGGCCCGAAGGGCCGTTCGCTTTAGGAGATATGGAGCAACCTCATCAGACTAGCCTTTGTCATTAGACTGCGGAATAAGATCAAGTGTCTTTCTAGGCGTAAATTCATTAATCAGGCACTGATAAGTTATTTGGGCCACATCGCGCCTATAGGCCTGCGCCTGCTCGCTGAGCATGCCTGTCGCTAATAATCGTTTCAGGAAATTACGGGTATTATAGTTTTCATGTTTACTCTTCTGCCAGTCTCTCAATATTTTTACCCGGAATCGTCTGAATTTTAATAACTTCGCTATGCTCGGTTTTGAGTTGCTGTGTATTTTCCTTACTCTGCGCAGACCTGAAACAATTTTGATTCGGTTTAACGCATTTTGAGCACAGGACATCATTTCGATGGCAATATATTGCAGATTCGCGTTCGTATTATTCCAGGAATCTATATCCGCTGAAGGAGGTTCTACATTACGCAGACGATTATCATACTCATCTAAACACTGAAGTAAGCGGTTCCCGTATTTATACATTATCGCGTAACGCTGTAATTTCTCAACCTCACTTGAATCGCCCCAAACCTCCGCCTGCTCAATACTCTGCATAAACTGGTTTTCAATGATGGTGGCCTGTTCATTCTGTTGCTCAGTAAGCCTAGTGTTTGCTTCACGCAGGTTATTTGTGAAGCAATCAACGGTAGCGCTAAGTTGATCGCTAACACCGCGCCTTTTTATCATTGCGCGTAGGTAAGGGTCATTCTTTCTGCCCTGAACAATAGAACTGTATCCATAAGTTCCTGGAGGCAGAGTACTCGTATCTACAAATGCATCAGTAACAACCTTCAAGCGGCATTCTGGCAGTAAAAAATCATTTGGCGATACCGTGTGTGGATGCAAGTCATTAGAGAATAGATCAAGGCCAAGGGTCGAGAAAAAAGTCGCGACCAGCTCTGAACAGAATGCACCCCTAGTGCCCTCATCAACACGGCAGCACTCTACTGTTTGAGCTAAACCTTTCAGGAGAAGATGGTATGGGTTGGGTAACGTCACGGCTTCAAGCAGCCGTGGCACAGCTGAATAAGTTTTAAAAAAATCATTTTTCTGGAGCTGTATTGACGCTTGACACATCTGGGCCTCATCAATATTTTTACACTCAGGGTGACGCAGTAAAACGCAGCTCTTAGGATTATCAGGAATACAATATACCGTCTCAGAGGTCGACAGTCCTTCCTGATAAAGACTCATTGGCATGATACGGGTGAAACCGACTCCGGCTGTGTCAGATTCAGCAAGAAAAAGATCTGTGAAATCAGCATCCCCTCCCGGGATCCAAATAGCGGCGTGAGAATATTGTCCCCCACTCATCATAACAATCAATGAGCTAAATGGGTTGTTCCCCCGCACCAACAGAACGTCACCGGGTTGCAGTTTGCTTTTTCTGAGCAGAGGACCGCTGTCCTGCAATTCGCTGAGGTCAAGCTTAATAGAGGCTGTATTATGCATTAGCTTCCTTGTGGGACGTTAAGTCACTTTCCTGATTAAGTAATCGTAATTTAATTCAACTTGTAAATATAAATACAGCAATTTCTTAGGGGCCCCAGTGGATAAAGCATTTGACTGCCTACACACAGGTTGCGACCCAACTGCAGTGACCTACTCCCAGTTGATTAACACTGGACAATGTTAATAATGCCTACCCGGCGGTGATAACAATTGCGAACTTCCGTTTTTTGCTCATGGCTGACCGAGGTCGTTGTTACCTGTCCCAGATGTGAGTGTCGATGCTTTGGGCGAATACAGTCGATGAGGCCGAGTAGTTCTATCATAATATTCTCCTCCTTCACTTTATCCTTTGTTATGTAAGCGTTATGAAACAATAGAGCGTGGGCCGCAAGTCAGCTCTGGACATTCATCAAGCAACTTTCCTATATGCTCAAAATCATCCTTTTGGCTGAATATGAACTGCTCTGCTCGCCAGACCTGTAAATTATTCAGGTGGGTCAGCCGCCACTCCTCAATATTAACCAGTCGTTTGTCCAGCAAACACTTTAGGAAGTCGAGTCTTTCAAAAATCTTTAAGTCTTTGCCGCCAATGTTATTTACAATACATTTATAGATGAATTTTCGCTCTTCACTGAGAACGTCATTCAGCGAAGGGCAAACCATGGCCAGCATCAGTGTTGAGGACAAGGGGATATATATCTGGATGCCTTTCAGGGCTATTCCTGTATTACTCCTATCGCTGAACTTATTTTCGTTATACAGAGTAACGGGATTATCAGAAATATAAAATGGTTTATCTGCAGTTGTTTCAAACAGCAGCCATTCCTTGTCTATAAGCACTGCCACCTCAAAATCGCAGTTAGCAATTTGACCCAGAAAATTGCCCTTGGTATTTTGCTCAAAGCGCTCTTCGCTGAAATAATCTTCGAACTCACCACTGGTTATGCCTCTTGACTTGAGCGCATTATAAAGCCCCTGTGCTATGTGCTTCTGGTTCTCATACTCACCTCGTGAACGGAGGTGTTGCACAGTGACAAACTGGGCCAGATTGAATTTTTCTTCCTCTGAGAGTCCCTGTATGTTCTTCGTGGAGATAAGCCTCTGGATCACCGACGCACCTCTGCCTTCATAGAGACACAGCAGGGATTCAAGGCTGACAGTCGTGGGCTGTTCGCGAAGATTGTAAAACCGTTTATGAACAGTTGCATCATTCACGCTCATTTTCATAACCCGACGGGTTTGTTTATTAAAAGCGAATATCTGACCGCCCCGTTTACTTTTCTCCGTATTGATGGCGAAATGCTGAAGCAGAAATCTCGGTACGGTGTGCTGCCTGATAACGTCTGTGTGAAGTAATCCCTTATTCTCCATAATGCTCTCCGGTATATAATTAAGGAAGGTCAACTGTTCAATTTATACGCACCTGCTACAGAGCGTTGTGAAATCAGATAATTGTTAAAGGATTAAGCCTTAATGCTTCTTCAAGGTGTTCCGGTGCGAAATGAGAATATCGCATAGTCATTTTGATATCTGTATGTCCAAGCACCCTTTGCAGAACTAAAATATTACCGCCATTCATCATAAAGTGAGATGCAAAAGTGTGACGCAGTACGTGCGTTAACTGACCTGCGGGCAACTCAATATTTGTACGCTCCAGAGCGGAACGGAAAGCGCCGTAGCAATTTTTTAACAATCTCCCTTTTTTCACTTCTGGCAAAGAGTCATAAAGATCTTCACTTATAGGGATGGTTCTATTTTTCCGGCCTTTTGCCTTTGTGTAAGTGACTTTATATTTTGTGACCTGGCTTCTATTGAGTTCTTCTGCTTCTGACCAGCGTGCGCCAGTTGATAGGCACAATTTAACAATACAAACTAGGTCAGGGCGAACAGGCATTTTTTGATCCTTTCTGGATCATGCAAATACATGCAGGTAATGCATGCATAGCCCCTCAAAGAGCTATGCACCGAAATCAATGGATTTTGCCCGCACCGTTTACATCAAAGATAATGGCAAGTAACCCCTCTTTTGCGGTTACGGCCATTTCCGCAATCCAAATGGCAACCATCTCACGTTCATCATGATCGCAATCTGTAGATGTGGCTAATTTGGCAATTAACGCGAACCTCTCCAACAATGCAGCCGTTTGTAAGCCTTCCATTCCCACCTCATTTAACTGAGTATTTATACAGTGTTCTAGGTTTTTTCTGATATGATTTCCATATATTTCTGAATGTTATGCATAGCAATAATCTACCACCTGAATGCTTTGCTGGCAAAATAGACAATCCCTGCCTTGCGGTAAAAGTCCATATTGTTCAAGGGTTTTTTTGGGTGTATGTTTTCCCTACAAAACATAAGGAGTTGTTAACAATGGCTATACCAGCGTATTTATGGTTGAAGGATGACGGTGGAGCAGATATTAAAGGTTCTGTCGAGGTCCGGGGACGTGAGGGAAGTATTGAGATAGTAGGTTTTACGCATGACGTTTCAATCCCCAATGACAACAATACTGGTAAGCCAACGGGCACCAGAATTCATGCACCGTTTACTTTCGATAAGGAAATTGATTCATCGACCCCCTATATCTATAAAGCTTTATGCACCGGGCAGACGCTCAAATCCGCTGAAATCAAATACTACCGTATCAATGATGCTGGGCAGGAAGTGGAATATTTTAATACTCTTTTAGAAAACGTAAAAATTATTGGGATTATACCAATGATGCACGATATTCAATCTGCGTATGGCGAAAAAATAAACCACATCGAATACGTTGAATTGAGATATGAAAAAATCACGTGGAAGTATTTGGATGGGAACATTCAACATTCTGATAGCTGGAACGAACGCGCTACTGCATAAGGAGATGTGAAAATGGTTTGGACATACAAACAAAGTACCGGCGAAATGTTCCACGATGGTGTGCTTGT
Source organism: Rahnella sp. RFA10(1/100) (assembly GCF_004195115.1). NCBI lineage: Bacteria > Pseudomonadati > Pseudomonadota > Gammaproteobacteria > Enterobacterales > Yersiniaceae > Rahnella > Rahnella sp. RFA10(1/100). The sequence goes on from NZ_SEWR01000006.1 coordinate 202,756, forward strand.
TGGACAAGGTTATTCCGGCGTTTTGACTAACAAAAACAACCCTGACTGCCAACATGTTAGAGGAATGGGACCTCTCCCACGTGGGACTTATCGAATTGGATCCACGACTGCGTCTAAAGGCCCAATGACCATAGAACTTCACCAAACATCTGGCGATTCTTTTGGCAGGAGCCTATTTCGAATTCATGGTGAAAGAACGCACGGGCCATCAGGTTTCGCATCTGAGGGCTGTATTATCCTGCCGCCATCAGTGCGTCACCAAATCCGAGGGTCGTCTGAATCTCTTGAGGTAGTCAGATGAGGGTTTTTGCTGCACTTTTATTGTTTCCTGTGATGGCTTTTGCTGCGGTTACTCCGCAAAAATTACGCAGTGAAATCCGAAAATATGGCGAAACTGAATTCTCTGAAAAAATATCATCCGATGATTGGAAAACCGCACTTGATAATATTGCCAGCGGTCAAAATGATTGGATATTTTTAGCACCGGATTTAGCGCCGGTGATCAATCAGCAACAGGCAGAACAGCTCTCCGAAGCACTTTATTATGCTATTGCCCCAAATGTTAAAGAGACATTGAACACTCTCGCCATACTCGATAAGCACAAATATAAGCATCAGCAAGGAAGCGTTCTATCCTGTGTTTCCCCGTTAAATAAGTCTAAAGAAGAAGTGATGCGTATTTATAATGAAACACGTCTGGCATTGCTAGATGTTCCTGGAGTTGAATCCGCAACCTGTCTATGGTCACTGGAAGGATGGATGGAACAGGTTAAACAGGAAGATGCCTCAAAAACCAATAAGTAGTCTGTGGCAGAAGAACATGCCTTAAATCGTGTCCTTTATTGAGGAATTATTAAGATTATGGTTGGATGAAGTGGGTTAAGTTTTTTTTTGCGGCCTTAGGCTATCTGATTGCGTTCTTCGTATTGACGGTCATCTTTAGCCAGGTGATTGACAACTTCATCACTGAGGGCGCAATGCACCACTTTGCATGGTTCTTTGGTATCTACGATGCAGAGGGAATATTAGACCTATACCTAAATATAGCGATGAGTGTTTCAGCCTTGCTTGCTGTAGGAGTAATTTATTTATTTCACTTACACATCCGGCTGCAGTTAAAAGCTTCAGATTGAAATACTCAGCAAATGAACTAAAACGCCCACCAGGGCATTTCTTTTAGCTAAACTCCGGCCAATCCTCAACCATTCCGAAATGTAATTCTGTATCACCTATTTTCAAGGTAGCCCCGCTGCTTAATACCTCCTACTCCCAGCGCGCAGCAGTGATTTTGCTTTTCATCAATTCTCGCTCAATTTCAGGCAAACGTGCCCGTTCTTCTGTCGTCAATCTCGCCGATGGAGCAACATCCCGGGCTTTCGTTGGGTCAAAACTTCGCTGTAACTTACTCACCTTCGGTGTTTCTTCCCTTATACGCGCCACAATCGCCCTCACGGCGGCTGTGTCTGTCCAGTCAATAACTCGCAGGTTGTCAGAATTGGACGCTGTAGCAGTGCTCCCAGCCTGGCCACCGGTGCTGTGGATCAAAGACATTCTCGTTAACACGGTGCTGGCCAATATGTATCTGGCGGCGGCCAGCGGCGCAATGCTGCGGATGTTGGCCTGGGGCGTAAACCTCACGGCCAAACCGGCGACGGCGGCAAAGGGTGCCATTCATTTTTACAAAGAAGATGCCCGCCATGCGGGCACCGTGGCGGCGGGTACGGTCATTCAGACCAAGCGCATTAACGGCGTGACCTACGCGGTCACGGTGGATGCAGACACCACGCTGGCGGCGGGGCTGTCCGGCTTTAAATCCGTGATCGACGCGCAGCACTAGATAATCAGCAAGGTGACGCACAGCCTGGGCGGCAGTGGCTTTGTGACGACGTTGAATCTGGAGGTATTGCTGTCAGATGTGAGTTATGAGGCTGCGGAAAGCAGTGATTAGGAAAAAGAATGTAACTCTTATTTATCTGAAATTTTAAATTATACTTACTTCTATTTCGGTTAGAAAAGTTTTTATATCTAAATAGTTGTATGTTTTTTATGTCAAAAAATTGCGAAATGTAAGTTCGCGATTATTCTTAAAACGAGTCATGAAAATTTAGTCCGCGATCGTTATATCCCGCGTGAGGTATATCGAGTGCGGATTATTGAACAAGCCCCATATGGGGATGATTACTTTTTGAGGATAAGGAATGAAACTTAAATTGATAGTCAAAAGCCTTGCTCTGGCAGGCTTACTTTCATCAACCACACTCACACCACTCTTTGCACAAGAAGCCCCAAAAGATGCGACGGCGGCCACCAAACAAACTAATGACGCACTTTATAATCAGCTTCCTTTCTCCGATAACACCGATTTTACCAACGCACATAAAGGGTTTATTGCTGCTTTGTCGACGGATGTGATCAAAGGCGCACAGGGGAATGTCGTCTGGGATCCGCAGAAATATGCATTCATCAAAGAAGGGGATAAGGCGCCTGATAGTGTCAATCCAAGCCTCTGGCGGCAGTCACAGTTAATCAATATCAGCGGTCTGTTTGAAGTCACGGATGGCGTTTATCAGATACGTAATCTCGATTTGTCCAACATGACCATTATCGAGGGTAAAGAAGGTATTACGGTGGTTGACCCGTTAGTGTCGGCAGAAACCGCCAAAGTGGGCATGGATTTGTATTATAAGAATCGCGGGCAAAAACCTGTTGTCGCAGTGATCTATACCCACAGCCACGTTGACCACTATGGCGGCGTGCGTGGTGTGGTTGACGAAGCGGATGTGAAATCCGGTAAAGTAAAAATTTATGCCCCTGCCGGATTTATGGATGAAGCCGTATCCGAGAATATCATGGCCGGTAATGTCATGAGTCGCCGTGCGAGTTATATGTACGGTAACCTGCTGAAACCAGATGCAAAAGGGCAAGTAGGTGCGGGGCTGGGAACCACCACATCGGCGGGTACAGTTACACTAATCGCACCAACCAACTACTTTACTAAAACGGGTCAGAAAGAAACGATTGATGGCCTGACCTACGATTTCATGATGGCTCCTGGTTCTGAAGCCCCTTCGGAAATGCTGTGGTATATCGAGGAGAAAAAACTCATCGAAGCAGCAGAAGATATCACGCATACCCTGCATAACACCTACTCGCTTCGTGGTGCCAAAATCCGCGATCCGCTGGCATGGTCAAAATATATCAACGACGCCATTAATCGCTGGGGTGATAAAGCAGAAATCATCATGGCTCAGCACCACTGGCCGACGTGGGGTAAAGATAACGTCGTTAATCTGATGAAAAGTCAGCGAGACATGTACCGTTACATCAACGATCAGACACTACGCCTGGCGAACACCGGCCTGACGCGTGATGAAATTGCGGCGAACTTTAAACTTCCTGACGGTCTGGCTAAAACATGGGCGAGCCGTGGCTATTACGGTTCTGTGAGTCATGACGTTAAAGCTACCTACGTGCTTTATCTCGGCTGGTTTGACGGCAACCCTGCAACACTGGATGAACTGCCACCAGAAGAAGCGGCGAAGAAATTTGTCGATTACATGGGCGGTGCGGATAACATCCTGAAAAAGGCCAAAGAGGATTACGATCAGGGGAATTACCGCTGGGTTGCTCAGGTCGTGAGTAAAGTGGTCTTTGCTGATCCGAAGAATGAGGCTGCCCGTAATCTCGAAGCTGACGCACTGGAACAATTGGGCTATCAGGCTGAGTCAGGGCCATGGCGTAACTTCTATCTTACCGGCGCGCAGGAATTGCGTAATGGCGTACAGAAACTGCCAACGCCGAATACAGCAAGCCCGGATACGGTAAAAGCCATGTCACCGGAAATGTTCTTTGATTACCTCGGTGTTCACATTAATGGCGAGAAAGCAGCGAATGCAAAAGCCGTGTTTAACGTTGATTTGGGCAGTGACGGCGGCAAGTACAAACTGGAGCTGGAAAACGGTGTCCTGAATCATACTGCTGACGCAGAGGCAAAAGATGCTGATGCAACTATTGTCCTGAACCGCGATACCCTCAATAAAATCATCCTGAAAGAAGAAACACTGAAACAAGCTGAAGATAAAGGCGACGTGAAAGTGACCGGCAACGGTGCAAAACTGGATGAAATGCTGGGCTATATGGATAAGTTTGAATTCTGGTTCAATATCGTCACACCATAAACCAAGCTCCCCTGTGGTGTCTTCACCGCAGGGGAGCTAATTTCAGGTGGTCTTATGCGTAGGATATTAATACCCTCACTTTTAAGCCTCACTTCGGGTTATGCCCTTGCTGCCGAAGAGCATGGGGCGGATGCTGCGCAGGCGAATAACCCCTTAGCCAATATGACTGCATTCAACATGCAGAACTATTATATTGGTGACGTCAGCGGCACGGATAAAGATGCTAACCAGTTCTGGTTTCGTTATGCACAGCCGTTTTCTCTTGGAGAAAGTAATTGGCTGCTGCGTGGTTCTTTGCCCATCAATACTTACCCATCCCCTCCTGATGGCGGCCACAAAACCGGCACCGGTGACCTTAACCTTTTCGCTTCATGGTTGATCGACACGGGTAACCCTGCTGTCAGCTTTGGCTTTGGCCCACAAATTACAGCGCCCACTGCGAGCGATGATTCACTGGGTACGGAAAAGTGGTCTGCGGGTCTGGTTAACGTGCTGTTTGACGCCAGTTCGCCGAAGTTTCAATACGGGTACCTGGCTTCCTGGCAGCATAGTTTTGCCGGAAAAGATGATCGCAGCGATATTCATCTCGGAACATTTCAGCCATTTCTCTTCTATCAGTTAGGGGGCGGTACTTATCTTCGTGCGGCACCTATATGGGCTTATAACTTCCAGAACGACAGTTATAGCGTGCCTATGGGGCTGGGGATTGGGCAGGTCATCAAGCAGGAAAAAACCGTCTACAACTTTTTTATCGAACCACAGGGCTCAGTAGCTGATCATGGGCCTGGTCAGCCCAGGTGGCAAATTTTTGCTGGACTGAACTTACAGTTTCTTTAGCTTGTCTGTACAACGGAAATTTAAAGGCGGAGGACTGACATTGTCGCTTGGGTAGGAATCCCCTTATATTTTTACTCTTTGAGTCTAATAAATTGAATGTGTAAATCACTGGAATGTCAGATGTATGTTTTGCGGGATAATATACAATGATTTCATATGATTAAAAATGATTACATGGTGATTGAAATGATGCGCTGCCCGAGATGCCAAACGCCACCCACGCCCGTTCAAGCCGTTACCTGAGCGCGAACACTAAAGAGCGTTATCATCAATGTCAGAATATTAATTGCAGCTGCACGTTCAAAATCCATGAGTCGCTCGCTGACATCATTGTGGAGCCGGGAACAGTTCACGCCGTTCAACTGCATCCAGATAAACATCAGCAGCAGTCCTTCCAGATGCACTGAAAACACATTTCAACAGAAGCTCGCGAATGCGGTTTTTTTATGGAGAACAAATTGAGGTGCGCAGGTTGGAGGTGGATATCAACAATTCAGGGTCAAAACCACGAGGCAGATTTTTTCTGGTGAGGCAATTTTGAGGCAATGATATTGAGAAAAGAAAAAGCCATCTTCTGATAGGTGGCTTAGTCATTTGATTTTAAAGCTAAAATTTGGTGGCCCTTGCTGGACTTGAACCAGCGACCAAGCGATTATGAGTCGCGTGCTCTAACCAACTGAGCTAAAGGGCCGAGGTGCAGGATTATACGGTAAACTCTGCTTACAGGTCTATATGTGTTCGGTCTGTATGCGCGTTTTGTGCACAGTTTTAGTCTGTTGTGTTCACAGCTTTTTTTACCTATAACTCAGGTAAATACATCTTAAGGGATAATAATGATTACAGATATTATTGCCACGGATCTTTCTGTTGTGTTTTGCGGCATCAATCCCGGCCTGTCCACTGCTCATCATGGTTTCCATTTCGCTAATTCCAATAACCGTTTCTGGAAAGTTATCTATCAGGCTGGTTTTACCAGGCGTTTACTGAAGCCTGAAGAAGAACAGCATTTGCTGGATACCAGGTGCGGGATCACGATGCTGGTGGAACGTCCGACCGTTGAAGCAACGGAGTTGGTTCGCGATGAATTGCGGGAAGGGGGCGCAGCGCTGACGGCGAAAATTGAGCACTATCAGCCGCGTGCGCTGGCTGTTTTAGGTAAACAGGCATTCAGCAAAGCATTTGGTATCAGCAAAGTTAACTGGGGGCGTCAGACGCTGAAAATCGGTGACACAGAAGTCTGGGTGTTGCCTAACCCAAGCGGTCTGAACCGGGCGACGCTGGATGAGCTGGTATCGGCATACCGTGAACTATTCTTATCAATACAAACCACAGCATAACGCTATGGCCTCTCCCTCTTATCCCCTCTGATATTAAATATCAATATGTCGATATTTTTTAAAAATAATCTTGTTTTTGGCTATTTTTACGAACCATTTCACTATTAAAGCAGCTTTATTCTCTCCCGGTTCCTCATGAATACATTTGGATATTTAATGTAAGAGGAATGCTTCCCCCGTGTGAATACGCTCAACTGAACTAAAACTTATTCCATCGCCTCATTCGGGGTGAGCAGCAAAGCAGTCGGGCAATGTGATTCTTCAGGAGCAGGAGATATGGCTAATGTTGAAACAGAAGAAAGACAGGAGAATCTGGAGGAATGGTTCGAATTATTTTCAGGACTACCGCTCCGGCATTCGGAAAGAGAAGCAAGACTAATCAACTTTTGTGAAAAGAACCGTGTCAGCATTATGTCGGTGATGCCCTGGATAGCGTCGGAGTTTGCTGAACACGGGGGATTTTCCGGATTATTTCATTTTATTCATCTCCACGGAGGGAGAAAAATATATATGCCCAAAGAGGCGGAGAAGTTTCATCAGATCTACGGGATTAATATTCCGCAAAATAAATATAACAGAATTTATAAAAAAATTGATTCTTCTGGATATCTGGATACGCCATCCAACTGGGGTGTGTTTATCGCTATTCGCCGGGCAGCAATGCAGGTGGCGATCAAAGAAGATATTCCGGCAAAACTACTCACACAAACTTATAAAGGGAATGTCTATATTGATGCCTGCGAATCTGCAGATAATACGGAGGATCTGCTTAGCTTCGCCGAAACGTTTTATCTGGATTTTCATGCAGATCATCAGACATCAAAAGTATTGGGTATTACCGGTGTGAGTCAGGGGATGATTCCCTTACCTGACGACTCAAAATGGATTGAAGTGGATCCGGAACTCAGTTAGCAGAAAATGGAAGTAATGATGACTTCAGTAAGATGCAAATGAAAAAGCCCCGCCGTTTCCAGGGAAAGGCGGGGCTTTTTATTGGCTGACAGCCTGAGAACGATTAATCGTCCAGGAAGCTGCGCAGCACTTCGGAGCGGCTTGGGTGGCGCAGTTTACGCAACGCTTTCGCTTCGATCTGACGGATACGTTCACGGGTAACGTCGAACTGTTTGCCCACTTCTTCCAGCGTGTGGTCAGTGTTCATATCGATACCGAAACGCATACGCAGAACTTTCGCTTCACGTGCGGTCAGGCCAGCCAGAACGTCATGTGTTGCAGAACGCAGGCTTTCAGACGTTGCAGAATCCAGTGGCAGCTCGAGGGTAGTATCCTCGATGAAATCGCCCAGATGCGAATCTTCATCGTCGCCGATTGGCGTTTCCATGGAGATTGGCTCTTTCGCAATTTTCAGCACTTTGCGGATCTTATCTTCCGGCATCAGCATACGTTCAGCCAGCTCTTCCGGCGTTGGTTCACGGCCCATCTCTTGCAGCATCTGACGGGAAATACGGTTGAGCTTGTTGATGGTCTCAATCATATGTACCGGGATACGGATGGTACGCGCCTGGTCGGCGATGGAGCGGGTGATAGCCTGACGGATCCACCAGGTCGCATAAGTTGAGAACTTATAACCACGGCGATATTCAAACTTATCAACGGCTTTCATCAGGCCGATGTTACCTTCCTGGATCAGGTCAAGGAATTGCAGACCACGGTTGGTGTATTTCTTCGCGATAGAAATAACCAGACGTAAGTTTGCTTCAACCATCTCTTTTTTCGCGCGACGGGCTTTCGCTTCGCCGATCGACATGCGACGGTTGATATCTTTAACCTGTTCGATAGTCAGGCCAGTCTCTTCTTCGATCTGACGCAGTTTCATCAGACCGCGCTGCACGTCTTCGGTGACTTCTTTCAGCTTTTCAGACCAGGGTTTACCCATTGCCAGAGCTGCATCAAACCAGGTATCACTGGTTTCGTTACCGGCGAACAAATTGACGAAGTTTTTCTTCGGCATTTTGCACTGCTCAACGCACACTTTCATGATCAGACGTTCCTGCATGCGGACGCGATCCATCATGGAACGCATGCTGTTGACCAGGAAGTCGAACTGTTTTGGCACTAAACGGAACTGTTTGAACACATCGGACAGCTTCAGGATTTCTTCTGCTGCGCTCTTGTGGCTACGGCCGTTTTTCTTGATGACCAGACGCGTTGCTTCATGCTGTTCACGCAGTTCGGTGAACTTCTGGCGAGCCAGTTCCGGATCGATGCTGTTGTCGTCTTCAGCGTCGTCGTCTTCATCTTCGTCTTCGTCGTCGTCATCCTGCTCTTCAGTGGTCAGTTCAGAACCCACATGAGTTGCCGTTGGCGCGATTTCTTCTTCAGCGTTCGGGTCAACAAAACCGGTAATCAGATCAGACAGACGAACTTCGCCTGCTTCCACACGGTCATATTGCTCTAACAAATAAGTGATAGCTTCAGGATATTCGGCAACGGAGCACTGAACCTGATTGATACCGTCTTCGATACGTTTGGCGATATCGATTTCGCCTTCACGGGTCAGCAATTCAACGGTACCCATTTCGCGCATGTACATACGCACAGGGTCGGTGGTACGGCCAATTTCTGATTCAACGCTGGAAAGTACCTGCGCCGCCGCTTCTGCAGCGTCTTCGTCGGTATCAGGACGGTTTTCGGCCAGCATTAAATCATCGGCGTCCGGTGCTTCTTCAAGTACCTGGATGCCCATGTCGTTAATCATCTGGATGATGTCTTCGATCTGGTCGGAATCGACGATATCTTCCGGCAGATGGTCATTGACCTCAGCATAGGTCAGATAGCCTTGCTCCTTACCACGGGTGACAAGTAGCTTAAGCTGTGACTGCGGGTTTTGCTCCATAAGACGGTATCCACACTTCAGAGTATTTGGGTTGGTGTCGGTCGGATAACATCGCCAACAATAACGTTAGGGGCGTTTATTGTGCCGCGGCCCACCAGGGCGGCTCTGCGCAGGGCCGTGCCCCGCTTTTTATCGGCACTTAAGCCGTTTTTTCGGTTTTACCCGTCGTACTTCGCGTTGCAGATGCGTTGGCTGCTCTTATCGCCCGCGGTATAAACTCATCGGGACTCTTCGTTTGCTGCCTTTCAGTAACGCGAATTACTTGGGGTAATTATATGTTTTTGTTATAAAAGCTTAACTTTTTCTCGCTAATACCTGATTCAGGGAACTGACTTCGGTCCGTTCCTCGGGACTCAGGCCGTGCGTCCTGGCTTTTGCAATCAATGTTTCAAGCCGCTGCTCCAAAATCGAGTCATACAGGCTGGCTAGCGTGGCACGAAATTCCTCTTCGACCATGTCCTCTACGATCATGTGGTTCCATGTCGCCAGAGTTTCAAGCTGTTGGTAGAACTTATTGTCGCGATAAAGTTCCAGTAACTGGCCGGTTGTCAGCCCCGGTTGGGCTAAGCAAGTGGTCACTAACTCGCTGAACAGATCCAGTCCTGGTTGCTTCGCTTGCTCCAAACCTTGCAGTGAGGGTATAAGTGTAGCCAGTTGTGGATTTTGTACCAGTAACCCTATAAGTATACGCATGGTTGTGCGTTTTAGCTGGGGCGCCTGATAGACATTGCTACTTTCTGCCTGTTTAGGCATCAGCTTTTCCAGCTGGCTGTCATCCAAAATACCGAGCTTATTCCCTAACTGTTGGCGCAAATACATCCGTAACGTTTCACCGGGAACCTGGCGTATCAGCGGCAATGCCAGCATGCTCAATTTGGTGCGCCCGTCAGGGCTGCTCAAATCTACCTGCGGCAACAGCGAATCAAACAGGAAAGTGGAAAGCGGCATAGCCTGTTCCATTCGTTGTTCGAACGCTTCTTTACCTTCTTTACGCACCAGCGTGTCCGGATCTTCGCCGTCGGGTAAAAACATAAAACGCAGCTGGCGACCATCATTGAGATACGGTAATGCCGTTTCCAGAGCGCGCCATGCGGCTTCACGTCCCGCGCGGTCACCGTCGTAACAGCAAACCACATTATCTGTGCTGCGGAACATCAGCTGAATATGATCAGCGGTTGTGGATGTGCCCAATGAGGCAACGGCGTAATCAATGCCGAACTGCGCCAGCGCGACGACATCCATATACCCTTCAACCACCAGTAAACGCGGCGGCGTAGGATGCTTTAACTGCGCTTCATACAGGCCATACAACTGACGGCCTTTATGGAAAATTTCGGTTTCCGGTGAGTTCAGATATTTCGGCGTACCGTCACCGAGAACCCTGCCACCAAAGGCAATCACGCGGCCACGTTTATCGCGGATAGGGAACATCACCCGTTCGCGGAAACGATCATAACTGCGGCCATTGTCATTAGTGACCAACATACCGGCATCAATCAGAGACGCTTTATCATCGGCATTTTTACCGAAACGCTTTAATGCGTTGTCCCAACCCGGTGGGGCGAAACCAATGGCGAAATGGCTGATGACGTCTTCACTTAAACCGCGCCGGGCCAGGTATTCCCGTGCGGGAGCTCCTGCAGGCTGTTTAAGTGACTGCTGATAGAACTCGCTAAGCGGTGCCATCAACTGGTAGAGGCTTTGACGCTGATGACGCTCCATCTGGCTCGGACCGGTGCCTGCTTCGTACGGCACTTCCAAACCCTGCATTGTCGCCAGTTCCTCAATGCTTTCGACAAACTCAAGCCTGTCATAGTTCATCAGGAAATCGACGGCGTTGCCGTGGGCACCACAGCCGAAACAGTGATAAAACTGCTTATCGCCATTTACGGTAAATGAGGGTGTTTTCTCATGGTGGAAAGGGCAGCACGCGTGATAGTTTTTACCTTGTTTCTTGAGCTTTACCCGGGCGTCGATCAGATCGACGATATCGATGCGAGCCAGCAAGTCATTGATAAATACGCGCGGAATTCTCCCAGCCATAAGCCCCTTACTCACTAGCCTATAAACGAGAACAAGCCGCGCATTCCTTTCGGAAAGCACGGCCTTCGTATGTTACTACGCAGTCTGCGCGTTCTTAATATTGCAAATCACGCGATTTGGGGTTGCCCCCGAAGATTAATACAGACGAGTGCGGCGTGCGTTTTCGCGAGCCAGTTTCTTGGCGTGGCGTTTTACTGCAGATGCTTTAGCGCGTTTACGTTCGGTAGTCGGTTTTTCATAGAACTCACGACGACGAACTTCTGCCAGAACACCTGCTTTTTCGCAGGAACGCTTGAAGCGACGCAGAGCTACGTCGAACGGCTCGTTTTCACGTACTTTAATTACAGGCATGTGCCTCTCACCTCGATAAAATCGGTTTGTTTGCTGATGTTGTACCAGCACATTTCAAAATGGTGCGGAATTTTACTCCAATTCGCGTCGTCTTGTAAAGCATAACGGCAAATTGAAACAGGCGCTTTCTGCAACCCTTCTGCAACATTGTGCGCTCGCTTTTGCGTCGGGCGGCGATTATATACCAATCAGTCGAAATTGCTCGACATTAATTGGCCTGTGAAGCGAGGAATTCCCACTCCGGTGCAGCACCGGCAGAAGCTTGTGTGCTAAACTGCGCGCCGCGAGTTAGCGCGAAAACATGATGGAAAGAGTGATGCGAGTACTGGGTATTGAAACGTCCTGCGATGAAACCGGAATTGCAGTTTATGACAGCGAAGCCGGTTTGTTAGCCAACCAACTGTATAGTCAGGTAAAACTGCATGCAGATTACGGCGGCGTGGTGCCTGAACTGGCATCGCGTGACCATGTACGTAAAACAGTACCCTTGATTCAGGCCGCGCTGAAAGAAGCCGGGCTGACCGCTCAGGATATCGACGGGGTGGCTTACACCGCCGGCCCTGGCCTGGTCGGGGCGTTGCTGGTCGGGGCCACCATCGGGCGTTCCCTGGCCTTTGCCTGGGATGTACCTGCGGTGCCGGTGCATCACATGGAAGGCCATCTTCTGGCACCGATGCTGGAAGATAATCCGCCGGATTTCCCGTTTGTGGCGCTGCTGGTTTCCGGTGGCCATACGCAGTTAATCAGCGTTACCGGGATCGGCGAATATACCTTGCTCGGCGAATCCATTGATGATGCTGCCGGTGAAGCCTTTGATAAAACGGCTAAATTACTCGGCCTTGATTACCCGGGTGGCCCGTTGCTGTCGAAAATGGCTTCTCAGGGTGTTGCAGGACGTTTTACCTTCCCGCGCCCGATGACAGATCGGCCGGGGCTGGATTTCAGTTTCTCCGGCCTCAAAACTTTCGCAGCGAATACCATTCGTGGCAATGACAGTGATCCTCAGACGCATGCCGATATCGCCCGCGCTTTTGAAGATGCGGTGGTCGATACGCTGGCGATTAAATGTAAACGCGCACTCGATCAGACGGGTTTTAAACAGCTGGTGATGGCTGGTGGTGTCAGCGCGAACCGCACATTACGCACCAAACTGGCTGACGTAATGGCGAAGCGTGGCGGCCAGGTGTTTTATGCACGTCCTGAGTTCTGTACTGATAACGGTGCGATGATCGCGTATGCGGGTATGGTGCGGTTGAAAAGCGGTGCAACGCCCGATCTCGGTGTGACCGTTCGCCCGCGCTGGCCTCTCGCTGAGCTTCCGCCAGTCTGAGTCAGGCCTTCGCCAGTCTGAGCGGGGCTGCGACTGCGTTGCTGCGCCGACCCGAAATGCTCACATACTCAAGTATGCTGCGCTTTCAGCTCTCCTGGTGCCTTGTCTCGCTCCCGCTCAGTCAGGCTTGCTGCGCTGAAAAAACCAATAAAAAACGACCTGCTGAGGTCGTTTTTTATGTCTGAAGTCTGACGTTATCCGCTATTCGGCTTTATCTTCTTTTGTGGCTTTACGTTTCTTCTTCAGCTTATCCCAGATTTTTCCTTCCTGGCCCCGCCACAGACGCTGGATATTGTCGTGATGACGCAACAGGATCAGACATGAAAGCATCGCAACCGGAAAGGTAAACTCGGGTTTGAACCACCAGACGTAAAAGGGGGCTATCAGTGCGCTGACAATGGCGCCCAGTGAGGAATAACCGCTCAGCAGCACGGTCAGCAGCCATGTACCGGTCATCAGGCCGGTTAAGTCCCAGCCGATCGGGGCAATGGCGCCGAACGCTGTGGCAACACCCTTGCCGCCTTTAAAACGGAAGAATACCGGGTAGATGTGGCCGAGACACGCCGCAATCGCCGTCAGGCCAAGATACATCGGCGGAATGTTCAGGCGATATGCCAGCCAGACCGGCAGCATGCCTTTGAGGACATCGAAAATCAGAACAGCCGCTGCAGCCAGACGGCCGCCAAGGCGTAAAACGTTGGTGGCGCCAGGATTGCCTGAGCCCGCCGTACGCGGATCAGGTAAGCGGGCTACCCGGCAGACCAGAATCGCACTGGAAATCGAGCCGCAAAGGTAGGCGAAAATAATCATTCCAAGCGCGGTAGCACTCATAAAGCCGTTCCGTCTAATAAGGGTCGTTTTAATCGCAACATCCATGGATAATACGCATTTTCTGCTGGAAGTGGTATCCGGCTGGGCCAAAAACAGAGAATCGCGTGATGGATATCGTATTTATTGAGCAACTAAATGTAATCACTACTATTGGCGCTTACGAATGGGAACAGACCATTAAACAGAAACTGGTCTTCGATATCGAAATGGCCTGGGATAACCAAAAGTCCGCCGCCAGTGACGATGTGAATGATTGTTTAAGCTATGCTGATGTCAGTGACGCAGTGATCGAGCATGTTTCTTCACAAAATTTCGCGCTGGTTGAGCGCGTAGCGGAAGAAGTTGCGACATTGCTGCTGAGCCGGTTTCATTCCCCGTGGGTTCGGATTAAGCTCAGCAAGCCGGGTGCCGTTGCTCAGGCGGCCAATGTCGGTGTGATTATTGAGCGCGGAAAGCGTTTTTAAATCCTGTCATGGATAAAATTTAAAAAACGCTTGTCTATTTAATGTCATAAAGAAGCGTTAAAAGGAAAGTCCGGGTTGCCGGGGTTTCTTTAATGAAGCGGCTCAGCATGATGCCGCTTTTTTATTGTCTGTTTTGTAAGCATATTTCCCATAGCGGATCTTTTAAAGGGTAGGGTGCGATAATGATCGTCGAAAGTCATTCTTTGCTTGTTGCGGCTATTTTGGGGGTGGTTGAAGGGCTCACGGAGTTTTTGCCTGTCTCTTCTACCGGTCATTTGATTATTGTCGGGAATCTTCTTGGCTTTACCGGGGATACCTCAAAATCATTTGAAGTCGTTATTCAGTTAGGTTCCATTTTGGCTGTGGTTGTGATGTTCTGGCGTCGTTTGTTCAGCATGTTAGGTTTGCATTTCGGTAAACCGCCTGTTCACGAAGGCACCGGTTTTCGCCGTTTGAATTTATTACATATTATATTGGGAATGGTTCCGGCAACGGTAGTGGGGCTGCTTTTGCACTCTCAAATCAAAACGTTGTTTGAGCCAAAATATGTCATGTACTCGCTGGTTGTCGGCGGTATCTTGCTGATTGCTGCTGAATTGCTGAAACCCAAAAAACCGCGTGCCGAGGGCGTGGATGACATCACCTACGTCCAGGCATTTATGATCGGTGTTTTCCAGTGTCTGGCGCTCTGGCCGGGGTTCTCCCGTTCAGGGGCGACCATCAGTGGCGGGATGTTAATGGGGATTAGCCGTTTTGCGGCGTCTGAGTTCTCTTTCCTGCTGGCGGTGCCGATGATGATGGGGGCGACGGCTCTGGATTTGTACAAGAGCTACAGCTTCCTGAACATGTCAGATTTACCGATGTTTGTCACAGGGTTTGTCTCTGCATTCATTGTTGCGCTGATCGCGATTAAAACCTTCCTGGCGGTGATTAAACGTATTTCGTTTATCCCGTTTGCGATTTATCGTTTCTTCGTGGCAATTGCCGTGTATTTTGTCTTCATTGCCTGATTTTTGCTTGCCCTGAGGCCATAAAAAGCCCCGCACGGTGAATAACCGGCGGGGCTTTTCTTATGAAAAAAGTCAGCGTTTAGCTCGCCGCATCCTGGGTTTGTTTCCAGTCGGCCACCGCCTGAGTACGGCGTTTCTTCAGTTCATCGCGGATAGCCATACCCTGGAAACCGGCATCCAGCACATCTTTATTTGTCACGCTGCGGGCAACGTTAAAGGCTTCTCGCAGGTAATCGCCTTGCGGATACGGATTATTTTCAAAGGTCGTCCGTCCGCGTGCGTCGGCTTCACTGGTCATAATCATCTGCTCAAGCCGCTGAGGTTTGCGCCAGACATCAATGGTATCGAACAGTTTTAACAGGGTTTCCGGACGCAGTTTATTCACGGTATGAATCAAATCATGAAACTCCGCGACCAGTTTCGCTAAATCACGAATGTGTGTCGGCACTTTCAGCCGCTGGCAGAGTTTTTCCACCAGTTTTACGCCTGCCGGGCCATGTCCGTGATGAGCAGGCCAGAATTGCGGCGGCGTCAGGGCCTTACCCAAATCATGGCAAAGTGCTGAAAAACGCACATCAACGTCAGGTGTCAGGGTACTGGCGATTTTCAGTGTCATCAGCGTATGGATGCCGGTATCAATTTCCGGGTGCCATTTCTCCGGCGCAGGCACGCCAAATAACGCATCAATTTCAGGGAACAGAACTTTCAGGGCACCACAGTCACGCAGCACCTGGAAAAAGACCTGCGGGTCCTGCGTTTGTAATGCTTTTTCTGTTTCTTTCCACACACGTTCAGATATCAGGGCTTCCAGCTCGCCGCTTTCCGCCATCTGTTGCATCAGAGCCTGCGTTTCCGGGGCGACCGTGAAACCTAAATGCGCGAAGCGTGCTGCAAAGCGGGCAACTCGCAGAACACGCAGCGGATCCTCGCCGAAAGCATCGGAAACGTGGCGCAGCAGACGTTGTTCTATATCACGCTGGCCGTGGTATGGATCGAAAAGTTCGCCGTCTTTGCTTTTGGCGATGGCATTGATGGTCAGATCCCGACGCATTAAATCTTGTTCCAGCGTCACATCGGGGGCGGCGTAACAGGTGAAACCGTTATAACCGGAGCCCGATTTTCGCTCAGTACGGGCCAGCGCATATTCATCATGAGTCACCGGATGCAGGAAAACCGGGAAATCTTTACCGACCTGCTGATAACCCTTTTCGAGCATGTATTCAGGCGTGGCGCCTACCACGACCCAATCGTGTTCAGACACAGGCAGGTTTAATAAACTGTCTCGGACTGCGCCGCCGACCAGGTAAATCTCCACGCGATAACTCCTGCAATTAGCTTATTCCAACGCATCATGTCGCTGAAAACAGAAAAGGAACCCTGCCTTTATCATAGCAAAGTTGTGTTGTTGATTTCCCGGGCTGATGATTTCCTGACAAAAACAAACACGAAAAGGCACCGGAGTGCCTGAGCAATGACAAGAGATCACGAGTCTTGCGTGGGAGCCTTCAGCTCATCCAGCGATCTTTTTTCCTGCGACGCGGAACCAGATGTGGCAATACCAGCCCCAGCACCAGACCGACACCTGCGACACCACCGCCATACATAAACCATTGTAAAATAATGGTTCTTTGTTTGTCATCGAGCTGGACATTCACGGCATCAACTTTCTTTTTGGCAACGATCAGCTGATTTTTCAGATCCTGATTTTCTTTCTTCAGACCATCAATAATACCGTCACTCGACGAGACTTTGGACTGCATTTGGGCCGTGCGCTGATTCCAGCTGGAATCAATGTTGTTCAGCTTGTCGGTCAGCGTTTTCACCTGTTGTTCCAGATCCGGAACGCGGGTACGCAGGCTCGGCACATTGCTTAACTGATCAAGTGGGATCCAGGCTGTTTTGCCTTTAGAATCAACGATCTCACCGTATTTTGTGCTCTCGTTGACACTGCGCAGGGTGACTTCTTCACCGGCATTCAGAGTGCCTACGATACGATACTGATTACCCGGACCGCTGTGGATATAGGTGATCAAATCGTCGGAGATATAGCGCTTCTCATCAGCGTGAGCGCCCCATGTCATGCTTAAACCAAGCAAAGCGAAACCAATTAGGCGTAATTTCTGCATTATTTCATCGTTTCTTTGTGAATTTAGGGAACGTGAAGTGTGGATCCGTTTTATCGGGATACGTCTTCTGGCAACCGCCACTGTCCGGCCATTGCACTCATACAGGTACTAAAAGTTGGAGACCGATAGTAAGGGCAACAGTGTGACGACGCAACGTATAAACCGGAATGAGAACTATCTTACAATCCCGCAACATGCGGCTTGCGCGCTGTGCTTATGATAGAATTGCAGCGACGCGTTAATCCCTTTTGGCAGCAAAGCATCGGTGTGAAGACTCATATGACCGTAGAAATAGAATTAAAATTTATCGCCACCCCGGCCGCAATCGCCGAATTACCTTCGCAACTCGCTGGTTTTAACAGTGAGCACACCGCGCCTTCAAAACTGACCAACATCTATTTTGAGACTGCGGAAAACTATTTACGTTCGCATGACATGGGTCTGCGCATACGTGGTTTTGACGATCAGTATGAAATGACCATCAAAACCGGTGGCAAAGTGGTGGGTGGGTTACATCAGCGCCCGGAATACAACGTTGAGCTGAAAAAGCCGGTGTTGAAACTCAGCGCGTTCCCGAAAGATATCTGGCCGGAAGGCTGCAAGCCCGCTGCTTTACAGAAAGAACTCGCTCCGCTGTTCCGCACGGATTTTACTCGCGAGAAGTGGGTAATTACTTACGGCGAAAGCGAGATAGAACTTGGGTTAGATCAGGGTGAGGTGGTCGCCGGCGAACTCACCGAACCGCTGGCTGAAATCGAACTTGAGCTGAAAAAGGGTAACACCGCCGATTTACTGGCACTGGCGGCAGAAATCGGTGCTCATGGCGGCTTACGTCAGGGCGGTTTCAGCAAGGCGGCTCGTGGTTATCACCTCGCGAAGGGCAATCCTGCGCGCGACATTAAACCGCTGCCGGTGTTTAAAGCGAAGCCGAAAGCCACGGTTGAACAGGCTATGTCTGCGATGTTCGAACTGGCGCTGGATCACTGGCAATATCATGAAGAACTGTGGGTTCGCGGCGACAAAATTGCACGTCTGAGCGTATTGCAGGCGGTGGAAACCGTGCGTCAGATTCTGGTACTGTTCGGCGGGCTGGTGCCGCGTAAAGCGTCCGCAGAACTGCGCACATTGCTGACTGATCTGGTGCCGGTGCTGGAACAGAAATCGGCGGATGCGCAGGAAATTTGTTATGGCACGGCCTGTCTGAAGTGCAAGTTAGTGCTTACTTCCTGGCTGGCAACCTCAGGCTGGACGCCGTTTATTGATGATAAATCTGCGAAGAAACTGGACGCTTCCTTCAAACGTTTTGCTGACATCATGCTCGGTCGTACCGCAGCGGATCTGAAAGAAGCCTTTGCGCAGCCACTGACGGAAGAAGGTTATCGCGATCAACTGGCGCGCCTGAAACGTCAGATCATTACCTTCCATTTGCTTGCCGGTGCTTACCCTGAAAAAGACGTCGATGCGTATATTGCCGGCTGGGTGGACCTGCAACAGGCCATCGTTCAGCAGCAACACGCCTGGGAGGATTCGGCCCGTTCTCACGCGGTGATGATGGATGCTTTCTGGTTAAACGGACAACCTCGTTAACTGACTGACTAGCCTGGGCAAACTGCCCGGGCTTTTTTTTGCAAGGAATCTGATTTCATGTTGCCACTTTCTTCTGTTTTGCAAAGCCATGCGCAGAGTTTGCTTGAACGCTGGCGTGAACATCCTGACAACCTGCCCCTTCCCGATGATCAACAACTGGCCATTCTGAGCAGCAGTGAATTCGTGACGGACAGTTTGCTGGCGTTTCCGCAGTGGTGGCATGAAATTGACCAAAATCCCCCCCAGGCGCAGGAGTGGCAACTTTACCGCCAGTGGCTGGAGGGATCGCTGACACAGGTGACCGATGAAGCCGGCTTAATGAAAGCGCTGCGTCTGTTTCGCCGGCGTATTCTGACCCGCATTGCATGGTCGCAATCAGCACAAACCAGTGAAGCGAAAGATACGCTTCACCAACTGAGCGAACTGGCAGAGTTACTGATTGTCAGTGCCCGTGACTGGTTATATGAAGCCTGTTGCCGTGAGTTCGGTACGCCGGTCAATGCGGCAGGAGAAGCGCAACGTATACTGATCCTCGGGATGGGGAAACTGGGCGGAGGTGAACTTAATTTCTCTTCGGATATCGACCTGATTTTTGCTTATCCGGAAAATGGCCAGACCCGCGGCGGACGCCGTGAACTGGATAACGCGCAGTTTTTCACCCGCCTTGGTCAGCGTCTGATCAAGGCACTGGATCAGCCGACTATCGATGGTTTTGTCTATCGCGTGGATATGCGTTTGCGCCCGTTCGGCGACAGCGGCCCGCTGGTGATGAGCTTTCCCGCACTGGAAGATTATTACCAGGAGCAGGGGCGCGACTGGGAGCGCTACGCGATGGTGAAAGCGCGTCTGATGGGCGGTGCGGAGGATATCAGCAGTCAGGAACTGCGAAAAATGCTGATGCCTTTTGTTTTCCGCCGCTATATCGATTTCAGTGTGATCCAGTCCCTGCGCAACATGAAAGGCATGATCGCCCGCGAAGTACGCCGCCGTGGTCTGAAAGACAACATTAAACTCGGTGCGGGCGGTATCCGTGAGATTGAATTTATTGTGCAGGTATTCCAGCTGATCCGTGGCGGGCGTGAACCGGCATTGCAGCAACGTGCGTTGCTGCCCACGCTCCAGGCGCTGGAAAATCTGGGCCTGCTGCCGGTAGAACAGGTGTTGCAGTTGCGTAACAGTTATCTGTTTCTGCGCCGCCTGGAAAACTTATTGCAGGCGATAGCGGACGAGCAAACTCAGACCTTGCCGTCGGATGAACTGAATCAGGCGCGTCTGGCGTGGGGGATGGATTACGCCGGCTGGCCACAGCTTCTGGATGCCGTGAATGCTCACATGCAGGCTGTGCGCTCGGTGTTTAATGAGCTGATAGGCGATGATACGCCAGATGCCGAAGACGATGTGCAACTCGCCCATTTCAGCAGCTTATGGATTGATGCACTGGAGCCTGACGAGCTGGCTCCGCTGGTACCGCAACTTGACGAGAACGCGCAACGGCATGTTTTGCATCAGATTGCTGATTTTCGCCGTGACGTGGATAAACGTACGATCGGGCCACGCGGGCGTGATCAACTGGATTTGCTGATGCCGCGTTTACTGGCGCAGGTCTGTACCTATAAAAATGCCGATGTCACGTTACAGCGGCTGATGCAGTTACTGCTTAATATCGTCACGCGCACGACATATATCGAGTTGCTGGTGGAATATCCCGGTGCGCTCAAACAGTTAATCCGTCTGTGTGCCGCCTCGCCGATGGTCGCGACACAACTTGCACGTCATCCTTTATTGCTCGATGAACTGCTCGACCCGCGCACGCTTTACCAGCCGATTGAGCCGGGCGCTTACCGCGACGAACTGCGTCAGTATCTGATGCGGGTGCCAACAGAAGACGAAGAACAGCAGCTTGAAGCCGTGCGCCAGTTCAAACAGGCCCAGCATTTGCGTATCGCAGCCGGGGATATTTCCGGGGCATTGCCGGTGATGAAAGTCAGTGACCATTTAACCTACCTTGCGGAGGCCATTCTCGATGTCGTGGTGCAGCATGCGTGGGAACAAATGGTCGTAAAATACGGGCAGCCCGCGCATCTTCAGCACCGTGAGGGGCGCGGTTTTGCCGTGGTCGGTTACGGGAAACTCGGTGGCTGGGAGCTGGGTTATAGCTCAGATCTGGATCTGGTCTTCCTGCTCGATTGCGCGCCGGAGGTGATGACGGACGGTGAACGCAGCATCGACGGACGTCAGTTTTATCTTCGGCTGGCGCAGCGCATTATGCACTTATTCAGCACCCGGACATCGTCAGGCATTCTTTACGAGGTTGATCCGCGTCTGCGACCTTCCGGCGCATCCGGCATGCTGGTCAGTACCATTGAAGCGTTTGCAGATTATCAGGCCAATGAAGCCTGGACGTGGGAGCATCAGGCGCTGGTTCGCGCGCGCGTGGTTTACGGGGATCCGCAACTGACACAGCAATTTAACGCCACGCGTCGCGACATTCTTTGCCGCCAGCGCGATGGCGACGGCCTGCGTAAGGAGGTCCGTGAAATGCGCGAGAAAATGTATGCCCATCTGGGGAGTAAAAAAGCCCACGAGTTTGATCTGAAAGCCGATCCGGGTGGCATCACGGATATTGAATTCATTGCACAATACCTGGTTCTGCGTTTCGCGCATGATGAGCCGAAGCTGACGCGCTGGTCTGATAACGTGCGGATTTTTGAACTGATGGCACGATATGACATCATGCCGGAAGAGGAAGCGCGCCATCTGACGCAGGCTTATGTGACGCTGCGCGATGAAATTCATCATCTGGCGTTGCAGGAACACAGCGGGAAAGTGGCCGCGGACAGCTTTGCTACTGAGCGCGCGCAGATCCGTGCCAGCTGGGTAAAGTGGCTCGGCTGAGGGTTTTTATTCGGCTAACAGGCGCTTGTGATATTATCCGGCGCATTGTATTTACCCGATTTGATTTATCTGTTTTGGAGTCTTGGGATGAAAGTGACTTTGCCTGATTTTCACCGCGCAGGTGTGCTGGTTGTCGGTGACGTAATGTTAGACCGTTACTGGTATGGCCCGACCAATCGTATTTCTCCGGAAGCTCCGGTGCCGGTGGTGAAGGTCAGTACCATTGAAGAGCGGCCTGGCGGTGCAGCTAACGTGGCGATGAACATTTCATCTCTGGGCGCCTCTTCCTGTCTGATCGGCCTGACCGGCGTAGACGACGCTGCGCGTGCCCTCAGTGAGCGTCTGGCAGAAGTGAAAGTTAACTGCGATTTCGTCGCACTATCCACACATCCTACCATCACCAAACTGCGAATTTTGTCCCGTAACCAGCAACTGATCCGCCTCGACTTTGAGGAAGGTTTTGAAGGCGTTGATCTCGAGCCGATGCTGACCAAAATAGAACAGGCTTTACCGCAAAGTGGCGCACTGGTGCTGTCAGACTACGCCAAAGGTGCCCTGACTGAAGTGCAGAAAATGATCCAACTGGCGAGAAAAGCGGGTGTGCCAGTGCTGGTTGATCCTAAAGGATCGGATTTCGAACGTTACCGTGGAGCAACGTTACTGACGCCAAATTTATCCGAATTCGAAGCTGTTGTCGGTCATTGCAAAAACGAAGGTGAAATTGTTACCCGTGGTATGCAGCTGATCGCTGATTTCGAACTTTCCGCGCTGCTGGTCACCCGCTCTGAGCACGGGATGACCTTATTGCAGCCCGGCAAAGCGCCATTCCACATGCCAACGCAGGCGCAGGAAGTGTATGACGTGACCGGTGCCGGTGACACGGTGATCGGCACGCTCGCTGCTGCACTGGCCGCAGGCAATACGCTGGAAGAATCCTGCTTCCTGGCGAACGCCGCCGCCGGTGTGGTCGTGGGTAAACTCGGTACCTCAACCGTTTCTCCGGTTGAACTGGAAAATGCTATCGGCGGACGTTCAGACGTTGGTTTTGGCATAATGAACGAAGAACAACTAAAAGCTGCCGTGGCGATGGCGCGTCAGCGCGGTGAGAAAGTCGTGATGACCAATGGCATCTTCGACATTCTGCATGCCGGACACGTTTCTTATCTGGCGAACGCCCGCAAACTGGGTGACCGTCTGATCGTCGCGGTGAACAGTGATGCTTCGACCAAACGCCTGAAAGGCGAAACCCGTCCGGTGAATGCGCTGCAAAACCGTATGATCGTGCTGGGCGCGCTGGGCGCTGTCGACTGGGTGGTGTCTTTCGAAGAAGACACTCCGCAGCGTTTGATCGCCGGGATCTTGCCAGATCTGCTGGTCAAAGGTGGCGACTACAAGCCTGAGCAAATTGCCGGGAGTCAGGAGGTCTGGGCGAACGGCGGCGAAGTGCGCGTACTGAATTTTGAAGATGGTCTTTCTACCACCAAAATCATCAATCAAATTAAATCGCAGGACTGATTTCCTCTGTCTGGATCAGGTTATTTGCAACGAAGGGCTTATCTGATAAGCCCTTTTCTTTTTGATTTTTCTATCAACGATGAAACGGAAGTGACTCTGTTGTGAGCGGATTAAAACAGGAACTGAGCCTGGCGCAGGGCGTCGGGCTGCTTTCGACCTCATTACTCGGAACCGGGGTTTTTGCGGTGCCTGCACTGGCGGCGGAGCTGGCGCAAAATGACAGCCTGTGGGCATGGCCGGTGCTCATCCTGTTAGTGTTTCCGATAGCCATCGGATTTGCCGCGCTTGGCCGGCATTTCCCCAGCGCGGGCGGCGCGGCGCATTTTGTCGGCAAAGCTTTCGGACCACATATGGCACGGGTTACCGGTTGGTTATTCCTGTCAGTTATCCCGGTCGGGTTGCCCGCCGCGCTGCATATTGCTGCCGGTTTCTGGCAGGCAGCCTTTGGCTGGAGCAGCACAAATCTGTTGCTGGTGCAGCTTGGTACGCTTTTTTTCATCTGGTTCCTCGGCACACGCAGTGCCGGGTCAAGTGCCAATATCCAGACGGTAATCGCATTGCTGGTGATCGCACTGGTGGCGGCGATCTGGTGGAAAGGGAATATTTCTCTGCCTGAAATCCCGCTGCCTGCGGTGCATGACATTTCTCCATCAAATCTGTTTGATGCGCTGGCGGTGATGTTCTGGTGTTTCGTCGGGCTGGAGGCTTTTGCGCATCTGGCGACCGAATTTCGTCATCCGCAACGGGACTTCCCGCGCGCATTATTGATCGGCATGCTGCTGGCGGGCGCGGTTTACTGGGGATGTACGGTGGCGGTGCTGAAATTTCATGCCTGGGGAGAAGGGCGGGAAGCCGGGGCCTCGTTACCGGGTATTGTCGTACAATTATTCGGGCAAAAAGCACTGTGGATCGCCTGCATCATTGGCTACCTGGCATGTTTTGCCAGCGTCAATATTTATACCCAGAGTTTTTCCCGGCTGGTATGGTCGCAGGCGCAGGTTAAACCGCAAAGTGCACTGGCACAGCTTTCCGCTCAGCAGGTGCCGGTTGCCGCGCTGAATCTGGTGGTGGGTTGCTGCGTGTTGTTTACATTACTGATTTACTGGTTGCATCTGCCGCTGGGCGCGCTGATCACTTACGCTAACGGGATTTTCATCCTGATTTATCTGTTATGCATGCTGTCGGGTACCCGGATTCTGAAAGGGCGCTCAAAATGGATGGCGATGCTGGGTGCGGTATTGTGCTGCGGATTGCTGGCTATGGTCGGCTGGAAAGCACTGTACGCGGTCGTGGTGTTTGCAGGATTGTGGCTGTTATTACCCGGTGCTAAAACAGTATTCCGCATACAATAAACCCGATTTTACATAATGAAAGAGCCTGCCAGGCAGGCCCTTTCTGTTTACACAACTCGTAATAATCAGGCCGGATCTTGCGGTTTTTCCGCTTCTGCCTGTTTGCCTTCCAGCACGGACAGGCGTTGTTCCAGCGCGGCCAGTTTTTCACGCGTACGCAGTAAAACCTGGGTCTGAACGTCAAACTCTTCGCGATTGACTAAATCCATGCGGCTGAACTGCGCCTGCAATACCTGACGGATTTTCTTCTCGGCATCCTCACCAAACTCACGGATCCCTTTAGGCATTGATTCGTGAACCTGGCGGGCAATTTGTTCAATTTTTTTCGGGTCAATCATGTTATTTCCTTTTCTAGAAGGAGGTGCTTTTCCATAGTGTAATCGCTGAGGCCGTTTCTATAAACCTTCAGGGGCACTAATTGGCCAAACCGCAGGATTGCCCTGTTGATTTATTGGCGCTATAGTTGTTTTGCTTATTCTCAGGGCGGGGTGAAAGTCCCCACCGGCGGTAAACCACGGAATATCGGAAGCGTTATAATCCCTTCCATGTGGAAGCCCGCGAGCGCTCAATCCTTCGGGATTAGAGGTCAGCAGATCCGGTGTAATTCCGGGGCCGACGGTTAAAGTCCGGATGGGAGAGAGTAACGATTCAAGCCGGGCAAACATGCCCGCTGCGTTATTTTTTATAACTGTAGCACGCCTGATGGCTGCTGCAGCTAGCCTCCTCAAGACGCCCTGATTCTGGTAATCCACATACAGAACATGAGGTTATTTTTACCATGAATCAGACCCTACTTTCCGAATTCGGTACATCAGCTGAACGTGTTGAGCATGCTATTGACGCCATGCGTAATGGCGTAGGTGTATTGGTACTGGATGACGAAGATCGTGAAAACGAAGGCGATTTAATTTTTGCCGCTGAAAATATGACCGTTGAGCAAATGGCGCTGACCATTCGTCACGGCAGCGGCATCGTGTGCCTGACCATGAACGAAGACAGCCGTAAACGGCTGGATTTGCCAATGATGGTTGAGAACAACTCCAGCCCGTTCCAGACGCCATTTACCGTGACTATTGAAGCGGCTGAAGGGGTAACTACTGGCGTTTCTGCGGCCGACCGTATTACGACTATCCGTGCGGCAATCAAAGACGGCGCGAAACCTTCTGATCTGAATCGCCCGGGGCATATTTTCCCGCTGCGTGCGCAGGCCGGTGGGGTGCTGACCCGTGGCGGTCACACTGAAGCGTCGGTAGATCTGGCAACGCTGGCGGGTCTGAAGCCTTTCGGCGTGCTGTGTGAACTCACTAATGATGACGGCACTATGGCGCACGCGCCGGAAGTGGTGGTGTTTGCCCGTCAGCATAATATGCCGGTAGTGACCATCGCCGATCTGGTGGCCTATCGCCAGGCGCAGACCCGTCAGGCAAGCTAAGCGACGGGTTATGCGTAACAGAAAAGGCCGCCTGTGCGGCCTTTTTGCTTTTTATTGTGAATTATTGCCAAAATTGTGCTTTGAAGAACGCCATCCTCCCGCTTTCTTTTGATTTGACTCATCAAATTTATTGAACATCTCCTTCACGGTTACCCGGCTGTCACCGGCCATCAAAAAGAGTAACGTAGTGTTATTACGCGGCAGGTCACTCACCGGCCCGCTCTCTTTTATTTGGGTAAGGAATTCATGATGACGACTCAACGTATGCCCGCACTCTTCTTAGGCCACGGCAGTCCGATGAACGTGCTGGAAGACAATATTTATACCCGTGCCTGGCATACGCTGGGTGAAACATTACCGCGGCCAAAGGCGATCCTGGCCGTATCAGCTCACTGGTTCACCCGTGGTACTGCGGTTACGGCGATGGAAAACCCGCGCACGATTCATGATTTTGGCGGCTTCCCGCAGGCGCTGTTTGATAAGCGTTATCCGGCACCCGGTTCACCGGCGCTGGCAAAGCGGGTTCAGGAATTACTTAGCCCGGTAAATGTGATTTCAGATACCCGCGAGTGGGGTTTCGACCATGGCACCTGGGGTGTGCTGATCAAGATGTATCCTGACGCGGATATTCCGGTGATCCAGCTGAGTATTGATGGTACACAGCCGCCGGAATACCACTATGAACTGGGTAAGAAGCTGGCGGCGCTGCGTGACGAAGGCGTGATGATTGTTGCCAGCGGTAATGTGGTGCATAACCTGCGGATGGTGAAATGGGGCGGCGATACTGAAGCTTATCCGTGGGCGACGTCTTTTGAGACTTATGTGAAAGACAATCTGCGCTGGAAGGGTGAGGCGAAAGATCATCCTCTGGTGCAGTTTATGGAGCATGAAGGCGGCGCATTATCGAATCCGTCTCCGGATCACTATCTGCCATTGCTGTATGTTTTAGGCGCGTGGAATGGTATTGAGCCGATCACGCAGCCAACGGACGGGATCGTGATGGGATCGCTTTCGATGCTCTCGGTGCAGTTAGGTTAATAGCGCCACTGTCAGCCCGAAATAAAAAGGATAATGAATTTCTTCATTATCCTTTTCTGGTTTTTCATCCGACAATCGTGTGCGGATAAAAACGTGAAAGATCCTGGGTGATCAGCGCTTTATCTTCACGGATGCCGATCCCGCAGGGTTGATCATTGACCAGCCAGCTGCCGATCAGGGTGTAACTGCCTTCAAACACTGGCAGCGGATGGAACTGCTGCACGATCATGCCTTCAGCACCGTACGGGCCATCCACACGGGCGACTTCCTGGCCTTTCTCGATGACTTTAATGTTCGCGCCTTCGCGGGAAAACAGCGGCTTCACCACGTAGTGATCCAGTTCCGGATGCGGATCTTCGGCAAAATAAGCCGGTAAAAGATTCGGGTGATCCGGGAACATTTCCCACAACAGCGGCAATAACGCTTTATTCGACACAATGGCTTTCCAGGCCGGTTCCAGCCAGCGTACACCGGCATCTTCCAGCTTGGTCGCGAAGACTTCGCGGAACATGAATTCCCACGGATACAGTTTAAACAGGTTAGAAATCACCTGATCCTGCGTGTCGGTGAATTGCCCGCGTTCCCCCAGACCGATTTCCTCGATAAACAGGAATTCGCTGGCCAGTTCCGCTTCCAGCGCGCAGTCCTGCAAATATTGCACGGTGCCGCGATCTTCTTCGGTGTCCTGACAGCAGGCGATGTGCAGCAACGAGAAACCATGCTGGTTTTTAAGCCCGGCAAAACGTTCGATCAGCTTTTCCTGCAGACTGTTGTACTGATCAGCATCCTGCGACAAATTGCCTGCCGCAATTTGATCTTCAAGCCACAACCACTGGAAAAACGCCGCTTCATACAAAGAGGTCGGCGTATCGGCATTGTTTTCCAGTAATTTCGGCGGATTCACGCCGTCGTAAGCCAGATCCAGACGTGAATACAGGGAAGGCTGTTGCGTGCGCCATGAACTGCGGACAAATTCCCAGACGTGTTTCGGGATCTGGAATTTCGCCATCAGTTTGTCGTCATTCACTACGCGCTCAACGACCTTCAGGCACATCTGATGAATGTCCGCCGTCGCCTCTTCGATCTCTTCAATCTGCGCCAGCGTGAACTGGTAATAAGCATCTTCACACCAGTACGGTTCGCCATACATGGTGTGGAAGTTGAAGCCAAACTCCGTGGCTTTTTCGCGCCAGTCCGGGCGCTCATTAATGGCTAAACGTTTCATCGGTATCTCTTAGCCACCCATGCTGCGGCCAGGGCTGCGTGGCGCCGCAGAGGAGCTGCGTTGCATTGAGGTTTGTTTTGCCACACTGTCGCCAAAACCGCCACGGGTGATGGTGTTGGTCACGGCAGGTTTCGGCGCCATCGCTGTTCTCGGAACGTTCATGGTACGACCGCCCGCTGTTGCGGGGCCGTAGTTTTTACCGGTCGCATCCACGAACTTACCGTTAGCCGGGCTGGCCGGGTTTTTTGAGCTGAACAATGGCTGTTGCGCGTAACCGCCACCGCTCATCATCCGGCCCATCATGTAACCTGCCATCAGCGGCATCCACATGCTGCCGCCGCTGCTCTGGTTTTCGGCCGTGGCGACGCCTGACTGTGCCGGAGCCTGAGTACACTGGCCTTCACCAAATTCAGCGATACAGTCTTCTCGGCTGGCATATTTAGGTGCGGTTTTTGCCGCTTCCTTTTTCGCTGCATCATACGCTGCAACACATTGCGCACTGCCGGAAGGGTTGGCTTTCGAGCAGTCATCCGCATTCTGATACAGCGAAACGGTTTCGTCGGTTTTCTCGCAGCCGGCAAGCATAAAGACTGCGCTTATCGCTAGGGCGACAGGAGTAATTCTAGAGCTACGCCATGATTTACGGAAGGTAGCCAGGTTAACGTGTTGTGTCCGTTTCATCGTTCTTATCCCATGTTTAGGGCTTTTTTGCCCTTTCCCAGTAGGGTCTAAGAATAGGGGAAAGCGGGTGATTGTTAAAGCAGCGACAGGCAATTGTTACGAGACTTTACAGAGCGGCGTGACTCAGGCAAAAAAAAGCAGCCTTTTCAGGCTGCCTTGATGGAAATGCGGGGGACTTTTCAGAATCAATTCTGGAAAGGATTGCCACTTTTCTTCGGTGTTGCGGTTGCTGTTGTTGCGCTGGCTTTCTGAGCACGAGGCGCAGCTGCCGGGGTGCTTTTGCCGTAACCGTCTGCCGCAGCATCCTGATCAGGTGTTTCTGGTGCCACCTGATCCGGTGCGGTTGGGATGGGTTTACCCAGGGCACCGTTGAGTGCCAGCAGATCGCTTTCGTTCAGTGTACCCAGTGCTGATTTGATGTTCAGCTGATTAATCAGGTACGTATAACGCGCACTGGAAAGTTGCTGTTTGGCGTTATACAGCGTGGTGGTGGCATCCAGAACATCCACAATAGTACGGGTACCGACCTGATAACCGGCTTCCATCGCATCTAAAGAACTCTGAGCAGAAACAACGGCTTGTTTATACGCGTTGATGCTACTGATCGAGGCAGAGATGTTATTGAAAGAAGAACGAACGGTCTGCACGACGCTGCGGTGCGCGCTTTCAAGCTGCTCGCTGGCCCCGACAAAACTGTACTGTGCCTGTTTCACCTGAGAGGTGACTGAACCGCCACTGTACAATGGCAGGGAGAAGCTCAGCCCAATCTTGTTCTGACCAGCATCGGCGTCCTGATAACTGGAAGAACCACCCGTTTTGTCGCCGTGATATTTGGTATTGCTGATACCGGTTGAGGCAGTCAGATCAACCGTAGGCATATGGCCGGTTTCCGCATAACGAATTTGCTCACGTGCCAGATCCTGTGACAGACGGGCAGACAGCAAGCTCAGGTTACGGCTTTCTGCTTCTTTCAACAGCGTGGCGACCGGTTGCGGGCGCGTGGTGTTGAAGTTATCGACATTCAGCGAAGACAGTTGCGGGTAATACATACCGGTAACCTGACGCAGGGACTCCAGCGCATTATCCAGGTTATTACGCGCAGTCACTTCGTTAGCCAGTACGGTGTCGTATTGTGAACGGGCGTTCTGCACGTCGGTAATCGCAACCAGCCCCACGTTAAAGCGCTGAGTGGTTTGATCTAACTGACGGTAAATAGCCTGTTTCTGTGCTTCGGTATACGAGAGCGAATCGATTGCACTCAATACGTTGAAATAAGCCGTTGCAGTATTGAGGATCAAAGATTGTTGATCCGTCTGGTAAGACACATCCTGAATACCGGCAGTTTTTTCCTGCAGTGTCAGGGCGCGCCATTTTGACATATCAAAGATGGTCTGCGTTAATTGCAGGCTGGCACTGCCAACGTCGCTGTTAACGCCATTCGCATCACGGTACCCATTGGTGTAATTGTAATCCGCACCCAATCCGAGTTGCGGTAATAAAGGACTGCGGCTTTCGTTAATTTTTTCGAATGCAGCATCCCGGTCAGCAGCAGATTTGCGCAGGTCCGGGTTACTTGTCCTGGCTTGCTGATAGACCTGCATCAGGTTTTCGGCCTGGCTTATCGTACTGAAGCCGCCCAGGCTGAGTCCGATGAGAAGGGGGAGCAGTTTCTTCATTTGCATTCCTTGTTGTGCAGCAATGTTGTTATGTATGGTGGCGCAGTCAAATTAACCCATAGACGCGGATTCTAGCAGAGTCAGGCTAGCGGGGCGGTTGGCTTAACGTGCCTTCCCGAGTGAATGAGCCTAAATCTATCACAAACAACCTTGATTATTATTAACGCATTTTCATCAAACTGACCTCAAAGGGCAATAAATTACCTCTGTGAGGGATAAGGAAACATTCCATGTCTTCATTTAAACGGTCACCGGTTACTTTCGGCAAAGATGATGTAGAAATTATTGCACGCGAGACACGATATAAAGGTTTTTTTTCTATTATTGCATATCGGTTTCGCCATCGGCTGTTTAATGGAGAAATGAGCGCAGAAGTCGTCCGTGAAGTTTTTGAGCGCGGCCACGCTGCGGTACTCTTACCTTATGATGCGAAAAGGGATGAAGTGGTGCTGATAGAACAAATCCGCATCCCTGCTTTGGATTCCAGTGATACTCCTTGGCTTCTGGAGATGGTCGCCGGTATCATTGAAGAGGGCGAGACAGTGGAAGATGTTGCCCGCCGCGAAGCACTCGAGGAAGCGAACATTGTGGTGAAACGCTGCAAACCGGCTGTGAATTACCTGGCAAGTCCGGGCGGAACCAGCGAGCGTCTTTCCATTATGGTCGGTGAAGTTGATGCCACGACGGCAGAAGGAATTCACGGTCTGGAAGCAGAAAATGAAGACATCCGGGTACATGTGGTCAGCCGTGAGCAGGCTTACCGGTGGGTGGAAGAAGGAGCGATAGACAATGCGGCGTCAGTGATTGCCCTGCAATGGCTGCAGCTGCACCATGAATCCCTGAAAAAAGAGTGGGCTAACTAATGATTAAGCGCTATACCCCTGACTTCCCTGAAATGATGAGATTGTGTGAAACAAATTTTGCACAATTGCGCCGTTTGATGCCACGCACCGATGAACCTGGTGAAACGGTGACATATCAGGTGAGTAGCGCAACGTATTGCCTGACGATCCTTGAATCAACACGTTATACATCCCTGATAGAAATCAAACAGACTGCGCCGGCCGTGAGTTACTGGAGCCTGCCTTCGCTCACCGTTCGCCTGTATCATGATGCGATGGTGGCCGAAGTGTGTGCGAGTCAGCAGATCTTTCGCTTCAAAGCACGTTATGATTATCCGAATAAAAAGTTGCATCAGCGTGATGAAAAGCATCAAATTAACCAGTTCCTTGCGGATTGGCTGCGTTATTGCCTTGCGCACGGAGCGATGGCAATTCCGGTTTGTTAGACAGACTTCAACAACAAAGGAAACGATTTGGAAAGCCTGTTTACACTGCCTTTGGTGAATGGGGCCAAAGTCAGGATTCTACAGATTACTGATACCCATCTTTTTGCCGGTGAAGATGAAACGTTGTTAGGCGTAAATACGTTTAACAGCTATCGCGCAGTGCTGGACGCCATCAAAGCGCAGCAGCGTGAAGTCGATATTATCGCGGCAACAGGGGACCTGGCACAGGATCAGTCGGTGGAAGCCTACCATCAGTTTGCCCGCGGTATCGGCGAGCTGACCGCGCCCTGCGTCTGGCTGCCGGGCAATCATGATTTCCAGCCTGCGATGGTCAATGCCTTGCAGGATGCGGGGATCAACCCTTCGAAACACGTTCTGCTTGGTGAACATTGGCAAATTATCCTGCTGGATACACAGGTATTCGGTGTGCCGCACGGCGAGCTGAGCGAATATCAGCTGGAATGGATGGAACGCTGTCTGAACGCGTACCCTGATCGTTTTACTTTGTTGATGTTACATCATCATCCGCTGCCTTCAGGCTGCACCTGGCTTGATCAGCACAGCCTGCGCAATGCGCATATGCTGGCGAATACCCTGGTGAATTACCCGAAAGTGAATACGCTGTTGTGCGGACATATTCATCAGGAGCTTGATCTTGACTGGTACGGACGCCGTCTTTATGCGACGCCGTCAACCTGCGTACAGTTTAAACCGCATTGCACCAATTTCACGATTGATACGGTTGCACCGGGCTGGCGTTACCTTGATTTATATCCGGACGGCCGTGTAGAGACTGAAGTCTTCCGTCTGGAAACCAGCGAGTTTCATCCTGACACGGAGTCGGACGGCTACGAATGAACACCTTACTTTACCTGCACGGATTCAACAGTTCTCCGCACTCAGCGAAAGCCACGTCATTAAAAAACTGGCTGGCGGTTAATCATCCCCATATCGATATGATTATCCCGCAATTACCGCCTTATCCGGCTGATGCCGCGGAAGAACTTGAAAGTCTGGTCATTAGCAATGCGGGTAAAAAACTGGGTATTGTTGGCTCCTCGCTGGGGGGGTATTACGCCACGTGGCTGTCGCAATGTTTTGCCGTGCCGGCCGTGGTGGTGAACCCGGCGGTGAAGCCGTATGAGCTGCTGATCGACTTCCTCGGACAAAACGAGAACCCCTACACCGGCCAGCAATATGTGTTAGAGTCACGCCACGTTTATGATCTGAAAGTCATGCAGGTCGAACCGCTGGAGTCACCGGATTTACTCTGGTTGCTGCAGCAAACGGGCGATGAAATTCTCGATTACCGTCAGGCTGTGGCGTACTACACCACCTGTCGCCAGACGGTCGAACCCGAAGGAAATCATGCATTTGTCGGCTTTGAACGTTATTTTTCGCCGATTGTAGATTTCCTGGAACTGGCCGCAGACTAACATCGTCAGGGTGACTTTTACCCCGGATTTATAGCCTCTGCTTGCTGCCAGTGCTTCCACCCGCCCACATACTGTATCGTTAGCCCACAAACCTATGAGCCACGAATAATCAACGATGAGCCAATCAACTTATAACGCGGATTCCATAGAGGTCCTCAGCGGACTCGAACCGGTGCGCCGCCGTCCGGGCATGTACACCGATACGACCCGGCCAAATCATCTCGGTCAGGAAGTGATTGATAACAGCGTGGATGAAGCATTAGCAGGCCACGCCAAACGCATTGAAGTCATCCTTCACGAAGATCAGTCTCTCGAAGTCATTGATGACGGTCGCGGCATGCCGGTGGATATCCACGCCGAAGAAGGTGTTCCGGCGGTCGAACTGATCTTCTGCCGTCTGCACGCGGGCGGTAAATTCTCCAACAAAAATTACCAGTTTTCCGGCGGCCTGCATGGCGTAGGGATTTCAGTGGTTAACGCCTTATCCAAACGCGTCGAAGTGGCGGTAAAACGCGGCGGCGAAGTGTATGAGATGGCATTTGAAAATGGCGATAAAGTGCAGGACCTGCACGTTACCGGCACCTGCGGTAAGCGCAACACCGGTACCAGCGTTCATTTCTGGCCTGATGGCAGTTTCTTCGACAGTCCGCGTTTTTCGGTCAGCCGCCTCAGCCACTTGCTGAAAGCCAAAGCCGTACTGTGTCCTGGCGTAGAAATCCTGTTTAAAGACAAAGTGAATAACACCGAACAACGCTGGTGTTATGAAGACGGTCTGACCGATTACCTGATGGAAGCAGTCAATGGCCTGATTACGCTGCCAGAAAAAGCCTTTGTCGGGAATTTTGCCGGTGATACCGAAGCGGTTGACTGGGCACTGTTGTGGCTGCCGGAAGGCGGCGAATTGCTGACCGAAAGCTACGTCAACCTGATCCCGACCATGCAGGGCGGTACGCATGTTAACGGTCTGCGTCAGGGGCTGCTTGAGGCCATGCGCGAGTTCTGCGAATTTCGCAATATTCTGCCGCGCGGCGTGAAGCTGTCTGCGGAAGATATCTGGGAACGCTGCGCCTATGTGCTGTCAGTAAAAATGCAGGATCCGCAGTTCGCCGGTCAGACCAAAGAACGCCTGTCCTCGCGTCAGTGTGCGGCCTTTGTTTCCGGCGTGGTGAAAGATGCCTTCAGTCTGTGGCTGAACCAGAACGTTCAGGCCGCAGAACAACTGGCGGAACTGTGCATTTCCAGTGCCCAGCGTCGTTTGCGTGCAGCGAAAAAAGTGGTGCGTAAGAAACTGACCAGCGGCCCTGCGCTGCCGGGCAAACTGGCTGACTGTACATCACAGGATCTGAACATGACCGAACTGTTCCTGGTGGAAGGGGATTCAGCGGGCGGTTCTGCCAAACAGGCGCGCGATCGGGAATATCAGGCGATCATGCCGCTCAAAGGTAAGATCCTCAATACCTGGGAGGTCTCTTCCGATGAGGTCCTGGCCTCGCAGGAAGTGCACGATATTTCTGTGGCAATCGGTATTGATCCGGACAGCGAAGATCTGAGCCAGCTGCGTTACGGCAAAATCTGTATCCTGGCGGATGCGGACTCCGACGGTCTACACATTGCCACCTTGCTGTGCGCGCTGTTTGTCCGTCACTTCCGATCCCTGGTGCGTGGCGGCCATGTTTATGTGGCAATGCCGCCGTTATACCGTATCGATCTGGGTAAAGAAGTGTTCTATGCGCTGGACGAGCAGGAAAAAGAAGGCGTGCTGGAGCAACTGAAACGTAAGAAAGGTAAGCCGAACGTACAGCGGTTTAAAGGTCTGGGTGAAATGAACCCGCTGCAACTGCGTGAAACCACGCTCGATCCGAATACCCGTCGTCTGGTGCAACTGACCATCGATGAGGAGGATATCGATCAGACGCTGCGCATGATGGATATGCTGCTGGCGAAGAAACGGTCTGAAGATCGCCGTAACTGGTTACAGGAAAAAGGCGATACCGCCGAACTGGACGTTTAAGCATTCATTGTAAGAAGTCTCTGTAAGCCCGGAGAGGAATGATTCATCTTCCTGCCGGGCGTTTTACCATGTGGTTTTGATTGTTGAGGGCTGAATAGTCCCGTAAGTGAAGCTCAGGAGGAGCAATGCCATTACCTAAAACCGGCGATCTTATTTACGGTCTGCATACAGATTTTGGAAGAAAGCGTTATATGTACTCTGTTAAGGGATTTCAAAACGGGGTAATCACCGCAGATGTTTTTAAAGTCCTCAGGCATGACCAGCCTTGCCGACTTGCGGAACAGGCCTCGCTTGAGCATTTCATTTCATCACACATAAAGTATTGCTCAGCATTAAACGGTGAGCGAAATAATGAAAATTTACGCAGGAAATGCAAGGCCATCGTAGAATGGGCCGTGTCGAAAGGGCGAAATATTCATTTCGTGCTGGATGAATTGGATATTACTGCTGTCGCGAATAAATCATACCGTGGTATTAATCCGGATGAAAATAAACCTGAAAAAAACCGTTCAATTACGGGATCTGAATTACGGCATATTTACCGGAACTGGCAAAAATTTAAAAATAACGTTTATTTCTGGTTTGAGCAGACGCCTGTTTCTCCCCCTTGGGAGCAGGACATTGTCATGGACACCCTGATAAAGAAAAACAGACGGCTACAATTGAGCACTGTCGTTCATCGTAAAGAAGTGTGGGCCGCTTATAATGCAACGGTGGGGCTTAGCCGAAATCGCTAGGTTACGTCGCGCTATAACGTGTCTTATAACGATGCGATGAAAATTGCCGGGTTACATTCCGGCGATTTTCATCAGGCAGTAAACTCAGGCTTTCTCAATAATGTGGATCACCACATCCAGAACGTCTGCTTTAATATTTTCGCGGTGCTTATCCATATGATCAGCCTGCTGATGCGCTTCGAGATGCGCCAGACTTTCCCAGTCTTCCAGCATGAAAATGGAGTCAGGTACTGTTTTACGCCAGGGGATCTGGCCGTTGAAATCAACATAAGGTTCATAACGGTGACAGCCCTTCTCTGCCAGAACGCTCGGCAGCAGGGCGGTGATTTTTTCCATGACCGAATCGCGACGGCCTGGTTTGACTTTGATTTCAGCAATAACAGTGATCATAAAAACCTCTTTCCCGGGTGACCCTCAACCTTAAGCCTGGCCGAAAACATTTTCAAGATGGGCACGGTAGCGCGCAAAATCACCTTCTACATCAGGCTGTTTGATCACATCGTTACACATAAACGTCGGCAATGTATCAAGGCCGATGAACTGGTTGGCTTTGTGCTGTGCCATGTACACGCCGTCAACGCCGACGCCATGGAAAAATTGTTCTTTATCTTCGAACGCCTCTAAAGGTGCGTTCCAGGTTACGGACAACATATAACATTTACCGTGCAGCAGACCGCCTGAACCGTATTTTTTCGAGGCATCGGAGCGTGTACGGCCATCGCTGGCGTACAGTTTGCCATGGCCTTCGGTGAACACTTCATCAATGTATTTTTTCAACGTCCATGGCATGCCCATCCACCAGCCCGGTTGCTGATAAATGATGGCGTCAGCCCACAGATAGCTTTCGATTTCAGTCTGCACGTCATAACCGTCTTCCAGCACGGTCACACGCACTTCATGACCTTTATCGCGCAGAAAAGAGGTCGCGACATCGGTCAGGCTATTGTTCAACGCGCCTTTGGAATGGGCAAAGGTCTTACCGGCATTGATAATCAGGATATTGCTCATGTTTTTCCTTATCGGGAATTCTTCAATTCTGATGGTCAGGCTGTTATCACGTAGTGTACTCAACTCTGCATGACAGAAAAATGTGAGATTACGCACAATACTATTGACTCAAATGCAATAATCGAAGGGACAACGCGGTAATTTAACCATTTTGTGAGGAAATAATTGTTTAAAAATAAGGCAGAAACACAGCAACTGTGACAGTCATACGGCAGATGATGTACTATCGCGGACATCATTGCCTCGCGGCAGCGGACATCGCGCGCCTGCGGATGCAAGCTTCCTTAATTTCCAAAACGATAACGCCACGGGTCTGAGGATTAAACATCAATGAGCGAAATGACTCATGACGGAACAGAGCGTTTAGCCCTGCATACGTTTACTGAGAACGCCTATCTCAACTATTCCATGTACGTCATCATGGACCGCGCGCTGCCGTTTATCGGTGACGGGCTCAAGCCGGTGCAGCGCCGTATCATTTACGCGATGTCAGAGCTGGGCCTGAGTAATAACGCCAAATTCAAAAAATCCGCGCGTACCGTTGGTGACGTGCTGGGTAAATATCATCCGCATGGTGACAGTGCCTGCTACGAAGCCATGGTACTGATGGCGCAGCCGTTTTCTTACCGCTATCCGCTGGTTGACGGCCAGGGGAACTGGGGGGCGCCGGATGATCCGAAGTCCTTCGCCGCGATGCGTTATACCGAATCGCGTCTGTCCAAATATGCCGAAGTGTTGCTGCGTGAATTAGGTCAGGGCACAGTCGATTATGTGCCGAACTTTGACGGCACGATGCAGGAGCCGAAAATGCTGCCTGCGCGTCTGCCGAATATTCTGCTTAACGGAACCACTGGCATTGCAGTCGGGATGGCGACCGATATTCCGCCGCACAATATTCGCGAAGTGGCCGCTGCTGCGGTGGCATTGCTTGAGAAACCGAACAGCTCGCTCGAAGACCTGCTGGAATTCGTGCAGGGGCCTGATTTCCCGACAGAAGCAGAGATCATCACGCCGCGTCATGAAATCCGCAAAATGTACGAATCGGGTAAAGGCTCGGTGCGTATGCGTGCGGTCTGGCACAAAGAAGATGGCAGTGCCGTGATCACTGCGTTACCGCATCAGGTTTCCGGCGCGAAAGTGCTGGAGCAAATCGCCAGCCAGATGCGTGCTAAAAAGCTGCCAATGGTTGAAGATCTGCGTGATGAATCCGATCACGAAAACCCGACCCGTCTGGTGGTCGTGCCGCGCTCCAACCGTATCGATCTGGATCAGGTGATGAATCACCTGTTTGCGACCACCGATCTGGAACGCAGCTACCGCATTAACATGAACATGATCGGTCTTGATCACCGTCCGCAGGTCAAAGGACTGGTTGAGATCCTGAAAGAATGGCTGGATTATCGCCGCGATACCGTTCGTCGTCGTCTGAATTTCCGTCTCGATAAAGTGCTGAAACGTCTGCATATCCTGGAAGGTTTGCTGATCGCGTTTCTCAATATCGATGAGGTGATCCACATCATCCGTACTGAAGATGAGCCGAAACCGGTACTGATGCAGCGTTTTGAACTGTCAGACACGCAGGCTGAAGCTATTCTGGAGTTGAAATTACGCCATTTGGCGAAACTCGAAGAAACCAAAATCCGCGGTGAACAGGATGAACTGGCGAAAGAGCGGGATCAATTGCAGGCATTACTGGCGTCTGAGCGGAAACTGAGCACGCTGATCCGCAAAGAGATACAGGCGGATGCCGAAGCTTTTGGTGATGAGCGCCGCTCACCGATCACTGAGCGCGAAGAAGCGCGGGCGATGAGCGAGCACGATTTTATTCCGTCTGAGCCGGTGACCATTGTGTTGTCAGAATCAGGTTGGGTACGCAGCGCTAAAGGCCATGACATTGATGCTTCCGGCCTGAGTTACAAAGCCGGTGACAGTTTCCGCGCTGCGGCCAAAGGCAAAAGTAATCAGCCCGTGGTGTTTATGGACTCCACCGGTCGCAGTTATGCGCTTGATCCGACCACGCTGCCGTCCGCACGCGGACAGGGTGAACCGCTGACCGGCAAACTGACACCACCGCCGGGCGCAACCATCGAGCATGTACTGATGGCGGCGGACGACCAGAAACTGCTGATGGCATCGGATGCCGGTTATGGTTTCGTTTGTACCTTCAACGATTTAGTGGCTCGTAACCGTGCAGGCAAAGCGATGATCACTTTGCCTGATAACGCCAAAGCCTTCCCGCCAATGGAACTTCATGGCGATGAGGATATGCTGTTGTCGATTACGGCCGCAGGACGGATGTTGCTGTTCCCGGTGGCGGATCTGCCGCAGTTGTCGAAAGGCAAGGGTAACAAAATTGTCTCAATACCGGCTGCACAGGCGGCCAGTGGCGAAGATAAACTGGCATGGTTACTGGTTCTGCCACCGCAAACTTCGGTCACGCTGCATGTCGGTAAACGTAAGCTGGTTCTCCGTCCGGAAGACCTGCAGAAATTCCGTGCTGAACGTGGTCGTAAAGGCACGCTTCTGCCGCGCGGGCTGCAACGTATCGATCGTGTTGAAGTCGATTCCCCTGTACGCGCCAGTGGCGGTGGAAGCGAAGAATAAGTCTGCCACTGACCGGCAAAAATCAGGGCACATTGGTGCCCTGAAATCTTTTGATAGGATTCAGTGGTCTGAGACTGTCGTGCAGTGCAAAAATTTTACATTTGTATTAATAAAACCGTTGTGCGGTGTTGAATGAGGCTTGAGAATAGTTCACCGCACAGGGAGCGAAACTGCACAGGTTTCTTACCGGCTTCGGCTGTAGTTTTAAGAGGATGTTATGTTATTTATTTTGCGTCTGATTATCGTGGTAGTTTACTCGATTCTGGTCTCTGTCTTTGGTTGCATCTACTGTCTTTTCAGCCCGCGTAATCCGAAACATGTGGCGACATTTGGTAAGTTGTTTGGCCGTCTCGCCCCGGTATTAGGCCTGCGTGTTGAAAAACGTATTCCGGCAGATGCCGTGAATAATGGCAACTGTATTTATATTGCCAACCATCAAAACAATTACGATATGGTGACGGCATCATCGGTCGTCATGCCTGGCACCGTCACCGTGGGCAAAAAAAGCCTGGCCTGGATCCCGTTCTTTGGTCAGTTGTACTGGCTTACCGGTAATCTGCTGATTGACCGTGATAACCGCGCTAAAGCGCACGGCACCATTGCGCAGGTCGTGAGTCAGATTAAGAAAAAGAACCTGTCGATCTGGATGTTTCCGGAAGGTACCCGCAGCCGTGGACGCGGTCTGATGCCGTTCAAAACCGGCGCATTCCACGCGGCGATAGCGGCCGGTGTGCCCATAGTGCCGATTTGCGTATCGAACACCAGCAATAAGGTGAAGCTAAACCGCTGGTCTAACGGGCTGGTGATTGTCGAAATTCTGCCACCGATCGACACCAGCGGTTACACCAAAGATCGTTTGCGTGAATTGTCCGAACATTGCCGTCAGATCATGGCGGATAAAATCGCCGAGCTGGATGCTGAAGTTGCGCAGCGCGAAGCCGCCGCAAAAAAATAACACTACCTATAAATCCGCAAAATATTCCGGGCAGTCAACGGATCTGTCATGTGAATTACGATGCGGATTATTCCCGCTGCCATTGATGGCGGCGGCGTTCAATACAGTTTATGTTTTTGTTTTCATGGAGAAGATATGTCACTCAGTCGTCGCTCGTTCCTGCAGGCCTCCGGCGTAGCTCTTGCCGCAGGTGCTCTGCCTTTAAAAGCAGAAGCGAGTGGTTCGCAACCGGCATTACCTGTTCCCCCGCTGCTTGAATCGCGCCGTGGGCAACCGCTGTTTCTGACGTTGCAGGCAGCGCACTGGTCATTCCTTGGCGGCGCAAAGGCACCGGTCTGGGGCATTAATGGAATGTACCTCGGTCCGACAGTTAAAGTGCACAGCGGCGATGACGTTAAACTCATTTACAGCAACCGTCTGGCCGAACCGGTTTCCATGACCGTGAGCGGTTTGCTTGAGCCTGGAACCTTAACCGGTGGCGCAGCGCGTCTGATGCAACCGGGTGTCGACTGGTCACCGGTGTTGCCAATCCGTCAGGCTGCCGCGACCTGCTGGTATCATGCCAATACGCCTGACCGTATGGCGCCGCATGTTTACAACGGTCTGGCGGGCATGTGGATTGTCGAAGATGAAGTCAGTAAGAACCTGCCATTACCGAATCATTACGGTGTAGATGATTTTCCGCTGATTATTCAGGACAAGCGTCTGGATGGTTTCGGCGTACCGCAATATGATACGCCGGCATCAGGCGGATTCTTCGGTGACACCATGCTGGTAAACGGTGTGCAAAGTCCTTACGTCGAGGTTTCGCGGGGTTGGGTGCGTTTGCGCTTGCTGAATGCATCCAATGCCCGTCGTTACGAACTGAGCATGACTGACAACCGTGCGTTTCACGTCGTGGCTTCTGATCTGGGTTTCCTGCCTGCGCCAATGACCGTTAAACGTTTGTCGCTCGGGCCGGGAGAACGCCGCGAAGTGCTGGTGGATATGTCGCAGGGCGAGGATGTCTCGATTACTGCCGGTGAAGCCGCGGGGATGATGGACCGATTACGTGGCCTGTTTGAGCCCTCGAGCATTCTGGTGTCAACTATTGTTCTGACGCTGAAACCCACAGGCCTGTTGCCTCTGGTGACAGATAATCTGCCGATGCGTTTGCTGGCCGATCAGATCCTTTCCGGTAACGTTGTCCGTACCCGGGATTTGCGTCTCGGTGACAGTGAACCGGGGATCAACGGCGCGATGTGGGATATCAACCGTATCGATCTGACCGCGCAGCAGGGGACATGGGAACGCTGGACTGTTCATGCGGATATGCCGCAGACCTTCCATGCAGAAGGTGTGTCTTTCCTGGTGAAAAGCGTCAACGGTGCTGCTCCGCTGGTTGAAGATGCCGGTTTCAAAGACACGGTCTGGGTGGATGGCGATGTCGAACTGCTGGTGTATTTCAACCAGCCTTCGTACGATCATTTTCCGTTTGTTTACCGCAGCGGCGCGCTGGAACTGGCTGACCGCGGCTCAGCGGGAAATATGCTGGTTCAGCCATCGGTGTAACCCTGTTTTGTCTAATAAAAAACCCGCCGTGGCGGGTTTTTAGTTTTAAAGCATGAAAGGAACGATTTACAGCCCTTTTTCCGGATCCGGCCCCAGACGGTGTGCTTTATCCAGTTTGGTCACTTCCGCCAGTTCCTCCTTCTCCAGTTTAAAATCAAACACGTCGAAGTTTTCACGGATACGTTTTGGCGTCACCGATTTCGGAATAACAATCAGCCCGTTATCCAGATGCCAGCGGATGACTATCTGCGCGGGGGTTTTGTCGTATTTTTCCGCCAGTTTCTGGATCAGGGGCTGATCGAATACGCCTTCGCCACCCTGCGCCAGCGGGCTCCAGGACTCAGTAGCGATGGTGTGGGTGGCATTCCAGGCGTGCAACTGGCGCTGTTGCATCAGCGGGTGTAACTCAATCTGATTGACCACAGGGAAAATACCGGTTTCGTCTTTCAGCTTCTGCAAGTGTTGCAGCGGGAAATTACACACGCCGACACTTTTTGCTAACCCTTGTTCTTTCAGTTTCAGCAGGGCTTTCCAGGCATCGACGTAATGACCCTGTGCCGGTTGTGGCCAGTGGATCAGATACAAATCGACATAATCGGTTTTCAGCTTTTTAAGGCTGGTTTCCAGCGCCTGTGGCGCGTTTAGCTGATCGTCATTCCACAGTTTGGTGGTGATAAACAGCTCTTCACGCGGAACAAGGTTAGCGGCAATCGCTTCGCCGACGCCTTCCTCATTTTTGTAAATGGCGGCGGTGTCAATGTGGCGATAGCCGGTTTCAATCGCCGTTTTCACCGCGCTGGTGGCTTCCTGATTACTGGCTTTCCATACGCCAAGTCCTAACTGAGGCATCAGGTTGCCATCGTGAAGTTTGATGATGGGTTGCGTTGCCATGAGTTTCTCCTTTCAGGGCAGAGTGCCGGCCGGAATGCGCGGGCACCGTGTAGGGATTGCCGTTAAGTCTAGTTAACGAAACGGCATCTTGCTGAGCAGGCTAGCTATTTTATGTGAAAAAAATGCCTAAGCATGCATATCCAGTACCACGCGGTAGCGCGCTTTCCCTTCATGCAGATGTTCGATGGCATCATTAATTTTACTCAGCGGGAAGTGCTCAACCTGCGGCGTGATTTCATGACGGGCGCAGAACGCCAGCATGTCGGCGAGACGGGAAGGAGAACCGGTCGGTGAACCGGAGATTTCTGCCTGTTTGCTGATAAGCGCCATGACATGCAGCGGTACAGCTTCCGGCACCACGCCCACAAAATGCAGACGGCCTTTCGGTGCCAGCGCGCCGATAATGGCGTCCCAGTCCAGCGAAGCATTGGCAGTCACCATAATAAAGTCCAGCTGACCGGCGATTTTCTTCAGTTCTTCGCTGTCACGGGTGGCGATAACGCGGTGCGCACCGAGTGACAATGCTTCATCACGTTTGGCCAGTGATGACGTAAACGCGGTGACTTCGCAGCCCCATGCATTCAGGAAGCGCAGCGCCATGTGGCCTAAACCGCCGATACCAATCACGCCGACGCGGTGAGTAGGCAGTACGCCAAATTGCAGCAGCGGGTTGAAGACGGTAATACCTCCACAGAACAACGGACCGGCGCTGGTGATATCCACGCCTTCCGGCAGCGGGATCGCCCACGCCCAGTGGCTGCGGATGCGGTCAGCAAAGCCGCCGTGATGGCCGATGATGGTGGCTTCCACGTCATGACAAAGGTGCTGATCGCCGGACATGCAAGGGTGGCAATGCATACAACTGCCACGGTTCCAGCCCACGCCGACAATCTGGCCGACTTTCAGCCCTTTGTTTTGCGCATGGTTACCTATTTTGACGATTTTGCCGACCACTTCATGGCCCGGTACGAACGGATACTGCGTGATTCCCCAGTCGTTGTTGAGCATCGACAAATCCGAATGGCAAACACCGCAGTAATCAATGGCGACTTCAATTTCTTCATCGCCAATCGGGCCGGCATCGAACGGGAAAGCTTCAAGTGGCTGATTCGGGCCTGCAGCGGCCCAGGCGTTAAAGGTATTCTCAGCAGCGGTAGGTGCAGACATAATATCCTCCGAAGTCTCGGGTTAGATGAATAGTGAATTGAAATAAGAAGTTATCAGAAAAAAGAGCCGGTGACCGAAGGTCGCTCACAATCAGCGAATGAAAAGTGCGTTCATACAGACTAGCAGTTCATCGCATTTATGCAGGGGTATCCCGCTGTGGAAGGCGACATTAACTGTAAGAGAAAA
Organism: Rahnella sp. RFA10(1/100); assembly: GCF_004195115.1. NCBI lineage: Bacteria > Pseudomonadati > Pseudomonadota > Gammaproteobacteria > Enterobacterales > Yersiniaceae > Rahnella > Rahnella sp. RFA10(1/100). The sequence goes on from NZ_SEWR01000006.1 coordinate 247,352, forward strand.
TTGGCGGCAGCAAGATGCCCATTTCTGCCGGAGTCTTGCCTGATTCTGCTTGTCTCTGTAGGAAATTAGGGTGTTATGGCAGAATCACTGCCAGTTTATTGAATATGGGGAAGCAGAATGATGGAAAACGTGAACAGTCTGTGCGCCCGCATGGCAGCCAGAGTTGCGCAACTCAGCGGTGATAAAAACCTGACGCCGTCGGCAGTACCGCAGGTAACGCTGATGTACACCACGCGTTACCATCCGCGTCAGCCGGTTCTCTATAATCCTGGTATCGTGATCCTTTTTCAGGGGCGGAAAGTCGGATATCTGGGCAAGAAAACCTTTTCTTACGACCCGCACAATTATCTGATGCTGACCGTACCGCTGCCTTTCGAATGTGAAACCTTCAGCAGTCCCGGGGAGCCGCTGGCCGGTATTCAGATCAGTATTGATAACCTGATGTTGCAGGATTTACTGATGGATATGGGCGACGAAAGCGTGGTGCGTCAGAAAGAGCCTTCCACCGGTATCAATTCCGGCGTACTGGATGGCGATATTTTATGTGCCACAGAGCGACTGCTGGATGTAATGGATAAGCCGTTGCATGCCCGCATTCTCGGGCCAAAGATTATTCGCGAGATCCTGTTCTTTATTCTGACCAGTGAGAATGGCGGGGCGTTACAGGCGCTGGTTAACCGCCACACACATTTCAGCCAGATAGCCAAATCCCTGCGCCGGATAGAAGCGCAGTACGCCGATAATCTGAGTGTGGAAGCGCTGGCCAGCGAAGTGAACATGAGTGTTTCTGCGTTTCACCATAACTTCAAAGCCGTGACCAGCACCTCGCCGTTGCAGTACCTGAAAACCTATCGTTTGCACCGGGCGCGGACGCTGATGATTTTTGATGGCGTGAAAGCCAGCGTAGCGGCATTACAGGTCGGGTATGAAAGCGCCTCACAATTCAGTCGTGAATTTAAGCGTTACTTTGGCGTCACGCCGAGTGATGAGATGGCGCGTCTGCGTGAAGGGAGTTCCGGAGTGCTGGCGTTAGCGGATGTGGCGTTTAAAGCCTGAGCAGTACGCTCAGGCACGACATTTGCGTTTCTTCCATACAACCACCAGCCCACCAACCAGCCCCATCACCAGCAACAGAAGCGGTAAAATCATCAATCCCGCCATGACCTGATCTTCATGGCGTTTGACCAGCGGAATGTGGCTCAGCGCGAACCCGAGAGTGATCACCACACCGACCCACAGAATGGCGCTCAGCCAGTTAAAGAACTGGAAGCGGGCATTGTTCAGTCCGGAGATGCCCGCCATGGTAGGCAGCAGGGTGCGGACAAACGCCAGAAAACGGCCAACCAGCAGTGCCATCAGCCCGTGTTGAGTAAACATATGATGTGCGCGCTGATGATAGTGCGCAGGAAGTTGCAGCAGCCAGCCTTTCACCAGGCGGGTATGACCGAGCCAGCGCCCCTGAATATAGCTCAGCCAGCAGCCCAGACTGGCAGCGGTGACCAGAATAATCAGGGTCGGCACGAAGCTCATGACACCTTTGGCAATCAGCGCGCCGGTCAGCAGCAGCAGGCTGTCACCGGGCAGGAAAGAGGCGGGAAGCAGCCCGTTTTCAAGAAAAAGCGTGGCGAACAGAACAGCGTAAATCACCCAGAGAAGTTTCGGGTCGGCGAGCATACTGAAATCATGCTGCCAGAGCGCATGAAAAATGTCGCAAATAACGGCCATATTCTGTCCTGTTTCTGTTCATTAAAAACTGTCGCTTACCAGTGTATCGCGATTTACGCCAGAAGACGTTGATCTGAGGCTCCTGGGAAAAAGACAGAATGCCCCGGCAGAGGTGACCGGGACTCCTGAGAGCTTACAGATTATTCTCATTTTGCGAACGAAAATACGTCAGACACCTTACCGATCTGCGCGGTGTGTCGCAATCTCTGCGGATCAGGATGTCGCAATCCGTTCAAAGGCTGTTGAAAGATCGGCGATCAGGTCGTCACAATTTTCCAGCCCGATATGCAACCGTACCAGCGTACCGGTGAAATCGACGGTTTCTGCCGGGCGTATCGCCTGGATTTCTTCCGGCTGGTTGGCTAAAACCAACGATTCAAACCCACCCCAGGAATAGGCCATACTGAAATGCTCGAAGTGATCGAGATAATCGGAAAGTTGCTGTTTGCTCAGGCGCTGTTTCAGTACAAAAGAGAACAGGCCACAGCTGCCGGTGAAATCACGTTTCCAGAATTCATGGCCTTTGCTGCCGGGTAATGCGGGATGATTAACTACCGCCACTTCGGGCCGTTCTGCCAGCCATTGCGCAATGCGGATACTGCTTTCTGCATGTTGTTTAAGCCGCACACTCAGGGTGCGCAAACCGCGACTCGCGACGTAAGCGGTATCAGCATCCGCCATCTGCCCCATCAGATACGACTGCTCCCGCAGTTGCTCCCAGCAGCGTGCGTTCGATACAGCGGTGCCGATCATGGCATCAGAATGACCGACGATATATTTGGTGCCTGCCTGAATTGAAATATCGATATCGAATTCCAGCGCTTTAAACAAAATACCTGCCGCCCAGGTATTGTCGATCATGATGACAACCTCCGGGTTCACTGCCCGCACGGCTTTCACCATTGCCGGAATATCGGGGACTTCCAGGGTGATTGAGCCTGGTGATTCCAGAAATACTACTTTAGTGTCGGGCTGCATCAGCGAACCTAACCCCGCGCCGATATTGGCTGGAAAATAGGTCGTGGATACGCCAAGTTTTTTCAGTACTTTTTCACAGAAATCCTGGGTGGGTTCGTAAGCCGAACCCGCAACCAGAATGTGGTCGCCGCTGCTGACAAATGAAAGTACCGCGTTACTGACTGCCGCTGCGCCACACGGATACAGCGCACAACCCTCGCCCCCTTCCAGTTCCACCATCGCTTCCTGGAAGGAGAAATGCGTCAGGGTGCCCCGGCGTCCGTAAAACAACTCGCCATTGGCGCGGTTAGCAGTGGCATGTTTTTTATCCGCCACGGTTTCAAACACCAGTGATGAGGCGCGTTGTATCACGGCATTCACTGAACCCTGTGTAAATTTCTTGTTCCGTCCGGCGCTGACCAGTGTGGTTTCAATTTTTTTTGACGACATAATCCGTATTTCACCCTGTTTTGTTGCGCGGTGTGCTCTGGCATCCGCGGATATGCAATTAACTTAACATGATGAATTTATGGGGTCAGGCTTTTGGCAGATGGATGAGAAAATTTCAGCCAACTGTGCAAAAAAAAAGCCCGTCATGACGACGGGCAAGGGAGAAACCGGTTTGGCGTCAGCCGGTATAGACGCCAAACAGTTTGGGCAGGAACAGAGAAATAGTGGGGATGTACGTCACCAGCATCAGCACCATAAACAGCATGCAATAGAACGGCATCATGGCTTTGACGACATGCTCAATGCTTTGCTTGCTCACCGCGCTGGCGACAAACAATACCGAGCCGACCGGCGGGGTGATCAGGCCAATGCCCAGGTTCACCAGCATGATCATGCCAAAATGCACCGGGTCGATGCCGAGCGATAACACCACAGGTAACAGCACCGGCGTCAGGATCAGAATGATCGGTGCCATGTCCATCAGCGTGCCGATCACCAGCAGCATGATATTGATCCACATGAGGATCACGTACTTGTTGTCGGAGATCGAAGTGAAGAATTCGGTGATGCGCATCGGCAATTGCATGTAGGTCATGACCGCGCCAAAGCTGGCAGCAAACCCTATCAGGATCATCACGATACTGACGGTTTTCACCGTGCGATACAGCAGCTTGGGCAGCTCATTCCATTTGTAATCGCGATAGATAAACATGGTGACGAAGAACGACCACAAACACGCAATCGCTGCGGATTCCGTCGCGGTAAATATTCCGCTGAGAATACCGCCCATGATGATGACTACGGTCATCAGCCCCCACAGCGTGTCGATAAAAATCTTCAGCGCCTGGCGGAACGGCACACGTTCGCCTTTCGGATAGCCGCGCTTGTGCGCGAACATTACGCACATCACCATCAGCGTCAGGCTGAGCAGTAAACCGGGCAGAATACCGGCAATGAACAGCGCGGCAATCGACACCGTACCGCCGGTCGCCAGCGAGTAAATCACCGAGTTATGGCTGGGTGGCGTCAGGATCGCCTGTACCGAGCCGCTGGCAGTGACGGCCGCCGCAAAGTCACGCGGATAGCCCTTTTTTTCCATTTCCGGGATCATCACCGATCCGATCGAGGCAGTATCGGCCACTGAGGAACCAGAGATCGCACCGAAAAATGTCGAGGCCACGATATTCACCAGCGACAGCCCGCCGCGGATAAACCCGACAAAGATGTAGGCAAAACTGACCAGCCTGCGGGCGATCCCTCCCTCGGCCATGATCGCGCCCGCCAGAATGAAAAACGGGATCGCCAGCAGGGAAAATTTGTTCACGCCGTTGGTGAGCTGGATCATCAGGGCTTCAAACGGCAGGTCAATCCACCAGGCACCGACCAGTGCGCTCAGACCGACGGCGTAGGCGACCGGCACGCCAATCGCCAGCATTACCGCCAGCGTTAACAACAAGATTATCGCGTCCATAACAGGCTCCGGTCAGGCGTCAGAATTGCCCAGTATCACTACAGGCCGCTGATGTTGCGGGCCGGCAATGATCTGCTCAATGATGAATAACAGCGTCAGCGCAGAACCGAGAGGCAGAGGCAGATAGGTTTGCCCGGCAGTCAGCAACGGAAATTCCGCCACCGGCTGCTGCCAGAGTTCGCTGCATAATTGCAGGCTGTACCAGAAAATAAATACGCTGATCGCCAGCATCATCAGATCAGAAAGCAATGCGGCAAATTTTTTCAGCACGGGCGGCAGCCGGTCAGTGACCATGGCGACGACAATGTGCGAACCGGCACGGTAACTGACGGCGGCACCAATAAACGTGAAGGTCACCATGCACATAATCGCGATCGGTTCCGGCCACGACAGGGCGTTGTTCATGACGTAGCGGGCAAAGATCCCAATGGGGATCACCGCTACCATCAGCAGCAAAGCGATACCCGCCAGCCACATCGCGCAGCGGTAAAGAATGTCCATCAGGGTGTGATAACTCGAAACCATAAATCCCCCGGTGAATGATCAGAAAGAGGCAGTCCGCAGACTGCCAGTGTCAGGGTTTACTTCACGTCAGCGATTTGCTGCATCAGATCCTGATGATCTTTACCGAATTCATCGCGCACGGATTGTGTGGCTTTGACGTAGGTTGCAGGGTCAATTTCATAGAATTTCACGCCGCCTGCTTTCATGGTGGCGAGGGCTTTCTCGTTATAGGTTTTCCACAGTTCGCGTTGTTCATCCTGCGCCTCTTTTGCCAGTTTGAGGATTAACTGCTGGTCTTCCGGTTTCAGCTTGTCCCATTTCACTTTTGAATACAGGAACAGTTCAGGGATGATGAAATGGCGGCTGTAGGTGTAGTTTTTCACAACCGGCAGGTAATTATGGGCGACAAAAGTGGGCGGGTTGTTTTCAGTGCCGTCGATGACGCCGGTCTGCATACCGCTGAACACTTCACTGACACCCATCGCCACCGGATTTGCGCCCATCGCTTTCAGCGTTGCCAGTGCAATAGGGCTGCCCTGTACGCGGATTTTCATGCCATGCAAATCTTCCGGTTTCACCACCGGTTGTTTGGTGATCAGGTTACGTGTTCCGCCATCCATCCATCCAAGAAAGACCAGCCGTGAATTCGGGTTGTTAGTGATCTTATCGCCGATCTCTTTACCGATCTGACCGTCGAGTACTTTATGCATATGATTTTCGTCGCGGAAAATGTAGGGCAGGGTGAAAACATTAATTTCCGGCAAAATCGAGGCAACCGGTGTCATTGACACACGGATAATATCCAGCGCACCAAGCTGTGCCTGTTCAATTTCCTGCTTTTCATCACCCAGTACGCCACCCGGGAACGTTTTAATCTCGAGGCGTCCGTCCGTTTGCTTTTGCAGTTTTTCGCCCATGTGCTGGACAGCGACTACGTTGGGATAGCCTTGCGGATGTACATCAGCGGCTTTGAGCGTTTGTGCTGCCACGCCATGGGTAAATAAGAGGGTCGCGGAACTCAGGCAAAGGCTGAGAAGTGCTTTTTGCATTTTCATCAGTTTGTCTCCAGGGTACTCAGTAAGGGAAAGATAAATGAGAGCAAGCGTCGAACACGGTGTACCCGGGGGGTGCAACCTGTCCATGTTAAAAATGACTAAATAAGCTTGTAAATTAAAAGGATACATAGGGTGCCGGTGTGTGGTCTTCCCCAGTAGAAGCACATTACCTTATTTTTTGTTGCGCGGTATTTGAGCGTTATCACAAACTTATAACAAATATAAAAAGCCGTTGCTTAATATTTAAAACGTTGTTTTGACTTGGTTAATAAGCGTCAGATGATTGATTAATGGTGTAATTCTTCCGGAAAATGTGACGGAGATTAAATTGTTCATCCTTTGTGCAAAAAGGAAAAACCTTGTGATCAGTCAATGACACGCAGGTCGCCAGGCGGGATAATGTAAATAATAATGAGAACGACTATCAATTAGGTGTTTTTTTTTGATATCATCCGACGTTATTCATTCTTTCTACATACTGATTCTGGCTGGAGGCGACGCGTGAAAACGGCTCGCAATAAGATGAAAGAGGCGACCTCATTACTGATGTCGTTAATGTTGGTTGCTGGCCTGAGTGGCAACGCGATGGCGGCACCGGCGACGCCGGCTGGACAAGCCGTCAGTTCTGCTGCAACTCAACCTGCAACGGCGGATACCCCAGCACCGGCAACCCGTGACGCAACGGCGGCTCCGGTGATGCAACCCGCACCAACGGATACCGCACCTGTCATTCCAACCGATTTGTCTGTTATGGGCATGTACCATCATGCTGATGTGGTGGTGAAAACCGTCATGATCGGTCTGTTGCTGGCTTCTGTGGTCACCTGGGCGTTGTTATTCAGCAAGGGGGCAGACGTCTTCACCGGCAAACGCCGTATGCGCCGTGAATTTGACGCGTTGTCTTCTGTTCGTACGCTGGATGAAGCTGCCGAGCAGGCTGAAAGTTTTGCCGCCAGCAGCATCAGCGCGCAGATGATCCGTGATGCCCAAAACGAGCTTGAACTCTCTGCAGGATCAACTGACAACAACGGTATTAAGGAGCGGACGGGTTTCCGCCTTGAGCGCCGCGTCAGCGCTGCCGGCCGCCACATGGGCCGTGGCAATGGTATTCTGGCGACCATCGGGGCAATCTCTCCGTTCGTCGGCCTGTTCGGTACTGTATGGGGCATCATGAACAGTTTCATCGGTATCGCACAGACGCAGACCACCAATCTGGCGGTCGTGGCACCGGGTATTGCCGAAGCCTTACTGGCGACGGCTGTGGGCCTGATTGCGGCCATCCCTGCGGTGGTGATCTACAATATTTTCGCCCGTACTATCACCTCTTATCGTCATCAGGTCGGCGATGTGGCGGCGCAGATAATCCTGTTACAGGGCCGTGATTTGGATCTGGCTGCCAGCAAAAGCAATACGCCACGCGGTCAGACAGGTCAGTTACGTGTAGGGTAAGAACAGATTATGGCTATTCGGTTAAACGATGATATCGACGAAAGTGGTGAAATGCATGACATCAACGTCACGCCTTTTATCGACGTCATGCTGGTATTGCTGATCATTTTCATGGTGGCAGCGCCGCTGGCTACCGTAGATGTGCGGGTAGATTTACCGGCTTCGACGGCAAAACAACAGCCGCGTCCGGAGAAACCGATTTTCCTGTCGGTAAAAGCTGATAAGCAACTGTTTCTCGGTGATACACCGGTCAACAGCAGTAATCTGACCGCCATGCTGGATGAGCGTACTCAGGGCAATAAACAGAGTACGATTTTCTTCCGTGCGGATAAGAGTGTGGATTACGAAACGCTGATGAGTGTGATGGATAACCTGCGTAAAGCCGGTTATCTGAAAGTCGGGCTGGTCGGTGCAGAACAAGCCGGTGCCGCAGCGGCGCAGTAGGTTTTTCTTCAGTGCAGAAACATCAAAAGGCCAGCATTTGCTGGCCTTTGGTTTATCGGAGGATCGGTGACTCAGGTCACGGGGGCGGGGTTAAACACCGCCAGTGCATTGTGGATGCCCCAGGTATCTGACCAGGTTTTCTTGCGCCCGCTGGCGATGTCCAGAATGAAATGGAACAGTTCCCAGCCCACATCCTCAATAGTGGCATCACCCGTTGCGATTGTCCCGGCGTTGATGTCCATCAGGTCATGCCAGCGGTTTGCCAGTGTGGTGCGTGTGGCCATTTTAATCACAGGCACGGCGAGCAGACCGTATGGCGTACCGCGTCCGGTAGTGAATACCTGAACGGTAATCCCCGAAGCCAACTGCTGGGTTCCGCAGACAAAATCACTGGCAGGTGTGGCGGCGTAAATCAGGCCTTTTTTGGTCGGACGCTGTCCGGGTGACAACACTTCAGAAATCGCACTGGTACCGGATTTAGCAATGGAGCCCAGCGCTTTTTCAACCACATTAGCCAGCCCCCCTTTTTTGTTGCCCGGAGACGGATTAGCGCTGCGGTCAGTCTGGCCCATCGACAAATAATTATCGTACCAGGCCATTTCTTCCAGCAGACGCTTACCCACGTCGACGTCCGCAGCGCGAGGCGTCAGCAAATGGATGGCGTCGCGTACTTCTGTCACTTCCGAGAACATCACCGTTGCGCCGCAGCGCACCAGAAGGTCTGATGCATAACCTACCGCCGGGTTGGCGGTTACGCCTGAGAAAGCATCACTGCCGCCACACTGCGTGCCCACCACCAGATCTGAAGCCGGGCAGGTTTCGCGCTGACGGCGGTTCAGACGTTCCAGATGAAATTGTGCGACGGTCAGGATATCGTCCACCATCGACTGGAAACCGACATGCTGTTCATCCTGCAAACGGACGATATGCGTGTCGTCGAGGGAAATCGCCTGCACGTCCGGGGTACCTTCCAGCAGGCGCTCGGGTTGCAGCTTTTCACAGCCCAGACCGACCACCATCACTTCGCCGCCAAAGTTCGGGTTCAGCGCCAGATTGTGGATAGTGCGGATCGGCACCACCGCCGCGGGGGCGTTAATTGCCACGCCGCAACCGTAGAGATGGTTCAGCGCCACGACGCCATCGACATTGGGGAATTTCGGCAGTAAATCACGCTCGATGATTTTGACCACGTAATCCACCACGCCCGCCACACAATGCACGCTGGTGGTTATACCGAGCAGGTTTTTGGTGCCGACGCTGCCGTCGGCATTACGGTAACCTTCAAAGGTATAACCTTCCAGCGGTGGCAGTTCCGGCGGTACACGGGTGGCCAGCGGCAGGCTGTCGAGTTCAGGCGCGACCGGTAATTCAACCAGTGATTCGTCGATCCATCCGCCCTGCGCAATATCCCGTACTGCATAACCAATGACTTCTCCGTAACGGATAATATCGCCGCCTTTGGCAATCGGCTCTAGTGCCACTTTATGGCCTTGCGGAATATGCTCAATTAATTCCAGACCATTAGCAAATCGGGTGCCGGCCTTTAAGCCGTTGTCATTCACAATAATTGCTACGTTATCGCTTTCATGAACTTTAATAAAAAGCGCTTCGGTAGCGTGTTCTTTATCTTTATTACGTGACATAACTGTCTCCGCGTTTATTAAACATCCCGGAATAATATATCCCGGTTAATTCTCTGAAGTTGACGCTCAATAAGACTCTTGTAAACATACTCGGGTAATACAGGATATGGAATCCATTATAAGGCAGTCTTCAGGGAACCTCATTGTGCAACTGACCAGCTTTTTGCCTGTTGGATGTCATTCTGTGTGGCAGGTGACAGAATCAATGTGATGCTAATCACCCTTTTGTTGGCGCGGTTATCGCCTTTGCACAATCTGTGAGTCTCCTCCCACACCGATGTGTGTATGCAAAAGAATAGTCACAATCAGCGGGGGTATTCTTGGGCGAATGCACAATGTTATTTTGGAACCTCTTTTTTATACTGTATTGGCCCTCTGAAGGTGATGTTGAAAGTAATACAGGTAAATGTCAGGCGATCATAAATAAAACGTTTGTTGCCTGTTTCGAATGAAGAAACTGTACGGCGAATAACCACAGGTGAATGCAAAACGTTATTTCGATAACGGTAATTTCCCTGAAATTTTTCGCATTATGATAATGAGGGTCACCATGAACATTGAATCTCAGTCCAGGACAGTCGTGCAAAGTAAGGTACGTACGCACATACGTTACTATATTTTGCTGATTATCTTTTTAATCACGGCGGTCAATTACGCTGACCGCGCAACGCTTTCTATCGCGGGTACTGAGGTCGCGCGTGAGCTGGGTCTGGATGCTGCCGACATGGGACAAATCTTTGCAGCATTCGGCTGGGCTTACCTGATTATGCAATTACCCGGCGGCTGGCTGCTGGACAGATTTGGCTCCAAAAGAGTGTATACCTACAGTTTGTTCTTCTGGTCGCTGTTCACCCTGTTTCAGGGGTTTGTGGGCTGGTTTCCGCTGGCTTACGGTGCACTGACACTGTTCATGCTGCGCTTCATGCTCGGCTTTTCAGAAGCGCCGTCTTTTCCGGCAAATGCCCGTATCGTGGCAGCCTGGTTTCCGACCACTGAACGCGGCACGGCTTCCGCAATTTTTAACTCCGCCCAGTATTTCTCCCTGGCACTGTTCTCACCGTTGCTGGGCTGGCTGACCTACGCCTGGGGCTGGGAACATGTTTTCATCGTCATGGGTGTGATTGGTTTTGTGCTGACACTGGTGTGGATCACATTCATTCACAACCCGCCGGAACATCCGCATATTTCTAAAAGCGAGCTGGAGTATCTGAAAGACGGCGGTGCGGTGGTGGACATCGACCACAAGAAAACCGGCAGCGCGAAAAGTGGTCCGAAATGGAGTTACGTTCGTCAGATGCTGAGCAGCCGCATGATGCTCGGGATCTTCTTCGGTCAGTACTTCATTAACAGCATTACGTGGTTCTTCCTGACCTGGTTCCCGATTTATCTGGTTCAGGAAAAGGGTATGTCTATTCTTAAAGTCGGGATGATTGCCGCCATCCCTGCGCTGTGTGGTTTTGCGGGCGGTGTGCTGGGTGGCGTGTTCTCGGATTTTCTGATCAGACGTGGTTACTCGCTGACCGTGGCCCGTAAAATTCCTATCGTACTGGGCATGTTATTAGCCACCAGCATCATCTTGTGCAATTACACCGACAATAATGCGCTGGTCGTTACCCTGATGGCGCTGGCCTTCTTCGGTAAAGGCTTCGGGGCGCTCGGCTGGCCGGTGATTGCCGATACCGCACCGAAAGAAGTCATCGGCTTGTGCGGCGGCATTTTCAACGTATTCGGTAATGTCGCCTCTATCGTGACGCCGCTGGTGATCGGCTACATCGTGAAAGGTCTGCACTCTTTCAATATGGCATTAATTTTTGTGGGTTGTTCAGCACTGATGGCAATGCTTTGCTATCTGCTGGTGGTCGGCGATATCAAACGGCTGGAACTTAAGAAACAGTAAATTGTGATGCGGGGCATTCCGGATATCCGGCTCTGCCCCTTTGATGAGGTCAGATATCAGATATGAGTAATCAAATGATTCCAAATCAGTTTCGTCAGGATTTGTTGCAAGGGAAAACCCTGATTGGATGTTGGTCAGCATTATCCAGCCCGATTTCAACCGAGGTGCTGGGTGTGGCGGGTTTTGACTGGCTGTTGCTTGATGGTGAGCATGCACCCAACGATGTCGGTACTTTTGTGCCGCAGCTGATGGCGCTGAAAGGCAGCCGCAGCGCACCGGTGGTCCGTCCGCAATTTAATGATCCGGTGGTGATTAAACGCCTGCTGGACATCGGTTTTTATAATTTTCTGATCCCGTTTGTAGAAACACAGGAACAGGCAGAACTGGCCGTAGCATCAACCCGTTATCCGCCCGCCGGGATCCGTGGCGTTTCCGTTTCACACCGCAGCAATATGTTCGGCACCGTGCCGGATTACTTCACCCGCATCAATGACAACATTGCGGTGATGGTGCAAATCGAAAGCCAGCAAGGCGTCGACAATCTGGATGCCATTGCTGCTGTTGATGGCATCGACGGCATTTTCGTCGGCCCGAGTGATCTGGCCGCCGGCATGGGACATCTTGGCAACGCCGGGCACCCGGACGTGCAGGCCGCTATCCGTCACATTTTTGCGCGTGCAAAAGCGCATGGCAAACCCAGCGGTATTCTGGCTCCGGTTGAAGCCGATGCCCGCCGTTATCTGGAATGGGGCGCGACCTTTGTGGCGGTCGGCAGTGATTTAGGCGTTTTCCGCGCAGGTACACAGGCGCTGTGCGATCGCTTCACCCAGTGATCTGCTCTCAATACATCATTATAAAGAGGATACCCGAATGAAAATTGGCTTTATTGGTTTAGGCATCATGGGCAAGCCTATGAGCAAAAATCTGCTGAAAGCAGGTTATGAGCTGGTCGTCATGGACCGCAATCTGGATAACGTAAGTGAAATCGTAAAACTCGGCGCAACGGCCGCCGACACGCCAAAAGCGGTTGCTGCCGTTTCCGATGTGATTATCACCATGTTGCCAAACTCACCGCAGGTGAGAGAAGTGGCGCTGGGTGAAAACGGTCTGATTGAGGGTGTGCGTCCGGGTAGCATTCTCATCGACATGAGTTCAATCGCCCCGCTGGCAAGCCGTGAAATCAGTGAAGCACTGGCCGCTAAACACATCGCGATGCTGGATGCTCCGGTCTCAGGCGGAGAACCTAAAGCCATCGACGGTACGCTGTCCGTAATGGTCGGCGGCGACAAAGCGGTGTTCGATAAATGCTATGAAATCATGAAGTCTATGGCCGGTTCCGTTGTGCATACCGGGGATATCGGGGCGGGCAACGTGACCAAACTGGCGAACCAGGTGATCGTGGCGCTGAACATTGCTGCGATGTCAGAAGCGCTGGTGCTGGCAACCAAAGCGGGCGTCGATCCGGATCTGGTTTTCCAGGCTATCCGTGGTGGTCTGGCGGGCAGTACCGTGCTGGAAGCGAAAGCGCCGATGGTGATGGATCGCAACTTCAAACCGGGCTTCCGTATTGATTTACACATCAAAGATTTAGCAAACGCACTTGATACCTCCCACAGCGTCGGCGCACAACTGCCTCTGACCTCGCTGGTCATGGAAATGATGCAGGCTCTGAAAGCGGATGGTCACGGGCAATCTGACCATAGCGCCATTGCGCGCTATTATGAAACCTTAGCGAAGGTTGAAGTTACCCGTTAGTCTGCGGCGGACGCGCGGCGCTAATGAACACGGTGGCGCGCGACCCTTCAGGCAGGATGCAAAACTGACAGGGCGCTTTCCCACATCGGCGCACGCAGTTTATGAAGGTAATGACTTTATGAAAATAGTGATCGCACCGGATTCATACAAAGAAAGTTTGTCAGCTTTGGATGTGGCAAAAGCCATTGAGAGCGGGTTCCGTGAAATTTTTCCCGACGCGGAGTACGTCAAGTTACCGGTTGCCGATGGCGGCGAAGGCACGGTGGAAGCGATGGTTGCAGCCACCGGCGGACGGGTGGTGAAGGTGAATGTGACCGGACCACTGGGCACGCCGCTGGAAGCATTCTTCGGGCTTTCAGGTGATGAGAAAATCGCTTTCATCGAGATGGCGGCGGCCAGCGGGCTGGAAAGTGTTCCCCCTGCGCAACGCAATCCGCTGAAAACCACGTCGTACGGCACAGGTGAACTGATCCATTCTGCCCTTGGCCACGGCGTAAAACACTGCATTATCGGGATCGGGGGCAGTGCCACCAATGATGGCGGAGCAGGCATGATGCAGGCACTGGGCGCGAAGCTGCTGACCAAAGAGGGCAAGCCGATTGGCCAGGGCGGCGGCGAGCTGGAAAAACTCCATCGCATTGATATCAGCGGGCTGGATCCGAGAATTAAAACATGCCGCTTCGAAGTGGCCTGCGACGTCACGAATCCGCTGACCGGTAAGGATGGCGCTTCTGCCATCTTCGGGCCGCAAAAAGGCGCGACACCGGAGATGATCCAACAGCTTGACGGCTATCTGCACCATTACGCCCGGGTGATCAAACAAGATCTGGGTATTGACGTTGAGTATGTTCCCGGAGCCGGTGCGGCCGGAGGCATGGGTGCTGCACTTTACGGGTTCTGTCATGCTGAGCTGCGCCAGGGTATTGAGATTGTCACCGACGCGCTGGGGCTGGATGAACTGGTGAAAGACGCCACGCTGGTGATCACCGGCGAAGGGCGGATTGACAGCCAGAGCATCAACGGCAAAGTGCCGATCGGTGTGGCGCGGGTGGCTAAACGTTACAATAAACCGGTGATTGGCATCGCCGGCAGTCTGACAAAAGATGTTGATATTGTTTATGACCATGGGCTGGATGCTGTTTTCAGCGTGCTCTACAGCATTTGTACGCTTGATGATGCCCTGAAAAACGCCGCAGACAACCTGCGTAAATCTGCACGAAATATTGCCGCGACGGTTAAGCTATCGCAAAAGCTTTAACCGACAGCTGTCAGGATAAAAAACCGGTGTTCAGGCTCCGCCTGCGCCGGTTTTTGTATTTTATTTGCAGCAGTTTTACGTTAGGTTTTAAAGACATTCGCCAATGAGAAAACACGTATGTCAGAGACTGATTTTTCACAGCAGCCGGTTAATACACACACGAAAGGTCTGGGGCCGTTGCGCGCCGGTGCACGTATGGGCGATATCCGTGAACAGGGCTGGAATATCCTGCGTGAAGATGTCAGCCTGCCGGTGGCCGTACTGCTCGAAGAACGAATCGAACACAACCTTGCCTGGATGCGTGAGTTTATCCAGCGCTATCAGTTGAAACTGGCACCTCATGGCAAAACGACCATGAGCCCTGAACTGTATCAGATGCAGCTGGAATTCGGCGCTTGGGGTATTACGCTGGCGACACCTCCCCAGGTCAGCGCGGCGTTTGCTCACGGCGTGCGTAAAATCATTATGGCGAATCAGCTGGTGGGGAAAGGCAACATGGCGATAATCGCCGGTCTGATGCGTGCAGACACTGCCTTTGATTTTACCTGTATTGTGGATTCGGCCGAAAATGCCGACGCGCTCGGGCATTACTTCTCCAGCAGGCAGTTGAAACTGCGGGTGATGTTTGAATACGGTATCGCGGGCGGGCGTACCGGTATCCGGACAGAACAGCAGGAAGCCGACGTGCTGGCGGCGGTAAAACGCTGGCCGCAATCGCTGGCGCTGGTGGGCGTCGAGCTTTATGAAGGCGTGAGCAATGATGAAGCGGTGATCCGCGGCTTCCTGCGTCACGTGATGGCGCGCACCGAAGCGCTGGCAGAGGCCGGAGAATTTGCCGAGCCACGGGTTATTTTAACCGGCGCAGGTTCTGCCTGGTTTGATGTGGTGGCGGAGGAACTGACACGAAAAGAAACGCATCTGGATGCTGAAAAACGCTACACGCTGGATATTATTCTTCGCTCAGGCTGTTATGTGACGCACGATGTTGGCGCGTATCAGGCCGCGCTGGAACGCATGCAAACCAGCAATCCTGTCGCGCGTGAAATGAACAGCAGCTTACAGCCGGCGTTGCAGGTCTGGGCGGCCGTGCAGTCTTTGCCGGAACCGGGCAGGGCGATTATCGCGCTCGGCAAACGTGATGCCGGTTATGACGCCGGATACCCGAAAGCCGCCGGACATTTTCGTCCGCGTAGTGCCACGCAGGCAGGATACACCACGGTAGTGCCGGCACCTGACGACTGGAAAGTGTTCGCGATGATGGATCAGCATGCGTTTATGTCGATCCCGGAAGGGGCAGATTTGAAAGTCGGCGATATGCTGGTGTTTGATATCTGCCATCCGTGCCTGACTTTTGACAAATGGCGTCATCTGCTGCTGGTGAACGAACAGTGGGATGTCACGGGCGCGGTAACGACCTGGTTCTGAGGAACATCATCTGACAGTCTGTAAAAACGCCCGGGCCGGGCGTTAATCTTGTTACTGTCGTATTGCTACCGGGGTAAATAGGCCACTGCCGCACGCTTGACGTTGTCAATTTCATCAAGCAGTTCAAACCATTCCGGTTCGAGTATTTCCACGCTGACACCCTGACGCAGCTGTTGTTCAATGTAGAAACACAGTTGCTTAAGGCGCGGCACACCGCTGTAGCTGCAACTGCCATGAAGCTTATGGATCAGCGCCAGAATATCGTTGTCCGGTTCGCCGCGGGTGACGGCTTCCACCCGTTCTGCCACCTGGGGCAGGAATTCCACCAACATTTGCAACAAATCCTGAGCCAGCGCAACTTTATTGGCTGACTGACTCAGCGCCAGTTGCCAGTCGAGCGTGCTGATCGGCGCGAGTGACTCGCTGGCCTGTAACGGTGAATCCAGTTGTGTCTGATGCTGATGGTGGCGTGACAGGACATTTTTCAGCATGCTTTCATCAATGGGTTTAGACAGATAATCGTCCATGCCCAGTTTCAGTAACTGTTCACGTTCGCCGCTCAGCGAGTGCGCAGTGACTGCCACGACCGGTGTGTTGGTATGTCTTGCCATCTGGTGGATGATTTCGCTGGCACGGATGCCGTCGATATCCGGCATCTGAATATCCATCAGAATAATGTCGAGATCGGTATGACGGGCAACCTCGATGGCTTCTTCACCACTGTGGCAAAGCACGGTGGTTTCCACCAGTTCTTCCAGCAAGGCGCCAATCAGTTTAAGGTTTGCCGGATTGTCATCCACCGCCATGGCGGTCAGCGGCAGGCGCGAGGTCTTGTCTTCGTCATTGCCGATCACCCTGACGGAAGGCTGCTGTTGGTGCAGCAACAACGGCAGCAGGCGGATGCTCGACATCGGTTTAATCAGACAGGCCTGAACGCCACGTCTTTTCAATTCTTCGGCATTCACCTGGAACTGACTCGGCAACGCCAGCAGAAGATGCTGTGTCATGCCCAGCACTTTCTGTAATTTACCGTCGTAGTCTGCGGGAACCTGATCCTGTTTGACCGGAATGCTGCACAACATGATGTCATACCACGGATCAGGGAGCGCAGTCAGCGTGGTGCGATGCGTAACGTCCAGGGGGGTGGCCTGCAGGATTTCCATCGTGGCTTTCGCCGCCGCCGGGTTGGCTTCAACATAGGCCAGACGTTTGCCTTCAAGATGACTCATGGAGACCGGCGTGATATGACGGTTTTCATTCAGCTCAAGTGTCACATGGAACCAGAAGGTCGAACCGCGGTTTATCTGGCTATAGAAACTGATGTCTCCGCCCATTTCTTTCACCAGACGCTGGGTGATCACCAGCCCTAATCCGGTGCCGCCATGCCGGCGCGAAATGCTGGCATCTGCCTGACGGAAAGCCTGGAACAGTTGTGACTGCTGACGTTCGGAAATCCCGATGCCGGTGTCGTGGATTTGCACTTCCAGTTCCACCTGCAAATTGTTCTGCGAACGCAGTTCGACATTAATGTCGATGTTGCCGGTTTCGGTAAATTTAATGGCATTTCCCAGCAAGTTAGTCACAACTTGCTGCATGCGCATCGGATCGCCCAGCACGTTTTCCGGCACGTTGTTGTGGACGTTCAGCGTCAGTTCCAGACCTTTATCATGCGCGGTATGCGCCAGCAAAATAACCACTTCATCGAGCATTTCACGCAGCGAGAACGGAATATGTTCCAGCACCAGTTTGCCGGCTTCCAGCTTGGAGAAATCCAGCACGTCATTAATGATGGTTAGCAGATGATTCGCGGAACGCTCAATGGTTTGCAGATAGTCTGCCTGTGTTGGCGAAAGCGGTGTTTTCAGTGTCTGGCGGGTAAAACCGATCACGCCATTAAGCGGTGTACGCAACTCGTGGGACATGTTCGCCAGGAATTCAGATTTGATACGCGCCGCTTCCTGTGCGCGTTTCTTCGCCAGATCCAACTCGACGTTCTGTATTTCCATCTGCTCCAGCGTTTCGCGCAGGTCTGACGTAGCCTGATCGATATTCTGTTGTACTTCTTCATGATAGGCCGTCAGTGACATCGCCATCGAGTTAATGCCGTTTTTCAGCATACTCAGTTCGCCCGGCATGTTGCCTTCCACGCGGCTGTCGAGTTGCCCACGGCGGATACGGTCAACGGTATTCACCATATTACGGATCGGCCCTGTCACGTCGCGCATCAGGCGGTAAGCGAACAGCGTGGCGATACCCAGACACAGCAACAACAGCATGGTGGAAACGAACGCTTCCTGATATTGCGCCAGTTTTACCGAACGTAAATCCAGTTCAATAGCAATGTAACCCAGACGGTTGTCCGGCGAGGCGCTGAACGTCTCATCATCGGCTTCTGTATGATTTTCGGCCTGAATAGGCGTGCGCAGGATCAGTACATCGCCTGAGCGGGTTTTCGTCAGCTCACGGGGAATGTCTTCGACGCGTTTTACCTGCAACGGACTGCCGTCATGCTGGCTGGTCGAACTGGCAAACAGTTTGTTCGCGCCATCAAATACACTGATGCTGCGTACAATATCAGAATGATTGCGGTGCAGGCGGCTGATCAGCCGTTTGACCGGTTCGCGTTCCCGGAACGTCATGCCATATTCGCTTGCGACCGCCAGAGGCTCGATAATGCTGGCTCCGGCTTCTGTCAGCTGGTTTTGCAACTCGTTGTAGCGGTGCACCACGAAGAAGGTGCTGAGCAGCAAACCGATCATTAAGGTCGGTGCCAGGATCAGGATCATCATCCGTGCGCGAAGGCTATATTTGGTCATGAGGTTCCAATGTGGGAGAATTAGCTAAAGTAAGCTTAATAAACCAGCGTGTAATCGACAATAATGGCTCAATTCTACTCTCCGAACCGTCGTGTGACGACCCGGCAAACGATAACTGTGACCGCTACCGACCTTGATGCTTTCGGGCAAGGTGTGGCGCGTCACAATGGCAAAGCCGTATTTGTCAGTGGCTTACTGCCCGGTGAACAGGCAGACGTCACTTTAACAGAAGATAAAAGTAAGTACGCCAAAGGTAAGCTGAAGCGTTTGCTGACCACCAGCGATGATCGGGTAAAACCGGTGTGTCCGCACTATGCTACCTGTGGCGGATGTCAGCAACAGCATGCCAGCGAAGCGCTGCAACAGCGCAGTAAATCGGCGGCGTTATTACGTCTGATTTCACGGGAAACCGGTATTGAGGCACAACCGCAACCGGTGATTGCGGGCCCGCAATACGGTTATCGCCGCCGTGCGCGTCTCGGATTGCAAATCGCGGGCGTTAAGCCCGGGCGTAAAGCGGGTCCGGCAAATGGCACGCTGATAATGGGGTTTCGTCAGGAAGGCTCAAACGATCTGGTGGCGGTGACCCGTTGTCCGGTGCTGCGGCCTGAACTGGAGCAACTGCTGATACCGGTGCAGGCATGTTTGTCGTCATTATCGGCGGCGAAGCGTCTCGGACATCTGGAAATGGTGCTGGCGGATAACGGCCCGCTGCTGGTGCTGCGTCATCTTGATCCGCTCAGTGAGGCCGATCGCGCGCGCCTGACGACGTTTGCGGTGCAACATCAGTTAACGATTTTTCTGGCCCCTGACAGTGAGAGGCTGGAGCTTTTGTGCGGGGAGACACCTTATTATCAGATTGAGGGTCTGGATCTGAAATTTGGCCCGCGCGATTTTATTCAGGTAAATGACGCCGTTAACCAGCAAATGGTGGCGCAGGCCCTGGCGTGGCTGGAACTGACGCCGGAAGATCGCGTGCTGGATTTGTTCTGCGGGATGGGGAATTTCACCCTTCCGCTGGCAAAAAGAGCTAAGCAGGTTGTCGGCGTCGAAGGTGTTGCTACACTGGTGGCGAATGGGCAAGATAATGCCCGGAATAATGGATTACTTAATGCGTCCTTCTTTCATGAGAATCTGGAAGATGATGTCAGTAAACAACCCTGGGCGGCACAAGGTTTCAATAAAATCTTGCTGGATCCTGCCCGTGGTGGCGCTGCTGGCGTCATGACGCATATCGTTAAGCTTGCCCCGGCGCGTGTGGTGTATGTGTCATGCAATCCCACAACATTGGCGCGGGACAGTAAAATTTTGTTGGAGGCGGGTTATCGCTTGGCTCAGGTGCGTATGCTGGATATGTTCCCGCACACCGGGCATCTTGAATCGATGGCTCTGTTTATCAACCCGTCTGACACAGGTGTTGTGTCAGAAACGTAGGGAGAGGGTATGGTTGCGGTAAGAAGTGCACATCTGAATACGGCTGGCGAGTTCGCGCTCGACGACTGGATCAGCAGTTTAGGACTGTCCAGCCAGCAATCATGTGAGCGTTTAGCCGAAACCTGGCGCTACTGCGAGCAACAAACGCAGGGCCATCCTGACGCCTCGTTGCTGCTGTGGCGCGGTCTGGAGATGGTTGAAATCCTCTCGACCCTCAGTATGGATAACGACAGTATGCGCGCGGCGCTTCTGTTCCCGCTGGTTGATGACGGCATCATCGACGAAGATACTCTGACTCAACAGTTCGGCAAGGGCATTACTGATCTGGTACACGGCGTACGTGACATGGACGCCATCCGCCAGCTGAAAGCCACGCAAAACGACTCTATGGCCTCCGAGCAGGTGGATAATGTCCGCCGCATGCTGCTGGCGATGGTGGAAGATTTCCGCTGCGTGGTGCTGAAACTGGCTGAGCGTATCGCCCATCTGCGCGAAGTGAAAGATGCACCGGAAGAAGAGCGCGTACTGGCGGCCAAAGAATGTACCAATATTTATGCGCCCCTGGCCAACCGTCTGGGTATCGGTCAGCTAAAGTGGGAGCTGGAAGACTTTTGCTTCCGTTATCTGCACCCTGACGAATACAAGCGTATTGCCAAACTGCTGCACGAGCGTCGTATTGATCGTGAGCAGTATATCGACGATTTTGTGTCGACCGTTAAAAACGCGATGGCCGAAGAGGGCATTAAAGTCGATGTTTACGGACGCCCCAAGCATATCTACAGCATCTGGCGCAAGATGCAGAAAAAATCCCTGTCCTTTGACGAACTCTTCGACGTGCGCGCCGTGCGTATCGTGGTGGAGCGCTTACAGGATTGCTATGCCGCGTTAGGGATTGTACACACCCATTTCCGCCATCTGCCGGATGAGTTCGACGATTACGTCGCCAACCCGAAACCGAACGGTTATCAGTCGATTCACACCGTGGTGTTAGGGCCGCGCGGGAAAACGCTGGAAGTGCAGATCCGCACCCGTCAGATGCATGAAGATGCTGAACTGGGCGTCGCGGCGCACTGGAAATACAAAGAAGGCACCGCCGTCGTCGGTGGTCGCAGCGGGGGCTACGAAGGTCGTATTGCCTGGCTGCGTAAACTGATTGCGTGGCAGGAAGAGATGGCCGATTCGGGCGAAATGCTCGATGAAGTGCGCAGCCAGGTCTTCGACGACCGTGTGTACGTGTTTACGCCAAAAGGCGACGTCATCGATCTGCCGATGGGTTCCACGCCGCTCGACTTCGCCTACCACATCCACAGCGATGTCGGTCACCGGTGTATCGGGGCGAAAATTGGCGGCCGCATCGTGCCGTTTACCTATCAGTTGCAAATGGGCGATCAGATTGAAATCATCACCCAGAAGCATGCGAACCCAAGCCGTGACTGGCTGAATCCGAGCCTCGGTTACGTTACGACCAGCCGCGGACGTTCGAAAATTCAAAACTGGTTCCGTAAACAGGATCGCGATAAGAATATTATTGCCGGTAAGCAAATCCTCGATGACGAACTGGACCGGCTGGATATCAGCATCAAAGATGCCGAGAAACTGCTGCTGCCACGCTATAACGTTAACTCGCTCGATGAAGTGTTGGCGGCGATCGGGAACGGCGATATCCGCCTGAATCAGATGGTCAATTTCCTGCAATCGCAGCTGAAAAAGCCGAGTGCGGAAGAACTGGACAAAGAAGCGCTGCGCCAGCTGACGCAGAAAACCACGCCGCCACCGACCCGCAGCAAAGACAATGGCCGCGTGGTGGTTGAAGGTGTGGGCAATCTGATGCACCACATTGCACGCTGCTGCCAGCCGATACCGGGCGACGAAATCGTGGGTTACATTACTCAGGGACGCGGAATTTCAATCCACCGTGCCGATTGTGATCAACTGGAAGATTTACGCTCAAATGCCCCGGAACGCGTGGTTGATGCAGTGTGGGGCGAAAGCTATTCCAGCGGGTATTCACTGGTCGTGCGTGTCGTCGCCAATGACCGCAGCGGTTTGCTGCGCGATATCACCACCATTCTGGCCAATGAAAAAGTGAATGTTCTCGGCGTGGCCAGCCGCAGCGATACCCGTCAGCAACTGGCAACTATCGATATGGATATCGAGATCTACAACCCGCAGGTTCTGGGGCGTGTGATTGCCAAACTGAACCAGTTGCCGGATGTGATTGAAGCCAAACGACTTCATGGCAGTTGATTACCTGCTTCTAAGGCCCGTTCGACGGGCCTTTTCTTTTTTGCTTCTGACAACCTTTTAAAAACGGACAGATCTTATGACCGAATCTTCTTTGCAACGCCTGCTCACCATTATGAAAACCCTGCGCGACCCGCAAGCGGGTTGTCCATGGGATAAAGAGCAAACTTTCGAGACGATCGCCCCGTACACGCTGGAAGAAACCTACGAAGTGCTGGATGCCATTGCCCGCAAAGATTACGACGATGTGCGCGACGAACTGGGCGATTTACTGTTTCAGGTGGTGTTTTACGCACAGATGGGCAGTGAACAGGGGTTGTTTGAATTTGACGATATCTGCAATGCCATTTCAGATAAATTAGAGCGCCGTCATCCGCAAATTTTTGGGCAGGAAGCAGCCTGGTCGAAAGACGCCAGCAGCAAAGACGTACTGGTCAAATGGGAGGCGCGCAAGGCGCAGGAGCGGGCGGAGAAATCCCTGCATTCAGCGCTCGATGATATTCCTTCCGCCCTCCCTGCGCTGATGAAAGCGCACAAAATCCAGAAGCGCTGTTCGAATGTCGGCTTCGACTGGACGACGCTCGGACCGGTTCTCGACAAAGTGTACGAAGAAATCGATGAAGTGATGTTCGAAGCGCGTCAGGTGGTGATTGATGAAGAAAAGCTCGGCGAGGAAATCGGGGATTTGCTGTTTGCGACCGTTAATCTCTCACGCCATTTAGGTCATAAAGCGGAAGATGCATTGCAGGCGGCCAACCGCAAGTTTGAGCGCCGTTTCAGGCAGGTCGAGGAAATTATCCGTGAAAAAGGCTTAAACATGGAGGAGGCGACGCTTGAACAGATGGAAGCCGCCTGGCAACAGGTGAAAAAGCGGGAAGGCTGAGTTCCACAAGGGACTTTGATCGGAAACAATATCTGCACAAGCTGAAACGGTTAAGCTCAGTACTCTGGACGGCTTAACCGGCTGATCTGCGGCAGTAAAGTCCAACAAATTGAAATCTAAGATGTTTTAGCATGTCATGCGAGCAACACAGCACTTTTAATAAGGTAACTGGTTGTTTTTGAAAGAATGAAAGAACAGGGCCGGCAGGGTTAACCCTGGTGAACGGACGGTAAGGAAAACGATGATGGACAGCAAAACGTTTATTTGTGGCGCACACAAGGTTCCGGTATACTGTTTTCCCGTCTTGGTTACTCCATCATCTTTAAACCTAACCTCTCAGGTTCAGCATGACAACTAATTATATTTTTGTGACCGGCGGGGTCGTATCCTCTCTGGGTAAAGGCATTGCCGCAGCCTCTCTGGCGGCTATTCTCGAAGCCCGTGGCCTCAACGTGACCATCATGAAACTGGACCCGTATATCAACGTGGATCCGGGTACGATGAGCCCAACTCAACACGGCGAAGTCTTTGTTACCGAAGATGGCGCTGAAACCGATCTCGATCTGGGTCACTACGAGCGTTTCATCCGTACCAAGATGACTCGCCGCAACAACTTCACCACGGGCCGTATTTATTCTGACGTGCTGCGCAAAGAGCGCCGCGGCGATTATCTCGGCGCAACCATTCAGGTTATCCCGCACATCACCAACAACATCAAAGAACGTATCATTGAAGGTGGCGAAGGCCACGATGTTGTGTTGGTTGAAATTGGCGGTACTGTCGGTGATATCGAATCCCTGCCGTTCCTGGAAGCGATTCGTCAGATGGCGGTTGAAGTCGGCCGTGAGCACACATTGTATATGCACCTGACGCTGGTGCCTTACATGGCCGCTGCCGGTGAAGTGAAAACCAAACCGACTCAGCACTCAGTGAAAGAATTGCTGTCTATTGGTATTCAGCCAGACGTGCTGATCTGCCGCTCTGATCGCGCTGTGCCTGCCAACGAACGTGCAAAAATCGCGTTGTTCTGTAACGTGCCGGAAAAAGCGGTTATTTCTCTTAAAGATGTTGATTCTATTTATAAAATACCGGCGCTCTTGAAATCTCAGGGGCTGGACGATTATATTTGTAAACGTTTCAGCATCAATGCGCCGGAAGCCAACTTGTCCGAATGGGAACAGGTGGTTTACGAAGAGGCCAATCCGGGCGGTGAAGTCACTATCGGTATGGTGGGTAAGTACATTGAGCTGCCAGATGCGTATAAATCTGTGATTGAAGCGCTCAAACACGGCGGCCTGAAAAATCGACTGACCGTGAATATCAAACTTATTGATTCACAAGATGTCGAAACCCGTGGCGTCGAAGTGCTGAAAGGTCTGGATGCTATCCTTATCCCGGGTGGCTTTGGTTACCGTGGTGTTGAAGGAAAAGTAGCCACAGCGCGTTATGCACGTGAAAATAACATTCCTTATCTGGGCATTTGTCTGGGTATGCAGGTTGCACTGATTGAATTCGCCCGTAATGTCGCGGGTATGGAGAATGCCAACTCTACCGAATTTGTGCCAGACTGTAAGTTCCCGGTGGTTGCTCTCATCACCGAATGGCGCGATGAAGAAGGTAACGTTGAAGTGCGTTCCGAAGACAGTGATTTAGGCGGTACCATGCGTGTAGGTGGGCAGCAATGTCACCTGAACGACGGTAGCCTGGTTCGTGAGATGTACGGCGAGCCGACAATAGTTGAACGCCATCGTCACCGTTACGAAGTGAACAATATGCTGCTGAAACAAATCGAAGCCGCAGGTTTACGCGTAGCCGGTCGCTCTGGCGATAAGCAACTGGTGGAAATCATTGAGCTGCCGAATCATCCATGGTTTGTCGCTTGCCAGTTCCATCCAGAATTTACGTCAACGCCGCGTGATGGTCATCCGTTGTTTGCAGGCTTTGTGAAGGCTGCCGGTGAGTATCAGAAGCGTCAGGTAAAATAAAATACCGGGGAAACGACGTGTCTCAGGCACGTCGTTTAACTGAAGCTTTAGTTAACTTGTACTGAGGAAATCCTAATGTCCAAAATCGTTAAAGTCATCGGTCGTGAAATCATCGACTCCCGTGGTAACCCGACCGTAGAAGCTGAAGTTCATCTGGAAGGCGGTTTTGTTGGTCTGGCTGCTGCGCCATCTGGTGCTTCTACCGGTTCCCGCGAAGCGCTGGAACTGCGTGACGGTGACAAATCCCGTTTCCTGGGCAAAGGCGTACTGAAAGCCGTTGCTGCTGTAAACGGTCCTATCGCTCAGGCTGTAACCGGTAAAGACGCTAAAGACCAGGCTAACATCGACAAGATCATGATTGATCTGGACGGTACCGAGAATAAATCTAAGTTCGGTGCTAACGCGATTCTGGCTGTTTCCCTGGCTGCTGCTAAAGCTGCTGCTGCTTCTAAAGGTCTGCCACTGTACGCACACATTGCAGAACTGAACGGCACTCCGGGCAAATATTCTATGCCACTGCCTATGATGAACATCATCAATGGCGGCGAACACGCTGACAACAACGTTGATATTCAAGAGTTCATGATCCAGCCTGTTGGCGCCAAAACGCTGAAAGAAGCTATCCGCATGGGTTCAGAAGTGTTCCACACTCTGGCTAAAGTGCTGAAATCTAAAGGCATGGGTACTGCTGTAGGTGACGAAGGTGGCTATGCGCCAAACCTGGGTTCTAACGCCGAAGCTCTGGCTGTTATCGCTGAAGCGGTAAAACAAGCAGGTTACGAGCTGGGTAAAGACGTGACTCTGGCAATGGACTGTGCGGCATCTGAATTCTACAAAGACGGTAAATACGTTCTGGCCGGCGAAGGCAACAAAGCTTTCACCTCTGAAGAATTCACTCACTTCCTGGAAGAGCTGACCAAACAGTATCCAATCGTGTCTATCGAAGACGGTCTGGACGAATCTGACTGGGATGGTTTCGCTTACCAGACTAAAGTTCTGGGCGACAAAATCCAGCTGGTGGGCGACGATTTGTTCGTAACCAACACCAAGATCCTGAAAGAAGGTATCGATAAAGGCATCGCTAACTCCATCCTGATCAAATTCAACCAGATCGGTTCTCTGACCGAAACTCTGGCTGCGATCAAAATGGCGAAAGACGCTGGCTACACTGCCGTTATCTCTCACCGTTCAGGCGAAACTGAAGATGCTACCATCGCCGATCTCGCGGTGGGTACTGCTGCAGGCCAGATCAAAACCGGTTCTATGAGCCGTTCTGACCGTGTTGCTAAATACAACCAGCTGATCCGTATCGAAGAAGCGCTGGCGGCTGCGGGTACTCCTGCTCCGTTCAACGGTCTGAAAGAAGTGAAAGGTCAGTAATTACTGCGCCTGTAACGCTTTCTTAAAACCCGCTCCGGCGGGTTTTTTTATGCCTGTAATTCAGGGGGAAAGTGCGGAAATCGCTGGCTTAGAGCAATAAGGAAAGCGTGGCACTCGCACTGTGTTCGCTGGCCTGCAGGTAATCCGGGGAGAGGGTTAACAGCTGATTTATCAGTATTTCCACCAGCAACATTCCGCCGACTTTTGATGTTAATAATCCCGCTGTCAGCGGGCCTTCAGGTTTGGCGGCCACCAGTAATATATCGGCCAGCGAGGAAAGCGGGCTGTGCAGCGTATTGCTGATGCCGATGACCGTGGTGCCCTGACGCTTCGCCAGCGCGGCGGCGTGCAAGACATCTTTCGTTGAACCTGAGCTGGAAATGACCACCACAACATCCTGACCGTCCAGACTCACCGCATTCATCGCAGCGCGGTGCATATCGGCGAAACATTGCGACGCTTTGCCCAGGCGCAGCAGTTTGTAACCCAGATAGTCGGCCACGATAGCGCTGGCGGCGACACCATACACCTGCACGGAGCGTGCATGATGAATGTGCGATGCGGCGCCCGCCACCACCTGACGATCGAGCAGCTTTCCGGTATCACGCAGGGCGGTGATGCTGTCTTCGATAAGTGTCTGAATATCGTCATTGCCTTCAGCCGGGTGCAATGCCGGAGTTTGGCGCGTCTCAAGCGCGAGACCCATCTTAAATTCAGTAAACCCTTTGCAACCCAGCTGGCGGCAAAGCCGCGTGACACTGGCTTCACTGGTATCACTCTCCCGCGCCAGTTCAGTGATGGTCAGGTAAAGCACGCGCTGCGGCTGTTCCAGCACAAAACTGCCCAGCTTGTGCAGTGTGGGGCTGTAATTCTCCAGCCCCTGACGCATGCGCAGTAACAGCGTGCCTGTTTCCTTGGTCTGACTCACTGTGTTCTCCTCAGAATAATTGACCTGACTAGTTTGGCTGATGTGACGCCGTTAACGCCAGAAGAATTCCGTATTGATCACCGGGTACATTAGGTGGTAATTATTATTTTATTTGTATAGTGTGGTGAAAATAATTATCACAACAACACAACGCGGAGTCATCTCATGGCAATATTCAATGGTTCAGGGGGCGGGGCCTGGTTCGAAAGAGCCCAAAAGTTTGGCAAGTCTTTCATGTTGCCTATCGCTATTTTGCCCGCTGCCGGATTGCTGTTGGGGATTGGCGGGGCACTTTCTAATCCCAATACGTTAACGGCGTATCCGTTTTTGAATATCCCGGCCTTGCAGGCGATTTTCACCGTCATGGCCAGTGCCGGATCGATAGTCTTTGCCAATCTGGCTGTGTTGTTTGCCGTCGGTGTCGCCGTCGGACTGGCCCGCAGTGATAAAGGAACTGCCGGTTTGTCCGCACTGCTGGGGTATCTGGTGATGAACGCGACCATCAACGCCATTTTGATCCTCAGGGGGCAACTCGCGACCAGCAATCTGAGTGCGGCAGGGCAGGGGATGGCGCTCGGTATCCAGACGCTGGAAACCGGCGTGTTTGGCGGTGTGGTGATTGGTCTCGTGACGTGGTGGTTGCATCAGCGCTATAACAAAATCGAATTACCGCAGTTTCTCGGCTTTTTTGGCGGTTCCCGCTTTGTGCCGATCATCAGCTCCGTCGCGGCTATTGTCGTCGGAGCGGTAATGTTCTTCATCTGGCCACACTTCCAGAAAGTGATTTTTGGCATGGGCGGGCTGGTGGATGCGACGGGCTACCTCGGCACCTTCATTTACGGTTTTGTGCTGCGTATGCTTGGCCCGTTCGGCCTGCATCATATTTTCTATCTGCCTTTCTGGACCACCGCACTTGGTGGCACCGAAGTGGTCAACGGACATCTGGTGGAAGGCACGCAGCGGATCTTCTTTGCCCAGCTGGCAGACCCCAATACGCAGCAGTTTTATATCGGTACTTCACGGTTTATGTCCGGGCGCTTCATTACCATGATGTTTGGCCTGGTGGGTGCCTGTCTGGCGATGTATCACACGGCGCGGCCTGAGAATAAAAAGCGCGTCGCCGGGTTGCTGCTTTCGGCGGCACTGACCTCATTCCTGACCGGGATCACCGAACCTATCGAGTTTTCGTTCCTGTTTGTCGCACCAATGCTGTATGTCCTGCACGCGGTGTTCGATGGTCTGGCATTTATGATTGCCCACATTTTGCAGATCACCATCGGACAGACTTTTTCCGGTGGCTTTATCGATTTCATTCTGTTCGGGGTCTTACAGGGGGAAAGCAAAACTCACTGGATGTATGTCCCGCTGGTCGGCGTGCCGTGGTTTGCCCTTTACTACTTCTCTTTCCGCTATCTCATCAGGCGCTTCAACTTGAAAACACCGGGGCGTGATGAGGCTGAAATTCAGCAGGACAACGTCGTGACCGATCGCGCCGGGATCATTATTGAAGCACTTGGCGGCGCGTCCAACATCGCGGAGCTGGATTGTTGTGCAACGCGTTTACGCATTAGCGTCCGTCAGGCCGCTAAAGTGGATGAAAAGATGCTGAAGGCCAGCGGTGCGCGTGCCGTGCTGATGCGCGGGAACGGTATTCAGGTCATCTACGGGCCGCATGTCACGATTATTAAAAATGAAATTGAGGAGATGTTGGGAGTATGAATCAGTCAATGTTAACGACCGTCAGGGGACAGTTGATCGTGTCCTGTCAGGCGCTGGATGACGAACCGCTGCACAGCGATTTTATTATGAGCCGCATGGCGCTGGCCGCTCTGCAGGGCGGCGCAGCGGGGATCCGGGCTAACAGTGCCACGGATGTGAAAGCCATTCGCGCCACTGTTCCGCTGCCGGTTATCGGCATCATTAAGCGTGATTATCCGGCAAGCGATGTCTACATTACCGCCACCCTGGCGGAAGTGCGCGAGCTGATGGCCGTTGCACCGGATATGATCGCGATGGATGCCACTACCCGTCAGCGCCCGGGGGACATGCAACTTGCGGCGCTGGTGCATCGTATTCGTGAGGAGTTCCCGGCGCTATTGCTTATGGCGGATATCTCAACCTTAGAAGAAGCGCTGAACGCGCAGACTTTAGGTTTTGATTGTATCGGCACAACATTGCATGGCTATACTCAGGAGACACAGGGTCATAAACTCTGGCATGACGACTTCGCCTTCCTGCGACAAGTGCTGGCGCGGTGCAGGACGCCGGTCATTGCCGAGGGAAACGTGGAAACACCTGAAATGGCGGCACGGTGTTTAGCACTTGGCGCGCATGCTGTTGTGGTCGGGGGGGCAATCACCCGCCCGCAGCAGATCACGCAACGCTTTACTGACGCTATTCACTCTCCGGGCCGATAAACATTTTTACAGACACTCCCGCTGCGCCCTCTGTTTGGCGCAGCGCCTGTGATCTGCGATAATGCGTGCTGACTTTTTTGAGATGGCTGAGAAACTGATGCAGTACCCGATTAATGAGATGTTCGAAACCCTGCAAGGGGAAGGCTATTTTACCGGTGTGCCGGCGATTTTTGTGCGCCTGCAAGGCTGTCCTGTAGGGTGCA
Organism: Rahnella sp. RFA10(1/100); assembly: GCF_004195115.1. Lineage (NCBI taxonomy): Bacteria > Pseudomonadati > Pseudomonadota > Gammaproteobacteria > Enterobacterales > Yersiniaceae > Rahnella > Rahnella sp. RFA10(1/100). The sequence continues at coordinate 277,675 of NZ_SEWR01000006.1, forward strand.
GCTGGTGCGACACCAAACACACCTGGGATAAAATTGCCGATCGGGAAGTCGATATGCAGCGCATTTTGATCAAAACCGAAGAAAGTGATGCCTGGGGCAATGCTACCTCAGAACAATTGCTTGAGGTTATCACACAGCAAGGTTACACCGCCCGCCATGTGGTGATCACCGGCGGCGAGCCATGCATTTATGATCTCACCGGACTGACGTCATTGCTGGAAAAAAACGGTTTCAGTTGCCAGATTGAAACCAGTGGCACGCATGAAGTGCGTTGTTCAGTGAATACCTGGGTGACCGTTTCGCCGAAAGTGAATATGCGCGGGGGGTACGACATTCTGCCGCAGGCACTGAAACGTGCAGATGAAGTGAAACATCCGGTGGCGCGTCAGCGTGATATCGACGCACTGGATGCCTTGCTTGAAACACTGACTGACAGCAAAGCGCGTATTATTGCCTTGCAGCCGATCAGTCAAAAAGAAGACGCCACCAAACTTTGCATCGCAACCTGTATTGCTAGGAACTGGCGACTGTCGATGCAAACGCACAAATATTTAAATATCGCCTGATACCCAGCATCCTTCGCGCTACCTCTGCGCTGGCTGCTTTCATTCACCCCAGTCACTGACGATTGTCAGCGCCGGGGGAATCATTCAATTGCCGCGCGGACATCGCACGAAGGATTGTGGGTATCCTGCGTTAGCCTTTATAAACGCAGCCTGCTGTGCAGGTTTCTTTGACGCGCACGGCGCTGAGCAGTGGCAGCTTAGGTTTCATCTCGTTCCAGATCCACGCGGCCAGCACTTCGCTGGTCGGGTTTTCTAAACCCGGAATGTCGTTCAGATTATAGTGATCGAGACGATCCAGCGTCGGATTAAACGCAGCTTTCAGATCGGCGAAATCCATCACCCAGCCAGTATGCGGATCCACTTCACCGGTGATTTCTAAACGGACGGTGAAAGAGTGGCCGTGTAGCCTTCCGCACTTATGCCCGGCAGGCACATGGGGTAAATGGTGGGCGGCTTCAAACTGAAAATCTTTAAACAATGTGGTGGTCATAAGGCAGTCTCGTTGCTCGAAAAAACGCGGCATAGTACCGGAATACCCGCTTACGTGCCATGACTTAACTGCGCTTTTCTTCACCAAATCCTGACTTCTCCTCTCTTTACTCTACCCGCATTGCTGGCTTACAGTGAGCCAGTAGAAACTAACCTGTTGAGATAGTGAATGATTACTGTGCTTCGTTGCGCTGTTCTGGCGCTGTTGTTCTCTGCCGGTGTACGGGCAGAAACCACGGCGCCTGCTCAGGAGCCCGCGTCTGCTGCGGCTAAACCGGTGGTGAAAACCTCTCAGGTTGTCAAAACTCCGGTCAGTAAAGCGCCTCTGATTTTCCCGCCAGGATCCGGGGTGATGCATATCGCACTGGCACCGGGCAAAAAGCCGCTGGACGTTTTCACCTATCAACCGGTCGGTGCGGATGAGACGACGCCGGTAGTCATGGTCATGACCGGCGTTGACCGTAATGCAGCCACGTATCGCAATGACTGGATGACCGTCGCCGATCAATATCATTTGCGCGTCATCGTGCCACATTTCAGCGAGCAGGATTTCCCCGGTGCGGCGGGATATAACCTGGGCAACCTGACGGACAGTAAAACGCATCGTCGCCTGCCGAAATCGCAGTGGGCGTTCAGTATTGTCGATAATCTGTTTACGACGCTGCAAAAACAGGGCATCACCCGCCAGAAACAGTACTATTTGTTTGGTAACAGTGCGGGCTGCCAGTTTGTCCACCGTATGCTGACGCTGTTGCCTGAGCCGAATGTCAAAGCTGCAGTCTGTGCCGCCGCGGGCTGGTGGACATTGCCGGATACCGATCAGCGCTGGCCTTACGGTTTACGTGAAGCGCCGGTAGTGGTCAGTCAGCAGCAACTTAATGATTATTTTGCCAAACCGGTGCTGATTGCTGTCGGGGCTGAAGACGATGATCCTGAGAATCATCTGCTGCGTAAATCCAAGCAGGCGATGGCGCAAGGCACTAACCGGCTGGAACGCGCCGAGAGTTATTTCACCACGTCCCAGCAACGCGCTGAACAGAACAACACGCCGTTTAACTGGCACTTTATGGATTTGTCAGACATCGGTCACAGCGGCAGTAAAATGTCGGTATTTGCCGCAGGTCAGTTTGCGTGGTTTGAGCAGCACAATGCTTTCCATCTTTAAAAGTCTTCAATCCTGAAAAAAATTCATCACCCCGCTCCGGCGGGGTTTTTCTTTATGTATCCGGCACTTTGCAGAGAGCCTGAGAACAGCGAAGAAAATTTTTAGCGATTTCAGTATGATAAAAATCATCGCTTACCACTTTTTCAGATAGACCTTACCTCTAAATCCTCTTAGTCATTTTGGTTATTTATTATTTCCATCACTTCTTTAATTGTTATTATCCGCCTCGTTAACCTACATCCTCTGAAAGGTCTTTCCCGCGCGAAAACACACTGTAAAAGGCGCAGGGGGCCGGATTGATGACTTGCTTTTGCATAAGGGAATTCGTACCGCGATGACGACTCAGGCTCCTCCAACTTCACTGCTCCCGCTGACCCCCGAGCAAATGGCCCGCCTTCAATCGGCGATTGGTGATTACTCACCGACTCAGATGGCCTGGCTGTCCGGATATTTCTGGGGCAGGGTGAATCAGCAACCGGGCGCGGTTGCAGCGCCTTCTCCGGCACAGACTGCCGCGTCGGTAACCCTGATTTCCGCCTCGCAAACGGGTAACGCCCGCCGTGTTGCCGAGCAACTGCGTGATGACCTGATCGCCGCGAAAATTAACGTTAATCTGGTGAATGCCGGTGACTATAAATTCAAACAAATCGGCCAGGAAAAGCTGCTGCTGATTGTGGCCTCTACTCAGGGCGAAGGCGAGCAGGCGGAAGAAGCGGTCGCGCTGCATAAATTCCTGCAATCCAAAAAAGCGCCAAACATGAAAGACACCGCCTTTGCGGTGTTTGCGCTGGGTGATACCTCTTATGAATTCTTCTGTCAGGCGGGTAAAGACTTTGATACCCGTCTGGGCGAACTGGGGGCAGAACGCCTGTTAGACCGCGTTGATGCTGACGTTGAATATAAAGAAGCCGCCGAAAACTGGCGTAAACGTATTGTCGATGTGCTCAAACAGCGCGTACCGGCTGACACTGCGGCGCAGGCGGCTCCGACGCTGGCAGGCAGTGTGAATCAGGTCGACAGCAGCCCTTATACGAAAGAAGCGCCGCTGACCGCGACACTTTCCGTTAATCAGAAAATTACCGGCCGCGATTCTGACAAAGACGTTCGTCATCTGGAAATTGATCTCGGCGATTCCGGTCTGCGTTACCAGCCGGGCGATGCGCTGGGGATCTGGTTTGAAAACGATCCGCAACTGGTGCAGGAAATCGTTGAACTGCTGTGGCTGAAAGGCGATGAAATCGTTGAGGTGAACGATAAAAAACTGCCGCTTTCACAGGCCCTGCAACATCACATTGAACTGACCCAGAACACGACACCGATTATTGAAAAATACGCCGCGCTGTGCCGCGACGAACATCTGACCGGTTTACTGGCCGATAAACCTGCGCTTCAGCAATACGCACAGACCGTACCGTTTGCTGACATGGTACGCCGCGCACCGACGGAGCTGGATGCACAGCAACTGGTGGATTTACTGCGTCCGCTGACACCGCGCCTGTATTCGATTGCCTCCTCGCAGGCTGAAACCGAAACAGAAGTGCATATTACCGTGGGGGTGGTGCGTTACGAAATCGACGGGCGTTCACGCTCCGGTGGCGCTTCAGGTTTCCTGGCCGATCGCCTGGAAGAAGACGGCGAAGTGAAAGTTTTCATCGAGCATAACGACAACTTCCGCCTGCCAGCGGATCCTGAAAAGCCGGTCATTATGATCGGGCCGGGCACCGGTATTGCGCCGTTCCGCGCTTTCATTCAGCAGCGAGATAACGACGGAGCTACCGGCAAAAACTGGTTATTCTTCGGTAACCCGCACTTTACCGATGATTTTCTCTATCAGGTTGAATGGCAACGTTACGTCAAGGACGGCCTGCTGACGAATATCTCCCTGGCATGGTCACGCGATCAGGCTGAAAAAGTATACGTACAGGACAAACTGCGTGAGCAGGGAGCCGAAGTCTGGCAATGGTTGCAGGAAGGCGCGCATGTGTATGTTTGTGGCGATGCCAACCGTATGGCGAAGGACGTCGAGCAGGCATTACTGGAAATCATTGCGCAATATGGCGAAATGGATTTGGAAACGGCCGACGAATATCTCAGTGAATTGCGCCTTGATCGCCGTTATCAGCGTGATGTGTACTAATGCCCTGCATCCTTCAAATTACAGGGGTGTTGGCTTCCTTCAATCACCCGAATCACTGACTTGAGTCAGCTCATCGGGATTCCTTCAGTTGCCGCCTACCTGCAACTCGAATGATTTTGGGCATAATGTTATGAGTGAAAAAATGATGAGCAATAAGTTGTGGAGTGAACTCAATCCCGGCCCCGGCCCGCTGATCGTCGATGCCCCGCTGGCTGACGCTGAACGTCTGAAGAAGGAAAGTAATTTCCTTCGCGGGACGATTGCCGATGATTTAAAAGACGGCCTGACCGGCGGCTTCAACGGTGACAACTTCCTGCTGATCCGCTTCCACGGCATGTATCAGCAGGATGACCGTGATATCCGTGCTGAACGCGCTGAACAGAAACTGGAACCGCGCCACGCCATGATGCTGCGTTGCCGCTTGCCGGGCGGAGTGATGACACCTGCGCAGTGGCTGGGGATCGACAAATTTGCCGAAGACAGCACGTTGTATGGCAGCATCCGTATTACTAACCGTCAGACATTCCAGTTCCACGGCATCCTGAAACCGAACGTTAAACCGGTGCATCAGTTGCTCAATAAACTCGGACTGGATGCGCTGGCGACCGCCAATGACGTTAACCGTAACGTATTGTGTACGTCTAATCCGGTGGAATCTGAACTGCATCAGGAAGCGTATCAGTGGGCGAAGAAAATTTCCGAGCATCTGCTGCCGCGCACCCGTGCTTACGCTGAAGTGTGGCTGGATCAGGAGAAAGTTGAAACCACCGATGAAGAGCCGATTCTGGGTGCGACTTATCTGCCACGTAAGTTCAAAACAACGGTCGTGATCCCGCCACAAAATGACGTGGATTTGCACGCCAACGACCTGAACTTCGTGGCGATTGCGGATAACGGTAAACTGGTCGGTTTCAATGTGCTGGTCGGCGGCGGGCTTTCTATCGCCCATGGTGATAAAGCCACTTATGCGCGTACGGCCAGCGAACTGGGCTTTATTCCGCTGGAGCACACGCTGGCCGTGGCCGAAGCCGTGGTGACCACGCAACGTGACTGGGGTAACCGCACCAACCGTAAAAATGCCAAAACCAAATACACGCTGGAACGCGTCGGCGTACCGGTATTCAAAGCCGAAGTTGAAAAACGCGCCGGTATTCAGTTTGCTGATATCCGCCCTTACGAATTCACCGGTCGCGGCGACCGTATCGGCTGGGTAAAAGGTATCGACAACCAATGGCATCTGACGCTGTTTATCGAAAATGGCCGTATTCTCGATTACCCGGGCAAGCCGCTGAAAACCGGACTGGCAGAAATTGCTAAGATCCATAAAGGGGATTTCAGGCTTACTGCTAATCAGAATCTGATCGTGGCCGGTGTGGCTGAAAAAGACAAAGATGCGATCGAAACTCTGGCACGTAATCACGGCCTGATCGACGACAGTGTCACTGAGCAACGTAAAAACTCGATGGCCTGTGTGTCTTATCCGACCTGTCCGCTGGCGATGGCGGAAGCGGAACGTTTCCTGCCGGAATTTGTCACCAAAGTGGAAGGCATCATGCACGGACACGGTGTGGGCGATGAACACATCGTTCTGCGCGTGACCGGTTGTCCGAACGGCTGTGGCCGTGCGCTGCTGGCGGAAATTGGTCTGGTAGGGAAGGCGTTGAACCGTTACAACCTGCACCTCGGCGGTAACCGTGCCGGAACACGTATTCCGCGTATGTATCGTGAAAATATTTCTGATGCAGAGATCCTGAGCATCATTGACGAACTGGTTGGTCGCTGGTCGAAAGAGCGCGAAACCGGTGAAGGCTTTGGTGACTTCGTGATCCGCGCCGGGATCATTAAGCCGGTGCTGGATCCGGCACGCGACTTTTATGACTAAGCGCGATAACCGACTGGAGGCAATATGAGTTTGCTGAATCTTACTCTGGCTGAACTGAATGACATGCCGAAGTCCGGACAATCTATGGCGCTGGCGGAAATTAACGTCAGCCTGGAGAAACTGTCCGCGCAGGAGCGTGTGCAATGGGCGCTGGAAAACATGCCCGGCGAATTCGCGCTGTCTTCCAGCTTCGGCATTCAGGCGGCGGTCTGTCTGCATTTAGTCACTCAGCAAAAACCGGACATTCCGGTGATCCTGACCGATACCGGTTATCTGTTTCCGGAGACGTATCAGTTTATTGATACGTTAACTGAACAGCTAAACCTGAACCTGCAGGTATTCCGCGCTGAACACTCGGCTGCCTGGCAGGAAGCGCGTTACGGCAAACTGTGGGAGCAGGGCGTTGAGGGTATCGAAAAATACAACCACATCAACAAAGTCGAGCCAATGAATCGGGCGATTCAGACGCTGGGTGTGCAGACCTGGTTCGCCGGTCTGCGTCGTGAGCAATCCGGCAGCCGTGCGCATCTGCCGGTGCTGGCGGTACAACGTGGGGTGTTTAAAATCCTGCCAATTATTGACTGGGATAACCGTCAGATTTTCCGTTATCTGCAAGACAACGGCCTGAGCTATCACCCGCTGTGGGATCAGGGCTATCTTTCCGTCGGTGACACGCATACGACGAAAAAATGGGAAGAAGGGATGAAGGAAGAGGATACGCGATTCTTCGGACTCAAACGCGAATGCGGCCTGCACGAATAAATCCCCGTCATACTTCGGGTTGCAGATGCGTTGGCTGCGTTCAGTCGCCCGAATCACTGACTCATGTCAGCTCATCGGGACTTCTTCGCTTGCCGCCTGCCTGCAACCCGAATTATTTAGGGGATTCCTGTTATTAGCGTCTCAACTCCCCCTATTCGGGTTGCAGATGCGTTGGCTGCGTTCAGCCGCCCGAATCACTGACTCATGTCAGCTCATCGGGACTTCTTCGCTTGCCGCCTGCCTGCAACCCGAATTATTTAGGGATTCCTGTTATTAGCGTCTCAACTCCCCCTAGTTAATCAGGCGTGTTTTGCCGGTTTTGCCAGATCCTTCAGCAGCGGGAATAACACTTTTACCGTGTCGCGCGAGCGCTTCTCAATGCGGCCCGGCAACGCTTTATCGAGATATTGCAGACTATCAAACTGGCTCTGATAACGGGTGTTGCCCAGCGGGAAGTGGCGGGTGATCGCACGTTGCTGCACGCCGTCTTTCTTACCCAGCGCAAAGTTAGTCGCCGTCACATTCAGCAGCGGCAGGTGCGCGTCATCCAGCGCTTTTATGCCATCGCAGCAATGTGTGCCTTCATGGCTTTGTGCCGGAATACCCAGACTGCGGGCAATACTCAGCGCCTTAATCCGGGTCAGTTTCGCCACAGCCACTGAAGTATTCTCGCCGCTATTGAAATACAACCGGTCGCCGGTGATCAGCGAATCCATGTTGATCACCAGCAGCGTATTTTTCTTCTCTTCAGCGCTCATCCGGTTTACAAAGTCTTCCGCACCTTTAGCGCCGGTTTCTTCCGCGCTCAGTGCCACGAAACGCAGGCTATAGTGTGTCGGGATGGCCTGCATGCGTTCGGCCAGCTCAAGCATCACACCGACGCCGGAGGCGTTGTCATCGACACCCTGCAACGTCAGGCCGCCGAGATTGTGGTTGGTATCATTGTCACTTTGCGGCACATAGGTATCGAAATGCGCCATCACGATGATTTGTTGTGGTACTTCACCGGCACGAGCGGCAATCACCGACGTGGCGTGAATATTTTGCCAGTTCTTTTTCCCCGTATTGCTGGTGTAAAGATAACGGGTATCGAAGCCACGTAAATCGCTCTTATAGCCTAATTTGCTGAATTGCTGGTTCAGATAATCCGCCGCGATCAGCTCTGCCGGGCTGCCGGCCATGCGCCCGGGGAAATAAGTCGCGATATGGCGAATTTGCTGACTGGCGATCATACCCATCGCCGGAAGCGGGACGGGTGCCGCCATCGCATGACCCATACAGACACCACTCAGGCTCAGCGCCAGCAGCGTCTGTTTCATGCGTGAAAAAGAAAACATAGCCAAAAATCCTTATTTGCCGGTCAATACGACCGGAAGGCAATCAAACAACAGGCCGCGTGTGGCGGTCTTTCTGGGGCATACAGTATGCGATTGTCTGCGCGATTAGACAATTTCCCGTTATCCCAAACCGCTCTTTTTGCCGGGCTATATTCCATTTAGTAACTAATCATTCTTTTTCGTCATTTCAGATCAATTATTGCCTGCACGTATAGTTTGTTTATTAATCCTGATAATCATTTAAGGCTTTCGTGGACTATCTACCAATATTTGCCGACCTAAAACAACGCCCTGTTCTGGTTGTTGGGGGTGGCGAAGTCGCTGCCCGCAAAATCGATCTTCTCCTGCGGGCGGGTGCGCAAGTACGGATAGTCGCACAGGCACTTTCTCCCGAGCTGGAACAACGCAGACAGGCCGCCGAAATTAGCTGGTCAGCACAGGCATTTTTGCCGGAACAGCTCGACGATGTCTTTCTGGTGATTGCCGCTACAGACGACGCTGCGCTGAATGCTGAAGTTTTTGAGCAAGCTAATCTGCGACATGTGCTGGCTAACGTGGTCGACGATCAGCCGAAATGCTCTTTCATTTTCCCTTCGATTGTCGACCGTTCGCCGATTGTGGTGGCGATTTCTTCCAGCGGTAAAGCACCGGTACTCGCCAGAATGCTGCGCGAGAAGCTGGAAACTCTGTTGCCGAACAGCCTGGGGCAAATGGCCGATATCGCCGGACGCTGGCGTGAAAATGTGAAAGCGCAGTTCAGCTCCATGCGTTCACGTCGTCGTTTTTGGGAGCATGCATTTGCCGGACGCTTTGCCAGCCTCGCTTCTGCGGGAAAGCTCGCAGAAGCAGAACGGGCACTGCAACAACAGTTAGAAAATGCGGAAGACATCTCGCATAGCGGACATGTCACGCTGGTCGGTGCCGGGCCCGGTGATGCAGGATTGCTCACCCTTCGCGGGCTGCAGGTGATGCAGCAGGCAGATGTGGTGCTTTACGACCACCTGGTCAGCGAAGAAGTGCTGGATTTAGTGCGCCGCGATGCGGACAAGATTTGTGTGGGTAAACGTGCGGGCAGCCATTCTGTTGCGCAGGAAGAAACCAACCGTCTGCTGGTCGAACTGGCGCAGCAGGGGAAAAAAGTCGTGCGCCTCAAAGGCGGTGATCCGTTTATTTTTGGACGCGGCGGCGAAGAATTACAGGCAGTGCAGGCGGCGGGTATTCCTTTCCAGGTTGTGCCTGGCGTAACCGCTGCTGCCGGCGCGACAGCTTATGCCGGGATCCCGCTGACGCACCGCGATTATGCACAGAGCGTGATCTTCGTGACAGGGCATTGCCGCCCGGAAAATAACGGCGTGCAGTGGGAGACTCTCGCGAAAGGCCAGCAGACATTGGCGATTTACATGGGCACGCTTAAAGCGGCAGAAATCAGCCAGCAATTGATCGCTCATGGTCGCGCAGCGCATACACCCGTTGCGGTCATCGGACGGGGAACGCGTTCTGATCAGCAGGTGCTGACCGGAACACTCGATAATCTTGAACATCTGGCTCAACAGGCGCCGACGCCGGCGTTACTGGTGATTGGTGAAGTGGTGTCACTTCATCAGCAACTGGCCTGGTTTGGGCATCATCCTGAGACTGACGGCACCCAACGCCCGTCGGTTGTGAATTTGGCTTAAAGGATCTGTTATGGACGAAAAACGACTGACTCATTTGCGGCAACTGGAGGCGGAGAGTATCCATATCATCCGTGAAGTGGCTGCTGAATTCGCCAACCCGGTGATGATGTATTCCATCGGGAAAGATTCCTCGGTGATGCTGCATCTGGCACGCAAAGCCTTCTTCCCGGGAACCTTGCCCTTCCCGCTGCTGCATGTGGATACCGGCTGGAAATTCCGCGAAATGTATGAATTCCGCGACCGCACGGCGAAGAATTACGGCTTTGAGCTGCTGGTGCATAAAAACCCGGAAGGTGTGGCGATGGGCATCAACCCGTTCGTGCACGGCAGCGCGAAACATACGGATATCATGAAAACCGAAGGTCTGAAACAGGCGCTGAATAAATACGGCTTTGATGCCGCTTTCGGCGGCGCGCGCCGTGACGAGGAAAAATCCCGTGCCAAAGAACGTATCTATTCGTTCCGTGACCGCTTCCACCGCTGGGATCCCAAAAATCAGCGCCCTGAGTTGTGGCATAACTACAACGGCCAGATTAACAAAGGTGAAAGCATCCGCGTGTTTCCGCTCTCCAACTGGACTGAGCTGGATATCTGGCAGTACATCTATCTGGAAAATATTGAGATTGTTCCGTTATATCTGGCCGCGCCACGTCCGGTGCTGGAGCGTGACGGTATGTTACTGATGGTGGATGACGATCGTATCGATCTGCAACCGGGTGAAGTGATCGAGAAGAAAATGGTGCGTTTCCGCACATTGGGTTGCTGGCCGCTGACCGGGGCTGTTGAATCCGAAGCTCAGACGCTGCCGGAGATCATCGAAGAGATGTTGGTGTCGACCACCAGTGAACGCCAGGGACGCGCGATCGACCGTGATCAGGCCGGGTCGATGGAACTTAAAAAGCGTCAAGGGTATTTCTAAGGAGCCGCAGCTAATGAATAACGCAATTGCACAACAAATCGCGGAGCAGGGCGGCGTTGAAGCTTACCTGCACGCTCAGCAACACAAAAGCCTGCTGCGCTTCCTGACCTGCGGCAGCGTCGATGATGGCAAAAGTACCTTAATCGGACGCCTGCTGCATGACACCCGTCAGATCTACGAAGATCAGTTATCTTCACTACATAACGACAGTAAACGTCACGGAACACAGGGTGAAAAACTCGATCTGGCACTGCTGGTGGATGGCTTACAGGCTGAACGCGAGCAGGGTATTACCATTGATGTGGCATACCGTTATTTCTCTACCGAGAAACGTAAATTCATCATTGCCGATACACCGGGGCACGAACAGTACACCCGTAATATGGCGACCGGTGCATCGACTTGTGATCTGGCGATCCTGCTGATCGACGCCCGTAAAGGCGTGCTGGATCAAACCCGCCGTCACAGCTTTATTGCGACATTGCTCGGGATCCGTCATCTGGTGGTTGCCGTCAACAAAATGGATCTGGTGGATTACAGCGAAACGGTTTACGAGCAATTCAAACAGGATTATCTGGATTTCGCTCAGCAACTGCCGACCGATCTGGACATCAAATTTGTACCGCTTTCTGCCCTGGAAGGCGACAACGTCGCCACGCCGGGAGATAAAATGAGTTGGTACACCGGCCCGACTCTGCTCGACGTACTGGAAACGGTCAACGTTATTAACATCCGTGAACAGCAACCGATGCGCTTCCCGGTGCAGTATGTTAACCGCCCGAACCTCGATTTTCGCGGCTATGCGGGAACGCTGGCATCGGGTTCAGTGCGTGTTGGCCAGAAGGTGAAAGTGTTGCCATCGGGTGTGGAATCTACCGTGGCACGCATTGTGACCTTCGACGGTGATTTACAGGAAGCCTGGGCGGGTGATGCCATTACGCTGGTGCTGGCCGATGAACGTGATATCAGCCGTGGCGACACGCTGGTTGATGCGCAAGAAACGGTTAAACCGGTACAACATGCCAAAGTCGATGTTGTGTGGATGGCTGAGCAGCCACTGAGCGTCGGTCAAAGCTATGACATTAAAGTCGGGGGTAAGAAAGCCCGTGCGCGTGTTGAGAATATCGAATATCAGGTTGAAATTAACTCACTGACTCAGCGTGTGGTTGAAAATCTGCCACTTAATGGTATCGGACTGGTGGAACTGGCCTTCGACGAACCTCTGGTGCTGGATAGCTATCAGAGCAACGCGGTGACCGGCGGCATGATTTTTATCGATCGTCTGACCAACGTCACTGTCGGAGCCGGTCTGGTGCGTGAGGCGATTGAACAGGTGTATCAGGAGTCGGATAAATACAGCGCATTTGAGCTGGAACTGAACAGCCTGGTTCGCCGTCACTTCCCGCACTGGGGCGCACGCGATTTACTGGGTGGTAAATAAGATGGTGTCACCGGATGGCGCTTTACGTAAAGATGACAACGTTGTCTGGCATCCGCACGCGGTGACACGTGCGGATCGTGAAAAGCAGCAGGGTCATCGCGGTGCGGTGCTGTGGTTTACCGGGCTTTCGGGCTCAGGGAAATCCACCGTGGCCGGTGCGCTCGAGCAAGCGCTGCACCGGCAGGGGGTCAGCACTTATCTGCTCGATGGTGATAATGTCCGCCACGGGCTGTGCCGTGATCTGGGCTTTACCGATGACGACAGGCGCGAAAATATTCGTCGCGTGGGTGAGGTGGCAAAACTGATGGTGGATGCCGGGCTGGTCGTGCTGACGGCGTTCATTTCACCTCACCGCGCCGAGCGTGACATGGTGCGTGATTTGCTGGAAAACGGTCAGTTTGTTGAGATATTTGTGGATACGCCGCTGGCTATCTGTGAGGCACGTGATCCGAAAGGTTTATATAAAAAGGCCCGTGCGGGTGAACTGAAAAACTTCACCGGTATCGACGCAGAATATCAGCCGCCGGAGACCCCGGATGTGCATCTTGATGGTGAACAATTGGTAACACAATTGGTGCCTCAATTATTAGAAGTGATGCGCCAGCGCGCTATTATCAATCCCTGAATGTTACCGGCCAAACGCCACAGAGCGTGCCGGTTTACACTGAAATACAGGGATCAACTATGCAGGCGTTATTGAGCAGACTTGTCAGCCGGAACCGCGTCGATCGTACCGGGGAGATCAGCCTCCGGACACGTGCGCCGATCACGACAACAGACAGTGCAGATACCGAAGAACCGTCCTATTCCATGCAGGGTGGGTTTATCGGTTTTGTCTTCTACTGGCTGGCGTTTGCGATCCCTTTTCTGGTTTATGGTTCTAATACCCTTTTTTTCCTGCTTTACACCTGGCCGTTCTTCCTGGCGCTGATGCCCGTTTCCGTACTGATAGGCATTGCGTTAAGCATGTTCTTTCGCGGTGGCTGGTTCAAAACCTCGGCCGCCAGCGGCATCTGTGTGATTGGCATGTTTTGGACCGTCTTCTCATTCTTGTCTGGCTGGTGATTTTTTCTGGCGGTTTTCCCGGCAAATTCCCTTCACGATGTAACCCATTGTGTCATTCTCACCCATTATTGCGTGCGTAAGTCTGATTCTCACTGGCAATTACCTTGCCACAGTGGAGTCAGAGGGAAAGTTGTGGGATGATTGTCCAGCTTTTTTAGGGGGCGGGGATGGGCAAACTAACACTGCTATTACTGATTTTACTTGGCTGGCTACAGTATTCGCTGTGGCTGGGTAAGAATGGTATTCACGATTATGTACGTGTAAATGATGACGTTCAGGTGCAACAAGTTAATAACGGCAAACTGAAATCACGTAATGATCAACTTTTCGCAGAAATCGACGATTTAAACGGCGGTCAGGAAGCGATAGAAGAACGTGCACGCAACGAACTGGGCATGATTAAACCCGGCGAGACTTTCTATCGTCTGGTGCCTGATAATAAACGTGCGCCGGGCAGCACCGTTTCGCAAAACAACCTGAATCAATAGCCATGAGCCATACCGCAGTTTCCCTTCCAGAGGTCATCGCCGTGTTACCGGCTGCCGGTATTGGCAGCCGTATGCAGGCCGAATGCCCCAAACAATACCTTTCTGTCGGCGGTAAAACGCTGATAGAACATTCAATTTATGCACTGCTGCAAAGCGGCAGCGTCCGTCAGGTTATCGTGGCGCTTAGTCCGCACGACACGCAGTTCGCCCAACTTCCCATTGCCAGCGATCCGCGTATCCGCGTGGTGACAGGCGGTGCTGAACGGGCTGAATCGGTTATGGCCGGGCTGGATGTTGCCGGAGATAACGGCTGGGTGCTGGTGCATGACGCTGCGCGCCCGTGCCTGCATCCTGATGATCTTAATAATCTGCTGGCGATTGCCACCACCAGCAAAATCGGCGGGATCCTCGCCGCGCCGGTGCGTGACACCATGAAGCGTGGTGAACCCGGTCTGGCAGCAATTGCACATACAGTGGATCGTCAGGATCTGTGGCATGCGCTGACGCCGCAGTTTTTTCCGCTCGAATTATTGAAAACCTGCCTGCGCCGTGCACTCAATGAAGGTGCGGTGGTCACAGATGAAGCCTCTGCAATGGAATATTGCGGTTTTCATCCTTTGCTGATCCCGGCACGGGCCGATAATATCAAAGTCACCAGACCAGAAGATCTGGCTCTGGCTGAATTCTATTTAACCCGCTTATCCCAGGAGGAAAACGCATAATGCGTATCGGTCACGGTTTTGATGTCCATAAGTTTGGCGGAGAAGGCCCGCTGGTGATCGGTGGTGTGCGTATCCCTTATCCGCTGGGTTTACTGGCGCATTCAGATGGCGATGTTGCCTTGCACGCGGCAACTGACGCGCTGCTTGGCGCGGCTGCGCTGGGAGATATCGGCAAGCTTTTCCCGGATACGGATCCTGCATTCAAAGGTGCTGACAGTCGCGAACTGCTGCGCGAAGCGTACCGCCGTATCCGAGCAAAAGGCTACAAGCTGGGCAATCTGGATATCACTATCATTGCACAGGCACCGAAAATGGCTCCGCACATCCCGCAGATGCGTGTGTTTCTGGCCGAAGATCTGCAATGTCATATGGATGACGTCAATGTAAAAGCCACGACCACCGAACAACTGGGCTTTACCGGCCGTGGCGAGGGTATTGCCTGCGAAGCCGTTGCCCTGCTGGTTAAGGAATGATGTTGTGGAAGATTACCGCATGATAGATATGTCCCGTCTCACCTGGTTACTGGGTGAGCCTGTCGCCAGCGGTCAGCTGAAAGCCAATCCCGAAGACTTTATCGTCGAAGAGGATCTGGGTTTTGAGCCGGACGGTGAAGGTGAACATCTGTTGGTGCGGATCCGCAAAAATGGCTGCAATACCCAATTCGTCGCGGAGCAACTGGCGCGTTTCGCCAAAGTGCATCCGCGCGACGTCAGTTATGCCGGTCTCAAGGATCGTCATGCGGTCACGGAACAATGGTTTTGCCTGCATTTGCCGGGTAAGGCTGACCCTGATTTAAGCCAGTTTGACCTCGAAGGCTGCGAAGTTGTCCGCGTCTCGCGCCATCGTAAAAAGATGCGTATCGGCACGCTGAAAGGCAACGCATTTACACTGGTGCTGCGACAGTTAAGCAATATTGCTGATGTTGAAGCGCGTCTGGAAAAAATCACCCGGCAGGGCGTACCGAACTATTTCGGTACCCAGCGTTTTGGCCGTGGCGGCAATAATCTGGTGCAGGCGAAACGGTGGGCAACCAACGAAGCCCGTCCCAAAGAACGTGCGAAGCGCAGTTTCTATCTTTCCGCCAGCCGTAGCGCGATGTTCAACATTGTTGCCAGCCAGCGTCTGGCTGAAGGTTACGTGCGTGAGCCGATGTTGGGCGATGCCCTGCAACTCAGCGGCCGTGGCAGCTGGTTTGTTGCGAAAGCCGAAGAGTTCGTGTCGCTGTTACCGCGTGTTGAAAGCGGTGAATTACTGATCACGGCACCTTTACCGGGTGATGGCCCGCTGGGCACACTCGAAGATGCCGAAGTTTATGAACAGGCCTGTCTCAAGGATCAGGGAGATTTACTGTCGCTGCTCAAGCGCGAGCGAGTCGAACCGGCACGACGTGCCATCATGTTGCAACCGTTGCAGATGCAGTGGCAGCGCTGGGATGATGTCACTCTGGAACTCAAATTCTGGTTACCGGCCGGCAGTTATGCCACCAGCGTGGTGCGTGAACTGATGAATCTGGATGAAAGTGATGCGGATATTACTGAGTAACGACGACGGCGTACTGGCTCCCGGCATACAGGCGCTGGCGTCCGCGCTGCGTGAGTTTGCTGATGTGAAGCTGGTGGCCCCTGATCGTAACCGCAGCGGTGCATCTAATGCGTTGACGCTGGATGGCCCGTTGCGTATTCAGTCTTACCCTAACGGTGATACCGCCGTGATTAACGGTACGCCGACCGACTGTGTGTACCTTGGTGTGAATACGCTGATGCGCCCGAAGCCGGATATTGTGGTTTCTGGCATCAATGCAGGGCCAAATCTGGGCGACGATGTGATCTATTCCGGCACGGTTGCCGCCGCGATGGAAGGACGCCATCTGGGCTTTCCTGCGTTGGCGGTGTCGCTGGACGGACATCAGCATTATGACACGGCAGCAATCATCACCTGCCGGCTCCTCAGGGCACTGGCACGTGAGCCTTTGCGCACCGGCAAGATTTTGAACATTAACGTCCCGGATCTGCCACTTTCGCAGGTCAAAGGGATCAGGGTGACGCGTTGCGGTAGCCGTCATCCGGCCGAGCAGGTATTTTGTCAGCAGGATCCGCGGGGTCAGGACTTGTACTGGATAGGCCCGCCGGGAGATAAATTTGATATCGCACCTGATACTGATTTTGCTGCTGTAGCGCAAGGTTATGTTTCAGTGACGCCACTACAGGTGGATTTAACCGCCTATGCGGCTCAGGATGTCGTGGTCTCATGGTTGGAAAAGGCCGGGGTGAGCGCGAATGGTGAATAAACCGATGTACAACCTGCTGGAACAACTGCGCCTGCAGGGTATTCATGATGAAAAACTGTTGCATGCCATCGAGTCTGTGCCGCGTGAGCGTTTCGTGGATGAGGCATTTCAGCATAAAGCTTACGAAAACACGGCGTTGCCTATCGGGTCCGGTCAGACCATTTCTCAGCCTTATACCGTGGCGAGAATGACCGAGTTATTGCGCCTTACGCCCTCGTCCCGCGTACTGGAAATTGGCACCGGTTCAGGCTATCAGACGGCCATTCTGGCACATCTGGTTGAGCATGTTTTCTCGGTTGAGCGCATCAAAGGGTTGCAATGGCAGGCGAAAAGACGCCTCAAGCAACTCGATTTGCATAATGTTTCCACCCGTCATGGTGACGGCTGGCAGGGCTGGCCTTCGCGTGGCCCGTTTGATGCCATTATTGTCACCGCCGCACCTCCTGAAATACCTCAAGATCTGTTACAACAACTCGATGATGGCGGTGTATTAATTCTGCCAGTGGGCGAAGAAAATCAGACATTGCAACGGGTCACCCGGCGTGGTGGTGAGTTTGTTGCAGAGACTATCGAAGCTGTTCGTTTTGTCCCGCTGGTGAAAGGCGAACTCGCCTGACACCGGCCATACGCCGGTACCTTCAGGACTAACTCCTTAAAATTTAAATACAACTGATATATGGTGCTGTACTGGCGATGTTGATAGCATCCACTACAGTTTTTTATGGCACTGCGGCATTCGGGCGAAGACCTGAATGAGTATGTTGCCTGCCCGCACCGTGTCCGGTGACACGAAAAGCGCCAGCTGGCGCGGTGTGCGCGGTTAAAGAGATATTCTGAGATTGCCGTAACGGGGGAAATATGAGCACGGGAAGCCCAATAAAAACACTAAGCCGCATTGCAATGTGTACTTTTATCAGTGCCTGGATGGCGGGATGTACGAACAATTCAACGACATCCGCACCCATCAGCAGCGTCAATGGCGGCGGTAACAGCGGCAATAGTAGTCAGAATACTCTGAATTCTGCTCCGCAAATGGCACCTGCCGTCGGACCCGGCGGACATATTGTTTACAACCGCAGCTATAACTCGATCCCTAAAGGAAGTTATAGCGGCAGCACCTACCAGGTGAAGCGCGGCGACACCCTGTTCTATATTGCCTGGATCACGGGCAATGACTTCCGCGACCTGGCCGCACGCAATAATATTCCTGCGCCATACAGCCTTGAAGTTGGCCAGACAATTCAGATCAATAACGTTTCTTCTGCGGCGAGCACCGGGGGTACGGTAGCGGTCGCAGATGCCACAAATGGTGGTGTTCCGAAAGCTCCAACCGGGGGCATGCTCACAGGTTCTGTGGTTGCATCTCAACCAACTACCACGTATTCTGATTCTTCTGGTAAACAGAATGTAGGCAGGATGTTGCCTTCATCAGGTGCAGTTACTACCACCACAACACCTGTTGCTGTAGCCAGCACTCCCGTCGCCACCTCAACAAATAATGGCGGTCCGGTTTCCTCCTGGAAATGGCCGACTGACGGGAAAATTATCGATAATTTCTCTGCTTCTGAAGGGGGAAATAAGGGGATCGATATTGCTGGTTCGCGTGGACAGTCTGTCGTAGCAACCGCCTCGGGGCGTGTGGTTTACGCGGGTAATGCTCTTCGCGGTTACGGTAATCTGATCATCATTAAACACAATGATGATTACCTGAGCGCCTATGCACATAACGATACAATGCTGGTCCGGGAACAACAAGAAGTGCAGGCGGGACAAAAAATAGCGACTATGGGTAGCACCGGAACCAGTTCAGTAAGATTGCATTTTGAAATTCGTTACAAGGGGAAATCCGTAAACCCGCTGCGTTATCTTCCGCAGCGATAAATCGGGGCAGAGCATCGATTCTGCCCTCGGGACCACGGGTAGGAGCAGCTTATGAGTCAGAATACGCTGAAAGTTAACGAGTTACATGATGATGTAGATTTCGATGAGAACAGCGCTGAAGCCTTTGACGAGAAAGCAATAGTCGAAGAGACTGCCGACAACGATGCTGAAGAAGAATTGTTGTCGCAGACTGTAAGCCAACGAGTGCTGGACGCCACTCAACTGTACCTCGGTGAAATCGGTTATTCCCCTCTGCTTACTGCAGAAGAGGAAGTTTATTTTGCACGACGCGCGTTGCGGGGAGATGTTCCTTCCCGCCGCCGTATGATTGAAAGTAATCTGCGTTTAGTGGTTAAAATTGCCCGCCGCTACAGTAATCGCGGTCTGGCACTGCTGGATCTGATCGAGGAAGGTAACCTGGGTCTGATCCGTGCGGTTGAAAAATTTGATCCTGAGCGCGGTTTCCGTTTCTCTACCTATGCAACATGGTGGATCCGTCAGACGATTGAACGGGCGATCATGAATCAAACCCGTACTATCCGTTTGCCCATTCACATCGTTAAAGAACTGAACGTTTACCTGCGTACTGCACGTGAACTTGCACATAAACTGGACCATGAACCGAGTGCTGAAGAGATTGCTGAGCAGCTCGACAAACCGGTACATGACGTCAGCCGTATGTTGCGCCTGAATGAACGCATTACTTCTGTGGATACTCCGTTGGGCGGGGACTCAGAGAAAGCGTTGTTAGATATTCTGGCGGATGAGAAAGACAACGGCCCGGAAGACACCACACAAGATGACGATATGAAACAAAGTATCGTTAAGTGGTTATTCGAGTTGAATGCAAAACAGCGTGAAGTTCTGGCGCGCCGTTTCGGCCTGTTAGGCTATGAAGCAGCGACGCTGGAAGATGTAGGCCGCGAGATTGGCCTGACACGTGAGCGTGTTCGTCAGATTCAGGTAGAAGGTTTGCGTCGCCTGCGTGAAATCCTGCAGGGGCAGGGACTGAGCATCGAAGCATTGTTCCGCGAATAACTTATTCGCCGGGCAGTGGTTGCATCATGTTCTATCCTGTAAGAACAACACATAAAAACGGTGGGTCAATCCCACCGTTTTTTTATGCTTCCTGTTCTGACCAGCGGACATCTACACCATATCTTTCAGACGATATATCCATTCCAGCGCCTGACGTGGCGACAGAGAATCTGCATCGAGAGATTCCAGCGCTTCAACCGCCGGAGACACTTCTTCCGTCAGTAATGCCAATTGCGGGCCATCGACTTTGCTGGCTGCAGCGTTGTTGGACAACGTTTCCAGCTCTTTCAGTTTCTGACGCGCACGCTTAATCACATCTCGCGGAACACCCGCCAGCGCCGCAACGGCCAGACCGTAACTCTTGCTGGCCGCGCCATCCTGTACGCTGTGCATAAAGGCGATCGTGTCGCCGTGTTCAATAGCATCCAGATGAACATTGACCGTGCCTTCCATTTTTTCCGGCAGGGTAGTCAGCTCGAAATAATGGGTGGCGAACAGCGTCATGGCTTTAATACGGCTGGCGAGATTTTCCGCACACGCCCATGCCAGCGACAAACCATCATACGTTGACGTCCCTCTCCCGATTTCATCCATCAATACCAGACTGTTTTCGGTGGCGTTATGGAGGATATTGGCGGTTTCGGTCATTTCCACCATAAAGGTAGAACGCCCCGAAGCCAGATCGTCCGCCGCACCGACACGGGTAAAGATACGATCCACAGGCCCGATAACAGCGGCTTCTGCGGGCACATAGCTGCCGATATGCGCCATCAGGACGATCAGCGCCGCCTGACGCATATAGGTACTTTTACCGCCCATATTCGGACCGGTGATGATCAGCATGCGCCGTGCCGGAGACATATTCAGCGGGTTGGAAATAAACGGTTCGCTCAGTACCTGTTCAACCACAGGATGGCGGCCACCGGTAATATTAATGCCCGGTTTTTCACTCATCGTCGGACAGGCGTAATTCAATGTGTACGCACGTTCTGCCAGGTTGCTCAGAACATCCAGTTCCGCCAGTGCACTGGCGCTTTGCTGTAATGCGGAAAGGTGTGGCATCAGTAGATCGAACAGCTCTTCGTACAGCGCTTTTTCCAGAGACAAGGCTTTGCCTTTTGAAGTCAGCACTTTGTCTTCGTACTCTTTCAACTCAGGAATGATGTAGCGCTCAGCGTTTTTGAGCGTCTGGCGACGGACATAGTGGATCGGCACCAGATGGCTCTGACCGCGGCTGACCTGAATGTAATAACCATGCACGCCGTTGAAACCGACTTTCAGCGTATCCAGCCCCAGTTTCTCGCGTTCGCGGATCTCTAATCTGTCGAGATAATCGGTCGCGCCGTCTGCCAGGGCTCGCCATTCATCCAGCTCGGCATTGTAGCCCGGTGCGATTACACCGCCATCACGTACCAGAACCGGCGGCGTTTCGATGATTGCGCGCTCGAGCAGTTCCACCAGTTCGGTGAACTCACCGGTTTGTCCGACCAGTGTTTTTACATGTGCGGCGTCGGTTTCCTGCAATATTTCCCGGATTTCCGGCAGTTGCTGCATCGCATGACGCATACGAGCCAGGTCACGCGGGCGGGCGCTGCGTAATGCGAGCCGTGCCAGTATACGTTCGAGGTCGCCGACCTGTCGCAGTACCGGTTGCAGATCTGCCGTGAGATCCTGCAATGCACCGATCGCCTGCTGGCGATGTGTCAGCAATTTGATATCGCGGCTTGGCATGTGGATCCAGCGTTTGAGCATGCGGCTGCCCATCGGCGTGACAGCCTGATCGAGCACGGCCGCCAGCGTGTTTTCTATACCACCGGCCAGATTTTGCGTCAGTTCCAGGTTACGGCGGGTAGCCGCATCCATAATGATACCGTCCTGCTGGCGTTCCATCGTGACGCCCCGGATATGCGGCAGGGCAGTACGCTGGGTATCCTTAACGTATTGCAGCAGACAACCGGCAGCGCGCAGTGCCTGAGTGGCCTGCTCAACGCCGAAGCCGCTTAAATCGCGTGTGCCAAATTGCAGGTTCAGCTGCTGTTTGGCAGTTTCCAGCTCGAATTCCCACATCGGACGGCGGCGCAGGCCACGGCGGGAAGAAATCAGCGACATGGCTTCAAAGCTTTCCGGGTAGAGTAACTCCGCCGGATTGGTGCGCTGTAATTCGGCCGCCATGGTTTCCGGATCATCAGGCTGTGCGACGCGGAAACGGCCGGAACTGATATCCAGCGTGGCGTAACCAAACCCGCGTCCGTCCTGCCAGATCGCCGCCAGCAGGTTATCGTAACGCTCGCTCAGTAATGCTTCGTCACTGACGGTGCCCGGCGTGACGATGCGTACGACTTTGCGTTCAACCGGCCCTTTGCTCAGTGCCGGGTCGCCAATTTGTTCAGCAATCGCAACGGATTCACCGAGCTGGACCAGCTTCGCCAGGTAACCTTCTACTGCATGATAAGGCACACCTGCCATCGGGATCGGCTCACCGGCAGATGCACCGCGTTTGGTCAGGGAGATATCCATCAGTTGCGATGCGCGTTTCGCATCGTCATAAAACAGCTCGTAGAAGTCACCCATACGGTAAAACAGCAGAACATCCGGGTTCTCTGCTTTAAGGCGCAGGTATTGCTGCATCATTGGGGTGTGGGCATCCAGTCCGGTCATATTGTTCTGTTTTTCATTGAGTTGATTCAATTTTAAATCATCCTGTTGGCTCTTACCGCCTGGGGCAACGACTTTACAACGGATCCTAACGTGAGTAGAGCCAAAAAACTACGCTGCGTTCTGAACTTGCGTAACGTCACGCAACTTATCTGAAAATGTAACCTTTCTGCTGTGGTGTAAAGACGGTGATTTTCAGTTTTTTCGGCCTTGATAATGCTCTACCATATCCGCACCTCTTTTTTTGCATGGTTACGGATATCCGATGCGCCATCTGGCAGTCATTCTTCCCCTGGTTCTTATACTTTCTGCATGTAGCAGTCATAAAAGCGCACCTCAGCCTGCAGGTCCGCGAAATCCTTTTTCCGATGGAAGAAATGCCAGCGCGAGTACCGTGCCTGACGGTGGCTTTCTGCTCCAGCCGGAGCATACCGGTGCCGTCCAGACCGGCGATTTCGCCTATGATCCGGCCATGAACCAGTTTGTTGACAAAATGGTACGCGAGCATGGATTTGACCGTCAGCAACTGCATGACGTCCTGTCGCAGACTAAGCGTCTGGCCTTTGTCTTAAGACTGATGGATCAGCAGGCACCTTCCGGCCCGCCATCGACCGTGCCGAACGGGGCGTGGAATCGCTACCGCAGTAAATTCATTACGCCGGATAACGTGCAAAATGGCGTGGTGTTCTGGAATCAATATCAGGATGCGTTACAGCGTGCAGAGCAGGTTTACGGCGTGCCGCCGGAAATCATTGTGGGTATTATCGGTGTGGAAACCCGCTGGGGGCGCGTAATGGGTAAAACCCGTATTATTGATGCGCTGGCGACCTTATCCTTTGCCTATCCGCGTCGGGCTGAGTATTTTTCCGGCGAACTGGAAACCTTCCTGTTGATGTCGCGCCGTGAAGGCGATGATCCCCTGAGTCTGCGCGGTTCTTTCGCGGGCGCGATGGGCTATGGTCAGTTTATGCCTTCGTCTTATAAAGATTATGCCGTCGATTTTAATGGCGACGGTCATGCTAACCTGTGGGATCCCATTGATGCCATCGGCAGTGTCGCCAATTATTTCAAGGCCCATGGCTGGACGAAGGGCGCGCCGATTGCGGTACCGGCAGCGGGGCAGGCACCCTTGCTTGAAAATGGCTTTAAAACCAAGTATCCGTTATATACGTTGAAAGCGGCGGGGCTGAGCCCGTTGGGTTCACTGGGTAACTACCAGGAGGCCAGCCTGCTGCGCCTTGATATGGGCACTAATTATCAGTACTGGTACGGACTGCCGAACTTTTACACTATTACCCGTTATAACCACAGCGTTCATTATGCGATGGCGGTATGGCAGTTAGGTGAGGCAGTAAAAGCGGCACGTTAATGCCGGTTCGGGAATTGTTCATGGGGGCCGCAAAACGCGGCCCTTCTTTTTTGTTTTTATGCCAATTCGGAATACATCGCGCAAAACGCGTCGACATGACTCACAGACCTGAAGAGAAATGCTAACATCAGGTCAGTTTCAGATGACCTGCCAGGAGGGAATATGGACGAGAAACGTTTACATGAGCTGAGTGTGGAAATCGGCGCTGCGCTTAAAGCACACGGACTATGGATCACATGCGCAGAATCCTGCACTGGCGGGCTGATTGCTAAATCCATCACGGATATTGCTGGCAGTTCCGCCTGGTTTGATCGCGGATTTGTCACTTACAGCAATGCGGCCAAGCATGAATTGCTGGGTGTGCGCGAAAGCACGCTTGAACAATATGGTGCGGTGAGTGAGCAGGTGGTGCATGAAATGGCAGTGGGTGTTCTGCACGCAGCGGGCGCGGACGTTGCCGTTTCGGTAAGCGGTATTGCCGGTCCTGATGGCGGTTCCGAAGAAAAACCTGTCGGCACTGTCTGGTTTGGTTTTGCCGGTAAAAACGGGCATGTTCTGATGGTTAAACAGCATTTTTCCGGCGATCGCGAAGCGGTGCGTTTGCAAGCCGCTGTTTTTTCGCTACAAACAGCATTGGATGAGTTTATTAAAAATTAGTCTTGATACTGTATGAGCATACAGTATAATTACTGCCAATTACCTGTACATAAATTATATTCAATGATGCAGGCGGGATGTTCCCCTGTATCAGACGAGGAGTAAAAATGGCTATTGATGAGAACAAGCAAAAAGCGTTAGCTGCAGCACTGGGCCAGATCGAAAAGCAATTCGGTAAAGGCTCCATCATGCGTCTGGGGGAAGATCGCTCCATGGACGTCGAAACGATCTCTACCGGCTCTTTGTCTCTGGATATCGCGTTAGGTGCTGGCGGCTTGCCAATGGGCCGTATTGTTGAAATTTATGGTCCTGAATCGTCTGGTAAAACCACACTGACCTTGCAGGTTATCGCGGCTGCACAGCGTGAAGGCAAAACCTGTGCGTTCATCGATGCAGAACATGCGCTGGACCCTATCTACGCTAAAAAAC
Organism: Rahnella sp. RFA10(1/100); assembly: GCF_004195115.1. NCBI lineage: Bacteria > Pseudomonadati > Pseudomonadota > Gammaproteobacteria > Enterobacterales > Yersiniaceae > Rahnella > Rahnella sp. RFA10(1/100). The sequence continues at coordinate 302,640 of NZ_SEWR01000006.1, forward strand.
TGGGTGTAGATATTGATAACCTGCTGTGTTCACAGCCAGATACCGGAGAGCAGGCGCTCGAAATCTGTGATGCGCTGACCCGTTCAGGTGCCGTTGACGTTATCATCGTTGACTCCGTGGCAGCATTGACACCAAAAGCTGAAATCGAAGGCGAAATTGGTGACTCTCATATGGGCCTTGCAGCACGTATGATGAGCCAGGCAATGCGTAAGCTTGCCGGTAACCTGAAAAACGCCAACACCCTGCTGATCTTCATCAACCAGATCCGTATGAAAATCGGCGTAATGTTCGGTAACCCGGAAACGACTACCGGCGGTAATGCCCTGAAATTCTACGCCTCTGTACGTCTGGATATCCGTCGTATTGGTGCTATCAAAGAAGGTGATGTGGTTGTCGGTAGCGAAACGCGTGTGAAAGTTGTAAAGAACAAAATCGCAGCGCCATTTAAGCAAGCTGAATTCCAGATCATGTACGGCGAAGGTATCAATATCAACGGCGAACTGATCGACCTGGGCGTGAAGCACAAACTGATCGAGAAAGCCGGTGCCTGGTACAGCTACAACGGTGAGAAGATTGGTCAGGGTAAAGCAAACTCTTGCAACTACCTTAAAGAAAACCCGAAAGTCGCTGCAGAGCTGGACAAAAAACTGCGTGATATGTTGCTGAGCGGTACCGGTGAGCTGAGTGCTGCGACCACTGCTGAAGATGCTGACGACAATATGGAAACCAGCGAAGAATTTTAATTTCGCGGTTGTCTGACAGAGACATTTGAAGGCAGGGGATAGTTATCCGTGACTTTCAGAAGTCGTTAAAATGCCAGTCTGGTTTCCAGACTGGCATTTTGCATATCAGGGGAAACCTTATGCACGATGAAAAAGCGCCCAATGAAAAAATTATCGACCTGAAAAAACTGCTGGAAGAAGTGGCGCAGAACAGTGAGTCCACGCTGTTTGAGCCCCCAAAAAAAGAGGGTGATGCGGCTAAAATCAACACCCTGATGAACCGCGCTATGCGTTTGCTTTCTCAGCGTGATCACGGTGAAGCCGAGTTGCGTCGTAAATTGCTCACTCCACCGATGCCTTTTGTTAAACCTCAGAATAAGAAAAACAGTGGGTTATCGCGTAAAAAGCCGGAGCAAAATGCATTTGCTGACGAAGAAGCGGTGAGAGGTAAACCTGAGCCACGGCCTGTGCCAGAAGCCATTTCGGAAGAACATGTGCAGGCGGTGATTGATTACTGCTATCAACATCACTGGCTCGATGATGCCAAATTTGCCAGCCGCTATATCTCTGGTCGCAGTCACAAAGGTTACGGTGCGGTGCGCATTCGTTCGGAATTACTGCAAAAAGGTGTCGATAAAGAAATCATCACCGTGGCGCTGGAAAACACTGATGTTGACTGGTGTGTTCTGGCACGGGATTTGGCAGTCAGGAAATTTGGTGAAAATTTACCGACCGACTGGAAGGAAAAATCGAAAGTTCTGCGTTATTTACTCTATCGGGGCTTCTTTCAGGAAGAAATACAGTCTATTTATCGCGATTTTGACGATTGACCGCATACGGTATTTTACTTCCCCGCGCAGAAATTTTATCTTATCCGCACTTTTTCGTTCGTGAGCTGTACAGATTGCTGTCATATACAGCGTTATCCGGCTCAAGAGCCGTTCTTCCAGCATGATTCCGGGACATTTATGAGCAAGAGCACCGCTGAGATCCGTCAAGCGTTTCTCGATTTCTTCCATAGTAAGGGACACAACATTGTTTCAAGCAGTTCGCTTGTCCCGACAAACGATCCGACACTGTTGTTTACCAATGCCGGGATGAACCAATTTAAAGACGTTTTCCTCGGTCTGGATAAGCGCGATTACAACCGCGCCACCACGTCTCAGCGTTGTGTACGTGCGGGCGGTAAGCATAATGACCTCGAAAATGTCGGCTATACCGCACGTCATCATACCTTCTTCGAGATGCTGGGTAACTTCAGCTTCGGTGATTACTTTAAGCACGATGCCATCAACTACGCCTGGGAATTACTGACCGGCGAAAAGTGGTTCAACCTGCCGAAAGAGAAGCTGTGGGTCACCGTCTATGAGACTGATGACGAAGCTTTCGACATCTGGGAGAAAGAAGTCGGCGTTCCAAAAGAACGTATTATCCGCATTGGCGATAATAAAGGCGGTGCATTCGCTTCTGATAACTTCTGGCAGATGGGCGATACCGGTCCGTGCGGCCCTTGTACTGAGATATTCTACGATCATGGCGATCACATCTGGGGCGGCCCTCCGGGTTCTGCTGAAGAAGATGGCGACCGTTATATAGAAATCTGGAACCTGGTGTTCATGCAGTTCAACCGTCAGGCTGACGGCACGATGTTGCCTCTGCCAAAACCATCTGTAGATACCGGGATGGGGCTTGAGCGTATCACGGCGGTTATGCAGCATGTGAACTCCAACTACGATATCGACCTGTTCCAGAAACTGATCGCGGCAGTGGCAGACGTCACTGGCGCGACCGATCTGACCAACAAATCACTGCGCGTTATTGCTGACCATATCCGTTCATGTGCATTCCTGATTGCGGACGGTGTGATCCCATCGAATGAAAACCGTGGCTATGTGCTGCGTCGTATCATTCGTCGTGCAATCCGTCACGGCAATATGCTGGGCGCGAAGGACACTTTCTTCTACAAACTGGTTGCTCCGCTGATTGAAGTTATGGGTCCGGCTGCGACGGAACTTAAAGAACAGCAGGCGATGGTTGAGCAACTGCTGAAAACCGAAGAAGAACAGTTTGCCCGTACCCTGGAACGTGGACTGGCGTTGCTGGACGAAGAATTGTCCGCATTGGAAGGCGACACTCTGGACGGCGAAATTGCTTTCCGTTTGTATGACACCTTTGGTTTCCCGCTGGATCTGACTGCTGACGTGTGCCGGGAGCGTAATCTGAAAGTGGATGAGGCCGGTTTCGAAAAAGCGATGGACGTTCAACGCCGCCGTGCGCGTGAGTCCAGTGGTTTCAGCGCGGACTATAACAGCATGGTGCGTGTTGATGGCGTCACTCAGTTCTCCGGTTACGAACATCTGCAGCGCCATTCCAAAGTCGTGGCGTTGTTTGTCGATGGTCAGCCCGTGAATGATATTCAGGCTGGCGTTAATGCTATTGTGGTTCTGGATGATACGCCGTTTTACGGTGAGTCTGGTGGCCAGGTGGGTGATAAAGGCGTTCTGAAAACGGCTGCTGGCATCTTCTCTGTTTCTGATACCCAGAAATATGGTAAAGCGATCGGCCATCAGGGCGCACTGAACGCGGGTAAACTGAGTGTCGGCGACAGTGTCGAAGCAGAAGTTGATGCCGCACGCCGTGACCGTATCCGTCTGAACCACTCTGCAACGCACTTGCTGCATGCTGCGCTGCGTCAGGTGCTGGGCAAGCATGTGGCTCAGAAAGGCTCTCTGGTTAACGATAACTATCTGCGTTTCGACTTCTCGCATTTTGAAGCAATGAAACCAGAAGAAATCCGTCAGGTAGAAGATCTGGTGAATGCTCAGATCCGTCGCAATTTGCCTATCCAGACCACCATCATGGATCTGGACGAAGCGAAAGAAAAAGGGGCAATGGCGCTGTTTGGTGAGAAGTATGAAGACAGCGTTCGTGTACTGAGCATGGGGGATTTCTCTACCGAATTGTGTGGCGGTACGCACGCCAGCCGTACTGGCGATATCGGTTTGTTCCGTATTCAGAGTGAATCCGGTACTGCAGCTGGTGTTCGTCGTATTGAAGGGATTACCGGTGAAAACGCGATTAATGCACTGCATCAGCAAAGCGATTTGCTCCAGGATGTGGCGCATTTGGTGAAAGGCGATGTGAACAGCATCACCGATAAAATCCGTTCTTTGATTGAACGTTCACGTGTACTGGAAAAAGAACTTCAGCAGGTGAAAGGTCAGCAAGCCGCGCAGGAAAGTGCCTCACTGTCCAGCCAGGCGAAAGAAGTGAAAGGGGTTAAGCTGTTGGTTCGTCAACTGGATAACGTAGAGCCTAAAATTCTGCGTACGATGGTTGATGACCTGAAAAATCAGCTGGGATCAGTAATTATCGTTCTGGCAACCATTGCTGATGATAAAGTCAGCCTGATTGCTGGTGTCACGAAAGATCTGACCGATCGTGTTAAAGCCGGTGAGCTGATTGCTTCTGTGGCACAGCAGGTCGGTGGAAAGGGCGGCGGTCGTCCAGATATGGCTCAGGCAGGCGGCAGTGATGTGCAGGCATTACCTGCCGCTCTGGCGACGGTTGAAGCCTGGGTTGAAGCTAAGCTGTAATAAGAAATAAATAGCTAACCATGAAAACGCCATAATCTATTGTGCTGTATGGCGTTTTCAGTCTTAATGGCGCTGTAAGCTTCGCGATTAAAGTCGCGACAATGATGATATCGGCTAAACTTAAAGTACACATGGCTGAAGTTGCAGGCTGCTTACATTTTATGTAGGGGTCATGGCTTACGTTTTACCCGCTTATGATCGATAATGGCCGGGAAACTGAGAGACCCGACTCTTTTAATTATTCAAGGAGCAAAGAATGCTTATTCTAACTCGCCGAGTTGGTGAAACCCTCATGATTGGCGATGAGGTTACTGTTACCGTTTTAGGTGTTAAAGGTAATCAGGTGCGCATTGGTGTGAATGCGCCGAAAGAGGTCTCTGTTCACCGTGAAGAGATTTATCAGCGTATTCAGGCTGAAAAGTCTCAACAGTCGAGTTACTGATTTACGAGGCGTCTCGCTAATGGCGAGGCGCTGAACCTCTTTTATGTGCCTTATCACTTATCCCTCCTTCGTTTCCCTGCATTTTCTTTTTTAATCTCCTCCTGTGTTTTATCTCCCGTTTTGTCTTTTCCTGAAAATGAAGGCGTTTTTTTCGCGTTCACGGTCATTTTTTGCATTCAAACTGCTCAGGTTGCGCGTGAAATGTCCAAACGGGTGATTGTTAGGAAAAAAGGGTTTGACTTATAAGGGCCAGAAAGTAATATGTGCGCCACGCAGTGCCGATGAGCTTGAACAAAGTTAGTCAGCACACTCGAAAGAGGCGTATGGTGAGGTGGCCGAGAGGCTGAAGGCGCTCCCCTGCTAAGGGAGTATGCGGTCAAAAGCTGCATCCGGGGTTCGAATCCCCGCCTCACCGCCATTTAAAATGCACCCATAGCTCAGCTGGATAGAGTACTCGGCTACGAACCGAGCGGTCGGAAGTTCGAATCTTCCTGGGTGCACCATACTTTCCTGAACGTATGTTGATTTGCAATCAAATGAGCGTGACGGGCAAACGCAAAAGCGGATGCAGTAAGGAAAATGGTCAGGTAAATCTGCAGTAAGAATCAAAATGCACCCATAGCTCAGCTGGATAGAGTACTCGGCTACGAACCGAGCGGTCGGAAGTTCGAATCTTCCTGGGTGCACCATATTTTGTGTGTGTTGAAGCGATGATAAGATTTTACATTGTCCTCAACATGCAGATAGCACGAAGGAAGATAACGTTGCTGAAGCAACGGCCCGCAGGGCGAGGCGATAGCCGAGTAATCTTCCTGGGTGCACCATTCTTTCTCTAAGTATTTCCCGAAAAAAAATCAGTATTACCCCCGTGCACCCATAGCTCAGCTGGATAGAGTACTCGGCTACGAACCGAGCGGTCGGAAGTTCGAATCTTCCTGGGTGCACCATATTCTAAACATGTTTGAGCGACGGCTTTCGTATAGAGTCCTCCGGCATGAAGGTAGCACGAAGGAAAATAACGTTGCTTTAGCAACGGCCCGCAGAGCGAGGCCCTGCCGAGTAATCTTCCTCGGTGCACCAGATTAGAAAACCCGCTTCGGCGGGTTTTTTGCTTTTTACATTTCGCAGCTGTTTCTCCTTCTTCTTTTTCATTTTTCTGGCCTTTCTGACGTGTTCGTATGTGCTGTGTACGTGGACAAAATGCGACTTTCTACAGACTTTGCGATAAAGTAGTTTTCCAGTTTTTTCGTGATCACGGAGCATCCCGATGTACGATCGATACGAAGGGCTAATATTTGATATGGATGGCACCATATTGGATACCGAACCTACGCACCGTAAGGCATGGCATCAGGTATTGACCAAATACAATATGCAGTTTGATGTCGCATCCATGGTTGCTCTGAATGGTTCTCCGACCTGGCACATCGCCAGGTTTGTTATAGACAGTAATAATGTTGAGATGGATCCCCATCTTCTTGCAGCTGAGAAAACGGCTGCAGTGCAGGAAATGTTACTCGATACCGTGCGGCCTTTACCGCTAATTGATGTCGTCAAATCCTATCATGGGCGCCGGCCAATGGCGGTAGGAACGGGCAGCGAGCACTGGATGGCGGATGCATTGTTACGACATTTAGGATTGCGCGATTACTTTGATGCGATTGTGGGTGCCAACGATGTGAAGAACCACAAACCGGCACCGGACACGTTTTTGCGCTGTGCGGAGCTGATCGGCGTGCCTCCTGAAAAATGTGTCGTCTTTGAAGATGCAGATTTCGGTATTGAGGCAGCAAAACGCGCCAATATGGATTTTGTGGACGTACGTAAGCTGTGAGTAGCGCCCTGGCGCTGGCTTCCTTATTCGGCAGCAGCTTTTTAAGCGCCACATTACTGCCTGGAAATTCAGAAGTTTTATTAGTGGCTTTATTGTCAGCTGGCAGCGCAATGCCAGCTGCACTGGTTTTGTCTGCATCTGTTGGCAATACCTTAGGCGGCATAACCAACGTCATCATCGGACGCTTTCTGCCACAGCTTAAGCCTCAGCGTGGACTCAATATTGCACAAGGCTGGCTGAAGCGCTTCGGACCCCCGGCATTATTGCTAAGTTGGTTACCGGTGATGGGTGATGTGTTGTGTGTATTAGCAGGTTGGCTGCGAATGCCGTGGGGGCCTGTAGTCTTTTTCATGTTTATCGGAAAAGCGGTGCGTTACATACTTTTGACTTTTGTAACGCTGGAGGGGCTCTCATGGTTCGGTTAGATTGGCATCAGCTATCAATTATGGTCACATCTATGCAGATTCAGTATGCTTGCAAATTAATGGTTTCACCGAACGGGAGGTCAATTTGATCCCGGATGTATCTCAGGCGCTTTCCTGGCTGGAAGCCCACCCTCAGGCATTAAAAGGTATTCGTCGTGGTATCGAGCGTGAAACGCTTCGGGTTAATCCTGATGGTTCATTAGCGACGACGGGACACCCGGAATCTTTAGGTTCAGCTCTGACGCATCGCTGGATCACCACCGATTTTGCTGAAGCCTTATTAGAATTCATTACGCCCGTCGATGACAATATTGAACATCTGATGGCGTTTCTGCGTGATATTCATCGTCACGTAGCCCGTGAGCTTGGTGACGAGCGTATGTGGCCGTTCAGCATGCCATGCTTTATTGAATCAGGGCAGGATATTGAACTGGCACAATATGGCGCCTCGAATGTCGGGCGTTTCAAGACGCTTTATCGCGAAGGCCTGAAAAACCGCTATGGCGCACTGATGCAGGTAATTTCCGGCATCCATTACAATTTTTCGTTGCCAATGACGTTTTGGCAGGAGCGGTTGGGTGTTACCGATACCGAAAGCGGGAAAGAGGCCATCTCTGCAGGTTATTTCAAACTCATCCGAAACTATTACCGTTTTGGTTGGGTGATCCCGTATCTGTTTGGTGCGTCGCCTGCAATCTGTTCCTCATTCCTGAAAGGCCGTGTAACGGATCTGCCTTTTGAATATACCGAAGGTGGGTTGTGTTATCTGCCTTATGCGACATCGTTGCGCCTGAGTGATTTAGGGTATACGAATAAGTCGCAGAGCAATCTGGGTATCACTTTTAATGATCTGAACACCTATGTTCAGGGTGTGAAGAAAGCGATCCGCACACCGTCTGCTGAATATGCGGAAATGGGGGTGAAAAAGGACGGCAAGTATCTCCAGCTGAACACCAATGTGTTACAGATTGAGAACGAACTTTATGCGCCAATCCGGCCTAAGCGCGTCACCAAATCGGGTGAAACCCCTTCGGATGCGCTGATGCGCAGCGGGATTGAATACATTGAAGTCCGTTCGCTGGACGTTAATCCGTTCTCGCCAGTCGGTATCGATGCAACCCAGGCGCGTTTCCTGGATCTGTTTTTGGTATGGTGTGCTTTAGCCGATGCGCCGGAAATGAACAGTGATGAGTTGCTTTGTACGCGCAAAAACTGGAACCGCGTCATCCTTGAAGGGCGTAAACCGGGTCAGACAATTGGTATTGGGTGTAACGATGAACGTCAGCCATTAGCCAGCGTCGGCAAAGCATTGTTTGCTGATCTGAATCGGGTGGCTCAGGTCATGGATAATCAAAACGGTGATCATCTTTACCAGGATGTCTGTAAAGAGTTAGCTGCTGCGTTTGATGATCCTGAACTGACTTATTCTGCCCGCATCCTCAAAGATCTGAAACAGCAGGGCCTCGGTAACCTCGGGCTGGACTTGGCGGAAAAATATCGGCAGATGCTGGTGAGTGAACCGCTGGAAGTGTTGGATGAAAGTGCCCTGCTGGCTGAGCAGGATGGTTCATGGCAGCGTCAGCGCAACCTGGAAGCCAGTGATAAGCTAAGCTTTGAAGAATACCTGGCTGCAAATGCAGGCAGTAGTGATAAGTAGAAAAGAAAAAGGCCACAATTAATGTGGCCAAATAAACATCTCTGTTTACAGGGATGATGATAACAAATGCGCGTCTTTCACTAATTAAGACCCGCATGCTGGGAAAAGGTTTCCTGAGTTCGCAAAAAAAATTAATTTATTTAGGAGAGGTGACGATATGCCACTGTTGGATAGCTTTACCGTAGACCATACCCGTATGGCAGCACCTGCTGTTCGCGTCGCAAAAACCATGAATACCCCGCACGGGGATACCATCACTGTGTTCGATCTGCGTTTCTGCCGCCCGAACATTGAAGTGATGCCGGAACGTGGTATCCATACGCTTGAGCACCTGTTTGCGGGTTTCATGCGTAATCATCTGAACGGTAACGGTGTGGAAATCATTGATATTTCTCCGATGGGTTGCCGTACCGGTTTTTACATGAGCCTGATCGGTGTGCCGGAAGAGCAACGGGTTGCTGACGCCTGGAAAGCAGCAATGGCTGACGTTCTGAAAGTGAAAGAACAGCGCCAGATCCCAGAGCTGAATGAATACCAGTGCGGGACTTACGAAATGCATTCCCTGCAGGAAGCCCAGGAAATCGCACAACACATTATCGATCATGATGTTGGCGTGAACCGTAACGATGATCTGGCTCTGCCAAAAGAGAAATTGTCTGAACTGCACATCTAGTTTTTAGTTCGTGTTGATGACAAAAAAGACGCGAAGTTCGCGTCTTTTTTATGTCTGAAATTCAGAAAGTTAGTGCTGGTTTACAGTGCTTTGCAACGGTTGTAACGGCCGGACCTGCACCTGTTTAATCATGTTGTCCTGTACATCCAGGATCTCAACTTCATAATCTTCAATGCGCAGGCTGGTTCCGATTGTCGGGATCTCTTCCAGTACTTCCAGCAGCATGCCGTTGATCGTTCTTGCTTCTTCGGCGGGAAGATGCCAGTTAAAAGCTTTATTCAGTTCCCGCACGTTCGCACTGCCTTCAATCAGCACTGAGCCATCGCTTTGTGGCGTGACTTCTTCAGCCAGCGTCGGTGACATTGAGGTTGTGAAATCGCCGACGATTTCTTCGAGGATATCCTCAACCGTGACCAGCCCCTGAATATCACCGTATTCATCAACCACGATGCCCACTTTCTTTTTATTCCGCTGGAATTTTACCAACTGAATGTTCAGCGGGGTGCCTTCCGGAATGTAGTAAATCTCATCAGCGGCGCGCAGCAGATTTTCTTTGGTAAACTCTTTTTTCTCGGTCATCAGGCGATAAGCTTCGCGCAAACGCAACATCCCAATTGCGTCGTCGAGTGAGTCCCGATAAAGCACAATACGGCCATGAGGCGAGTGAGTAAGCTGACGAATAATCGACTTCCAGTCGTCGTTGATATCAATACCAACGATTTCATTGCGCGGCACCATGATGTCATCAACAGAGACTTTCTCCAGATCAAGCACGGAAAGCAGCATGTCCTGATTTCGGCGCGAGATATTGGAGCGAGACTCGTTCACGATGGTACGCAGTTCTTCTTTACTGACGGCATCACTGAGGCTGGTGGTGGTTTTGATGCCGAACATTCTCATCAGCAAACGCGAGAGACTGTTAAGGATCCACACTAGCGGCATCATAATGGTCTGCAGCGGACGCAACAAAATGCTGCTCGGGAAGGCGATGCGTTCAGGATTCAGTGCGGCAAATGTTTTAGGCAGCACTTCTGCAAACAGCAGAACGACAAATGTCAGGACGCCCGTGGCAATTGCCACACCGGCATCGCCGTACAGACGGATACCCACAATGGTTGCCAGAGCGGAAGCAAGGATGTTGACCAGATTGTTGCCGATAAGTACCAGGCTTATCAGCTGATCCGGGCGTTTTAACAGCTTTTCGACGCGCCGCGCCGCGCGGTTACCTTGTTTAGCCAGGTGACGTAACCGGTAACGGTTGAGTGTCATCATACCGGTTTCGGAGGCTGAAAAATAAGCCGAAACCACCACCATGATGATCAATGTGATGATCAGGGTTGTTGTTGAGACGTGCTCCAACGGGTATTCCTTTTAATTAATGAACCATGATTTGCTGGATCAGGCGACTGCCAAAATAGGCAAGGGTCAATAGGATGGCGCCCGCCATGCTGAACCATACCACGCGACGGCCACGCCAGCCTTCGTGATAATGGCCCCACAGCAGGACGATATAAACGAACCATGCCAGTATCGATAAGACGGCCTTGTCGATATTCTCCGGGCTGAACAGGTTGTTCAGATACAGTAATCCGGTGCACAGCGTCAGTGTCAGTAAAATCACGCCAATCTGGGTGATGTGAAAAAGTTTGCGTTCAATACTCATCAGCGGCGGCATATCAGCCGTAAACGTCAGGCGTTTATTCTTCAGCTGATAATCCAGCCATGCCAGCTGCAACGCATAAAGAGCGGCAATCATCAGCGTAGCATAAGAGAACAATGCCAGGCCGATATGTACCAGTAAGCCTTTGCTTTCCTCAAGGTGCGTGATGAACTCACCCGGAAGAAACGTCACGAACGCCAGATTGATCAGCGAAAAACTGTAAACAATAGGCAAAACGAACCAGCCGCGATTGCGCGAGGCGACGATGGTCATTACCGTTCCGATGATTAAACTGACTACCGAGCCGATATTGACCAGGCTGAGGTTCTGGCCGGTGCTGACATCAAAAATACGCTGCTGCAACGCCACGGCGTGGCAAACCAGTGCCACCACAACAGACATCAGTGCTAAGCGCCGGTATGCGCTGTTCTTCCGGATGATGCTCGGAATAATCAGTGCAAGGCTGAACAGATAGGCCAACATGGCGACGAGAGCAAAAACTGACATAGCGTTTCGGTTGCATCGAAAAGTGAATGAGAACCGCAGTATAACGTTACCCGCGTCACGCTCCAACCTATCTGAGATGCCAAAGCAGAGATCGTCCGAACTTCGTGTTATAATCCCGCAATTACGTCGCAAAAGCGGCCTGTCATTACGTTGAGCAAGAGACGATGTTTGAGAATTTAAGCGATCGATTGTCGCGCACACTGCGCAATATCAGCGGCCGCGGGCGGCTGACCGAAGAGAATATCAAAGAGACATTACGTGAAGTGCGCATGGCGTTACTGGAAGCGGACGTTGCGCTGCCGGTCGTACGTGACTTCATCAACCGGGTGAAGGAAAGCGCTGTTGGCCATGAGGTCAATAAGAGTCTGACGCCGGGTCAGGAATTCGTCAAAATTGTCCAGAAAGAACTGGAAACCGCGATGGGTGAGGCTAACACCGAACTCAACTTAGCGGCACAGCCTCCGGCTGTGGTGCTGATGGCAGGTTTACAAGGTGCCGGTAAAACAACCAGCGTCGGTAAACTGGCGAAGTTCCTGAAAGAAAAGAAAAAGAAAAAAGTACTGGTCGTGTCCGCCGACGTTTATCGCCCTGCGGCGATCAAGCAGCTGGAAACCCTGGCGCAACAAGTTGAAGTGGATTTCTTCGCGTCTGACGCGCAGGAAAAACCGGTTGATATCGTTAACCGTGCCCTGCAGCAGGCGAAACTGAAATTCTACGACGTGTTGATTGTCGATACTGCCGGCCGTTTACACGTCGACGAAGCGATGATGGACGAAATCAAACAGGTACATGCCGCGATTAATCCGGTGGAAACCTTGTTTGTTGTCGATGCCATGACCGGTCAGGATGCTGCGAATACCGCAAAAGCGTTTAACGAAGCGCTGCCGCTGACCGGTGTGATCCTGACGAAAGTGGATGGTGATGCCCGTGGCGGTGCTGCGCTGTCGATTCGTCATATCACCGGCAAACCGATCAAATTCCTGGGTATGGGTGAAAAAACCGATGCACTGGAGCCGTTCCATCCGGATCGTATTGCCTCCCGTATTCTGGGCATGGGCGACGTTCTCTCTCTTATCGAAGACATTGAGAGTAAAGTTGACCGCGCGCAGGCAGAAAAACTGGCCAGCAAACTCAAAAAAGGCGACGGCTTTGACCTGACCGATTTCCTCGAGCAGCTCAAGCAAATGCGTAATATGGGTGGCATGGCGAGTATGATGAGCAAACTGCCGGGTGTCGGTCAGTTGCCGGATAACGTCAAATCCCAGATGGATGACAAAGTGCTGGTGCGGATGGAAGCGATCATCAATTCGATGACGCTGAAAGAGCGCGCTAAGCCAGAGATTATTAAAGGTTCCCGTAAGCGTCGTATCGCGATGGGTTCCGGCATGCAGGTGCAGGACGTCAACCGCTTACTTAAGCAGTTCGACGATATGCAGCGCATGATGAAGAAAATGAAGAGTGGCGGCATGGCGAAAATGATGCGTGGCATGAAAGGTATGATGCCACCGGGTTTCCCTGGCCGTTAATCGACGTCACTGCCTATATATCAGCCATATAGGCGGCTCATGCAAAATGGTGGCTAAGGTTTCTACGCTTTAGATTGCTTTTTGCGCCAAAATGAGTAAAATTTTCGGGCTTTTTATATTGCAACCAGACCCCGTTCCCCGATGGGGTCTGGTTGTTTTATTAACTAAAGAGGATGTTATGGTAACAATTCGTTTAGCACGTGGCGGCGCAAAAAAGCGTCCGTTTTATCAAGTAGTAGTGACCGACAGCCGCAACGCTCGTGACGGTCGTTTCATCGAACGCGTAGGTTTCTTCAACCCATTGGCTTCTGGCCAGGCTGAAGCACTGCGTATGGATCTGGACCGTGTTGCCCATTGGGTTGGTCTGGGTGCTACCGTTTCTGATCGCGTTTCTGCGCTGATCAAAGACGCTAAGAAAGCAGCTTAATCTGTCGCGGTGGTGGCAATGAGCAAGCAATCCAATCCAGTGGTACCCGCTGAGCCGTTAGTCCTTGGCAAAATGGGTTCAACATACGGCATTCGTGGTTGGCTCAGAGTGTTTTCATCCACCGAAGACGCTGAAAGCATCTTTGACTACCAGCCCTGGTTTATCCAGCGTGCCGGTAAATGGCAAGTTGTCGAGCTGGAAGGCTGGAAACGCCATACTCAGGACCTGATTATCAAAGTCAAAGGCGTTGATGATCGGGATGCGGCGAATCTTCTGACCAATTGCGAAATTGTTGTCGATTCAAAGCAACTGCCTCCACTGGAAGACGGTGACTACTACTGGAAAGACCTTTTTGGTTGCCAGGTAGTGACAACTTCCGGTTACGAACTGGGCAAAATCATCGATATGATGGAAACCGGTTCTAACGATGTGATGGTAGTTAAAGCCAACCTGAAAGATGCCTTCGGACTCAAGGAGCGGTTGATTCCGTTCCTCGATGGGCAGGTTATCAAGAAAGTCGATCTCACTACTCGCACTGTTGAAGTAGATTGGGATCCTGGTTTTTGACCTCCGTAGTGTTTACTCATGTAAACAAGGTCTGGTTGAGCGGTCAAACATTTGGAAGGGGTAGGCTATGTGGATCGGTATAATTAGCCTGTTTCCTGAAATGTTCCGCGCAATTACGGATTACGGGGTAACTGGCCGGGCAGTTAAGAATGGCCTGTTGAGCGTAAATTGCTGGAGTCCACGTGATTTCGCATACGATCGACATCGTACCGTGGATGAGCGCCCTTACGGCGGTGGTCCCGGAATGCTGATGATGGTGCAACCCTTACGGGAAGCCATTCATGCAGCAAAAGCAGCGGCAGGCGAAGGTGTGAAAGTGATTTATCTTTCACCTCAGGGGCGCAAGCTGGATCAAACCGGTGTTTGCGAACTGGCGGCTCATCAGAAAATTATTCTGGTTTGTGGCCGTTATGAAGGGATCGATGAGCGCATAATCAAAACCGAAATTGATGAAGAATGGTCAATTGGCGATTATGTTCTTAGCGGTGGAGAGTTGCCGGCAATGACTCTGATTGATTCAGTTTCCCGTTTTATACCGGGTGTTCTGGGTCGTCAGGCTTCAGCAGAAGAAGATTCTTTCGCTGACGGATTGTTGGATTGTCCCCATTATACCCGCCCTGAAGTGTTGGAAGGCATGGAGGTACCGCCAGTTTTACTGTCGGGAAATCATGCTGATATACGTCGCTGGCGCCTGAAACAGTCGCTGGGTCGAACCTGGCTTAGAAGACCTGAACTTCTGGAAAACCTAGCTCTGACTGACGAGCAAGAGGTGTTGCTAAGAGAGTTCCAAAAGGAACATCGGCTTAGTCAACAAAACTATGAAGGGAACGCCAAAGCATAACGCGAGGCCGTCCCGATATATCAGTTTACCTAGGGTAAGAGACATATTATGAGCAATATCATTAAACAAATCGAACAAGAGCAGATGAAGCAAGACGTACCTGCATTCCGTCCAGGTGATTCTCTGGAGATTAAGGTATGGGTCGTTGAAGGTTCTAAAAAGCGTCTGCAGGCATTCGAGGGCGTGGTTATCGCTATTCGTAACCGCGGTCTGCACTCTGCATTCACTGTTCGCAAAATTTCTAACGGCGAAGGTGTTGAGCGTGTATTCCAGACTCACTCCCCGGTAATCGACAGCATTACTGTTAAACGCCGTGGCGCCGTTCGTAAAGCTAAACTGTACTACCTGCGTGAGCGTACTGGTAAGTCTGCTCGTATTAAAGAGCGTCTTAACTAAGGTATCGCTAACGCGACATCTACTAGTTAATATAGAACAAGGGGTTAGCCATCGGCTAACCCCTTTTTTTGCATCAATGACCACATATTGACTACGCAGCAGAAGGCTGGCTACCCGGCTTTGAGATAACCCTGGCGACCGATTCATGCGTAGCAAACGTGCAACTGCATTCAATATTCTGGCACTGATGATAGCGTTCTTTTGTTGATTCACTCAGATAACGGCTTGAGCGTGTATGGGCGACCTTTCCACAAAGCGGACAATGCATCATAAAAACCTCCGGCATGACAGGTAAGTGATGAGGTCATTATGAAACTCATAACTTGCAAAAGCAAGTCAATATTATGAAATTGAAGATTAACAAGTCATATCTGCAACATAAAGCTTCAGAGTCAACATGGTAGCAAAACCTTTCTCATTGATTTCGTGCAGAGCTGAATCAATGAGCCGTTGTTGCAACTGAATCGGTTTTTGCATGTTGTGCCTCCTGACACGTTTTGATGGCTTCAATTTGTAAGCCGCAATCCATCAGCGCAGATTCCAGCTGAAGAATATCGGCACTCAGGTCCTGGTTAGTGGCGGGATGACTGGCCGGTATCGGGCAGGAACTCACTGCCGGACAGCCAACGTAAATAATCGCTGGCGGAGCTGAAGGCGGGGCGCTGGTGCAGCCGGCTAATATCAGCAGGCAACCCGTTGTCAGCCCACTGACTGGTTTGCGAATTTTCATAGAGGCTCCTCAGCCTTTGTTGTTCACGGGCTTGCATCACCTGTTGAGCGGCGCTCAGGTTTTTGCGTAATGACAGTTCAGCCTGTTCACGCTGACGCATTTGTTGGTTTAACAGGATGATCAACTGCTCCCGTTGATGTAACTGTGTGCTCAGGGCGTCACGTTGCTGACGGCTCTTATCGAGGTCGTGCTGTAATGAGCGGTTGGAAAGTATCAACATGGCAACCAGCAAAGTCATTGCGGCCAGAACGGCCAGAAATATGCGCATTCATATCCCTTTCAGGCAGAGGGCACGTTCGGCGTTTCGCCTGCGTTCCAGACCCCGGTTGCGTTCGCCATTGACGAAAACCCACCGTGGCAGCTGATCACAGGCTTGTCGCCATTGCCATTTGTTGATGAAAAACGCCAGTGTTGATCTACACGCGGCACCGGTACTGACGTTAAAACTGAAGGACACCACAGCATCAAAAACCGGTTGAGGCATCGTGACCGGCATGCATTTTTTGATGGCACGCTCGGTTTGCTGAATATCGGCCAGCAGGTTTTCAGCGGCCTGATGTTCAGTTATTTCCCGTGCCGGTTTAACGCCTGCCGTATGGCCAATACCGCTGGTCCATACCCCGGCGCTGCACTGATAGGGTTGCAGCTGACAGCCTTCAAAGTCGGTGATCAGCCGCAATCCTTCTTCCGACACCTGCAATGACAGGTAGCCCGGCAATGCCGCCATCAGCCCTAACACGACGGCAACGCTGCAGCGTTTAAGAGTTGAGGTTTTCATAGTCGTCTTTGCTCAGGCTTTTACGTGCCAGCAACTGGTAGCTTTTGCGCCGGTAGTACCAGTTGATCAAAAACGTGCCGACACCCACTGCTGAGCCGATCAGAAAGGCAACATCTTGCGAGGTCAGACTGGCAAGCCAGGTCAGCGAGGTGGCTATAAAATAGGCACAGCCTGAACTGATGCGTTCTGTATTCAGTCCCATAATTTGAGAACCTCCTGTACGGGTTGTTCTGCTATGTCTGGCATATCGACGGCTGTGCCAGGGGGTAATAACGGGCCTAAATCCGCGATGCCAGTATTGGCGGCATACACTTTTTCGACGACGGACGCCGTGCGGTTGTAATAGCGCCAGCATAGGGAATCGAGGGTATCGCCCTGTTGTGCATAGATTTTCATGGGTTTTCTCCGCAAGTGAATGAAATCGTCAGGGGGTGAGTTCAGTCTGCGTAATAGCACGCCGGGAGACAATCTGAGAGGGGTGTGAAACGGCTGGCACAACAGATAAGCAGGCAGTGAAGACAGGGAGAGGGCGGGGCGCTTACTCCGGAGGGAAACCGGTCGGGCAAGCGCCAGCAATGTTGATGACTACCGCCGCAGGATCTGGCAATCAGTGGGTATCGTCAGCGCTCCCGTTGCAATACACAACGTCCTGATTTTCGTCAGTCAGCGCCTGGCTGGCCAGCTCTGAGATCAGTGACATCACGACCAGAAATTCTTTTGGATTGCATTGCGCCGTCTGCGAAATGTCTGCGATCAATTGTATCCTGGACAACGTTAGCTGTTGTTTAGTCAGGTTTTCCATTTTCTCCCCTCGCCAGATACTGTGTTTATATACAGTATTCTTTAATTGATGTAATACGTCAACAGTCAGGGTATTTCAAACTTTATAATTCATTGAATTTATGCATGAATTTTTATTGGCGTGGTTTTTGTATCAATTCAGACCGTCATCATTAGGTCGGGAGGCGGTTAAACGTTTCTTCTTCCATGAGTAGCTTTTGCGAGATTTGACGATTCAGATTGTTTCTCGCGTTGACCTGTTTAATACGCGGCCACAAGCGTTGTGTGAAAACTGTCATCAGGAAATGAAACGCAGCGCGACCCCTTTTGTTTCCAGCAAAAAGGTATATCGCTGATATAAAAGTGTTCGCAGGCAACGGGGCAGCGTTGCCAGCTGAGAAAGCGCTGTTTGCTGGCGCTGACAAAAATCACGAGTCAGGGGCTTTTCCAGCGGACTGCTGAGCGCCGCGCGGGGGGGCATTCCACCACCAGCCGCCCGGGAAACCTTGCCCGGCTCTCCGGTTAAGCGCGGGCGGCGGTAAAGCAATTGTTCTGCCTGTGATATTATCTGTCATACTGGCTTTTCCAAAAATGAAATATGGGAAGCCTTCCGGAAATAATATTATTCCCAGTGAGTTGATTAATTTGAATGGTGTTAATTCAGCTGTTTATACTGGCCGGTAATTCTTTCTTTTGAGTTCTTCAATTTCCTGACATTCAATACATCGCTGTACACCTGAGATGATGTTCCTGCGTTGTTCCGGGATGGAAGCTTCGCAATCCACACAGAACAAGGCCGACGGTTCAGGCTGTGTGCGGGTTGCCTTTGATATTTGCGCTTCAAGTACTCTCAGTTGGTATTCCTGTGATTCATCTATCCAGTCGGTCATGAATAAAGTTCTCCTGTAAATATCGTCATGAAATGGCGAAGGGATAATAAAGCCTGAGTAATTTTCAATTGCTCTTCGTCACTTAATCGTGAATAGGTCAGAAAAGTATGATGTCGTTTAAAGCCAGCATGAAAACATAATGTGATTTTCCATTTTTCAGGGGCCTGATCAAAAATAACTTCAACCCGACTTTTATTCCGGGGGAAATAGGTTTCTTTCAGATGAGCGATATGGCGCAGGCCGGCCTGGCGCTGCTGCTCCGTTCCTAAAAACATCGCATCTCCTTATTTCTCCACGACGCCGTAAATTTGGTATCATGGTCGTCTGTCGGTACATTACATAATCAATCTAAGCTTGCATTTGCGAGTTGTCAAGATGATATTTACAGATTCAGGAGTTTTCGCCAGATGCAATTAGATGAACTTGAAGGTGGAAAAGCTGTTCTGACGCGTATGCTTCAGGCTTACGGCTTTAGCATGCAGAAGGAACTGGGGGATCTGTATGGATTGTCATCTGGCACAATAAGTACTTGGGTAAGAAGGGATTATTTCCCCGGTGATGTTGTCGTCGCCTGTGCGCTGGATACCGGTGTCTCGTTGCGCTGGCTGGCAACGGGCAAAGGTACGATGCAAGATGCCAATGCTTCAGCTGCCGGGGTATCAGGTGAAATCCACCAGCTTAAAAAATTAAGATTGCGTGGCGGCACGCTTGAGGAAGAAGGCCTCTGGGCTGTTGACCCGTCACTGCTGGACGATTCGCTGGCACAGCCTGCGTATATAGTGAAGGGCAACCATTCGTGGATTATCGATCTGGGCAGTACGCATCCCGGCAATGGCCGCTGGCTGCTGGATATCGATGGTGACCTGGATGTTTACGATGTGGCCCGCATTCCAGGTAACCGCCTGAAGGTGAGCCGTCAGGAAAGTCATTTCGAATGCGGTGTTGATGAAGTGACTGCTTTAGGGCAGGTGTTTATTACTCTGGATCGTAACCTGTAGATTTCTCTTCCTCAGCAACATCTGCGTTGCTGAGGCTATTCCCAATCTCGTCCTCACTCCTCCTCTCTTAATGATTACGGCCTCCGCGGATAAATCGTATGTAACAATTACGGTACAGTCATTTCGATCCTGACGCCCTTTATGTAAATAAAACTTTCCATAAAATGTCTTATTGCCGTCAATTGGTAATTTTATGTTTACAAGTAAGGCTTGCTAAGTTTACGCGCTGTGTTAATGTTGTCCGCAGATGCCGCCGTGGCAACCCCCTTTTCCTTATAACGGAACACGATCATGCAAAAAGATGCCCTGAATAATGTTCACATCACTGCTGAACAAATCCTTATCACTCCTGAAGAGCTGAAAAACCGTTTTCCTTTGAGTGTCAGTGATGAAAACAGTATTTCCGAAGCTCGTAAAACCATCGCGGATATCGTCCATGGTCGTGATCCTCGTCTTCTGGTGGTATGTGGCCCGTGTTCGATTCATGATGTTGATGCAGCGCTGGATTACGCACGTCACCTGAAAACCCTGGCGGCGGAACTGAGTGATCGTTTGTACATCGTCATGCGCGTGTACTTTGAAAAACCGCGCACGACTGTTGGCTGGAAAGGGTTGATTAACGATCCGCACATGGATGGGACGTTTGATGTGGAAGCGGGTCTGCACATTGCCCGTGATTTACTGCTGCAACTGGTCGGCATGGGGTTGCCGCTGGCGACAGAAGCGCTGGATCCCAACAGCCCGCAATACTTAGGCGATCTGTTCAGCTGGTCAGCGATCGGTGCGCGTACCACAGAATCGCAAACACACCGGGAAATGGCGTCTGGTTTGTCAATGCCGGTGGGCTTCAAGAATGGGACTGACGGCAGCCTGGGCACAGCGATCAATGCGATGCGTGCGGCAGAAATGGCGCACCGCTTTGTGGGGATCAATCAGGCTGGTCAGGTTTGTTTGCTGCAGACTCAGGGCAACCCGGACGGACATGTTATTTTACGCGGCGGCAAAACGCCAAACTACAGCGAACTTGATGTGCAGGCTTGTGAAAAACAGATGGCCGATGCGGGACTCCGTCCTTCCTTGATGATAGATTGCAGTCACGGTAACTCAAACAAAGACTATCGTCGCCAGCCTGTTGTGGCTCAGTCCGTCATCGACCAGATTAAAGCCGGCAACCGTTCTATCACGGGGCTGATGCTGGAAAGTCATCTGAATGAAGGCAGCCAGTCTTCTGAACAACCGCGTTCAGAAATGAAATACGGTGTGTCTGTCACGGATGCCTGCATTAACTGGGAAACGACGGAAAGCCTGCTGCGCAGGATGCATCAGGAACTGGGCGACGCGCTGGCGACACGAATCGCAGGAGAGTAAGTTTTTATGGTGGCAGAACTTAACGCGTTGCGCGATCAGATCGATGACGTAGATAAAGCGTTGTTAGATCTCTTATCACGGCGTCTGGCGCTGGTGGCAGAAGTCGGGGAAGTCAAAAGCCGTTATGGTTTGCCGATTTATGTGCCTGAACGGGAAGCGGCAATGCTGGCTTCACGCCGTCAGGAAGCGCAGAACCTCGGTGTTCCGCCCGATCTGATTGAAGATGTATTGCGCCGCGTGATGCGTGAGTCCTACTCAAGCGAAAACGACAAAGGCTTCAAAACGCTGCATCCGGCACTGCGCCCGGTGGTGATTATCGGCGGAAACGGGCAGATGGGGCGTTTATTCACCCGTCTTCTGGAGCTTTCCGGCTATCAGGTAAAGGTGCTGGAACAGGAAGACTGGCCGCAGGCAGAGACGCTGCTGGCTGATGCCGGTATGGTGATTGTCAGTGTACCCATCCACCTGACCGAAGAGGTCATTGCCCGACTGCCTAAACTACCTGAAGATTGCATTTTGGTGGATCTGGCGTCGGTGAAAAACCGTCCGTTGCAGGCGATGCTGGCGGTGCATGAAGGGCCGGTTCTTGGTTTGCATCCGATGTTTGGTCCGGACGTCAGCAGCCTGGCAAAACAGGTGGTGGTGTACTGTGACGGCCGCGAACCTCAGGCCTATCAGTGGTTGCTGGAGCAGTTGCAGGTCTGGGGCGCGCGGTTGCATAAAATCAGCGCCGTCGAACATGACCAGAACATGGCCTTTATTCAGGCGCTGCGCCACTTCGCGACCTTTGCGTACGGCATGCATTTATCAGAAGAGAATGTGCAAATCGAACAATTACTGGCATTGTCTTCACCGATTTATCGTCTCGAACTGGCGATGGTCGGACGGCTATTTGCGCAGGATCCTCAGCTTTACGCTGACATCATTATGTCGTCAGAAAGCAATCTGGCGCTGATCAAACGTTACTATCAGCGTTTTGGTGATGCCCTTGCTCTGCTGGAAAGCGGCGATAAACAAGCATTTATCGATAAATTCAGACAGGTTGAGCACTGGTTTGGCGATTATGCGCCGCGTTTCCTGAAAGAAAGTGGTGCGTTACTGCGCCAGGCAAACGACAATCGCAAGTAATTTCATAAGCAGGTGAACAAAAGGGCGTTGCTTGGTGCAGCGCCCTTTTTGTTTGCGCCATTACAGATCGACGGAGACGACGTTTTCGCTTGGATAACAGCCGAGAACTTTCAGCGAGCGGGTGATAGGTGCCAGATCTTTCAGCGCCTTTTTCATCTCTTCTGAACGCAGGTTCGCCTGCACATCGATATAAAACATCTCTTCCCACGGATTGCCGTTAATCGGGCGTGATTCCAGTTTGGTCATGATAATGCCCTGGTCGCGCAACACCAGAAGTGCGTTCACCAGCGCCCCCGCTTGCTGGCCGGTTGCCATAATCAGTGTGGTTTTAGCCGGAACCTGATCCGTCACTTCAATGGCTTTGCGCGCCAGGATAATGAAGCGGGTGATATTTTCCTGCTGATTCGCCAGATTATGTTCCAGTACCTGCAACTTATACAACGCACCACCGGCTTCGCTGCCCAGTGCGGCCACGTGGGGAGAACTGGCTGCCGCCACTTTTTCCATCGCTGCTGCAGTACTTTCACAGTATTCAATTTTCCAGTGAGGGAAGCGGTTAATGAACTGGCTGCATTGCTGGAAGGGTTGCGGATGGCTATAGACCGTCTGAATCTGCGACAAATCAGTGTCAGTCGCGACCAGTACACAATGGTTAATAGGATTAGTCAGTTCACCTACAATTGACAAGCTGGTGTGTTGCAGCAGATCGTAAACGTCATTGATTGAGCCTGAACTGGTATTTTCAATCGGTAATACTGCGTAATCGGCCTGACCGGTTTCTACCTGAGAGAAGATGTCCTGAAATTTCTGGCAACCACATTCGATGAACTGGTCGAAATGACGGGCGGCAAACTGACGCGCGGCAAGATGAGAATATGAACCTTTCGGACCGAGGAAAGCGATGCGTGCTGAGTCAGAAGGGGTTTTGTTCAAATGTTGCTGCAGGAGCGCCTGCTGCGTGAGAACGGAATCTTCAATGATCAGCTGATAAACACGGGTGATGTAATGCCCGTCAAGTCCCTGCTTTTTTCCTTCCTGAATCAGTGTGTTAATCAGGTCTGCTTCACGTTCTTTATCGCGGATAGGGCGGTGAGAGTGCATTTTGGATTGCGCGACTTCAATTGCCATCGTACGTCGTTCCGCCAGCAGAGCCAGCAGTTTCAGGTCTAATGCGCTGATACGTTCACGCAGTGCCAGTAATGAGTTCTCGGTCATGTTGTTACCCTTTTAAATGTTCTTTCTTTCAGCAAAATGTGTAAAACGCAGGCATAAAAAAAGCCCCCTTTTCAGGAGGCTTTATTGTTCGTCTTCGCATTCATTCTTTCGCGACGAAACGCCTCCCAATCAGGGGAAGGTAAAAAAGAATGCGAAGAAAAACAGACGGGTATTCATGTATGCCTTGTTTCCATGAGTTTGAGCAGAGTCTTAAAGTAACCGCAGGCTTTTCCTTGTGTCAATAACATTTCCTTCAGACACAAAAAACGCGCTCCTCGGAGCGCGTTGTTACTGACATGTCGGATAACCCGGTTATTCCTCTTCTTCCTGCACCGGTTCCAGATTGAGTTCTTTGACGCCGGATTCTGCACGGCGAGCCTCACCCTTATGCTGCGCTTTGTTGAGTTGTCGCTCAAGTTTGGTCGTCATTTCGTTAATCGCAGCGTACATATCATCGTGCGTGGCGCTGGCAACCAGTTTCCCGTTTGGGGTACTGATGGTCGCATCGGCGACAAATCCCTGAGGTTCTTTAGACAGGATTATGTGCGGGTTAATGAGCTGAGTTTGCCATTTATCCAGTTTTTTCAGACGGCCTTCGATGTGTTCACGAATCGCGGTGGTGATGTCCATTTGTTTACTGGTAATGTTGACTGTCATATAACTTACCTCTCTTCTTTCCGTCTCCGATGAATCCAACATACCAGCCTTTTTTACGAAATGCGTCCCCAAACTCACGGTTTTTTGTCACTTTTTGTCAACTTTGGCGTTTATGTGATACAGGGTAATTAATGGCCGGAAAGACCTTGAGACTTCATTCAGGAGCAGGCATGATTGATAGGATCAGTGCGTTATTCTTTCCTGTTTTTCTGCGTTTCCTCCTAGAAAAAAGCCAAAAAAAAACGGCAGCCTCAGCTACCGTTTGTCTACGGACATGTAAAATTACGCTGCACTGTTAGCCGCAATAATTTTCGCGACTTTATCAGCCTGAGTGTTCAGCTGCAGTTCGCGGTAGGCGTTTTCCATCAACGGCAGCGCATCATGCGTTGCTTTAGTATCCGGATAATCTTTCAGCATTTGCTCTACACGGTTAACGACAGCGACGTAAGCACCGCGTTTAGTGTAGTATTGCACCACTGACAGCTCGTACTTCGCCAAACGATCTTTCAGGAATACCAAACGTTTAGTCGCGTCAGTGGCGTACTGGCTGTTTGGATACGTGTGGATCAGCTGGCTGAAATCACGGAATGCTGCACGTGCATGCTGTGGATCACGGTCTGAACGATCAACACCGAAAAATCCTTGCAGTGCACTGTCATCCAACGCCATATCCGTTAAACCACGCATATACATGACGTAGTCAATATTCGGATGTGTTGGGTTCAGACGCATAAAGCGATCAATAGAAGCCTGAGCCATAGGCAAGTCAGCAGACTTGTAATAGGCATAAATCAGATCTAACTGAACTTGCTGCGAGTAAGGCCCAAACGGATAGCGGTTATCGAGCGCTTCTAATTGCGCAATAGCGCCTTTAAAGTTACCGTCCTGCAGCTTTTGCTGGGCAGTAGCATAAAGGACGTTAGGCGGGTTATCGGGAACCGTTTCTTTGGAACTGGAGCAACCGACCAGCGCCAGGCTCAACGTGGCTGCTGCCACCAGATATTTCACACGCGTCATGACGTTTTGATTATCCTCAGGTGTTATTCTGGGAGACTGTCCGTTAAGCTCCCGACAAAGACCAGCTACAATAGCACATTATTTTAAACGGCATCGCCGTGAAAACCCAACGTTAACCAAGAAGCTGCATATGGCACAACAAGTACAACTCACCGCAACGGTGGCCGAATCTCAACTCGGTCAACGGTTAGATC
The DNA here is from genome assembly GCF_004195115.1 of Rahnella sp. RFA10(1/100). NCBI lineage: Bacteria > Pseudomonadati > Pseudomonadota > Gammaproteobacteria > Enterobacterales > Yersiniaceae > Rahnella > Rahnella sp. RFA10(1/100). The sequence continues at coordinate 327,668 of NZ_SEWR01000006.1, forward strand.
AGGCTTTGGCCGAATTGTTCCCTGATTATTCAAGATCTCGTATAAAAGATTGGATCCTTGAAGACAGGGTCACGGTCAATGGCAAAAAAGTGACCAAACCAAAAGAAAAAGTGTTGGGTGGCGAGGCTATCGCAATCGATGCGCAAATTGAAGAAGAAGCGCGTTGGCTGCCACAAGATATCGCTTTAGATATCGTGTATGAAGATACTGATATTTTAGTCATCAATAAACCTCGCGATCTGGTTGTTCATCCGGGCGCAGGAAATCCTGATGGCACAGTACTGAATGCGTTGCTGCATTATTACCCGGCAATTATTGATGTGCCGCGCTGCGGCATTGTGCATCGCCTGGATAAAGATACTACCGGCCTGATGGTGGTCGCGAAGTCTGTGCCCGCACAAACGCATCTGGTGACTGCACTTCAGGCTCGCGAAATTACCCGCGAATATGAAGCCGTGGCGATTGGTACAATGACGGCAGGCGGCACAGTGAATGAGCCGATTGCGCGCCATTCCACCAAACGTACACATATGGCGGTCCATCCGACAGGTAAACCGGCGACGACGCACTATCGCATTATGGAGCATTTCCGTGCTCATACGCGTCTGCGCTTGCGTCTGGAGTCCGGACGTACCCACCAGATCCGTGTGCATATGGCGCACATTAACCATCCTCTGTTAGGCGATCAGCTTTATGGCGGCCGCCCGAGACTGCCTAAAGGTGCCTCGGAATCGTTTATTAATATGTTGCGCGGATTCGATCGTCAGGCTCTTCACGCTACCATGCTGCGCCTTTATCATCCGGTCACCGGTATTCAGATGGAATGGCATGCGCCACTTCCCCAGGATATGGTTGACCTGATCAGTGCGCTTAAAGCAGATACCGAAGAGTTCAAGGATCAGATGAACTGGTAATGTGCGCACTTATCAAGCCTCAGTGGCCGCAACCGGCAACGGTGCGGTCATGTGCGACGACCCGGGAGGGCGGTGTCAGTTTGCCTCCTTACGGGGCGCTTAATCTTGGCGATCATGTCGGAGACTGCCCTGAACATGTCGCTTTGAACCGTCAGCGTATAGTCGAACTCGGCGGGCTGCCAGCTTCACCACATTGGCTGGAGCAGGTTCATGGTACCGACGTTGTTCGTTTAACGGCGCATATTCCCCGCAGTCCTTCTTTAATTGCTGATGCGGCTTATACCCGCGAACCAGGTGTTGTTTGCGCAGCAATGACAGCTGACTGCTTGCCGGTGCTGTTCTGCAGCATGAACGGTGATGAAGTTGCAGCAGCCCATGCCGGTTGGCGTGGTTTGTGTGCGGGGATATTAGAAAATACGGTAGCCTGTTTTGACGCCGCTTCCAAAGACATCATGGCATGGATGGGACCGGCAATCGGCCCTTCGCATTTTGAGGTCGGTGGAGAAGTACGCGAAGCCTTTATGGCTGTGAACGGTGCGACATCTGCGGCTTTTAGACCCGTTGGCGCGAAATTTATGGCTGACATTTACCTGCTCGCACGGCTGCGCTTACAGTCGGCTGGCATCACAGCTATCTACGGCGGCGAACATTGCACAGTCACTGACAGCCGTAAATTTTACTCTTACCGGCGCGACGGCGTAACCGGACGGCTGGCAAGTTTAATTTGGCTGATATAACCTATCGAATCAAGACGATCCATCGCGCATAACAGCAGTCCTCTGAATATACTGCCAAGATAACCTTGAAAACGTGAGGGTTGACCTCATTTAATCTCCAGTAGCAATTTTGTTCAGTATTGGAGGTGTTATGCGTCTGGATCGTCTTACCAGCAAATTCCAGCTTGCCCTCGCGGATGCCCAGTCACTCGCGCTCGGGCGCGACAATCAATTTATCGAACCTGTTCACCTGATGAGCGCATTACTCACTCAGGAGGGCGGAACCGTGCGTCCTTTATTAACGGCGGCCGGGGTAGATACCCAGAAACTGCGCACGGACGTTGATCAGGCTTTGGGGCGTTTGCCGCAAGTTGAAGGTACCGGCGGCGATGTTCAACCATCCCATGAGCTGGTACGTGTTTTAAATCTTTGTGACAAATTGGCACAACAACGTGCCGATACCTTTATCTCTTCAGAACTGTTTGTTCTGGCCGTGATGAAAGACCGTGGCTCTTTAACGGATATGTTAAAAGCCTGCGGTGCAACGGCCGATAAAATGACAGCTGCCATCGATCAAATGCGTGGGGGTGAGAAAGTGGATGATCAGAATGCCGAAGATCAACGTCAGGCATTGAAAAAATTCACTATCGATCTGACCGAACGTGCCGAGCAGGGCAAACTGGATCCGGTCATTGGTCGTGATGAAGAAATTCGCCGGACCATTCAGGTTCTGCAACGTCGTACCAAAAATAACCCGGTACTGATTGGTGAGCCTGGTGTCGGTAAAACCGCGATTGCAGAAGGGCTGGCACAACGCATCATTAATGGTGAAGTGCCGGAAGGTCTGAAAAATAAACGTGTGCTTTCATTAGATATGGGCGCGCTGGTGGCCGGTGCTAAATATCGCGGGGAATTTGAAGAACGACTGAAAGGTGTTCTGAGCGATCTCGCTAAACAGGAAGGTAATGTCATTCTGTTTATCGATGAGTTGCACACCATGGTTGGTGCCGGTAAAGCCGATGGCGCAATGGATGCCGGGAATATGCTTAAACCGGCGTTGGCGCGGGGTGAACTTCACTGTGTGGGCGCGACGACATTAAATGAGTATCGTCAGTTTATCGAAAAAGATGCGGCGTTAGAGCGTCGGTTCCAGAAAGTGTTTGTTGCTGAGCCTTCTGTCGAAGATACCATTGCTATTTTGCGTGGTCTGAAAGAACGCTATGAGCTGCACCACCATGTGCAGATTACTGACCCGGCCATCGTTGCGGCGGCGACATTGTCGCACCGTTACATTTCCGACCGTCAGTTACCGGATAAAGCGATTGACCTTATAGATGAAGCGGCATCCAGCATTCGTATGCAAATGGATTCCAAACCTGAATCTCTGGACCGTCTGGATCGCCGTATTATCCAGCTCAAACTGGAACAGCAGGCGCTGAAAAAAGAGTCTGATGATGCCAGTGTGAAACGTCTGGAAATGCTGGAAGCCGAACTGAGCCAGAAAGAGCGTGAATATTCTGAGCTGGAAGAAGAGTGGAAAGCTGAGAAAGCGTCACTGACCGGCACCCAGAATATTAAAGCCGAGCTGGAGCAGGCGAAGATTACGCTTGAGCAGGCCCGGCGTGTTGGCGACCTGGGACGTATGTCAGAATTGCAGTACGGGAAAATTCCTGAGCTTGAAAAACAACTGGCTGCAGCGACCCAGGCGGAAGGTAAGACCATGAAACTGCTGCGCAACCGCGTGACAGATGTGGAAATTGCCGATGTGCTGGCGCGCTGGACCGGTATTCCGGTGGCGCGGATGCTTGAAAGTGAACGTGAAAAACTGTTGCGTATGGAAGAAGAGCTGCATAACCGCGTGATTGGCCAGAATGAAGCGGTGGAAGCGGTATCAAATGCGATTCGTCGTAGTCGCGCAGGGCTGTCAGATCCAAACCGCCCGATCGGGTCATTCTTGTTCCTGGGGCCGACGGGTGTAGGTAAAACCGAGCTGTGTAAGGCGCTGGCAACATTCCTGTTTAACAGTGATGACGCGATGGTTCGCATCGATATGTCGGAGTTTATGGAGAAACACTCAGTTTCACGTCTGGTCGGTGCGCCTCCGGGTTATGTCGGTTATGAGGAAGGTGGCTATCTGACAGAAGCGGTTCGTCGCCGTCCTTACTCTGTCATTTTATTAGATGAAGTAGAGAAGGCGCACCCGGATGTGTTCAACATCTTATTACAGGTGTTAGATGACGGTCGCTTAACGGACGGGCAGGGCAGAACGGTCGATTTCCGTAATACGGTAGTCATTATGACCTCTAACCTGGGCTCTGACATTATTCAGCAGCACTTTGGCGAGGCGAGCTATGCGCAGATGAAAGAATCGGTCATGGAAGTGGTTACACACAGCTTCCGTCCGGAATTCATCAACCGTATAGATGAAGTCGTTGTGTTCCATCCGCTGGGCCATGCGCATATTAAAAATATCGCGAAGATTCAGTTGGAGCGTTTGTATAAACGTCTGGAAGAACATGGCTACTCGGCAACGCTGACCGATGCGGCGCTTGAATTGCTGGGTAATACCGGATTTGACCCGGTTTATGGTGCGCGTCCATTGAAGCGTGCTATCCAGCAAGAGATTGAGAACCCGCTGGCTCAGCAAATCTTGTCCGGCAAGCTGATCCCAGGTAAGCCAATTACTGTCGATGTGGAAAATGATCACATCATCGCAAGACAGTAAATAGATAAGTCGCGGTCTTAAACGGGCTCCGGAGCAATCCGGGGCCCCTTTTTTATACATTTCTTGTTCGTTATTAATTCGTTTGATGGATTTATGAACATTTGATAAAAAAAGTGAAATTAGCCCTTGCGGCCTGCTGAGAACTCCCTATAATGCCGCTCCATCGACAGGGAACAACGTGAACAACATCACGAAGTAACCGGGTCGGAAAGATTAAAAACAGCGGCAACCGGATGAAATAAACGGTTGACACTGAATGAGGAAAGCGTAATATACGCCACCTCGAGTTAGCAAGCGAAAGCGCGTAACTCACTGCTCTTTAACAATTTATCAGACAATCTGTGTGGGCACTCACAAGACGATATCAGCCACTTCGGTGGCAAAAAATATCAAGTCTTAGAGTGACCAAGCAGTAATTCATTTAGTTGAATTATTACGAA
>NZ_SEWR01000007.1:0-281273 GCF_004195115.1 Rahnella sp. RFA10(1/100)
CTGGGGTGAGTCCTATCCTGAGCCGGGCAAGGAATACAGCAACGAGCCCGGTCAGGGGATGTGGTACGCCAGACGCCGTCAGGAGCGTTATCTGAGCGAACAAATCACCTTCGAGGGCAAGTCCAACTGCATGACGCTGCGTCCGGGGATGGTCATTACTACGCCCGGTAAAGACTGGCCGGAAGCGCCGGACGGCCTGCTGATAGTTTCCACGAACTCTACAAACGTCGCCCGCGACACGGCGTATTTTGTCACCTTCACCGCCGTGCCGCGCAATACCCGGCATCCGTATCGCCCCGCTCTGCTGCCGTGGCCGAGCGTCACCGGCACGCTGCCCGCCCGCATCTCCAGCGCGCATCCGGATGAACCTTATGCCCATATCAGCGCCGACGGTTTGTACCGCGCCCGGTTTGCTTTCGACCGCACCGAATGGCAGAAAGGCTTTGAGAGCTGCTGGCTGCGTCTGGCAAAACCCTATTCAGGGGATACCTGCGGCTTCCATATGCCGCTGCTGGATTCCACCGGCGTGGCGATTGCCTTCGAGAACGGCGACGTTGACCGGCCGTACATTGCTTATGCACTGCACGATTCACGGCATCCGGACCCTGTGGCGCTGCCGAACTACAAGCGGAACGTTATCCGTACGCCTTCTGGAAATAAAATCCGACTTGATGATCAACGCGGCAAAGAACATATAAAAATCAGTACAGTACACTCTGGTAAGAGCCAGCTCAGTCTGGGACACCTGATGGACAGTGCCAGAAAGCAACGCGGTGAAGGCGCAGAATTGCGTACCGATGCCTATGTTGCCGTTCGTGGCGGCAAGGGCATTCTGCTTTCTACCGAGCCGAAGAACAGTGCTCAGGGGCAGCAGCTGGATATGGATGCCGCCATTGCCCAGCTTGAAAAAGCCCTGGCTCTGGCCAAAACCCTGAAGAGTAGCGCCGATATCGCTCAGGCGTCTCCGGCAGAAACCACCGATCAGGAGCTGCTCAAGACAGACCTCACCAAACTCGCTCAGCCCGGTGTCGTCGTTTACGGCGATGCCGGAATTGCGCACACCACGCCGAAAACGATCCAACAAACTGCCGGTAAGAATCTGGTAGCCACTGCTGGCCAGGATGCCAGTTTCAGCGTATTCCGTCGTTTCTCGGTCGCCGCCGGTGAACTGTTCTCCGTATTTGCGAACAAGTTAGGCATCAAGCTCATTGCCGCGGCAGGAAAGGTGCAGCTTCAGGCGCAAAAAGACCAGATGGAACTGACCTCCTTCGAGGACATGCAGATCACCAGCACCAACGGCCGCATCGTGCTTAATGCCAAAAAAGAGCTACTGCTGATGTGTGGCGGGGCGGGGATCCGCATTAAGGATGGAACGATCGAAGAACTGGCACCAACCCGTATTACCCAAAAATCGCCGGTACTGGAATATCAGGGTGGGGATAGCGTGAAACAGGCGATGCCGTCATTTGAAGAGGGCAAGTACGCCATTCAGTATCGGCTCCATGCAGAAGATGACCCGACTCAGGTGCTTAAAAATCAGAAATTCCGCATCCACCGCCAGGATGGATCTATAACCGAAGGGGCTACGGATGCCAACGGCGAATCGTCCTTACTTCATATGAACGAACTGGAAAATGCGGCGATTGAGCTAATTAAGGGACTATGAATATGAGTAACTCACAAAACGATAGTTTACGTAATGACGGTTTTTTGTCGGCTGGAGATGTTTGCCGACCGGTCACTGCAGGCGAGATGGTCAAACAGAATTGCCTTATAAAACGTCCCTTGCCGTGCATTGTTATTCTGGTACATGGCGTCAACGATGTCGGGGAAGCCTACCAAAATCAGGATGAAGGCATTTGCAAAGGTCTGAATACCCGTCTGGGGCGTACGGACTTATTCCCCCATAGCTGGAAAAATCAAGAGTTTCAGATTTCAGATGCTGACGGCAATGTTTTCACGCAAGAGTGCTCTGTTGATAATCAGACCTGTGTCGGGCAGGCAAATCGTTCGCCGATTATCCCCTTTTACTGGGGATATCGACCGGTTGAAAAGGATGTTTGGGAAGCAGACCAAAAACGATACAAGGCAGAACTGCGCGAGAAAAAAAATGAAGCAGATTTAGCTTTTGACTCGTTCGTTGAAAATGATGCACGGAAAATTAAAGCCCATAACAAAGCTAAAATTGATAATTACGCTAACTGGCTCGATCCAGCCAAATCTAAAGGCGGTGGCACTTTTGCTAATGCAACGACAAGCATACCTGATATGTTCGGCCCGGGAGGTACAGGGTGGACGATGACAGCTGCTGGCTGGGTTTCCCGCTCCCATATCACAAATAGTGGCGACTGGAGCCACCCAATTTATGACAACCCGCATCGTATCTATCAGGCTTTCGCTGCCCGCAGACTTGCTGACTTAATTTTGACAATCCGACGTGATAAGCGCTCAAAAAATGACACCATTAATATCGTCGCTCACAGTCAGGGCACTATTATCACTATCCTGGCAAATATGTGGGTAAAGGAAGAAGGTTTAGAGCCAGCAGATTGCGTGATATTGAACCACTCTCCCTATTCTACGGATTTTCGTTTGATTGAAAGCTGGAGCCCTGGTAATCAGCAAACCACAGACGGGCGTGAAAGGACGCTGACTAATTTTTGCAAACTAATGGCGACTAACCCGAAATATTCTCCAAACGGGCAGTACTCGGGGGATGACTTACAAAAACTGAAAGATACGCTTTGTCTGTCAAATAATGCCCAATGGAGCGACGCCCGCTATAGCCGTAACAACTTTGGTAAGGTCTACAACTACTTCTGCCCAAATGACACCATTGTTTCCATGAAGCAGGTTCAGGGCTTTGGCTGGAGTGGTATTGCTGACTCATTGCGGGCGAAACTCGGCGCTAATTTTAATCAGCGAGTTTTTTGCAAGGATGTTTATGTTGGGCATAACACCGGGGAACGTTTTGAATTTTCCAAAGCGCTGAGTGATTCAGGGCAAATGGGTGCTAAGAATGCCAGCTACAATTTCAAAGACATCACCGTTGATGCACCTATTTTACCCGTCACATTTCAGTTCAAACTGGGCGGGCAAAATAACGGCGTAGAACACAAAAAAAAACCAATAATTCCTGAAGAACAGTACCGAACAACTCTTGAGGGCCTTGATCCCGATATCGCAAAAACTGCATTGGCTGATGAGCAATTTATACATGAAACTCGCGCGATTCCTGACGGGTTTGGCTTCATGCGTGATCAACATAATTTCACCGGCGCAGAACTGGCGGCTCTTAGTGAGATTTATCAGATAGATGCTATTCGCGCTACCGCGATAGGGCCTTCCCGACAAATGATGGCCACCCAGGTCGAGATCACTCGCCGCATGAACGATGATGAGTTAACTGAGGCCGTTATGAATGCCAAAAATAACATTCAGATCAGCCAGCATTCATCCATTGTGACCAGTAAAGACGTCCCTGAAAAAGCGATGGTGTATGACCTGGCAATTGGGGAATGTCAGGCGTTTGAGTATAAGGATTTTTGGGAGGGGTTATTACTGGAGGCTGACTGGCGGCAGGCGGCAAATCCGCGACCAGAAGTTGGACAGTATTACCTTTATGGTTATTTACCTCCTGAATTTAAATCTCTGATGAATAAACCAGAGAGAGACCACGGTACTCCAAAAGGGCAATTCGGAGTAGTCAATGATTACGCCCCGTCTAAAACTCAACAAACACCACATAAAAATATTTACGGCCAACTGGGAACTAACGCCAACGAATCTATTACTGAACTGCAATGGGCGATGCCTAAACCACTGGTTTAAGGGAATATCATGAAAAAGATAAACAGATTTTTGGTATTAGCTAGCCTGTTGGGTATCTCTGCTTGTGTTCAGAGCGCAAATAATTCCTCCTCTCCTCCAACGCAGGTAGTCTACCGCTTTGATGATCATCGTTATTTGGAGCTGACCGGATTTAACTGTCAAGGGCGTCTTCAGTACATTGATACCAAAAGGAATATTACTACTGATATCTATGATGGTTACTCAGGTTATCGGGTCTATACCAAAATTTATATTCATCCATCAGAACGCTATATCGTCATCCCTGAGTATGAGGATCTGAGTACTTTCACTATTTCAAAAGATTACGGGAAAACTTGGGAAAGAGCGCGTTATTCCCCTGGAGCCGGTGCAGATCCTTATGGGAAACGAATCCCAGCAAGAAAAACTGCGTCCGGAATGGAAGTCGTAGCAGGGGAAAATACTTCCCCTCTGTATGAAGACATAATCTCATTAACTGTCGTCGCCGATCAGGGTTTTGTACTGACAAAATGGGGCGATATTTATATGAGCTCCAAGCCTTTCGACGCCTATGACCCAGAGGGGCACGGTGGAAAATGGGGCAAAGAATATGCTTCATGGAATTCATTTGCTGGTCCTGAACGCTGGACAATCGATTCGGACAGAAAAAACTTTCAGGATATTCCCAACAAAGTTCCTGTAGTCAAAAACTACACAGGTTGGGACAAGATGCGCTGTAACCCTGATTTAGGATTGCCTGCATCGGAACAGGGAAAATGAATTAGCAAGGCCGGTTATTAGAATGTCAAAAATATAAACAATCATCCATGTAATAAGGAATATCACATGTTAAAAAAATTATTAATTCTGACAGGGTTTCTTGTTTTAGTAGGTTGCCAGAACCATCTCACCAAAAATCCGGCACCCACTCAGGCTTGTACAACAGATTTAGACTGTACAAAAAAAGGTGCTGAAGATGGCGACGTGGCAGAACAAGTCATTTTGGCCACTCGTTACAATAACGGTGATGGTGTTCCTGTCGATTATAAAAAAGCAGTGTATTGGTACCAAAAAGCTGCAGATAAAGGGATCCCCGAAGCACAGTATGATTTAGGAAATATGTACAGTGACGGGCGTGGCGTACCTAAAAGTGATGAACAAGCCTTCAATTGGTACTTAAAAGCTGCAAAATCGCCTAAGGGTATGGCACCTGCACAGTTTAATGTCGCGTTCATGTATAGCCATGGGGTTTTCGTTAAGCAGGACGAGGTTGCGGCAACAAAATGGTATATGGAAGCGGCCTCAAACAGTCGTGATTATAGAGATGTTGCCGCAATGGCAAGCTTAATTATTGGGCAGTCGTATTACCACGGAGAAGGTGCACCCAAAGATATTCAGACAGCTTACGCCTGGTTCTATTTCGCCAAATTGATTGGCAATAAAGAAGCCGATCGGAGCTTAAATATTATTACTAATAAAATGTCTAAAAAACAAATCGAAAATGCTCAAATCACTGCGAATCAGTTGAATGAAAAGTATCATTTTACTTTAGGCGCTCCTTTTCCTGTTATGTATGCGAAGACGCATCGTTCATAAGGATTTCAAATGCAAGACAAACATGGAATTTTTAAAACACTCGTATTAATCACCTTGCTAAGTGGTAGCAATCCATTATTTGCATGTCCAGACATGCAAGGCACTTATAAGGTTGAAGAAGGTGAGACCCAACTTTATCTTCAAAAAGACGGCGCTGAAAATTATAAGGTTCTTCTCGACATCCCGACCTATCCTCTCATGGCTAAAACAGCAAGTCCCATAACAGATAAAGATCGCAAAGAGAGTTTTTATCAAATGCCACTACCGGACTGCACATTGCATATTGAACGGTTAGGTTACCTGATGCCTTTTACTAAAGGTACTATTTATCATCTACATTTTGATTCCCAAGATTATGAAAAAGCAATCAATACTGATTATGTTTTGAGATATAACAATACCCCAAGGGGTATAGCGGGAATGAGTAGAACAAGCAACTCACTACCAGATAAGGCTATCGCTGAGTTCAACAAAAAGTAACATATTCAGGGAAGGATATTTTTATGCGCGGAGTCATTCGCTTAGGCGATCCCCATACCCACGGCGGCAACGTCAGCTCAGCGTCTGGGGCATTATTTGAAGGTAAACCGGTGATGTTAGCCGGTGATACTGTCAGTTGTTCTCAGCATGGCACCGTGCCGGTGAATCAGGGGCATCCGACCTGGAAAATGAACGGCAAAGCTGTGATTGTTGACGGTTGTGTTGCGCAGTGTGGTTGCACTCTCAAAACAACCCTGCCGAACGCCGGAGCACAATGATGAACTGGCATCTTCCGCAGATGGCCCGCCACGCCTTACCCAAATTTCCTGGCTGGTGGTGGTTAGCGGTACCGGCAGCCAGTATTGCACTGGCAGCCATCGCACTGTTTTTCACCTGGCCGGTTCAGCGGGGGTTTACCAACCTGCGGTTCTGGTTCTGGCTGTTACTGTTGCCGGTGTTGGTTTCCAGCGCAGTGATGGCCTTTGTGCTCAGTGCGGCATTGCAGGCACGTCGTCAGACTGACTGGCGGCATCTGTTTATTGACCGTAAGTATGCCCACTGGCAGCACTGGGGACGCAGGTCTCTGCGGCTGGTGGCATTCCACTGTCTGACGCCGGAACCGGATATCGCCAGCCGTACGCTGGGTTTGGATGGACTGCATCCGCAGGCTCCTGCGAAACCGGGAGAGATCGTCCCCGTTCAACCCTTGCAGTTGGGCGAATCTCCATTGAAAGATATTCTCTCCCAGACGCTCGAACCACTGTCAGAGACGTTGCGCGCGCAGTCCTCTATCGAAATATGGTTGTATGCAAATACGCCGAAAGAACAAGCCACAAACGCGGTCGAACAGTACTGGTCTGCCAAATTAAAAAAACGCCTGCCCACGGAGAACATCCACTGGCAGAAAGATGCACCGGACGCCGCCTTGCTGGACAGTTGGTGTGATGAAGACATTTCCGTTCCGCGTCTGGTGATTGCCCTGCATTTGCTTGACGGTAAAAGCCAGGCCAGTGCCAGCAGCTCTGCCCTGCTCTTCCTGAGGTCTTCCGGGCCGGTGATAAAAGCCCCGCCTTTCCGACCGGTATACCTGTTCCGCCCGCTGGTGACACAGTCGCACGACCTCGATGCGGACTTCCCGCGATTTCTGACCGCCGGCCAAACCGAGGCCAAACGTCTGAGCCATCTGTGGGATGCCGGGCTGCACAGCCGCGAGCGCGGCGCCCTGCTGGCTCTGCTGGATGAACACAACGTGATGCTGCCGGCACAGGGGCGTCACGATCTGTCCCTGTTGTTAGGCCCTGCGAGTCCGGCCTCCTTCTGGCTTGCCCTGTGCCTCGCGGCGCAGGGATGCGATTTAGGCCAGCGCGGCCAACTGGTCGCCGCACAGTCTGAGGAGTCCATCAGCCTGGTTCAGCTCAGCACCCAGCCTGCTGCGCCCGTGAACATGCCTGTCGATACGATTTCACGCTATCCGCTGGCCTATCTGGCGGGGATCGTGGCCGTGATGCTGGCCCTGATATTACTCCCCGCCGATCGTGATACGCAGGTGGGCATGCTGCCCTGGCTGGGCGGCGGACTGGTGGTGGTCGCCGCCTTACTGAGTTTCTCTGTCCCTCTGGCACTGCGTTTATGGCGTAAGCGGCTCGATGTGGAATGGCACCTGCTGGAACAACAACGTCATGACTAAAAGCCTTCACCTGATGCTGGTGGTGATGCTCGCCCTGGCCCTGAGCCTTCTGTGGCTGAACGCCAACGGAGAAACCCTCACCCACGGCGTGGCCTGGTGGGCAACCGGCGTTATCCTGCTGAGCTATCTTCTGCTGACCCGCTACGCTTTTGCCCTGGAACTGCTCGATTTTAACCGCCCGCCCGAGGCACAGGACGACGCCCGCATCACGGCGTTTGATACCCTGCGTTTCACCCTGCGTCACCGCGATGGCTGGCACTGGAAGCACAAGCAGCCGTGGCTTTTGGTCACCGGTGAGGCGGAGGTGGTGGAGAAAGTCGCCCCCGGCCTGACGCAGGCGCGCTGGCAGGAAAGCCAGAACGCCGTCCTTATCTGATGTGGCGAGGCTGACGCGCTGGATGTAGCCGCCGTCACGCAGCTGCGCGACATGCGCGGGTGCCGCGCCTTTAACGCCGTGCTGTGGGTCACCGATGTGACGGCAGAGCCACAATACCTGTGGACCACGCAGCCGGTGCCTAATCAGACGCTGCCGGCGGGCAACAGCGACGCAGTCTATCGTCAGTTTATCGCGCTCGGGCGCACCCTCAGCTGGCGTCCGCCGGTGTTTGGCGTGTGCCTGAGTGAGCCGCAGTGGGAACAGGACGACCGTCCTGTGCAGAGTATCGGCTGTCACTGGCCGGCGGGCACGCCGGTCTCACTTGATGACCAGCTCAGTCAGCTTGCCGCCACGCTCATCCCGCAGGGCATTGCGCAGCTGAACGAGAACAAACGCTGGGCCTGGCTGCTGCAGCTGTCAGGGGATCTGAAACATCACACCGGCGCGTTGCTCAGGCAGCGTTTTCAGCCGTGGCGCGGTGAGCATCAGCGCGTGCTGGCCGGCGGCATCTTCTTTATGCCTGCTGCCCCTGAACCGGCTTCTGTCCAGCAACGCTCCCACGCCTGCTATTTGTCCCCCGCCTGGAACGGCGTTATCGCGCAAAGCCGGATACAGCAGGGTCGCCGCGACCACCTGTCCACCGGTGACAGACTGGCCATCGGCACGCTGACGCTGGCGGGACTGTGGGTGCTGGGCATGGGAATATCTGCCTGTACCAACCGCACGCTTATCGCCGACAGCCAGGCGCTGTTGCAGGCGGCCCGCACGCCGGCCCCGATGTCCGACACGCTGACCCGCAGCGTGGCCCTGCAGGACCACATTGACCGCCTGCTGTGGTGGCAGCAAAACGGCTCGCCGTGGCTGAACCGCTTCGGCCTCGATCAGCGTGATGCGGTGATCAACGCACTGTGGCCCGCCTATACCCGGCAAAGTCAGGCTTTGCTGATAACGCCGGTGGTAAACGCGCTAAAAGACCGGCTGCAGGCGTTTGTGTCCCTGCCGCCGGGCTCTGCCGAACGACGTCTGGCCGGAAAAATGGCCTATCAGCAACTGAAAGCCTACCTGATGCTGCTGCATCCTGAACACGCCGATCCGGCCTTTATGCAGCCGGTGCTGTCTCCTCTGTGGACGTCGCCGGGCGGCGTGGCGCCGGGAGAATGGCTGGCCCGTTCAGACAAACTGCTCGCCTTTTATCTGCAGCAACTGCCGCGTCATCCGCAGTGGAAGCTGCCTGCCGATGATCCGCTGGTGGCCAACGTGCGCACCATCCTGCGCAGCCAGAAAGGCATCAGCAACAGCGAAAACGCGCTGTATCAGCAGGTGTTGCTGAGCGTGTCGCCGCACTATGCCGACGTCACGCTCGACAGCCTGCTTGGGGAGTCCGCCGGCGGTCAGCTGTTCTCCACCGATGACACCCTGCCCGGCATGTTCACCCGTGAAGCCTGGGAGGGAGAGGTCAGCGACGCGATTGATAAAGCAGCTGCGGCACGCCACGTCACCACCGACCGGGTGCTGGATGATAAAGGTGAGCAACAGCTGCTGACCAAAGACCAGCTGCAGTACCGCCTGACCGAGCGCTACTTTGCCGATTACACCAGCGCCTGGCTCAATTTCCTCAACAGCATCCGCTGGAACACCAGCGACTCGCTGAGCACCTCCCTCGATCAGCTGACCCAGCTGGCCGATGCCCGCCAGTCGCCGCTGCTGGCCCTGAGCCGCACCCTGCGTTATCAGGGCGCGGCCGGTCAGCACCGCGAAGCGATGGGGGACTCCCTGCTGAAATCGGCGCAAAAACTGGTGTCGAAAACTACGCCGGAAGCCGGTTTCGCCGGCGGCCACAATGACCCGACCCGCGTGCTGGGCGAGACCTTCGCCCCGCTGCTGGCCGTGTTACCGCCGGAGAGCCCGGCGGCAGGTGAAACGCAGGCCGCGCAAAACACCTCCGGCGTTACCGTCAGCAACTATTTGCTGCAGGTGTCACAAACGCGACTGCAGCTGCTGCAGGTGGCCAATGCCTCGGACCCGCAGGCGATGGCACAAAGCCTGGTCAGATCCGCCTTCAGCAACGGTGACACCACGCTGTCGCAGGGCCGTCGCTACGCGCAGCTTCTGGCAGCCAGCCTGGGTGGCGAATGGAGCAGCTTTGCCGACGCCGCGTTTGTCCAGCCGCTGGAACAGGCGTGGAACGGCGTGATGACTCCGGCACAGCAGGGGATCAACAGCGCCTGGCAGGTTCAGGTGCAGAACCCGTGGCAGGCGGAATTTACCGGACGCTACCCGTTCGATAACACCAAAAATGACGCAGATTTCACCCAGCTGGCTCACTATCTGACGCCGGATACCGGCCTGATTGACCAGTTTATTACCCGGCAACTGGCCGGCGTGCTGGAAAAACAGGGTGACAGCTGGGTGCCTGACCCGCTCAACACTCAGGGAATGCACATCAATCCGGACTTCCTCAGCGCGGTTAACCCGCTGAGCCAGCTTGGCCGCCGCGTCTTCCCGCAGGGTAAACCCGGCGTGACCTTTGAGCTGCAGATCCGCCCGACCCGCAACGTGGTCGAAACCGACCTGCAGATTGATGACGCTGTCCTGAAGTACTTTAACCAACTGCCGGGCTGGCAGACGTTCCGCTGGCCAGACGCCGCCAGCGATCACCCGCAGGTGTCCCTGACGTACTCACCGGTCGCGGCATCGGGGAAAAGCGCCGACGCCTTCCAGAACTATTTTCAGGCGGACGGCGGCTGGGCCTGGCTGCGTTTACTCGATAAGGCGCAGGTTGAACAGCTCGACAGCAGCCGCTATCGCCTGAGCTGGCAAACCGCCACCAAAGAGACGCTGAACGTGGTCTTACGTACCCAAAGCGGCGGCGGCCCGCTGGAGCTGCTTACCCTGCGACGCTTTAAGCTGCCGGCCCAAATATTTACCTCTCCGGGCCTGGCCACGGACAATGCGGAGGACACAACACGCCATGACGCCCGATAATTTCCAGCGACTAAGACGCGGCACCGCGCTGTTATTACTGCCCTTGCTGATAAACAGCTGCGGCCTGACGCAGCGCGTGGGCAACGGCGCCTCTGCGGTCGCAGATGCCGTAATCTACCGTAAAATAGACACTTTGCACCTGACGCTGACCTCCCGCGCCGCGCTCAACAACAACGAAGGCGGCGAGGCGCTGCCGACGGTGGTGCGCGTTTATCAGCTCAAAGACCGTAAAACTTTTGATACCGCCAGCTACGCTGCCCTGCTCAGGCAGGACAACACCGTGCTGGCCGCTGACCTGCTCGACCGGCAGATTGTCCAGATAATGCCGGACGCAGAGGCGACGGTGGCCGTGCCGCTGCATGCCGACGCACAGTTTGTCGCCGTGGTTGCCCTCTTTATGGCACCGGATGTCACAAACAACACCTGGCGGCTGGTTCTGGAAAGCAGCGACCTCGATGACAGCAAGGACCGGATTGTTGAGATCAATGACAACCGGCTCCAGCTTGGGAAAACGCAGTAATGGAAGACGATTTCTTAAAATATTTTGACGGCGAAATGCGCTACCTGAAGGAAGCCGGGCTGGAGTTTGCGAAAGAATTCCCGGAACTGGGGCGCGCCCTGGGGTTAGACGGCAGTCCGGTTCCGCGCGATGACTCGGTCGAGCGGTTGTTTCAGGGCTTTTCGCTGATGATGGCCAAACTGCGGCAAAAGATTGATGATGATATTCCCGAACTGACCGAACCGCTGACGCTCAGTCAGTCCGGGACACAATGGGTATAGCCGGAACGACGCTTAACACGGATTTTATTCTGAAGAATACGGAAGAACCCATCGGCAGCACCTTCTCGCCGACAAAGCTCGCACCGCTGCCACGCCTGATAACCGTTCGCGCTGGCAGGCTACAACGTGGTGCCGGGACTACGGGAGGATAATCTGGATGTAATGTCAAAAACGGTGACGATTAAACTGGGCAGGATCCGGGATAAGAAAAATAATAAATTTAATTAACAAAGGAGTGCCAAATGCTAAATGCCATTCTGGAAGGAAAAGCGGGCAGGATAATGCTCAATGGCAGTGAACCACAAAGCTGGCGAACCGTTTTTCAGTCTTATGAAGATTTACTCACAGCAGCAATCTGGAGCCGCGTTAGCTATTTATCCCCGGCAGCAATGGATCAGTTTTTTTCAGAGATGCTGGGAATTAACCGGGACAGTTGGGGAAAATTTGAATCCATCACCTTCTGGCCCAAATATGTTTTCCCTGATCCGGCTGATGAGAAGATGCAACCCTTTCTTTCAGGAGACGAACGATTTGCCGAACCCGATCTCGTGATCACTTTTGAGCATACGGCGCTGATCATTGAAGTCAAACCACCGGCTGGCGGCAGGCAATATCTACAGCAATGGCGGAAAGAGCTCTACACCTATCTGGCAGATGACAACGCCAAAGAAAGCGTTCATTTTCTGGCGCTGGGTAATTTGCCTGCCACTACAGAGAACTGGTTTCAGGAATTAAAAACACAGTTCCCGCAGGTCGAGTTTCATGGCATGGAATGGCGCAGGGTCCGGGAGGTTTTCCAGTACGCAGAGTGGGAAGCGCCACAGGATAAACGCATCGTCGCTGATTGCCTGAAGGCCCTTGCGCTCTATGGCATCCGGGAACCTTTGCTCCCCTGGCAGCAATTTCATCAATTTCTGGCAGCTACGCCACTCTCCACTGATTTCTCATTTTTGAAGGCACAATAATCATGCACGATCCCTTTGCTCAGGTCCGACAAGCCCACCGCATCTGCGGGGCGTATTACCAGCATATACTCCCGATGATCAACGAAGTCGCGCAGAAAATGGAGGCATCGTTTCTGCTGTGGGACACCTGGAGTTTCAACAAGCCGCCGCGCCGCGGGGCAAATCCGCTGGAAAACTGGAAATGGGACTTCCTGCCAATGATGGACGTTTCATTTGTGTTCAGTAAGCAGCAAGAACCCAATACGCCGATGGCAGCGACCGATTATGTGCTGGACTTTAAACTGGTGACAGACAGCGAGCTGGAATGTGACCAGCGCGTGTTGCAATACGGTGAAGATGACGAACCGCCAGCCACAGGATTGAAAACCCCGGTGGAAGAAGCTAAAAGCTATCTGACTGTGTATCTCTTTTCTGCGGTAAACGATGACGCTACTTACGCGTCAGCCGAAGACCTGTGGTGGAACTATGACGGATATCCTGAGACTGATTCAAAGATCCAGTTATCGGATGATAAGAGCATCAAAGGCATCGGGTTTTCTGTACCGCTGGCGGAGATTGCTGATGATGGTGGGGTGAATTGGCTGGTGGATAAAATTTCAGAGCACAGAGAATGCCTTATGGGATGCTGAGATTCAGTGACATCCCGCGCGCGATCCCGTTGATCCGGGGTCGCGATATTTTCGTGACACCTCAGATTATTTTTACCTGACTTTCATTGAATTACCTATTCTTTGCGAGCATGATCGCAAGAACTTCAATCTGTTAACCTTCGGCTATGACCCCATGTAAAGCACTGCAAACAGCAATTTCCAATGTGGCAGTCTGGCGCAACGGCGACCAGTGCGCGCCGCATAAACCTCTGCTGCTGCTCTATGTTCTGTCGCAATATCTGAACGGTCATTCCCGACTCTTCGACTACGGGGAAGAGATCCACGAGCCGTTGACAAAATTGCTGGCGGACTTCGGCCCTAAACGGCGCGACTACTATCCGAATATGCCTTTCTGGCGGTTGAGGACTGACGGGTTCTGGACGCTGGAAAATACCGAAGGTTGTAAGCCACGCAAGGGCAATATCCAGCCGACAAAACGTGAGCTGATTGAGAATCATGTTTCGGGGGGGTTTGACGAAAGCAGCTACCAGATCCTTCGTGAAGCGCCGGAAATGATTAACAAGCTGGCGCAACAGATCATGACAGAGCGTTTCCCGGAAAGCCTCCAAATACTTCTCGCAGACCGTCTGGGGTTTGATTTTACGTCACTGCTGAAAGCGCGTGATCCGCGTTTCAGGGAAATTGTTCTTCGGGCATATCACTCGCGCTGCGCAATATGTGGCTACGATTTGCGGCTGGATGGCGCACTCGTAGGACTGGAGGCGGCGCATATCCGCTGGAAGCAATATGGCGGGCCGTGCGAAGTGAATAACGGACTGGCCCTTTGTTCCCTTCATCATTCTGCCTTTGATATGGGAGCGATAGGAATAGATGAGCATATGACTATCCGTATTTCCGGTGGCGTAAACCGCAGCCCGGTTGTGGATCACCTTTTCTGGCAGCGTGACGGAAAACAACTTTATTTACCGCAGGATAAAGTTTACTGGCCTGCGGAAAGGTTTATTGAATGGCATCAGTGTCAGGTGTTTAAGAGTTGAGAGTTTGTGCAAAAATCTTCCTAATAATACAAGGGACAGCAACGTAACATATATTAGTTACAAATCGGTTTGCTAGCTAAATTGGAGTAGACAAACCCGTAGACATACTTAATCTATAGTTTGGTGTCGAAGCATATGTGCGGCTATCTGATGCCACATGATAATGGGGCAGTGATACAGACATGCAGGTAATAACCAGTACCATCCGGTTTTAGGATCGATGAAGTCATTGATTAGTGTTAATATTACCGCCAATTTTTCAGCGTTCTGATTCCGTCAATAAATAATCATATTGGGCTCTCCTGAGAACCAAACGTTCAGAACCTGCAATGCTCAAAATTGATAAGAAAAAAGGAAAATATGTCCAGGCTGACTGATTTAATTGCAAAAGCGAAGGCTAAAGACCCGCAGTTGGGTGCTGACTTGGATCGAGAAATCAAGATCCTGTCGTCACGCCTTCCCTTTGGTCTTAATTTCGAACGACATAGCCCTGAAGTTGTTGAGTTGCCATTGAGGCCTATTCGCAAGGGAGACAAGGTTCGCGTTCTGCCAGAGCGTGGGTCCACGAAGAAAGGTGATCAACGGTTGTGGCAGGTTAAAACCATCCACAAGGCGAAGAAGATCGCTGATCTCGAGTTACTGGGCGCGGCTGCTGTCGAGACTCTGACTATACCTCTGAGCGATCTTGTAGTTATAGCTGAATTTCGTGACACGATCTGGCCGGGTCTGGTTAGTACGGGAAAAGTGCAACGCGGTTTAGACAAGCCTTTCCACTCAGTCATCAATGGCGAGAACTACCATGTTTTGAAGGCGTTGACCTACACGCACAGAGGCAAGGTGGATGCCATCTATATCGACCCGCCGTATAATACAGGTGCGAAAGACTGGAAATACAATAACGATTACGTCGAAGAACAAGACTTGTATCGTCACAGCAAGTGGTTAGCTTTTATGGAGCGCCGCCTGCTGATAGCTAAGGAATTGTTAAATCCTGCTAATTCAGTATTGATCGTCACAATCGACGAAAAAGAATATTTACGATTAGGGTTATTGTTGGAACAAGTATATCCGAATGCAAAGATTGAGATGGTCTCTTCTGTAATAAATCCTAAAGGCACAGGCAGGTCAGGTGATTTTGCCCGTACGAATGAATTTTTGTTTTTTGTACGATTTGGGGCATCAACTGTCAGTGGCAGACCCGATGAAGCCGCTGTTGGCGCTGAAGTTGCTTGGGAAACAATGAGGAGACGAAACCTTGCATCTATAAGAGGCAGAAAAGGTAAAGGGGCTTGTGGTCCAAATCAGTTCTATCCCATTTTTGTAGACGAGGCATCAGGTGCCATTATTGGGCGTGGCGATCCACTGAATGCTGACGTTCCTCGTGAAAGCATCATCCCCCCCTTAGGTACTATTGCGGTTTTCCCTGTTCGTTCAGATGGAACTGAAATGAATTGGGAATATACTGACTCTGCATTCGATAAGTGGTGGAGAGAAGGTTATATTCGCGCGAATGGTAAAAAAGATGAACCTCAGCCTTACATCATCCAACATCTTCCTAATAAGGCACGTAATGAAATTGCGGATGGAATTGCAATCGTTGAACGTAAACGTGCTGATGGCTCCATTATTGCAAAATATGAAAATGCAACGTTCAAGCATGTGACCACGCAATGGGATTTTACTTCCCATAGTGCTGAGCACGGAGGCACCGGTGTTATTAAATCTATTATCCCTGGGCGAAAATTTCCATTCCCTAAATCGCTTTATGCCGTCGAAGATGCTCTTCGCTTTTTTATTGCTAGCAAACCCGAAGCAATCATCCTCGATTTCTTCAGTGGCTCAGGCACAACAGCCCACGCGATCATGCGCCTGAACAAACAAGACGGCGGTCGTCGCCAGTGCATCTCCGTCACAAACAACGAAGTTGCCGCCAGCGAACAGAAACAGTTGCGCGAACAGGGCTTACGCCCCGGGGACCCCGAATGGGAAAAGTGGGGGATCTGTGACTACATCACTAAGCCACGAGTACAGGCCGCCATCACAGGAAAGACACCTGAGGGAGAACCAATTAAAGGCGACTACAAGTTTATCAACGAATTCCCGATGTCTGAAGGCTTCGAGGAAAACGCCGAGTTCTTCACCTTGACCTACGAAGCTGAAAAATCGGTTAGCCACAACCTAGCCTATGCGCGCATTGCACCGTTGCTGTGGCTACGCGCAGGTGCACGTGGCACACGTATTGAAAAACTGCCTGCTGAAGGATGGGCGGTGGCTGATGCTTATGGCCTGTTGCCGGCTGTGGATCAGGCCACACCTTTCATTGAAGCCATTAGCCATGCTAATGACGTACGGGTGGCCTTTATCGTCACTGACGATGACCGCCACTTCCAAGCTGTCACTAGGCGTCTGCCAAAAGGTGTTGAGCCGGTACGTTTGTACGAATCGTACCTGACCAATTTCAGCTTCACCAGTGGGGAATTAACAGAATGAAGTTCACTCTTAAGGACTACCAGCGCGATGCGGTACGTGATTCGCTAGTGAATCTCAGAAAAGCTCGCCGTTATTGGCATAACGAAAATGACAAGAGCGCCTTCTCTTTAACGGCTGTGACCGGTGCAGGTAAGACCGTCATGGCTGCCGCTGCGTTTGAAGCATTGTTTCATGGCGACGACGAATTTAATTTCGATGCCGATCCTGGCGCGGTAGTGATCTGGTTCAGTGACGATCCTGCACTGAACGAGCAAACCCGCTTTCGCTTGATGGAGGCCAGTGACCGTATCAACTACAACGATATGGTGGTGGTTGAACATCCTTTCAGTCGGCGCAAATTTCAGGCTGGAAAAATCTATTTCCTTAACACGCAGAAGTTTGGCAAAAAAAGCCTGCTGGTGCGCGGGTTCGATGATAAAGGCGGGCTTTTCGAAGCAGCCCCTGATGCACTGGCTTATACGCTGTGGGATACCATCCAGAACACCATCGAAGACCCGGATCTGACACTTTATTTGGTACTGGACGAAGCGCACAGGGGGATGGGTTCGTCAACGACTTCCAGCGAAGCAGCTAAAAGTACCATTGTACAAAGGCTCATCAATGGTTCGGCTGAAGTGAAGGGTATCCCAGTAGTGTGGGGTATTTCCGCCACAGTTGAACGTTTCGACAAAGCCATTGCGAATGCTGGCCTTCATGTCAAACTGCCGAATGTGGTGGTCGACTCGGCTAAAGTGCAGGAATCGGGACTTATCAAGGACGATATCATTCTTGGTGTGCCGGATGAAGCCGGTGACTTCGATACCGTGTGGGTACGCCGTGCTGCCGACAGACTCAGGGAAGTGACCGATGCCTGGGCAGAGTATGCAAAACAGCAAGAAACTGTGCGCGGAGTAGTGCCGCTGATGGTATTCCAGGTACCCAATACGCCTGACCCGAACGAAGTGGGACGTTGGCTGGATTCGCTATTCTCTCGTTACCCCGAATTACCCGTTGACAGTGTTGCTCATGTTTTCGGTGAACATACCACACAGCGTTTCGGCCAACATCAGGTACCTTATATTGAACCGCAGCGGGTGCAGGAATCAACTTGGGTGCGTGTACTGATTGCTAAAGATGCCATCAGCACTGGCTGGGATTGCCCACGTGCTGAAGTAATGGTTTCCTTCCGCTCTGCCAGCGACAGGACGCATATTACGCAATTGCTGGGGCGTATGGTGCGTACTCCACTGGCAAGACGTATTCCGGGTAATGAGCGCTTAAACTCAGTAGAATGCCTGCTGCCCAAGTTTAATACTAATACTGTGAGAGAAGTCGTAAATACCTTGTTTAAGGGCGATGATACCTCACCGCCGAGCGGACGTGTCCTGGTTAACCCTGTGGAGATGAAACCTAACCCGGCGGCTTCAGCTGTCGTATGGGAAGTATTTGAAGCGCTACCTTCACAAACCCGACCACAGAAAGGAGCCAGACCCGCCAGACGTCTGACCGCGCTGGCACAGGAACTGGTTGATGACGGCATCCTTGATGGGGCCGTCAGGAAAGCCCATGCTGCTTTGCACGCTGTCTTGGACAAGTTCCAGATAGAAAATGCTGAAAAAATCAAAAACAAGCGCAATGCAGTGCTCGTTGTGGATGGTAAGGCGGTGGTTGCCAGCCTGAAGAACAAAGCAATGACCTTCAACGAATTCTGGGAGGAGGCGGACGTAGCGGTGATTGATGACGCCTACCGGCGTGCAGCCCGAATCTTCAGCCCGGATGTTTCACGTACCTATGTCGAATATCTGGCCGATAAGGTCGCGGATCGAGAAGAGGATGCAGAGGAATATCTGGAAGCAATCATGGAAACTCGTGTGACCGTTGCTGGCCTGGGGCTAGTGATGGAGGTGCAGGATTACTTCGATGGAGAGGCCGATAAACTGGCGAAGGCATGGCTGGCCGAGTACTCACCGCAGATCAAATCATTGAAAGATGAGCGTAAAGAGGCCTATCGTCAAATCGTCGAAATGAGCACCGAACCGCAGGACATAGTTTTAGTTAGACCAGAGAACAAGTTTGAAATGACCCGGGCTCGTGAAGGAGAGAAGGAAACTGACCTTCCAACCTGGAAACACCATCTGTTGTGTGATGAAAGTGGGAACTATCCGGCTCAGTTGAACCAGTGGGAAACCACGGTTTTCGAGACCGAAACCAAGCGTGAAGGATTTGCTTTCTGGTATCGTAATCCACAGTACACAGGGCAGTCGTCACTGGGAATCGCCTATGTTGAAGCCGAACAGTACAAGATTGTTCGTCCCGATTTCCTGTTCTTTGCCAAACAGGATGGCAAAATGGTTGTGGACCTAGTAGATCCACATGGCCTGCATCTGGCTGATGCTTTGCCCAAACTGAAAGGGCTGGCGTTGTATGCTAAGCATCATTCTGATGTTTACAGACGAATCGAATCCGTCGCCGAAGTGAAGGGCAAATTACGGGTATTAGATTTGAAACGGCAGGATGTTCAGAATGCTGTGGCTGCGGCTGTAAATGCAGAATCATTATTCAGCAGCAATCTTGCGGATTATTATCAGTAATTCATTGATAATTAGGAAATAAAATGGTCTTTTATGAGTAAAAGGCCATTATTGTAAAAATATTATCTCCAGATACAACCGAAAGCAAACCCATTGCATAATTTTTGCATTTTAATTATAGCCTACAATTAGTTACGATTTTTTAAGGGTATCATTCATCATCTACATATCCCCCATACAACCGGGTTCCAAGTTCGCCAATATAATCGCTAACGAGAAGATATCTTTGTGCCGTCACGGAACATAAACAGGTGAGACCTAAGGATGACGTTATCCTTGATATCGTTTGGGCTGGCAATCTGAGCAACGCAGGCACCAAGACAGGAAGAAAGTTCGACTATACGGAGTTTGCAGCCATTCAAATAATTTTCTCGGCATTGTTTTCGCCAAGATTGGTAATCCATACTTAGATTTTCGTCTGTACATGAGGACTTCTAAGCTACAATTGCTAGGTTTACGGGTACATTCAGTCCACATTGCCACGATTGAATTTCCCAAAATCAAACGGACTAACCCCCCTCTCCCGATTCGCATCAAGAAAATCTGCCCACCACTGCAACATCAACCTGCGTTCATCCAAGTGCTCTGCCTTATGAATGTAAGACGCACGCACAGAGTTACGTTCCTGATGGCTCATCTGTCGTTCTACTGCATCCTTAGACCACATCCCTGACTCGATTAAAGAACTACATGCCATGGTTCTAAAACCGTGACCGCAGACTTCTACTTTCGTATCGTAGCCCATCACCCGGAGTGCATTGTTCACCGTGTTTTCACTCATCGGTTTACGGGGATCGTGATCCCCAACGAAAATTAAATCGCGATTGCCATTTAGCCGTTTTATTTTCTCTAGAACTGCAACTGCCTGCCGCGATAATGGCACCAAATGCGGAGTACGCATCTTTGACCCACGGTGAGAGTGCTTAACGCCTTCCAATGGTTCGCGATCTGCCGGTATCGTCCACATTGCTGTTTCGAAGTCGATCTCTGACCAACGGGCAAAGCGCAGTTCGCTTGAACGGATAAATACCAGCAGCGTCATCTCTATAGCTAAACGAGTGAGCGGTCTGCCGGTGTAGGTATCAATACGATGAAGGAGTTCAGGAGTACGACTAAGTTCTAAGGCGGGGCGGTGTTGCCGTTTTGCTGTAGCGACGGCTCCAGCCATTTCCTGCGCGGGATTGTAATCGGTCAAACCGCTTTGTACGGCATAGCGCATGATTGCTGTTGTGCGCTGTTGCAGACGCGAAGCCACCTCAAGACGTCCAGACTTCTCCACGGCTTTGATAGGTGCCAGTAAATCTCGAGTTTTAAGTTCGGTGATATTGTGTTTACCAATAGCCGGGAAAAGAAAATCTTCCAGGGTTTTCAAAACTCGAGCGCTGTGATCTTTTGACCACTTCTTATTAGTCGCATGCATGCCATTCTCTGGCAACTACTTCAAAGGTGAAGACTTCTTTCGCCAACTCTTCTTTTACTGCACGCTTTTGTTCGCGGGGGTCAATACCTGCCGCAACCAGTTTTCTGGCAGCTTCTCTTTTATGTCTGGCATCAGCCAGAGATGTCTCTGGGTAAACGCCAAAGGCCATCAGGTGTTGCTTGCCGCCAAAGCGAAAGCGGAAACGCCAGTATTTGGAGCCGTTAGGATGTATCAGCAAAAACATGCCGTCGCCATCGACGAGCGAGTATTCCTTTGCCTCTGGTTTTGCCGAACGCACCTTGGTATCAGTCAGGGCCATGATGGTATTCCTTCCATATGCTGCCGTGAGTATATAAGCATTATCGAACCAGCATATATACTCGGTTCTATACTCACAAGCATGTTGATGTGGAGTAACTCAGATTGACGTCGGTTGACTGAAAAGCGGGGCAAAGCCTTGCGGGGACTGGATTTTAGGCATAAAAAAAGACCTCAGTTGAGGTCTATTTACATACTAATGGTGCCGAAGGCCGGACTCGAACCGGCACACCTTGCGGCGGTTGATTTTGAATCAACTGCGTCTACCGATTTCGCCACTTCGGCACTGTAAGTAGTATGCGGAAAACGTGGGCATTATACCCAGACCAGCCGGGCACGCAATAGTTATCCCGCCTTGTTCGGTTTAAGTGTTGAAAAAACAGACATACTCCGCAACACAGGGAGGATTTGCTGACAAAAATCTTCTGTCTGGCCACGTTTTTCCAATGCCGTTTCTCAAACTTCGCATTAGTATACAAATCACGAATAGATCTTGCCCTGTTGATGGATACCAGCTTGTTGAAAAAACTCTCACTTTCGCTCCTCGCGCTGGCCTTCGCCAGTACGCCTTTATGGAGCCACGCGCAGCAGAATGCGCGTCTGGCGTCGCAGGTCGTGGATGACCATGCAGAACACATCTTTTACGGCAGCGGCGCGATGGGAATGGCGCTGGTGGTGGTCGATAATAATCAGCAGGTCTTCCGCAGTTTCGGGGAAACCCGTCCCGGCTCCGATTTGCGCCCGCGTGAAGACTCCGTGGTGCGTATCGCCTCGCTGACCAAGCTGATTACCAGTGAAGTGCTGGTGAAAATGGCGCAGCAGGGTAAAGTCAGTATTAATGATCCGCTGCGTAAATATGCCCCGGCCGGTGCCCGCGTTCCTGCTTACAGCGGCACAAATCCGATCACATTGCTCAATCTCGCTACGCACACCAGCGGTCTGCCGCGTGAGCAACCGGGTGGTGCGCCGAACCGGGCAGTCTTTACCTGGCCGACCAAGAGTGATCGCTGGAGCTGGCTGAGTGTCGCCAAGCTCACCGTGCCGCCGGGTGCGCGTGCCTCTTATTCAAATCTGGCGTTTGACCTGCTTTCCGATGCGTTATCGAAGGCCGCGAATCAGCCTTATACCCAGTTGCTGCGCGATCAAATCACTCAGCCGCTGGGCATGGTGGATACCACGCTGACGCCAAACGCCAGCCAGTGTTCACGCCTGATGGAAGGTCTGCGTCCGAGCCCGTGTATTAACACGATAGCAGCAGCGGGCAGCGGTGGTCTTTATTCCACGCCTGCCGATATGGGCCGCTGGATGCGTCAGTTCCTCGGCCAGCGCACCGCGACCGCCGACATGGCGCAGAAGATGTATTACAAGCGCACGGACCTGGTCTCGCTCAAAGGGATGGATGTGCCGGGAATGGCGGACTCGCTGGGAATGGGTTGGGTAACCATGGCGCCGACGCCGTTGCTGCCACGCATCATTCAGAAAACCGGCGGCGGCGGTGGCTTTATCACCTATGTCGCGATGGTGCCGCAGCGCGGTGTGGGCGTGTTCGTGGTGGTGACCCGCAGCGAACTGACCAAGTTTAAAAATATGAGTGATGGCGTGAACGATCTGGTGGCTGATCTGGTGCGCAATAACGAGATCTGATTGCTCATCTCTGCAGACAGACGTAAAAAAAGCAGGCCCCGGTAAAAGGCCTGCTTTTTGTTTACCGGTATCCGTGCACTGCCGGATTTAGCGTTTTTTCAGCAGCAGGAACATACTGATGACGAAGAACAGTCCGCTCGGCAGCAAGGCGCCCAGAATCGGCGGAATGTTATAAACCAGGCTTAACGGACCGAAGATCTGGTCAAGCACGTAGAACAGAAAACCGAAGCAAATACCGGTCACCACACGTACGCCCATTGGGACGCTGCGCAAAGGCCCGAAGATGAATGACAGCGCCATCAGCATCATCACTGCAACCGACAGTGGCGAGAAGATTTTACTCCACATATTCAGCTGGTAACGTTTTGCTTCCTGTCCGCTCTGCTTCAGGTATTTCACGTAGTTGTGCAGGCCACTGATCGACAACGCATCAGGGTCGAGTGCCACAACACCCAGTTTGTCCGGCGTCAGGTTGGTTTTCCATACCCCGGTCAGTGTCTGGGAACCGGTGATTTGCAGCTTATCCGTCAGGTCAGACTCATCCACCTGCGAGAGTTTCCACTCGCCATTATCAAAGGTCGCGGAGGACGCATAACGGACCGACTGCAGTTTATTCTCTTCATCGAAATGGTAGATGTTGACGCCGGTCAGCTCTTTTTCACCGGCCACGCGTTCGATATAGATAAAATCGTGACCGTCTTTTGCCCACAATCCGTTCTGGGTAGAAAGCAGTGAACCGCCGTACATGGCCTGTGCACGGTAGTTACGGGCCATCTGTTCGCCCTGCGGCGCCACCCATTCACCAATCGCCATGGTCAGCAGCACCAGCGGGATAGCGGTTTTCATCACAGAGGCCGCAATCTGCATACGGGTGAAGCCGGAAGCCTGCATCACCACCAGCTCGCTGCGTGTTGCCAGCGTGCCGAGGCCCAGCAATGCGCCCAGCAATGCCGCCATCGGGAAGAAGATTTCGATATCCTTCGGTACGCTCAGCAGAGTATATAAACCTGCCCCTGCGGCAGAATATCCGCCCTGCCCGACTTTACGCAGCTGATCGACAAACTTGATGATGCCGGAGAGTGACACCAGCATGAACAGCGTCATCATGATGGTGTTGAAAATAGTGCGACCAATGTAACGGTCTAATACGCCAAACATCAGGCAGCTCCTCTCAGACGCGCACGGATTTTGCGAACCGGCAAGGTATCCCATGCATTAAGCACCAGCGCCAGTGCCAGATAGAGCAGGTTGGTTCCCCACATCCAGAGCATCGGATCCAGCTTACCTTTGGCTCCGTTGGAGCGCAGCGAGGTTTGCAGCAGGAAGAAAATCAGATACAGCAGGATAGCCGGCAGCATGCTGAGTACGCGCCCCTGACGGGGATTCACCACACTGAGCGGAACCACCAGCAAAGCCATGATAAACACTGAAACGATCAGCGTTAAACGCCAGTTCATCTCTGCCCGCGCTTCCGGCTCAGAAGAGTGCCAGAGCTGCGTCATGGTCATCTGATCAGACTGATTAGGGTCAAGCTGCACTGTCTGATGGCCGATGACCGCCAGATAATCGGTGAAGTCTGTCACGCGGAAATCACGCAGCAGCGCCGTGCCTTCATAACGGGTGCCTTTATCCAGCATCACCTGCTGGGAACCGTCCGCACGCTGCAACATATGGCCTTTATCAGCCACCACGACGGAAGGCCGCTGGTTGCCGTTCGGTCGCAGCTGTGCCAGGAACACATTATGGAACTCTTTCCCTTTAACACTGCCAACGAACAGAACCGCATTGCCGTTCTGGGCTTGCTGGAACTGACCTTCCACCATTGCGGCCATGCTCGGGTTGGCTTTCGCCTCCGCCAGCACTTCGTCCTGATGTTTGGACGACCACGGGCTGAGCCAGATCGCGTTCACACCGGCAAAGAATGAGGTAAACAGCGCCAGAATGAGTGCGGCGATGACCAGTGAGCGTTTTCCCAGGCCACAGGCATGCATGACCGTGATTTCACTGTCGGTATAAAGTTTACCGAGCGTCATCAGCAGGCCGAGGAACAGACTGAGCGGCAGAATAAGCTGCGCCATTTCCGGAACGCCAAGGCCCAGAAGTGAGAGAACTAAATTTGTTGGGATATCGCCATCGACCGCTGCTCCGAGCACTCTGACCAGCTTCTGACAGAAGAAGATGAGAAGCAAAATGAACAGAATGGCAAATTGGCTCTTGAAGGTTTCCCTAACCAGATATCTAATGATGATCACGCTTAATACGCCTGTGAAAACTTGTCTTTTTGAAGGAAAATCGCTAGTTTCATCGCTAATCCGTCATTTATTCTCATCATATGGCAACCTTCGCAGCTAAAATAGTATTACAACACCGAGAATTGGGGTGTCCTATAGGAACTTGCTTATAGCCGCCAAAATAAAAACTAACGCCGTTTAAGGTTAACACAGGTCGTTAACACAATGACGGGAGAGTGTCTCCGGCGACTCATTCTAGCCGTACCTCCCGCCCTTGTCTTTAAGATTCAGGAGAGTGCATGGAGTTCAGCGTAAAAAGCGGTAGCCCGGAAAAACAACGCAGTGCCTGTATTGTAGTCGGCGTTTTCGAACCTCGCCGTCTGTCACCGATTGCCGAACAACTCGACAAAATCAGTGATGGCTACATCAGCGCCCTGCTTCGCCGTGGCGAACTTGAAGGCAAAGTGGGCCAGACCCTCTTACTGCATCATGTACCGAATATTCTTTCAGAACGCATTTTGCTGATTGGTTGCGGCAAAGAACGCGAGCTGGATGAGCGCCAGTACAAGCAGGTGATCCAGAAAACCATTAACACCCTGAACGACACCGGTTCTATGGAAGCCGTTTGCTTCCTCACCGAGCTGCACGTTAAAGGGCGTAATACTTACTGGAAAGTGCGTCAGGCGGTCGAAACCTCCAAAGAATCGCTTTACACCTTCGATCAACTGAAAAGCAATAAAACCGAACCCCGCCGTCCGCTGCGTAAAATGGTATTCAACGTGCCGACCCGCCGTGAACTGACCAGCGGTGAGCGCGCTATTCAACACGGTCTGGCGGTGGCAGCCGGTATTAAAGCCGCGAAAGATCTCGGCAACATGCCACCCAACATCTGTAACGCCGCTTACCTGGCGTCACAGGCCCGTCAGCTGGCAGATGCGTTCAGCACCAACATCACGACCCGCGTTATCGGCGAGCAGCAGATGAAAGAGCTGGGTATGAATGCGTATCTGGCGGTGGGTCAGGGTTCGAAAAACGAATCACTGATGTCGGTGATGGAATATAAAGGAAATCCTAATCCGGACGCTAAGCCTATCGTGCTTGTCGGTAAAGGTCTGACCTTCGATTCCGGCGGTATTTCCATTAAGCCCGCCGCGGATATGGACGAAATGAAGTACGACATGTGTGGCGCCGCAGCGGTTTATGGCGCAATGCGCGTGGTGGCTGAACTGAATCTGCCGCTGAACGTCATTGGCGTGCTGGCTGGCTGTGAAAACATGCCAGGCGGTCAGGCATTCCGTCCGGGCGATATTCTGACCACCATGTCCGGCCAGACTGTCGAAGTGCTGAATACCGATGCCGAAGGCCGTCTGGTGCTGTGCGATGCGCTGACTTATGTTGAGCGTTTCGATCCTGAGCTGGTGATTGACGTCGCCACGCTGACCGGTGCCTGCGTGATTGCCCTTGGCCATCACATCACCGGTTTGCTGTCGAATCACAATCCGCTGGCTCATGAACTGATCGGTGCATCCGAACAGTCGGGTGACCGTGCATGGCGTCTGCCGCTGGCTGATGAATATCAGGAACAGCTGGATTCTAATTTTGCGGATATGGCAAACATCGGCGGCCGTCCGGGCGGGGCTATCACCGCCGGATGTTTCCTGTCACGGTTCACCCGTAAATACAGTTGGGCGCACCTGGATATCGCCGGTACTGCATGGCGTTCAGGTAAGAACAAAGGTGCGACCGGTCGTCCGGTGGCACTGCTGTCACAGTTCCTGCTCAACCGTGCAGGCCTGGATGGCGATGAGTGATTCCAGCGCTAAATAAGATATAATCTTCACTATCAGGGTCTGGTTCGCCAGACCTGTCACAGGCGGGCGCACCAGTTGCGCCCCTGTTTTTTTCTCAGCAGCACAGTGAACTCATCATGAAACAGGCAACCTTCTTTCTTCTCGATGCGCCGGACGCCAGTGGCGAGCTCAGCTCACACGAAGCCCTGGCCTGCGTGGTCGCCGCTGAACGTTACCGGATGGGCAAACGTGTTCTGCTGGCCTGTGAAGACCAAAAACAGGCTGAACGCCTGGATGAGGCGCTTTGGCAACGCGAACCGGGCCATTTTGTCCCGCATAACCTGGCTGGCGAAGGGCCGCGTTTTGGCGCGCCGGTTGAATTATGCTGGCCGGGAAAACGCGGTAATGCCCCGCGCGACTTGCTCATCAGCCTGATGCCTGAGTTTGCAGATTTTGCTACTGCTTTCCATGAAGTGGTAGACTTCGTTCCTTACGAAGATTCCCTTAAACAACTTGCGCGCGAACGCTACAAAGCCTATCGCAGCGTGGGTTTCTCTTTGACGACGGCCCCGACGCCCTCAGTCACCACATCGACCGACGAAAATACGAAGCGAAATGGATAAGACATATAACCCGCAAGACATCGAGCAGCCGCTTTACGAGCACTGGGAACAACAGGGCTATTTCAAGCCACATGGTGACACCAGTAAAGAAAGCTTTGCCATCATGATCCCGCCGCCGAATGTTACCGGCAGCTTGCACATGGGTCATGCTTTCCAGCAAACCATCATGGACGCCATGATCCGCTATCAGCGCATGCAAGGGAAAAACACCTTGTGGCAGGCGGGGACTGACCATGCGGGTATCGCAACGCAAATGGTGGTTGAGCGTAAAATCGCCGCAGAAGAAGGCAAAACCCGTCACGACTATGGCCGCGAAGCCTTCATCAACAAAATCTGGGACTGGAAAGCAGAATCCGGCGGCACCATTACCCGCCAGATGCGCCGTCTGGGCGATTCCGTAGACTGGGAGCGCGAGCGCTTCACGATGGATGAAGGCCTGTCTGACGCCGTGCGCGAAGTGTTTGTTCGCCTGTATAAAGAAGATCTGATTTATCGTGGCAAACGCCTGGTGAACTGGGATCCGAAACTGCGCACCGCGATTTCCGATCTGGAAGTGGAAAACCGCGAATCAAAAGGTTCCATGTGGCACCTGCGTTATCCGCTGGCTGACGGCGCGAAAACCGCTGAAGGCAAAGATTACCTGGTGGTCGCGACGACGCGCCCGGAAACCGTGCTCGGTGATACCGGCGTGGCCGTTAACCCGGAAGATCCGCGTTACCGGGATCTGATCGGCAAAGAGATCATTTTGCCGCTGGTAGGTCGTCGTATCCCGATTGTTGCCGATGAACACGCCGATATGCAAAAAGGCACCGGCTGCGTGAAGATCACCCCGGCGCATGACTTTAACGACTATGAAGTCGGTAAACGTCACGGCCTGCCAATGATCAACATTCTGACTTTTGATGGCGATATCCGCCAGGCCGCTGAAATTTTCGATACCAACGGCGAAGAAACGGATGCCTGCAGCAATGAGATCCCTGAACAGTTCCGTGGGCTTGAGCGTTTTGCTGCGCGTAAAGCCGTGGTCGCTGCCTTCGACGAAGCCGGTCTGCTGGAAGAAATCAAACCTCATGATCTGACTGTGCCTTACGGTGACCGTGGCGGCGTCGTTATCGAGCCCATGCTGACTGACCAGTGGTATGTGCGGACTGCGCCGCTGGCGAAAGTGGCGGTGGAAGCCGTTGAGCAAGGCGACATTCAGTTCGTGCCAAAGCAATACGAGAATATGTATTTCAGCTGGATGCGTGACATTCAGGACTGGTGTATTTCCCGTCAGCTGTGGTGGGGACACCGTATCCCGGCGTGGTATGACGCCGAAGGCAACGTATTTGTTGGCCGCGACGAAGCGGAAGTACGCAGCGAAAATAACCTGGGCGCAGACGTTGTACTGACTCAGGACGAAGACGTGCTCGATACCTGGTTCTCTTCCGGTCTGTGGACTTTCTCCACGCTGGGCTGGCCAGAACAGACACCTGACCTCAAAGCCTTCCACCCTTCAAGCGTGGTCGTCAGCGGCTTCGACATCATCTTCTTCTGGATCGCGCGCATGATCATGATGACCATGCACTTTGTGAAAGACGAGAACGGCAAGCCGCAGGTTCCGTTCCACACCGTTTATATGACGGGGCTTATCCGCGACGATGAAGGGCAGAAAATGTCCAAGTCCAAAGGTAACGTTATCGATCCGCTGGATATGATCGACGGTATCTCGCTGGAAGATCTGCTGGAAAAACGTACCGGCAACATGATGCAACCGCAGCTGGCAGAGAAAATCCGCAAGCGCACCGAGAAGCAATTCCCGAACGGTATCGAACCGCACGGTACTGATGCCCTGCGCTTCACACTGGCGGCACTGGCGTCTACCGGTCGTGACATCAACTGGGACATGAAGCGTCTTGAAGGCTACCGTAACTTCTGTAATAAGCTGTGGAATGCCAGCCGCTTTGTACTGATGAACACCGAAGATCAGGATTGCGGCCTGAACGGCGGCGAACTTGAGCTGTCACTGGCTGACCGCTGGATCCTCGCGGAATATAACCGCACGGTAAAAACTTACCGTGAAGCGATGGATAACTATCGCTTCGATCTGGCTGCCAGCATTCTGTATGAATTCACCTGGAACCAGTTCTGTGACTGGTATCTGGAACTGACCAAGCCGGTGATGAACGGGGGCAACGAAGCCCAGCTACGCGGCACCCGTCATACACTGGTAGAAGTGCTGGAAGGTTTGCTGCGTCTTGCGCATCCGATCATCCCGTTCATCACAGAAACCATCTGGCAGCGCGTGAAATCGCTGAAAGGCATCACGGCAGAAACTATTATGCTGCAGCCTTTCCCTGAGTTTGACGCAGCAAAAGCGGACGAACTGGCGCTGGCTGATCTGGAGTGGATTAAGCAGGCGATCATCGCTATCCGTAACGTGCGTGCTGAAATGAACCTGTCCCCGGCTAAACCGCTGGAACTGCTGCTGCGCGGCGCAAGTGCAGATGCACAACGTCGTGTGGAACAGAACCTGAGCTTTATTAAATCGCTGGCACGTCTGGAATCCATCACCATTCTGCCTGCTGGCGACAAAGGCCCGGTTTCTGTCACCAAACTGGTGGAAGGTGCGGAACTGCTGATCCCAATGGCCGGTCTGATTGATAAAGATGCCGAACTGGCCCGTCTGGACAAAGAGATGGCAAAACTGGACGGCGAGATTGCCTCCATCGAAGGCAAGTTGTCTAACGAAGGGTTCGTGGCGCGTGCGCCGGAAGCCGTCGTCGCCAAAGAACGTGAACGTCTGACGGCCTGTGGCGAAGCAAAAGTGAAACTGGCAGAACAGAAAGCCACGATTGCCGCGCTGTAATTCCGGTTATCCGTAAGCGTTAAAACACAATAAAAACGAAGGCCAGTCAGCGTAATCTGACTGGCCTTTTTTATTTAATCTGCTTCAGGGCTGAGAATCGTTGTTATGCGCGTCCACAAAAAGCTCGGTCATTTTTTTTACCAGCGTGGCAAAAAATTGGTTATTAAGAGCCGCTTTGTTATAAATCATATATATCGGCTGAGAAGGTAAATCGAACTCCATTTCCAGCTTCTGGACATCGAACGAATTTTTTACTTTTTCATAGAAACGTTCGGCAACAAACGCCAGCAGGTCAGAAACCTCAACCATTGAAATAATAGAGAGTAATGAAGGGCTGATGTATCTGACTTTTCTTTCGTGCTGCAGCATCTTATTCACGTTCAGCCGGTTAGATAAAGCGCTGGCACTTTCCGAATCCACAAAAATATACTCTTCAGCAATTGCCTGTTCGCGTGTCACCGTTCCTTTGATGCGCGGATGTGAACCGCGGCAAATCAGGACCGGCATTTCATCGGCAATATGCTGGCTTACCCGGGAGTGACTAATGTGCGGATGAATATCAAAAACAATGTCTGCTTTACGGAAAATCAGCGACTCTTCGATATCAGTCAGGGAGTTATTGCTGACGTGATGAATTATCTCGCAATCAGGTGCCACTTCATCCAGCACCTTGCGCATCACATTCATGGTAAACATAGATAAGTAAGGTGAACAGTTAACAACAAGGCGGGTGGGTACAGAATCAAATGAGATATTCTGCAATTTCGCAATCAGATTGTCATAAGCCTCTGCCAGCCCTTCATGTATACCCACTGCAACGGTTGTGGGTGCCAGCGCCTTACCATCCCTGATGAACAACGCATCATTATAATGAACCCGCAAACGCCCCAGAGCCTGACTGACAGCGGAAGGTGTGATGCCAAGAGCATCCGCCGCTTTGGTTCCGCTACGATGAATGAAAACAGCCTCAAACGTAGTTAATAAATTGAGATCAAAATTTTTCACCATTTTAAAACGATCGGTGAGTATGTTCTCTTTCATGCTTTCCAGCCCTCTGATCTCAGGTGTGTTACGAAAATTCGTATTCTCACCCTCAATCATAGTCAAGTTACTCATTGTTGGTCTCCTTACCTGTAAGTAAATTTGATGTATTTTATTAATACAAATGATCTGATTTTATTCATTAAAATCAATTTAAAAGAAAAGCAGACAGTGATATAAAACGCCAGCTTTACACATTCTGTCTATGAGGAAATAAACTTTACTGAACTATACCTTTAACAAATTAGAATGAAAATCCGTCCGTTTTTTAGAAAAATAGAAAATTCATATAAATTTCCGATCATTCATACAGATACACCAGCATTTAAGATTACTAAATAGTACATTCAGCGTTCGAAAAGTTGTTTACCCGATAACGAGGAATAATACGCGTCAGCGATAAGTGATAGCGATTCTTAAACACTCTCCGCCTTTACGCTGAACCTGAATCTGAACCTGGCGCAGGTTAACGTGGTATTGATTATTAACTGATATTTTATCTGGCCTTCTGAAAGGCTGGCAGAATGCCTTTCTTAAAAGAAGAAAGGGGCATCGCAACGGGTGTAACGAGGAAGGTTTGATCATGTCCCTGTACTGGAGGCAAAGAATAGTTGCCTTCAGTACAGGGGAAAATGCTCATCTGAGATAAGTAAAACCACCGGGAAACGCCTGCGGCGTTGCATCAGCAGGCCCTAAGGTGGTATTAAAACGGTCTGTTTGATTACCTGTTATTGAAACTGAGTGAGTAACATGACGACCTCCCTTCCTGTCAGCGTGCGGGTGCGACCGATACGCCATGAAGATAATGCAGCCATCGCCAACGTGATCCGCCACGTTTCTGCCGAATTTGGCCTGACCGCCGATAAAGGCTATACCGTCGCGGATCCAAATCTGGATCATTTGTTTGAAACCTACAGTCAGCCGCGCTGCGCCTACTGGGTCGTAGAACTTGACGGGGTGGTTGCGGGCGGCGGCGGCGTCGCGCCATTATCCGGTGCAGAGAGTGATCTGTGTGAATTGCAGAAGATGTATTTTATGCCGGCACTGCGCGGTCAGGGGCTGGCAAAACGACTGGCCTTACAGGCTATTGAACATGCGCGCCAGCAGGGTTTTGCCCGCTGCTATCTGGAAACCACTGCCAGTCTGACCCAGGCCATTGCACTGTATGAGCGTCTGGGTTTTCACCACATTGATTGCGCACTTGGCAATACCGGCCATGTTGATTGTGAAGTGACGATGTTAAAATATCTCTGACACCGTGTTCATCCTTTATCCGCTCTTTGCAAACAGGCATCTGAATGTTCACACATAAAGCCATTTCCGCGTTAAATGAACTGGAGCTGACGGTCTACAACTACATCGTCAAAAACGGCGATAAGGCGATGTACATGACCATTCGTGAACTGGCAGATGCCGCAGGCGTCTCGACCACGACCGTTTTGCGTTTCTGCAAGAAAATGGACTGCGAGGGGTATTCTGAATTCCGCATCCGCTTTAAGCTGTTTTTAGAACATGAAGAAAAGCCACCGGTATCATTTGGTATCAGTGAGATCATCAGTTATTTCAAAAGCATTAATAACAGTGAGTTTGATGAATTATTAGAAAACGCAGCCCGCCAGATTGCCAATGCGCAACGTATTATATTTGTGGGCGTGGGAACATCAGGTTCATTAGGCAAGTATAGTGCACGCTTTTTCTCTAATGTCGGGAAATTCAGTACCTTTATTGACGACCCTTATTTCCCGATCAACAGCGATATGTATAAAGATGCTATCGCCATTATTCTTTCTGTCTCGGGTGAAACGGAAGAAGTGCTGCGTTTCGCTACGCAGTTCAGCCAGCATAATTGCCAGATCATCAGCCTGACTAACAGCGAGAATTCAACACTGGCGCGGATGGCAGACCTCAACATCTCTTACCACATGCCGCAAATAGTCCTCGAAGGGCAATATAATATTACCACGCAGATCCCGGTACTTTATATTATCGAGACTATCGGGAAGAAATTACCTTTAATAAAACGTGACTCAGCGCAATGAAAAAACAGGGTGTTTTAAAGAAGTAACAAATCACCCGATTCGATTTTTGTTATATCGTGACAATATACTTTCTTTTGCTACACTCCTGCCAACGAGTAAAAAAACAAAAAAGCTCACCTCTGTATACCCGCAGGAGAATAATAAATAATGGCTATTGATTACGCTCAGACAGCTCAGGAGATCGTTAAATATATTGGCGGCGATAATAATGTGATTAGTATCACACATTGCGCCACACGTTTACGCTTTGTTCTGAAAGATAATAAAGCGGTCGATAAAGAAGAATTAAAACGTGTGAAAGGCGTTATCACTGTTATCGAAGCCGGCGGACAGATGCAGGTGGTGATCGGCAACCACGTGAGCGATGCTTACAAACAGGTGCTGAAACTGATCCGGATTGATGAAAACGCGCCGGTTTCAGCGCCAAATGTCGGTATTGTCAGCCGTGTCATGGACGTTATTTCCAGCATCTTTACGCCTTTCCTTTATCAGCTTGCCGCCTGCGGTATCTTACAGGGAATTATCTCCTTCCTGGCCGCCGTCGGGATTATGGACGCCAGCAGCGGCACTTACCGTATCCTGAATTTTGTCTCCTGGACGGCCTTTACCTTCCTGCCGGTGATGATTGCATTCACCGCCGCGAAAAAATTCAACGTCAACCCTTTCACCGCCGTCATTACCGCCTGTGCACTGATCAGCCCCGATTACATGAATATGCTGACGGCGTTCAAAATCACGTCGGTCAACTCCGCTGACCCGGCCATGCAACAACTGATGCGCGAAGCAGTCAGTAATCCTGATATCGCCAACATTTTACAGAATGTTGTCGGCATTCCGGTTTCGGCACCCACTCTGGATTTCCTGGGGATTCCGGTGAAATACCTGAGCTATACCGCGTCCGTTATCCCGATCATTCTGATGGTCTGGGCGATGTCTTATATCGAGCATTTCTTTAATAAATTCCTGCCGGTGGTGATCCGTAACCTGTTCACGCCAATGTTCTGTATCGCGATTATGGTGCCCATGACGCTGCTGGTGTTCGGGCCGGTGGGTAATCTGATTGGCGGTGCTATTGGCGGCGTTTACAACACGCTCTATCACCTCAGCCCGACGATTGCCGGTTTTGTGGTGGGAGCTTTCTGGCAGCCACTGGTCACCCTGGGGGTTCACTGGGGCATTACACCCGTCACCGTCGGCAACTACGCCACGCTGGGTTATGACACCTTTACCGGTCTGCAGGCGTCTGCCGTCTTCGCCATGACCGGCAGCATGTTTGGCGTATACCTGAAAACCCGCAGTCGCGAAATGAAAGGTATCTCACTGTCTGCTGGCGTCACCGGTCTGTTCGGTATCACGGAACCGGCAATTTACGGTGTGGCGCTGCGCCTAAAAAAACCGTTCCTGTGCAGTTGCGTAGCAGGTGGTATCGGCGGCGCGATTGCCGGTTCCTTTAATGCGGTGTCGTGGAGCTATTGCCTGCCGGGTATCGCCGTACTGCCGGTGTTCTTCAAAGAAGGCCATATGCCGCAGTTCCTCGGTTTCCTGTTGTCGATTACCGTCGCGTTTGTCCTCGGCGCGCTGTTCACCTGGCTGGTCGGCTTCAAAGATGAGCCGGATGTCGCCGCAACCCAAAAACCGCAGGCAGAAACACCACGCGCCACCCAGGCTGAAATGAATTAAGTCACAGATTACGTTCTACAGGGCAGAAGCACTCTGCCCTCACCAGGTATCGAGGAGAATCAAATGAGCCATCAGTTACAAAAGGATTTCTTATGGGGCGGCGCGGTTGCGGCGCATCAGGTTGAAGGCGGCTGGAACAAAGACGGTAAAGGCATCAGTATCTGCGATGTGCTTTCCGGCGGCGCACACGGCGTTGACCGCGTGATGACCGACGGCGTGCTTGAAGGTTACAGCTATCCAAACCATGAAGCCGTCGATTTCTACTCGCATTACAAAGAAGACATCGCTTTATTCGCTGAAATGGGTTTCAAATGCTTCCGCACTTCGATTGCCTGGACGCGTATATTTCCGAACGGTGACGAATTACAGCCAAACGAAGCCGGACTGCAATTCTATGATGATATGTTCGATGAGTTGCTCAAATACAATATCGAGCCGGTCATCACCCTTTCCCACTTCGAAATGCCGTGGCATCTGGTGAAAGAATACGGCGGATGGAAAAACCGTCAGGTGGTGGATTTCTTTGTACGCTTCAGCCAGGTGGTGATGGAACGCTACAAAGGCAAAGTGAAATACTGGATGACCTTCAACGAGATCAATAACCAGCGTAACTGGAAATATCCGCTGTTCGGTTATTGCTGCTCCGGTGTGGTATTCACCGAACAGGAAAATCCGGAAGAAACGATGTATCAGGTGCTGCATCATCAGTTTGTGGCCAGCGCCAAAGTGGTCAAACTCGGCCATGACATCAATCCGGATTTCCAGATTGGTTGCATGATCGCCATGGTGCCGTTGTATCCGTTTTCCTGCCACCCGGACGATGTGATGTATGCCGTCGAAGCGATGCACGAACGCTTCCTGTTCAGCGACGTTCATATGCGCGGTTATTACCCGGCCTATACGCTGAAAGAATGGGAACGACGCGGCTTTAACATCAACATGGAAGACGGCGATTTACAGGCGCTGCGCGACGGCTGCGCAGATTATATCGGCCTGAGCTATTACATGAGTAACGCCATATCGGCACACAATCCCAGTGATGATAACGGCTTGTCCGGTTTTGCGGGCAGCGTACCGAATCCGCACGTGAAAGCTTCTGACTGGGGCTGGCAGATTGATCCGGTGGGTCTGCGCTACACACTGAATATCTTGTACGAACGTTATCAGAAGCCGCTGTTTATTGTCGAAAATGGCTTTGGCGCTATCGACAAAGCGGGGGAGGACGGCATCATTCATGATGATTACCGCATCGCCTACCTGAAAGCCCATATTGAGCAGATGAAAAAAGCCGTACTGGAAGATGGTGTGGATCTGATGGGCTACACGCCGTGGGGCTGCATCGACTGCGTGTCGTTTACCACGGGCCAGTACAGCAAACGTTACGGCTTTATTCACGTCGATAAGAACGATGACGGCACCGGCACCATGGCGCGCTCTAAAAAAGAGAGCTTCGGCTGGTATCAGAAAGTGATTGAGAGTAACGGAGAGGTGCTTTAAATCGCAGACAGCCAGCTCCTGACGGAGCTGGCTTTTATGACTAGTAACGTTTTACCTCGAAATACGAGAACTCGCTGTATCCTGCATCTGAGTCCAGTCCGGACGCGGCAGAGTAAATACCGATTTTTGCCCCTACCCATTTCCCCGCTGAAATTGCTAGTTGTGGCTCAACGGTTTTCCACTCTTCGGTTTCGATCTGTCTGAAAGAGAAATGACAGACACCACGTTGCAATATCTCCGCTCTGATGAACACCGCTTCGTTGCGGATGAGCGTCGACAGCACGGTTCTTTTCTGACTCAGAACACCTTTATCGCTCATCCAGCCGAAATCAAACACCAGCGCCCATCCGCCTTCCTGCCGGCACACCGAAACCGCTCCATATCTCTCGCCATAGACAATCAAGCCGCTCTGTTCCCCGTCGTGGTTAAAATGCGGAGTCAGACGCGTAGTTACCGTAAATTGAGGTGCGGATAATTTCTGCAAAAGGAGTTGGGGTGTGTCGTACAAAGACCGCGCACCAAAAGGCCGGCAGACCAGTTTCAGCCCCTCCGGTGACGGAATAATCCAGTCACGTTGCGGATTCGCCTGCCACTGCCATTGCAGGCCAAAACGGCCGTCAGCAAAGCGGTCAGTTGTTTGCGGTTTGCAGGATTTACCCTCTTTGCCTGTCATGGGTTTTGGGTAAACCGACACGGGTTGCCCGGGCCCTGCGTCATCAACCTTCTCACCGATTTCCGGCCAGTCATCATGCTTCCAGCGCATGGGCTGTAAGTGCACTATCCGGCCATTATGTGCAGCATCCTGAAAATGCATAAACCAGCATTCCCCGTTTTTCAGCTCGACCCATCCGCCCTGATGCGGGCCATTCACTTTCGAGGTGCCCTGATGCAACACATCCCGGGCCTCAAACGGGCCGTTAATCTGTCGCGAACGTAATACAGTCTGCCAGCCACTTTCGACGCCCCCGGCAGGAGCGAAGATGTAATACCAGCCATTACGCCAATACATTTTTGGCCCTTCAATGGTCGGATGGGAAACCGCGCCATCAAAAATGATGCTTCCCTCATCAAGAAGAGATGTCGCATCGGGCGCCATTTCACAAAGCTGTAGCTGATGTTTAATCCCGGAACGGCTGTAAGCAAACGCATGAACCAGCCATGCGCGCCCGTCGTCATCCCAGAACGGGCAAGGATCGATCCAGCCCTTCACCGCTTTAATACAATGCGGCTCGCTCCAGTCTTTGGCCGGGTCTGCGGTGTAAGACATAAAAATGCCTTCATCAGGCATGCTGTAAAACACCCAGAACAGCCCGTTGTGATAACGAATACTCGGTGCCCAGATCCCTTTGCCGGGCTGCATATTGTCGTAGGCGGGATAGTTAATCCGCTGCACAACATGGTTAATAATTTTCCAGTTCACCAGATCTGTTGAGTGAAGAACAGGCAGGCCCGGAATATGGTTAAAACTTGAAGCCACCATGTAAATATTGTCGCCCACACAGACAATATCCGGGTCTGAATAATCCGCATACAAGACAGGGTTCTGATAATGCCCGTCACCCAAATCGGGTTGCCAGCCTGAATTTAATACATCATCCATTGAGGTTATCTCCATTATTTCGCCACCAGACCCGCCGGGATCAGGTCAGGTTTATTTTCCTGCCTGTCGGCGATCTCAGTGCTGCGTTTTGCCAGATCATTCTGGATTTTGTTCATGGTGGCATCGTCGAGTTTGTAGAAACGGGCAAGGAAATAAAGAATGAGATAGGACACCGACGGCCCCACGGTCAGGAGACCAATAATACCCGTGGTCGCCAGAGCGGTTTGTGTTTCTGCTCCCGCATGATAACCAAACCAGCCAAGTGAGAACCCGACGAAAGCGCCCGCAAAGGCCATTCCCAGTTTTAACG
Organism: Rahnella sp. RFA10(1/100); assembly: GCF_004195115.1. Taxonomy (NCBI): domain Bacteria; kingdom Pseudomonadati; phylum Pseudomonadota; class Gammaproteobacteria; order Enterobacterales; family Yersiniaceae; genus Rahnella; species Rahnella sp. RFA10(1/100). The sequence continues at coordinate 38,429 of NZ_SEWR01000007.1, forward strand.
CGAACAGATTTCCGGAGAAAGAAAGGCCCGTAATACGACGTCCTGTTTTCCATTCTCCATAATCCGCCGCATTGGCCATCATGTTCCATTTAAACGGCTGATACATCTGGTGTAAAAAACCGATAATGAAATAAAGCGGAAAAATTACTGGCAGGAGTTTCGGCGGTACAAAAAACATCACGACGCCCGCCAGAACCAACAGCAAATTGATATTTTTAAACATCGTCAGTGTACTAAAACGCCGGGCAAAATATCCCGCTGCTATTGCCCCAAATATCGTGCCGACCACGCTGGTCGTGATAAACGTACTTTTCATCGCCGTGCCACTGATCAGACTCTGTCCCTTATCCAGCATCAGATACGTCGCGTAATACAACGTTGCGGAACTGCGCATCACCCCGGCCATACTGGAGAAGAAGGTAATGATGGCGACAATACGCCACTGATCATTGGACAGCAGCTTTTTCAAATCACTGAGAACCGACACCTCACGGGTATCCTCCGCCGTGATCCGTTCTTTAGTGAAACAAAAACAAAACACCAGCATACAAATAGCAATTGCGCCCATTACCGCCATCGTCGCCTGATATCCTGCCTGCAGATTTTCTTTACCGAAATAATCCACCAGCCACAGGGTGCCGACAGAAACCAGTAAACCGGCCAGAGAGGAGATGGTAAAACGATAAGATTGTGCAGAGAGCCGGTCTTTATCATCCGTCGTAATTACGCCTCCCAGGGCGCAGTAAGGAATATTGATAAAGGTGTAACACAGCATCAGCAATGAGTAAGTGATGTAGGCGTAAAGCAGTTTGCCTGAATGACCGAAATCAGGCGTTGTGAAGGTCATTACGGCCAGCACTGCATAAGGAATGGCAAACCATATCAGCCACGGGCGAAAATGCCCCCAGCGGGTTTTTACACGGTCAGCGATAATGCCGGTAAGCGGATCACTCACGGCATCCAGAATGCGCGTAACCAGAAACATCACCCCGACAGCGGCGGCGGAGAGCCCGTAGATATCAGTATAAAAGTAGGTAAGAAACATCGTGACCGAGGAATAAACGATCCCGCAAGCGGCGTCACCCATACCAAAACCGAGTTTTTCTATAACAGACAATTTCTTTACGGCTGCCATAATCTGACTCCAAACCATGAGGTAGAATATCTTTCAGAATTGGTATGTTAACTTTTGGCAGCTGTGTTGAATTTAACCATATTTTGCTTATGGTTTATGAAATTTACCAAACGAGAGGCGTCTCACAAAGAGAAGGGGGTTATGCAGAAATAAAAAAAGCTGCTTAATTCAGCAGCCTTTTGTTTCAAATTCAGAAAAAATCAATGACGCTTTCCGTCATCATCTTCGTCGACAAAATCTTCATCTTCGCCGTCTTCACCTTCTTCGTCGTCATCGCCTTCGAAGTAAGTGCCCCAGCCGTCATAGCTGACACCGTTGGCTTCGGCCAGATTCATCAGTTGCTCAACCTGGGTGTCGATCAGCTCCGCTTTCAGCGCGATTTCGCTGATTACATCACAGCACATCACGACTGAACCGTCTTCCACTTCCAGCTCTTCAGCATCAGTAACTTCATAACCCAGTTTGAAAGCTTCAACGGCCGCTTTCTCCAGAACGTCAAATTTCTCTGAAGATAAGTGGTGTTCGATAGTGTAAAGCGCGTCAGGATCACTGCCATCATCCAGCAGTTCTTCGATGATTAAGCGAGTCTCTTCACGTTGTTCTTCCAGCAATTCACGGTTTGCCATATCTCTGTCCTCAATCAATGTGACGTTTGTACGCTATTTTCACACACCGCAGGGCGCGTCTCCACTATAAACGACAAAGTTTTTACTGCGGGGTTGTATTTGCATATTCATACAGTTAAATTGAATTTAAATTCAATCCGAAATGCTTACGCGCTATGGAGCGACATCATGAGTTTGTTGAGTAAACGTCATTTTCTCAGGTTACTGGATTTTACCCCGTCAGAGATTTCGTCACTGCTGAAACTCTCCGCAGAATTAAAGGCCGCTAAGAAGAACGGCACCGAAAAAGCCAGTCTGCAAGGCAAAAACATCGCGCTCATCTTCGAAAAAGACTCAACCCGCACCCGGTGCTCTTTCGAAGTTGCCGCATACGATCAGGGCGCAAAAGTCACCTATCTCGGCCCAAGTGGCAGCCAGATCGGCCATAAAGAATCGATGAAAGATACCGCCCGCGTCCTCGGGCGCATGTACGACGGTATTCAGTATCGCGGTTACGGGCAGGATAAAGTGGAAATTCTGGCCCATTATGCCGGTGTACCGGTATGGAATGGCCTGACCAACGAATTTCACCCGACACAACTGCTGGCTGATCTGCTGACCATGCAGGAACATCTGCCGGGCCAGCCGCTGAAAGGCATGCGTCTGGCCTATCTGGGAGATACCCGTAACAACATGGGCAATTCCCTGCTGGAGGCTGCGGCGTTATGCGGACTGGATTTGCGCCTTGTTGCGCCTTCGGCCTGCTGGCCGGAAGCCGAACTGGTCGCCACCTGTGAACACCTGGCGAAAGAAAACGGCGGCAGCATCACCCTGACCGAAGATATCGCAACCGGCGTGAAAGATGCTGATTTCCTTTACACCGACGTCTGGGTTTCCATGGGGGAGCCGAAAGAAGTGTGGAAAGAACGCATTAATCTGCTGCGTCCTTATCAGGTGAACAGCGCGATGCTGGCGCTGACCGGCAATCCGCAGGTGAAATTCCTGCACTGCCTGCCGGCATTTCATGACGACCAGACCACACTTGGCAAACAAATGGCAGAAGAGTATGGCCTGCACGGGGGGATGGAAGTCACCGATGACGTCTTTGAATCCCGCCACAGCGTAGTGTTTGATCAGGCGGAAAATCGTCTGCACACGATCAAAGCGGTAATGGTTGCCACGCTCGCTAACCACTGATTTTTCCCGGCGTGCAGCAAGGATAACTTTCCTGCACGCCGTAATCTTTACATCATTTTGCACTTTATCCCGCCCGTTCCCGTCAGAAGACCGCATTTTCAACTAACCTTTTTAAAGCGTTTCATCAAAAAAACAAAAATGCAGAAGAAGGAACCGATATGAGCTCAGTGAATCTTGAGTATGTTCTGCGGCTGGAAAGCCTGCTAAGCAGGATTTACCCCCGGGAACACATCGCCGACCTGCTGAAAAAAATCCTGCATCTCGCCGACAAATGGAATTACGGCAAACACCGCACCACCGGCTGGGTGGATGGCACCAACGTTTATCTGATTACTTATGGCGATAATATCCGTCACGGCGAGCAACCACCGCTGGCGACGCTCAATCACTTCGCCAACACCTATCTGCGCGACATCATCAGTGATATCCATATACTGCCGATGTATCCCTACAGTTCGGACGATGGATTCAGCGTCATTGACTACCGGCGGATCGATGAACATCTCGGCGGCTGGTCAGATATTCATCACCTTTCGGCCAATTTCAACCTGATGTTTGACTGCGTGATCAATCATATTTCACGCTCAAGCGAGTGGATGAAAGGCTATCTGCATGACGATCCGTATTACAAAGATTACTTTATTGCCGCTAATCCTGAGCTGGATTACAGCCGCGTCGTACGCCCGCGCGCTTCACCGCTGCTCTCACCATTTATCAAAACCGACGGCACCGAGTTATATCTGTGGACGACGTTCAGTGAAGACCAGGTGGATATTAATTTCAAAAATCCGCAGGTCCTGCTGGAAAGCATCGATGTGCTGTTGCAGTACGCCGCCAGCGGCGGGCAGTCGATCCGCCTTGATGCGATTGGCTATATCTGGAAGGAGGCCGGGACGCGCTGTATTCACATGCCTCAGGCGCACAATATTATTAAAGTCTGGCGCACCATTCTCGATGAAGTGATCCCCGGCACGCGGATCATTACGGAAACCAACGTCCCGCATCACGAAAATATCAGTTATTTCGGCGAAGGTGACGAGGCACATATGGTGTATCAGTTCCCGCTGCCGCCGCTGACCTTGTACGCTTTTCTGCGTCAGGACACCACCACACTGACCCAGTGGGCGAAGAGCCTGAATGCAGAAGCGCGTTACCCGGACACCACCTATTTCAACTTCCTTGCCAGCCACGACGGCATCGGTTTACGCCCGACCGAAACCTTCCTGACCGATGACGAACGTAAATACATGGCGCAGGAGACACTGCGTAAGGAAGGCCGTGTATCCTATAAAGACAACGGTGACGGCACGCATTCCCCTTACGAACTGAACATTAATTACCTGAGCGCGCTGACCGAGCCGGAAGACAGTACCGAAATGAAAGCCCGCAAGTTTCTGGCAGCCCAGGCGCTGTTGCTGTCGTTTATCGGCGTCCCGGCGATTTATATTCACAGCCTGCTGGGCAGTGAGAACGATCTTGACGGCATGCACCAGTCCGGGATCAACCGCCGTATCAACCGTAAAAAGTTGGATCTGACGACCCTTGAAGCTGAACTGGAAAAAAAAGACGGCTTGCGTGCCCGCATTTTTTACGGGTTACAGACACTCATCAGGCACCGCCGCGAACATCCGGCGTTTTCACCACAGGCTGGCCAGCGCGTGTTTGATCTGGGCAAATCCCTGTTTGCAATGGAACGCTATGATCCAAAAACTGAAGACCGGATCAGCTGCATATTCAATATCAGCGATCATTCTCAGATGTTGAAGCTGGCAGTCGAGGGGAAGGATCTGATTGGCGGAGAAGTGTTTAACGGCCAGATGCGTCTCCGGCCGTGGCAGGTAGTATGGATCAAACACAAACTCAAAGCGCCGGAACGCCTCGGCAGGCTGCGTCGCTGGCGGATGAAGCTGATCAAGCGCACAAAGCGCTACACAATAGGCATTAAGCGGACAATGCGCTGACGTTCATTTTCACCACGGCTTTACGTACGTTGGCCGGTTCGCCGACGGCGCACAGGGGTTTATGCACTTCGCCCGGATAAAACACCACGAAGTCACCGGTCTGCATGATCATGGTTTTTTCCTGCTCGCCAGCAGCCAGGAACGCAATGTCTTTATCTTCCAGCCAGTCGGTATCGACATACCCTGCCGGTAAATTGCTGAATGTCATGCCTTCGGTGCCGTTCAGCACAATCTGAATATCCAGATTACGCGCGTGGAATTCAGCACGGCGTTCAGCCTGCGGTGCCGTCGAATCATTGGAAATCAGCACAAAGACGTCGTCACCACGGATATCGTGTTTGCCCAGCGGCGTCTGTGGTGTGATGTGTTGTTTAACGTATTCAATGGCCTCGCGCAGTTCAGCGGGCAGATAAGGGACAAGATGCAGTTGGTTAATATTGCCGGTTATCATGGTATTCCCTTCGCTAATGTGAAAATGAAATAGTGTTTCAATGCCTGCACATGATAATGCACGCAAAGGCTACACCCTTTGATCCAGTTAACAGTTTTTGTCTCCGTTTTCCGTCATACCAATCGATTGCCTGCAAGGTATTTTTCCGCTTGATGTCGTCAATGACCCGCGTATAATGCGCCACAATTTGTCGGGAGAACCCATGAAAAATCGCCATGTTTTGTGCTCAGATCATCGACCAAACACTGTGCCGTCAGGCAGTCCGCTGCCGTTGTTCTCCCGTGGTATTACCGTTTTACTGAAAGCCCCTCATTGAGGGGCTTTTTTTTGTCCGGAATTTGAGCGCCATACTTTTATACGTAAAGCACAGGAGAATGACTATGGCTAATCCGCTGTATCAGAAAGACATCATTTCTATCAACGATCTCAGCCGCGAAGAGCTGGAACTGGTACTCGATACCGCTGCCAGCCTGAAAGCCAACCCGCAGCCTGAATTGCTGAAACACAAAGTGATCGCCAGTTGTTTCTTCGAAGCCTCAACCCGTACGCGCCTGTCATTTGAAACCTCAATGCATCGTCTGGGGGCCTCAGTGGTCGGTTTCTCCGACAGCAGCAACACATCGCTCGGTAAAAAAGGTGAAACACTGGCCGATACCATTTCGGTTATCAGCACCTACGTCGATGCGATTGTGATGCGTCATCCGCAGGAAGGCGCGGCACGTCTGGCAACCGAATTCTCCGGCGGTATTCCGGTACTCAACGCCGGTGACGGTGCGAACCAGCATCCGACACAAACCCTGCTGGATTTGTTCACCATCCAGGAAACGCAGGGGCGTCTCGATAACATCAAGATCGCCATGGTCGGTGACCTGAAATATGGCCGCACGGTGCATTCACTGGCGCAGGCGCTGGCAAAATTTAACGGCAACCGATTCTACTTTATCGCGCCGGATGCGCTGGCGATGCCGGGGTATATCCTGACGTTACTGGAAGAGAAAGGCATCGAATACAGCCTGCACAGCAGCATTGATGAAGTGGTCTCTGAAATCGACATTCTGTACATGACCCGCGTGCAAAAAGAGCGTCTTGATCCGTCGGAATACGCCAACGTGAAAGCGCAGTTTGTCCTGCGGGCGGCTGACCTGACGGATGCTCAGCCGCACCTGAAAGTGCTTCACCCGCTGCCGCGCATCGACGAAATCACGCCGGATGTCGATAAAACGCCGTATGCCTGGTATTTCCAGCAGGCCGGTAACGGAATTTTTGCGCGTCAGGCTTTGCTGGCGCTGGTTCTGAACGCAGACACTGCACAGTAAACTTGAGGAGAAAACGATTATGACACACGACAATAAACTTCAGGTTGAAGCGATCAAATGCGGTACGGTCATCGACCATATTCCGGCGCAGGTCGGATTTAAGCTCCTGTCTCTGTTCAAGTTTACCCAAACGGAGCAGCGTGTCACCGTTGGCCTGAATCTGCCTTCCGGTGAGCTGGGCCGTAAAGACATCATTAAAATCGAAAACACCTTCCTGACCGATGAACAGGTCAATCAGCTGGCGGTGTATGCACCGCGTGCGACGGTGAACCGCATCGATAATTACGACGTAGTGAAAAAGCTGATGCCAACGCTGCCGGACCGTATCGTTGGTGTTCTGCGCTGCCCGAACGGCAACTGTATCAGCCGTTTTGAACCGGTGGATTCCAGCTTTGCGGTGAAACAACGTGCAGACGGCGTGCACCTGAAATGCAAATACTGCGAGAAAGAGTTTGAGCATCAGGTGGTGCTCAATAACGACTGAGCCTTTATACTGGGGGATAACTTCTCGTTCCCCTTAACTCAAATCAGGAGACATTATGTCCCGCGAAATCAGCACTGAAAACGCCCCGGCCGCTATCGGTCCTTATGTTCAGGGTGTGGATCTGGGCAGCATGATCATCACTTCCGGTCAGATCCCTGTGGATCCTAAAACCGGTGCAGTCGCTGACGACATTGCTGCACAGGCGCGTCAGTCACTGGAAAACGTTCAGGCGATCGTGGAAGCCGCCGGCCTGAAAGTGTCAGATATCGTGAAAACGACCGTTTTCGTAAAAGATCTGAACGACTTTGCCACCGTTAACGCCACTTACGAAGCCTTCTTCACTGAGCATAATGCGCCATTCCCGGCCCGTTCTTGCGTAGAGGTGGCCCGTCTGCCAAAAGATGTGAAAATCGAAATCGAAGCCATCGCCGTCCGCCGTTAAACCGCGTCAGTGATGCACCAGACCAGCCTGCGGGCTGGTTTTTTTTGCCCTGTTTTCAGGCAAACAAACTTCACCTCGCCCTATAATTAAGCAGACCGGCCTCATTTCCCCCATTTTTCAGCCCGTTTTGCACGCTGGCACACTTTATGCCTGATCTTCATTGTTATTGAACGATTCAATTGCAGCCTGTCCAGTTTGTGAGGTGATGATGATCAAGATTGACCTTTCCGATTCACCCTTTTTTGATGAGATGTTAATGGCTGAAGGCAAACACCGCAGCCATTATCAGGCCTACTGGCAATGGTTGCAGCAAGCCGATCAACAGGCAGTCCAGCGCAAAAAAGAGGAAGCCGCGCTGTTGTTTCACCGGGTGGGGATTACCTTTAATGTTTATGGCGAAGATGATGGCGCGGAACGGCTGATCCCGTTCGACAGCGTGCCGCGCATTATTCCGGCCAGTGAATGGCAAATGCTCGATCGCGGGATCCGTCAGCGGGTTCAGGCGCTGAATGCCTTTTTGCATGATATTTATCATGACCAGAAGATCCTCAAAGCGGGGATCGTGCCCACTGAACAGGTACTGGCCAACGATCAGTATCAGCCGTGCATGCAGGGTATTGATCTTCACCGGGACACTTACGCGCACATTGCCGGCACCGACATGGTGCGGGGAGGCGATGGCGAATACTACGTGCTGGAAGACAACCTGCGTACGCCGTCCGGCGTGTCTTACATGATGGAAAACCGCAAAATGATGATGCGGCTATATCCTGAATTGTTTGCCGAGCAGCGTATCGCACCGGTTTCCCGCTACCCTTCCCATTTACTGCAAACCCTGCGCGAAAGCACGACCGTCAACGATCCGACCGTCGTGGTGCTCACGCCGGGGCGTTTTAACAGTGCGTATTTTGAGCACAGTTTCCTTGCCCAGCAAATGGGCGTTGAGCTGGTGGAAAGCGTCGATCTGTTCGTGAAAGACGGCGCGGTGTTTATGCGTACCACCGCCGGACCGTGCAAAATTGACGTGATTTACCGGCGTATCGATGACGCATTCCTTGATCCGCTGGCGTTCCGCGCCGACTCGATGCTCGGCGTACCGGGTTTGCTTTCCGTGTATCGCTCTGGCGGCGTGGTGCTGGCCAATGCGATCGGCACCGGCGTGGCGGACGACAAATCGATCTACCCGTATGTACCGGATATGATCCGCTACTATCTGGCCGAAGAACCGATCCTCAATAATGTGCCGACCTGGCAATGCCGCAAGGAAAGCGATCTGTCTTTCGTGCTGGCGAATCTGGAAAAAATGGTGGTGAAGGAGGTTCATGGTGCAGGCGGTTACGGCATGCTGATTGGCCCGACGGCCAGTAAAGCGGAAATTGAACGCTTCCGCGAATTACTGCGCACCCGCCCGGAAAACTACATCGCACAGGAAACGCTGGCGCTTTCCACCTGCCCGACTTTCGTGGGGGACGGGCTGGCTCCGCGTCATATCGACCTGCGGCCTTTTGCCCTGAGCGGTGCGGAAATCCGGCTGGTACCGGGCGGATTAACCCGCGTGGCGCTGGCTGAAGGCTCGCTGGTCGTGAACTCATCTCAGGGCGGCGGCACCAAAGACACCTGGGTACTGGAAGAGAATCCGACGGAGGATGACGCATGCTAAGCAGAACAGCCAGCGAACTGTACTGGATGGCGCGTTATCTGGAACGCGCCGAGAATATTGCACGTCTGCTGGACGTGACCAATAAGCTGTCGCTGATGTCGATTCGTGACGTCAACGCACGCGATGAAAACAATGATTTGCTGGTGCCGCTGACCATGACCGGCACACGGACATTATTCAACGAGCATTATCCGCAGGAATCCATGGGCAATCTGCTCAACTTCTTCGCGCTGGACAGTTCCAACCACAGCAGCATTTTCAGTTGTCTGCAAATGGCCTGGAACAATGCGCATGCGGTGCGCGGCAGCCTTTCTTCTGAAGTCTGGGAAAGCATTAATGCCACCTGGATCGAGATGAAACTGATCCGCCGTCAGGGCGTGGGTTCTGCCGGTGCGGACGCTTTCTTCGACTGGGTTAAAGAGCGCTCACACCTGTTCCGCGGTGCCATGTTCGGTACATTACTGCGCAGTGATGCCCTGAACTTTATCCGTCTCGGCACCATGCTTGAGCGTGCAGACAGTACCGCCCGTTTGCTGGATGCCAAAAATCAGTTGCTGAATGCTGATGAAGATCCGGTGCGCGAATATTACCGGATGGATACCCTGCTGCGTGCGGTCAGCGCCCGCGAGGCATTCCACACACTTTACAAGCAGCAACTCAGCCAGAAACATATTGCAGAGCTGCTGATACTGCGCCGCGAATTACCGCGATCCTTACTTTCCTGTGTCGAAATCATGGCTGAACAACTTGAAGAAATCGGGGGTAGCGCAGGCAATCTGCCACGCCGCCGTGTCCACACCCTGCACGCTCAGCTTCGTTTCACTGAAATGGACGAGATCGTTGAAATGGGTCTCAGCCCGTGGTTAATGCAGTTTCTGGATCAGACCAATGCCATCGCTGAGAGCATTCATCAAACCTATCTGGAGGCTCAATAATGAAACTGAATGTCACGCATCAGACGCATTACAGCTATGCACAACAAGTTAAACACAGCACGCAATATCTGCGCCTCACGCCGCAGGATTCCAGCCATCAAAAGATTTTGTCATGGGATCTGACTTTGCCGGAATACGCTACCCGCACGCTGGATGCCTACGGCAACGTATTGCATGTCCTGACGCTCGATCAGCCTCATCAGGCGATCACCATTGAAGCCAACGGTGTGGTCGAGATAGAAGACAATACCGAGGACGACCATTGCGGACATCTCTCGCCACTGGTGTTTTTGCGCACCAGCCCGCTGACGTTGGCCGACGGCGCAATCCGCGATTTCGCCAGCCGTTATTACCGGCCACAGGCGCAGCACGAAAGTCTGTGCAACCTGATGGGCGAGTTGTTGCTGAAAATGCCTTACAACCCCGGCAGCACCACGGTAAAAGACAGCGCCTCACAAGCCTTTTCCGCACAAACGGGCGTATGTCAGGATCACACGCACGTTTTCCTCGCCTGTTGCCGCAGCCTGGGCATTCCGGCGCGCTACGTCAGCGGCTATCTTTACTCGGAAGATTCAACGCATGTGGCGATGCACGCCTGGGCGGAAGCCTGGCTGGATGACCGCTGGCAGAGCTTTGATGTCACCAACAACACCTGCAAACCGAATCAGCATTTGAAACTGGCTATCGGCATAGATTATCTTGATGCATGCCCGGTCCGCGGTATCCGGTTGGGCGGAGGAAGCGAAGATATGCGTACTGTCGCGGCCGTTGCTATGCTTGACGTTCCGCAATGACCCTGAATCCCTGAGGAAACATTTTTATGACTTACTGTGTGGCCATGCGCTTGTCCTCTGGCCTGGTGTTTGTTTCAGATTCACGCACCAATGCCGGAGTGGACCATATTTCCACCTTCCGTAAGCTGCATGTTTTTCATCAAAGCGATGAACGCGTGCTGGTGATTCAGAGCGCCGGAAATCTGGCGACCACACAGAGTATTATCAGTCTGCTGCATCGCCGCTGTGTAGATGATGAGCGGGAAAACCTGCTGAACGTGAAATCGCTCTACGATGCCGCCAGCCTGCTGGGTGAAACGGTGCGTGAAGTGATTGCGCGTGACAGCGGCGCAAACCAGGGCGGCAACACGGATTTCAGCTGCAACCTGTTGCTCGGTGGCCAGATTAAGGGGGAGGGCCAGCGGCTGTTCCACATTTATCCGCAGGGGAATTTCATCGAAGCCACGCACGACACGCCGTATTTCCAGATTGGTGAAAGTAAGTACGGCAAACCGATTATCGATCGCGTACTGAGTTACGACACCGCGCTGGATCAGGCCATGCAATGTGCGCTGATTTCGATGGATTCCACATTACGCAGCAATCTTTCCGTCGGCCTGCCACTGGATGTGATGACCTATCCGACAGACAGTTTCAACGCTGCGCAACAGCACCGGATCACCGAAACACATCCGTATTTCGACATGATCCGCAAAGGCTGGGGCGAAGGCCTGCTGAGTATTTTTGCGCAGTTGCCGCCGCTGAAATTAGACGAGTAACAAACCGCCACATCGGGTCTGGGGAAAATGGACAACCTCAGACCTGCCCCGTATTATCCCTATCCCGTCCTTAATACGGATATTTGAGGTGCATATATTGTGGCAGTCACTATTTATGATATTGCCCGTCTGGCAAAAGTGTCCAAGTCTACCGTTTCCAGAGTTATCACCAACCAGACCAATATTTCGCCAGATGCCCGGGAGCGCGTGCTGGATGCCATCCGCACACTGAATTATCAGCCAAGTAAACTTGCGCGGGCGCTGACGTCCAAAGGTTTTGATGCGATTCTGGTGATTTCCACCCGTTCGACCAAAACCACCGCCGGTAACCCTTTCTTCTCCGAAATATTGCAATCCATTGCCCTGAGAGCTGAAGAAGAGGGTTTTGATGTTATTTTGCAAACATCCAAAAATAGCGAAGAAGATTTGCAAAAGTGTGTCGCGAAAATAACTGAAAAAATGGTGAAAGGCGTGATAATGCTCAGTTCGCCTGCCGATGAATATATCCTGGAGCAACTGGATAATTGTCAGGTGCCGGTGATGGTGATTGGCAATATTGAAGGAACGTATCAGCACGTTTTCTCCGTCGATACCGATAATTTTCAGGACAGCTACCGGCTGACAGAACATCTTATTTCGCTCGGTCACCAGGATATTGCCTGCCTGCACGCGCCGCTGGATTACCACGTATCCATTGATCGTCTTGCGGGATATAAGCGCGCCATGCAGGATGCCGGTCTGCCCGTGCAACCCGACCTGATGATTGACGGCGGTTATACCACAGAAAGTGCCTATCTGGCGGCGACAACATTATTGCAATGTGCCCGTCCGCCGACAGCCGTTTTCGCCACCGATGCCGTGAAAGTCATGAGCATTTACCGTGCGGCCCATGAACAGAAAAAGATCATCCCCGACGAAATTTCCATCACCGGTTACAGCAGTGACAATATTTCCCCCCTCCTTTCTCCGGGGCTTACTGGCATTGAAATTCCTATCCGCGAGTTAGGCTGTCAGGGTTGCGGTTTATTATTCGATAAAATTTTTGACCGCCCCGGCACTCACTCCCGCACGCTGGTGCCGACCCAATTGGTGGTGAATCATTCCGCCATACCGCTCGCGGCCAGAAAATAAAAACCCCAACCGGAAAAACGGCTTCCGGTTGGGGATGAGAGGCATCAGAAAGAATAGGTCACACCGACACCGGTATAATGGAATTTGGTCTTCGCATTGGCGCTGGCATCGGTATTATCGTGCAGCTGCAATTCGTAGGCATATTCCAGTGAGATGGCAAAACCGTTAGGTAAAGGCTGATTGATTAACAGCCCGAATCGCGTATCAGTTTCGCCCTCACGCTCTGCGCGGTCATCATTGTAATAATAGGTATCCAGCGTCCGGCGGGCATAAGGTGTAAGCACGGTTTTCCCGCCGGAGAACAGATCGACACTCACCGGCAAATAGATACGCGCCTCCTGTTTGGCGAATTCGCCACGCTGGCTGTCACCGGTATTCCATCCGCGATCTAAATAATAACTGACCTGCATTGCGATATCGTCGGTGAAGCTGTATTTCAAACCCGTCTCACCTTCAAGCTCTTTATTCAGATAGCCGTTATCATCCATACTATTATAATAATTATACAACGCCATCCAGCCGTTATATTTCAACGCAGGACTGAGTGAAACCGACCAGTCTGGCTGAATGGTATAACGCTGGGTATTATAAGAACTGCCCTCTTTCTTCTTATCTTCATTATATTGCCACTGGTAGTTCCTGAAACCGAGCATCAGCCCCAGTGCATAATCTGCATTATCGGCAAACTGATAATGCGCATCGAATTCAACCTGATTAAACCAGTCGCTGCGTGTGTTTTGGGAATAATCAACATTATGATCTTCCTGATAAAACGCGCCGTATAAGTTCCACTTTCCTTTGCTGAAGTTAACAAATACCGTGGGTTCATAAGCGCCGTCTTTATCGCCCTGACCTTCTGTGTTCTCAGTTTCCTGCATGGCACCGATCTGCACCTGCCAGGGTTCGGCAGGTAACGCTGCGTTGCCGATCGGTACCGGTGTCAGCATTTCCGGTGAGTTATAATCTTCATTTTTATTCACGCTTTCGCTCTCAGCGGAAAAAGCCGACGAGCAGACCGCGCCGCATAATAATGCGGCAGCCACTTTTATTTTCATTATAATAATTCCTTTTACAGTAGGGACGGATGGATATTAAAAAACAGCTAACCTCTTTTAAAATTCGTATTATTTATACATGTTAGTGAAATGGATTATTAATCTGCGGTAATCACTTGCTCTGTTTCACCATCAAAGAAATGACATTTATTTATATCAAAGCGCAGGGGTAATAATTGCCCGGCCTGATAATCGGTATTCGCGTTTGAACGGCAAACAAACTCATGACCGCCAACCGAGCAATACAACATAAATTCTGCACCGGTCAGTTCAGCCACTGTAATTCGCGCATCAAAATGTGCACTCTGCTGCTCCGCACCGGCAATATCCTCAGGTCGGATACCGAGTACCAGCGGTTTACGCTGATAACCCTGCGTATTCAGTATCGCCAGTTTGTCTTCAGACACCGGAATACGCAGGCTTTCCGTTACGAAAAAGTCACCATCCAGCGCGCCGCGGATAAAGTTCATCGCCGGAGAACCAATAAAACCGGCCACAAACATATTTTGCGGATGGTTATAGACCGTCTTAGGCGCGCCAACCTGCTGGATAACGCCGTCTTTCATGACCACAATCCGCGTTGCCATGGTCATGGCTTCGGTCTGATCATGAGTGACATAAATCATTGTCGTATTGAGTTTATGATGCAGCTTGCTGATTTCAGCACGCATCTGTACCCGCAGCTTGGCATCAAGATTCGACAGCGGTTCGTCCATTAAAAAGACTTTGGCATCCCGCACAATGGCACGCCCGAGCGCAACCCGCTGACGCTGGCCGCCGGATAATGCCCCCGGACGTCGCGCCAGGTACTCATTCAGCCCGAGGATCTGCGCCGCATATTTCACCCGCTGGCTGATTTCCTCCGGCGCAATTTTTCTCAGCTTCAGGCCAAACGCCATGTTGTCGTACACCGACATATGCGGATACAGCGCATAGTTCTGAAATACCATGGCGATCTCGCGATCTTTCGGTGCGACGTCGTTCATCCGCACGCCGTCGATCAGCAGATCGCCGGAAGATATTTCCTCCAGCCCCGCGATCATGCGCAGGGTCGTGGATTTTCCGCAGCCGGAGGGGCCGACAAACACGATAAATTCTTTATCCGCGATCTCCAGATTAAAATCCTTCACCACGTGAACCTGCTTGTCGTAAATTTTCTGAATGTGTTGCAGTGTAATCTGAGCCATAATTTTCCCTTAAATGTCAGCGTGATGACGCAACCATTGCTGCCGGATAACTGCCCAAGACAGCCCCTCAGTAGAAGCCAGACGGTAATTTGCCCCTTCCAGCGTCGCACCAATGCCTATGGCGAAAATACCGCCGGCACGCAGGGCATCAATGCCCGCCTGCGCATCCTCAATCCCAACGGCATGTTGCGGCGAGATATTCAGCGCCTCGCAAACGTTGAGAAAAATTTCCGGATGGGGTTTGGAATGCGTGATACGGCGGGTGTCCGCGACATAATCGAAAGCCTGCTCCAGTCCCAGCGCCCTCAGCACCCGCGGGGCATTTTGTGAAACGGAAGCCAGACCGGTAAGCACACCCTGCTCGTGCAGCGTATGCAGCAATTCCCCCATCCCCGGCAAAATATCCGTCGTGGTCAGTCCGGCAAGTAAGCCGACATAATCAGCATTTTTCTCAGCAGCCATTGCGTCACATTCGGCCTGCGTAAAACTCCCGGTTTTTCCGCCCGAGGCGAGGATCCTCAGCAGTGATCCCTGACGACTGACGCCTTTGAGCTGCTCATTAAACCCAGTATCAATGTGGATCCCGATGCGCTGCGCCAGCCGTTGCCAGGCCATAAAGTGCAGATGGGCGGTATCCACCACCACACCGTCGAGGTCAAAAATGACGGCACGCGGCAGCAGGGGTTTAGTTTTCATCATGAGATCCTTCCAGAACGAGGCTTTCCGTAAACATATGAGAGATGCCGTTGATCCAGACCTTTAGCGGCCGGGCATCCGTTTTGCTGAGAGTAAGTTGCTGTGGTTCGAGGGTGACCATCAGGCGCGTTCCGCGCCAGTTCAGGGGGAACTGCAACCGCGTCCAGCCCTGCGGCAGTGAGGGCCAAAAATGCAGTTCACCCGACTGATAATCCAGCCCCGCAAACCCCATCAGTGCCCCTGTCCAGATAGCCGCAGCGGCTGCCGCATGAATGCCGTCATCCGAAGAATGAGGTTCCTCGCCCAGATCGATGCGGCACGCCTCGCGGTAAAACTGCAATGCCAGCGCTGTTTGCCCGGTCCGGGCGGCAACAATCGCATGCACCGATTTGCTCAGCGAAGAATCATGAATCGTACGCGGTTCATAAAAACGGAGATTGGCAGCCTGGCATTGTGGCGTGAACTGCGCGGGCAGCAGTTGCATGAGCATGACCACATCGGCCTGTTTGAGGATCTGCATCTCGTTGATTTCTGCACGGGAATAGTCCAGCAAAATGGCCTGTGTACCCTGCCGGGATTTATAGGGAGTCAGGTCGCACTGAGGTTTGCTGAGAAAGGAATCATCCTGCGCGATCACGCCCTGCGCATCGGGCTGCGGCAGGTACAGGTGCGTCAGGAAATCTTCCGCCTGTGTGAAAAATGCAGCATCCTGGTGATTAAATGCCTGCAAATACCGGCAGGCTTCCCGGACGTTGTACTGCGCCATATAATTGGTAAACGCATTATTATCAATATGTTCAGTATATTCATCCGGCCCGATGACGTTGAGAATTACCCACCGGTCCCCACGCCGTTCAGTGCGGCTCATCCAGAACAGGGCTGTCTCTTTCAGCAACGCCAGCCCCATTTGTTGCATAAATTCAGCGTCGCGCGTGGCCTGAAAATAGCCCACCGTGGCATAGGCGATATCCGCCACCAGATGATGCTCAGCTAACGCTGATGCCACCCGTTGCCGCTGACCGGTGCGGATATTGATCGCCGCGAATTCCGGCGTTTCCTCTTTCCCGCTGAACGCACTTTCCCACGGGAACAGCGCTCCCTGATAGCCGTTACACCTGGCTTTCTCCTGCGCCTGCACCAGATTCCGATAGCGGTATTCCAGCAGTTTTCGCGCCTGTCCGGGCGCGTTCAGCAGCGCAAAAGGCAGGATAAATATTTCGGTATCCCAGAATACATGCCCTTTATAGCCTTCGCCGGTCAGTCCTTTCGCCGCCACACTGGCACGCGCATCATGCGCCGGGATCATCAGCTTCAGGTGATAAAGCGCAAAATCCAGTGCACGCTGATCCTGTGGATGATCTGACGCCACGCAGACCCGCGATGCCTGCCAGTAATGCTGCCAGTGACGGGTATTTTCCATCAGCAGTTGTCCGTAACCTTGCTGTGCATGCACCGTTAAGGCTTCCAGGCAGCGTGCAGCGAAGGTGTTTTCAGGCAGGAAGTCCGCATCGAGCGATGTGGCAATCCAGCTGAATTTCTCCAGCGTGACCGCTTCACCGGCAGATAACGGCAGGCCGATATGTTGTAATAACTGACGGTTTTTCGCCGAAAAACTGCTGCTGGCGCGGGCGGGAAACAGGCACTGGCTGGTGATGACCGCCTGCTGCTGGCCGTCTGTGGTCTCATACCAACCCTGTAAAACGTTTTGATCGAAAACCCGCACTGAGCGCTCGTTCAGATGCTGTCTGCCGCTGTTGGTCTGCGTGGCATCCATGCCGGTACTGACGCACAGATGCGCGTCAGTATCCAGTGCGGTGACCGTTAAACGGCTCGCCACCAGCATCAGCGGAGAAAGCGCCACAAAACGACGGGTTTCGATTTTGAACCGCTGCCCGGCGGGCGACTGCCACACCAGTTCGCGGTAAAGCTCGCCGTTCATGGTGCGCAGTTCGCGCTGACAGGCAATCAGGGTGCCGGAAAGCAACGATAAACTTTCGCCGTTCAGCTCAATACGCATGCCGGTAATATCCGGCAGATTGACCAGTTCGGTGACTTCCGTCGCATTCGCGCGGTGATAAAAACCCGCGACAAACATGCCCCGCTGCTGGTCGGTATAGGCTTCCTCGTGACAGCCACGGATGCCAATCCGGCCATTGCCACAGGCATGCAGGCTCGCGTACTTATTCAGGCGATGGGGTGAAAACGGTGCTTCGGGCAGGATCTGAGGCTGGATCATAAATACACACTCTCTCCCGACTCTGCCGACGCATAGATTGCCGCCACCAGTTGCTGGACCCGGTATCCCTGTTCAGCATTTGCAACATCTGCCCTGTCTCCGCGCACTGCCCCGACAAATGCCTGAACGCTGCGTGCATGGCGTTGATCGTCAGCAACGTCCCGGTGGAATAACCTCACCAGTTCGCCCTTTTCATCGGTATATACCTGTACAGGAAACAGCGTGGCACCGGCTTTATCACCGCAAAACTCAACGTTCATGACCGACTGTGGCTGTATGTTCAGCGCAAACGAAGTTTCCAGACGCAGCAACCCGCCGTTGCAAAACTCAATAGCGGCAAATACCGAATCTTCCACGCTGTATTTCTGCGGATCCCAGCGTCCGAACTGCCCTTCACTTTTACGGTTGCCGATTTTCTGAAACATCTGTGCGGTCACCTTGCGTACCGCCGGAAAACCGAGCACGTAGAGGGCGGCATCCAGCATATGAATGCCGATGTCGATCAGCGGTCCGCCGCCGGACTGCGTTTTATCCGTAAAATTTCCCCAGCCGGGCACACCGCAGCGGCGTAGTGCCCGTGCGGTGGTGACATAGACCTCACCCAGTTCACCGGCTGTGACTTTTGCGCGTAAAATGCGTGCATCTTCGGCGAAACGGTGGTGAAAATCATAGGCCAGTAACCGTCCGGCCTGTTCTGCTGCCTGCCACATTTCCAGCGCCTGTGCGGCGCTCATAGCCGGTGGTTTTTCACAGAACACATGACAGCCGTGCCGCAATGCCGTGATCACCTGCTGATGATGGAAAAGGTTGGGCGTACAAATGCTGACGATATCGGGATGTTCAGCCTCCAGCATTTCTTCCAGCGAGGTACAGGCGCGGGCGATACCGTTACGCTCTGCAAATGCCTGGGCGCGCGCCCTATCGCAGTCCACGACAGCCACCAGCTCAAGCCCCGGAAGCTGGCGGTAACAGGCCGCATGGACCTTTTCCGCCACCTGACCGGCACCGACCAGCGCCACTTTCAGCGTTCCTGCCGTACTCGTTATAAATTCCATTTTGCGGCCTGTCCGTCAGAGTAAATTGCGAAGATAGGTCAGTGAATCCTGATAAGCCTGTGCCGGATTTTCTGCCCGCACACGGCATTCGTAGACGATATAGCCGTCGTAACCATCTTCTTTCAGTTGCTGAAATGCGCGACCAAAATCAATACTGCCGCTGCCAGACTGGTAACGGTGATTGTCAGCAATGTGGACGTGGCCGAGCAGATCACGTTGCTGATGGAATGCAGCGCTGAGGCAGTCCTCCTCAATGTTCATATGGTAAAAGTCGCCGATGATTTTGACGTGCTCAAGCGCGCCTTCTTCGATATAACGGCGTGCCTCCGCCAGCGTGTTTATCATGTGATCCTGATAGCGGTTCAGCGGCTCCAGATACACCGTTGTGCCGGTGCGTCTGGCCACATTTTCCAGCTCCCGCAGGGATGCGCTGACCGCCAGACGGTCGCCCGCCTGACTGCGCGGCGAGGTCATCGGCGGCAGGCGATAGGTAAACATGCCCCAGGCGGCGGGCACGATGATCCCTTTACCGCCGGCCTGCGAAAGCGCTTCCAGAATCGCCGTGATTTGCTGCACCCCGTTCAGACGACGCTCTTCAATGAAATCGCCGATCCAACCCTCATAGCCGCCGCAGGCAGTGATCACCGGCAGGCCGGTTTCAGCAATGGCGGCTTTCACGTCGTCAAGATGGTTCACCAGCAATTTACCGTCGATCTCAAAGCCGTCGAAACCCATTGCCTTGATAAATTTGAATTTCTCCAGAATATTTTCCGGGAAGAACGCCTGATTTTGTGTACCGATTTTCATGTCTAAGTCCTTTTAGAAAGTGATGCCGAGTTTGATGCTCTGATCAGGATGTTGATCGACGTATTTCATGTAGCTTTCCGCGCTGTTGCTGAACGTGACCACCGGGTCGATCAGATCATCGCAGTTCAGGTAGCCGTTCATCAGCAGTTCCCAGCAGGCGTCTTCGATGCGTTTACGGCTCCAGCGGGGATAGTCAGGATTGGGTTCGCTGCATGCGCGGGAAAAGATGATTTTGGCGTTGTTGAAGTGGGCTTCCCGCCCGAGGTTAAAGCCTTCGGCGAAAGGTTTGGCAAAGGCGACATAAGATATAGTGCCGCCGTAAGCGATGCCGCGCAGCGCCGCCTGCAGGGCCTGGGCGTTGCCGCTGGTTTCGATAATGACGTCAGCACCCAGCTTGCCGGTGAGCTTTTTAATCTCCAGTCCGATGTCAGTGCCGATCGGATTAAACACTGCATCCGCGCCGTTTTTCAGCGCAATCTCCCCGCGTTTTTCCAGCGGATCGACGCCAATCACGATGCTCGCACCGGCCTTTTTCGCCAGTTGCACCGCAATTTGCCCGATGGCACCCAGCCCGACAATCACCACGAAATCCCCTACGCGGACATTGCCGTCGCGCACACCGCTCATGGCAAACTGTGCCGGGTCATAACAGACAGCGTTTTTCCATGAGGCACCGGCGGGCATTTTGCGTAATTTGTAATTGTTCACGGCGTTGACGATCACCGTTTCGCTCAGCGGTCCGTAGGTACAGACATCATCACCCAACGCGTAATCCGTCACCTCGTCGCCCCTTTCGCAGACGGTGCCCACCACCATGTTGCCGAGCTGGAATTCGCCGAACACAATACCCCGCGGCGCATCTGCCGGACGCGGCACAAACATGCCCCATTCAGCAGAAAATTCTTCGTCGATAAACGGGCTGACGCCGCGAAAATCTACCACTTCGGTGCCGTGTTTCGGTGCGCCAAATTTCACGCGAATTTTGACTTCATGTGCCGCGACCGGGCGGTCCGCATAATCCATCAGTTCAGCCACGCGCGGCTGGGTTGCGACCAGTTTTTTCATCGGATATTCCTTCATCTTTCATCAGTCAATTTAAGGGGTTACGTCAGCCTTTTACGCCGCCGTCGGTAAGATTGCCTTTGATAAAGCGCTCAGACAGTGCATACATCAGCACCACCGGCAGCGCGGTCACCAGCGAGGCGGCCATCATTCTTCCCCAGACATAATCCGGTGTACTGAACAGCGTGTTCAGTCCAACAGGCAGGGTGAAATTGGCGGAACTGGAGAGGAAAATCGAGGCAAAGAGATAGTCATTCCACGCCACCATAAAGCAGTACACAAATACCGAAATGATGCCGGAGATTGCCAGCGGCACGGTGATGTAGAAAATGATTTGCAGCCGGTTGAGGCCGTCCATCATTGCCGCTTCTTCAATATCGTGAGGAATGGTGTCGAAGTAACTTTTCAGCATAAACACCGCAGTCGGTAACGTCTGGACCACCATGGTGATCACCAGTGCAGTCGTGGTGTCGTAGAGTCCCAGTGCCGATATGATTTTAAACAGCGGTACCACCAGCAAAATGCCGGAAAACATGTAGACGGTATAAAAGCTGGCATTGATGGTGACGCGCCCTTTAAAACGCAGCCGCGACAACGCATAAGCGCCAAGGATGCCGAAAAACACGGCGATCACAGAGGCCAGCACCGACACGGTCAGGCTGTTTTTAAAATAACTGAGGAACGGGAAAATTTGCGGGTTGAAAATATCCACGTAATGGTGGAAATCCCACGCCTGCGGGAACAGCGTCGGATGGCGGGAAATCGCCTCTTTGCTGCTTTTGAACGAGGTCATCAGCATGATGAAAAACGGAAATAACATCACACCCAGAAAAATCAGCAGGCTGACATAAAAGCCCGCTTTGCGCAGGATCTTGCGGTTAGTTGCTGCCATTGATATTCACCCGTTTTCTGGCAAGAAGAATCACGATAAAGATCAGGGCAAACAGCACCATGGATATGGCAGCGGCTTTGCCTAAATCATTAAAAGCAAAGGCGGTTTTATAGAGATACACACCCAGAATATTGACTTTGTTGGTCAGCAGATAGACGTCAGCAAACATGTAGAACATCCAGATCGCGCGCAGCGTGACCACCGTTGCCAGTACCGGCATGATGGCGGGCAGCGTGACGATGCGGAATTTCTGCCAGGCATTGGCACCGTCCATACCTGCGGCTTCGTACAAGGATTTATCGACGGTCTGCAAAATCGCCAGAAATGAGATAAAGGCATAGGGGAAGTAGCGCCAGATGGCGAACAACACCACCAGAATAAAACTACTGACCGGGTTGTCGAACCACAGCGGGGCATCTCTGAACAGGTGCAACATGTCAGCCCCGATCACATTCACAATGCCGTAGCCATTGTTGAACATGTATTTCCAGGCGAATACCAGCGAAATGGAAGGCGTGACGTAGGACAATATCACCAGCGAACGCGCCGTTTTGCGAAAGCGGAACTGACGGTTAAAAAACAATGCGACGCCCAGCCCCAGCCCGGTGCTGCCCGCGACGACCAGCGCGGTGTACCAGAATGTCACCCACAGCGAATGATAAAATCCCGGGTCACTGAGAATGCTGAGGTAGTTATCCAGCCCGACAAACCGGTTATCGAGACGCGGATTCAGCGGGATTTGCAGAAAACTGATCTGAATATTCGACAGCATCGGATACGCCACCAGCAGCCCCAGCAAAAGGATGCTGGGGGCGAGCAGGAGCAGCGCAAACCGACCGTCAGAATGGTTAAATTTACGTAATTTCATCAACTTCCCTGAGAGTTCAGGCTCCTGCGTTTAGCGTTTTTGCATCAGTGTTTCGATACGCTTTTGCCCTTCCGCCAGCGACTGCTGCGGATCCTTCTTCCCGACGGTCACGCTATTGAGCATTTCGCTGAGTACTGCGGAGCCTGTGATATCGCCCATTGCCGCGAAGTTTTTCTCCCCAACGGAACCGAAGACCTGCACGTTAGCAAACTCGTTCACCAGCATTTGTGGCAGCGTGCCAAATGCCTTAATCACCGGGTTGTTTTGCCAGGTGGCGTTACCGGTCACGCCTTTGGTCACCGGTAACGCGGCACCCGGCGACATCAGCACCCACGCCGTGGCGTTATCCGGTTTTTCGAGGAAGCTCACCCACTGTTTGGCAGCTTCACGCTCAGGCGTATCCAGCCCGTTAGAAATGGTCAGTGAGGTGATGGTGCCGTAAACAGCTTTGGATTTTTCGGTCGGCACGGCAAACCCGAGATCGTCAGCTTTGCCTTCGCTGTATACCGCCGGAAGAATATAAGTGGAGTAAATTGCCATTGGCACCGTGCCGTTCATAAAGGCATCTTTGATTTCCATGACATCATTGGAGCCGGGCATGGAGAAGGTGGAGAGCTGACGGTAATAGGCCAGCGCCTGTTGCATTTCCGGCGTATTCACCGTGATTTGCCCCTGAGCATCAAAGACGTTGGCATTATTGGAAAGCGCAAACTGCGAGAAAGCCTGTTCGGTCAGGACACTTTCAGCAGTCGGTAACGCGATGCCGTATTTTTTCCGGGCGGGCTGATTAAATGCCGTGGCAATGCGGGTGATATCCTGCCAGTTTTGCGGCGCGGAAAATCCGGCCTCGGACAGTTGTGATTTGTTGTACCAGATCCCCTGTATCCAGCCGTGGATCGGAACGCCGGTATAGTGCTGGCCCTCTTCCGTGCGCACGATGCGTAATACGCCGGGATAAAACTGGTCTGCACCGATGCCGTCGATCACCTGCCTGATGGCATCACGGTCAATCAGTTGTTCCTGATCCATCACTTTGGCGTAATCGTGACTGACTTCGATAACGGCCGGCAGTGCGCCGGTACGGGCCAGCGTAATCACTTTGGTGTTGTAGGCGTCTTCTTCTACCGGCACCGGTTTAATGGTGATCTGCGGATTTTCCTGTTCAAATTGCGCGATCAGCTGATTAATCACCACCTGACGTTCCTGCTCGACCGAAGAATGCATAAACTCAATGGTAACTTGTTGCTCTTTAACATCCTCACAGGCCGATAAACATAATACGGATAAGACTAACGGGGCTATAAGGATATATTTTCTTTTCATTTTTATATTCATGAAGATTTCCTTTTCTAATTTATAGCCAGCCGAAATCACTGGCCTGTGGAATATCAAACCCTTAGGCTATTAAGCATTTAAATAACGACTTCTTTAATGACACAACCAGATATATTGGTAAGCCTTTAATGTTATTTCTCCGTGGCATTCCAAAGAGAGATGGCCAGGTAAAACCTGATAACTCCCCGAAGGGAAATTTATCTGAACAGGTGTTGCGGAAAGGTTGAACAGGCAAACTATTTCTTCCTTACCCTGCCCCCGGGTAAAAGCAAACACACTTTCATGGCATTCAATGACACGCATCGGCGCGCAAGGATGAAATGCCGTTTGTTCAGTCCGGCAGGCGATTAATTTTTTCAGTTCGCAAAATACCCGTGCACGTAATGAATCAGGTTTCGACAATATCTTTTCAATTTCCGTGACATCATATTTTTGCCGGTTAATTGCCCGGTTATGCCCGGCGATTTCTGTGCCCTGAATATCGTTACGTGAACCGAGAATACTTTGAATATACACCGCAGGAACACCGGGGAACGCCAGCAAAATGGCGTGCGCCAGCATGAAGCGCTGCAAACGGATATCATCACCGTCCGCCTGCCGGTTCAGCGCATCCATATAGGTGACGTTGATTTCATACGGACTGGTGCTGCCATCCGGATTATTTTTATACGACACCCGTGCGCCTTCCTGTTGCAGCGCCTCCACCAGCCTGAGGATTTCCGGTTCCGGCAGTAATCCCCGCAACGGATTGAGGCCAATGCCATCATGTGAAGCAAGAAAATTAAAGAAGGTAGTGGCGGGAGTACAGGCATCCAGACCGGCGGCCCAGCGTTTCAGCGTTTCGCCATTTTCACAGTGTATGGCATGCAGAACCAGTGGTGGCAGCGGGAACTGATAGACCATCTGCGCTTCATCATACCCGTTACCGAAGTAACTGATGTTGTCCTGATGCGGCACGTTAGTTTCGGTAATAATCACGGTGCCGGGGGAAACATAATCCACCACAGCGCGGAATAACTTCACCAGTAAGTGCGTTTTGTGCAGATGAATACAGGAGGTGCCGGGTTCTTTCCACATGTAGCCGACCGCATCGAGACGCACATACTCAGCGCCTTCTGCGAGGTATTTCAGCAACACGTCCAGCATATCGCGCAACACGTCAGGATGCGCAAAATTCAGGTCGATCTGATCCGCGCTGAAGGTGGTCCAGACATGGCGGGTTTCGCCATTTTCACAACGGAACGCGGTTAACAGCGGCGACTGTCGGGGGCGGGTCACGCCAGATAAATCACTATCCCCGTTCAGGCTAATAAAATAGTTTTCGTATTTCGAATTACCCGCCAGAAATTGTCTAAACCATTCACTGCTGGCGGAAATATGATTGCACACATAATCAAACATCAGCCGTGAAGATAATCCAAGCTTGCGAACATCTTCCCAGTCCCCCGCCACCGGACTGACTTGCTGATAATCAATTACGGAGAAACCATCATCCGACGAATAAGGATAAAATGGCAGAAGATGCACAATATTAAAAACATCCGCCAGATGACGCTGATAAAAATAATCAAATACGGAGAGTGTTTTTTCTTGTTTGTTTGTGAACTGATCTGCGTAGGTGATCAATACCACATCTTTTTCATCCCATCCCTGTTTTGCGGTATAGGCCATTTCATTTCTGGCAACGTCAATACGTGTAAACAGATCATCTAAAAATACCGGTGACAGTTTCCCGGCATATATGTCTTTCAGTAATCCCTTAATAGCGTCCATGATTCTTCCTTTTCCGTGGGACCGCTCCCACGAAAAAGGAAACTACTCCTGCGTCCGGAAGTTGTCAACGAGGCAAACAGGCCGGAAGAATCAATACAGGGAGAAAAAGAGAATTATTATTGCAATCTGTGAGCAGATTCAAAATAAAGAGGATAAACAAATAAAGGATAAAAAAGCAGGGATTATCCCTGCTTATCCATCTTCTCAACAATCTTCTTCTCGACCTCAAACGGGTCGATACCACGCAGTTGCAGGCGACGGAAACGGATGATGTTAAATCCGTTCATCAACAGAAAACTGCCTTCAATCAGTGAGCCACCAATCGAGCCAAGCCAGATGTTATGCGCTACCCAGCAACACGTAGAGCACCACATAATGCAGCGGGTTGTCAGTCCGCTGGTGCGGAACAGTGCCCAGGTACTGACCACGGTCGCGCCGACGGGCAAGAGTTCCACCCAGTGGTGGGCACGGCTTAGCCCGAGCACCAGCGTCAGAACGATGAAAATCACCATAATCCACTGATTACGGGTACGCAGGGAAATCAGTGTGCGCAGGGAATTGAGTAAGGCGCTCATGCCTGCAGGGGCAGCCCCCATCATCAGAAAATGCACGCCAATAATCGCGCTGTAGGCAGAAAGTTGTTGTTTAAAGCGGCGGTCGCTGCGGTTGAAAAACATTGTGATGCCAACCATAAAGGCCACAACACCCACTGACTGGGCAAACCAGTAATACGTCATTTGTCAGGCGTCTCATACGTGAAATGCTTACGCTGCAAAAGCAAACGGCGCTTCATAATTGAAACGCCGTTTCATTCTAACGAGAAAACTGAACTGTTACAATGTGACACCGCTTTTAAAGATGGCTAATTCGCGGAAATCATTAAGTTCGTTTTTGGCTTTGCGGCCATCAGCGATCGCAACGATCAGATCCACAAATTCACCCAGCAACTGATCCATACTGACATCGTGGATCAGGCGTCCGGCATCAAAATCGATCCAGTGCGGTTTTTTTGCTGCCAGTTCACTGTTGGTGGCCAGTTTCACTGTCGGCACAAAGCCGCCGTAAGGCGTGCCGCGTCCGGTACTGAACAGCACCATATGACAGCCTGCACCGGCCAGCGCACTGGTGGCAACGGCGTCGTTGCCTGGCGCACTTAGCAGATTCAGCCCAGGCATAGTCAGGCGTTCGCCGTATTTGAGTACGTCCACCACCGGGCTTTGGCCCGCTTTTTGGGTACAACCCAGCGATTTTTCTTCCAGCGTGGTGATACCCCCGGCTTTGTTACCCGGAGACGGGTTCTCATAAATCGGCTGATTATGTTCGATGAAGTATTGTTTGAAATCGTTCACCATGTGAACGGTTTTCTCAAACGTACTTTCATCGCGGCAACGGCTCATCAGGATCCGTTCTGCGCCAAACATTTCAGGCACTTCTGTCAGCACGGAAGTACCACCGTTGGCGATCACATAATCAGAGAAACGTCCCAGCAGCGGGTTAGCCGTGATACCCGACAAGCCGTCAGAGCCGCCACATTCCAGCCCGAATTTCAGTTCGCTGAGTTTACCGGGCACACGTTTGTCGTCACGCATTACGGCATACAGTTCGCGCAGACGTTCCAGACCCGCTTCCACTTCGTCGTCAAATTTTTGCAGCGTCATGAAACGCACGCGCTCTTCATCGACTTCGCCCAGCGTTTCACGGAATACGTCCACCTGATTGTTTTCACAACCGAGGCCGATCACCAGCACCGCACCGGCGTTCGGATGGCGTACCATGTTTTGCAGCATCGTACGGGTGTTCACATGGTCATCGCCCAGTTGCGAACAACCAAACGGATGCGTGAACAGGTAAACACCATCGGTGCCTTCCGCATCATTGGTCTCTTTAAGGAAACGTGACTGGATCTGACGCGCGATACCGTTGACGCAACCGACGGTCGGGATCAGCCACAGTTCGTTACGGATCCCCACCTGTCCGTTTTTGCGGCGAAAGATCTGCACATCGCGATCCGCCATTTGTTCCGGCAGGCTGGCGAAGTCCGGCTGATACTGATATTCGTCCAGATCGCTCAGGTTAGTTTTGCCGTTTTGCGAATGGATATGCACACCTGGTTCAATCGCCGTCAGCGCATGCCCGATCGGCAGACCGTATTTCACGATGTTTTCCCCCGCCGCAATCGGGCGCAGAGCAAACTTATGACCACGTGCAACAGGCTGAGGCAACACCACGGTGTAACCGCCTGCTTCGACCTGCTCACCCGCGTCGATATCGCGCAAAGCAACGGCGACGTTATCAGCGGTATGGATTTGAATGATACTTTGCATAGTTGCTCTCTTAGCTGTAAGCCGCCAACGCATCGCGCATGCCACGGTCTTCAATTGACTGCAATTGTTCGGTCACTTTTGCCGTCAGACCCGGCACGGTATTCAGATCACGTCCCCAGTGTTCTTCATCCGCCAGCACGGTCTCGACCAGCCCGGCCAGCGGCAGGCTGCCGTTGCGCACGTTGCCCCAAAGTTCGGAGAAGCGGCTCAGCCAGTGTGCATCGTCCTGCAGCGGATAAATTTCACCGTTACGTTCGCCACGATAAAACGCCAGCAATGCTGCCAGCGCAAACGTCAGGCGCGGCGGCAGGAGCTGATTCTTTTCCTGGCTCGCCAGCAGTTGCGGCAGAATGCGGGTGCGGTATTTGGTCATACCGTTCAGGGCAATCGACAGCAACTGATGCTGGATGAACGGGTTGCGGAAACGGCTGAGTACCGCCTGAGCAAAGGACGTCAGTTCATCCTGCGGCAAATCCAGCACCGGAGAGATTTCCTCGGAGATCGCCAGTTCGACAAAGCGGCTGATTTGCGCATCATTCATCGATTCGCCCACGGTATTCAGCCCTGACAGGAAGGCCACAGGCACCAGTGCGGTGTGCGCGCCGTTAAGGATCGCCACTTTGCGTTCTTTATACGGTTTGATGTCGTCAACCAGGCGGATATTCAGCGGCAGTTTGTCCAGACGCAGTTCCTGAGCGAGACTTTTTGGCCCCTGGATCACGAACAGATAGAAGTGTTCGGCGCTGTCGAAGAAACTGTCCTGATAGCCCAGTTCTTCCTGCAGGCTGTCAACTTCACTGCGCGGATAACCGGTGACGATGCGGTCAACCAGCGTTGAACAGAAGGTGTTGCTGCTTTCCAGCCACTGAGTAAATGCCGCTGGCAACGCCCACTGTTGTGCGTAACGCAGCACCAGTTCCTGCAATGCTTCACCGTTGTAGTCGATCAGTTCACAGGGCAGCAGAACCCAGCCTTTATCAGCCGCACCGGAGAAATGTGTGAAACGTTCGAACAGTAACCGGGTCAGTTTGGCCGGGAAGCTGGCCGGAGGCGTATCGTCCAGACGGTCACTTTCCACATAGCTGATACCCGCTTCAGTGGTGTTAGAGAACACGAAGCGGATATTCGGATCGCGGGCCAGCGCCAGATACTCATCAAACTGATGGTAGATATTAATTTCACGGTTAACGGAGCGGATGATTCGGGTATCACGCACCGTTTGCCCTTGTTCGTTCAGGCCGCTGATGATGGTGGTATACAGGCCATCCTGCGTGCTGAGTGAAGGCGGGAAGTCGGTGTCAATCGGACGAACCACTACGATCCCGGCATCCAGATCGGTATGTTCGTTCAGCAGGTCGATTTGCCAGTCGACAAACGCCCGCAGGAAATTACCTTCACCGAACTGAATAATTTTGTCCGGATGTTGACGGCCAGGGAAGTCACGGCGATTTAACCTTTGCATCTCACATTCACCTTAATTTGCTCAGACTCCGGTCTTTGAGGGCGGGAAAATTGCCCCGTGGCCGTCGTTGTCTATTGGGATAGTTGTTTGTTATTTAAGTATTTATTTTCAGGAGCGCAGGAACCTGCGCTCCGTCGTACTGCTCAGTTCCTGCAGATCAATTCAGTTCAATCTGGAAATACTGTTTCGCATTATCGAAGCAGATGTTTTTTACCATGCTGCCCAGCAGTTCGATGTCTGCCGGTGCTTCGCCATCTTCCACCCAGCGACCGATCATCTGGCACAGAATGCGGCGGAAGTACTCATGACGCGTATAAGACAGGAAACTGCGGCTGTCGGTCAGCATGCCAACGAAACGGCTGAGTAAGCCCAGGTTAGCAAGCTGCGTCATCTGACGTTGCATACCGTCTTTCTGGTCGTTAAACCACCAGCCGGAACCGAACTGCATTTTGCCCGGCATCCCTTCTCCCTGGAAGTTACCGACCATGGTGCCGATCACTTCGTTATCACGCGGGTTCAGGCAATACAGGATAGTTTTTGGCAGGCCACCGGCCAGACCTTGTGCGCCCAGTAATTTAGACAACGGTTCAGCCAGCGGCTGGTCGTTAATCGAGTCAAAACCGACGTCTGCGCCAATCAGCTGGAACATACGGGTATTGTTATTACGCAGCGCGCCAATGTGATATTGCTGTACCCATTCACGACGTTGATATTCAGACGCCAGGTACAGAAGAACGCCGGTTTTGAACTGAGCAATTTCTTGTGCAGTTGGCGTTTCACCACTCAGACGACGGGCCAAAATGCCATCCAGCGTTGCGTCATCCGCTTCACCATAAACCACCACATCCAGCGCATGGTCTGACACTTTGCAACCGTGGGCCGCGAAGTGATCCATACGTTTTTTCAGGGCATCGCGGAGATCGCTGAAACGGGTAATGGACACATCTGCGGCAGCTTCCAGTTTCTTCATGTAATCCACAAAGGTTGCCGCTTCGATGTTGAAAGCTTTGTCCGGGCGCCAGCTTGGCAGCACTTTGATATCAAAAGCGGAATCCAGGGCGACAGCTTTATGATGTTCCAGTGAATCGATAGGATCATCAGTGGTACCGACCATTTTCACGTTCATCTGTTTCATAATGCCGCGGGCAGAAAATGCATCCTGCGCCAGCAATTCATTACCACGTTCCCAGATTTCGCCTGCGGTAGACGGCGAAAGCAGTTTACCGGTGATACCAAACGGACGGCGCAGCTCAAGGTGAGTCCAGTGATAAAGCGGGTTACCGATAGTGTGAGGAACGGTTGCCGCCCAGGCGTCAAATTTTTCGCGGTCGCTGGCATCACCCGTACACATACGTTCAGGCACACCGTTGGTACGCATTGCGCGCCATTTGTAGTGATCGCCTTTCAGCCAAATGTCATACAGGTTTTTGAATTTGTAGTCCTGCGCAATCAGCTCAGGCGGCAAATGGCAGTGGTAGTCAAAAATGGGCTCATCTTTCGCGTAGTCATGATACAGGCGACGTGCGAATTCAGTGTCGAGAAGGAAGTCTTCCGTTAAAAACTGCGCCATCTTAAGTTCCTCATCATCAATTCTGTAGAGTTATCACTCAATGGTGCGAAGTTATCACACCAATTTAAGCTATCGTCCAGTACTTTTTAACGGACAAAAGCCGCTAAACCGCCTGATTTCATTCCAAAAAACAAACTAATTCTCTGTAAAACAATGGCTTTATCGCCATCAGGTACTGGTGCTTATTATCCTCACAATCAGAGTGTCATTTTGTGATGTCACTCAAACTTTAAATCTGTATGACAAGTTAATTGATGCCCAATGTAATAAAAGTTCGGTGATTCTTTAATTACACCTTTCCCTTCAGCCTGCCCCCGCCCGTGCCACAGCGGAGCACCATCACGTAAGGCTCCGGCGACCGGATGCTCATTTGTCGTACGGATTATCTCTCATAAATGAACAAATAAGGTCGTTCATTAACTGTGCGTTTTAAATGTGATCGTTTCGTAAAGTTGTTACACCAATTACGTTTCGATAATCAGATTGTCATTGTTACTGATGGTTCTAAAAGTGTGAAGCTGATCATGCGAAAGGCCACTTTCATTGTAAAATCAAGTAAATAAGTATGTAGTTAAAAAACTTACGTAACCACACAATATAAATGTGGTTTTGTGATGTCATTCAAATTTTAAATCTGTATGACAAGTTATCTTTGCATCGCCCGGACAAGAGCGTCAGAGATTACCTGCCACGTCCCTTCGCTGTTGCCCGGGCAAAACACTTCCCGGGTGCAGTCATCCCTGGCGAAGCAGTAATTCTGGTGTTCAGGACGTTCATCGGACACTTACGCACAGATAACAATAACGCAGTGCGTAATAACACGGGCAGCTCCCAGTGAAATCATCTGGCGGCCACGTTCCCGAAAATACTTTAAGGAAGCCAGAACCCCCACGCTTGTTCAGGTGGTGCGAAATGCGCCCTGACAGCCTGATGTTGTCATCGCCGGATTATTTACTGGGAGAGAGTTAAATGGGTAAGATTAAAGGGTTACGCTGGTACATGATCGCCCTGGTGACATGCGGCACTGTATTAGGTTATTTGACACGTAACGCCATTGCAGCCGCAGCGCCAACGCTGATGAGCCAGTTAAACATCACCACACAGCAATATTCATACATCATCGCCGCCTATTCTGCCTGCTATACCCTGATGCAGCCGGTCGCCGGTTACGTTCTCGACGTCATGGGCACCAAAGTAGGCTATGCCATGTTCGCCATCATGTGGGCAGTCTTCTGTATGGCGACCGCGCTGGCGAGCAGTTGGGGTGGCCTGGCTATCGCCCGCGGTGCCGTCGGTATGGCTGAAGCCGCGATGATCCCTGCCGGCCTGAAAGCCAGCAGTGAATGGTTCCCGGCCAAAGAGCGTTCTATCGCCGTAGGTTACTTCAACGTCGGTTCATCAATCGGCGGGATGATTGCGCCGCCACTGGTCGTCTGGTGTATCGTGATGCACAGCTGGCAGCTGGCCTTCATCATTACCGGTGCACTGAGCCTGATCTGGGCGCTGAGCTGGCTGGTCTTCTACAAGCATCCTAAAGATCAGAAGAAACTCAGCACTGAGGAACGTAATTACATTCTGGAAGGTCAGGAAGCACAGCATCAGACCAACAACGGCAAGAAAATGTCTGCCTGGCAGATCCTGCGTAACCGCCAGTTCTGGGGCATCGCGCTGCCACGTTTCCTGGCGGAACCTGCCTGGGGGACGTTCAATGCCTGGATCCCGCTGTTTATGTTCAAAGTGTATGGCTTTAACCTGAAAGAAATCGCGATGTTTGCCTGGATGCCGATGCTGTTTGCAGACCTCGGTTGTATCCTGGGCGGCTATCTGCCACCGTTATTCCAGAAGTATTTCAAAGTTAACCTGATCGTTTCCCGTAAGCTGGTCGTGACCATGGGGGCGGTTCTGATGATTGGCCCTGGCATGATTGGCCTGTTCACCAGCCCTTACGCCGCTATCGCTTTATTGTGTGTAGGTGGTTTTGCTCACCAGTCACTGTCCGGTGCGCTGATCACTCTGTCTTCTGACGTGTTCGGTCGTAACGAAGTGGCTACCGCCAACGGTCTGACCGGGATGGCAGCCTGGATGGCAAGCACCATGTTTGCTCTGGTGGTCGGTGCGCTGGCCGATACCATCGGTTTCAGCCCGCTGTTTGCGGCCCTTGCTGTCTTCGACCTGCTTGGTGCCATCATCATCTGGACAGTCTTGCAGAACCGTTCTGCTGTAGAACCTGTCCCGGCTCCGCTGAAAACCGCGAAAGCCTGAGTTCTTGTTTGTCAGCCCGGTAAGTATCTTTACCGGGCTTTGCTTTTTCTGCCCTTTCTGCGGTGCCTTTCTGTCCAATGTACGGTGCATCAACCTTTCGTAAAACGTATACTGGCACTGGTATAATAAATTTACAGGTCTGTCCGACACTCACTTCTTACAGGTTTCACTACTTTAAAGAGCACTCATATGGAATCCACAGACACCAGACGCCTCTATCAACAACTGGCTGCCACGCTCAAGGAACGCATCGAAACAGGCTTATATCCGGTTGGCGAGAAGCTGCCCGCCGAACGTCTGATTTCCGATGAAATGGATGTCAGCCGCACGGTCGTGCGTGAAGCGATTATCATGCTGGAAGTTGAAGGTTATGTAGAAGTCCGTAAAGGGTCGGGAATTCATGTGATGTCCAATCAACAGCGCCACCTTGTGGTGACCGATTGTGGCAGCGAGTTTGGTACCGCCGGTCCGTTTGAGCTGTTACAGGCACGTCAGTTGATTGAAAGTAACATCGCTGAATTCGCCGCCACGCAGGTCACAAAGCAAGACATCATGCGTTTGATGGAGATTCAGGAGCATGCGCGCCAGGAAGACCGCTTCCGCGATTCCGAATGGGATTTAAAATTCCACGTGCAGGTGGCACAGGCCACGCAGAATAATGCCCTGGCGACTATCGTGGAAAAGATGTGGAGCCAGCGTTTGCATAACCCGTACTGGCGCAAACTGCATGAGCACATCGATGAGAAGTCTATTGAGAGCTGGTGTGAAGAACATGATCTGATTTTGAAAGCCTTGATCCGCCGTGATCCGCACGCCGCCAAACTGGCGATGTGGCAGCATCTGGAAAATACCAAACAAATGCTTTTCCGCGCCACCAGCGATGATTTCGAGTTCAACGTAGACCGTTATCTTTATTCAGAAAACCCGGTTGTTCATCTCGATCCGCCGCTACTGAATACTAAATAAATTCCCCTTAAGGCAGGTTAATTCCCCCAACCTGCCTTTTTCCAGCTTCTGCTTTCTCCCCGTCAATCCTGTCAGGCACTGTCGAGTAGTGTCAGTCAATGTAAAACCCTTTTCCATAATGTGCTTCAGACTTAAATGATCGGTCTCAACACGCTATATTTACCTGTCTGAGTTATTGTTATTTTGTTACAGTTAGACCACTTTTTTTACCCGTTCAGGCCCGGTTAAACAGGCGCCGGGACGCGTAAATCCCCGAAGAACTCATGACCAGAAGCCCGCCAGGGAAAAGGCGACCTTATCAGTAAAACAGGCAGCGTCGAGACGAATTCTCCGCTGATGTCTTTCGCTGACCCACTGAAAATGATGGAGTTTTACTACACCGATGGAAATTATCAGTTCACTTATCGATGCCCTCTGGCAGCAAGATTATAAAACTCTGGCTAATCCGCAATTAGTCTGGGCGTTGTACCTGATTTTATTCATGATTATTTTTCTGGAAAACGGTTTGTTGCCTGCGGCTTTTTTGCCGGGCGACAGCCTGCTGATCCTGGTGGGCGTGTTGATCGCCAAAGATGCCATGAATTTCCCCCTCACCATTTTCCTGCTGACCAGTGCGGCCAGCCTCGGTTGCTGGCTGAGTTACGCTCAGGGAAAATGGCTGGGCAACACCCGAATAGTACAAAGCTGGCTGGCCCATTTACCTGTGCATTATCATGAACGTGCGCACGCACTTTTCCATAAACACGGTCTTTCCGCCTTGTTAGTCGGGCGTTTTCTGGCCTTTGTACGTACACTGCTGCCAACCATTGCCGGGCTGTCAGGCCTGAGCAACAGCCGTTTCCAGTTTTTCAACTGGGCCAGCGGGTTGTTGTGGATCCTGATCCTGACCTCGCTGGGGTATTTCCTCGGTAAAACCCCGCTGTTCCTGAAGTACGAAGATCAGGTGATGAACTGCCTGATGCTGCTCCCTGTCCTGCTGCTGGTCGGTGGCCTGGTCGGTTCGATTGTCGTGTTGTGGCGCAAAAAACACGCAGACCGACAGAACAAAGGCAAGAACGCATAATGAAGCGCAGATTGCTCAAACGTTCATTTATCTGGCCTGTGCTGCTCATACTGCTGGCCGCCGCCGCTATGATCGGGCTGGCAGTATCACGTCTGCCGGCACCGGCCGGCGCGCTGCAAATCCGCCCCGCCAGAGCGGGCATCTCCTTACCTGATGGTTTTTATGTATACCAGGGGCTGAGCCAGCACGGTATCCATATTAAAAGCATTACGCCACTGGATGATGCTTTGGTGGTGCAACTGGACACCGCCTCACAACGCAAAATGGCCGAAACCGTATTACAGGACATTTTGCCAGCCGGATTCATCATCCGGTACTACGAACCTCCGCATGATAAAACCTGGGTGGCTAAACGGGATCTTGACCGCATCAAATT
The DNA here is from genome assembly GCF_004195115.1 of Rahnella sp. RFA10(1/100). Taxonomy (NCBI): domain Bacteria; kingdom Pseudomonadati; phylum Pseudomonadota; class Gammaproteobacteria; order Enterobacterales; family Yersiniaceae; genus Rahnella; species Rahnella sp. RFA10(1/100). The sequence goes on from NZ_SEWR01000007.1 coordinate 74,287, forward strand.
TGGATAAGAAAACGCGCAGGATTTGTCTCATATCACCGCCTGTTCAGCGGTGATATGATTTAGACGCTACACATTCAGGAAAAAATCATTAATGGAATTAAGTGCCACACTCACTTAAACGTCAAAAGGAAACCTGACGATGAAAATCACGCTATCTGCCCTCACGCTTGTTCCTGCATTGCTGTTCACCACAGCCGCTTTTGCCGCACCTCAGCCGGAAAGTTGTGTAACCAAACAACAGGAAATCCAGAAACAAATCGGCGAAGCCCGTGCGCATAACAACCAGAACCGCATTGACGGTCTGGAGAAAGCATTACGTGAAAATAAAGCGCATTGCACCGATGCAGGTCTGAAAGCTGAAAACCAAAAACGTGTTGATGAAAAACGTGAAAAAGTTGCCGAACGTGAGCAGGAGCTGAAAGAGGCTCTGGCCAAAGGCGATCACGAAAAAATCCTCAGGAAACAGCAAAAACTGGAAGAAGCGACGTCAGAACTCAAAGAAGCGGAAGGCCATTAATCGCTTTTCAGCCTGACAGATTTTATCTCATGCCACAGCGGATTTTCAGTGATCTTGCCTTTTGAAACAGACGATTCGCATTTGCGATCACCCGAATATCCGCTATGTTAAAAGTTCGAATCAGTTAACGTATGGAGTGACTTACACATGGCTAGTAATACATCAGAACAACTGCGCGCTGAACTCAAGTCATTGGCGGACACCCTGGAAGAAGTTCTCCAGACCTCTACCGACAAGCCGAAAGCTGAACTCGATAAACTGCGTGGTAAAGCAGAATCCCTGCTCAAAGATACCCGTGAGCGTCTGAGTGACACAGGTGATAAAATTGCCTATCAGACCAAAGAAATTGCGGGCAAAGCTGACGATTATGTGCGTGAAAAACCCTGGACGGGCGTCGGTATTGGTGCCGCGGTCGGTGTTGTGATTGGCGTTCTGTTAGCCCGCCGCTGATTATGGCTGAACCAATCAAACCTGCGCCACAAGGGCCGGGAAAAGGGTTATTTGACATCGTTTCACGCATTGCTACCGTGGTGGTAAGCATTGTTGAAACACGTGTCCGGCTGGCCGTGGTTGAGCTGGAAGAGGAAAAGGCCAATATTTTCCAATTGCTGCTCATGGCTGGCATTACCCTGATATTTACCGCCTTTGGTCTGATGAGTTTGCTGGTGGTTTTATTCTGGGCCATTGACCCGGCCTATCGCCTTACGGCGATAGCAACGACGACCGGCGTGTTGCTGCTTCTGGCGGTGATCCTGGGTGCGATGACGCTGGCGAAAGCCAAACGCTCAACCCTGCTTAGCCTCACCCGTAAGCAACTGGACATCGATCGTGCCCTGCTGGAAAAGGATGACGAGCTATGAGTATCCCGAACCGTGCTATCGAAAAAGTCAGGTTGATGCGCAAAATTGAGCGTCAGCGCGGCGAGCTTTCTCAGGCCGGTTCAGACTGGCTGGATGCCACCGCGAAAGTGGATCACTATTGGGTAAAACTCGTGGATATGCGTAAATATCTGGTTGTCGGCTCCAGCCTGCTGGCCGTTTACGGTATTCGCCATCCCAGCGCAGTGGTTCGCTGGTCACGGCGCGCTTTCGGCATCTGGGGCACCGTAAAATTGTTCCGTAAAACCCTCGGCAACAAATAGTCTCAACCTCCGCAATCAAAAAGGGCTGATGGGTAAACCATCAGCCCTTTTCTTTTTGAATAACAACCCCGTGGCTGTTCAATTTATTTGAATCATTCAGACAGATTTACTTGCTAACATAACTTATTCATCCGACTTATTATCTCGTCATCAACTGATGCGGTAACGGCAGGAAACATTTTCCGACCGGGCCGGTAACACTTTTAACCCAATTTGGGTATATCACTCTCGGAGTCGAAGATGAACAAGTTACAAGACACTGCTTTGCTGGTTGCGCGTATTTTGATGCCAGTGCTTTTTATCGTTGCAGGCTGGGGCAAAATTAACGGTTACACCGCGACTGCGGGCTATATGACGTCTATGGGCGTGCCAAGCTTCTTCCTGCCACTGACTATCTTGTTAGAGTTTGGCGGTGGTCTGGCCATCTTGTTCGGCTTCTTTACCCGCACCACAGCGCTGATCACGGCAATTTTCACTATCCTGACGGCTCTGATCTTCCACACTGATTTTGCACAGGGCGTGAACCAGATGATGTTTATGAAAAACCTGTCTATCGCTGGAGGATTCTTCGTCCTGTTTGCTTCCGGTCCTGGTGCATTCAGCATCGACCGTCTGATCAAGAAAAACTGGTAATTGCTCCGACACCAGGGAGTGACAGCTCAGCTATAATTAAATAAGACACTATGTCAGACCTGCAGGGCGATGTGATTTATCACCTCGCCCTTTTTTATTACTTATCGGTAAATCTCCCCTAAATCATTCGAGTTGCATCAAGGCGGCAACTGAGTAAATCCCCGGGAGCATACAATAGTATGTGACTGGAGTTTGAGAAGGCAGCCAACGCAGAGGCAGCTCGAAGGATGATGGGGAAGGAGGAAAAATGGGGCAACTAGTCAATGGCGTTTGGCAGGACACCTGGTACGACACCAAGTCAACCGGCGGTCATTTCAAACGTTCAGCAGCGCAGTTTCGCAACTGGATAACGCCTGACGGTGAACCGGGCGAGCATGGCGTTGGCGGCTTTACCGCAGAACGTGACCGTTATCATCTGTATGTTTCACTGGCCTGCCCGTGGGCGCACCGCACCTTACTGATGCGAACCCTCAAAGGACTGGAGGAGATTATTCCGGTATCTGTGGTACATCCGCTGATGCTGGAACACGGCTGGACGTTCGGCACCGATTTTCCGGCAGCCACCGGCGACGATTTGTATCATCTCAATTATGCCTATGAAATCTATCTGCGGGCGCAGAATGATTACACCGGCCGCGTCACCGTGCCGATCCTGTGGGATAAAAAGCAGCAAACCATCGTCAGCAATGAATCCGCTGATATCATCCGCATGTTCAACAGCGCATTTGATGCCGTGGGTGCCAAAGCCGGAGATTACTATCCGCAGGCATTACGCTCAGAGATTGATGAGATCAATGAGTGGGTGTATCCGCAAATTAACAATGGTGTCTATAAGGCGGGTTTTGCAACGTCTCAGGATGCCTACGACGAAGCGGTTGAGGGTGTGTTTAACGCGCTGTCCCGTGCTGAGGAATTGCTGAGCAAGCACCGCTATCTGACCGGCAATCAGCTGACCGAAGCGGATTTGCGTTTGTGGACCACGCTGGTGCGTTTTGATCCGGTGTATGTCACTCATTTCAAATGTGACCGCTACCGCATCAGTGATTACCCGAACCTGTATGGTTTTCTGCGTGATATCTACCAGATGCCGGGCATTCGTGAAACGGTGGACTTCGCGCACATTCGTAATCACTACTTCCGCAGCCATGCAACCATCAACCCGTATGGCATTATTTCCACCGGACCGGCGCAGGATTTAGACTCTGAGCACGGCCGCGATACCCGTTTTTGATTTCGTTCTGCTCCTTCCCCTTTCACCAGGGGAAGGTTGGCATCGGGTATGGGTTTACTGAATAAAAACGCTATGACTTCACTTCCCGCGTAGCCAGTAGCTTTGGAATTTCACGCAGGAACCAGGCTTTCGCCTCACCCATGCTGTCGCGACGCCACGCCATGATAATATCGATTTCACGGTTATATTCCGCACTCACCACCCGCAAACGCCCTTCCTCGATATCTTTCTCGACCATCGGATAAGGCATTGTCGCCACCCCTAATCCCGCCAGTAACGCTTTACGCTTCTCTTCAATGGTGCTGACCGTCAGACGCTGCTGTTTATCCAACAACTGAACGGTTAATACCGGACGCTCACGGGCAGTATCCGCCACGGCGATCCCGCGATATTTAACCCGGCTGACTTCCGACAGCGGCTCGGCTTCAAGGTGGATCGGGTGATCCGGCGCGGCCACATAGATACTGGCCAGCTTATACAGTTTACGGCTGTTAATTTCGGTAGAAGATCGGAAATGCATATCCGGCGCGATCACGATATCTGCGCGGCCTTGCTCAAGACGTTCCCACGCGCCGGCCAGCACTTCGGTGATCAGAGAAACCTGCGTATTGGCTTTCAGCGCCAGCTTTTCAATCAGCGGGAACAGTTGCGCGGCCGGCGATAAGGCTTCACAGACAATGGTGATATGGGTTTCCCAACCGCGGGCCAGCGCTTCGGCATCCACCGTTAGCTTGTCTGCAGCTTCCAGCAACACCCGTCCGCGCTCAAGCAACATCCGGCCAACATTGGTGAATTTTGTCCGATGACCTGAACGGTCAAATAACACCACATCCAGTTCTTCTTCCAGTTTCTGCATGGTGTAGCTCAGTGCAGACGGGACGCGGCCCAGCTCATCAGCAGCTGCGGCGAAACTCCCCCTGCGGTCAATCGCATCCATGACCCGTAATGCTTCCAGTGTGAGTGCGCGATCCTTAGCCATTCTTTTCTCTTTCAGGAAATTTGAATATAGCGACCAGATTAACTGGCTAACAATCACACGTCCAGACGCTTACCATTTATACATCGAAATTTTTAAGAGAGGCGACCGCCATGATTACCAGCAGAACGGCAAAAGAGTGCGGTACCGCTGACTTTGGCTGGCTCCAGGCACGGTATACATTCTCCTTTGGCCATTACTTTGACCCCAAACTGATGGGATATGCGTCTCTGCGCGTCCTGAATCAGGAAGTGCTGGCACCCGGCGCCAGTTTCCAGCCACGCACCTATCCTCGCGTGGATGTGCTGAATCTGGTGTTACAGGGTTCAGCGGAATACCGTGACAGTGAAGGCAACAGTACCGGGGTCAGTGCCGGTGAAGCCGCATTGCTGTCGACGCAGGCGAATGTCAGTTACAGCGAACTGAATACCAGCACCACCCGGCCACTGACACGGATGCAACTGTGGCTGGATGCCTGCCCTGAGCATGAGAATCCGCTGACGCAGAAAATGACGCTGCCGGAGGTCACGCATTTCCTGCTGGCCTCACCGGACGGTGAAAACGGGAGCCTGCAACTGCGGCAAAAGGTGTGGATCCATCATCTGGATTTAGCGGCAGGTGAAAAAATTACGCTGCCGGTACGCGGGCCACGCGCATATTTGCAATCGATTCATGGCCAGGTGGATGCTCTGGGATCAGCCAGCCGTGAACTGCAAAAACTGGCCTGCGGTGATGGCGCATTTATCCATCAGGAAAACAGCCTGACGGTTTGTGCCTGCACCCCGTTACGGGCGCTACTGATTGATATGCCACTCTGATTCTCCGGCCCTTGTTATAAAAACCACACCGCACAAATTCTTTTGTGCGGTTTTTTGTACACCTGTTTATCAGTTTCCCTCAGGGAAATGCTATCCGGTCCTGCTTTTTTCGTCCTGTCATCGTGCAATTTGCGGGACAGACTAACCTTTTACCGTGATTCGATGGGACAGACCCCATATCCTTTCAACTGTCTGAAAAACAAATAAATAACCTCAAAACAGTCAGTTATTAAAAGTCATGAATGATCATTAATATTGATACTTAAATCTTTATATTGATGTTTGTATTTATAATATTCATTTAAATGATCTTACAGGTTGTATTTTGATAATTAAATTATAATTTATTTTTTGTCTTCTTTATTGCCCCATTATCTATACGAACGCTTTATTTTGATTTATGCTTTTCAACGCTGGTCAGGAAAATGGGGGTTTATAATAAGGAGTGAGATGCACTAATAGCTTTAAAACGTTAGACATAACATTAAGACTTTAGTCTTACATTCTATTTTTATATTACTCCCACTGTATTTCAGCGGGATCGTATTACTATGTCATTTTATAAATATATTTCAAGCCTAAGGATTAAGGTATGAAAAACGCAATTAATGCGCTAAAGCGCAAAGCAAATCAATATCAGGAACTTAAGAAACAACGCGGTGTGACCTTACTGGAAATCATCATCGTGCTGGGCATTATCGGTATTATTGCTGCAGGTGTTGTAATCCTGGCAAACCGTGCCTTTACTGCGCAGGATATCAGTGATTTAGCCGATAATACCAACTCAGTGCGGGTAGGGACGACTGAAGCTTATAAAGACAGTGCAGAATACCCTGCGATGGTGAGTGCTGTTGATCTAACTAAGTCGACAATTGGTACTGCAACCGACACGACTGGCTCAATAATTTCTACGTTAGTTAAAATGGGGAAAATTTCTGCGGCTGAAGCCTTTAATGGCATGTCAAATGATGCGTTTGAAATTGGTGGGGTTAAATACGTCTCTGAAGATGCAAAAGCGAAAGGCTTCTATCTGGTGATAAACGGGCTGGAAACAGAAGACTGCCGTAACATTGCTTCCCAGCTGGGCGGACAATGGGATTATGTGGCTTCTGGTACTGCCGCAGCCGGCGCACTCGTAACACCACAACCGGAAGAGTTATCCGGCGAACCTACCACGTCTATTCTCAAAACCCTGACTGCCGATACCCTGAGTCCGACAACCATCGTGGGTACAGGATTCTGCGATGCATCAACAGGTTCAGATAATGCGCTGATTTTAGGCAGTAAATAATTGTTTTTATGAGTACAGGAGCCTGCGACCGTTATCGTTGCAGGCTCATTTTCGATGACTTCCATAACGATGGGAATTTTTATGCCAAAGGTAAGCAACAGCAAAGGTTTTACCTTACTGGAAATGATCGTTGTAATGGGAATCATGGGTCTCATTTTTACTTCATTCGCTCTCTTTAAAAAGAAACAAATAGAATCAGTGGCCAGAGAAAACCTGACCAATATTATTGCGAACGAAGTGCATGGCATGTTGCAATTTATTAACAGGGATGAAATTCAGATTACTGAGGACAGCGACGCTGATGGTGAAATGGATTTCATAGTGAACCCGCTTTTCGACAGAACGATTTCTACAGCTAATGAAAAAGGTAAAACTTATGGCTGGCGTGTAGAGGATCAGGCTTTCAGCACTGACCCGAAAGACACTGACCATTTTATTCAGTGGGATAACACATTGTCTCGTGGTTATTTCACCAGCCATCGCTGTTACAGCACGGGCAACAAGAAAGTCGCTGATAAGGAATTCAAGGTAGAAGATTTAGCCTGCAATCAACCGGCAAACAACCAGGATAAATCTCTGGTATTAGAACGTGTGGATCTGGTGGGTGACGAAGAGACACGGACTATTGATCGCGTTGATTTCTACGTGAGTTTTCATCCGGGAATTAACGGTAAAAATGATATGGATAAATTTACTATCGAAAATTATGCGACAGCGTTTAGTAAAGCATTCACTCATTACGACCTGGCATATCAACACGCTGATTATATCTATCGGCGGGAAGCAAAGGGCACCGATGTAGCAAATTTCGGCACCGGCTGGAAACTGCTGAAAACCCATGACGCGAAGACAAATGACGAAGCGGTACCTTTCGGCAGCATGGTGTCCTACCTCGATAAGATTGACCAAACTGCCGCTCAGCTGGGGGTTAGGTTTAGTTTTAAGGCAGGTATGGGGAAAGTGATAAAACCCGATGGTTTAGTCGGCGTGGATAAGCTCTGCTGGAATCTTAAAGAAAATATGATGACGCATTGCCTGGAAGTTGAAGACGGTACAGGCCGGAACAATGAGGAAGGCGTCATGCATCTGACAGCCAAAGATGCCAACAACCAAACTGTAACGGGAACATTAATGGCGAATGTTATTTTTGAAGGTGAAGCTTTCGATCCTGAAAAAGGAAATATCATTGCGCTCATGACCAGTCCGGTTGTTTCCTATCACTCCTTTGGCAATAAAAAAGACAGGGGCACCAATGATGTCATTATTGATGACCCGGATAACTATGATAAAAGCGTCACCGATGAGCCGGGGTATATTAAAATTCCGGTGCAAAAATGCCCCTTAGCGCCTCCGGCCCCGGGTAATCCCCAAAATGCGCCGCGAGTACTTTATCCACGGCTGGCTGCTGCAATCTCATCCATTGTCGCTGATGTAGGCAAACAAGGAAATGCAGGCAGCGAAAGTGAAGGCGGGGAGGATTTTTCTGATTTCTCCAACAGCGAAAATAACCGGACAACGACAAAAGGCGTTTTAGATCATTTAAGCGGTGTTGCCGTACAGGTGAATCTCATCCAGGAGAATGACAAAAAAATATCTCCTGACGATTACTGGGTCATCAGCGCCACCAGTGGCGTGTTTGATAATATTTCAGGGAAAGGTGTCAGTGTCATTAATCCAAGTTCGCTTTCAGTTGTGCTGACTTCATGGTGTAGCTCGATCAAACAACCCGCTGCTGGGGCTGATGTCCCCATGCCGCCCTATTAGCGCAACGTAAATGAAGGTACGGCACTGTATTTTTATGAAAATTTCAGGATGAAATAAGATGAAAATTAATATGATTGGATGCGTTATTATACTGTCCGTGGCTATGGGGCAATATGCACATGCAATGGTCAATGCCGATGGCACTATTTCAGCAACATCTCAACCCCCTTCAGTGAGTACATCCTCACAAACAGGCCGCAACCCCTTCTCCGGCGGGAATTCTCCCGTGTTGCCCATTCCTGCTGAACCTAAGGGCGTCTTATCAACTCCTTTACAAGTGACTTTGTTATTGAATAGCGGTGATCTGCTGAGCCAGGGTTTACAGAAATGGGCCAGGGACTTCGGATATAAATTACTTTGGCAAAGTAAAAGTGATTATTTAATTTTTAGCCCCATCACCCTGACAGGCAAAAATGAAGACGAGGTGCTGACAGGTTTAGGGGATCTTTTTGCTTCTGAAAATTATGGATTAATCATCAAAAACTATCAGAAGAACCGCGTTTTACTTGTTGATGATATGTAACGACTGATTTTCAGGATAAGGATATATGAAAACTAGAATTGGATTAATTACATTGGTATTGCTTATTCAGGGGTGTACCCATGAATTCAATCAGACATTTGCACGTGAAAATGTTAAGGATACATTACCGGGAGCGACTTCTGCAGGAGAAATGAAAGTTAAACCTTATGTGAAATATGATGCTGCTTATTTAGGTAAAAAAGTGGATTACAGTTCTACGCGGCAAACACTGCTCGCTAAGAAAGTTACTGTGAACTCCTATGAACCCACTGATCTGAATACCGTGCTCGATGCTTTACTCGCGCAAACAGGTGTCAGCCATAAAGTAAATTTGGCTTTCCCCGACCAGAAAGGCCTTGAAGGCGGTAAAGTAAACATTGAAGCACACAGCATTAATTTCACAGGGACTTTTGAAGAATTCATGCGCTATGTTTCAGCCCTTTACGATGTGAATACTACCCTTGATGAGAATAATATTCTTAAAGTGGATGCTTATAGCGTCTATGCCATAAAACTGGATTTTTATGGAGAAAATAATAAATTTGAAGCCAGTCTCGATCTTTCGAATGATGCGGTTAGCAATGGGGGACTTAAAGGTAAATCAGAAACTAAATTCGAATCTACATTTTGGGATGACGTTGAAGACATGGCAGAAAAGTATGTCTCAAGCGGCATGTATACCGTATTTAAAGATGCTTCCATCGTAACGCTAACCGGACGGCCGTCAGAATATAAAGCGTTGAATGATGTGTTGCAAAAATACCAGGCTGACAATAATCGCCAATTCATTGTCACCTACAAAATTTTCACACTCAATAAAGAGAAAATGGAAGAGTATGGTGCAGGTCTGAACATGTCCTATATAGACAGCGGTGAAAGCATTGTTATTAATACTGCCATGATGAATACAATGGATAGTGGAATGACGCTCGGTGCGGGTGCTGATCATGCACTCAGTGTATCGGCCAAATTGAACGCACTCTATTCCCTGACGGGCAGTAAAGTTCTGCAGAGCGGGACATTTGTCACCCGTAATAACACGCCGGTACCGCTCAATATGACAAATTCTCAATACTATGTTTCCGGGCGAACACGCACCATTAATAATGATAATGGTCAGGAAGATGTAGAGATCGAAACCTCTGAAATCATCACCGGCACCAGTTTTATTATTACCCCACGGATCAATAAAGACGGTCGGGTAGAAGTCACCAGCGGTTTTACCAAGAGTCAGTTAAATTCTATTGATGTTTTCGACACCGTACAGTTGCCCAATGTGACTACCACCGAGATGTTTAACTCTACAGCGGTTACGCCGGGCAGTTTACTCATGGTCGCGAAGTATGAAATGAATGACCTGAGTAAAAATAAAGAATATCAGTTGTTAGGTTATGGTGAAAATACGGCTGACGATGAGAATACCGTCGTGATGGTTGTGGGTATTGACTATTATCGTGCACCTCTGAATCATTAATTATTGGATGTGACAGTCATGTTAAATACACTATCGCGCAATAACATATTGACCGGTTTAATCTGGGACTTACCCATACACGATAATATGGCGCCGGGATATCTAAAATGGATGGCAAACATACGGCGTAGTCACCGGAGATATATTTATAGTGTTCAGGGGGATGCTGAAGTCAGTGAGCTTATCGGTTATTCTGAAAGAACATCTCCGGGTTGTGAACCTTTTGCTGTCCATCTTAGAAATCTCTATGGTGACGGATTCTATTATTTTTCTGCAGGTAAAGGACAGATTTACTTGCTGATGATCATGGACGGTATCATTATCAGCGGCAGTGACTGTGTTATTACTGAAAATTTCTTTCAGGAAATGGTGGCTTCGTTGCCTGAGTCAAAATACGCCAGACTTCAGGTAACTGAAATTTCATTGGCGCAATTAGACACTATTGCTGAATCTTGTAAATCAAATCAGAAAATTTTCAAAAAGAAACAACGTATGTTTTGGAGCGCAGTAGGATTTGGCATATTTTTGTTACTTATTGCGTCATCTGTTTTTCTATATACTATTATTTCCGGATAAAAAATGATCAAAAAATTAAAATTACGGAAAAATACGCTACCGGTTTCTAAGAATACTAAATTAGGTATTGCCGCCGCCACTCTGGTATTGTTGATTGCGGCAGGTTTTGCCGGTTGGTATTACTTAGTGTATGAACCTGGTCAGGAACTGAAAGCAAAAAAAGTTCGTGAACAAACACAACTGGCCGCAGATGTTAAAGCTGTTGACGCCTTCTATTTGAAAGCGCTCACGGGAGGAAGTATTTCGGCCTTCACTAAACTGGCCGTTGAGATAACCAATAGTTATAGTAAATTGTATAACATGAATTATACGAATGAAACATTCTCTTGTGATGCACAAAAGTGCGCATTCAGTTATCAGTTAAGCAAGGGGGCGATATTTAGCGTTGCCCAAAAAATTTTCTGGGGAAAAACCTATAACGCCAACTTTTCTGAAAACACTTTTGATTTTACAGAGGTAAAATCGGGTCTTAGCGAAAATCCCCTCCTGAATGCCTATAAAAGGAAGCAGGAAATTTCGCCTCCTGCCTGTAGCAATGCATTGAATTATATTTACTCCTATAACTCTGCGACGGGAAGCGAACAGGCGCTGAAAATAACCGCCCTGCCAGGCGCTGCTGTAATAGCAACTGAAAAGAAAATTTCACAGAAAGGTAAGGCGAAATATTACGGTTTAAACGTTATTTCGTGGGAGATGTCACTTCCCAAACCACTTCATTATCTGGATATATTGAAGATCGCCAGCGTACTGGAACGTCATGCCTTTAGGGACGCTTTTATCATTCAAAAAGTTGATAGTAGCAAGGAAAATAAAATTACAGGAGTAATGGTATGCAGAAGCGGAAAATAATCCTCACTACCCTGGTCGCTTTATTTTCGACCAGCAACTTTGCTGACGAGATCAGCACAACCGGTCAGAATACCTCTCCCGTCCCTGCGCCTGTACAGGAACATATTTCCAGGCTGATGGAAGAAGACATGCAGTTTAATCAGTCTCAGCGACTGCTTTCCCAGCAACTTGCCTTGGCGAAATTACGGCTTGAGATGGCGAAAATCAAAAATGAAGCAGCTGAACTGAATCCGGTATCTGCGATGCCAATTATGAACGACGGGCCTTCAGGCGAAGAGCCGAAAACCGAATCAGCGCCGGTGGATGAGCCCCGGGTGATGATGTTGTCGCAAATTGCAGGCATTACCAAAGCGGCTGTTTCAGTGGGCACGAAAACAGTATTCGTGCGTATAGGTGAAGTCTTCTCTGCTAACGGAAAGCGCTATACGGTACATCAGGATAAAAACGGGCAGCACTCATATGTTCAGGAAATTTCCCGGTGATCCTCGATTTTGTCCGGCTTACCGAAGAATCCCTTCACAATGGTGAATGGACTTTCTCTGAAATAGAAGATCATATGCTTCTGGCCCGCTCGCAGGGGCAGGAGTTTCTGGTCTCCCAACGCTCTGTAGTAGAAGAGTTGCATATTATTCAATATGAAATTCGCAAACTCAATGATGTTCATCGTCATCAGGTACTCGGGGTAGCGGGGGTCAGCGAAAGCGTTTATTTCAAAATTTTCGAGCTGGTTTCATTACAGAAGCTCAGCAGTGTGGCCCTGGATATCAGTGAAACGCAGAAAGAGCTCGAGGCGATATTAATTGAAGCGGTAAATATGGGGGCCAGTGACCTGCATATAACCCGCAACGATATCCTGGCTCAGCTGGAAGTGCGTGTAAACGGTATGTTGGTGCCCATGATGCAGATGGCATCCAGCAAATGTGATGAACTGGTTTTCGTGCTGTATAACGTCCAGGCCAGTACACGTGACACCACGTGGAACCGCACCATTCCGCAAAGCGCCAATATCCTCTACACACTTAATAAACTCAGTTTCCGCTTCCGCTATGCGCATTTCCCCATTTTTGGTGAGACGAATGATTGCTATCACGCCGTGTTACGTATTATTCCTTCCGGATTATCGAAAAGTGCCGTCGCAAATCTTAGCAGGCTGGGTATTTCAGATGATGAGTTGGAAGATTTAAAAAAAATCCTCAGTAATCCTTATGGTGCTTACATCATTGCCGGTACGACCGGTTCGGGTAAATCTACAACGCTGAAGAATTTAATGGAATGGCTGCAAATAAACCGCTACAGCAGCAGAGGGTGTTTCCTGACGGTAGAAGACCCGGTTGAGTATCAGATCTTCGGTGCCAAACAAAGCTCTGTCGTCAGTGTAGAAGGCGGTGGTTTTCATTCTGCGATTAAATCTGCACTGCGCCGGGATCCGGACGTTCTGATGGTGGGAGAAATACGTGACAATATTTCGGCCAATGCGCTTGCCGGTGCCGTAGAGAGCGGGCACTACTGTTTCACGACCGTGCATGCCGGGAATATCGTCTCATTACTTCAGCGTTTATCTGCGATGGGTATCACCAGCGATAAACTTTCTACACCCGGTTTTATTGCCGGATTGCAGTGCCAGAAGCTGGTTCCGGTTATTTGTCCCCATTGTCATCGTTCCGTTGAAATGACATTCGGTGGAAAAATAATGTCGCTATATGAACAAAATGAATCTGGTTGCGTTCATTGTAAATATACCGGCATCAGCGGCAGACAGCTGGTGATGGAGTATATGCTTCCCACTTACGATGAACTTGCCGCGATTTCAAAACAGGAATGGTTGCAGGTTTATACCCTATGGCGGAAAAAAAGGCTGTCAGCACCTGGCCTGAGCGAAGGGTTTGAAATAAAAGAAAAGGTCTTCGCTGAGATACTTCGCGGTCGGGTTTGTGCAGCCTGGTTTAGCATGGAGTTTGGTGATGTCGAACAGGAAAACATGGCGGTGATCCTTGGCAAAATTCAATAAAAAACAACGATTATTTCTCTATAAATTCTGTGCTGACATGATCAGCACAGAATTACCACTTTACGATTCTTTGTTAAAACTTCAGGTTGAAGGGAAAAGCCTGTTGGGATCTGGCTTTGCCAAAAACATTGGCATATTAACCAATAACATGAAAGCAGGTCTGACGGGTGCGTCTATTGCGGTTATGTTTGATGGCCTTGTTCCACAAAGTGAGCTGAGTGTTATCAATGCAGCCGAACAGAGCGGCAGTCTCGCTGACGGGTTTATAACCTTAGTTAATGTCATCACTTATAATAGTGAGTTAAAGAAAAAACTGACGTCTGCCGTCCTCTTTCCTTTCATTATGCTGATCCTTTCATTAACAGTGATCGCAGGCTACTCTGTCAAAGTATTTCCTGCCTTTGAAAGTGTTGTCCCGGTGACTAAATGGCCAGGTATCACCCAGTCACTTTATTCTTTTGGTCTATCCCTGGTCGCAGGGTTATGGATCTACATGTTAATTGCTATTCTTTTGACCGTCTTTATTATCCGGTTTGTCATGATTAATCTTTGCGGCTCATTCAGGAATAAATTTCTTGACCGTATTTTACCCTTTTCCACTTACAAGCAAATTGCGGCCTCTATCTTCCTCAACAATCTGGCGCTAATGCTTAAGAATGGGATCCCACTGAATGATGGCCTGGCGATCATTTTATTGAACTCCAACCGATGGCTGAAAAATCATATCAACACTATGCGGGAAAAAATGGCGATAGGGTTAGGATACGGTGATGCGCTGAATACCGGATTATTTGGCCCTGAAACTTTGCTAAACATTAGCCTCTATGCGGGCTTATCGTCATTCAATGAAGTATTAACCTCTGTATCGCATAAATCAAGAGAGCATATCAGAGAATATATTCAGAAATTATCCGGTTTACTCAAGTCATTATCTACCCTCGTTTTAGGTGGCTGTGTTATATGGGTTTTCGCAGCACTGTTCGCCCTTTCAGATACATTAGGGAAAATGGGCGCAAGCGGTTCTTTTTAAAAGGATGTATGATGAAAAAAATAATTATGCTTTTCATTATCTTGAATATAGTATCGGTTAATAGCTTTTCGGCCAAGATACCTAAAGGAGGCGCGTTCAAATTTGCTGAACCTGATAGCGGTGGCGGTACAGCACAACCGCTGGATATGCCCCTCGCGTTACCTATTGCTAATTTTTTTGGATATACCCGAAGTGGTAACAAATATTCCTATGAGGAGAAAAACTCCCTGCCAATTGCAATAAATATTATGTATATAGAATCCTCTTCCGGACAGGTTCCTGCCCAGCGTTTACCGGAGATAACAGATGACAATTTTGATTTCTCAGAACACTACCTTCACTATGATACACAAGCCAATTACAGCTGGGTGAGTGGCGGTAAAGAAGGAGACTGGGGCCTCCCCATCATTAATGCGAAACCCTATCAGAAAGGCGACCCTTTTCCGGCAATTACGGCATGTTCAGGTACGCCTGTCACCCTGAAAGAACAGCGTTATAAATGTAAGCCAGCAATGACGAGCTCGACGCGAAACCTCTCTTTATATGATGAACTGATTGAACTGGCCGCCAGCAAAAATCAAAAGTTATGGGTTGGTACGATTATTTTCCCCCGCGCTTCAGACGGACCTGAAGGTAATACCAGCAACAACAGCACGGGGGGAGAAGGGCATGAATTAGTTGTTTATCTTCCTCATCGTCATATGGAAGTCATACACTTAGAGGCCTTGTTGCTCGGCGATGCTGATGGCAGTGAGCAACGGCTTGCAGCCTGGACACTCCAAAGTGATGACGGAGAATATTTCGTACCCTATACAAGTTTCAGGATCAACAATGATTATCCTGCGAATTATGCTTTCGTTTCAAACGGGAAAGATACGCTCAATCATCGTAAAACAGAGAGTATGTACCTTATTCCCTACTACCTGGATAACGAGAGGATAGCCATAACAGATGTTGCTGCAATTCATACTCGTCTTGCCGGAGGTGTGCATTGGTCGGGGCTCTGGCAAGGAGAGGGGGCTATTAACGAGCAAGGTATACGGGGTAGTGATATATTTACATGCCTGAATGGTGCTAAAGGATCGGTGGATGATTATACCGACTTAGCCCATTTCCAGGATCCGGCTGTCGATTCGTTTAGGGAAGTGCCCGGTTTCAATATTATCCATGTTCCGGAAGGGCAGAAAGGATTTACCTTTGCACAAATGATGGAAAAGCAACCGACATCAGACAATGCTTATATTTGCGACACCAAAGGCACTCAGTTATTTTCGCAGCGATTAGAAATTGCAACGGAAGAACGACCAAATATATTCATTGATTTTATGGAAGTAAAAAAAGGTATCACAGAGAAATAATGCTCCCACTGAAAATACCGTATTCTTCCGTTCATTCTCGCAGGGAATTTTTTAATGACGCTTTTCTATTTTTGGTTTTATCCTATCATGGCACTGATATTCGGATTGTTTATTGGCAGCTTTATTAATGTAATGATTTACCGGCTTCCGTTAATGATTTTTTCTGAATTAAGCCCGGAACCGGATGCGGTAAAAGTAAACCTCTGGTGGCCCCCCTCCCATTGTCCGGCATGTGGGGCGCCGGTCTGGAAACGTGACAATATTCCTGTTCTGAGCTGGTTGTGGCTGAAAGGCAAGTGTCGTCATTGTCAGAGCACTATCTCTCCACAGTATCTGATATCCGAAATACTGTGCGGTAGTGTTTTTACCTTGCTGACCCTGGTGGCGCTGCCGCAGTTTACTGAAATTCAGGTCTGTTGCTTTTTCCTCTATTTCTGCCTGCTCTACAGCTTGTCAGTGATTGATTTTCAGCATTTGATTTTGCCTGACGGTTTAGTATCGCTGCTGCTATGGAGCGGCTTACTGGGTTCGGTTTTGGGTACGACTGATATTGCGCCTCGCTCAGCGATTTGTGGCGCAGCGCTTGCCTGGCTTTTGCTTTATACCCTCATGGCAGCCTATGAAAAATTACGTGGCCGCGAAGGATTAGGTTATGGCGACGTTAAACTGATGGCTGCCATCACCGCCTGGCTGGGCATGGAAAAACTCCCTGAACTGATTCTCTGGTCTGCAGGGTCCGGTATTATTGTTTACCTGCTCTGTACAGTACTCAACAAACGCCGGTCGCTGGATGAAGACCATCCTGAATCCGCCAAACATTACATCCCCTTCGGACCTTCAATCGCCATGGCCGGGCTGGTGATGTTTTTTATTGAGCGACTTTAATCCATGCGCCGGGTATTACTTTTCCTGCTGCTCATTCCGCTTTTAACTCAGGCGACGGACGATGTGGCGGTAACGCTGGCTCTGATTCAGGCTACGCGTCCCGATGTTGAAGTTATTGAGGATCATTTTTCTTCAGCAATGTTACTGACTGCCCCAGGAGACAAAGTATCAGAGGGGAATACAGAGACATCAAAAACATCGTCAATTCGCTATCCCCACTTCCTTTCGCCATTAAATATTCCGTTGCGGATCACGTCCCCGTTCAGCCTGCGGTGGCACCCCCTCATGCAACGTTTTTCCCCGCATGAGGGGACTGATTTTGCCGCGCCACGGTTAACGCCGGTGCTGGCTACGGAGAAGGGGATCGTCGTGGAAGCCATGTCTCATCCGACTGCGGGAAATTACGTGGTAATACGTCATCCGCTCGGGTGGCGTAGCCGCTATCTGCATCTTGACAGGATCACTGTGGCCACCGGGCAAGAAATTGAACGGGGCAAAGTGATTGGCTACTCCGGGAATACCGGACGCAGCACCGGGCCACATTTGCATTTTGAGCTGATGTATCACGGGCAGACAATGGATTCAGCAAAACTCCTGTCGGCTTCAGAGACAGATACTGTTCTGCCTGCCGCAGCCGTCAGTCCGCCGAAACCTGCGGTTCCGAAAATTATATTGGTCACGGAAATAGGCGGTCAGGAAAAAGTGATGGTGAAATATAAAGGGAAAACGATCTACGCCGGTGCAAACCAGACAGTGTTTGGACATTACAAAGTTCTGTTGCAGAACGGACGTTATCGTTTGTACAAGCTGTCCTGAAGGGAACAAAAGCGGGTGTATCCCTGAGGGGAACACCCGCTTCTGTTTTCAATGGAGTGGAGTTGACCGTTAAGCCGGGTTCTGTCGTGGACAGTCATTCGTCTAGGCCAGCAATCGCTCACTGGCTCAAGCAGCCTACCCGGGTTCAGTACGGGCCGTACCATGTGAACCCCTATTTGGCCTTGCTCCGGGTGGAGTTTACCATGCCACGAACTGTTGCCAGCCGCGCGGTGCGCTCTTACCGCACCCTTTCACCCTTACCTGATCCCGCTTGCGCAGGCCATCGGCGGTTTGCTCTCTGTTGCACTTGTCGTAAGCTCGCGCTTCCCAGGCGTTACCTGGCACCCTGCCCTATGGAGCCCGGACTTTCCTCCCCTCCTTCTGTCTCCCCCGAAAGGGACGGCAAAGAAGCGGCGACTGTCTGGTCAACTCCGCGGCGGATAATAGGGTATTACGCCCTATTTGTCACCCTCTTGCTCATCAAGCGCGTATTTATACAACGCATTCTTCTTCACACCGTGGATTTCAGCGGCCAGCGCGGCGGCTTTTTTCAGTGGCAGTTCTTTTTGCAAAAGCGCCAGAGTACGCAGGGCTTCTGCAGGTAACGCTTCGGTATCCACTTTATGGCCTTCAACAATCAGCACCATTTCGCCGCGCCGGCGCGTTTCGACCTCCTGCACCCAGGCCAGCAGCTCGCCGACGGGCGCACCGTGAATATTTTCCCAGGTTTTGGTCAGTTCACGCGCCAGCACCACATACCGCTCAGGCCCCCACACTTCGACCATATCCTGCAGACTGTCGAGTAAACGATGCGTTGATTCATAGAAAATCAACGTGCGCGGTTCTTCAATCAGTGACTGCAACGTATCTTTACGGGATTTGGTTTTGGCGGGCAGAAACCCTTCGTAACAGAAACGATCAGAAGGCAAACCCGCCGCACAAAGGGCGGTGATCGCCGCACAGGCACCGGGTAACGGCACCACGCGGATACCGGCTTCGCGGCAGCGACGCACCAGGTGATAACCGGGGTCATTAATCAGCGGCGTACCGGCATCCGAGACCAGCGCAATGGTCTGGCCTTCCTGCAATTTCGCCAGTAAATGCTCGGCTTTCTGCTGTTCGTTATGGTCATGCAGCGGGTACATTTTTGCGGTGATCGCGAAATGTTGCAGCAGCAATCCGGTATGGCGGGTATCTTCTGCAGCAATCAAATCGACACTGTTCAGTACGGCCAGCGCGCGTTGGGTAATATCCCCTAAATTGCCAATTGGCGTCGGTACGATATACAGCGTTGAGGCAGAAATATCTGCTTGATCGTCTTGATTCATTGTTTCATCCGGATTGCCGATTTAATATTGAGCATCTTAAAAAAACATCACTGGAAACTGAATGCCTTCCTCAATGACCTTTCGTACCCGTTCGGGACGTTTACTCCCTGCCATCATCGTGGCGATGCTTCTCGCCAGCTGTTCTGGCCAGGCGCCGCAGGCACCGACAGAAAGTGTCCAGGGTGCAGCGTCCGGCAGCTCTGACTATTATTTGCAGCAGGCGCAGCAAAGCAGTGATGATAACAAGGCTGACTGGCAATTGCTTGCAGTGCGTGCCCTGATACGCGAAGGCAAAGCGCCTCAGGCGGCGGAGCAACTGGCTAAAGTACCGCAAAATCTGACCGCCGCTCAAACCGTCGAGCAGCAACTGACCAGTGCAGAAGTGCAGGTTGCGCTGAAAAATTATCCGGCAGCCGCCACCAGCCTGAGCCAGCTCGACCCTCACAGTCTGACCAACGATCAGAAAGCCCGTTATTATCAGGCGCAAATCGATGCCAGCCAGGGACGCACCAGCCTCGGCGTGATCCGCGCCTATATCGCACAGGAATCGCTGTTACAAGGACAGCCACATCAGGACAATATTGACCACACCTGGATGGCGTTGACGCAGCTGTCCCCGCAGGACGTCAGCAGCATCGTGATCAATGCTGATGAAAATACGTTGCAGGGATGGCTGGATTTACTCAGCGTATGGCAAAGCAACAAGCAGGATCCTGATTTGCTGAAAGCCGGGATTAAAGACTGGCAACGTCGTTATCCGGTGAATCCGGCAGCGAAAAGTCTGCCAACTCAGCTTAATAATGTGCTGACCTTCCAGCCTGCCTCAACCGGCAAAATTGCACTGTTCCTGCCGATGAGCGGCCCGGCACAAGTTTACGGGAATGCCATTCAGCAGGGCTTTAATGCGGCCATGAACGGTCAGATCAGCCTGCCGGCGCCGCAGGCAGCAACGGCGGATGCTAACGCACAACCGCAGGCACCGGCTGACCCGAACGCGGCCGTCAGTACCTCCGCACCGGATGCCGGCGCACAAAACACCCCGGCGCAGACCGATCCTTCACCGGCCCAGCCGGCCGCAACGCCGGCGGCGGCCCCCGTTGCCAGCAGTAATGCGCAGGTGAAAGTGTATGACACCAATGGTCAGCCGCTGGCCGCACTTCTGACGCAGGCTCAGCAGGATGGCGCAACGCTGGTTGTCGGTCCGCTGCTGAAAGATCAGGTGAATGAACTCTCTTCTGATCAGACCCCGCTGAATGTTTTAGCGCTCAATCAGCCAGAAACTGAGAAAAACAGCCCGAATATCTGTTACTTTGCGCTCTCGCCGGAAGACGAGGCACAGGATGCTGCGCGCCACATGTGGTCTGAGCAGAAACGTATGCCGCTGTTACTGGTGCCGCGTGGCAACTTCGGCGACCGTATCGCACAGGCTTTTGCTAATGAATGGCAGAAACTGGGCGGCCAAACCGTGCTGAAACAAGGTCTCGGTTCAGCCGGTGAATTACGTTCTTCTATCGGCAGCGGTATCCGCCTGACGGGTACGCCGGTCATCGCCAGTGATGCCGCCGCGCCAGCACAAGCGCAGGGCGTGACTATTGGTGGCATTACTATCCCGGCACCGCCAACTGATGCACAGATTACGCAAGGCAGTACCGGGGGGGCGGTGGATTCCGTCTACGTTGTCGCGACACAAAGTGAACTGACGCTGATCAAACCGATGCTGGATCTTGCCGTAAATGGCCGTTCACATCCGGCAGTCTATGCCAGTTCACGTAGCTACCAGGCAGGTGCCGGGCCGGACTACCGTCTGGAAATGGAAGGCGTACAGTTTAGCGATATTCCGTTGCTGGCAGGCGGTAACCCGGCGCTGATGCAGCAGGCAGCCGCGAAATTTGGTAACGATTATTCACTGGTTCGTCTCTATGCGATGGGTATCGATGCCTGGAGTCTGGCGAATCACTTCTCCCAGATGCGCACATTGCCTGGCTTCCAGGTTTCCGGCAGCACCGGAGATTTGAGTGCCAATGGCAACTGTGTCATCCACCGTAAATTGCCATGGCTGCAATACCGCCAGGGCTCGCTGGTGCCAGTTTCTTCTTAAGAGAAAACTGAAACAGCATGACTGAGATCGGAATTCTCAACGATTACAGGTACAAGGACGTACTGATGAAGCCTTTTTTGTCAAAGACGCGGGCGTGCGGCGATAAATACGAAGCCTTTGCACGGCGCTATCTCGAAAAAGCCGGGTTAACCTTTGTGGCGGCCAATGTGGCCTGCCGTGCCGGTGAAATTGACCTGATTATGCATGACCAGCAAACCTGGGTGTTTGTTGAAGTTCGTTACCGGCGCAACGCCAGTTTTGGTGGCGCAGCGGCCAGCGTAACGGTTCAAAAACAGCAGCGCCTGTTACGCGCTGCGTCTTTCTGGCTTGCAGGAAAGAATGCAAGCTTTGACACATCATCTTGCCGTTTTGATGTTTTTGCCATCACCGGCAGCCAGGTAGAATGGCTGCGTGATGCCTTCAATGCGGAATAAATATTACGACGACTGACTGGACGACAACCCGTGCTGGATAGAATCAAAGTCTGCTTTACAGAAAGTATCCAAACTCAGATTGCGGCGGCAGAAGCTTTGCCTGACGCGATTTCCCGCGCCGCGATGACGCTGGTGCAATCGCTGCTCAACGGCAATAAAATTCTGTGCTGTGGCAACGGCACCTCTGCGGCAAACGCACAGCATTTTTCCGCCAGTCTGATTAATCGTTTTGAAACTGAACGACCGAGCCTTCCTGCAATCTCATTATGTGCAGATAACATTGTGCTGACTGCGATTGCCAACGATCGTCTGCATGAAGAAATTTATGCTAAACAGGTGCGCGCCTTAGGTCAGGCGGGTGATGTTCTGCTGGCCATTTCTACCCGCGGCAACAGCCGTGATATTGTCAAAGCCGTTGAAGCAGCGGTAACCCGTGATATGACTATTGTCGCATTAACAGGTTATGACGGCGGCGAACTGGCGGGTTTACTGGGGCCTCATGATGTTGAGATCCGTATTCCGTCTCATCGCAGCGCCCGCATTCAGGAAATGCATATGCTCACAGTTAACTGTCTCTGTGACCTGATAGATAACACGCTGTTCCCACACCAGGACGATTAAGGAGATCACATGAAGGCGAGTCCTCTCTTTGCAGTATTGTTAAGCGCCCTTCTGTTACAAGGCTGTGTCGCCGCTGCGGTAGTTGGTGCAGCTGGCGTCGCAACAAAAACAACGACTGACCCACGTACGGTCGGTACGCAGGTTGATGACAGCACGCTGGAAGCCCGTGTTTCTAACGCGGTGAGCAAAGATAAACAACTGAAAGACGAAGCCCGTATCGTGGCGACAGCGTATCAGGGTAAAGTCCTGTTAACCGGTCAGGCACCGACGGCGGATATGGCCTCACGCGCCAAACAAATTGCGATGGGTGTTGAAGGCGCAACCGAAGTGTATAACGAAATCCGTACCGGTAAACCGGTAAGCATGGGCACAGCGTCTATGGACACGTGGATCACCACCAAAGTCCGTTCTCAGCTGCTGACCAGTGATTCGGTTAAATCATCTAACGTCAAAGTCACTACCGAAAACGGCGAAGTGTTCCTGCTGGGTCTGGTGACGCAGGAAGAAGGTAAATCTGCGGCGGGGATTGCTGCTGGCGTGAGCGGCGTTAAACACGTCACTACGGCATTTACCTACGTCAAATAATTCAGTGCGTGATAACAAAAAGGACAGCCTGCGTGCTGTCCTTTTTTGCGTTAATGACCCGTACTAATGAAGTTTATGTTCTTGCAGAAAAGACTCCCCGCCGAGCTGGCTCATCTGGCGCAGTATCCATTGCTGACGGCGAATGACATACGCGGAAGGCGCGTTGACTTTGAACAGGTGCGGATTCGGCAACACGGCCGCCAGTAACGCAGCCTGAGAAGCGGTCAGGCGACTGGCTGGCTTATGAAAGAAATGCTGCGCAGCCTGCTCGACGCCAAAGACGCCGTCGCCAAACTCCACAATATTCAGGTACACCGTCAGAATGCGACGTTTTGTCCATACGGTTTCAATGCCCACCGTCAGGCCGGCCTCCAGCCCTTTACGCACCCAGCTGCGCCCGTCCCACAAAAACAGGTTTTTAGCGGTCTGCTGGGACAGTGTGGAAGCCCCCCGCATTTTTCCGCCGTCTTTATCCAGCACCGACTGAATAGCATCGACATCAAATCCCCAATGGGTCGGGAATTTTTGATCTTCTGCTGCCATTACCGCGAGCGCCATGGGTGCGGAAATCTCACGCATTGGCACCCAGTCCGAATGAGCAACATAGCCAAAATCACCGGTCAACCATGCGGAAATCTGTCGTTCCACCATCACGGCAGAAAAAGGCACGGGTATAAAAGAAAAAAGAAGGATGCCCGTTATCCATAAGCTGAGTAAGAGCAGGATTGCGCGTTTCATCCATAACAGCGGCAACCGCAACCCGCTCTTTCGAGTCATTTTATTCATTTGGCGCTTTCCACAACACATCCGACCATCTAATCAATCTCAATAATAACCTGCAAGATCAGGCTAGCGAAATGGTGAACAATATTGCTAACAACTCAGCAATAACAATGAAACTTTTACTTACATTCAGCCCAGGTAATTCCGATTAAACTACTGCCATCAAGGAGTTCCGGCAAATAGCCTGAAATGCTTACTTTTTTCACGATGGATAATTTTTAAGCAAAAAAGTAAAATACTTGTAACCTAATCCGCGAAAAATACATTAGCAAAAATTATGATTAAGATCGGCAAAAGTGAATCAATTCTCATCGATTATTCATGGGCGAACGGATGCACTAAGTCAAATAAATTACCCGTGATGTATAAAAATCAGCATCCCGGATGACTTTTTATCAGATAAAAAACACATCAACCTAAGTGAAATTTTTTCATTTAACATAAATTTCAGGTCGCTTGGGGTTTCCGAAAAGCCAGTTCGTTAAAATTCAGCATAAAAACAGATATTACAAAGAGTTATACATTGTTTTAGATTTTATAGAACCGGTTTCAGAAACGAGCATATCGCAAATCCGCCGGTAAAACAGTCTGCTCGTGTTCAGTTCCATAAGCAAAATTGCATGTCGCCGATACAACATCAACAGGCTTCATTTGTATTCTGTGAAAAATCCTGCGATAAAGGCTTGATGTTTTGTATAGACAAAGACTAATCTACATCACAGTTTTTAATGAATGTTGTAACAGCCTTGCTTATATTTGTTATGTTGATTGCTACAGGATGTATTAGACTTTAAAACTGAATTCCAAGACCTGCGAAAACCAAACCCTAAAAACTATCGTGGGTTACCTCTTTCCCTGGTGTTGGCGCAGTATTCGCGCACCCCGGCCTCGGCTGGGGTTATTTTTTTTCAGCGTTTGCCGTCCAGTCACGCAATACTTTGATGTCATTGCGCCATTCAGCCTTCAGCTCATCAACCCATTCCTGAACATTATCCCACCAGGCAGGCAGCGTCGGGGTCTGGATCTGTTGTGCCAGTTGCTGTAAATGTTTCAGGCCAACGGAACCGGCCGCCCCTTTGATTTTGTGGCCTTCCTCGGCAATCCCTTTCTGATCTCGCGCGGTCATGTTGGAATCCAGCACAGCCAGATAGCCCGGCATCATTTTTTCAAACATATCCGCACTCTGATAAATCAGTTTCGCCCCGACCAGGTCGATGTACTGCTCGAGCATGGCGGTATCAAGCAACGATTCGCTGTCTTTCATCACTACAGGCTCCTTTTCCAATACGCAAACGTCAGGCTGATGATCCCAGAACTGCTGAATCATCGTGGTCAGTGCGGAAACAGACAGCGGCTTGCTCAGCACATCATCCATTCCCGCATCAAGATACTCTTTTTTGTCTTTCAGCACGTTTGCTGTCAGGGCAATCAGCGGCGGCAGAGATTGCCCGGCGTAATCGGTACGCAGCTTACGGGCGATATCCAGTCCGGTCATGTCCGGTAGCTGAATATCCAGCAGCACCAGATCGAATTCGTCGGGATCAAACATCTCCAGCGCATCATGGCCGTTCATCGCCACTTCAACGCTGTTGCCTAACTTCTCCAGCACCGAACGCGCCACAATCACGTTCAGCTCGATATCTTCGACCAGCAGCACATGCAGCGCCGGTAACGGCATGTCTTCTTCGTCACCGGCCAGATCAGCCGGTGCATCCAGCATCGGTGCGCGGACAGTCAGCGTAAAGCAGGAGCCCTGCCCCGGCACACTGCTGACGGTGATATCGCCGCCCATCGCCTGCGCCAGACGTTTTGACACCGCCAGTCCGATACCCGTACCGGTTGCCGGTTTACCGCCGTTGCGATCTTTTACCTGATAATACATGGCGAAGATTTTGTCCTGCTCATCCTGCGGGATCCCCAGACCGGAATCGCGCACAACAAAGCGCAGCATATCGTTCGGCTCATAATGCACGCTCAGTACAATCTGACCTTCGCGGGTAAATTTGACGGCGTTGCCAATCAGGTTCCATAAAATCTGGCGCAGACGCGTGCCGTCCGTCGTAATGCTGCGCGGCAACGGCAGATCAGGCTCCATGATAAATTTCAGCCCTTTCGGCTGAGCCAGCAGGCCGGAAAGATTTTCAAGATCAGTCAGGAATTCGGTAAAATCGACCGGCTGGTTATCAAGCTGCACTTTGCGGCGTTCGATCTTATCCATTTCGATAATATCGTTGAAGATATTACCGAGGGTGATGGCGCTGACATGGATAGTTTTCAGGTAGCTGTGCTGTTCTTTATCCAGTTCAGTATCGAGCAGTATGCGGCTTAGCCCGACGATGCCATTAAGCGGTGTACGCAGCTCGTGGCTGATCGTTGAGATAAAGGTGGTCTTCTCACGGCTGGCATTCTCTAACGCGTCCTGATAGCGCTTACGCTCGGTAATATCGCGTCCGAAGCCCATCAACCCGTGCCGCTTGCCGATGCGGTCATAAAACGGCACTTTGCGCAATTCAAAGCAGGCTTTACGTCCGTCCGGATAGACCAGCCATTGTTCGTAGGTCAGGGAAACATTGTGACGGAAAACCTTCTCGTCAGTCTCAACCACTTTCTCGGCGATATCCGGCGTGTAAACATCGTTAGGCGTCAGGCCGATCAATTGCTTCTCACTTTTGCCGGTCAGCAGTTCCATCGCACGGTTACAGCCGGAGAATTCTTTGTCTTCGTTACGGTAATACACCAGGTCCGGCGAGGCATCGAGGAAAGAGCGTAATAATGCAGATTGCTGACTCAGTTCGATTTGCGCCTGTTCGCGGTGCTGCATTTCAAGTTTCAGCTTATCGACCACCGCCAGACGTGCTTCTTCCGCTTTCACACGGTCGGCGATTTCCTGATTCAGCTGGGTGATATTGTCTTTGAGTTGCTGATTAAGTTCGAGGTCTCGGTGGCGCATTTCCTCCAGTTTATCGACCAGACGCGCTAAACGCTGACGTGACTCTTCAAGCTGTTCAACCACCACCGACAGGAAATAAACCGCCCAGGGCGTAATCAGCAAACCAAAGAAGATGGAACGAACGACGTCGATACTCTCAACCTGCCCGCGCAGGAGCATAGTGACCGCCATCTGGACAATCATTGCCAGCACCACCAGCGCAGATGCCAGCAACAGTGAAAATCTCACCAGCCCCAGCTTGACCATCAGATCGACATAATACTGCGCTAAAACCCGGATTTGCTTCATAACGTTTCCCTTAAAACGAAGTCCTCTGAATCATACCGCAAAACCTCCCCGGCGTGATGGCAGGGCATAAATTGAACGTGAAGTTTGCGAGATGCACCTTGCAGGGGCTTGTCATGGTGCAATGCAGGTAAGGGGGGCAGAGTATTGACTATTATCTGCGGTGATATTATTAATATCGGCCGGCTTTATCAGGCCGCAAGCATCGCCAACTGCCGTCCGGCTAACATTTTTTCCTTTTATCCTCCGAATATCTTCCCTGCCGGCGTATTTCGCACAGGCATAACTATTCATTATTACTGCAAATAAAGTCACTCCTGGCAGTATGAATAATTCTTATTACAAACCCGCGACTAACACATTATTACTGTCAGGTTAAAAACAGTGACAAACCGCATGTGCACAGCATTTTCCAGTATAAAATACTGGTAATTACGCCCCTGCCAGCATGGTGCGGAGATCTTACGCTTTCCCCATAGTGAGTCAGCTCACACTTTACGGGCATGACCCTATCGAAAATACGCCAATAAAAACACCATAAATTAAATATATTTCAATAAGTTAAATCGCTTTATATCACTTTTAATATAACTTAAATCGCCATTTGACCTGTCTGTGCTTTCTCGCTAAGTTGGGAGTCCGCTGGAAGCAATCTCGACGGGTGAGCAACTCGTCATATTTATGCAGTAATTGAAGACTCCCTCATTAAAACAAGTCAACCACCACTTGTGAGAACCATCACGAGAGGACTTTGACGGAGATGTCCGGGCAATCAACGCACCGCAAGAGTGCGCGAAATTGCGGATAAACCTCTGTGTATAAGCCCGCTCGTGATTGGTGTGAGAGTCTCGCAGAGCCTGGGGAGGTTCACGTAATGTTGTACGATAAATCCCAAGAGAGGGACAACTGTGGTTTCGGCCTGATCGCCCATATAGAAGGCGAACCTAGCCATAAGGTCGTGCGTACTGCGATCCACGCACTGGCCCGTATGCAACACCGTGGTGCGATCCTTGCTGACGGCAAGACCGGCGACGGCTGTGGCCTTCATTTACAGAAACCTGACCGCTTCTTCCGCATGATTGCCGAAGAACGTGGCTGGCGTCTGGCGAAAAACTATGCCGTTGGCATGCTGTTCCTCAGCAAAGATGAAAAAGAAGCGGAGGCAAGCCGCCGCATTGTTGAAGAAGAGTTGCAAAACGAGACGCTGTCCGTGGTGGGCTGGCGTGACGTTCCGACTAATCCGGACGTACTTGGTGAAATCGCGCTTTCCTCCCTGCCCCGCATCGAACAAATTTTTGTCAACGCGCCCGCCGGCTGGCGTCCGCGTGACATGGAGCGTCGCCTGTATATGGCGCGCCGCCGCATTGAGAAACGCATTCAGGATAAAGACTTCTATGTCTGCAGTTTCTCCAACGTGGTCACGATCTATAAAGGCCTGTGTATGCCGGCGGATCTGCCACGCTTCTATTTAGATCTGGCCGACCTGCGCCTGGAATCGGCCATCTGCCTGTTCCATCAGCGTTTCTCGACCAACACCGTACCGCGCTGGCAGCTGGCTCAGCCTTTCCGCTATCTGGCGCACAACGGTGAAATCAACACCATCACCGGTAACCGCCAGTGGGCACGTGCCCGTGCGTATAAATTCAAAACGCCGCTGATCCCTGATCTGCAAGATGCTTCACCTTTCGTGAATGAAACCGGTTCGGATTCCAGCTCGCTGGATAATATGCTCGAACTGTTCCTGGCAGGCGGGATGGATTTGCTGCGCGCCATGCGCTTGCTGGTGCCGCCAGCCTGGCAACAAAACCCGGACATGGACGACGACCTGCGCGCGTTCTTCGATTTTAACTCCATGCACATGGAGCCGTGGGACGGTCCTGCCGGCATCGTAATGTCAGATGGTCGTTATGCCGCCTGTAACCTTGACCGTAACGGGCTGCGCCCTGCGCGCTATGTCATCACCAAAGACAAGCTGATCACCTGTGCCTCTGAAGTTGGCATCTGGGATTACCAGCCTGATGAAGTGGTCGAAAAAGGCCGCGTCGGACCGGGCGAGCTGATGGTGATCGACACCCGCAGTGGCAAAATTCATCACTCCGCTGAAACCGATAACGACCTGAAAGGCCGTCACCCTTACAAACAATGGATGGAGAAAAACGTCCAGCGTCTGGTGCCGTTCGAAGACCTGCCGGAAGATCAGGTGGGCAGCCGCGAGCTGGAAGATTCGTTACTCGAAACCTTCCAGAAGCAGTTCGGCTACAGCAGTGAAGAACTCGATCAGATCATCCGCGTGCTGGGTGAAAACGGTCAGGAAGCCGTCGGTTCCATGGGCGATGATACGCCATTTGCCGTGCTCTCCAGCCGTCCGCGTATCGTATATGACTACTTCCGCCAGCAGTTTGCGCAGGTCACCAACCCGCCAATCGATCCGCTGCGTGAAGCCCACGTGATGTCTCTGGCGACCAGCATTGGCCGTGAGATGAATGTGTTCTGCGAAGCCGAAGGTCAGGCTCACCGCCTGAGCTTCAAATCGCCAATCCTGCTGTGGTCTGACTTTAAACAGCTGACCACGCTCGACAGCAAGCATTATCGCGCTGAAACACTGGATATCACGTACGATCCGACCGAACAAAATATGGAGCAGTTCGTCCAGAAACTCTGTGACGAAGGCGAACAGAAAGTGCGTAACGGCGCGGTTCTGCTGGTGCTGTCTGACCGCAACATCGCCCCGAACCGTCTGCCGCTGCCTGCGCCCATGGCCGTCGGTGCGCTACAGTTGCGTCTGGTTGAGAAAAGCCTGCGCTGCGATGCCAACATCATTGTTGAAACGGCCAGCGCCCGTGACCCGCACCATTTCGCCGTGCTGATTGGTTTCGGTGCCACAGCGGTTTATCCGTATCTGGCCTACGAAACGCTGGCAAAACTGGTTGACTCGCAGGTCATCGAGAAGAAATACCGTGAAGTGATGCTGAATTACCGTAACGGCATCAATAAAGGCCTGTACAAGATCATGTCCAAAATGGGCATCTCAACCGTTGCCTCTTACCGTTGCTCTAAACTGTTTGAAGCGGTCGGTCTGGCGAAAGATCTGTGCAACACCTGCTTCAACGGCGTCGTCAGCCGTATCGGCGGTGCCGGTTACAGCGACTTCGAACAGGACTTGCTGAACCTGTCCAAACGCGCATGGCTGAAACGCAAAACGTTGGATCAGGGCGGTCTGCTGAAGTTTGTCCACGGTGGCGAATACCATTCCTATAACCCGGACGTGGTCACTACCCTGCAAACTGCCGTCAACAGCGGTGATTACGACGATTATAAGAAATACGCCAAACTGGTTAACGAACGTCCGGTGGCCACGCTGCGCGACTTGCTGAAAGTCACGCCTAAAGGCCAGCCGATCCCTGTTGATCAGGTTGAACCGGCGGAAGGTTTATTTACCCGTTTCGATACGGCTGCAATGTCTATCGGCGCACTGAGCCCGGAAGCGCATGAATCTCTGGCCGAGGCGATGAACAGCATCGGCGGACGTTCTAACTCCGGGGAAGGCGGCGAAGATCCGGCGCGTTACGGCACCAATAAAGTGTCCCGTATCAAGCAAGTTGCATCGGGTCGTTTCGGGGTAACACCGGCGTATCTGGTGAATGCCGATGTTATTCAGATCAAAGTGGCGCAGGGTGCAAAACCAGGCGAAGGCGGCCAGTTGCCGGGGGACAAAGTGACGCCGTACATCGCGAAACTGCGTTATTCCGTGCCGGGCGTAACCCTGATTTCTCCACCGCCGCACCACGATATTTATTCCATTGAAGATCTGGCGCAGCTGATTTTCGACCTGAAACAGGTCAACCCGAAAGCAATGATTTCGGTGAAGCTGGTTTCTGAACCGGGCGTCGGCACTATCGCCGTCGGCGTGGCAAAAGCCTACGCCGATCTCATCACGATCGCTGGCTACGATGGCGGCACCGGCGCAAGCCCGCTGTCTTCCGTGAAATACGCCGGCTGTCCGTGGGAACTGGGGCTGGTGGAAACACAACAGGCGCTGGTGGCGAACGGGCTGCGTCACAAAATTCGTCTGCAAGTGGATGGTGGCCTGAAAACCGGCCTCGACATCATCAAGGCAGCGATTTTGGGGGCAGAAAGCTTTGGTTTCGGGACCGGCCCGATGGTGGCGCTGGGTTGTAAATACCTGCGTATTTGCCACCTGAACAACTGTGCAACGGGCGTGGCAACTCAGGATGAAAAACTGCGTCGCAACCATTATCACGGACTGCCGGAACGTGTGACGAACTACTTCCGCTTCATTACCCAGGAAACCCGTGAAATCATGGCCGCGCTGGGCATCAGCCAGCTGGTGGATCTGATTGGTCGTACCGATTTGCTGACTGAGCTGGACGGTTTCACCGCCAAGCAAAACAATCTCGACCTTTCTGCGATACTGGCAACGGCCACACCGCATGAAGGTAAATCTGTGTACTGCACAGAAAGCAACCCGGCGTTCGATAAGGGTCAGCTGAATAAAGACATTCTGGAACAGGCATCACCCCATATCGATTCGAAGCAGAGCAAAGCGTTCTACTTTGATATCCGCAACACTGACCGTTCAGTGGGTGCCATGTTGTCCGGGGCGATTGCGGAGAAACACGGTGATCAGGGTATGGCGGCTGATCCGGTGCGCATTAACTTCAATGGCACCGCGGGTCAGAGTTTCGGCGTCTGGAACGCTGGCGGCGTAGATTTAATGCTGACCGGCGATGCGAACGACTATGTGGGCAAAGGCATGGCCGGTGGCCGTATTGCCATTCGTCCGCCAATCGGTTCTGCATTCCGCAGCCACGAAGCCAGCATCATCGGCAACACCTGTCTGTATGGTGCAACCGGTGGCAAAATGTTTGCGGCAGGCCGTGCGGGTGAGCGTTTCGCTGTCCGTAACTCCGGTGCTATCACTGTGGTAGAAGGCATCGGTGATAACGGCTGTGAATATATGACCGGTGGTATTGTGTGTGTGCTCGGCCGTACCGGCGTCAACTTCGGCGCAGGCATGACCGGTGGTTTCGCTTATGTCCTTGATGAAGATGGCGAATTCCGCAAACGTGTTAACCCGGAACTGGTTGAAGTCCTGGAAGTGGCCGATCTGGCTATCCATGAAGAGCATCTGCGCGGTTTGATCATCGAACACGTACAGTTGACCGCATCGACCCGTGGTGAAGAGATTTTGGCGAACTGGCCGGAGTGGGCGCCTAAATTTGCCCTGGTAAAACCGAAGTCCAGTGATGTCAAAGCATTGTTGGGTCACCGTAGTCGTTCCGCAGCTGAGCTGCGGGTACAAGCGCAGTAAGAGGTTAAGATGAGTCAAAACGTTTATCAATTTGTCGACTTACAGCGTGTTGATCCGCCTAAGAAAGCGCTGAAGATCCGCAAAATTGAGTTTGTGGAAATTTATGAGCCGTTCTCAGCGACGCAAGCCGCCTCACAGGCAGACCGCTGTCTGTCGTGCGGTAACCCTTACTGTGAATGGAAATGTCCGGTACATAACTATATTCCGAACTGGCTGAAGCTGGCGAACGAAGGCCGCATCATGGAAGCGGCAGATCTCGCGCACCAGACCAACAGCCTGCCGGAAGTCTGCGGGCGTGTTTGCCCGCAGGATCGTCTGTGCGAAGGTTCCTGCACCCTGAACGATGAGTTCGGTGCAGTGACCATCGGTAACATCGAACGCTATATTAACGATAAAGCCATTGAGATGGGCTGGCGTCCGGATATGTCTCACGTACAGCCAACCGGCAAACGCGTGGCGATTATCGGCGCAGGGCCGGCGGGTCTGGCCTGTGCTGATGTCCTGACCCGCAACGGTGTGAAAGCGGTGGTTTACGATCGCCATCCGGAAATCGGCGGCTTGCTGACTTTCGGCATCCCGGCCTTTAAGCTGGAAAAATCGGTGATGACCAAACGTCGTGAAATCTTCACTGAGATGGGTATCGAGTTCCAGCTCAATACTGAAGTCGGCAAAGACGTCACCATTGATGCACTGCTGGCGGAATACGATTCTGTGTTCCTCGGCGTCGGGACTTATCAGTCAATGCGCGGTGGTCTGGCGAATGAAGATGCACCGGGCGTTTACGATGCCCTGCCGTTCCTGATCGCCAATACCAAGCAACTGATGGGTTATGCCGACAGTCAGGAAGAGCCTTACGTCACCATGGATAAAAAACGTGTGGTGGTGCTGGGTGGGGGTGATACCGCGATGGACTGCGTGCGTACCTCAATCCGTCAGGGTGCTACTCACGTGACCTGTGCATACCGTCGTGATGAAGAGAACATGCCGGGCTCACGTCGTGAAGTGAAGAATGCGCGCGAAGAAGGCGTTGATTTCAAATTCAACCTGCAACCGCTGAGCATCGAACTGAACGATTCTGGCCGCGTATGTGGTGTACGCATGGCGCGTACTGAACTGGGCGCACCGGATGCTCATGGTCGTCGTCGTGCTGAAATCGTGGCGGGTTCCGAACATGTAATGGAAGCCGATGCCGTGGTGATGGCGTTTGGTTTCCGTCCTCATAAAATGGAATGGCTGGCAGCCCACGACGTTGAGCTGGATACCCAGGGGCGTATCGTGGCACCGGAAGGCAGCGACAATGCCTTCCAGACCAGCAACCCGAAAATCTTCGCCGGTGGCGATGCGGTTCGCGGTTCCGATCTGGTGGTGACCGCTATTGCTGAAGGCCGTAAAGCAGCAGAAGGCATCATGAACTTCCTCGAAGTCTGATCCATCGCCTCATAAAAAGGTCTGCTAACAATGGTTGGCAGACCTTTTTTACGCATAACTCAAAAGAATTCCTCATGACATCCCCTTTTCTGCCGGTTATTCGTCGAATATCCTCATAGCGTCAGGCTCAGCTTCGGTTCAAGCGAATAACGTGTTCAATGATGACACAGCAAATCTGCACTGCCGGAAGGAGAAGTCAGCGGACTGAAGGCAATAAAAAACCCCGCGTAACAACGCAGGGTTTAAGCACGGAACCGGAGTGAGTGGGTTGTTACTTCACTACGCGCAGTGCCGGACGACCACCGCGTGGCGGCGTTGGCGGCTCATCGTTCGGATCTTCTTCAGCCACATCGGGCAAATCGCCATCAATGACTGACATCGTCGGTTCTGCCGGCTCATCAGCGCTCAGATCCCCCTCAAAGGCACCTTCGGCTTCATAAGCTGGTTCCGGTTCGAACATGGTACCGGCACCGTTTTCGCGGGCATAAATCGCCAGAACAGCGGCAATTGGTACAAACACGTTACGCGGTACGCCACCAAAACGGGCATTAAAGCGTACGTCATCGTTACCCAGTTCGAGATTGCCGACAGCACGCGGCGCAACGTTCAGGACAATTTGTCCGTCACGCGCAAACTCCATCGGCACCATCACGCCTGGCATCGTTACGTCAACCACCAGATGCGGGGTTAACTGGTTGTCGAGCAACCAGTCATAAAAAGCCCGCAGCAGATAGGGGCGACGCGGAGACATGTCGGTCATCTCCATACCTTAACCTCGGGTATGCAAACGCATTTCGCGCTCTGCTTCGGTCAGGGAAGCCAGGAAAGCATCTCGTTCGAAGACGCGAGTCATATAACCTTTCAGCTCTTTAGAACCGGCACCTGCCAGTTCAATACCCAGTTCCGGCAAACGCCACAGCAGCGGAGCCAGGTAACAATCGACCAGGCTGAACTCTTCGCTCTTGAAGTAAGGCATGTATGAGAAGATTGGCGCAATAGCCAGCAGCTCTTCACGCAATTGCTTACGCGCGGCATCGGCTTCGCTTGCCGAACCTTGCTCGATCTGACGCATCAGCGAATACCAGTCATTTTCGATGCGGTGCATCATCAGACGGCTCTCACCACGGGCAACCGGATAAACCGGCATCAGCGGCGGGTGCGGGAAGCGCTCATCAAGATATTCCATGATGATGCGGGATTCGAACAGGGTCAGTTCACGATCAACCAGCGTCGGTACAGTGCGGTAAGGGTTGAGGTCAATAAGATCCTGCGGCAGGTGATCCATCTCAACCTGCTCGATCTCGACACTGACACCTTTCTCCGCCAGTACGATACGTACCTGATGGCTAAAAATGTCGGTCGGGCCGGAAAACAGCGTCATTACCGAACGTTTGTTGGCAGCGACAGCCATGAAAACCTCCAAGTTTATCTAGAATATTACAGCGAGTTATCGCCAGCCTGCAGTTTTTGTCCCGTAGTTTCATAGACAACCATCGGCAAGGCGAACCCAGCCAGGAAGCGCGGCAACGTCAACTGCTCGGCGAACAGGTACAAAAGTGTGTGATAGTTTACCAGATTTTACGCAGGCTGTGGGGCACGGTGAAACGATTTCATGGCGAATTGTGTGTCAGGAGATCATTTTCTTCCGCAATTACCGAAAAAAAGACATAAAAAAACCCGGTGAAACACCGGGTTTTTGACGCTGATTTTCGTGCCGAAGCACTGAGCTGCAAAAGCAGCAGAAAATTAACGTTTGGAGAACTGAGGACGACGACGTGCTTTACGCAGACCGACTTTCTTACGTTCAACCTGACGAGCATCACGGGTAACGAAGCCTGCTTTACGCAGTTCGCCACGAAGATTTTCGTCATATTCCATCAGTGCACGGGTGATACCGTGACGGATAGCACCAGCTTGACCGGAGATACCACCACCTTTAACGGTGATGTACAGGTCGAATTTCTCAACCATGTCGACCAGTTCCAGTGGTTGACGAACTACCATGCGGGCAGTTTCACGACCAAAGTACTGTTCCAGGCTACGCTGGTTAATTACGATGTTACCACTACCCGGTTTGATGAAAACACGAGCGGCGGAGCTTTTGCGGCGACCAGTGCCGTAGTATTGATTTTCAGCCATTGCCTATAATCCCGAATTAAATGTCAAGAACTTGCGGTTGTTGCGCCGCATGAGTGTGCTCGTTACCCGCGTAAACTTTCATTTTACGGTACATTGCACGACCCAACGGGCCCTTTGGCAACATGCCTTTAACCGCGAGCTCGATCACGCGTTCAGGACGGCGAGCGATCATCTCTTCAAAGGTCGCTTGCTTGATACCACCGATGTGGCCGGTGTGATGGTAATAAATCTTGTCGTTACGCTTGTTGCCAGTGACAGCAACTTTTTCTGCGTTCAGAACGATGATGTAATCACCAGTATCAACGTGCGGAGTGTATTCCGCTTTATGTTTGCCACGCAGACGGCGGGCCAGTTCAGTGGCCAGGCGACCTAAGGTCTTGCCGGTAGCGTCAACTACGAACCAGTCACGTTGTACGGTTTCCGGTTTAGCTGTAAAAGTTTTCATTAAAAGCTTACCCAATTAAAGTTACACGTTGGCGAACACCCGAACGCTTACTTGTTTATAAAATAAGTATTTGAGGTTCACACGACCATCGTCCAGCAAACCTACCCCTTCGAATAGCCAATGCTGGCACTTATAAAGTTTCGGGAAAAAAACTTTGTAGTAACGTGGGGTCGCAAGATTATAGAGAAGTCTCCTACAAAGATCGAACCCTTTTTCGACAAAAAGGAAGATTTCCCTCCCCGCCTTCTGAGGGTTCACCCTGCAGGCTTTACTGACGCTTTTTATACCACGAACTGATCAAAAAATAACCACACAAAAAATCACGGCAGATGCGGCCGTCTGAGGTACTCCTCGCTCTGCATCTCCTGCAGACGTGACAGACAACGCTGATATTCGAATTTCAGCCGTTCGCCCTGATAAATGTCAAACATCGGGACGGCGGCGGAAATGACCAGTTTTACATGGCGCTCATAGAATTCATCGACCAGCGCCAGAAAACGCCGGGCTGCGTTCTCACTGTCTGCGCCCATCACCGGCACATTGTGCAGCAGTACGCTGTGATAGATTTTCGACAGCGCAATATAATCGAGCTGGCTGCGCGCCTCTTCACATAAGGTATGAAATTCCACCGCCAGCACGCCATCAACGGCGGCAATAGCCTGCAGCGGACGATGATTCACTTCCAGCAGCGGTCTTTCGCCCATCTGCGCACCGCTGTGATTGCCGGTCAGTTTCCCTAACATTGAATGCATCGCGTCAGCAGTCTCCGGCCCCGCAGGTGTCAGCCATAAATTGGCCTGCGTCAGCGTGCGCAAACGGTAATCGATACCTGCATCCACATTGAGCACATCGCAGTATTCTTTAATCAGATCAATCGCAGGCAGGAACCGTGCCCGTTGCAGGCCGTTGCGGTACAGCAAATCAGGCGGAATATTTGATGTCGCAATCAGCGTGATACCCCGGGCAAACAGAGCCTGCAATAACGTCGCCAGCAGCATCGCATCGGTAATATCCGAAACAAAAAACTCATCAAAACAGAGCACATCGGTTTCTGCTTTAAAGCGGTCCGCGATCACTTCCAGCGGATCTTCCTGCCCCTGAAGTTGCGTCAGTTCCTCATGGACGCGCAACATAAAACGGTGGAAATGCAGGCGAAGCTTGCGATCACCGGGCAGGCTGTGGAAAAACAAATCCATCAGCCAGGTTTTGCCGCGCCCCACTCCGCCCCACATATACAGCCCCTGTACCGGTCGCGAAGGGGTTTTCTGCGGACTTTTGGTAAACAAACGACTCAGCAACCCGCCACGGCTGGCAGACCGGGGACGTGTCAGGGGCTGCGCGGACAATGCCTGGTAAATCGTATCGAGCTGTGCGACAGCTTGTTTCTGAACGGCATCCGCCTGGAACTCACCGGCATCCACAGCGTTCTGATAAAGAAAAAGGGGTGATTGAGATTGCATCTTCGTTAACGTCCCTGAGAAAAAAATTTTATGTTTTTCACGTCGTTTAGCCGCTTTTTTGCCGTGGATTCGCCGCTTTTCCCGGCTG
The DNA here is from genome assembly GCF_004195115.1 of Rahnella sp. RFA10(1/100). Taxonomy (NCBI): domain Bacteria; kingdom Pseudomonadati; phylum Pseudomonadota; class Gammaproteobacteria; order Enterobacterales; family Yersiniaceae; genus Rahnella; species Rahnella sp. RFA10(1/100). Next base: position 112,153 of record NZ_SEWR01000007.1, read on the forward strand.
TCTGTGTATGAAAAAACCAACAGATGGCAGTGATTTTCCCCGCAGGATTCCACTCTGACAAGGTTAACGGTTATAGTGGAGCTATTGCATGACGCATGCGTGTAACAATTACGTTAAAACCATTGTGTAAAAAAGTTAAGTCATAAAAGTTACGTGAAAAAGCCCTGCGGGACAACGAAGTCAAAATAGGAGTCATTATGACCTGGGAGTATGCACTCATTGGATTAGTGGTCGGTATCGCAATTGGTGCGGTGGCGATGCGCTTTGGTAATCGTAAATTACGTGATCAACAAGTCATGAAAAACGAACTGGAGAAAAGTAAAGCCGAACTCGACGAATACCGTCAGGAGCTGGTGGGCCATTTTGCCCGCAGCGCAGAGTTGCTCGATAACATGGCGACGGATTACCGTCAGCTGTATCAGCACATGGCTAAAAGCTCCAACAATTTACTGCCCGATATGCCTGAGCAGGATAATCCGTTTAATTATCGTCTGACCGGTTCTGAAGCCGATAATGATCAGGTGCCGGTGCAAATGCCACGCGATTATTCTGACGGCGCGTCCGGTTTGCTGCGTGGCGAGCGTCAGGTTCGTAAATAACAGACGCCCCTGACCTGCACAACAATCGTTATGCAGTTACGGCACATGTCCCGTGCGTGTGCCGTTCTCAAGACCCTTCCCGTGTTGTGAATCACCGTTCTGTTATCCATAACTGACGTCCATTACAGAAAGCGAGAGAGTTATCGTGATGAAGAAAAAGTTATTTTTGCTCAGTGTGTTAGCTGTTAGCCTTGGATTAACTTTCGCTTCTGCGCCTATGGCGAATGCGGCTTTACCAACGGAAGTTCAGGGACAACCTTTGCCAAGTCTGGCACCGATGCTGGAAAAAGTATTACCCGCCGTCGTGGGCGTTCAGGTTTCCGGCACCCAGCCGCCAAGTGCGGATGTACCACCAGAATACAAGTTCTTCTTCGGTCAGCAGGATCCGGAACCCAATCAGGGGCCGCAGCCTTTTGAAGGGCTGGGTTCCGGTGTCATTATTGATGCCGCCAAAGGCTACGTGCTCACCAATAATCATGTGGTGAACAACGCGGATAAAATCAACGTTCAGCTCAACGATGGCCGCGAATACAAAGCCAAACTCATCGGCAAAGACGATCAGTCCGATATCGCGGTGATCCAGCTGATTGATGCTAAAAATCTGACACAAATTACGATGGCGGATTCCGATAACCTGCGTGTAGGCGATTTTGCCGTTGCCGTGGGTAATCCGTTTGGGCTCGGCCAGACCGTGACATCCGGCATTGTTTCTGCCCTTGGCCGCAGCGGCCTGAACCTTGAAGGGCTGGAAAACTTTATTCAGACTGATGCGTCGATTAACCGCGGTAACTCCGGTGGCGCGCTGCTCGACCTGAAAGGTGAACTGATTGGTATCAACACCGCCATCATTTCCTCGCAGGGTGGCAGTGTCGGTATCGGTTTTGCTATTCCGGTGAACATGGCGAAGAATCTCAGCCATCAGCTGATTGAATTTGGCGAAGTGAAACGCGGCCTGCTGGGGATCCGCGGCAGCGAAATGACACCGGAACTGGCACAGGCATTCAAACTCGACAGCCAGCGCGGCGCTTTCGTCAACGAGGTGTTGCCGGATTCGGCAGCGGCAAAAGCCGGTATTAAACCGGGTGACGTGCTGATTACCCTGCAGGGTAAAACGCTGAGCAGCTTTGCTGAGTTACGCGCGAAAGTGAGCACTGCCGGCCCGGGAGTCACGATGCAGATTGGTTTGCTGCGCGATGGCAAACCGATGACTGTCAGTGTCACGCTGGATAAAAGCCCGGCTGTGGAAGTCAGCATTGAGAAACTCAATCCGGCATTACAGGGTGTGACGCTCAGTGATACCACCGATAAAAAGACCCAAGGTGTGCATGTCGATGACGTGAAGAAAGGCACGCCGGCGGACCAGATCGGCCTTGAAAAAGGTGATGTGATTATTGGTGTCAACCGCGAGCCGCTCGAAAATCTGGCAGCCTTCCGCAAAATTCTGGAAAGCAAACCGGACCTGATCGCACTGAGCATCTTGCGTAAAGGACAAAATATCTACTTATTCATGCCGTAAAGCGTTGAAAATCGGACGCAGGTGCTGCTGCGTCCGATTAAGTCATGCTATTCTTCCCTCACTTTTATCTCGCATCCCATACACCCATGTTTGTTAAGCTCTTGAGATCCGCTGTTATCGGCCTGATTGTTGCTGGCATTTTGCTGGCGGCGGTACCTATGTTGCGTAAAAACATCACAGAACCGCTGTTTGACAAAAACTTCGCCCAGAACAGCGAAGAACCCGTCAGTTATAACTCAGGCGTCCGCCATGCTGCTCCGGCCGTGGTGAATGTCTATAACCGCAACATGGGTAACAGTACACAGAACGAACTGGCCATCCGCACACTGGGTTCCGGTGTGATCATGAATGATAACGGCTATATCCTCACCAATAAACACGTGATCAATAATGCCGATCAAATTATCGTCGCCTTGCAGGATGGCCGCGTATTCGAAGCGTTGCTGGTCGGCTCTGACAGCCTGACTGACCTGGCCGTGCTGAAAATCAACGCCGGAAATCTGCCGGTCATCCCGATTAATCCACATCGTACCCCGCATGTCGGTGATGTCGTGATGGCAATCGGTAACCCCTATAACCTCGGTCAGACAGTCACACAGGGCATTATCAGCGCCACCGGTCGTATTGGCCTCAGCCCGTCCGGCCGCCAGAACTTTCTGCAAACCGATGCCTCGATCAATCAGGGGAACTCCGGCGGTGCGCTGGTGAATTCGCTCGGGGAACTGATGGGGATTAATACGCTGTCCTTTGACCAAAGTAATGACGGCGCCACGCCGGAAGGCATCGGCTTTGCTATCCCGACCGCACTGGCGACAAAAGTCATGGGCAAGCTGATTCGTGATGGCCGTGTTATTCGGGGTTATATCGGGATCAGCGGGCGTGAAGTTTCCCCTCTGCACGGGCCGAACAGCGGGCTGGATCATATTCAGGGAATTGTGGTGAACGAAGTCACGCCAAATGGCCCGGCGGCAAATGCGGGTATGCAGGTCAGAGACGTGATTATTAACGTCAACAACAAACCGGCCGTTTCCGCTATCGAGACCATGGATCAGGTAGCAGAAATTCGTCCGGGAACCGTCATTCCGGTAGAAATTATGCGTGATGGTCAGAAACTGACATTGCAGGTTACGGTGCAGGAATATCCTGACCACTGACAACCATTCATTGCAGAAACGAAAAAGCCGGAAAGGTTTCCCCTTCCGGCTTTTTTATTGCGCAGGCGTTATGAATCACTCGCCTTTAAAGCGCTCGATTTTTGCACCCAGCTGACGCAGTTTATCTTCGATACGCTCGTAGCCACGATCGATGTGATAAATACGGTCAACCACGGTCACACCTTCGGCAATACAACCCGCCAGAACCAGACTTGCAGAGGCCCGTAAATCGGTCGCCATCACCTGAGCGCCAGACAGTTTTTCAACGCCATGGCAAATGAGGGTGCTGCCTTCGATTTCAGCGTGTGCGCCCATACGGATCAGTTCAGGTATGTGCATGAAACGGTTTTCAAAGATGGTTTCGGTGATCACACCTGTACCTTCTGCTACCAGGTTCAGCAAGCTGAACTGCGCCTGCATGTCAGTCGGGAAGCCCGGATGCGGCGCGGTGCGGAAGGTCACTGCTTTGGCGCGTTTGCCATGCATATCGAGACTGATCCAGTCTTCGCCCACTTCAATATCGGCACCGGCTTCACGCAATTTTGCCAGTACGGCATCCAGCGTATCAGGTCGGGCTTCGCGACAGGTAATCTTGCCACCGGAAATCGCCGCCGCCACCAGGAAGGTGCCGGTTTCGATACGGTCAGGCACCACGCGGTAAACCCCGCCGCCCAGACGGGCAACACCTTCGATGGTAATTTTATCGGTGCCCGCACCGGTAATTTGCGCACCCAGTGTATTGAGGAAATTCGCGGTATCGACGATTTCCGGCTCACGCGCGGCATTTTCAATAATGGTGGTGCCTTCAGCCAAGGTCGCCGCGCTCATGATAGTGACCGTTGCGCCCACGCTGACTTTATCCATCACAATGTGCGCGCCTTTCAGGCGGCCATCGACAGAGGCTTTCACATAGCCTTCTTCCAGAACAATGGTCGCGCCCAACTGTTCCAGACCCGTAATATGCAGATCAACAGGACGTGCACCGATAGCACAGCCGCCCGGTAAAGAAACTTCGCCGCGACCGAAACGCGCCACCAGCGGGCCAAGCGCCCAGATGGAAGCACGCATGGTTTTTACCAGATCATACGGCGCACAAAACTCATTCACCGCACTGGCGTCAACGAAAACAGAACCGTTACGTTCGATTTTGGTGCCCAGCTGGCTCAGCAGCTTGATGGTGGTATCGATATCTTTCAGGTGAGGAACGTTCTGGAGTTCAACAGGTTCTTCAGCAAGCAGTGCGGCAAACAAAATAGGAAGTGCTGCATTTTTTGCACCAGAGATAGTGACTTCACCACTCAGGCGAGTCCCACCCTGTACACGAAATTTATCCATTATGACTGCTCTCTATTTATTAAAACGACAGGTCAGATAGGAGGAAGCTGCCGGAACGCCGGCAGTCTTATAAACCGCTCAGTTTACGGTCACGCGCCCATTCTTCAGGGGTATAAGCCTTGATAGACAGAGCGTGGATTCGATTGTCGGCGATGTATTCCATCAGCGGCGCGTAAACGGTCTGTTGTTTTTTCACGCGGCTCATGCCATCAAACATCGCACCAACGACAATGGCCTGAAAATGACTGCCATCGCCAGTAATGTGGGCTTCGTCCAGTGCCAATGCCTTCATCAGCACGTCTTTAATTTCACTCGTTTCCATAGGGATCTATTCTTCTGAAGAATCATAACAGCCCGATATCTTATAGGGATTGGCGCAATTCTTAAACCACGAAAAAGCCCCTGACGAAGAGTTTCGCACAGGGGCTTTATGGACATACCGATAACGCTTCATATCCCACAGCCTAACCCACGGGAACTGCTCAACTATTTATTCAACAGAACAAGTCGTGGTCTCCGACGGAATAATGTCCTGAAGGTTATACAAAGCAATCAGTGTTCTCAGCCTGTCAGTGATACCCGCAATCGTCAGCGTGATCCCCTGCTGACTGGCTTCCTCGCGTAAATGCACCAGCAAAGCCAGGCCAGAAGAGTCAACACGCGCCAGCCCGGAGACGTCCAGACAGGTCACGCCGGGCATCAGCTTTTTGCGTACATCCCAGAATGCCACCAGCGTTTCGCGATCTAACTCACCGTGCAACGACAGTCGCGGCGGCTGCGATTCCCAGCGCAGGGCTTCACTCATTGTTGTTTATCCAGCGTGATCGGCTGAGCAGCGGCTTGTTTCAGGCGCTCAGTCAGGCCATCAATACCTTTCTGGCGCAAAATATCTGCCCATTCGTTCTGTTTGGTCGAAATCATGCTGACGCCTTCGGCGATCATGTCATAAGCCTGCCAGTCGCCGGTGCGGCTGTTTTTACGCCACTGGAAATCCAGACGAACCGGAGGACGGCCGTTCGGATCGGTAATCGTGACACGGATAGCAATGATGTCTTTACCTGCGTAGGACTGCTCAGGCTGCACCGTATAGTTCTGGCCGTTGTACATCGCCAGAGCCTGGCCGTAAGCCTGTTGCAGGTAGTCTGAGAACGCCGCGAAGTAAGCGTCGCGCTGTGCAGGTGTCGCCTGTTGGTAATAGCGGCCTAACACCAGCGCGCCGGCGTATTTGATTTGCACATACGGCAACAATTCTTCACGAACAATCTGGCGCAGATAGTTAGGATCCTGCTTGATTTTCGGTTGTTCGGTTTTGAGGCGGGTGAAGGTTTTGCTCGCCGCTTCATTCATCACGCTGTAAGGATTGGTCTTGTCCACGGCGGCATTCGCCAGCGGAGCCATAACCACCAGCAGTGCAGCGATCACTAAACGTTTAAACATACTTATTTCCTCTTTTATGGAGAATCCGTGATGGCAAATTGTTAATGGGCAGCCGGTTGCGGCGCCGTATTGGCGTCAGGTGCAGCATTCCCTGCAGGTGCCGCCGTTGCGTCAGGATCAGCCTTACCATCGCCACTCTTATACAAGAACTGACCAATCAGGTCTTCGAGAACCAGCGCTGATTTAGTGTCCTGAATAACGCCACCGTTTTTAAGGATAGTCGTTCCCATTTCAGGGTCTTCAAAACCAATATTCAACGCCAGGAATTGCTCGCCCAGCAGACCAGACGTGCGGATCGCCAGCGTACTGGTGCTCGGGATCTGGTTGTATTTCTGGTCGATATCCATTTCTACACGTGGAGAATAATTTTTATCGAGCGTGATGCTGCTGACGCGGCCGATCACCACGCCACCGACTTTGACCGGTGAACCGCTTTTCAGGCCACCGATATTGTCGAAGTCAGCAGAAATACGGTAAGTCGGGTCGGAGCCGATTGAACGGATGTCGGCCACTTTAAGACACAGGAAGATCACAGCAATCAAAGCGATGATTAAAAATGCGCCTACCCAGATTTCACTCTTTTTCGTTTGCATGGTTTAATTTCCAAACATCAGTGCTGTCAGCACAAAATCCAATCCCAGCACCGCCAGTGACGAATGCACCACAGTACGTGTCGTTGCCCGGCTAATCCCTTCGGACGTCGGTATCGCATCATAGCCATTGAACAATGCAATCCAGGTCACGGTGATAGCGAAAACAAGGCTTTTAATCAGACAGTTAAGCAGGTCGGTCCGCCAGTCTACGGCAGTTTGCATCGCTGACCAGAAGAAACCACTGTCGATGCCTTTCCAGTCCACTCCCACCAGCGATCCCCCCCAGATCCCCACGGCAACAAAAATCGCCGTCAGCAAAGGCATGGAAATCAGACCGGCCCAGAAACGCGGTGCCACAACGCGGCGCAGCGGATCAATGGCCATCATCTCCAGGCTGGAGATTTGCTCGGTGGCTTTCATCAATCCCAGTTCAGCGGTCAGCGCAGAACCCGCGCGCCCGGCGAAAAGCAGTGCAGTGACCACCGGTCCAAGCTCGCGCAGTAAAGAGAGCGCCACCATCATACCGAGGCTGGCCTCAGCGCTGTAGGTGGTTAAAATCAGATACCCCTGCAAGCCAAGCACCATGCCGATAAACAAACCGGAAACCAGGATAATCAACAGGGAAAGTACGCCAACGCTGTAAAGCTGCTTGATCAGCAGCGGCCATTGTTTGGCAAATTGCGGCTTACCGACCAATGCCCGAAAGAGCATCAGTCCGGCACGACCAAAAGACGCACAGGTGTTTATCCCGCGACGTCCGACTGAGGCGAGTGCCTTAGTTAACATAAGCAGATAACTCCATCATCCGAGCAACTCGGTTTTGTAATCACCGGCCGGGAAACGGAAAGGCACCGGTCCGTCGGCAATACCATCCAGGAACTGACGAACGCGCGGATCAGGATTATTTTGCAACTCCTCTGGCGTACCTTCTGCGATGACATGCTGTGCGGCCACGATATAGGCATAATCAGCAATGCTCAGGACTTCAGGCACGTCGTGGGAAACCACAATGCACGTCACGCCCAGCGCATGGTTCAGCTCATCAATCAGTTTGACCAGAACGCCCATGGTGATCGGATCCTGCCCCACAAAAGGCTCATCGAACATAATCAGCTCAGGGTCCAGCGCAATGGCACGCGCCAGTGCGACGCGCCGCGCCATACCACCGGACAATTCGGCAGGCATCAGATTACCGGCACCGCGCAACCCTACCGCTTCCAGTTTCATGGTCACCGTACTGCGCAGTAATTCCTCCGGCAATTTGCTGTGTTCACGCAACGGGAACGCCACATTTTCGAACACAGTCAGGTCAGTAAACAATGCACCGGACTGAAACAACATGCTCATTTTCTTGCGCGACTCGTACAGCTTGCGACGGGACAATGTCGGAATGTTGTCGCCGTCGAACCAGATTTCGCCGTTGTTGGGCGTAAGTTGACCGCCGATCAGACGCAGCAAGGTGGTTTTACCGATCCCCGAAGGCCCCATGATTGCGGTGACTTTGCCACGCGGCACTGTCATATTTATCTCTTCGAAAATGGGACGATCGCCACGCACGAAACTCATGCCCTTGATCTCAACCAGATTCGATTCGCTTTGACTCATTCAGTTTTTCCCTTCGGAATGCTTTCGCTAAGAATACGTCTGACACGCACAGGGTATCGTATAACTTTGGTATTTTTACAAAAACTTACCCCGGTTTCGTTACCAAAGTTGCCATCGATTTACTTTTCAGCCACAGATGGTCAAAATCAACCAATTACCATTTTAAATTAAAAGCCTTCATCGTCTAACATACAGGAACCTGGTGGCATTGTTTTCAGACAAAATGTCGCCTTAGCTCATGTTGACGAAGGAATCGCCTGCCCGTAAAGGCAACGAACCTCGCATTATACCCAATAAAGGATGTTTCATGCTTCTCGCTATCGTACTGATGATTGTCGGCTTGTTACTGTTAGTGTATGCCGCTGATCGTCTGGTGTACGGAGCCGCAGTGCTGGCTCGCTCGATAGGCATCTCCCCGCTGGTAATTGGTATGACTGTCGTCGGCGTCGGAATATCTCTTCCTGAACTGGTCGTTTCCACCACCGCGGCTATCAACGATCAGATGGATTTGGCCATCGGAAACGCCATTGGTTCGAATATCATTAATATTCTTCTGATTTTGGGCGGTGCCGCCCTGATTCATCCACTTTCCGTTCGTTCTGATATATTACGCCGCGAACTCCCATTATTGTTACTGGTGACGGCTCTGTGTGGTTTTCTGTTAAGCGACGGAGAACTCAGCCGGCTTGATGGTGTTTTGTTGCTGGCCAGTGCAGGCGTGTTCATGATGCTGGTGATAAAAATCGCCCGTGCTGCCGAAAAAGAAGGCCTGGATACGCTGACCTATGAGCAAATGTCCGAACTTCCACAAGACAGCAGCAATACGGTCGCATTTTTATGGCTGGCGCTGGGCTTTATCATCATGCCCCTGGCATCGGGCATGATCGTTGATAACAGCACCGTCATCGCACGTTATCTGGGTGTCAGCGAACTGGTGATCGGCCTGACGGTCATCGCCATCGGTACCAGTCTGCCGGAACTGGCGACCTTTATCGCCGGTGCTATCAAAGGCGAAGATGACATTGCGCTGGGTAACATCATTGGCGCAAACATTTTTAATACCTGTCTGGTGCTGGGATTACCCGCGCTGGTGGCACCAGGTTCGTTCAACCCGGACGCATTTCATCGCGATTATTGGGTCATGCTGGCGGTCAGCGTGGTGCTTTCCGGGCTATGCCTGATGCGTAAACACCGTATCGGCCATTTAGCCGGTGCATTATTGCTGTGTGGATTTATCGCCTATATGGCAGTGCTGTTCCTGTTACCAGACAGCATTGCCTTCTGAACTCTGTCAGGAACCGACTATGGCTAACGATACCTTCGCCCCCGGTTTTGATTTTCAGGCCGTCGGACGTGATGTACTGAAAACAGAACGTGAAGGACTTGAGCAGTTAGATCAATACATTAACGGTGATTTTACCCGCGCCTGCGAAAAAATTTTCGCCTGCAATGGCAAAGTCGTTGTCATGGGCATGGGCAAATCCGGTCATATTGGCCGTAAGATGGCCGCCACCTTTGCCAGTACAGGCACGCCGGCCTTCTTTGTGCATCCCGGTGAAGCCAGCCACGGTGACCTGGGCATGGTGTCAAAGCAGGATGTCGTCATTCTGATTTCCAACTCCGGTGAAGCCCATGAAATTCTGGGGCTGATTCCGGTACTCAAACGCCTGGGCATTACGCTTATCTGCATGACGTCTAACCCTGAAAGCACGATGGGAAAAGCGGCGGATGTCCATCTTTGTGTAAAAGTGCCCAAAGAAGCCTGCCCGCTGGGGCTGGCACCGACCAGCAGCACCACAGCGGTGCTGGTGATGGGCGATGCTCTGGCTGTCGCACTGCTGGAAGCTCGCGGGTTCACACCGGAAGATTTCGCCCTGTCACACCCTGGCGGAGCACTGGGTCGCAAGCTGTTGCTTCGCGTCAGCGATATCATGCACACCGGAGATGAGATCCCGCACGTCAGCCGCGAGGCGTCGTTACGGGATGCGTTGCTGGAAATCACCCGTAAAAATCTGGGCATGACGGTTATCTGCAACGATTTGATGAAAATCGAAGGGATTTTTACCGATGGGGATTTACGACGCATCTTTGATATGGGTGTCAACATCAATACGGCATCAATTGCGGATGTGATGACGACAGGCGGCATTCGCGTACGTCCGTCACTGCTGGCAGTTGATGCGCTGAATTTAATGCAGGACAAACACATCACGTGTGTGATGGTTGCTGATGGTGACCAGTTGCTGGGTGTGTTACATATGCACGATATGCTGCGCGCTGGCGTAGTTTAATTGAGGAATTCCCTAAATGAGTAATAGCGCAGCCCTGGCGGAAACCTGCTACGGTCCGGTCAGTACGCAAGTGCTTGAACGGGCGAAAGCGGTCCGCCTGCTGATTTGCGATGTCGATGGCGTCATGTCTGATGGCCTGATCTATATGGGAAATCAGGGAGAAGAGCTGAAAAGTTTCAACGTTCGCGATGGTTACGGTATCCGCTGCCTGCTGACATCCGGCATCGAAGTCGCGATTATTACAGGCCGCAATGCAAAATTACTGGAAGATCGCGCTAAAACTCTGGGTATTCGCCACTTGTATCAGGGCCAGTCGGATAAGCTTTTGGCCTTCCGCGAACTGTTAGATACACTGTCTCTTCGGGCCGAAGAAGTGGCATACATTGGTGATGACCTGATTGACTGGCCGGTGATGGCCGAAGTGGGTCTTTCTGTGGCGGTTCAGGATGCACATCCTGTTTTGTTACCAAAAGCGCATTATGTTACCCGTATCGCTGGCGGGCGTGGTGCAGTTCGCGAACTGTGTGATTTGATTCTGCTGGCGCAGGGCAAGCTGGAGGACGCCAAAGGGCTGTCGATATGAGTAAAGCAAAACTTTGGGTTATTCTGGCGCTTACCGCCATTGTCCTGGTGCTGATTGGCTGGTCATTGTCTGACAACAGCGATGATGTTCCGCAGGTGGTTAACGATCAGGATCCGACTTATCAGACTTCCCACACCGTTACGATGGTATATGACCCGATGGGCAGCCTGACGTATAAACTGGTGTCAGACGAGGTAAAATATTACACCACGGATCAGGTGTCGTGGTTTACTCATCCGGTCGCGACCATGTATGACAAGAACAAAGTAGCCACCTGGGTATTACGTTCCGATAAAGCGAAACTGACTCAGGATAAGATGCTTTATCTCTATGGGCATGTGCAGGCCGATAGCCTGACGCCTGAGACATCACAGCTGCAAAGAATCAAAACGGACAATGCACAGGTTAACCTGACGACACAGGACGTTGCCTCAGACGATGAAGTGACGCTTTATGGTACAGGTTTTACATCTAACGGCATGAAAATGCGTGGTAATCTGCGTGATAAAACAGCAGAGCTGATCGAAAAGGTATCGACTTCCTATGAAATTCAAAGCAAAAAATAAAATCCGTGATCTTCTGATCGTCAGCTCATTGTTAGCCGTCAGCGTTCCGGCATTTGCCTTAAAAGACGACACAACGAAACCGATCACCATTGACTCGGCAAATCAGGCACTCGACGTCAACACCAATACCGCGACGTTTACCGGCAATGTGGTGGTGAATCAGGGCACGATCCAGGTTAAAGCCGATAAAGTGGTGGTGATACGTCCGCAGGGTGTGTCCGGTAAAGAAGTGGTAGAAGGTTACGGTAACCCGGTGACGTTCTATCAGATGCAGGACAACGGTAAGCCGGTAAGAGGCCATGCCCAGAAAGTCCGCTACGAAGTGGAAAATGACCTCGTCACGCTGACCGGCAATGCTTACCTTGAGCAACTGGACAGCAATGTGAAAGGCGACCGCATTACTTATCTGGTACAGAAACAGCAAATGGAAGCTTTTAGTGATAAGGGTAACCGTGTGACGACCGTTCTGGTCCCTTCGCAGCTGCAACAAAAAACGCCTGCAGCGGGCGGCCAGCCGACCAAAAAGAGTAACTGATATTTTATGGCTAAATTAATCGCAGAGAATCTCGCCAAGGCATACAAAGGCCGTAAGGTCGTTGAAGATGTCAGCCTGATGGTCAACTCGGGTGAAATCGTCGGGTTATTGGGCCCAAATGGTGCGGGTAAAACCACCACCTTTTACATGGTCGTGGGCATTGTCCAGCGCGATGCGGGCCGTATCATCGTTGATGATGAAGACATCAGCCTGCTGCCGCTGCATACCCGCGCCCGTCGCGGTATTGGTTATCTTCCGCAGGAAGCCTCCATATTCCGTCGTCTCAGTGTATTTGATAACCTGATGGCGGTGCTGCAGATCCGTGATGATCTGACCAAAGAACAGCGTAATGACCGCGCGAATGAATTAATGGAAGAGTTCCATATTTCTCATTTGCGCGATAACCTCGGTCAGTCACTGTCCGGTGGTGAACGACGTCGTGTGGAAATTGCCCGTGCGCTGGCAGCAAACCCTAAATTCATCCTGCTGGATGAACCGTTCGCCGGGGTTGACCCGATTTCCGTTATCGACATTAAAAAAATCATTGAGCATTTACGTGACAGCGGCCTCGGCGTACTGATCACTGACCATAACGTGCGCGAAACACTCGACGTTTGTGAACGCGCGTATATTGTCAGTCAGGGGAAATTGATTGCCCACGGCACGCCAGCCGACATTCTTGCTGATGAACAAGTTAAACGTGTTTATCTTGGTGAAGAATTCCGTCTGTGATCTGTGCCGCCGGAACCGTGCCTGTTTCCACCTACACTGAAACAGGCCGTCTCTGACAGAAGTGTTGCCGTTTTCACTCATCAACGGAATTAAGCCAAGATATGAAGCAAGGTTTGCAACTCAGACTCAGCCAACAACTGGCTATGACTCCCCAGTTACAACAGGCCATCCGCTTGTTGCAACTGTCCACGCTTGAGCTCCAGCAGGAGATCCAACTCGCGCTGGAGAGCAACCCTCTGTTGGAACAAACTGACCTTCATGAAGAAATCGACTCGGTAGAAGCCACCGACAGCGAGGGGTTAGACACCCGTGAGGCGCTCGAGCAAAAAGATATGCCGGAAGAATTGCCGCTCGACGCGACCTGGGATGAGATTTACACCGCAGGCACGCCGTCCGGTACCGGTAATGATTACAGCGACGACGAGCTGCCCATTTATCAGGGTGAAACCACCCAGACCCTTCAGGATTACCTGATGTGGCAGGTTGAGCTGACACCGTTTTCTGATACTGATGCCGCGATTGCCACATCAATTGTCGATGCGGTGGATGACACCGGTTACCTGACCGTCTCCCTTGAAGACATCCTCGAAAGCGTCGGTGATGAAAACATCACGATGGACGAAGTTGAGGCCGTGCTTAAACGCGTTCAGCGTTTTGATCCGGTGGGGGTGGCAGCACGTGACCTGCGCGATTGTCTGCTGATCCAGCTGTCTCAATATGCCACTGACACGCCTTTCATCACTGAAGCCCGTCTTATCATCAGCGAACATCTCGATTTGCTGGCGAACCATGATTTCCGCGCACTTATGCGATCAACCCGGTTAAAAGAAGATACACTCAAAGGAGCGATGCTTCTGATCCAGTCTCTGGATCCGCGTCCGGGTCAGTCGATCAATACCGGCGAATCCGAATACGTGATCCCGGATGTGCTGGTGCGTAAAGTGTCAGGGGTCTGGACGGTAGAACTCAATTCCGACAGCATTCCGCGTCTGAAGATTAACCAGCAGTACGCCGCGATGGGTAACTCCACACGCAGCGACAGCGACGGGCAATTTATCCGCAGCAATCTGCAGGAAGCCAAGTGGTTAATTAAAAGCCTGGAAAGCCGTAACGACACGCTGTTGAAAGTGACGCGCTGCATCGTTGAGCAGCAGCAGGCGTTCTTTGAACTGGGTGAAGAATTTATGAAACCTATGGTGCTGGCCGATATTGCCAGTGCCGTTGAAATGCACGAATCGACGATTTCACGCGTGACGACACAAAAGTTCCTGCACAGTCCGCGTGGTATTTTCGAACTGAAGTATTTCTTCTCCAGCCATGTCAGTACAGACAGCGGCGGCGAGGCATCGTCAACCGCGATCCGGGCGCTGGTGAAGAAATTAATCGCAGCGGAGAATCCTGTAAAACCGCTCAGTGACAGCAAGTTAGCAACCCTGCTTTCCGATCAGGGAATTATGGTTGCGCGCCGGACTGTCGCCAAATACCGAGAGTCTTTGTCCATCCCGCCCTCAAACCAACGTAAACAGTTAGTTTGACCTCAACAGAGAAGGAAGACATTATGCAGCTCAACATTACCGGACATCACATTGAGATCACGGATCCCCTGAGAGAGTTCATCACGTCGAAACTGGCTAAGCTCGAGCAGTATTTCGACAGGATTAATCAGGTGTATGTGGTGTTGAGCGTGGAAAAGGTGCAGAAAGTAGCGGAAGCCACTTTGCATGTGAACGGAGGCGAATTACATGCCACCTCGGAACATCAGGATATGTACGCAGCGATTGACGGGCTGGTTGATAAACTGGCCCGACAGCTGAATAAACATAAAGACAAACTGAAACAGCACTGACATTCATGTAGCCAACCCTGTGCTACAAACCTTCGGGCATCGGCTTGTGACCTTCGGGAAACGAGCCGATATAGCTTTAAGGGTGAAACAGCGCAAAAGTGAAAGATGACATGATTAACGATACTGCAATGCAATTAACGTCGGTGCTTAATGCCGAATGCACCAAAAGCGGCGTTCATTGCGCCAGCAAAAAACGCGCACTGGAAATCATCAGCGAGCTGGCCGCCAAACAATTAAATTTGTCGCCACAGGTGATTTTCGACGCTATTTTGACCCGCGAACGTATGGGGAGCACCGGGATCGGTGCCGGGATCGCCATCCCGCACGGTAAGCTGGAAGAAGACACTTTACGTGCCGTTGGCGTGTTCATTCAGCTTGAACAGCCGATTGCTTTTGACGCCATCGATAATCAGCCGGTAGATTTGCTTTTTGCCTTGCTGGTACCGGCAGATCAATGTAAAACCCATTTACATACATTATCTTTAGTCGCGAAGAAATTAGCTGATAAAACAGTATGTCGGCGTCTGCGTGGTGCGCAAAGCGACGAAGAACTGTTCCAGATAATGACTGAAAACGAATAAATTGCTGATTCCCGGTACGGTGCCGGGAAAATGAATTCTGAACACTGAATGCCAGGGGAGTGTCACCATGGTGCTGATGATTGTCAGCGGCCGTTCCGGTTCCGGGAAGTCGGTTGCCCTACGGGCATTAGAAGACATGGGTTTTTACTGTGTGGACAATTTACCGGTGGTGTTATTGCCGCAGCTTGCCCAGACACTCGTTGAACGTAATACGTCAGCGGCCGTGAGCATTGACGTCCGTAACATGCCGGAAACACCCGAAGTTTATGAGCATGCGATGTCACAACTGCCGGAGAGTTTTTCGCCGCAGCTGTTATTCCTTGATGCCGACCGTAATACTTTGATCCGCCGTTACAGCGACACCCGTCGTCTGCACCCGCTTTCCAGCAAAAATTTGTCCCTCGAAAGTGCCATTGATGAAGAAGCCGATCTGCTCGAACCGCTGCGTTCGTCGGCGGATCTGATCATCGATACCTCCGAAATGTCCGTTCATGAACTGGCAGAAATGCTGCGTACCCGTCTGCTGGGTAAACGCGAGCGCGAACTGACCATGGTATTCGAATCCTTCGGCTTCAAACACGGCATACCGATTGATGCGGATTACGTCTTCGACGTCCGTTTTCTGCCGAACCCGCACTGGGATCCGAAACTGCGTCCGATGACCGGCCTTGATAAGCCGGTGGCGGCGTTCCTCGACCGTCATACTGAAGTGCATAACTTTATCTACCAGACCCGCAGCTACCTCGAACAGTGGCTGCCAATGCTGGAAACCAACAACCGCAGCTATCTGACCGTCGCCATTGGCTGTACTGGCGGTAAACACCGTTCGGTGTACATCGCAGAGCAACTGGCCGACTATTTCCGTTCCCGCGGGAAGAATGTGCAGTCCCGCCATCGCACGCTGGAAAAACGCAAATCATGACGGTGAAACAAACGGTAGAAATCAAAAACCGGTTAGGCATGCACGCCCGACCGGCAATGAAATTGTTTGAACTGGTGCAGAGCTTTGAATCAGAAGTTATGCTGCGCAACGGCACGGGCATTGAAGCGGAGGCCAGCAGTGTTATCGCGCTGCTGATGCTCGACTCCCCGAAAGGCCAGAAAATCGAAATCGAAGCCACGGGGCCCGATGAAGAACAGGCGCTCACCGCTGTCGTAAATCTGATCAACTCCGGTTTTGACGAGGACTAATCCCCGTCATATTTCAAGTTGCAGGTGCGTTGGCTGCGCTCAGTCACCCGAATCACTTACCTGTGTAAGCTCATCGGGACTCCTTCGTTTGCCGCCTTCCTGCAACTCGAACTATTTTGGGGATAAGTAAGATTTTAAATGCGTGAAAGGCAATCTATTGCAATTGCCTTGAAGCTTTCAAAATTCTCACTGCTCAGCAAACGGCTCATTGAGCGTTCCCGCACAAACGTCACGAATAAATCGTAAATCGCCATCGCCTCTTCATAATCTGCTTTGCTGATCGCCAGCAGGAAAATTACGTGTGCGGTCTCCCCTTCTCCCCATGCAATGCCCTGGGGAGAGAGCAACGTGATTACCACGGTTTTCTTTGCCAGCAACCCCAGCGAGTGCGGCAGCGCAATGCCTTCACCCAGCATGGTCGAGACAATCTCTTCACGCTCTACCACCGACGGATAAAACGCCTGATCGACATAACCTTCCGCTTCCAGCTGCGAGCACACATGGCGGAATAACTCCGCCTGCGTCATCGGTTCATTGATGATCATAAAATGTTTTTCGTCGAAGAATTTTTCCAGCATATAAGGCCGCGTGCGGTCTACCAGAACCAGTTTACCGAGCTGCTCCATTTGGTATTCGGTCGGGAATGGCGACAGCACCACCACCGGCTTATTTTTCTCACTGATGCGGGCATTGGAAATAATAAAATCTTCGTCGATGTGTTCCAGTTGCTCATAATCACGCAACGTCACAACCTGCTTCATCACCAGTTGCGGATACTTGCGATTAATCTGCGCCTGAATCATGCGGATTGTCGAATTGCCGGTATCACATACCAGCATCACCTGCGGGTGTCGCTGGTAGCCGATATTGTAATGCCGCTCCAGCCCGACGCCGATGTGCAGCACCAGAAAACCAATCTCGTTTTCGCTGAGTGTATACGGCGTGTATTTCCCCCAGCTTGAAACCGCCGCCAGCGTGACGTCATAAGCCATCGGATAATGCTGTTTGATGTTGTTTAGCAGCGGATTGGGAATATTAATCTGATACTTCACCCGCGTAATCATGGTCTTAATGTGCGTCAGCAGATCAGCACGCAGCTGCTTATCGCCTTGCAAATCATAGTTATAGTGCGAGTTGATATACGAAAGGATGTAATCGACCAGCGATTCATCATCATCTGCATTGATGTCTGTCGGCAGAATTTGCTGTACGCGACGCGCGGCGATATTCACCCGCAGATACGCCTCTTCAGAGGCAGGAATTTCCTTGCCGACCAGCGCTTTCAGCTCTGCCGCCAGCCTTACAGAAACCTGTTTCACCGCCGGGTCGCCATCTTCGGCATCAAAATCAGTCAGCGGATAGCCCCTGGCGATACGCTTAATGGCCACCGCACAATAGAGGATCAGATAGTGCTCGCCCTCATCAGTTAGCTGAATAGAAGACTGACTCAGAAGCTGATGCATAAAGCGCGTCAGTGGCACCAGCGCTTCCGGTTCCAGGCTTTCCGATTTGAGCAGCGGATTGGTTTGTTCTTCAGCATCGAGCTGAAACAGCAGGTCAGTCAGGCAGGCACGGATTGCCAGCTCAGCGCCAAACAGCTTCATGCCATAGCGCGGCTTGGTTTCGATATTCAGGTGATAGCGGGCCAGATGCTCCCTTACCTCAGCCATATCATTTTGCAGAGTTCCGCGGCTGACAAACCATTCATCGGCCAGATCTTCCAGCTTTAATGAAAAGGCAGAAGTCAAAAAGCGGATCAACAACGTCTTCACCCGCCCGGCGGCTGTGCGGGGTGTCGGATTCGGTTTAGGTTGTGTCGATTGCTGCAACGACGAGAACAGGCCATGGTCATCAATCCGCAGCTGATATCCGCTGCCACGACTGTGTATAAAAGTCGCGCCATAGTCTGCGATGATTTCATTAAGCGCAGTGATATCCGCACGAACCGTTCGCGTCGACACCGACAGACGTTTTGCCAGTTCGTCCTGAGGCAGCGTTTCGGTTTGCAGCGCATCAAACAGTTGCGCCAGACGTTGATTGGGAAATCTCACCATAGTTCTTCCAGTTCGTTTCAACGGGCCCCCGTTCACAGCAAATGCGTGTCGCGAACGGGGGTGTCACTGTTGCCGCGCCATTTAAGGCACCATCACCCTCGGTGAGGGGCTGCCCACCGTCACATAACTATCGGAAAAGACAGCGTGCCGCTTTCGGCTGATACCTTGAATCTGGTGATGTTATCGCTTCGTTGATTCATTGCGTAAATATATTTGTCCTCCGGCAGCAAGTGTCAGAACCTTAACCCACCAGTTTTCTGACGCTGGCCAGCAGGGTTTTCACATCCTCAGGACGCGTATTACCCGATGCACTGTCGATGATCGAGCTGTAAATATGCGGGATGATTTTGGTGACACCTGCCGCCAGCGCGATTTCCATAATCGGCTCGAAGTTTTCCAGGTCGATACCGCCGGTCGGCTCAAGCCAGAAATCCTGTTCGGCACAGGCACGGGCCACGGCAGCGAATTCGTCACGGGTTTTCAGGCCCCCCATCGGGAAATACTTCACCGAGCTGCCCCCCATGTCTCTGAGCAGCGCAATGGCCGTTTCTACCGGCACAATCGCGTCAGCAGAGCCTGAACTCAGCGGTCCGGTATTGATTTTCACAAAGCCGGCTTTACCGGTTGGCGAAATCAGACCGTTCACCACGCTGTCATTCTGCCCCAGCAAGGCACGGCTGGTGCCGACACCGGTAAAGACCTGGTTGACGTGTTGCGGCTGAACCTGTGCAGAAATCTGGCTGACCATCAGCGACTGACGCGGATCGCCTGCGCCTAACCCGACGGACAAAGCGTTTTCAATCAGCGCCGCATATTCCTTCATATCCGCTACCGCGCTGGCCACATCCGCGTAATTTTTTGACAGCACGCCGACCAGCACGTGGCCTTCTGCGGCTTCATAGATATCACGCGCATTGTTTTTTGAGCCGGCCAGAACGTTCAGACACACACGGTCACGGTAGAAGTTCGGAGTCAGCTTCATGCGTTGTCTCCCTTGAAAAGTTGTTTAAAACGTTGCGCGACGATGGCAAGCTGAGGCGGCGTTACGCTGCGTACGTCGACTTCAATCTTGCCTTCATTGGCCCGGTAACCACGAAAATAAATCGCGATATCGCCGTTCTTCATGGCGTCCACAATGGCTTTGGTTTTCCAGCCGAGTACGGCTTCATCGAAAGTAATTTCCGTGCGGGCGATATCACGTCCGGCGCTGTCCCAGACCACGCGGCCAGTCACACCCTTAATTTCGTTCAGGCTGGCAATGAATGGCGTCATCTTGTCGACCATTTCCTGTCCGGTGGTTTTCGGCAGGGTGAGATAGCTTTCGATCGCCTGCGTCAGGCCGAGAATGCCTTCTTTGCCGACTTTCATCGCACGGCCAATGCCGCCGGATTGCAGTTTTACCCATTCGACATACTGTTTTTTACCGAGCACCAGGCCACTGGTCGGCCCTTCGATGGCTTTAGCACCGCTGTAAATCACCAGATCCGCACCCGTTTCGTAATAACACGTCAGATCTTCTTCAGCGGCAGCATCGACGATCAGCGGCACGTTATGTGCACGCGCCACTTCGGCGGCTTCGGCGACTGATAAAATACTTTTCTGCACCGAGTGGTGTGATTTGATGTACATGATTGCGGCCGTGCGCGGCGTAATGCAGGCGGCAAGTTGCGCGGCAGAACATTCGTTGGCATAACCGGCTTCCACTACCTTGCCGCCGCCCATCGTCACCATCGTTGCGACCGGCGCACCGAAATTCACGTTGTGGCCTTTTGGCAGCACGATGTCGTGCGGAATGTCCAGCGGCGCGGCATGCAGGTTTTCCAGCAGCCAGGCATCATCTTTCACAATCACCGCCGCGACAGATTGCGCGATCCCGGCCGAGGCGCAGGAGACGACCACCGCGCTTTCGACGTGAAGCAATTTCGCGATGTAAGCGCCGGTTTTGTTCACCAGATCTTTCATTTCAAAGTAATGATTCAGACCGGTATTCACTACCGCTGCCACTTCCTCGCGCGGAGTAGAAACACCCAGTGCCGTCATGCGACCTGATGCGTTAATAACCTGTTTTAAATCATATTTTTCATATAAAGATTGTTCAGAAGACATGAGCAGATTTCCCTTCTTCGGTTAACAGGATGACACCCGCGACCACGGCGGCCAGGGGCACCAGCACACTTTCGCCCTTCGCGGACTTTCCTTCGGAATCAATAAATACCTGCGGTGCCTGACGTAACTCGAACAGTGTCAGATCGGCATCTGCGCCTGCGTCCAGACGGCCTTTGGCAGGCAGACAGAGTGCACCGGCGGCGTGAGTGGTCACGCAATCAATGACCTGTGGCAATGTCATGCCGACGCTGAAGAACTTCGACATTACGGTCGCCAGACTGTGAACCGGCCCGTTCAGGCGGTTGCGGCAATAAATATCGGAGCTGATGGTGTGCGGCAAAATGCCCTGCTTAATAGCCAGTTCTGCTACTTCAAAGCTGAAACTCGCAGTGCCATGACCGACATCCAGCAACACGCCACGGCTGAGCGCACGCTTAACGGAGTCGCGCAGTACGCCTTCCGGCGAGAGAATGCGGTTCGGCTTGCCGTTATAACAGTGAGTAATGATGTCACCTGAGGTCAGCAAATCAGCGATTTCATCGAGGTTCGGCGGGTTATTGCCGATATGCACCATCAGCGGCAGAGGAGCGTTTTCCTGCTGTATTTCTTTGGCGCGCACCAGCGGTTTCAGGCCGTTCTGCCCGACCACGCTGCTGCTCATGCGTGCTTTGATACCAATGATAAAACCGGGATTTCGCGCGATGGCATCACGCACGCCGATCTTGTCAATCTGCGTCATATCCGCCAGTTCGTTTTGCGTCACAATGCCGGTGCGGGCGATATTCAGGAAAGCATAAACATTGGTTTTCGCCTTACGGGTGATCTGATAGAAATCGTCGATATCATTTGCGCCAGTGCTGCCGGCATCCGCCACGGTGGTGACACCGCAGGCGACCCCGATCAGATCAGCTTCATCATGATAAATCGGCGATTTCGGGTAACAGTGAACATGGGAATCGATCCAGCCAGCGCTGGCGTAAACCTTACCCTGCAGATCGAGAGTCTGGCGGGCAGTGGCACCGGGGGCCAGTGTGCCAATGGCGGCAAATTTGCCGTCGCGAATTGCAATATCAGTCAGGCTACCGTCTGCGCGTAATGCCTGCCGGATGATTAAGTCATACATACGACATTCTCCATAATCTCGGGCATCAGGAATGCTCCTGACGCCCGTTTACCGCTGATCCGCTGCTATTGCTACAGTGAAACAGGGAAGATAGCGCCCAGCACCATCGCACCGAGAATGGCACCACCGGTAATCGGCTTCTGCCACAAATAGAAACCCAGCGCACCCATCAGCGAGCCCAGACCGATAGGAATCGATGCCGCCATGGCTGACAGGATAATCAGCGGCCCGAGGAAGCGGCCCGAGGCGTTACCCGCGCCCATCATGACGTCAGCACCGTAGGTTGAATTGCTCTGATTGATGGTAAATTTACGCGCCAGAATGATGATGTATCCCACGGCTAGCCCGAGGATCAGGCCGGTCACCAGTGAGGCCGCGAAGTTCGCCACCGGAAAGATGATCCCGGCGCCGAGCAACAGTGCCGGAACGCCCAGGCCGATACCGGTCTGGATCGCGCCGCCGATATCGAGAATACCGACCAGCGAGCCTTCGATGATGCGGGCAAACAGGAAACTGGCACCGAAAGCCGCCACTGCGCCGTACACGCCGGTGTCCATGCCGGAACGTAGCATCGACACAAAGGCCACTTCGTTAAACGCGCCGATGCCGTACAGGTAATACATATGTGTCCCAGCGAAAACGCCGGAAGACAGCAGTCCGACAAAGATCGGGAACGACCACTCGGCGTACCAGAAACCACGTTTGGCTTGTTCTTCCATTGTCATGCTCCCTTACTTACCGCTGAGTGAATTGTGAATGCCGTTCAGCCATGTCGGGACGTCCAGCATGAATGACTGCAACAGCTTGACGTCGAACCCGCGGAAGAAGCCGCTGAGGACAAACAGCGCGATAATCGCCGCCATCATCACTTTGGTGACGTGGTTCCAGCCGCTTTCTTCAACACCTTTACCAATCAGAATACCCAGCACCAGACCCGGCACGGCGTTACCCATGATCATCTGCGCCATACCGCCAAAAATGGTGGCCCAGAAACCGGAACGACGCCCTGCATCGATTGCCGCCAGCCAGAAAATTACCGGCATCACGGTGTTTACCAACAGGTTAGCCGCAGGTACCAGCACTTTAATTGCCGTAACCTGTAACGCTGCAGGTACCGCAGAGGCGGTAGTGTTGAGGAAGGCGACCACGATCATGCCGATGATGCCGCCCGCAATTGCCATCTTGCGCGGGTCGTGCAGGGTTTCAGCCACATTGCGGTTTTTGAACATCAGGGCGGCGGTTGCCCAGTGAGGAATAATGCGGTGGTCAACGTCCTGAGTGAAAGAACCTGCCGCCACGGAAGAAGCCCAGGCGTTGAAGAAGAAGCCGAGACCAAAGGAGAAATGTGAAGCCGGATCGCCTTCACAGGAGTTTAATTCCCCAAGCGTACGAAAAGCCCCCATTCCCTGCACGGTGGGTGCATGAAACATACGTGCGGCACCCGCACCTACGCCCACACCGACCAGTCCGCCGATAATAAGCGACTTAAATAAAATAATTAAAAACATCAGTATATCCTTGTCATTTATAGCTAACGTTTTTATTTCGTGACAAAAACTACCTGTTCCGTATTAATAACAGTCAGGTTGACGGTAATGTCTAACGCCACGTAATAACTCTTTCTTTCCCTGGCCAGAAAAAAGAACAGAAACTTTTCCCTTTTGACTGATTCTTCTGCCTTTATTATCTTGACGTCCTGCGGTTCAATGCGTAGCAAGACATTATTGGCAGATGACTTGAGAACCGTTCTCTGAACCTGACTCAGTGCGGAAGAAAAGGCGGCAGCCTTATTTTCGCCTTTTCCTTCAACCCGGACCGTCGTGGTTAATTGTTGCTTCATTACGCCTGACCATACTTCTTGTTATAAGCTTCAACCAGACGCTGCCCCAGTTCTTCTTTATCCATAAAGCCGAACCCTAATACCAGACAGCCTTCGTTAATTGCCGTAACTCCTTCATCCACGGAGCGCATCCCATATTTAGCTTTATATCCGTATTTGTTTTGTGCGGTAATCGCACCCGCACCGCCACTGCCGCAGAAAGAAATACCTAAGCTGGCACCCTCTGCTTTCATCACATCGCCGAGTTTCATATCTGCTGCCATGCCAGGGACAACAATGGCTTTTCCACCCGCTGCTTCCACGCCTGCTGCCACTTTCTGGCCTTTCCCTAAACGGTCGCCGATCACCACTAATACTTGTCCCATGTTTCACATCTCCGGATTAATTAATTCGCTAAATTTTCGGTAAAATTTATTCAGGCTCATTATCTCTTGCGACTTCGAAATGCACCGAGAGTAAATACGCCTCCTCAATCGGTAAATTTCCAAACCAGCTGACCACTTCCTCTGCCATTTGCATGGACTCGGCAGAAATTTCATCAAATAAATCTTTCTCGACATCAGGTAACGGCTCGCCGGTAATAGAGCGTAATACCATGGCTTTAACGTGTGACGTTAACATCTGCAACTGAACATCTGTGGTGTAGATATTCTTTGCACTTTGCATCGCCTGAATATCCTTTAATACTTGCTCTGTTATCGCCGCCGCATCATTCAATCCAATCCGCCCGACCCCGTTCACAGATGCGCTTGCGTTATTCACTCGCGATTACCTCTCTCCTTGTCTGACTCACTATTTCCAGCCGTTTATTTTGTCTGTCTTTACCCTAACCCCGAGTACATTTCCTGTGTAGAGGGTCTTTTTCCAGTTCGAAGTGGAAATACGATGCGCTGAGCAGATCTCATTCGCAAAACGAAAAGTTAAGTCGCCATATCACTGAATATTGCGGCATGTAGCAGCGTATTTCGCTGGTAATCGGAATTTTCGCAATACGGATTAATTCCCACACAATGCTTTCATTTCCGCCTGAGAATGCCTAGTATCAAAGAACACATGCAAATTACCGACACCCCCGCGCTCACCCGCGGGGGTGTTATTTTTTGCCGACCGGCACCCCACCCGCATGAGGCGGGTGATGCAAAAGGAACCACGGAGAATGTTATGAGTAAACCGACACTGATCATCAACGAACTTGACGCAGAACGCCTGGATACACTGCTGGCACAACCGGCCTTTGCCAACAGCCCGGTGGCCGATGCACTGAACGAAGAGTTAGATCGCGCAGAGATTTTGCCGCCTGAGCAAATTCCGGCCGATGTGGTCACGATGAACAGCAAGGTACGCTTTACAGAAGGTAAAGACGGCGAAGAACACATCCGCACGCTGGTGTATCCGGCAGCATTGCAGGACAGCAACGAGCAATTATCGGTGATGGCTCCGCTCGGTGCTGCGCTGCTGGGGCTGCGCGTGGGCGAAAGCATTACGTGGGAAATGCCCAATGGTGCTGAGAGTGACATTACCGTGCTGGAGTTGTTGTTTCAGCCGGAGGCAGCGGGAGAGTTGAGACGTTAAGGGTTTTCTTTTGCAGAAGCCGCTGCAATGGCGGCTTTACTTAAGAATGAGAAAATTTCGGTTTCTCATATGCAGAAGCCGCTGCACTGCTTTACTAAAGACCGAGAACATTTCGGTTTCTCACCTGCGGTGATCGCTTAACGCGCAGCGCCGAAACCGCCCAAGAGGGAGAAGTGCTTTCTCCCTCTTGGATCTCCCTCCGTTTTTTTACTGCGCGCTGTCGCTGGCGGCTATGTTTCAGGTAACGCGGAGACAGGCTGGAAATCTGAAACATAGCCAGCGAGCGGAGCGCGCAGTTTAAGACGTGGAAATTCCAAAGAGGGCTCGTCTTAGCCCTCTTTGGTCGGTTTCGGCGCGAAAGACCGAGCGATCACCGCGATTAAAAAACCGAAACTTTCACCGCCCTCAGCATTGAGAATGCCGCTCAGACACCGGCCATCTGCTTACTTAAACTTCTTGTGGTTCTCATTCCTTGTGGCTTTAAACCCTTCCGCTTCTTTCTTCGCTTCATCAATCTTTCCGGCTTTCGCCAGTTCTGACGCCTTATCAATCTGTCCGATCAACGTATCCAGCCCTTTGTGATAATCCTGTATTTCAGGGCTGTCAGGGGCTTTACCTTTCAGTTTTGGTGGCGTCGCTTTTTTCGCGTCTTCGGCAGCCGCTTTCATGTTTGCCAGACCCGTGGTCAGCTCGGCCTGATCGTTGGTTTTCAAAACCTTGCCGTAGTTATCAGCAATGGTGTCCATGTCCGTTTCTAAATCTGCTGCCAGTGCTGCCGTGCTGCTTCCGAGCAGGGCTATCACCGCTAACGCCATCAGTTGTTTACGCATGATTTTCTCTCTGTTGTTATTTATTTGTTAGATAAAACGACATTACTTGTAAGGCTTTATAAAAATAAGCTGAGAGAGAGAAAAACGGCATGAATTTTTTGTAAAGAATTAAAGCAGCGATCGGGCGACCGCTGCTTCAGGAAGGGTTATTCGCCAGCGATTTTCATTGCGGGTAACAGCACGGAACCACACTGGATATTGCTGCGAGTCTCGATATCGCTACCAATCGCGACCATGTTGCGCCACATATCTTTCAGATTACCGGCAATGGTGATTTCGCTAACCGGATATTGAATTTCACCATTCTCGACCCAGAAACCGGCCGCGCCACGTGAGTAATCACCGGTGACGCCACTGACGCCCTGTCCCATCAGCTCAGTGACGACCAGGCCTTTATCCAGTTTACGCAGCATGCCTGCGAAATCATCCCCCTGACCCGCGATGCGCCAGTTGTGGATGCCGCCCGCGTGACCGGTGGTTTGCAGACCCAGTTTACGGGCGGAATAACAGGTCATCAGCCAGTTTTGCAGCACGCCGTCTTTGACGATATCACGACGCTCGGTGCGCACACCTTCGCTGTCGAAGGGCGTGGAAGCCAGTCCCTGCAACAGGTGCGGATGCTCTTCAATAGTCAGCCAGTCCGGCAGGATTTGCTTACCCAAGCTGTCGAGCAGGAAAGACGATTTACGGTAAATGCTGCCACCGCTGATCGCCCCCACCAGATGCCCGAACAGACCCGTCGCCACTTCGGAAGCGAACAATACCGGTGCCTGCATGGTGGGTAATTTGCGCGGAGCCAGACGTGACAAGGTGCGGCGGGCACACTCGGTGCCGACCCACTCAGGGTCTTTCAGATCACTCATTTTGCGGGCGATGGAATACGCATAGTCGCGCTCCATGTCACCTTCGTGTTCAGCAATCACTGAAGCGGAAATGGAATGACGCGTTGAGCAATAGCTCTGCAACATGCCGTGGCTGTTGCCAAAAACGCGGATACCGTAATGGCTGTTGAAACTGCCGCCTTCGGTATTGGTGATGCGCTTATCAGCCTGCAAAGCCGCCTGTTCAGCACGGGCGGCCAGCTCGATACAGCGATCCGGATCCAACTCTTCCGGGTGGAATAAATCCAAATCCGGCGCATCAAATGCCAGCATCTCTTTGTCCGCCACACCCGCGAACGGATCCGGCGAAGTATAACGGGCAATATCCAGCGCTGCCTGCACGGTGTGGGAAATGGCATCCGGGCTTAAATCAGTAGAAGACGCGCTGCCCTTACGGTTCTGATAATAAACGGTAATCCCCAGTGCGCCGTCGCTGTTGAATTCAACATTTTCGACCTCGCCAAAACGGGTGCTGACGCCGATACCGGTGGTTTTGCTGACCGCAACTTCGGCGGCATCTGAACCCGCTTTCGCCAGTTCCAGCGCCTGAGATACGGCCTGTTCCAGGGTTTTACGCTGCTGCGCAACTTGATTGACTACATTCATCGGCATGCCATCGCTTATGAGATTAAGAGGTTGTTCTACACGGGTATTCAGAAACTAATATCTTTGAGTCTAACAGAGACTCGCCATAATTTCGCATTCACACCGGCGTTGTTATGCCCAAAGTTGCAACAGAACATGGATGTATGCGGCATAACCCTGCATAATGCCGCCGAAGCAATAAAGCACAATCAAACTGACAGGATTACCTCGTTAAGAGGAAGCGCCCATGACAAAGAAAATTGACGACTGGCACGATGACGTTCCCGAAACCAACGAGAACGACGATGATGATGAAATCATCTGGGTCAGTAAAAGTGAAATCAAACGTGACGCCGAGGCGCTGAAAGATCTCGGTGCGGAAATGGTTGAGCTGGGTAAAAACTCGCTGGACAAACTGCCGCTGGACGACGATCTGCGTGCAGCCATCGACTTAGCGCAGAAGATCAAGAAAGAAGGTCGTCGCCGCCAGTTACAACTGATCGGTAAAATGCTGCGTTCACGTGATGTTGAACCGATCCAGACGGCGCTGGATAAGCTGAAAAACCGCCATAACCAGCAGGTGTCACTGTTCCATAAACTGGAAATGCTGCGAGATCGTCTGGTCGAAGAAGGTGATGATGCGATCCCGCCGGTTTTGGAATTGTATCCGGAAGCCGACCGCCAGCAACTGCGTGCGCTGATCCGTAACGCGCAGAAAGAAAAAGCCGCAAACAAGCCGCCGAAATCTTACCGCCAGATTTTCCAGTATCTGCGCGAACTGGCTGAAGGTCAGGAATAAAAAAACAAAAGCCCGCCTTTTTACTTAACCGAAAATGGCGGGTTTTTTCTTTTCAGCCTTTGGCCTTTGCGACCGGTTTCTCCAGTAAGTTCAGCCGCAGCTCGCCTTCCAGTTCCTCTTCCGCTTCTTCAAACAACAGAATCAATGCGCCGAAACGACGTTTACGGCTGGCATTCAGATTAATGAAATCTATCTCAACCGGCAGTGTTATTCCGCCCGTCACCTCATCCCAGAGTGCATCCAGATTCGCACCAAAGCTGTCGGTCAGTTCAAGCTGACGGACGAACTCACGGTAGAATGCGGGTAAATCCGGGATGTGATTAAAATCGAAGCTCATTTTATTCATCGACATTACTCCACCCGAACGAAGTTCTGATAATGGTCTTTACTGACATAAATCAGCCCGTCGCTGGCAAACAACACCCGGTCTGCCCCGCGACGCCCGCAGCGATAGTTAATATCCGCTTCATGCCACACCCTTTTATACGCCGAAGGCAAACGCCCTTCCCGGTTTGAGAACCGGTCACCGCCAATCGCTTTACCGGGTAATACCTCACATAAATTCCCGGCACGGGCATCCCAGCCCGCTTCGCGTGCCTTTTTCTTGGTGATGTAATTTTCAGGCAATTGATGATTCTGGCGCAAATAGCCGATCACTGTTTGCTCATCGGTACCCGGGACTATTGTGCCCTGATTATATGTCGATTTAGCGACAACCTGCCCCGCGATACCGCACAGCGCAAAAACCACGGCGGCTGCCATCACCAGAGTGCGCGAACGCAGCCCGTTAAATGCCTTCATTGACGTCCTTTGTATTAAGCCGAATGAATATGTTCCTGTTTATTGTTTCTTAAAAAACAGCTTCTGGAAAGCTGACTTAAAGGTTCCCTAAATGCAGCGTTTTCACCTGCAAATATTCTTCCAGTCCCAGCACCGAACCTTCACGTCCCAGGCCGGATTCTTTTACGCCACCAAAAGGCGCGGCTTCGTTGGAAATCGCGCATTCGTTAATGCCGATCATCCCGCTTTCTATGGCATCCGCGACACGGAAAATACGTTGCAGATTCTGGCTGTAGAAATACGCCGCCAGCCCGAAAGGTGTATCGTTGGCGCGCTTAATCACTTCTTCTTCCGTTTTGAAACGGAAACAGGCCGCCAGCGGGCCGAAGGTTTCTTCATGCGCCACTTTCATGTCATCGGTAACATCAATAATCACTGTCGGCTGGAAGAAGTTGCCACCGAGTTTATGCCGCTGACCGCCCTCCATCAGGCGTGCGCCTTTCTCCAGCGCGTCCCTGACGTGTTCTTCGACTTTCTCCAGCCCCTTGATATTGATCAGTGGCCCGACAATCACACCTTCGTCCATGCCGTTGCCGACTTTCAGTTTGCGCACTTCTTCCACCAGCCGTGAGGTAAATGCCTCGTACACCCCGTCCTGCACGTAAATGCGGTTGATACATACACAGACCTGACCGGAATTGCGGAATTTACAGGTGATCGCGCCCTGCACGGCCGCCTCAATGTCGGCATCGTCAAACACGATATAGGGGGCATTACCGCCCAGTTCCATTGACACTTTCTTCATGGTGTCGGCGCTGTTGCGTACTAATGTTTTGCCGATTTCCGTCGAGCCGGTAAAGGAGACTTTACGTACCGCGTCGCTGGTCATAATCACTTCACTGATAGCACCGGTGTCACCGGCCACGCCGTTAATCACACCGTCCGGTACGCCCGCATCCTGTGCCAGTTGCAACAAAGCAAATGCAGACAGCGGAGTGTTACTGGCCGGTTTGATGAGGCCGGTACAACCTGCCGCCAGCGCCGGTCCCAGTTTGCGGGTCAGCATCGCCAGCGGGAAATTCCATGGCGTGATTGCCGCCACCACGCCGACCGGTTCGCGTGTCGCCAGGATGCGTGAGCCGGATTTGGCCGGAGGAATGATTTCGCCGTTGGCACGTTTGGCCTCTTCGCTGAACCATTGCAGATAGCTTGCAGCGTAATCGACTTCACCCAATGCCTCTTTCAGCGGCTTGCCCTGCTCGGCAACCATCAGTTCACCCAGGAATTGTTTATTTTCCAGCATCAGTTCATACCAGCGATGCAAGATTTCAGAACGCGCTTTCGCCGTGGTTTTACGCCATTGTGGAAAAGCGTCGCTGGCCGCCTTCACTGCAGCTTCCGTTTCCGCCTTTCCGGCCTTTGCCACTTTGGCGACCACCTCGCCGGTTGCCGGATCCAGCACATCGAAGGTGTCTTTGGCCTCAAGCCATTTACCGCCAGCAAAATAGCCGGTCTTAAATAAAGGATGTGCGGAGAGTTTTTCAATCTGGGCAGACATAAGGGATCCTCCTGATTTATGCCATTCAAAACGGAATATGGCAGTAAGTATAGACGCTAAAAACCGGGACGAGGTCACAAGGCGTTTAGCGTTCTGTGCTTGTAACATTCAGTTACACCGGACTTTTCTGCTGAGATTGTGGAAAATATCCGCATAACCCTGATGTTTTTCCTGCCCCACACAGGTGCACCGCGTGACCTCTGCGCGATCTTTTTGCGCCATCAGATAGCATGCAAACCATAAGCACTGTGTATTTACGCCCGCCACGGTGCTGTGTGGCGAAAATCACATTACTGGCATGGTTCATGCTCAATACCCTCTGACCGCGCAATCCCGGCGCGGGTGCTAATTCCCTTTTTTGGCAGTGAAGATTTCTGCCGTCTTCCCAACTCTTCAACCCTAAAGAGGATCCTATGACTCAGGGGACTTTGAAAAAAAAATTAGGCCTGGTGGATCTGACCTTGCTTGGTGTCGGATCCATGATCGGTTCAGGATGGCTCTATGCGGCACTCACCAGTTCCGGCTATGCGGGTGGTTTAACCGGCTGGGCCTGGTTGCTGGGCGCCGTGATGGTGCTGTTGATCGGGCTGGTATTCGCCGAGCTTTCAGCGGCTATTCCGCGGGCGGGTGGTTTTGTACGCTATCCGAATTACACCCATGGGAATGTGGTCGGTTTTGTGATCGGTGTAAGTTCCTTACTGGCGTATACCAGCACGGCGGGCGTGGAGGTGGAAGCTGTGCGGCAATATGCCATGTACTGGTGGCCCGCGTTAGGTCAGTCCGACGGCAGCCCGACCCGCCTCGGCTTTGTGATGCAAATCGTTCTCCTGGTGTGTTTCTTCCTGCTTAACTACTGGAGCGTCAGTTTCTTCGGGCGCATCAACACCATCATCACGACGTTCAAATTCATTGTGCCGCTGATGGTGATCGTCACCTTATTTGGCTATTTCCATGGCGGCAACCTGAGCGTGCCAGGTACCGCACCGGGGGGGATCCACGGTATATTCTCCTCCCTGACCGGCGCAGGAATTGTGTTTGCGTATCTCGGATTCCGCCAGGCGGTGGATTTCGCCAGTGAGGCGAAAAACCCGCAGCGCAATATCCCGATCGCCATCATGCTGGCTATCGGCATCAGTTTTGTTATCTACATTCTGTTGCAGTTCGCCTTTATGGGTGCGGTACCAACCGACATTCTCAGCGCACACGGCTGGGTGGGGCTGAAAACTATCTTCCAGTCTCCGTATGCCGATCTGGCCCGCAGCCTGGGCATAACGTGGCTGATCAACCTGATCCTGATTGATGCAGTGATTTCACCGGCAGGTACCGGAAATATCTATCTCGCCGGGGCTTCCCGCGTGCTGTTTGCCTGGGCAAAGAATGGTCATCTGTTTTCGATTTTCGCCAAGGTCGATCCGAAATCTGGCGTACCACGCGGCGCACTCTGGCTGTCGCTGATACTGGCGATTGCGTGGACGCTGCCGTCTGAGTTTCAGGTCTGGGGCGGGCTGATTGGTGCCGTCACTTCCGCCACCGTGTTTACCTATATGCCCGGCCCGGTCAATGCCGGTGTTATGCGCTCACGGTTGCCCGATTTGCCGCGTCCGTTCCGACTGCCGGTTTTCGCCCTGCTCAGCCCGCTGGCATTTGTCGCCAGTACCCTGCTGATTTACTGGAGCGGCTGGTCAGTGAATGAGCTGCTGATCCCGATACTGGTGATTGCCTGGGTGGCGTATGTGTTGTTTGGTAAGAAAGATCAGCATTTCAAACGTGATGTCCGGAGCGCATGGTGGTTGCTGGCGTATTACGTCGCCATTTTCATTCTCTCTTATTTCGGGACTTACGGTGGCACCGGCACCATTTCAAGCCCGCTGGATATGGTGCTGGTGGTTATCGCGACGCTGGTTTGCTATTACTGGGGTGTGGCTTCTGGACATGAAAAACTGGAAATCCCGCCGGATATGGAGGAAGAAGACCCGCCCGTCAGCCCGCGACGCGAGACCCGTGTCGCATAGTTGACTCAATGAAATTGTCGCACGTTCACATTTCTTTTTCCGGTCAGTAGACTGCGGTTTTACCCCGTAAATTTCTGATGAGGGAACAGGATATGTCGACGCGCGAAAAGATGAATATGGGCGAGCTGTATACAGACATGGGCGAAGGATTGCCGGAGGAACGTCGCGCCGGAAAAGAGCGCGTGTATGATTTTAACCTCACGCGACCGTCCGAAGAGGCAAAGCGCCTGGATTTGCTCAAAAGCATTATGGGCAGTCTGGGCAAATCCTGCTGGATAGAGCCGCCCTTGCATGTCGCGTATGGCTCGCATATTCATATCGGCAATCACTTTTACGCCAACTTCAATCTCACGGTGGTGGATGACGCCACGGTGACGATTGGCGATAACGTGATGATCGCGCCAAATGTGACCCTCGCCACGGCAGGTCATCCTATCGACCCTGAAATCCGCATCACCGGACAGCAATTCTCCCTGCCCATCATCATCGAAGATAACGTCTGGCTGGGCACTGGCGTGATGGTGAATCCGGGTGTGACCATTGGCCGGAACAGCGTGATTGGCGCGGGCAGCGTGGTCACGAAGTCCATTCCAGCCGATGTGGTTGCAGCAGGTGTGCCGTGCCGGGTGATACGCCCGATCACCGCAGCTGATCGCGAAACGTTTTTAAGATAATGAGGCCCGAAAGTAGAAAAGGCCGGTGCATTCATTTATGCACCGGCCTTTTATTTTCACTGTCCTGGTGAGTTATCAGGCCAGGAAAGCATGCTGATAACGTTGCAGCATGTCAGTGAGACGCCTTACCGGCTCGGTCACTTTCAGCGGTGCGTCGTACTCGACCAGCTTTTCCTGATACTCACCCAGCTCTTTCAGTAACCGCTGGTAATAATAGGTGCGCTTGCCTTCACCTGATGCAGAGACCACGTGATCGGCCGTATTACGGATTTTTTTGTGGAACGCAGACAGTTCGTCATTCACCGGCACTTCTGCCAGTTTCATGCGCTGGTGCGCGATAATCAGCATCAGCGCCAGACGGTATTTGTCGATATCGTTCGGGAACATCACCAGCAACTGATTAAGCTGGTGATAAAGCGCAGGAAGGTGGTTTTCACGACGCCGGTACGCTTTGGTGGTCAGCGCCGACACTGCGCTGCTCATGAAACGGTTAAGCAGCGTACGGCCGGTTTTCTCACGGGATTTATCCCGCACAATCAGTAACACCGCCATCGCGATCACCGTACCTATCGCCTGCCCCATCGCGTTATCCAGAAACGACGTGACGTTAAATACCATCGGATTGCTGAGCACCAGAATATTAATGGTACCCGCCAGCAATCCGAGCATACCGAGACGACGCTTGGTCACTTCGATACCGATAAAGAAAGTGAAGATCCCCAGCATCAGACACAGCAGGAACAGACTCTGCTGCGTCGCGGGCATAATCAGCATAAACATCATCGAACCGACCGGGATCGCCAGCAACATGCCGATGATGAAATCCATAGCCATGCCTTTCGGATTTGGCGTACGCATCGCCAGCGAGGTCACCACAGCAATGATAATCACGCAGCCGCTGGCCGATGTCCAGCCGGTCCACAGCCACATCAGGCAGCCGATAGCTGTTGCAGTGAAGGTTCGCAGGCCGTTGACCAGCGCATGGTGACGTTCTGCCGAAACAGGCCGCACCACCACTTCGCCGTCAAGCACACCGTTTTCTGTGGCGCTGATACTGCTGTTGGTCTGGATGCCTTTCATCAGCAACAGCGCACGGGTGCCGGCACCGGTCCAGGCGCTGACCGTCATGAGCACGTTATCACTGTGCATGCCGGTAATTATCTGGCGCAACTGCTTCAGCCTGCGGTGTACATCCGCCACGTTTTCAGCGGGTTCAGCAAACAACGCCTTCAGTTCAGGCGAAATCCGATCCGGTGAGTTTTGTAAAATCAGATAGGTTTCACAAGCCTGCGTGATCATGCTCAGGGAGGTGCTGTGCAGCGCTTTCAGGCGACGATTGCATCGCTGCCAGCGCGAAGATTCCATCATCAGGCTGCCACGCATACCGTTCAGCGCAGTCGTGCTTTTTACCAGATTATTCCAGGACTTATCGATATCTTCCTTCGTCCCGCTGTTCACGCAAATCCGCATCAGCGCAAACTGATCCAACATCAGCTGGCTGACGGCACGGTCGATATCTTTTTTAATAGAACGGGGAGAGAACAGCAGGTCAGCGACGATGGCGCAACAAATCCCGATCACGATTTCACTGCAACGCTCAACCGCAAACTGCGGCGTTTGCAGGGGTGAACTGGCGGACGTCACCACAATAATCAGCGCGGTATACCCGGCCAGCCCCAGCGCATACGAGTTCTCAATACGCACCAGCGATGACCACCAGGTGCACACGCCCGCCCAGATGCAGCACAGCAACAGCATAACAACCGGCGCGCGGGCGGTGGCAATCACGATCACCAGCGCCGCGATACAGCCGATAAAAGTGCCGATAACACGCAGAAAACCACGATGACGAATAGCACCGGCAAAGGGTTCTCCCCCCGCGGCCAGCGCAGGGCCGGATGTCACTATGGCGGCGGTCATGGCCGACCAGCGCGGGGTTTCGAGTTGCAGATAAAAGCCGAGAACCAGTGCGCCCAGGATCGCGAACGTCAGCTTGCAGGCAAAACGCACACGCGGGATAAGTACGCTATTCATCTTTCCGGCCTTAACCAAACTCTCTCAGACGATGCAGGAGGCGAAGGAACGGGGATCCTTCATCTTGTTTACGGTCATGGCTGCCGGTAATCACCACCGTCGCCGTGGTACCTGCCGGATAAGGATGTTGCTGATCTTCGGCATCAAGCAGGATTTTCACCGGCACACGCTGCGCCAGGCGCACCCATTCGAGGTTGCTGTCGATAGTCGCCAGACCGTTGGTCGCCGCAGAAGAAGAACTGTTTGTCACCGCGGCCGCTACGCTGTCGACTGTACCGTGCATGATGCGGTTGCTGCCGAGCGGCGTGATTTCCGCACGGTCACCTTTTTTCAGCCCGGACAGTTTGGTTTCTTCAAGATAGGCAAGAATATAGAAGGAATTTTTCTTCACCAGCGCCACGGCAGTCGAGCCACGGTTGATGTAGTTACCCGGATGGACGGTCAGGTTAGTGACCCAGCCGTCGGCAGGTGCCACCACCACCGTACGTTCCAGATCCAGCACCGCCAGATCCCGTGCAGCCTGCGCTTTCGCCATCTGATGTTGAGCGGTTTGCAGCACGTTATTTGCCTGATCGATTTCTTCCTGCGACATGGCCTGAACGCCCAGTTTCACACGGCGTCCGGCTTCGCGCTTTTTCTCAGAAACCAGCGCCTGATAATACGCGACGTCAGCGCTCGCTTCGTCCAGCGCCTGCTGGTAGCGCGGCTGGTCGATTTTGAACAGCACCTGGCCTTTCTTCACCAGTTGGTTATCAACCACCGGCACATCGGTAATCAGACCGGTGACATCGGGCGCGATAGACACCACGTCAGCGGTAAATTTGGCATCACGGGTCCATGGAGATTCTGTATAGAACGTCCAGGCTTTGAAGATTGCGATGACAGCCAGCACGACAAGAATCAACGTTATTGTGTAACGTATTATTTTTATGGAGAAATTTTTCACAACGCCCTCAGACGAACATGCAGGAGATCAGGTAGAAAAGACAGCAGTACAAAGCTGTGTTGAACAACGCCGGGTGCCAGACAAAGTCGTAAATTCCGGTGGGTTGCAATACACGCCGCAGCAGAAAAAATACCACCAGCGCCAACAGTATTTCAAAAAACACCGGAGGAAACGACAATCCGAAAATCACCATTACCGGAAGCAAACTCATCAAAAATTCCTTACATTATTACGACGGACAAACGCATAACGTCCCGCGCACGCATTATTTATTATTTTAGGCAACGGCACGCGACCCCGATGAAAAATAATTCAACGGGAGCAGAGCAATGAAGCTGCAAAGTTGCCAGGGAAGTGTGCGAAGGTAAGCATGATGTCAGGAAAACTGAAACCTGAGCTTTATCGCCCGGAAGGGTATATTAGCGTGCTTATTATCAACTAATCAACGTTCTGTGATCTAAATCACTTTTAAGCCAGAGTTAACAATGGACCGATTAAAACGCATGTCGATCTTTGCTCAGGTAGTGGAAAGCGGCTCCTTTACTGCGGCCGCACGACGCCTCGACATGAGCGTTTCCGCCATCAGTCAGACGATCTCAAAGCTGGAAAATGATTTACAAATCAAACTGCTAAACCGCAGCACCCGCAGTCTTGGCCTGACGGAAGCCGGTAAGCTTTACTATCAGGGTTGCCGGAAAATGTTGCACGATGTGCGCGAAGTACATGAACAATTGTATGCCTTCAACAACACCCCGACCGGCACATTACGCATCGGCAGCTCATCGACAATGGCACAAAATGTTCTTGCTGCGATGACCGCCGAAATGCTCACTGAATACCCCGGCCTGACGGTGAATCTGGTGACCGGCATTCCGGCACCGGATCTTATCGCCGACGGGCTGGACATGGTCATCCGCGTGGGTGCGTTGCAAGACTCCAGTCTGTTCTGCACCCGCCTGG
Organism: Rahnella sp. RFA10(1/100); assembly: GCF_004195115.1. Classification (NCBI taxonomy): domain Bacteria; kingdom Pseudomonadati; phylum Pseudomonadota; class Gammaproteobacteria; order Enterobacterales; family Yersiniaceae; genus Rahnella; species Rahnella sp. RFA10(1/100). The sequence continues at coordinate 149,471 of NZ_SEWR01000007.1, forward strand.
GCTCAATGCCGATGGTGGTATGCGCGGCACACAGTTATCTGGCGCAGCACGGGACGCCGGAGAAACCGGCAGATATGGTGAATTTCTCATGGCTGGAGTACAGCGTCCGCCCGGACAGCGAATTTGAACTGATCGCCCCCGAAGGTATTTCGACCCGCATTACTCCGCAGGGCCGCTTCGTCACCAACGATTCGCAGACCATGATCCGCTGGCTGAAAGCCGGTGTCGGTATCGCGTATGTGCCGCTGATGTGGGTCATTGAAGAGATCAATGCCGGTGAAGTGGAAATTCTGTTCAGGAGCTATCAGTCTGATCCGCGGCCGGTTTACGCGCTGTATACCCAAAAGGACAAACTGCCGCTGAAGGTCCAGGTCTGTATTGATTATCTGACGGATTATTTCAAACGGGTGAGCAAGGTGTATCAGGGATACCGGCAGGGGATAAAAGTCACACAGTGGAATTAAACCTCCCCGTGTGAAAGGGGAGGGATAACACCGAAATAATCTTCTACTACGCAGTGCCGCCGACGGTCAGATTATCCAGCTTCAGGGTGGGCTGACCGACCCCGACCGGCAGGCTCTGACCTTCTTTACCGCACACGCCAACCCCTTTATCGATCGCCAGATCGTTGCCGACCATGGAAATCTGTTGCATTGCTTCAATGCCCGAGCCGATCAGCGTCGCGCCTTTCACCGGTTTGGTGATGCGGCCTTTTTCGATCAGATACGCTTCGGACGTCGAGAACACGAATTTACCCGAGGTGATATCCACCTGCCCCCCGCCGAAGTTGGGCGCATACAGGCCATATTCCACGCTACTGATGATATCTTCCGGCGTTGATTTCCCGGCCAGCATATAGGTATTGGTCATACGCGGCATCGGCAGATGTGCGTAGGATTCGCGACGGCCGTTACCGGTCGGCGAAACCCCCATCAGACGCGCATTCAGCTTGTCCTGCATATAGCCTTTCAACACACCATTTTCGATCAGCACATTGTACTGACCCGGCACACCCTCATCATCAATCGCCAGTGAACCACGCAGACCCGGCAGCGTACCATCATCCACCACGGTACACAGTTCAGAGGCCACACGCTTGCCCATCTGACCGCTAAATACCGAGGTCCCGCGACGGTTAAAGTCACCTTCCAGACCGTGACCTACCGCCTCATGCAACAGCACACCCGGCCAGCCGGAACCCAGCACAACAGGCATGCCGCCAGCCGGTGCGGCGACTGCCGTCAGGTTCAGCAATGCCATACGTACAGCATCACGGGCAAAGGCTTCCGCGCGCACTTCACCGTTCACGGTTTCGAGGAAGTAATCATAACCGACACGACCGCCGCCGCCACTGGAGCCACGCTCACGACGTCCGTCCTGTTCAACCAGAACGCTTACGGACAGGCGCACCAGCGGGCGAATATCTGCCGCCAGCGTACCGTCAGTGGCAGCCACCAGCACATGTTCATACACGCCGGTGATGCTGGCACTGACTTCCTGCACGCGCTTATCGGCCGCACGGGCAATCTTGTCGACGCGGTGCAGCAGTTCGATTTTTGCTTCACGCGGCAGGCTTTGCAGCGGATCCAGCGGAGAATAAAGAGATTTGTAGGCAATTTCACCCAGCATATGCGCTTTGCCATTGCCCTGTTCGCGGACAATACTGCGGGCCGCTGTTGCGCTGAGATTCAGGGCATTGAGCGTGATTTGGTCAGCATAGGCAAAACCGGTTTTTTCACCGCTTACCGCACGGACACCGACACCCTGATCGATATTGTAAGAACCGTCTTTGATGATGCTGTCTTCGATCACCCAGGCTTCGTGGAAGCTGGACTGGAAAAAGAGATCGGCATAATCGAGACGACGTTCAGACAACTGGCCCAAAATGGAAAACAGATCCTGATGACTCAGATTATTAGCAGTTAGTAACTGCTCACTGACTAAGGCCAGACTCATAGATGTTCACTCTCTTTTAGACGAAAGTCCGGCAGGCAGACTGAGGTTTACACAGTCTGCCCGCAAGACAATCCATTGTTACAAGGTTATTAACAGCCTAACACAGCACGAAAGAGGTTTCCTGCCACCTTCACCCGAAGCATTACTGCGCAGCGGCCACTTTTGGATGTTCAACGGGTTTACGCAGAATTTCGTTAATACGAGGTTCGGCGATGGTGCCGTCAATCTGATAGCGGATAAGCGAGATTTTATTCCACAACGGTGCCAGCACTTTACTGGCAGCGAAAACGGCAACCCCGACCACCGGATTGATAACAAATGCCGTCGCGACGCCCACTGTGGCGGAAATTTCCGGCGCAATGACCGCTTCGAGATCCAGTTGTTGATTGACGAAATTGACTTTCCCGGTGATAGCGATATCCGCTTCCAGACCATCAATCAGCAGGTCATCGGTATGAAGTACACCATCTTTAATCCAGGCGGTGGATTTGATCGAGTCAAAATAGAAGCCCTGACCAAAGGTATCGCTGAAATCGAGACGCAGTTTGCGCAGCAACGCATCGAAGCTGATCAGACGCAGTAACTGTCCGGCGCGACCCGCGCCGATATCCGCAATCTCGCCTTTACCCAGCGTGTTTTTCAACGTGCCGTTCAGTGTGCTGACATCAGGTTTCCACGGCACCGATTTCCAGTGCAGATCAAAGTTAATATCAAACGGCGCACCTTTCAGGGGGGTGGTCACACCAAAGAATGACATTGCCTGCTCAATATTTTTACCGGTCAGTTTGCCTTTGAGACCGGTGTTCTCGCCCTGCCCGTTCTGCGTCCAGTCGCCCTGCACATCAAGCCGCGCGACGCCGGTATCAATCAGACCGTTACGCAACATCAGCTGATCGCCCTGTGGTGTCAGGTCAGCATTCACCTTGCGGAAATTCTGACCGAGGAACCAACAGGCTTCGCAACGCAGCTGTAATGACGGCCAGCTGGCAAACGAAATCTTATTGGTAGCAAACGGATTACCGCCCGGCTGTGCGCTGCCGGCCACATCTTCCGGCGTCCATTGCGGATTGAAATAAACATATTTCAGCTTTGCCAGCCACGGGCCGTTGTCATTCATATTCAGCCTGCCATCGATTTCCTTACCTTTGGCGCTGACTTCCATGCCCTGATGCCCCTGAACCGAGGTGAGAATCAGATCGTTCCAGACCTGCCCGCCTAGCGTAAGCGCAGGTGTTGTCAGGATGATCTGGTGCGGGAAGCTGAAACCCGCCAGTTTAGTATTGGTATCCTGCGTCGCTTTATCCGGCGACAGCAAACCCAGCCAGCTTTCACCGTCAAGCGCGGGCAGATGAAGTGTCAGGCTGCTGTCATCCGGCAAGGGGGGTGTCTTTTTACTGTTTTCCTGCCAGGAGGCGCGATCCAGTTGGAGTTGTTTGCCCAGCAGCCAGCGGCTGTTGAACTGGTCTTTACCCGCCAGCACCCCTTGCAGATTAAAGCTGTGAAGGTCACCTTTAACGTTCACTACCAGCGGCATCGCATGCCCGGCTTTCTTATCCAGGGGATCGGGTAAGTGACTGCTCACATCTTTCAGATCGGCGTTCACATTGACGGTGTACGTCGGCGTACCTTTATGCGGCAGCGTGATATTAACATCGCCTTTCCACGGCGTTCCGCCAGAGATTTTACTGGCCGCCGCCGCAGGCAAGCCGGGGATTTTGGACAACTGCCAGTTCGCATCCAGCCCGACCTGTACGTTGAAATTATCTTGCAGTTCCTGCGTGCTGAACATCACGTTGACCGGTTGACCGAACCAGTTACCGGTGAGCCGGTTACTTTGCAGATTGCCGTTGTCATAACTGAACTGGCCGCTGAGCTGGCTGATTTTGCTGTTCAGCGGTTTGATAAACAGGCTGTTGTTATTGAGCGTGACGCCACCGGATGCGTGCACCACTTCGCCATCCAGTGGAATATCAAGATGTAAGCGACCATTCACTTCGCCGCCAATCTGCAATTCCTGTAACGCCGAACCCAGCGAATCATGCAACGGCGTATCCATGAAATAGTCGCCGATATCTTTACCCTGCCCGCGAAGGTCAGCATCAATAAACAGTTTTTCTTTCAGGTAGTCAGGGATATTGGCAACGACGTTATTACCGTCAACGTTGCCCAGTTTGGTGTGCGCGGCTTTCATAAAGAGGCCGTCATTAAGGAAATCAAGATCGATATCCAGATCGGTCAGCGCTGGCCAACCAGGCTGGAATTCAAAGGTCGAGTGGCGTAGCGGAACCCAGACCTCAAACTGCCCTTCGTTCTTTTTGAACGGGAAATGTTGAGGATTGCCGTTAAAAGTCAGCGTGGCGTTATCCACCTGACCAGCCCGGATCGCATCGCTCAGATAATTCACCAGATGTTTACCCATCAGCGGCTCAGGGAAGTAGCGCCAGGCCTGACCGGCGTCATATAAGCGAATACCGGCCAGAATATTCAGCCACGGCTCGCCTTCGGCAGGCTGGTTGTAGCGGAAATCGCCTTTCGCCCACAGTGCGCTCGCTTTGACATCCACGTTTTTACCCGACAACGACCAGCCTTCTTTACCGTTGGTCCAGTTAAAGGTTCCGGTCGCTGTGCTGACGTCCAGCGGTGCACGGAACATTTCGCCGAACGGCAGCAGACTGTCTTGTAATTTCACCGTCATCTGCCCGTCCGCGACGCTGCCTTTCAGACCACCGCTGAAATGGTTAACGCCTGGCAACAGTTCCCAACGCTGCCAGCTGACATCGCGCCAGTTCACATCAAAACGGGTCTGTTCCGGCTGCTTAAGCGGAATATCCAGCGCGAGGCGAGCCACATTACCGGCAGGTTTTAAATCCTGCCAACGCTCCAGCAAGGCCGGGGTCAGAAACGAGAAAGTCGGGATCACCGGTCCTAAGCGTTCGAGTTGCAGATTTGTGCCGCGGATACGCAATTCTTCGCCCTGCGAGGGGCCGAGGAAATTATTATTTTCGGGCAGATAAAGCGCTTCAAGACGCCCTTTTGGCCACGCCACGCCGTCAGTTTTCAGATTCAGTTGCTGCGTACCAATCTGCCAGCCGTTACCCTGGCGGCTGCCGTGCAAAGTCAGGTTATCAACATCGAGGCGGTGCGCATCGTCACCGTTTTTCCAGGTGGCAGAGCCCTTTTTCAACAGCGCGTCACCGGCATAAACATCGCCATTACGTACGGTCAGCCAGGCGGCCAGACTGAAGTTAGCACTTTCCAGCCCCGTATTGTTGCGCAACCACCGACTGAACCACGGTTTCATGTCGATATCGTCGGCCTGAAGATAAATTTTACCGTTATTGAGCAGACCGTTGGTATCGTTCAGATCCATACGCAACTGCACAATGCCATGCTGCCCGTTAAAGCTCGACAGGCTAAGCTGCCCTTCGGCGCGATGGCGGTTGTGACTGTTCAGCCAGGTCAACTGAGGAATATCAAATTCCGCACGCGGGCCGGAAGGCGTCAGGAAGGAAATGCGGCTGTTGCGCAGATCGAAATGGTCGACCTGTCTGAGGAAGATATCACTGACTCGGTTTGGCTGGATGCCATTGCCTTTGTTGTTATCGCCCCCCAGCGTGCTGTTTAAATCCAGCTGTAAATTGTAGAAAGTGAGGTCGCGGAACTGCCAGCGGAAATGCAGCAGGGATTGCCAGACGTCCAGCGCCAGCGTAATGCGCTGAACCTGCCACGTTGAGTCCGGCAAGGTGACCTGAAGGCCACGGATCTCCATGATCGGACCAAAGGTTTTCCAGCTGGCGCTCACTTGCGATAATTCGATCGGTACGCCCGTGACCGCCTCAACTTTCCCGACCAGTTGATCCTGAAAACGGGTCAGTTGAGGCAATGCCAGCCGTAAGCCACTGATCACCAAAGCCACTATCACGACAAGGGTTGCGCTGGTGGTTAATAAAATACCGGGCAGTCGCCTCAAACCTCTCTCCTTGTTTTCCATTCCATGCTGGCTTTCACCTGCACAGACGGCAATGGAAACCTTTAACTTCTTGATGCTTCAGACGATTAGCCATCGGATCACATCATGACGACATCGAACTGTTCCTGACTGTAGAGCGGCTCAATCTGCACTTTCACCTGCTTGCCGACGAAGATTTCCACCTCGGCCAGTGCATGGGATTCTTCCCCCTTGAGCGCTTCCCCTACTGCGGCAGACGCGTAAACCAGGAAACGATCGGAATCGTAGGCATGATGCACACGTACGATTTCACGCAGAATTTCATAACAGACAGTTTCAACAGTTTTCACCGTGCCGCGGGCATGGCAGGTCGGACAATCGCTGCACAGCACATGTTCGACGCTTTCGCGGGTACGTTTACGGGTCATCTCCACCAAACCGAGCGCGGAGAAACCGTGAATACCGGTTTTCACGCGGTCTTTAGACAACGCCTGCTCAAGGCTGTGCAGCACACGGCGACGATGATCTTCATTGGACATATCAATAAAGTCGATAATGATAATGCCGCCAAGATTGCGCAAACGCAGCTGACGGGCAATGGCCTGCGTCGCTTCGGTGTTAGTGTTAAATATCGTGTCTTCCAGATTACGATGACCGACAAACGCCCCCGTGTTGATATCCACAGTGGTCATGGCTTCGGTCTGATCAATAATCAGATAGCCACCGGACTTGAGTTCCACCTTACGCTCAAGCGCACGCTGGATTTCGTTCTCCACATCGAACAAGTCGAAAATGGGTTGCTTACCGCTGTAATGCTCCAGTTTACTGGTCATTTCCGGCATGTATTCGCTGGTGAATTCGACCAGCAATTCATACGTCAGGCGGGAGTCTACACGGATGCGGTCCAGTGCCTCACCGGCAAAATCACGTAGCACGCGGTGCGCCAGCGCCAGTTCTCCATACAGCTTGCACTTGGTTTTATTGCGACGCTTGCGTTCCATTACCTTGGTCCACAGACGTTTCAGGTAGGCCGCATCTTGTTTGAGTTCTTCTTCGCCCACGCCTTCGGCTGCGGTACGAATAATATAGCCGCCGTGCTCATCACAATATTCCGAGACAATACGTTTGAGACGGTCGCGCTCGGCTTCACTTTCAATACGCTGCGAAACACCAACATGGGACGCGCCGGGCATGAATACCAGATAGCGGGAAGGCAAAGTAATGTCGGTCGTCAGGCGTGCGCCCTTGGTGCCAAGCGGATCTTTCACCACCTGCACCATCAGATCCTGGCCCTGATGAACCAGCTCAGCGATGTCACGCACATGGAAATTTTTCTGCTCGTCACGCGCCACACATTCAGTATGCGGCATAATGTCTGACGCATGTAAAAAGGCGGCCTTTTCAAGACCGATATCAACAAATGCCGCCTGCATACCTGGCAGAACACGACTGATACGCCCTTTATAAATATTGCCGGCAATCCCGCGCTTGGTCTCGCGCTCAATATGGATTTCCTGCAGAATGCCACCGTCAATGTAAGCCACGCGGGTTTCAGACGGGGTGACATTGACCAGTAATTCAGCTGTCATGTTTTCTCCTAAGCTCGCGTAAGGCAGAAAATTCATTCAGCAGTTCCTGGGTTTCCACCAGAGGAAGCCCCACAACTGCATAGTAACTGCCGCGAATTTCACGGACGAAACAACCGCCCTTTCCCTGAATACCATAAGCGCCCGCTTTATCCATGGGCTCACCGCTCAGAATATAATGTGCAATATCGTCGGAGGATAGTGAACGGAAGGTGACATCGGTCACAACCACCGTATTGAGGCAATCCCGCCTGTCGGCAAACGCAATGGCGGTCATCACCTGATGTTGTTTTCCAGACAATGCGTTAAGCATAATAGCGGCCTGGGCTTCGTCCCGTGGTTTTTCCAGGACGTTACCATCAAGGACCACAATCGTATCTGCGCCAAGCACCGGCAAATCTTCTGCCGCGACCGCCACACCGGCCTGCGCTTTATCTTTCGCCAGTCGTAAAACATAATCTTGCGGGGCTTCGCCAGGCTGACGCTCTTCTGCAACGTCAGTCATCAGACGCTCAAAAGGCAGTTCCAGCAGGGCCAGTAATTCACGGCGACGTGGTGACCCGGAAGCCAGATAAAGTGCGGTCATAACATCCTCATTGCACAGCAAACTGACGACGGATTTTACGCATCAGCAGGAACAGCCATGGCCACAGCACACCGTCGACCACACTGCTCCAGAAAACTTCAGGCCGGAATGACACGTTGACGACCAGGAATTCCCCCCAGAACACCATGACATCCACAGCCAGTGAAAGCACCATGACAATCAGCGCTTGTTGCCACAGCGCCAGGTTACGGAATAGCTGGAATTTGAACGCGACCAGGTAGGCGGTAATGGCAAAGGCCAGTGCGCGAATACCCAGCGTCGATCCCAGGATCAAATCCATGATAAAGCCGACAACAAAACCGGTACCCACGTTGACGCGATGCGGTAATGCCATCACCCAGTAAATCAGGATCAGCAACAGCCACGACGGCCTGAACATATAGATCTGTTCAGGCCATGGCATCACCTGCAATAGCATGGCTATTAAGAAGGATAGCCAAATAATCCAGCGTCCGTGGCTCCGGTAGCTGTTCATTCTGCCGCTCCCTGAACAGCAGACGTACTGGCAGGCGCAGTGACTGTTCCGGTTGCCGGTGGAGGAACAGGTGCCGGCGGCCCCATATCTCCCGGAGGCGGCAATACTTGCGGCATCATTTGCATCAGGCGCTCATTGGCAACGCGATGCACTTCATCCGGTGGTAAAGGGTGCTCGCCATTGCGGTCAGACCCCCACAACAATAGCAGGTAACGCAAACGTTGCAGACCGGCGGTCGGACGTGCCTGTATCACGGTATAGGCACGCTGATTATCGACCTTAACCGAAGATACCACGCCGACCGGATAACCTTCAGGGAAACGCCCCCCCAGACCGGACGTCACCAGCACATCACCGACACGAATATCGGTATTGCTTGGCAGATGCTCAAGTTGCAAGTCATCAGCACAACCGCTACCGGCAGCGATAACGCGGATATCATTACGCAGTACCTGAATCGGCAACGCATGTGAAGCATCACAAATCAGCAGTACACGGCTGGTCAGTGCGGCAACAGCAACAACCTGGCCGACGACGCCTTTATCACTGATAACAGGTTGCCCGATATACACACCGTTGTTGCTGCCTTTATCGATGACGATCTGATCGCTGTAAGGATCATTGCTGGTGGAGAGCACCTGCGTCACCATTTTATGCTCGTCCTGACGCAACGGTGATCCCAGCAACTCGCGCAAACGGGCATTTTCTTGTTTGTATTGGCCAAGCAACATCAGGTCGCTGTTTTTCAGCAACAATTCCTGACGCAAAGCGCGGTTTTCAAGTTCCAGCTGACCACGGGTGGCAAAAGTAGAGGAAACCTGATCTAAGAATTCACGCGGGGCATTGGACAAAAAATAGAAGGGACTGACGGCCGTATCCATATAGGTGCGGATTTTAACAAACGTACCTATTTTACTGTCGGCAACAATCAGGACAATGGCCGTGAGAATAGCCAAAAAAAGTCGCAGTTGCAGGGAAGGCCCCCTGCTAAAAATTGGCTTCATAAAATATGCGAGTTCCTCGGCAACAGAAGATTTCAGCCAGTCGAAGTAAAGACTTCCCCTGACAGAAAGGCGGCAATCTCATGGGATAGCCAAAACACTGGCAGAGCTTTATCGCTCAGCCAGTGTTTGCGCGGATCCACATTGAACACTGCACACTTCACGTTGCAGGTTTTACCTGACGGACAACCACCTTCCCGGGCAGACTATTCTTGTTTGCAACAAGACTTGCTTAAATCAGCCAGTCTTGGCTGAGATTACTCTTCGCTGAATAAGTCGCCGCCGTGCATGTCGATCATTTCTAATGCTTTACCACCGCCACGGGCGACGCAGGTCAGTGGATCTTCTGCGACAACAACAGGGATACCTGTTTCTTCCATCAGCAGACGATCAAGGTTACGCAGTAATGCGCCACCGCCGGTCAGCACCATGCCGCGCTCGGAGATGTCGGAAGCCAGTTCTGGCGGACATTGTTCCAGCGCAACCATTACCGCGCTGACGATACCGGTCAGCGGCTCTTGTAAGGCTTCCAGAATTTCGTTGGAGTTCAGCGTGAAACCACGTGGAACACCCTCAGCCAGGTTACGGCCGCGCACTTCGATTTCATGCACTTCATCACCTGGATAGGCAGAACCGATGCTGTGCTTGATACGCTCAGCCGTTGCTTCACCGATCAGTGAACCGTAATTACGGCGTACGTAATTAATGATAGCTTCGTCGAAACGATCGCCGCCGATACGCACAGAAGAGGAATACACCACGCCGTTCAGGGAGATGACGGCAACTTCTGTGGTACCACCACCGATATCCACCACCATTGAACCGGTCGCTTCAGATACCGGCAGGCCGGCACCAATTGCCGCCGCCATCGGCTCTTCAATCAGGAACACTTCACGCGCGCCTGCACCTTGTGCAGATTCACGGATAGCACGGCGTTCAACCTGAGTTGCACCCACTGGTACACACACCAGCACGCGCGGGCTTGGGCGCATGAAACTGTTGCTGTGAACTTGCTTGATGAAGTGTTGCAGCATTTTCTCCGTCACGAAGAAGTCAGCGATAACGCCGTCTTTCATTGGACGAATAGCGGCGATATTGCCAGGAGTACGACCCAGCATCTGTTTTGCGTCGTGACCAACAGCAGCAACGCTTTTAGGTGAACCAGCACGATCCTGACGAATAGCCACAACTGATGGCTCATTCAGCACGATGCCTTGTCCTTTTACATAAATGAGGGTATTGGCGGTACCCAGGTCGATGGACAAGTCGTTGGAAAACATGCCACGAAATTTCTTAAACATAACGAAGGGATAATCCTGCTAGCTGGGGGCGGAAAATAAAATCCGCCTACTTTACCAACCACGCGAAGCAGCGACAAGGCGCAAAAACGTCCTGCTTCCGTGAAAATTGTCCGCGATGTCGCCATTCACTTGCTGTGACTTTTTGAGGCTGATGGCACTGCGAAATAATTCTGTCTCGCAGGCTCGGTTTACCTCGGGCAGGCACCCAGGCGAAGTAGCAACACCGCACATAAATTCTTACACTTTTACCAACATCTTCCCTCCATCTGCGGCCTGAGCACAAGCACCGGCTAGCAGACAAGGGCGTAGGTCAAAAGCTGGCTCATTCTACGTTAAATAATGCATTAACGGTCACTTAAACATCGCGGTTGTGTGAATATTTTTTACCGACCGGTTCAACAGGCTCCGGACCGGCAAAAAAATCCCCCTGCCCGCCGTGGATCCCGCTTTTCAGCAGGACAGCCCATTCCTCTTTTGTCCGCACGCCGGAGGCAAATACCCGCGCCTGAGTCCCTTCGCATGCACTGAGTAAGCTTTGTACAAAGAGCTGATTTTCAACCCTTTTATCAATGTCACGCACTAATCCAGGATGAAGCTTGACTCTTTCCACGGGAAAAGTTTTCAGATAAGAGGTACTGACCACCGTCAGTCCGGCCTGGGAAACAGCCAGACGACAGCCTAAACCCTGTAATAATCTGATCGAAGGACGTAGCCGGTCGGTATGTTGACAGAGATCGGCCTCAGCAAGTTCAATCAAAATTCGATTTCGTTGCGATCTTTCGCACTGCAGCAAGGTATCGCGCAGCCAGCGCACAAATGAGCGCTGCAATAATGAATCAACCGTCAGGTGAAATGCTAACGTTTCGTCCGGCCAACGGTTAAGTAACGGAATAATCTGACTTAACATCACCCGGTCAAAGCTTTGCGAGAGTCCGAACTGCACCACCAGCGGAATAAACTCCGCCGCCAGCAATTCCTGCTCACCATCGAAGACCCGGCGCTGTAATTCACGGTGATCGGGTTTGTTGTCCCGGGTGAACGCGGGTTTCTGATAAAGACGCGGGCCGCCGCGCGCCAGTGTATTTTCAAGCAGTGTCCGCCAGCGCACACTGCCACGGCCTTTTTCCGGCACATTTTTATCGTAAATAAACCAGCTGTTACTTCCCTGGAACGCCGCATGCCGCGTCGCCTGCTCAGCCATATCCATCACCTGATCCGGTGTCTGGCCGAAACGGTAAGCACTGATGCCGATATACATCAGCGCGTCACGGTCAATCAGCGACGAGGTCGGCAGAACGCCAAGCGCATTGACGAGCTGGGAGGCCATCACTTCCGCTTCCTTTAAGGTACGGTGTGGCAACAGCACGGCAAAATCACTGTGGAAATAACGTGCCAGCAGCGCATAGACATGACGCATCACGAATGTCGATAACAGATTCACCATCGCCGAACGCAGTTCTTCGACCACGGCCTGACCGTGCGTTTCGCGCATAGTGTCGAAATCTGGCAAGCGCAATAACATCAGCACACCGTGCGCCCCCTTTTCTTCCAGTTGTGTCGCAAGCTGATTGTCAAAGAACAGGCGGTTACTGAGGCCGGTTTGCGCATCCTGCTGAGCATAAGCGCGGATCAGGGTATCCACGCGGCTGCGCTGCTCGCGTGCTTCATTCAGATCCGTCAGCAGACGATCTATTGCGCTGCTGGCAGCATGCGGCCATTCGCCCATATCACCGGACAATCCTTCACGTTCGCCGCGTAATATTCTGACCGCGCGGTCTTCCAGTTTTTCCACGCCGTCCGTTTCCTGACGTAACCAGCGAAAACTCAGCAGCAGCATAGCCAGCATGAGCAGAATGGCGATCCCAATCGTGAATGTAGAACGCAGGGAGCGGATATAGCTGCTGACAGGATCAACATAGGAAATATGCAGCGACATGGCGTGATTTTGCATCAGCGGGATAATGGCAGTGTCATATTCCGGCATCACGCTGTCCCACGAGCGATGCACATCCGGACGCTCATGGTATTCAAAAACAGTGGTGTCATTAAGTTTGACTTCGATATCAGTCACATCGAGCATGCGCATAGCCTGTGGCATCCAGCGCTGGGCTTCTGCGGGAGTGTGTGTCAGCAACGCCTGATCATAGGTTGTGGCAAGCGCCTGAAGGTGTTGCTCAGTGTCTTGTTTATTCAGATAGATAAAGCTGAAAGTGACGCCAAGCAACATCAGTAACATTGCCAGCGCGACTAACATCGTCATCAGTGCCGATAGTCTGGTAGTAAATCGCATCCCTGTGCCTTACTCGCTACGGTGAGGAGGAAACAAACCCTTTCTCTGAGCCTGCTACGAAAAAACGCCGCTACTATAAAACAGAAAAACGCGATGAAAGGAGAAATTTACCAAAGAGTCGTGTGTATACATTCATAGCATAGCAATACAAAAACCAATCAATTCGGAATTCTTATATAAACAGTAAACGCTGACTCAATATCTGCCGGCAGGATGCGGTTTTTTAGCGCGATATCTCGCAAAGCCGCCGTTTTCACGCCATGCTCTGTCTATAACCATAAAAAAATGAATCGCAACAATGAGAATGCCGGAGAATGCTATGTCCACACCCCGCAAACTGACCGAAGCAGACATCACACCCGAAAGTATTTTTTATGACCGACGCAAAGTTTTGCAGGCGCTGGGGATCAGTGCCGCGGCACTCGCAGTCCCTCAAAACGCACGTGCGGATATCCTTTCCTGGTTCAAAGGTCATGACCGCCCGGCCGCCCCAGCCGGTAAACCGCTGGATTTCACCAAGCCCGCTGCTTATCAAAATGACCTGAGACTCACCCCCGAGGACAAAGTTTCCGGCTACAACAACTTCTATGAGTTCGGGCTGGATAAAGCCGATCCTGCCGCCAATGCCGGGCAACTGATCACGTCACCGTGGACGTTAAAAATAGAAGGCGAAGTCGCTAAACCGATCACGCTGGATATGGATGACATCATGAAGCGTTTCCCGCTCGAGCAGCGTATCTACCGGATGCGTTGTGTTGAAGCCTGGTCGATGGTGGTGCCGTGGGTGGGTTTCCAGCTGAGTGAAATTCTCAAACTGGCAGAGCCGACCAGCAAAGCGCGTTATGTCGCCTTCACTACCTTATATGATCCGGAACATATGCCAGGGCAGAAAGACCGTTTTATCGGCGGCGGGCTGAATTATCCCTATGTTGAAGGGCTGCGTATAGATGAAGCGATGAATCCGCTGGCGATGCTGACCGTGGGTGTTTATGGCAAAGCACTGCCGCCACAAAACGGCGCACCCATCCGTCTGACCATTCCATGGAAGTACGGCTTCAAGGGGATTAAATCCATCGTGAACATCAAATTTACTCAGGATGAACCGCCGACCACCTGGAACCAGATTGCCTCCAACGAATACGGATTTTATGCCAACGTGAACCCGCATGTGGATCACCCGCGCTGGTCGCAGGCGACGGAACGTTTTATCGGTTCCGGCGGGTTGCTGGACGTTCAGCGCCAGCCGACGTTGCTGTTCAATGGCTATGCCGATCAGGTGGCGTCGCTGTATCACGGTATGGATTTGCGTAAGTTCTATTAAGGAAGAGGCCGTTCAGCTATGCGTCGTTTAAGCCCTGCCAGTATTACCGGATTGAAAGTCATTATTTATCTTGCTGCCATTCTGCCCTTTCTCTGGCTCCTGCTGTCCATCAACCAGGGCTGGTTCAGCGCCGATCCGGCAAAAGATATTCAGCATTTTACCGGTAGGATGACTCTGAAATTTTTGCTGGTGACACTGCTGGTGACGCCTGTCGCGCGCTATGGCAAACAACCATTGCTGATCCGCACCCGTCGTTTGCTGGGATTATGGTGTTTCGCGTGGGGAACCCTGCATCTTCTGAGCTATTCATTCCTCGAACTGGGGATTAACAATATCCGCCTGCTGGGCAGCGAGCTGATTTCCCGCCCGTACCTCACACTGGGTATCATCTGCTGGATCCTCCTGCTGGCGCTGGCCTGTACGTCGACACTGTGGGCCCAGCGTAAAATGGGCGCTGGCTGGCAAAAGCTACATAATCTCATCTATCTGATCGCCATACTGGCGCCGATCCATTACCTTTGGTCAGTCAAAGTGTTGTCACCACAACCGATCATCTATGCAACACTTGCCGCCATCCTGCTGGCCTTGCGCTATAAAAAATTCCGTCAGTGGCTGCGATAAACCGGGGAAAGCGCGTAGGCACAGCCTCTCAGAATTTCGCCAATTGCGCGCACATTCACCCGTCGAGGGTTGATTATCTTCGCTGATAAGACCAGTATTTAGCTGCGAATTGCCACGATATCATTATAATGCCCGACCTCATGCCGAAGATACGGGCTGATTTGCCGCGAAAAAGGTGACAAACCGGTGACATCAGGGTATTTTCTACAATCTTTGTCTAATTGCCGGAGATAGGCTCACAATGGCGCATAAGTTTGACATTTTGCTACTGAACGGTCCTAACCTGAATTTGTTAGGGACCCGTGAGCCTGAAACGTACGGACACACCACGCTCAACGATATTGTTAAAGGTTTGGAAGTTCAGGCTGCTGCTGCCGGTGTGGCACTGAGCCATCTGCAATCCAACGCAGAACATGTCCTGATTGAACGTATTCATCAGGCACGCGGAAACGTCGATTTTATCTTGATCAATCCCGCGGCCTTTACCCATACCAGCGTGGCGCTGCGCGATGCATTACTGGGGGTATCGATTCCGTTTATCGAGATCCATCTGTCGAATGTACATGCCCGTGAGGCGTTCCGGCACCATTCCTATCTTTCCGACATCGCAGTGGGCGTTATTTGCGGACTTGGCGCAGATGGCTACCACTTTGCATTACAGGCAGCGGTTAACCGCTTGTCAAAAACCCACTAATTTCTACGCAAAAAGAGTCCGGAATCACACCCATGGATATTCGTAAAATTAAAAAACTGATCGAACTGGTTGAAGAATCAGGCATTTCTGAACTGGAAATTTCTGAAGGCGAAGAGTCAGTTCGTATCAGCCGTGCTGCACCTGCGCAGGCTTATCCTATGATGCAACAGGCTTATGCCATGCCTGTACAACAACAGCCAGGCCTGGCTGCTGCGGTTGCCCCTGCGGCTGCACCAGCAGAAGCGGCTCCGGCAGCAATCAGTGGCCATATCGTTCGCTCACCGATGGTAGGGACGTTCTACCGTACGCCAAGCCCGGACGCTAAAGCCTTCATCGAAGTGGGTCAGAAAGTGAACGCGGGTGATACCTTGTGTATCGTTGAAGCGATGAAAATGATGAACCAAATCGAAGCAGACAAATCCGGTGTTGTTAAAGCAATTCTGGTAGAAAGCGGCCAACCGGTTGAATTCGACGAGCCGCTGGTCGTCATCGAATAACGAGGCGTACCATGGTAGATAAAATTGTTATCGCGAACCGCGGCGAAATCGCCCTGCGTATTTTGCGTGCCTGTAAAGAAATGGGCATCAAAACCGTTGCTGTGCACTCCACCGCTGACCGTGACCTGAAACATGTGCTGCTGGCAGACGAAACCGTCTGTATCGGCCCTGCAGCTTCAGTAAAAAGCTATCTGAACATTCCTGCCATTATCGCGGCGGCGGAAATCACTGGCGCGGTGGCTATCCACCCGGGCTACGGTTTCCTGTCCGAGAATGCCGATTTTGCAGAGCAGGTTGAGCGTTCTGGTTTTATTTTCATCGGCCCGAAAGCTGAAACTATCCGCCTGATGGGTGACAAAGTTTCTGCGATCCATGCGATGAAAGCAGCCGGCGTACCTTGTGTACCAGGCTCTGACGGCCCGCTGGGCGATGATATGGACCAAAACCGTGCCTTCGCAAAACGCATCGGCTATCCGGTCATCATCAAAGCGTCTGGCGGCGGCGGTGGTCGTGGTATGCGTGTTGTCCGCAGCGACAAAGACCTCGAGCAATCCATCTCCATGACCCGTGCGGAAGCCAAAGCGGCTTTCAACAATGACATGGTTTACATGGAAAAATACCTGGAAAACCCACGTCATGTGGAAATTCAGGTACTGGCTGATGGTCAGGGCAACGCCGTTTATCTGGCTGAACGTGACTGCTCCATGCAGCGTCGTCACCAGAAAGTCGTCGAAGAAGCGCCAGCACCAGGCATTACGGAAGATCTTCGTCGTTTCATCGGCGAACGTTGCGCCAAAGCCTGTGTGGATATTGGCTACCGTGGCGCAGGTACTTTCGAATTCCTGTACGAAAACGGCGAGTTCTTCTTCATCGAAATGAACACCCGTATCCAGGTTGAGCATCCGGTTACCGAGATGATCACCGGTGTGGATTTGATCAAAGAACAGCTGCGTATTGCATCCGGCCAGCCGCTGTCGATCAAACAAAGCGAAGTGAAGGTCAAAGGCCATGCGGTGGAATGCCGTATTAACGCGGAAGACCCTAATACCTTCCTGCCAAGCCCGGGCAAAATCACCCGCTTCCACGCACCTGGCGGCTTCGGTGTTCGTTGGGAATCCCATATTTACGCAGGCTACACTGTGCCTCCGTACTACGATTCCATGATCGGTAAACTGATCACTTACGGCGAAACCCGTGAAGTGGCGATTGCCCGCATGAAAAATGCACTGGCAGAGCTGATCATCGACGGCATCAAAACCAACATTGAACTGCAAATGCGCATTATGGACGACGAGAATTTCCAGCATGGTGGCACCAACATCCACTATC
The DNA here is from genome assembly GCF_004195115.1 of Rahnella sp. RFA10(1/100). NCBI lineage: Bacteria > Pseudomonadati > Pseudomonadota > Gammaproteobacteria > Enterobacterales > Yersiniaceae > Rahnella > Rahnella sp. RFA10(1/100). The sequence goes on from NZ_SEWR01000007.1 coordinate 167,098, forward strand.
TTGAGAAAAAACTCGGTTTGCAGGAAAAATAAAAAGACCGTACCGTTGCGTACTCTCTTATCAAGGCCGGATATTCCGGCCTTTTTTACGTTTTGAGGGGAGACAAATAAATGGCATTGGATAAACGTTTTTTGCAAGCCAACCGCGAAGCCCGCTGGGCATTCGGGCTGACGATTGCCTATCTGCTGGCATGGTGTTTTGCTGCGTATATTCCTGACGACAAACAGGGTATCACCGGTCTGCCGCACTGGTTTGAAATGGCCTGCCTGCTGGTACCGCTGATTTTCGTTCTTTTAAGCTGGTTGATGGTTCGCGTGATTTATCGCGATATTCCGCTGGAGGACATTAATGCAGACTGAAGTCTTATTGCCACTGATTGCCTATTTACTGCTGGTTTTCGGGTTGTCTGTCTATGCCTATACCCGCCGCGAACAGGGCAACTTTCTGACCGAATATTTCCTCGGTAGCCGTTCAATGGGTGGTTTCGTACTGGCCATGACCCTGACCGCCACCTACATCAGTGCCAGTTCCTTTATCGGCGGCCCCGGTGCGGCCTACAAATTTGGTCTTGGCTGGGTATTACTGGCGATGATTCAACTGCCTGCCGTCTGGCTTTCACTCGGCGTACTGGGTAAAAAATTTGCCATTCTTGCGCGTCGTTATAATGCGGTCACGCTGAACGACATGCTTTTTGCGCGCTACCGGAGCCGCTTACTGGTCTGGCTGGCAAGCCTGAGCTTGCTGGTGGCGTTTCTGGGTGCGATGACCGTCCAGTTCATCGGTGGCGCACGCTTGCTGGAAACGGCGGCGGGTATTCCTTATGACACCGGTCTGCTGATCTTCGGCATCAGTATTGCGCTGTACACCGCCTTTGGCGGCTTCCGTGCCAGCGTCCTCAATGATGCCATGCAGGGGCTGGTGATGCTGCTCGGCACTATTTTGCTGTTGATCGCCGTCATTCACGCCGCAGGGGGTCTGCACAGCGCGGTAGATAAGCTCCGGCAAATCGACCCGAAACTGGTGTCCGTGCATGGCGGAGATGACGTCCTTTCACTGCCTTTTATGGCGTCTTTCTGGATTTTGGTGTGCTTTGGTGTGATCGGCCTGCCGCATACCGCTGTGCGCTGTATTTCCTACAAAGACAGCAAAGCGGTACACCGTGGCATTGTGCTCGGCACGATTGTGGTCGCCGTTTTGATGTTCGGTATGCATCTGGCCGGCGCGCTGGGACGTGCGGTATTGCCTGATCTGAAAATCCCAGACCAGGTTATCCCGACATTGATGATCACCGTACTCCCCCCTTACGCCGCCGGTATCTTTCTTGCCGCGCCGATGGCTGCCATTATGTCGACCATCAATGCGCAACTTTTGCAGTCATCAGCGACTATCGTTAAAGACTTGTACCTCGGTATTAAACCGGAGCAACTGACTAACGAGCGTAAGTTAAAACGCTTATCAAGCTGGGCCACCTTTATACTGGGATTATTGGTGTTGCTGGCCGCATGGCGTCCGCCGGAAATGATTATCTGGCTGAACCTGCTGGCATTCGGCGGGCTGGAAGCGGTGTTCCTGTGGCCGCTGGTGCTCGGTTTGTACTGGGAACGGGCAAACGCTGCGGGCGCGCTGAGCGCAATGATTGTTGGCGCAGTTTGTTATACCCTGCTCGCCAGTCTTGACCTGCATATTGCCGGTCTGCATCCGATTGTGCCGTCGCTGTTGCTGAGCCTGCTGGCGTTTTATGCCGGCAATAAATTTGGCAAACAGCCACGCGAAACCGTACTCAGGCCGTCCTGAACGGACGGTACTGCTATTACAGATTGTTAAGAAGAGAATGGCTATGCCTTGGATCCAACTGAAGATTAATACCACCGGTAACGACGCGGAAACGCTGAGTGATGCGCTTATCGAAAGTGGCGCGGTATCCGTGACTTTCCAGGATACTCACGATAACCCGGTTTTCGAACCGCTGCCCGGCGAAACCCTGTTGTGGGGGGATACTGACGCTATTGGCCTTTACGACGCGGAAACCGATATGGACGAAGTGATCGCTATACTGGAAAACGCACCGCTGCTGGGCAAAGGTTTTGCGCATAAAATCGAACAACTGGAAGACAAAGACTGGGAACGCGAATGGATGGATAACTTCCATCCCATGCGTTTTGGCGAGCGTCTGTGGATTTGCCCGAGCTGGCGCGATGTGCCGGATCCGAATGCCGTGAACGTCATGCTGGATCCGGGGCTGGCGTTTGGTACCGGTACTCACCCGACCACGGCCATGTGTTTGCAATGGCTAGACAGTCTGGATCTGAACGGTAAAACCGTGATCGACTTCGGTTGCGGCTCCGGCATTCTGGCGATCGCCGCGCTGAAGCTGGGCGCAAAGCATGTGGTCGGGATCGACATCGATCCGCAGGCCATACAGGCCAGCCGTGATAATGCCGAACGTAACGGTGTTTCAGAGGGTCTGTCGCTGTATCTGCCGCAAGACCAGCCTGAGGATCTGTCGGCCGACGTGGTAGTCGCCAACATTCTGGCAGGCCCTTTGCGCGAACTGGCTCCCCTTATCAGTGTACTGCCGGTCGCAGGCGGCCATCTGGGACTGTCCGGCGTACTGGCCAGCCAGGCACAAAGCGTGGCGGATGCCTATAAAGACAAGTTTGACCTGGATCCGGTGGCCGAGAAAGAAGAGTGGTGCCGCATCACCGGCATTAAAAAAGCCTGATTTATGTTCCCCGCTCTTTCTGTTTGTGCAGAAAGAGCGGATTTTCTTCTAAAACTCTTTTACGGCCTGTTCTCATATTTCTCCTGCCGCACAAAACCCTTACACTTTGCGAGGTTTTATTACTCAACACATGAAAGGGATATCTCTTGAAAGGAAAATTATTCTCTGCCGCGCTGGCCGCACTGACCTTGTCAGTTTCTGCACAACCCGCCTGCGCAAACGAAGCGTCGCACTGGTCATATGATGGCGACACTGCCCCGCAAAACTGGTCGAAACTCAGCCCTGATTTTTATCTGTGTGAACAGGGTAAAGCACAGTCGCCTATCGATATCAAAGATGCATTACAGGTGCACCCCCGCCCGCTTAAGCTCAGCTATCAGTTGCCACCGGTCAGTGTCATTAATAACGGTCACAGCGTGCAGGTAAATGTTCAGCAGGGGGACTTCGTTACACTGGACGGCGAAAAATTCGTTCTGCAACAATTCCATTTCCATTCCCCGAGCGAAAATACCCTCAACGGTAAATCCTTCCCGATGGAGGCGCATTTTGTTCATATGAATGCTGAAGGGGAGATTGCGGTGATTGCGGTGATGTTTGAAACCGGCAAGGCTAATGCCGGACTGGAAAAAATATGGCAACAAATGCCTGATAAAGCAGGAGAACCTGTCGCACTGAAGACGAAAGTTGATCTCCTTAGCCTGATGCCAAAAGACCTGACGCATTACCGCTTCAGCGGCTCACTGACCACTCCACCGTGCACAGAAGGGGTACGCTGGCTGGTGGTTAAAGAGCCTCAGACATTGTCTGAAACCCAGTTGGAGAAATTCCAGCATGCGATGCATCATGCGAATAATCGCCCGGTGCAAGGGCTGCATGGCCGGGTCATCGTCGCGCAATAATTGCGCTTCCCCTTCAAGGCAGCAGAGCGGGCCCGCTGCCTTATTTTTAAAACCTGGATGCCCTTCCTCTATTCCATGTATTCTCTGCGATATTTCATACACAGAAATATATCGGCTGAAATATGACTCCCTGTTATTTTCCGTAGCCGGTATATCACTCAATACTGTCTGATAAATTACAGTCTCGTGATCTCGTCTTCCTGATTAACATAATCATTAAGATTGTTAAAGCATACTGACAGCTCCTGGCACTCCTGATTAATTCCAGGATATTCTGAGCGAGGCAGGTACCGGGAAAATATGGATGAAATAGGCTCGCATTCCCAGGGCGGCATAACTTTAACGCCACCCAGCCAGTAAACCACATTATTGGCGACCTGAGGATTACCCCGGTTACGGTAAAGCCATCTTATTTCAGCGCTGGTAATATCGCCCGGTCTCTTTTCAATAACCCGCTCAAACGCGATTTCATCAAGGATAAAATGCACCCTTTTATTTCTGGTTTTGGTTTGAAACTCCAGCCCGGCTTTACTGGCCCGAATCCATGCTTCTTTAGCAATATCGAGGTTTGTATTAGACTTTTTGGGGGGTAGTTGCCGTATCCTCGCATTTTTCAAACGAGAAATATCCACTTCAACCGTTTTTCCCCAGTGTATGTATTGTGCCTGATGAACTGATTTTATCTGGTGAGGAGATATTCCGTTTTCCAGGTTCCATTTTTGATGGTTACGTAAAAAATGCTTAAATTGGATCGCCCTTTTCGGATCCGCGGTCGCTTCTCCTCTTGAGCGGATTTGTCTATCAGGCGAGTAAAACTTTCCGGGCGCATGCAGCCGGTGGCTTATTTTTGAAACATTGACCACACTGTTGGTCAGTTGATTTTGAATAATAATATCCTGTCGTTTTCTCCCGTGGCGTAATATTTTAATAAATATACCGTTGTCTCTCATCATGCTTCTAATTGCCCGGCACACCGCATCCCGGGGAGCATCCAGACCATAAATAATGTCCCCGTTTTGAAATTCTTCAATAATTTGTTCAAACATGACCCGTCTCCAAAATAAGGGGGTGATCATAATTCAACCAAATAGTAATAAAAATCCTGTTTCTCTACATGATACATTTAGCATGCTTATTATTAGAGTTTATCCCATACGCTGGGAGCGGAGAAAAAGGGGAACGGCGCAGCCTTTAGGCCAGACAAGTCTGAACTCATCCTGCGGCAGTCGGTGAGACGTATTTTTGACCAAAGAGTGATCTACGTCACGGAATTTTGTGGTTGTTGCTGCTTAAAAGGGCAAATCTACCCTTAGAATCAACTGTTATATCAGGGGGATTCAGAGAGATATTAGGAATTTGCACAAGCGCACAATTTAACCACATCATGATAACGCCATGTAAAACAAAGATAAAAAAACAAAATGCAGTGACTTACATCGCAAGCAAGGCATTTTCTTATCCAATTGCTCAAAGTTTGGCCTTTCATATCGCAACGAAAATGCGTAATATACGCGCCCTTGCGGACATCAGTATGGTCATTCCTAGTTCATGCGCATCGGACACCACCAGCTTACAAATTGCCTGATTGCGGCCCCGATGGCCGGTATCACTGACCGACCATTTCGTGCCTTATGTCATGCGATGGGGGCTGGGATGGCAGTATCTGAAATGCTCTCCTCCAATCCGGAGGTGTGGCGGACGGATAAGTCACGTTTGCGTATGGTACATAACGATGAACCGGGGATCCGCGCCGTGCAAATTGCCGGTTGTGACCCCGAAGATATGGCGGCCGCTGCACGAATTAACGTGGAAAGCGGTGCGCAAATCATTGATATCAATATGGGCTGCCCGGCCAAGAAAGTGAACCGCAAACTGGCAGGTTCTGCATTACTGCAGTATCCGGATTTGGTTAAACAAATCCTGACTACCGTTGTGAATGCAGTAGATGTGCCAGTCACGTTGAAAATCCGTACTGGATGGGCACCGGAACACCGTAACTGTGTACAAATTGCCCAATTGGCTGAAGACTGTGGAATTCAGGCCCTGACAATTCATGGCCGAACCCGTGCCTGTCTCTTCAATGGAGAAGCAGAGTACGACAGTATTCGGACAGTTAAGCAGAATGTTTCCATTCCGATTATCGCGAATGGCGACATAACTGACCCGCATAAAGCCAGGGCGGTACTCGACTACACCGGAGCTGATGCTCTGATGATAGGACGTGCCGCTCAGGGGAGACCCTGGATCTTCCGGGAAATCCAGCATTATCTGGACACAGGGGAGTTGTTACCTCCACCTTCTATGGGTGAGGTTCAGCGCTTGTTAATAGGGCACGTACGGGAATTGCACGACTTTTACGGTCAAGGCAAGGGATTCCGTATCGCCCGTAAGCACGTTTCCTGGTATCTCCAGGAGCATGCCCCAAATGACCAGTTTCGGCGCTCCTTCAACGCCATAGAGGATGCCAGCGAACAGCTGGAGGCGTTGGAAGCATATTTCGAAAATCTTGCGTAACAAAAAAGAGCTGACAGAACTATGTTCGAACAACGCGTGAATTCTGACGTACTGACCGTTTCTACCGTAAACTCACAAGATCAGGTGACTCAAAAGCCTCTGCGTGACTCGGTAAAACAAGCACTTAAGGGCTATTTTGCTCAATTGAATGGTCAGGACGTGAATGACCTGTATGAGTTGGTATTGGCTGAAGTTGAACAGCCACTGTTAGACATGGTGATGCAGTATACCCGTGGCAACCAGACTCGTGCGGCCCTGATGATGGGTATCAACCGCGGTACGCTGCGTAAGAAATTGAAAAAATACGGCATGAACTGATATTCATCAGTTAATGTCTTAAAAAGGCGCTTTTCCGTAAGGGGAGCGCCTTTTTGTTTTCTGCTTTATCGAAAAACCTTTAGTCCAAAATCTGCGCAAAACCTAATCCAGATCAACCCAAATGAGAATAATTATCCCCTGCATTCAGTGATTAAGAATTACTTTATAGAGACAATAAAATGTCTCCAGGAGTGATACTGATGAAGCAACTTTATCTCCGTTTTACCGCTGCACTGAACAAACCGGATCTGGCGATTTTGCTGTTGCGGATCACCTATGGCCTGCTGATTTTTCACGGCTGGCATAAGCTGCACGACGGACTGGGCGGCATTCAGGGCATGCTGGCAGGATATGGTATTCCGGCATTTGTCGCCTACGGCGTGATCATTGGTGAGGTGATCGCTCCTGTTATGATGATACTGGGGATTTTCACCCGCCTCGCGGCGCTCTCTGCGGCTGCGACCATGGTCGTCGCCTGGCTGATGGTCGGTGTCCACCACACCTTCGCGCTCTCTCCGGTCGGCGCATGGGCAATTGAAGATATCGTTTATTATTTCATGGCTGCTGTAGTGATCGCACTGTATGGCAGTGGCCGATATTCTGTGATGAGTAATCCGTTATATCGCTGATACTCCCCTTTTCAGCATGCTTCGCCAAAGGAGCGTGCTGAAATATCCTGCGGGTGTAACTGCGACGTCTGAAGGAAAACTCCCTTCTTTCGGTAGCGTTTTCATTTTGTTGTGTAAACCCTTCCGTAAAGAAACAGTAAATAGTGCGTTTATCGGACGATTCCCCTCTGCGGTTAGATCACGCGGCATGTTATACTCGCCTCAAGAGTCGTATTCGCCCCGCTCAACGCCTACGGACAGCCCTTCAGCTTCGCGATCCCGCCTTTTAAAATTATGTCTTGATTAAGTAAAAGTGAGTCAATTTGTGTACTTTCGAAAACGTTTACACCTTGATGTTGTCCCACTCTTTAACAGACAATCCGTATCGCGACTGAGCAAACCCCTGACGCGTTACCCCCGGTTTTTTATGCATATGATTGGGCTTTTATGACATCTCCTCGTTTTCGCGCATCTTTTTTACGTCCACGTTACTGGCTGACCTGGTTTGGTCTTGGCGTTCTGTTCCTGCTGGTTCAACTCCCTTATCCGGTGTTAAATCGCCTCGGCATCTGGTTGGGCCGAACGTCCATGCGCTTCCTGAAACGCCGTGTATCAATAACGCGCCGTAACCTGCAATTGTGCTTCCCGGATATCCCTTCTGATCAGGTCGAAGCGCGCATCATCAGCAACTTTGAATCCCTCGGCATGGGTCTGCTGGAAACCGGCATGGCCTGGTTCTGGTCGGACGCCCGTGTAAAACGCTGGTTTGACGTCAGCGGCCTGCATAACCTGAAAAAGGCGCAGGAAAATAAACAGGGTGTGCTGGTGATTGGCGTACACTTTATGTCGCTGGAATTAGGCGGCCGTGCGATGGGCTTATGTCAGCCGATGATGGCGATGTACCGACCGCACAACAATAAAGCGATGGAATTTGTGCAGACCTGGGGCCGTATGCGGTCTAACAAAGCGATGCTCGATCGCAAAGATTTACGCGGTATGGTTCACGCGCTGAAAAAAGGCGAAGCCGTCTGGTTTGCACCGGATCAGGATTACGGCCCGCGCGGCAGCGTATTTGCCCCTCTGTTTGCGGTCGATCAGGCCGCAACCACCAGCGGAACCTTTATGCTGGCACGTCTGGCAAAACCTGCGCTGGTGACTGTCGTGCTGGTACGTAAAGCTGGCGGTACCGGTTATGAACTGGTGATCCAGCCTCAATTACAGGATTACCCGCTCGATGATGAAATGGCAGCCGCCGCCTACATGAACCGGGTAATCGAAAAAGAAATTATGCGTGCACCCGATCAGTATCTCTGGCTGCACCGCCGCTTTAAAACCCGCCCGGCGGGTGCACCTTCGCTTTATTGATAAGCGCAAGAGTGGATAAACCCTCAGCCCGATGCCACCGCGTCGGGCTTTTTTCATTCATCGCATCCCATTAAGAGATCTGTAACTTTCATGGCTAAAAAAAACGACGCAACACCGTCTATCTTCGACCATCTCAAAGATGATGACAGCTTTGACCTCTGGGGACGTTCAGGCCTCAGCACCGCGCTCAATAAAGCCAAACCCAAAGCACCGGATAGCGACCAGATCGCGGCTGCACGCAAACTGATCACAGGCAGTAAAGATCAGGCCAAATAAGACGTCCCGTTTTTCTCCGCTGCACTGCCCCGGTTTTACACCCCGTTATGCCAATTTATCTCTCAGCTCATCCGAACTGAGAGATTTGCTCATGGTTTTGCCTCATTTTTTTTCCAAATATGAGGGCATATTTCACTTCGCTGCAAACATCGCGATCTGCACTCCAATATTGAAATATTCCGCACTCATTTAAGGCAGTCACATTGACCACGCACTGAAAGAGAGCAATAAATTTTATACACCTCGTCAATGTTACTGTGCAATTCCTCTATGCAACTTGATTGATGGGGCATTTTTCATGTTGGCACTCCCTTTGCAAAGACAGGTGCAGAGGGCGTTGCCCCATAACAGACAGGGTGCTCCGGCACTCACACAATAATAATTTTCAGTTTTGTCTCACAGGACGCTTTATGAAAAAAATATTGCTCTCAACACTGATTGCCGCAGCAAGCTTCGTGACACTGGCTGGTCAGGCTCATGCAGGTACCACTCTGGATGCAGTAAAAAAGAAAGGCTTTATTCAGTGCGGTATTAGCGATGGCTTGCCAGGCTTCTCTTACGCTGACTCCAAAGGCAAATTTACCGGTATCGACGTTGATGTGTGCCGCGCGGTGGCTGCTGCGGTGTTTGGTGATTCTGAGAAAGTGAAATATACCCCGCTGACCGCGAAAGAGCGCTTCACCGCCCTGCAGTCTGGCGAAGTGGATATCCTGTCCCGTAATACCACCTGGACCTCTTCCCGCGATGCGGGCATGGGCATGATTTTCGCCGGCGTAAACTACTACGACGGTATCGGCTTCCTGACCCACCAGAAAGCGGGTCTGAAAAGCGCCAAAGAACTCGATGGCGCAACGGTCTGTCTGCAGGCCGGTACAGATACCGAGCTGAACGTGGCTGATTACTTCAAAGCCAACAAAATGACTTACACCCCGGTGACCTTTGACCGTTCAGATGAAAGCGCCAAAGCGCTGGACTCCGGTCGTTGTGACACCCTGGCTTCTGACCAGTCTCAGCTGTATGCACTGCGTATCAAACTGGGCAAACCGGATGATTTCATTGTGCTGCCGGAAGTTATCTCTAAAGAACCGCTGGGACCTGTTGTGCGCCGTGGTGATGAAGACTGGCTGGCGATCGTTCGCTGGTCACTGTTCGCGATGCTCAATGCTGAAGAAATGGGCGTGACTTCTCAGAACGTTGTTCAACTGGCGGCTAACCCGACGACACCTGATATGAGCAACCTGCTGGGCAAAACCGGGACTTACGGTGCTGACCTGAAAGTGCCTAACGACTGGGTCGTGAAAATCGTTAAGCAAGTGGGTAACTACGGCGAAAGCTTCGAGCGCAACGTCGGTCAGGGCAGCGAGTTGAAAATTAAACGTGGCCAGAACGCCCTCTGGAATAAAGGCGGCATCCAGTATGCACCCCCTGTCCGTTGATTTTATCCTTCGTACTTGACGTTGCAGCGGCGTTAGCGGCATTCGGTCACCCGAATCACTGACCCGTGTCAGCTCATCGGGATTCCCTCCCTTGCCGCCTTGCTGCAACGCCAGTTACTTTGGATAAACAAAAGTTCAGTCTGATAAAGGAAGCTGATGGACCGGTCGTTCCCCGGTGCATCACTTCCACTGTTTTACCTGCAGGTCGAGGATCTTATGTCGCAACGCCCAACCGGAAAAGTCTCGTTCTCGCTGGCAAACCCAGCCGTACGAGCCTGGATTTACCAAATTTTCGCGGTGGTGTTGCTGGTGGCCTGTCTGGGTTACCTGCTCCACAACACCATTACCAATCTGACAACACGAGGGATCACCTCGGGATTTGCGTTTCTTGAAAAAGGTGCCGGTTTCGGCATTGTTCAGCATCTGATTGACTATCAGGAAGGCGACACCTATGCGCGCGTATTTGTTATCGGTCTGCTGAATACCCTGCTGGTTTCTGCGTTGTGTATCGTTTTTGCCTCGATTCTCGGGTTCATTATCGGCTTAGGGCGCCTTTCCGATAACTGGCTGATTCGTAAAGTCTCGACGGTGTATATCGAAACGTTCCGCAACATTCCACCGCTGCTGCAAATCTTCTTCTGGTATTTCGCCGTACTGCGTAACCTGCCGGGGCCGCGTCAAAGCCTGAATGCTTTTGACCTGGCTTTTGTCAGTAACCGCGGTCTGTACCTGCCGTCACCGGAACTGGCACCGGGAAGTCTGGCGGGTTTTATCGCCGTGCTGCTGGCTATTTTTGGCATCATTGCGCTGCAACGCTACAACCATTTCCGACAGATACACACCGGCCGGATCTGGCATATCTGGCCGTGGGCGATTGTCATGATCGTTGCATTTCCGGCGCTGGCACACCTGTTTTTCGGGCCTGCATTGCACTGGGACGAGCCTGCACTGCGCGGTTTCAACTTCCGTGGCGGCATGGTGCTGATCCCGGAACTGGCAGCGTTAACGCTGGCGTTATCGGTCTATACCTCAACCTTTATCGCCGAAGTAATCCGCTCCGGTATCCAGTCTGTTTCGCACGGTCAGCATGAGGCCGCCCGTTCGTTAGGTCTGCCGAATCCGGTCACCCTGCGTCAGGTCATTTTGCCGCAGGCGATGCGGGTGATTATTCCACCACTGACCAGTCAGTATCTGAACATCGTGAAAAACTCTTCTCTGGCGGCAGCAATTGGCTATCCGGATATGGTATCGCTGTTCGCCGGTACCGTGCTCAACCAGACCGGTCAGGCAATTGAAACCATTGCTATTACGATGTCAGTCTACCTGATCATCAGCCTGGTAATTTCCTTCCTGATGAACATTTACAACCGCCGTATCGCACTGGTCGAGCGTTAAGGGAATCCCATGACAATGACAACACTTCCTCCGGGAGTCAGAGCCGTGAAGCCCGGTACGCCACTTGGTATCGCCGTGCTCTGGGCGCGTAAAAATCTCTTCTCCAGCTGGTTTAACAGCCTGCTGACTTTGTTCTGTATATGGCTGATGTGGCTGGTGATCCCTCCGTTGTTGAACTGGGTGATTTTCCAGGCCAACTGGGTCGGCACCGCGCGCACTGACTGCACCAAAGCTGGCGCGTGCTGGGTCTTTGTCCATGCACGTTTCGGGCAATTCATGTACGGGCTGTATCCGTTCGATCAACGCTGGCGTATCAACGTCACACTGATCGTCGGTCTGCTGACTCTTGCGCCGATCTTCTTTAAAGCCATGCCCCGGCGCGGACGTTATATCGCGTGCTGGATGGTGCTCTTCCCGATTTTCACCTGGATCATGCTGTACGGCGGTTTCCTGGGACTGAGTCGCGTCGAAACCCGCCAATGGGGCGGCCTGACGCTGACGCTGATCATTGCCGCAGTCGGTATTGCCGGTGCGTTACCGCTGGGCATTATGCTGGCGCTGGCACGGCGTTCAAGCCTGCCTGTCGTGCGCATTCTCTCAGTGATTTTCATCGAATTCTGGCGCGGCGTGCCGCTTATCACCGTGCTGTTTATGTCCTCGGTGATGCTGCCGCTGTTTATGACCGAAGGGACAAATATCGACAAACTGGTGCGCGCACTGGTGGGGGTTGTGTTGTTCCAGTCCGCGTACGTCGCGGAAGTGGTACGCGGCGGGTTACAGGCGCTGCCGAAAGGTCAGACCGAGGCCGCCGAGTCACTGGCGCTCGGCTACTGGAAAACGCAAGGCTTAGTCATTCTGCCGCAGGCGCTGAAAATGGTGATACCGGGTCTGGTCAATACCATTATCGCGCTGTTCAAGGACACCAGTCTGGTGATCATTATCGGCCTGTTCGACTTGTTTAGCAGCGTTCAGCAAGCCACCGTCGATCCCGAATGGCTCGGCATGTCGACCGAAGGCTATGTCTTCGCCGCCGCCGTCTACTGGATTTTCTGTTTTAGCATGTCGCGTTATAGCCAGCATTTGGAAAGACGCTTTCACACCGGACGTTCCGCACACTGAGGTAAACCATGAGCGACCATCAAGTCACTGAAAACCAAAATATGATGATCACGCTGGAAAACGTGAACAAGTGGTACGGACAGTTCCACGTATTGAAAGATATCAACCTGAGCGTGAAACCGCGTGAACGTATCGTGTTATGCGGCCCTTCCGGCTCCGGGAAGTCAACGACCATTCGTTGCATTAACCATCTGGAAGAGCACCAGCAAGGGCGCATCGTAGTGGACGGCACTGAACTGAACGATGACTTGCGCAATATCGAACGCGTACGCACCGAAGTCGGTATGGTATTTCAGCACTTCAACCTGTTCCCGCATCTGACCGTGTTGCAGAACTGTACCCTGGCACCGTGCTGGGTGCGTAAGATGCCGAAGAAGGAAGCCGAAGAACTGGCGATGCATTACCTGAAACGTGTGCGCATCGCCGAACATGCGCATAAATTCCCCGGTCAGCTTTCCGGTGGTCAGCAGCAGCGCGTAGCCATCGCCCGTTCGCTGTGTATGAAGCCTAAAATCATGCTGTTTGATGAACCCACGTCTGCACTCGACCCTGAAATGGTGAAAGAGGTACTGGACACCATGATTACGCTGGCAGAAGAAGGCATGACTATGTTGTGCGTGACGCATGAAATGGGCTTTGCCAGAACCGTCGCCGACCGGGTGATCTTTATGGATCGCGGGGAGATCGTCGAACAGGCACCACCACTGGAGTTCTTCGCCAATCCGAAATCAGCGAGGACGCGGGAGTTCTTATCGCAGGTGATCCATTAAGCTGAGGCCGCAGCTTGACCGGCATATGAACGGAATGGTGAAGGTTTCGGTTTCTCAATAGCGGTGCTCGCTTAGCGGCTGCCGCCGAAACCGCCCAAAAGGGGAAAGTGCTTTTCCCCTTTTGGATTTCCCCTCGCTTTTTCAACACGCGCTATCGCTCGCTGGCTATGTTTCAGCCACCACAGTGACAGGCTGGAAATCTTGCCGCTGCGCGGTTCCTTCCCTCGGTCCTGGAGCCTCTGGTCTCCAGGCCGCTCCGTTCAGCAAGCTTTCTGAATCGCCCGCAGGCTTTTTTAAAAGAAGATGGTGAGGTTGTGAGGTTAACGCTGAGGCCGGTTCCAAAATATCGCCGGACGAGAGGTGGAAAACCGCGCGGTAGTTTGCGCGGGTTGTAACCCGACGGGAGGGCACCGCGCAGCGGCGGAATTTTGCGGCTGTCGCTGCCGCACCTGAAACATGGCCAGCGAGCGAAGCACGCAGTTAAAAAAGCGCGGAGTCCAGAGGCCCGCGCGTTACCGGGTCTCTGTTCGGTGTGGGCCGACGCCCACAACCTTGAATTTGAATTTGAATTTGAATTTGAATTTGAATTTGAACTTAAAGTTTCAGATCTTTTTCAAAAGATCATCACCACATCAGCCCCCCAATCACCGGCGCAATCACCACCGTGACAACCCCCGCCAGCATCATCACCAGGCTCGACACCACACCTTCTTCCGCACCCAGTTCATAAGCTCTCGCCGTGCCCGCACCGTGTGACGCCGCACCGAAACCGGCACCTTTTGCGAGGCCGCTTTTTACCGCCAGGCGCAGAAACAGCATATCGCCGACCGCCATACCAAAGACGCCCGTGATCACCACAAACAGCGCCACCAGATCCGGCTGGCCACCCATTTGTTTAGCGGCGGCCAGCGCAAAAGGCGTAGTGATGGAGCGTACCGCCAGGCTGCGCTGGATTTCTTCCGGCAGCGTCAGCATGCGTGCCAGCCAGACCGAACTGCTGACGGCAACCACTATCGCCGTCAGCACGCCTGCACTGAGTGACATCCAGTGACGACGGATCACTGCCATATTTTCGTAAACCGGCACCGCAAACGCGATGGTTGACGGCCCGAGCAACCACAGCAACCAGTGCGTTTCACCGATGTAATCCTGATACGACGTATGCGTCACCACCAGCAAAATCACCAGCACGATGGGTGTGAACACCAGCGGCATCAGGAGCAATGTGCGTTTCTGGCGGTACAGTTTTTTGTTGCCGTAATACAGCCCGAGGGTGACCACGAAACACAACATGCTGATCAGTAAATCAGTCACGGTTTGCCTTCCTCGCCGCCAGACGTTGCTCCAGACGATACACTTTATCAACGACCACTGCGGTCGCCCCGAGCGTCAGCATCGTGCTGATACCAATCACCAGAAAGATTTTCCAGCCTTCGATCATCAGCAACTGGGCGTAATTCACCACAGCCACCACGGCCGGCACAAAGAACAACAGCATCTCTGCCAGCAGCCAGCGGGAACCGGCTTTCACCCATTTCACCGGTAAAATACGGAACATAATCAGCAGCAAAAGCATCAGCATCCCGACAATATTGGCAGGCAAAGGCAGATGGAGCGCAGTGACAAGGCGATCGGCTATAACGAATAACACCGCATACAGCACCACCTGAACAGGGATCTGGCAACGGGTCAGCAGGGACGGCGCTTTAGTGCGCAACGCCAACAACATGGGAATAACCTCGAAAGAGGAAAGAGTGAAAAAGAAGTATACGCTGGCAGGAAACCGGTAAAGAAATGAATTAAAATTATAAAAATGATTCCAGTTTGGAATACTTCGTGACTCGCCGATCTGACCGGGAAAATATCCGCCCATGGACGTTCGTACCTTACGCTATTTTGTCGAAGTGGTTCGCCAGCAGAGCTTTACCCGCGCAGCGGAAAAGTTATTTGTCACCCAGCCGACAATCAGCAAAATGCTGCGTCATCTGGAAGAAGAACTGGCATGCACGCTGATTGTCCGCGAAGGACGCCGCTTACGGCTGACCGACAGTGGTCAGGCGTTGTATCAGCGCGGCCTGAATATTCTTGAAGAGTTTCGCCAGCTGGAAGCAGAACTGGAAGACATTAACTCGCTGAAATCCGGTCATTTACGGCTGGGCATCCCCCCGATGGTCGGTACGCAAATTGCGCCGCTTATCGGCAGCTTTCGCCAGCAATATCCCGGCATCGAACTGATTATTTCCGAGTTTGGCGGCCTGACGGTGCAACAGGCGGTGATATCCGGCGAACTGGATCTGGCCCTCACCGCCCTGCCGGCGGACGCTGTGCCTTCTATTGCCTCTCTGCCGCTTTTCAGCCATCCGATGTGTGTGGTGATGCCCCGCACCCCGCACTGGCTGAACAGGACGCGTATGTCGATAAGCGAACTGGCTGAAGAAAGCATCCTGATTTATAACGAAGATTTTGCCCTGTACCGCCAGCTGATGGATGCCTTCGCCTCACACGGTTTTACGCCAAAAATTGCGGCACGCAGCGGGCAATGGGATTTCCTGGCAGCGATGGTACAAACCGGTATGGGTGTGGCGATTTTGCCGGAACCGGTCTGCCAGCGGCTGGATAAAAATGCGCTGATGTGGCTACCGCTGGATCCGCTGATGCCGTGGCAGCTCGGGCTTATCTGGCATCAGGGCAGTTATCTCTCGCACAGTGCGCAGGCCTGGATCACTCTGTGCAGGGATTACTGGAAATAGCGGGAAGTTAGTGGGAAATAAAAACCGCGTGAACGTTGCAGCACACGCGGTTCCTGATATTGCTTGTAACTTTTACACTTCTTTTTCGACTAACAATGCTTCGAGTAAGTCCAGATCATGCAGCAGTTTTTGCAGGGTCTCGTTACTGATTTTCTGCGTGGCGCGCAGATGATAAAGCTCACCACGTTCCGCACGCAGTGCAGTCAGACGGAAGCGGCGCTCCAGATTTTCCAGCTTCAGCGCGGTTTCCATATCATCACGGTTTGCCGTGCGTCGTCGTAACGTCCCGATCACCCGCGAACTGATCTCCTTCAGCGTCTGTTCATCGATATTTTCTTCGGTATCTGCCGCCAGACGTTCTTCCATTTTATGCAGGCTTTCGATCGCCACTTCTGCTGCGATCGATTTCGCCATGCGTTCTTCTTCACGGTAGGTCGTGCCGTCAGCCACCACCACACCTCTGAGCAGGAACGGCAAGGCAATCACGCCTGCGATCAGTGAGAAAAGAATGACGCCGGTCGCCAGAAAGACCAGTTGATAACGCGACGGGAACGCCGAACCATCAGCCAGGAATAACGGAATCGACAACACACCGGCCAGCGTAATGGCCCCTCGCACACCCGCAAAAGAGGCCACCCATAGCTCACGCGTGCTGTAGTTGCCAAACAGCAGCGGTTTCTTTTTCAGAAAACGGTTGCTGAAACTCTTCATTACCCACAGCCAGACGAAACGCAGGATCAGCAGCGCAAAATAGATAATTCCGACGTCGGCAAACAGATGCCATGTCACAATAGACGGGTCGTGTGTGGCCTGATCGATAGAGTTCTCAAGGATCCCCGGTAATTGCAGGCCCAGCATGATAAACACCATGCCGTTGAACACAAACTCAAGCATCGCCCACACGCTGTTCGCGCGCAGGCGCATCGCCAGTGGCGCGTTACGTATAATGCCGGACTGGCTGATGGTCATCCCCGCCGCCACTGCGGCCAGAATGCCCGACACACCGATATGTTCGGCAATCAGATACGAGGCGAACGGCAGCAGCAGCAGGAAGACAATTTGTGTCGCCGGATCATCACCGCTCCAGCGGCTCATGATGCGCAGCGATTTACTGTATAACCACGTCACCGCCACACCGGCCATCAGGCCGCCGATCGCCACTTTAAGAAATTCGACCGTTGCACCACCGACGGTAAAAATCATCGTGCCCATCGCCACAGCAATAGCAAATTTCAGGGAGACCAGGCCGGATGCGTCATTCATCAGCGCCTCACCTTCCAGCACGCCCATGATCGACTTCGGAATACGCCCCTTACCGACAATCCCGCCCAACGCCACGGCATCGGTTGGTGAAAGCACGGCTGCCAGCGCGAACGCGGCCACCAGCGGGATATTCGGCACCATCATATAAATCAGATAGCCAATACCAACGACGGTGAGTAACACCAGCACCAGTGCCAGCCCGAGAATTTCGCGCCCGTGGTGGAGGAATTCGCGGGTCGGGGTTTTCCAGCCATCAGCAAACAGTAACGGCGGGATAAAAAGGACGAGAAACAGCTCAGGATCGAAATCCACATGCAAACCAAAATTTGGCCAGGCCAGCAAGGCACCGACAGCAATCTGCATTAACGGAAGAGGAACCTGAAACGGCAACATTCTGGTGACGACGCCGGAGAGCGACACCACCAGAATCAAAATCAGAATGGTAAAGAAGATTTCCATGCTTTCCTTAGACTCTTGTTTTTATAAATTTCAGCCAGACGCAGGTGAGTGAGTCCGGAGCGAACTAAGGAATAGTAGATCAAAAGGAGATGTGATTTAAATCAGTGCGTGCGGTTACATCAGAGAGGATTTGCTCCTCCCCCTGCGAAGAGGGAGGAGCAAACAGATCAGATCGCCCATCCGCCCGCATAAAACGCCACCAGCGCCACAGCGATAATCACCGTCCCAGCGTTAAGTTTACGCCATTCGCCGGAGAAAATACGGCCAATCACCAGTGCGCTGAAACCGAGCATAATGCCGGTGACAATGTTACAGGTCAGAACAATAAAGACCGCGCAAAGTAACCCTGACATCGCGTCAACAAAATCGCTGAAATCCAGTTTGGTGACGTTGCTGAGCATCAGCAGACCAACGTACATCAGCGCAGGTGCGGTGGCGTAAGCAGGAACCAGATAAGACAGCGGAGACAGGAACAACATCAGCAGGAATAGCACACCGACCACGGTGGCTGTCAGGCCGGTTTTACCGCCAGCCGCCGTGCCGGCTGCCGATTCGATATAAACCGCAGCCGGAGAAGCGCCAACCAGGGAAGCGAAAATACTGCTCACGGAGTCAGCCGTCAGGGCTTTGCCGCCGCTGATGATCTGCCCGTTTTCATCCAGTAGATTGGCCTGACCGGCGACCGCGCGAATGGTGCCGGTGGCATCAAACACCGCCGTCATCACCAGGGCCAGTACACTGGGTAATACCGCAGCTTTCAGCGCGCCCATGATATCCAGATCGAAAATCACCGATTTGCCGTCAGCGCCAGCCAGAGAAGGCATCGCAAACAAACCCTGATATTTCACGGCAGGATCGAAGATCAGGCCGATAATCGAAATCGCGATAATCACCAGCAAGATGCCACCCGGAACACGCAGTTTCTCCAGGCCAAAAATCACCGCCAGACCGAGTAATGTCATCACTACCGGGAAAGAGGTGAACGCGCCAAGTGCCACCGGTAAGCCGTCCAGCGGGTTTTTCACCACCAGGCCAACACCGTTGGCGGCGATCAGTAACAGGAATAAACCAATACCGATACCGGTGCCATGCGCAACGCCTGTTGGCAGATTGCGCAAAATCCACGAACGGATGCCCGTCACCGAGATAATAGTGAACAAGACGCCCATCAGAAATACCGCGCCGAGTGCCACCGGTACGCTGATATGCTGGCCCAAAACCAGACTAAAAGCGGTAAAGGCAGTCAGAGAAATGGCGCAACCAATCGCCAGCGGCAGGTTTGCCCACAGGCCCATCAGCAAGGAACCAAAACCGGCAACCAGACAGGTCGCAACAAATACTGCACTTGGCGAGAAGCCTGCTTTGCCGAGCATGGATGGCACGACAATGACCGAATATACCATCGCCAGGAAAGTCGTTAAGCCCGCTATCACTTCCTGACGGACATTACTGCCACGCGCACTCATTTTGAAAAAAGCATCAAGCGGGCTTTTTGGCGCAACGGCGCTGCCCGCCTGAGGTTGTTGACTCGACATGGAAAATCCTCTGAATGTCTTTACTGATTAGCCGGCGTGGTCATTATGAAACCGTTTCTGCACGTTCCTTTCCTTATTTGTCGTCCTGAATCGCCGGAAACAGCGTCAGTACGGCAAAGCAAACGTTTAACTCGCAGCGCGTATGGCGGGGACTCATTAAAAAAACGCCCCAAATAATTCATGTTGCAGGAAGGCGGCAAGGAAGGGAATCCCGATGAGCTTACTCAGGTAAGTGATTCGGGTGACCGACCGTAGCCAACACGTCTGCAACGTGAAGTATGAAGGGGAGGTACGCAAACGATTATCTCGCCTTTAACCGGCGCACATCAACTGTGAATGGCAATAATTTACCGTTGTCCGGTCAATAAAAACGCGATTGTGGTGGAAATTTATCCGGTGGCAAAAAAGGAAGAAAAAGAGGCGAAATAAATAGCAGGGTATTTATTGTGGTTTATTTTTATCAGGCGCTGATTGCGTACCCCATCACGCGCAATCAATGCCTGAATAATATAAAAGCGCGTAATGGATTAACGTAAAATATTAAATGGTCCGCCGTTTTCCAGCGCCTTCTGATAGGCCGGACGTGCAGTCACATTTGATAGCCAGGCATTCAGTTGCGGGTATTTCCCAAGTCCGGACCGGGCATTGATCGCTTCTATCGGGAAACTCATCTGAATATCTGCTGCGCTGAACTGATAACCGGCAAAATAAGGATGAGTTACCAGGTGCTGTTCAAGATAATCCAGATGAGTATGGATCTGTTTATCCAGATAATTTTTCTGCACGCCCTGCCCGATCGCGCCGGCAATCGGGCGGATCAGCCATGGCATTGGCGGTTGACCCAGACGGCTGAAAATCAGCTTCATGACCAGCAAAGGCATCAGCGATCCTTCAGCGTAGTGCATCCAGTAGCGATATTGCTGACGCTCAGCAAACGCCGTGGGTTTCAGCGTGCCCGCATCGTCATACACCTCCTGCAGGTATTCAATAATGGCGCCGGATTCCGCGAGGATCAGTCCGTTATCTTCCAGTACGGGTGACTTGCCCAGAGGATGAATTTTTTTGAGTGATGCCGGTGCCAGCATGGATTTTTTATCCCGCTGATAACGTTTGATTTCGTAAGGAATGTCCAGTTCTTCGAGCATCCATAAGATTCGCTGCGAACGGGAATTATCCAAATGATGCACTGTTAACATAAATGTCTGTCGTCCTGTTTCATTTAATTATTTGTTAACTATAGACAACGCTTTCAAAACGCGTATCTGTTTCGTTTTAAAACCCTCCCTTTCTTCAGGATTAATTTATCAAAAAACTTTTTATTTGATTAAAATCACTTACGGATTAATCTTAATTACACGAAAAAAAATATCGTAAGTTCATTCGCCTTTAATAATTCTTAATGCCATTATCGCCGGATAAAAATCAGCCCGTCGCTATCGACTCTCTCTTTGTGGAGCCTCACATGTTTTCCAGTAATTACAACAATGTGCTTGTGATGTTTTCGTTCATTGTTGCAATGCTTGCCTCTTATACCGCGCTAGATATGGCGGGCCGGGTCGCCACCACGGAAGGAAGGGCTTCCCGACTTTGGTTAACAGGTGGCGCCATTGCAATGGGCATCGGCATCTGGTCGATGCATTTTATCGGCATGCTGGCTTTTAATTCCCCGATGCCGATGGGTTATGACCCTTTCATCACCCTGCTTTCTATGGTGATCGCCATCATTTCCTCAGCCTTCGCGCTGTGGCTGGTCTGTCTGCAGGAATTACCGACCAGACGATTATTTGCCGGTGCCTTACTGATGGGCGGCGGTATTGCCGCTATGCATTACACCGGTATGGCCGCCATGCAGATGATGCCGCCCATTACCTACGATTACCGCTGGGTGGTGCTCTCTGTTGTTGTTGCGATTGTCGCTTCCGGCGCGGCGCTGTGGATGGCATTCAATTTGCGCCAGCAGTCGCCTAATGTCCGCCTGCTGCGCATCAGCGCTGCGGTGATAATGGGCACCGCGATTGTCGGTATGCATTACATCGGCATGGAGGCAGCCCGATTCCCGACGGACAGTCACAGTATGGCAGCGTTCAGCGGCGTGGATAATAACTGGCTGGCGTTACTGGTGATTGTGGTCACGCTGGCGATTCTGGCCATCACCTTGATCATCTCTATTCTCGATGGCCGGATGCAGGCACGCACCTCAATTCTGGCGTCTTCTCTGGCACAGGCAAACCGCGAGCTGACCCAACTGGCGCTGCACGACAATCTGACCCGTTTACCTAATCGTTTGTTACTGGAAGACCGCATGAGTCAGGCACTTCAGAAAGCGTTGCGTGGTGAATCGCAATTTGCGGTACTGTTTCTGGATCTCGACGGGTTTAAAGCGGTTAACGATGCCTTCGGCCATCACATCGGCGATCAGCTGTTAATTTCCGTCACTGAACGTCTGCAATCACAGCTCCGGGCGGCGGATACGCTGGCGCGTCTCGGCGGCGATGAATTTGTACTGCTGGTTGAAATCACCGAACCGACCGATGCGTCACAACTGGCCGATAAGCTGGTACATCTGATTGCACGTCCGTTTTATGTTTCCCGCTATGAACTGCTGGTCTCTGCCAGCGTGGGGATTGCAGTATATCCGGGCGATGGAGAGAATGAGCGCGAGCTGATGCTCAATGCCGACGCCGCGATGTATCACACCAAAAATTCCGGTCGCAACGGCCACAGTTTCTTCCAGCCGTCGATGAACGCCAACGCGCAGAACCAGTTGCAGATGCTCAATGATTTGCGTCTGGCGATTGAACACCATGAGCTGCGCCTGCACTATCAGCCAAAATTTATTGCGCCTTACGGGCCGGTGAGCGGCTTCGAAGCACTGCTGCGCTGGGAGCGCGGGGGTAACATCCTCAGCCCTGATATATTTTTGCCGCTGGCAGAAAAAACCGGCCTGATTATTCCGATCGGCGAATGGGTGCTGAACGAAGCCTGTCGCCAGTTACGGGAATGGCATATGGCCGGACATACGCAATGGACGGTGGCGGTGAATCTTTCCACATTGCAATTTGAACAGACGAATCTGGTCGAAATGGTGATAGAAACCATTGAACGCCATCAGATCCCGCCTGAAATGCTCACGCTGGAAGTCACCGAAACCACCGCCATGCGCAACCCGGATAGCAGCGTAGAAATTCTGGAGCGCCTGACACAGTACGGCGTAAAAGCCTCGATTGACGATTTCGGTACCGGCTATTCCAGCCTGCTCTATCTGAAACGTCTGCCCGCCAGTGAGCTGAAAATCGACGGCGCATTTATTAACGACCTGATTGCAGGCAGCGAAGATGCCAGTATTGTTTCTGCGATCATCGCCCTCGGCCAGACGCTGAACCTCAAAGTGGTGGCCGAAGGCGTTGAAACTACCCAACAGCAGGAATTCCTGACGCAACTGGGCTGCGATACCTTGCAGGGTTATCTTCTGGGACGTCCGATGACGCCCCAACAAATTGCCCAACACCCCGATACGGACTGGGAGTCAAAACTCCCCCTGACGCATAAAGGCTGATGCGCGCGGCTCAGGCTGTCGCCGTGCGGAAAAACCGCACGGCGTTGCGCAAATCAATGCTTTGTTCCGTGAGGGATTGCGCCGCTGCCGCCGCCTGCTCCACCAGTGCGGCATTCTGCTGGGTAACCCGATCCATCTGATCAACGGCAATCCCCACTTCGTGAATACCGGTGTGCTGCTCAGAACTTGCCGTCGAGATTTCCCGGACAATTTCTGCCACTTTATTCACCGAGCTGACGATCTCACTCATGGCTTTACTGGCGCGATCGGCCTGCTGTGACCCTTCGGCAATTTTGCTGACGGTGCCCTGGATCAGATCTTTAATTTCTTTTGCCGCCTGCCCGCTTTTTTGCGCCAGCACCCGCACTTCACTCGCTACCACCGCAAACCCTTTGCCCTGCGTACCGGCACGCGCCGCCTCCACAGCAGCGTTCAGCGCCAGCAGGTTGGTCTGGAAGGCAATGCCTTCAATCACGCTGATGATATTGATGATTTCATTCGAACTGCCCGAAACATCACGCATATGCGCCTGCATCCCCGTCACAATTACGCCGCCCTGAGACGCCGTTTTCGAGGTTTCCAGCGCCAGCTGACTCGCCTGCCGGGCATTCTCGGCATTCTGGCTGACAGTCATGGTCAGGTTTTGCATATTGGAACTGGTCTGCACCAGCGAGGCCGCCTGTTCTTCGGTGCGCTGTGATAAGTCCACGTTGCCTTGTTCAATTTCACTGGCGGCGTGATTGATGGATTCACTGCCTTCCATAATCTGATGAATGGTTTTATTCAGTTGCTGATTCATGCCGTTCAGCGAAGCCAGCAAACTGCCATCATCACCCGGTTTCAGCGTGATTTTTGCCGCCAGATTACCGGCGGCAATTTCACGCATGATGGATGCGGCATATGCTGGCTCCCCGCCGAGCTGCTTCACCAGCGTGCGCGCCAGCAGCAGCGCCATGGCCAGTGAAAGAATAAAGGCCACACAGACCAGCACTAAAAACATCGCGCTGGCCGTATGGTAACTGCTGCGGGCATCCGCTGCCGCCGTTTCACTGTTGGTCAGCTCGTTTTTGACCAGCGTTGCCAGATCCGCCATCAGTTGTGTGCGGTATTTACGTGAGTTATCGCCACTGATTTGTGTGGCCTGCGCAATATCATTGCGCTCAACTGCCGCAATAACCTGATTATTCGCCAGCGAAAACTGTTCAAAATTAGCGACGATCTGCTTAAACAGATCTGACTGACTGCCGCCGCTGTTGAGCTTCAGATACGCATTTTCCGCGTTTTTAAAGGTGGCCACTGCCTGAAGGATTTCGCCCCGGTGCCCGTCACGCGGTGCACCCTCCGGCGAGGCGATATATTGCACCTGCTGCAGGCGTAACTCTGCCAGCGTGCCACGCATCACCAGCGGATACTGCACACCGGGAAGCCGGTAAGCGCGGTAGTTTTCAATCTGCTGATTGCTGCTGTTAAGCAGCCAGGCTGACATCGCCGCCAAAATTAACAGCAAACTCAGGACGAGTGCAAATGCACCCAGCAAACGGGCAAGTATGGAAAGGTTGATGATCTTTTTCATCTGGGCACATCGGAAAGTCAGTGACAGGAAACACTCATAACGGCCGGAACAGAGGGAACTTTAGTGAAAATGAAACTATATTTCATTTTGTTAAATGCTGACTTTCGAAATGTAATTTTAGGGTTACCGGACAAATTTTTCATGTTACCGGCCAGCGTTAAAAATAGGATCTGACAGACGTTTCGACAATTTGCTCTCTCATAAAGAGAGAGCGATTACCGCCACTTACTTCGGTTCAAATCCGGGCCATAGCGGAATGACTGCCGATAGCAGATCCGCCGTGCCGGCGGCTACTGACATATGGCGATAATCCTCAATGCCGTCTGCGGTACTGGCAAATTTGACCACAGTGTCCAGTCCGGCTTCCTGGCACAGCACCGTGCCACCTGCAATGTCCCACAGCGTCGTGCGGCGTTGCAAATGCCCGCCGATAATACCTTTTGCCGCAAACACCATGCCGACGGTCGTGCAGCGATAGCAATGCACCGACCAGTCTGCTGCACGCAGGCCCTGATAAAATGCCGAGGCTTCGTCGAGTTTGTCGTCCGAGCTGTCACCCAGCGACACAATCTGCACATCTTCAAAACGATCATCACGACGAAACGGCTTGCCGTTGAGGAAAATCCCCTTGCCGGATTCTGCCGCAAACAGATCATTTAATACCGGCAGCGCCACAATACCGATCAACGGCTTTTTATTCTCTACCAGTCCGAGTGATACGCCCCACAGCGGCGAACCACGCAGGAAATTCGACGTTCCGTCGATCGGGTCGATCACCCAGCAAGGGGCATCCGTCAGTACGCCCCCCATCTCTTCACCGATCACCGCGTCCTGCGGGAAATGCTGCGCCAGCTGGCTGCGGATAAACTGCTCGACCGCCACATCAGCTTCAGAAACGAAATCCTGGGTGCGTTTACTGCTGACCTCGATGGCGTCCCGGCGGTTAAAAAAACCCAGCGCCAGTTCAGCGGCCTGTGCCGCAATCTGACCGGCAATCGCCAGACGCGCCGACATCGTTGTGTTCGTCATCATAAATCCTGATTTTTCAGTCTGAAGGAAGTAAGTCACCTTTATAGAATGCACCGGAATCGATGAATAAAAAATGACAAGCTGTCACTTGCCAAACCAGTGCTAAACATTCTATATCTGTGGGCTGCCACTTTCTGAAGCCTGCCGGAGGCTGTCATGCCAGATGCCGCTCATTGGTTCCCCTTTCTGTTAATTTGCCTCGGGCTGGTGTTAACGCCTGGCCCGAATATGATTTACCTGATTTCGCGCTCGCTGTGTCAGGGGCCGAAAGCCGGTCTGATTTCCCTGGGGGGCGTTGTGCTGGGCTTCCTGTTTTACATGCTGTTTGCTGCGCTCGGTATTACCGCGCTGGTGATGGCGGTGCCATTTGCCTATGACGCCCTGCGTATCGGCGGTGCGGCGTATCTGCTGTATATGGCGTGGCAGGCGGTCAGACCCGGTGGCCGCTCACCGTTTCAGGTCAGGGAGTTACCACGTGACAGCAATAAAAAGCTGTTCACCATGGGGCTGGTCACGAACCTGCTGAATCCGAAAGCGGCGGTATTATATCTGACACTGTTGCCGCAATTCATCGTGCCGGAACAGGGGCATGTGCTGGCACAGTCACTGATTCTTGGTGGCTCGCAAATTCTGATCAGTGCGTCAGTTAACGCACTCATTGCGCTTTCGGCCGGTTACATCGCCGTTTTCCTGGCAGGACGGCCTGTGTGGATGATCATCCAGCGCTGGTTTATGGGCGCAGTACTGGGCGGACTGGCAGTGCGTATGTTGCTGGACGGACGTAAATAACCGGCCATTTGTCACCGGTTATATTCAGTTTCGCACCAACGCTATATAATCCTCTGCATAACGAAATCAGAGGATTTTTCCGTGCACCCATTTTCATTGCGTTTTTTGCCCTCGGTTACCCTGCTCGGGCTGGCCCTGAGCCTGTCTTCCCCTTCCGTTTTTGCCACCCGCCAGATAACCGATCAGCTCGGCCGTCAGGTCACGCTTCCTGATCAGGTTAACCGTGTCGTCGTATTGCAGCATCAGACCCTCAACCTGCTGGTTCAATTGGATGCCACTAAAGATATTGTCGGCGTACTGAATAACTGGCAGCGGCAACTGGGCAACGGTTATGTTCGCCTCGCGCCGGAACTGGCGAAAACACCGGTGGTCGGCGACCTGACCAGCGTGAATCTGGAAAGTCTGGTGGCACTGCATCCGCAAGTGGTATTCGTCACCCACTATGCACCGCAGGAAATGATCGACCAGATCAGCCAGACCGGGATCGCCGTCGTGGCGGTTTCACTGCGTGATGATCCGAAAGGCGAAGAACACATGATGAACCCGGTCTTGCCTGATGAGGATAAGGCGTATACCGAAGGGCTGAAGAAAGGTATTGCGCTGATTGGCGAAGTCGTCAATCACCAGAAACAGGCACAGGCGTTGATCGACTATACTTTTTCTCAGCGCCAGTTAACCGCCGGGCGGCTGAAAGGTGTTCCGGCCAATCAGCGGATCCGCACGTATATGGCAAATCCCGATCTGACCACTTACGGTTCCGGCAAATATACCGGCCTGATGATGGCCCATGCCGGTGCGATGAACGTTGCTGCCGCGACGGTAAAAGGGTTTAAGCAGGTCGCGCTGGAACAGGTGATCGCCTGGAACCCGCAGGTGATCTTCGTACAGGATCGTTATCCGGAAGTGGTCGGACAGATCACCGGTGATCCCAAATGGCAGAGTATTGATGCGGTCAAAAATCACCGTGTTTATCTGATGCCGGAATATGCCAAAGCCTGGGGCTATCCGATGCCTGAAGCGCTGGCGATTGGCGAACTGTGGATGGCGAAGAAACTCTACCCGCAAAAATTTGCTGACATTGATATGCACAAACAGGCTGATGCTTATTATCAGCGCTTCTACCGGACAGATTTTAAATCGGCGGCAGATGCGGCGCGCGCGGAGAAATAGCCTCGTCTCCGGCGCTTTACGCAGAGGCAATGTGATAAGGAGACCTGATGACAAAGACGATTAAAGTGCTGGCGGCAGGGAGTTTGCGCCGCGCATGGGCACCGTTGTGCGATGCCTTTACGGAAGAGACGGGCAACAAAATCGACGTAGAATTCGGCCCCGCCGGGCTGTTGCGCGAACGGATCGAACAGGGCGAAAAGGTCGATCTGTTTGCTTCCGCCAACACCGCGCATCCACTGACGTTGCAGCAGCACGGTAAGGCGCTGGAAGTGGAGGCATTTTGCGGTAACAGCCTGTGTGTCACCGCCCGAAAAGGGCCGGAACTGGAAAAACTCAACTGGCTGAGCGTGTTACTGGATCCCCGTTTTCGTCTGGCGACGTCCACACCGCAAAGCGATCCTTCCGGTGATTACACCTGGCAGATGTTCGAACTGATTGAAAGGCGGCATCCTGATGCCGGGGCGATTTTACGCAACAAAGCACTGCGTCTGGTGGGCGGTGAAAAATCGGCAAAAATCCCGGCAGGTAAACTGGCGGCAGAATGGCTGATCTGCAGCGGTCAGGCCGATGTTTTCATCGGCTACACCAGTTATGCCACGCTGTTACGGGAAAACGACGCGCTGGAAGTCTTCAATATTCCGGCAGATTATAACGTGCGGGCCCGTTATGCGCTGGCGACCTGCACGGAGAAAGGGAAACCGCTGGCAGACTTTATCCTCTCAGAAACCGGCCAGCGTATTTTGCAGAACGCAGGTTTTTGCGGAAAACATGCGGTAATGCCGGAATAGAGGACCTACAACCATGCCTTAGTGATCGAGGTCTCTTTCCTTCATTGCCCGCTGACGGTCGTAATACTCATCTTCAGCGGCAGTGATTTCATCGAGCAGCGAATCCACATCGGCTTTATGCGTATCTTCGGTGAACAGCCCGGTCAGAATAGTTTCCGGCGTCAGTTTGCCGTCTTCGTACAATGCCCAGATTTCTTTGGCGAAGCGCGTTTCCAGCAGCTGCGGTGCGAACCGGCCGTAGTACTCCGTCATGTTATTCACATCGCGTTCGAACATCGATTCGGCGTGATTATTGGCAGCGGCATCGACGGCCTGCGGCAGGTCGATAATCACCGGCCCTTCGGCATCCATCAGCACGTTAAACTCCGATAAGTCACCGTGAACGATACCGGCGCACAGCATGCGCACGATGTTGCGGATCATGGTCTCAAAATCGGCTATCGCTTCTTCTTCCGTCAGGATGACGTCACTGAGGCGCGGCGCGACCACGCCGTCAGCATCGGTGATAAGCTCCATCAGCAGCACACCGTCCAGACAAATGTAAGGTTGCGGCACGCGCACACCGGCATTCGCCAGACGGAACAGCGCATCCACTTCGGCTGTCTGCCAGGATTCTTCCTGCTGTTTACGCCCGAACTTTGACCCTTTTTGCATCGCACGCGCGTTGCGGGTGTTACGGACTTTACGGCCTTCCTGATACTGCACGGCCTGTTTGAAGCTACGTTGTGTCGCTTCTTTATACACTTTGGCGCAACGGATCTCTTCACCGCATAACACGGTGTAAACGTCGGCCTCTTTGCCACTTTTCAGTCGACGGACCACATCATCAATCAGGCCGTCATCCACCAGAGGTTGGATTCTATTTGGGATTTTCATGCAGCCTTGTACCTTATTTCAGCGCATGAGGGAATGACCTGCGCAATATTCCCTGCATTACACACCAGACACGCCGTTCGCGTCATCCTTTCTGATCCTTATCGCTCACTGTTCTCAGGGGTACAGTTTAACGTAGTGGCGATGGAGTGGATACTTTATGCACATACGTTATCACTTTTTAGCCGTTCTTTTCACCGGTAAAACCCCTCAGAATTTTATTGCAACAGCATTAAATTTGGCTTAAATAATTAATTCACGCCCGATAATTATTTCCTTCTGTAAGTAAAATCTGCGGTGAGAAAATTTTTATGTTTCCGGAACTTTTTATCAATTTTAAGCTTTTCGTGCTGTTTACCCTTCGTTTATTTAAGCCCAAAAATGGTATACGTTCCGTTTACAATAGAGGTGGTACTGTGCCGGTAATTTCCCGTTGCAGGTCTTTCTGATATGAATACTATTTTAATAACCGGTGCCACTGGTTTTGTTGGCGGAGCTGTCGTCGAATATTTCCTGCGCCAGCAACTTACCACCAATAATGCATTATTACTCTTAGTCAGGGCTGACGATAAAGCGACGGGACTCGCCAGAATTATTGATAACCTGAAGAAATTTGAATTAAATGATGCCCATTTTTCTGCACTGAATGAGCAATCTATATTGACCGGTGACCTGGCCGAACCGGAAAGTTTTATTCATGACTCACGTTTAGATAATGTCACGCACGTTATTAACTGCGCTGCGATCGCCTCTTTTGGCAATAATCCGGCTATGTGGCGCGTAAATGTCGAAGGTTCACTGACCTTCGCCAAACGCATGGCACAGGTCAAAGGTTTGCAGCGATTTGTGCATGTCGGCACGGCAATGGCATCAATGCCGGATAAAGACAGCGTTTTCTACGAAGGTATGCCGGACAACGAACAGAACGAAGATCTGGTGCAGTACACGGCTTCCAAGCGCGCGATTGAGAATCTCGTCCGCGCCGAATGCCCGTCGCTGCCGTTCGTGGTTGCCCGACCGTCGATTATCGTCGGCCACACTCAGCATGGTTGCCAGCCTTCAAGCAGCATCTTCTGGGTGTTCATGATGGCAATTAAACTGAAGAAATTCACCTGCACGCTCGACGATCAGGTGGATGTCATTCCGGTAGACTATTGCGCGATGGTGCTGGTAAAACTGTGTCTCGCCAAAAGCCTCAGCCATAATTTCTATCATATTTCTTCCGGCGAAGAGATGTGTACACCATTTCATGAAATAGATACTTCGGTGGCAAAAGCCAATAATGCTCCGCGGATTATCAGTGAATATGAACAAATCAGTTATCAGGAATTTACCGGCATCCGTAAACAATTTAAAGATGTACTCGGCCCGTGCAATGATAAAATCATTCTACGCGCAATTAAACTTTACGGCGGGTTTGCGCAGTTAAACGTGAAATTTGATAATTCCCGGTTACTGGACATGGGTATTCCAAAACCCGCCGCCTTCAATAGCTATATTGATAAATGTGTTTCCTCAACCCGCGGTCAGTCTATTAGTGAACTGATGCAGGTGGATTTTAAATAAACCCGACGTCTGTTAAATAATTAATATTTCCTGACATCATTCTCGTGGCATTCAGGCGGCAACTGAATGAGACCCCGGGAGCTTACATAAGTAAGTGACCGGGGTGAATGAAGGCAGCGTGAAGCATGTCGGGGATCAGACTAAGCCATTGCGGCCATAGAGACGATATCCCTCGCGCTGATTGAGCCGGTCATAATAGGCTGTCACTGCCGGTAAGGCCGGACGCGACATGGGTGTCATCGACCAGCGGTTCACCGCCAGCCCGATGGGAATATCCACCAGCGTAAAATTATCGCCCAGAATATAATCGCCGCTACGCTGAAGTTGTTCTTCGAGCATTTGCATGTGACGGTTCCATTCACTGACACCGGCGTCAATCAGTGCCGGATCCTGATGCTGCGGGCTGTTGCGCGCCAGCGCCGGAAACGCATAACGCCAGGAATTATTCAGTTCACCAGCTTGCCAGTCCATCCACTGCTCGGCCAGGGCACGACGTTTCGGGTCGGATGACAGCAAATCTTCACGTCCTTCACGCGCCGCCAGATACCGGCAAATCACGTTGGATTCCCACAGCACAAACTCGCCGTCGATCATCACCGGCACCATCGCATTCGGGTTCAGCGCCTTAAATTCCGCTGTCTGGACAGACTGAAAACCCGAACCATACTGCTCCTGTTCAAAGTCCAGCCCCAGTTCATGACAGGTCCACAACACTTTACGTACATTGATCGACGGTGATTTACCCAGAATCTTTAGCATGGTTGCTCCTGTTAATGTGATGCATGAATAGCCGGTCACGACGGACGAACGAAGATCCGCGTGGCTGAGCCATGATAAGTGGTATCGGTTTGAGCCACGAAACCGCACTTTTCCGCCAGACGAACGGAGGCCTGATGTTCCGGCGCAATAATGCAGCATAGCTGGCGATCGACATGTGCACCGGCCCAGTTCAGCACCGCCTTTGCCGCTTCAAAGGCGTAACCTTTGCCGTGAAATGCCGGCGAAATCACCCACCCCATTTCTGCCATGCCATTGAGCGATGGCGTGATGTCACGCTGATAATCCGCCAGACCCATTTCGCCGACAAACGCACCTTCTGTACCCTGCAATTTTTCGAACACAATCCAGTAACCAAAACCGAGCATCTGCCAGTGACCCGGATAACGCAACAGGCGGCTCCAGCTGGCTTCGCGACCTGACGGTGTACCACCGATATATTTCACGACGGCCGGATTGGCCCATTGCGCGGCAATGTATTCAAAATCATCAATATGATGACCCCGTAAAATCAGACGTTCGGTTTCGATAACGGGAGCGGAGGTCTGCATGGTTTTTCCTGAATAAGGTGAAGAACCATTACGTTAGCACCGTAATTGCCCAGACAGGAAGAGAGGTTTTAGCAGGAAATAAAAATCAGGTAATAATGCCGCCACGCAGCGCCGTCGGCGTTATGCCGCGCACAGATTTGAAGCGGTTACTGAAATGACTGGCAGAGCTGAAACCGCATTCGAGCGCGATTGTGGTGATGTCCATCCGGCTGGTTTTTAGCAAATTTTCCGCGCGGATCAGGCGGGCATTCATCACGTACTGGTGCGGCGCCATCCCCATGCTTTGTTTAAACATGCGGGCAAAGTGGAATTCGCTGAGTTCTGCCAGCGCGGCAAGCTCCGGCAGTAATAAAGGCTCCGCGAGATGGGTATGAATATAATCTTTCAGGCGGTTGAGAATATGCGGTGCCAGACCGCCGCGTACCGTTGGCAGCGCCCATTGCAGACGGGTGTAATGTTTCACCAGATGCGCCATCAGCAGATTGGCGGCGCTGCTCAGCATCAGCTGATTACTGTTTTCCTGCCACTGACTGCTGAGCAAAAAGTGGCGATATAATAACGTAATTTGCGGATCTTCTTCGAATGTGCGTTCTTCCAGCTCAATCGCTGCCGGGCTGCGATCCCAGGTCTGCTCCACCAGATGCCGCAGATGTTCGTCGGAGCAATACAGATGCACAAACGATAAATCGTCGCGCACATCCCAGCTCGACATACTGCCTTTGGGCATCAGACAAAAACGATCCGGCCCGCCGCCGTTACGCCAGCCACTGCGGGTTTTGTGATAACACTCGTAGCCATCGGCCACGTACAGGCTCAGCGTATGGTGATCGGCGCTTTCCTGATTCACGATGTCATTTTTATTCGACCACGCCGCCAGCTGAATGCCGGAACCCAGCGCCACACTGTCATGCAGAACCGCTTTATGCTGACGCAGCGTTTCGAAAGCCTGATAAACCTTAGTCATGACATGCCCGTGTGGAAGAAAGATGACGCTCATTTTACGGTTTTTCCCCGCCGCAGAGCCAGATCTTGCTGAGCTGGTGACCGGAAAAATGCGCAAGAATATGCAACTCAGCGCAAATCGCTGAAAGCCAGACGCCTGCCGTTACCGCAGAATTCCCTCAGTCATTACTTTTCGGGTGAGAGAATTCTATGAACGCACTGCTTTATATTTCGGTGATCCTGATCTGGGGCACCACCTGGTTTGCGATTTATCTGCAACAGGGGGACGTACCGGTGACGGTGTCCGTTTTCTACCGTTTCCTGCTGGCTGCGGTGATCATGCTGCTGGCATTGCTGGCAACACGCCGGTTGCGCCGCCTGGCGCTGAAAGATCACCTGTTCTGCGTGGTTCAGGGTTGCTGCGTTTTTTGCTTCAATTTTTACTGCTTCTATCACGCCGCAGCCTACATCACCAGCGGGCTGGAATCGGTGATTTTCTCGATGGCTGTACTGTTTAACGCCTTCAATGGCATGCTGTTTTTCCGCCAGAAACTGGCTCCGGCAGTGATCCCGGCGTCGGTTCTCGGGCTGGCAGGCATTATCACATTGTTCTGGCATGATCTGAGTGCGGCACACATTGCACCGGAACTGCTAAAAGGCATCGGCCTCAGCCTGCTCGGCACCTACGGCTTCTCGCTGGGGAATATGATCAGTTCACGCCATCAGCGTCACGGGCTGGATGTGCTTTCCACAAACACCTACGCAATGTTTTACGGCACGGCAGTCATGGGCGCGCTGAGTCTGGTGCAGGGCGCTTCCTTTGCCATCGACCTGACACCGCAATATCTCGGCTCACTGGTTTATCTTTCCGTGTTTGGTTCGGTACTGGCCTTCGGTATTTACTTCACACTGGTTGGCCGTATCGGTGCCAGTCAGGCGGCCTACAGCACACTGCTGTTCCCGCTGGTCGCGCTGACGGTTTCAACATTTTATGAAGGTTATCAGTGGCACACTAATGCGGTTATCGGGCTGGCGCTGATACTGCTGGGGAATCTGGTGATGTTCTGTCGCCCAGGCTGGCGGGGGATGTTCAGGAGGAAGGCTGTTGTGGTTTAAGTAAATCCAGTAACGTCACACAATTGGCAAGGTCGCCGCAAACCGGCAGCCTTAGCCTTCATTGATATATGACACAGCTTCACTGACTGTAAAAATAGTCCAACCGGGCAAAAAAACGGGCTCCAGATTTACAGCAATTTTTTCCGATACCCAGGCAGCATCCAGAGTTATTTCTCTACCCTGCCCCGCATTTTCTATCTGATAACCCAGCTTGGGTAATGGATATTTCTTCATTTCTAATATATTAATATCGCCATGAATAGAAGTATCAGTAAGGGAATAAACGTCACTCCAGGTATTGACGTTATTAACGCCTTGTTGTAGTCGGCAAGCCTTTATAACTTGCATATCCGATGATGAAAGGAACATCCATCCATGCTGCGGTTTTTTCCGGTGACAATCGCGACAAACGACTTCTAGATTTTCTTCCGTATTATTATATTTCACACCATCTTTGTGGTGTACGTCGCACAAATTACGGTGTGAACTCATATCAACACCACAGTCACTGCATACAAAACCACTTCTCTTTCTTATCCTGTTAGATATTTCTTTCCAGTCTTCAGTATAGCCGCTATTTGTGGCGTTATATAAACCTTTAGGCATATAGCTAAAACAAGTACTGTAATGAGAAAAGAAATCTTTGAGCACAAAAGAAGCAAACACAATATGTCTAACGGCCTTATTAGCGCTTTCACGATAATTCAATTTCTCCAGACAATTTTTACAGACTTTAAGTTCGATATCCTGATGTTTTCCATGGCCATCGTCGATTTCGAAAAATCCATCAAGTCGGTTTGTTGCATGATAGCGACCAAAACGACCGTCCTGCCGCATAGTATCCAGCGTTTTACACCATGCAATATGAAATTTATTGCCTCTACCAGGATCAGCTATTGCAGAATCATATATTTGACTATGATCTCGGATATAAAGTAGAACCTGACGTCCCTTAAATGAAATCAACCCTGTGCCGGCATCCAACTCACTAATGTTGATTTTTATACCGCTTTCCAATTCAACATCTAAAGGTTCAAAACTCACTGACTTTTCGCCCAAAATAAAACCCGATCCTTCTGGTAGCATGCGTTTTCCCAGCCGGATTAATTCAGATAAGTTAATATTAAGTTTCATTATATTACTCCTGAATTATCCGTCGAATCTGCAACTCAGCATTAGTGACGACTTTAAAGGTGACTCGTCTTGAGCGGCTCGGGTCTTCTCTGCCAGAAGCGTTAAGCACGGGGTGTGATGATGAGTAACCTACTGCTGAAAAATGAGATTTTATCCAAGGCCGCTGGCTTTTAATTTCATCCATTTCATAGACATATTCCAGTACTGTTCGGGTTCTACCTTGCGACAATTCCATATTGTTAAAATAAGCAACATCACGGTCAGATGTCCCGGTCCAGTCACTACTGGTATGGCCTTCAATTCTGACTTCAGTAATATGTTCTTTAAATTTATCAAGCACGGTAAGATACCGGGGAAAGAAGTTATCGAGAGTAGACTTAAATCCTAATTGAAGATCCGAGCTACCTGTTCTGAACAATACATCTGGGGATTTGAAACGAAATTCTAATGTTTGCTTATCAATTTCAGCATCCCAGTCAGGCAGATCTTTGGCAAACTCCATTTCAAGCGCATTATAAAGTTCTATTTGTGCATTCTGATAAGCAACGGCGACTTCTTTGATCTTATTTTTTTCTACCTGAACATAGTGCATATAAGCAACAGAAATAAAAAGGAACACCATCATTAACCCCGCCATCAGATCTGACATGGATATCCAGTGTTCATTGTCCTGTTTTTTAACTTCCACAGGTTTACCTAAGAATTTCTCCATTTTTTACCTGCGCTCATTGCTGTTAATCATCGACTTAAGTTGCCCCATAACAACCTGATATTCTTTAATTAACTGGTCATAGTTATTTATGAAGCCTTTACTGATCGAAATAAGTGAATCAGCCAGGATTTGTAATTCACGATTCATTTCACGATCGGTTGCCTCTCCGAAGGCTTTGAGCTGACTATTGATTGCCTCTCCAAAACGACCTAGGGAATCATTAACATGTTCGGTAAGTCCGGAGTTTGCCTTATCAAACGAACTCTGCAGAGTATCCAGCATATTGCTCGAATTACTTTTCAACGCGCCAGAAAGTTCATCAGACTGAGTTTTCATCATTGCGGAAAGGTCCGCAGAATGATCTTTCAGTTTTCCTCCCATGTCGGATACAGAGATTTGCATCGAAGTAAGAAGTTCAATGGCGCTGGACTTCATTTCCTCCACAGTTTCTCCAAGAGAGGATGTCAGGACTTCTGAGGAGTTCGCTACGTCATGTGCCATAGAAGCAAAAGATTGCTGGGTTTGCGTTACGGAGTTTCTGAAACCTTCTGCACCTTCATCCAGAGCAACACGCATAGAGTTAGCATTGACCAACAACTGTCCGCCAGTCTGTTCCAGCGAAGCACTGACACTTAAAGCACCGGCTTTTAATTGTTCCCCAACTTCATCCAGTTTCATTTGAATTGCAGGGACAGCTTCGGTGGCTTTATCTCTTAAGGTCGCGAAAGCGTCTAAATGCCTTGAAAGTTCATCAATCTGATGCTGATTGACCTTCAATACATTTTGCAGTTCTGCCATTGCGAGAGGGATTTCTTTGCACTCTTCCCAAATACCCGCGACAGAATTTTTTGTCTCCATAAGCGAATCAACACTTTGCTTATATTGCTCACTCATCACTTCGACTTGGTCTTTATAAGCACCTTGCCATTCAACGAGTTTTTTAACAGAACTGTCTAAGGCCTTAAAATTCTCACCAAATTGTTCCGTAAGGTTATTATTAAAATCGACAATGACTTTTCTCAGGGCATCGATGATTTGCTCTGTTGCGCCTTTTGCCATCAAATCGCCAAAGTGAGTCAGTTCAGCCCATAATTTCTGACTGAACTCTTCATGATGATTTCTTTGCAATTTAGAAATATCACCCATGTCAGTGCGCAACAATTTCAATTGCCCCACTAAAGAGACCTCATCATTTCCATCAAAACCGAACGCAATTCGTTCTAAAAGCTTGTGCTGCGACTGGAGAACCTGGTGAATATGATCAGGCGTCACCGCTTCTGGCTGGGCTACATTCATACCGTTTGGCCGGGGGGAGGAGAGCATCGTATCTAAAATATTAAATGCTAGAGCACCTAACATACCGACAATACTTGTAATAAATGCTGTTTTTAATCCCCCCAATAAGACAGGAATGCTGCGTTCTATATTGGTTGTATCGAAATGCAAAAGTCCAATCACGACCCCTACGAAGGTCCCCAAGATCCCAAGCGCAGTCATTAAAGTCGGTGCGTATTCCAAAAAACGGGGTGATTTACTCTTATACCTGGCATATAAAGCACCAAAAAAAACGAGTACAACAGCCCAAATAAAACAATCGGTTATCGTTGATGAATCCATTGCACTTAACAAAGATTCCAGCACTTTTGACAGCATTGTGATCCTTTTGGAACATGAAAGAAGCAAACGCCGAAAGGCTATGCTTGAATTAACTATTGCTGTGAATTCTGAAAACAATCGTTATCAGAAAAAGGGGACATAAAATACCAA
This sequence comes from Rahnella sp. RFA10(1/100), assembly GCF_004195115.1. Lineage (NCBI taxonomy): Bacteria > Pseudomonadati > Pseudomonadota > Gammaproteobacteria > Enterobacterales > Yersiniaceae > Rahnella > Rahnella sp. RFA10(1/100). Next base: position 204,870 of record NZ_SEWR01000007.1, read on the forward strand.
GAAAGTTGCAATAAAGGCATGATAAATATCATTTACAACGGATTATTACTTTTACTGAAAACGAACTATTTTACCTTAGTTATTATTATACTTTTAAGTATCATGAGATAAGCAAGGGCTAATGAGGAAGTGTACGTAGAATACCGGTACGTACAAAAAATCGCTCGACAACTCTACTCCTCGTGTTGCATACCTTAACGACCGCATCCTCAGAGATGCACGCCCTACAGAAAATAATGAGGAGAATAAAATGCCTTTTGTACGTATTGATATGGTTGAAGGAAAACCTGAAACCTACCGCAAAACCGTCGGCGAAGTGGTCTATGACGCGCTGCGCTCAGCTCTTAATGCGCCGGAAAACGACAAGTTTATTGTCATCTCCGAGCACTCTCCGGCAGAAATGATGATTTCTCCTGATTATCTGAATATCCAGCGCAGCCCGAACTGCATTGTGATTCAGGTAACGCTCAACGCCGGCCGTACACTGGAAATGAAAAAGGCGTTCTATCACGCCGTAGCTTACGGGCTGCATGAAAAAGTCGGATTACGTCTGGAAGATGTGTTCATCAGCCTGGTCGAAGTGCCGAAAGAAAACTGGTCCTTCGGCAACGGCGAAGCGCAATACGCATGATACGTGGCCTGAAGATTAACTTCAGGCCAGTAAGTTCTCACCGCCAATCAGCGGAATAATCCGGGCAAGTACATCGTTAAACACACCATCTTCGGCAACAGCGATAAACTTAGCCTGCCGGTGCCGCCAGTCCATTGTATGTATCAACGTGGTGGCAACCACATAAGGTGCGCTCAGATTGTTGAGCGGCACTTCGGTCGGCGCGCCCCGGATACTGCTGCTCACCGGCATACAAATCACCAGCCCGGTAACCTGATTATAAGTTTCATGAGACAGGATCAGCGCTGGTCGATATTTGCCTATTTCCTTTCCTTTGGTGGGTTCAAAATCCAGCCAGCAAATATCCCCGCGCTTTGGTAAATACATTAATAATCAAGCTCCCTGTCAGTCGGTTCTGCCAATTCATCAGCGTGAGCATTATACGCGCTCAGCCCCGATAACAAGCTGGCCTCAGTGACCTTCTGCTTTTCGGCTTTACGAATTTGCAGCCCGTCTTCAGAAATCTCGATATCAACGACATCACCTTCCTCGAATTGTGGAATTGACTTCAAATTTCCGGACAGCCTTAACGCGATGCTGTTACCCCATTTCTGTAATGTGGCCCGAGTACGCATGTTCATTTCTCCACCGTTGTATCTACAAAGAGTATACAACCAAAAACCCGTCACAGTATTCCTGGTACGGGTTTTTGCGAGCTGCATTCCGGCTTTTTATTTTCCTGCGTTAAACGGAAGGATTAAATAATCCCGCCATTCACCTTCAGCGTCTGGCCGTTGACCCAGGCACCGTCGGGTCCGGCGAGGAAGGCGACCACGGAGGCGATATCCTCCGGCTGACCGAGGCGTTCGAGCGGCGAGGTTTTGGCGATGGTTTCCACCAGTTGTTCGGATTTACCGTTGAGGAATAAATCCGTTGCCGTCGGACCGGGCGCAACAGTATTGACGGTTATCTGGCGGCCGCGCATTTCCTTGGTGAGCACGCGGCTCAGCGCCTCGACAGCGGCTTTGGTCGCGGCATACACGCCATAAGTCGGCTGATATAACCCGACAACCGTTGATGAGAAATTGATAATACGTCCGCCGTCGTGCAGGTTTTTCGCCGCTTCACGCAGCGTGTTGAAAGTGCCTTTCAGGTTGATATCGATAAGGCGGTCGAATGTTGCATCGTCGGTGTCGGCGATAGCGGAAAGCGTCATAATACCCGCATTATTCACCAGCACATCCACGCCGCCAAACGCCTGTTCCGCGCTGGCAAACATCCGGCTGACCGCCGCCGCGTCGCTGACATCCGCCTGCGCGCTGATGGCTTTTCCGCCTGCCTGTTCAATTTTTCTGACCACCTCGTCGGCTTCTGACGCACCGCGTGAGTAGTTCACAATCACGGTAAAACCGTCGCGCGCCAGACGCTCTGCGATGGCGGCGCCGATACCGCGTGATGCGCCGGTGACCAGCGCGACTTTCGGTTTGGATGAAGTCATGATGCGTTCCCTTTTTTCAGTGATTCGGATCTGTTGTCGGTGAGGAAAGCGTAGCCGATTGACGCTGCCGGATAATTACCTGATATTCGTTATCACTATCCGGAAAAGGTGAACAATTATCATGGATAAGCTCGACAGCATGCAGTTATTCACCCGCGTGGTGGAACTGCGCAGTTTTACCCAGGCTGCACAGGCGCTGAACCTGAAACGCTCGACGGTGACCGATGCCATTAAGCAACTGGAGTCGCGGCTGAACATCCGGCTTCTGCAACGCACCACCCGCCACGTCAGCCCGACGCTGGATGGCGAAGCCTATTATCAGCGCTGTCTGCGTATCCTGGCGGATGTGGAAGATGCCGAGATGGCCTTTGCCGGTGCGCAGCCAAAAGGGCTGTTGCGGGTGGATGTGCACGGGTCGATGGCGCGGCATTTTCTGCTGCCCGGCCTGCCGGATTTTCTGGCGCAGTATCCCGACATTGAGTTTTACATGAGTGAAGGTGACCGGCTGGTGGATCTGGTGCGGGAAGGCATCGATTGCGTGATCCGAGCCGGAGAGCTGAAAGACAGCGATATGGTGGCGCGGCCGCTTGGTACGTTGCCGGAAATTACCTGCGCCAGCCCGGACTATCTGCAACGTTGTGGAACGCCAGAAACACCTGACGATCTGGCCGGTCACCGGATGATTGGTTTTCGTTCCAGTGCGACCGGCGGGCTGCTGCCGCTGGTTTTTCAGCAGCAAGGCAAAACACGCGAAATCCTGCTGCCAACCAGTTTGTCAGTCAACGGCGCGGAAAGCATGAAAGAAGCCGCACGGCGCGGGATGGGAATTATTCAGGTGCCGCATTACGGTCTGCTGGAGGATCTGGCACAGGGAAGCCTGGTGCAAATTCTGGCGGATTTCCCGGCCGGTTCGCTGCCGGTTTCCCTGCTTTACCCGCGTAACCGCCAGCTTTCGCCCCGTGTGCGGGTGTTTATCGACTGGATGGTGAAAGAGTTTGCGCGGCGTGATTCGCATCTGACATGATAGTTTTTCTGCTCAGAAAGCATGACGTCACAACGTTAACGATTGGGAGAAGCCGATGATCACACCTGCTGTATTGCTGCATATCGGCAGCGAAGAAACGCAAGTTATCGTCCGTAATGACGATAGCGAAGATAAAAGTTTGCTCCTGACACTGGGCTCTCAACTCACCTCCGTCGGCTATTTCCGCCATTCACCGCCGACGCCGGATGAAATGGAAACCGCCATTATGGTGGTCGAAGATGAAGTGACGCGCATCCGGCACGACATTCCACCGGGCGCTAAATTATTCAGCACAGACAACGACATCCGCGTGCTGGCCCGCATTGCCGGTGAGGCGGAAAACGAAGTTATGACGTTGTCGCGGGATGCAGTGGAACGCACGTTTGACCGGCTGGCGCTGGTGATTAATGGCCGTCCTGCGCATTTCGAAGGCATTCCTGACGGCAATGATTTCGCCGCCACGCTGCTGATTTTGCGCGAGTTTATGCATCATCTGCAATTTGATGAAATTGTGGTGAAAGGGACGAAGTTTGAGATATCCAGGTAAGCATTAAAGAGAAAAGAACAGCCCCGGACGGGGCCGCTAATACGTTAGCCCTGGATCAGGATTTATTTTTTCCCTGCCCGTGGATGTCGTAATAATTGAGCACGAATTCGAGATCGAAGGTTTTCGAGTGGAATGTCTGTTTAAGTTTTTCCTGTAAAGGTGCGGGTAAAGCTAAAAACCGACCTTCTGTTTTTATCACAGAGGGATTTGCACCTGGCGAAAGGACAATCAAAGATTCGATCACTGTTTGATAATCTTGCCCGCTATGTGCGCTTTCAGGAAAACTGCCCGCATAGGCAATCATACTCAGCATATATTCATATTCTTGCTGTTTAATACAGGATTTCAGCGATTCATTTTTAAAGTAAATAAGCGCAGTAGATATCGTTTCCCGATCAAAAGGCTTCAGATCTTCTGCGGTGATTTTCGGCTTTTGTTGCTCTTTTTTGTCACATAGCGTGGTTTGCCTGCCCAGGCTGTCCATCGCAGATTGCATTGCCTGCTTTAGTCTTAATGGCTCCGGCGAGATATCCTGACTGGCAAATACGCTCAGAGGAAAAAAGAGTAATAGTGCGGTTAATGGTAAGAGCTGCACATTCATTCCTTAAATGTTTAACGAAGGATTTCCATTATATTTCCTGTCTCCAATTTTAAATTAATAAACATCACATCCCCGATAAATAAAAAGCCTCCCTGAAATATTCAGAGAGGCTTATATTTTCCGTTTATTTAATTACGTTACTGCAAAGGATTAATGATTTTTTAATACCGCAGGATCCGATTCCATCAGTACCATCCCGCTCAGATCCGGCAATGTCTGATGATCCAGATAATCCCGGAACGACATCCGCGGGGCGTTATTTTCCCAGGCGGATTGCAGCTTGCCGAGCAGGTCAGTAGTTTTCGACGTGATTTCCGGCGTGGTGATGTCGGATTCCAGCGCACCTTTCACATATTTCTGAATATGTGTTGAGTTGGTGGCGGACTGATCCACCGACGCACTCACCAGCGCACCTTTGTGATATTGCACGGACGTCGTGCTTTCTGCCGTGTCATCAATCTGGTAGTAAAGGTAATTCTGCGAGTTACGGTCGCTGGTCAGATTCAGTTTCAGCCCCGGTGTCAGCGACTCATGGTAGCTGGCGACCAGATGTGACTGCTGTTTCTGCGTGATATTGCGATCCTGCGTGTTGGTGCCGGTGATGGTGCTGGCCTGCGACACCTGATAAGAGAATGTATCCGTTTCATCCGGGCGCATCGGATTGGTAGAACTGACCGGCGTCTGCGTCACCGAGGCCGTGAAATCCGCCAGTCCGGTCATCATGTTTTTATCGGTTTTGGTCAGCGAGAAATACACCGGCTCAGAACCCCGGCTTTTATAGGTTGTCGCCGTATCGCCATAATTGCTGTTCAGCGCGGTAAAAGCCTCTTTGAACATGGTCATCAGCGAATCATCAGCATTGCCACGATTACCCGCACTGTTGATCTGTTTGAGATAGCTGTTCAGCGCCTGCTTTTGCTGGTTTTCTGTGCCGAGCAGTGCGCGCTTACTCATGTCGACGCTGATATCCACCGTACCGGCAATACCGGTCGATTTCACTGAGCGGGTATTGGCATCAGCGTGAAAATCCAGCGTCTGAGTATGGGTGGTGCCCAGCGTAGCGTGTAAATCCACCGATGACAGTACCGAGGAATCAAACTTCGTCAGACCGCTCAGATCCAGCTTCGGCGGCTGCGCCGTCAGACCATCAATCGCTTTCTGGAAACCTTCCGCCAGCCCCGCCAGCGCTTTGCGATCGGCATCACTGAGCGTGCCTTTGCTGACATTCACCTGCACGCCAAGACCGTCATCACCACTGCCCAGCGTAATATCCACCCGTGCACCGCTGGCGGTTTTAATACTCAGGCTTATCTGATTATCGGCTTTGGTATGGAGTTGGGACTGGGCAGCCACATTGGCCGCCGCAGTGGCCTGCGAAGCCGAAGTTTGCTTTATTACCGATTGCGAATAACTGCTGCCGTCAGTGGTAAAACGCTCAAGCAGCGCCGCGCCGAGCCCGGCAAAACGCGACGCATTGCCGGCGTTGCTGAAATTCGATGCGAGTTTGGAAGACATCAGGTCGCTGGAAGAGCGTTCCCAGACTAATACCGGTTTGGTAATGGTATAGACCGGCGACGTGGTGTCCGTCTGGCCGATAATCACCGCTGCTGATTGCGCCGTTGAAGCCTGCTGCTGACTGGCGGCGGAGGACACCGCCGTCAGTGATTTTGTCGTCGTAACCAGTGTATTAAGCGCCTGATTACCTGCCGAGGAGATAACTGTCATCCCGATAAGTCCCTATGTTTTGCGCCGTAGCGCCAGTGGATACCCTAATCCTTCTGATGTTATTTTCGGCAAAAACGCAGGGAACTTTAAGGATGTGTAAAAATTTATTTCTTTTAAAAACCGCCCCGGATTTATTCCAGCGGCCCACCCAGAATGGTTTCACACATACCGGAAAGAATGCGCTCGCCGGTTTCACTTTTCAGATCTTCGTACCATTGTTCGGTCACGGCCATTTCTTTGCCGTGAGTGACATCGCAGCGTTTACGCGCTTTCAGCACCAGATCCTTCACGCGACAGGCGCGTTTCTCCTGATAACGCAACAGCGCATCTTCGATGCCTAACGAATTGGTTTGCAACATATTCGCCAGTACGATCGCATCTTCCATTGCCGCACAGCCGCCCTGCCCGATATCCGGCGTGGTGCTGTGGCCGGAGTCGCCGAGCAACGCAATACGGCCTTTGACCAGTTGCATAAAGGGTTCGATGTCGTGGATTTCAACGCGGTTAGTGGTCTCCGGGTTGATCTGACTGATCAGTTTTTGCACCGGTTCTGCCCAGCCCGCAAAGTAACCCTGCAAATCATCGCGCACGGTGGTGCGATCCTGCGGCAAGCCTTTCGGCAGCGGCACGTCAAAGAAAAAGTAGAAACGGTTGCCGCTTACCGGCATCAGTGAAACGCGTTTACCCTCGCCGACAAATGTCGTCCATTGATCGGCAGGCGCAATACTTTCATCGATTTCTACCAGACCGTTCCAGTTGACGTAACCGGCGTAGCGGCGCTCCGTCGCATAGCCCAGCACATGCTGGCGGATAATAGAATGGGTGCCGTCGGCCGCAATCAGTAAATCGCCGGTCGCGGAGGTGCCGTCGTCAAACCAGGCGGTGACGCTGTCGTCAGATTCCTCAACATGCGTCACGCGCTTGCCGAACTGCACCTTATCGCGGCCATAGGTATCAAGCAGCATTGATTGCAGTTCAGCACGCGCCACCGGATAGGGTTGTTCGCCAACGCTCTGGATCAGCGGTTCCATACTGAACCGCGTCATGGTCTGCCCCTGCTGATAGTCTTTGTAGGCCATGAAGCGCATATTGCCGCCGAGTTCACGAAGCGCCTCTTTCATGCCGAGATAATTCAGGCATTTGACGCCGTTAGGCCAGATAGAAATCGCCGCGCCTACCGGTTTGATCTCCTTCACCGCCTCGTATACCGCCGTTTCGATACCAAAACGCTTCAGCGCAATCGCCGCACATGCACCGCCAATCCCGCCACCAATCACGATCGCTTTCATATTTTTCTCCCCTGAGTCTCTCTGGAGAAAAGCAATTTCTGTACCACAAAAGCGATTTGCCGCCGGAGCCTTGTATACAATCTTAAGTACAATCCGCCGCAGCCCTGAACGGGAAAAAAATGCGCTAAAACGAGGCGCTGTTTTGACGCAATGGCGGCGCAATGAGCCAGCCTGGTGCGTCGGCAAAAGATTGAGAGCGGTAAAAGCCAGAAAACAAAAAGCCCCTTTCGGGGCTTTTTGTTTTTCTGACAGAGGAGCCCGAAGGCAACAAATCAGAACGGGATATCGTCGTCGAAATCCATTGGTGGTTCGTTGTTCTGTGCTGGCGCGTTGTTTTGCGCAGCCGGACGTGCCTGCTGGCCGCCGCTGAACTGGTTGCCGCCTTGTGGTTGCTGAGGCTGACCCCAACCGCCCTGCTGGCCGCCTGCGGATGGCTGACCGCCACCTGCTGGTGCGCCGCCGCCGGCACGGCCGCCGAGCATCTGCATGGTCCCACCCACGTTAACCACGACTTCGGTGGTGTATTTTTCAACGCCAGCCTGATCGGTCCATTTACGGGTTTGCAGTGCGCCTTCGATGTAAACCTGGGAACCTTTCTTCAGGTATTCGCCCGCAACTTCAGCTAATTTACCGAACAGCACAACACGGTGCCATTCCGTTTTTTCTTTCTGCTCGCCGGTTGCTTTGTCACGCCAGCTTTCAGACGTTGCCAGAGTAATGTTGGCGACTGCACCGCCGTTAGGCATGTAGCGGACTTCCGGGTCTTGCCCCAGATTACCGACGAGAATAACTTTGTTTACGCCTCTGCTGGCCATGTGGATTCTCCTGATGATGTATGTCGTGGCTGAAACCACAGTTTGGGGTGTGAGGAACTCACTTCGCGACATTATAACCACAAAACGTTGCCTTCGTACCATGGATGTAAAACGTTGGGATTTTCTTTCCAGATTGTTCAGCAAACATTCCATCGTTACATCGAGTACTGGATATACATTCAGGTTTTGGGGTGGCACAGGCTGTGATTTGTGTCATAATTGCGCGTTACGTTCTTCTCTGTGCCCGATTCGATGACTGGCGCGAAACAGGTTTTCACGGCGGTCACCGGCACGGTGAGCTATCAAGTTAATCCGGGAATGATGAATGGATAAGATCGAAGTTCGGGGCGCACGCACCCATAATCTCAAGAATATCAACCTGATTATCCCGCGCGACAAACTGATTGTTGTCACCGGCTTATCTGGTTCAGGCAAGTCTTCTCTGGCGTTTGATACACTGTACGCCGAAGGCCAGCGCCGCTACGTCGAGTCGCTGTCAGCCTACGCACGCCAATTTTTATCCTTAATGGAAAAACCGGACGTCGACCATATTGAAGGTCTGTCTCCGGCGATTTCGATTGAGCAAAAATCAACATCACACAACCCGCGCTCTACCGTCGGGACCATCACGGAAATCCACGATTATCTGCGCCTGCTGTTTGCCCGCGTGGGCGAGCCGCGCTGCCCGGATCATAATATTCCGCTGTCAGCCCAGACTGTCAGCCAGATGGTGGATAACGTACTCGCGCAGCCGGAAGGCCAGCGCCTGATGTTACTGGCGACCATCATCAAAGACCGCAAAGGCGAGCATACCAAGACGCTGGAAAACCTGGCGTCGCAGGGCTACATCCGTGCGCGTATTGATGGCGAAGTCTGTGACCTGTCGGATCCGCCGAAATTAGAACTGCAGAAAAAACACACCATTGAAGTGGTCGTCGACCGCTTTAAAGTACGTGACGATCTGGCCCAGCGTCTGGCGGAATCGTTTGAAACCGCGCTCGAGCTTTCCGGCGGTACCGCCGTGGTCGCCGATATGGATGACCCGAAAGCGGAAGAAATGCTGTTTTCGGCTAACTTTGCCTGTCCGGTGTGTGGCTACAGCATGCGTGAGCTTGAACCGCGTATGTTCTCGTTCAACAACCCGGCCGGTGCCTGTCCGACCTGTGACGGACTGGGCGTACAGCAGTTTTTCGATCCTGATCGTGTGGTGCAGAATCCTGAGCTTTCACTGGCAGGTGGCGCGATCCGTGGCTGGGATCGCCGTAACTTCTATTACTTCCAGATGTTGCGCTCGCTGGGCGAGCACTATGATTTCGACGTGGAAGCGCCGTTTAATGCACTGAGCAGCGACATACAACATGCCATCCTGCACGGTTCCGGCAAAACTACGATTGAATTTAAATACATCAACGATCGCGGTGATACCTCGATTCGTCGCCATCCGTTTGAAGGCGTGCTGCACAATATGGAACGCCGTTATAAAGAAACGGAATCCAGCGCGGTACGTGAAGAACTGTCGAAATACATCAGCAACCGTCCGTGTACGTCCTGCCGTGGCACCCGTCTGCGTGAAGAAGCCCGTAACGTGTTTGTCGAAGAAACCACGCTGCCGGAAATCTCCGATTTCAGCATCGGTCATGCGATGGATTTCTTCCGCAATATGAAACTCAGCGGCCAGCGCGCCAAAATTGCTGAGAAAGTGCTGAAAGAGATCGGCGATCGCCTGAAATTCCTGGTGAATGTCGGATTGAATTACCTCTCGCTGTCTCGTTCTGCGGAAACACTGTCCGGCGGCGAAGCCCAGCGTATCCGTCTGGCAAGCCAGATTGGTGCTGGTCTGGTGGGCGTGATGTACGTACTTGATGAACCTTCCATTGGCCTGCATCAGCGCGATAACGAACGTCTGCTGGAAACACTGATCCACCTGCGCGACCTCGGTAACACGGTGATTGTGGTTGAGCATGACGAAGACGCCATCCGCGCCGCTGACCATATTATTGATATCGGACCGGGCGCGGGCGTGCATGGCGGCGAAGTGGTGGCTGAAGGTACGGCTGAAGACATTATGGCGACCGAGAATTCACTGACCGGGCAGTTCCTGAGCGGCAAACGTGAAATCTCTGTACCGGCACAGCGCGTCCCTGCGGATGCGGCAAAAGTGCTGAAACTGTCGGGCGCTAAAGGCAATAACCTGAAAGACGTCACGCTGACGCTGCCGGTGGGCCTGTTTACCTGTATCACCGGCGTGTCCGGCTCCGGTAAATCGACGCTTATCAACGACACGCTGTTCCCGCTGGCACAGCGCGAACTGAATGGTGCGACGATTGCTGAAGCCGCGCCGTACCGTGAAATCGAAGGCCTGGGACATTTCGATAAAGTCATCGACATCGACCAGAGCCCGATTGGCCGTACGCCGCGCTCCAACCCGGCGACCTATACCGGTATTTTCACGCCGGTGCGCGAGCTGTTTGCCGGTGTGCCGGAATCACGTTCACGCGGCTACACGCCGGGGCGTTTCAGTTTTAACGTCAAAGGCGGCCGCTGCGAAGCCTGTCAGGGCGACGGCGTGATCAAAGTCGAGATGCACTTCCTGCCGGATATTTATGTGCCGTGTGACCAGTGCAAAGGCAAACGCTATAACCGCGAAACGCTGGAAATTAAATACAAAGGCAAGAGCATCCACGAAGTGCTGGAGATGACCATTGAAGAAGCGCGTGATTTCTTTGATGCCGTCCCTGCGCTTGCGCGTAAATTGCAGACGCTGATCGACGTCGGTCTGACCTACATCAGCCTTGGCCAGTCCGCGACCACGCTGTCCGGCGGTGAAGCACAGCGTGTGAAACTGGCGCGTGAGCTGTCCAAACGCGGCACCGGTCAGACGTTGTATATTCTCGACGAGCCGACCACCGGCCTGCACTTTGCCGATATCCAGCAACTGCTGGAAGTGCTGCATCAGCTTCGTGATCAGGGCAATACTATCGTGGTGATTGAACACAATCTGGACGTGATTAAAACCGCGGACTGGATTGTCGATCTCGGGCCGGAAGGTGGCGCGGGCGGTGGACAGATTCTGGTCGCCGGTACACCGGAAACCGTCGCGGAATGCAAAGAATCGCATACCGCGCGCTTCCTGAAACCGCTGCTGGAACGCCACAGCCAGCAGGCGAAGAAAACAGCGTAATCTTTAAGCGCCGATCAGCGCCCTCCCCTGCGAAGGGGAGGGCGCTGAGATCACTTAAATATCTTCTGCACAAACTCCGCATAGGCCGGGCGCCAGACGTCCATTTCGTGGCCAAGCTTCGGGTATTCGTGGTAATCGAATTTAATCTTTTTCTCTTCCAGCTCAGACTTCAGTCCGGCGATATCCTTGCCCGTTACCACATCTTTTTCGCCGACAACGACCGTAAAGTTTTTCAGCTGCGCGTTGATTTTATCCGGTTCGGCGAAGCGTTTCTCAATGTCGGCATTCGGCACCGTCGTGGTACTGACACCGCTGAAGGTCGCCAGCCAGCCGAACTGGTCGAGGTGCGTCATGCCGCTGACCAGCGTCTGATAACCCCCTTGTGACAGCCCGGCCAGCGCGCGTCCGGCGGCATCATCACGTACGCGGAAAGTTTTGGAAATCAGCGGGATAATGTCACCGGTCAGTTCTTTATCGGCAGCGGCAGCATTGCGCGGATAGAATTCCTTGCGGCGATCTTTGGTGACGTAATCTTCCGGCACCACCCCTTTGGCATCGGTTTCTGTATCCGGGATCACCACCAGCATCGGCACGATTTTTTTCTCCGCCAGCAGGTTATCCATGATTTGCGGAATGCGACCCTGATCCAGCGCCGAGCGGCCGGTGTCGCCAAAACCGTGGTAGAAATAGAGCACCGGCAGCGGCTGTGAGGCATCGCTGTAACCCGGTGGCGTCCACACCGCGACCTGACGTTCAGAATTCAGCGCGACGGAATGATAGGTCAGTGTACGCACTTCTCCGTGCGGCACCTTGTTCACATCCAGAATACTGCCCGGCACCAGAATCAGGCTGGTATTCACCTGACGCTGTGGCTTGGGCATTGCACTGCCCGGATCGGCAATCCGCAAGCCATCGACGTTGAAGAAATATTCATAGAGATCAGGTTTTTGTACATCTGACGTCCAGCTCCAGATACCTTTATCGTCCTTGGTCATCTGATGTGGAATGTACGTCACCGGCGTGGCACCGGTCACCACATCGACATGTTCAGCCGTCGGCGCATACAACCGGTAAGTGATGGTTAAATCAGGATTCACCGCCGTGATGTAATTCTTCGCAGGCACCGACGCATCAGGATCCTGCGGCAGGCTTTGCGCACTGACGGTCAGGGGAAACGGCGCACTGAGCGCCAGAATCAAAAGCGTGGCAAGATTCAGCCGGTTACGGGTCATCATCCTTTCCTTTTGGGTTGGCGTGAGCAAATGGACAACGTGCCCTTAAGTAACTCACTGTTTTTGCACAACTCTCAGAGTAGATTATTTTTGCCGCCAGCGGGCGTGATCGGCGTCACTGTTCAGAAGATGCGTCTAACGCATGAAGCTGAGGCAATGCACTCAGTCGCTGATAAGCAAAATCCCAGAATATCCGCACCTTGCGTGGCATCTGCTGGACCTGCTGCGCCACCAGTTGTACCGGCAAAGGCAAAGGTTCGAAATCCGCCAGAAGCCGTACCATACGGCCCGCCTGCACATCATCCTTCACCTGATACGACAGTAACCGTGCTATCCCCTGCCCGCTGCGCACCGCCAGCAACTGCGATTCCACATCATTGGAGAGCAGACGCGGCGACAACCGGACGCGCAAATCATCCTCATGCGGCCCGAAACGCCATTCGCAGATTTGCGTGCGCAGCGTGCCCGTCACCGTCTGATGCACCGCCAGTTCAGACGGATGCTTCGGTTCGCCATGCTGCGCCAGATACGTCGGGCTGGCGACCAGCACGCGGGTGACTTCGGCGACCTTGCGCGCGACTTTGCCTGAATCTTCCTGATGACCGATGCGTACCGCCAGATCTAACCCTTCGTCGATCAGATCCAGATTGCGGTCATTGAGTATCATTTCGATTTGCATATCAGGGTGTTGCGCCAGAAACTCCATCACCAGGGGCGCAACGTGTTTACGCCCGAACTGCACCGGCGCGGTGATGCGCAGCAGGCCGCTGAGCTGAGTTTCAGCGGTATCTTCTACCGCATTCTGATACTGGCTGAGCAGCAGCCGGGCTTTTTCCGCCAGCCGTGCGCCCGCTTCTGTCGGCGCCAGACTGCGCGTGGTGCGCTCGACCAGCCTTGCGCCGAACCGGTGTTCCAGCGAGGCGATGGCGCGGGTGATGGCCGGTGGAGAACGGTGAAGTTTACGGGCAGCTTCCGCCAGGCTGCCATACTGAAGTACAGCGACAAAAATCGCCATTTCATCCAAACGGTCCATAGATTCTTCCACAAAGTGAAACGCTCAATTTCAATCTTCGTGGATCACAATCATCTGGCGCAAGAGTAATCTTTGATTCATACCTCAAAAGGAGACAACCCATGCCCGCCATTCAACTTTACAATACGCCGCTTTCCGGTCACTGCCACCGCGTCATCCTGCTGCTGAACATGCTCAGTCTGCCCTTTGAAACTAAAGACGGCGGCAAAGAGGTTCGCCAGACCGCAGAATTCGCGCAGTTAAACCCGCTGCGACAAGTGCCGGTGCTGACCGACGGCGAACACATTGTCACCGACAGTCATGCGATTCTGGTGTATCTGGTGAAACGCTACGCACCCGACAGTCACTGGTTACCGGAAGATCCGTTCCAGGCGGCGGAAGTCCAAAAGTGGTTGTCCCGCGCTGCCGGTGAAGTGCGCTACGGCCCGGCATCTGCCCGTATGGTGAAACAATTCTCAGCACCGGAAGTGTATGAAAGTGCGCTGAAAGTGTCGGCAAAATTCCTGCCGCAGCTTGAACAGCATCTGGAAAACCACGAGTTTCTGGCGACGGAGCGGGCCACGATTGCCGATCTGGCCTGTTACAGCTATGTAGCGGCGGCACCGGAAGGCGGCGTTTCGCTGGCGGATTATCCGGCGATTCACCGCTGGCTGAAACGGATCGAAAGCCTGCCGGGCTTTACACCACTTCCGGCGTTGCCACTGCCTGAGAACGCGGGGTAAAAGACGATGAATAACCCCTTCCATGCAGACGAAATCCTGGCGCAGGACATGGCAGGGTTTGACGTTTCCGCACACGGCATCCGCGATGCGATGCCGGAACAGCACCGGCTGTTTTTCGCCGCGCTACCGTATTTGTTTATCTCGACGCTGGATGACCACGGCTGGCCGGTGGCGACTCTGCTGACCGGCCCCGCCGGGTTTATCCGTACGCCGGACGCGTCGCATTTGCGGATCAATACACCGCGGCGGGATGACGATCCGGCGCTGGCCGCCTTACAACCGGGGAAACAGATCGGCGGGCTGGGGATCGATTTTTCCAACCGGCGGCGTAACCGTGTGAACGGCAGGATCGGGCGCATGGATAAAAACCGCATTGAGATCGTCGTCGATCAGAGTTTTGGCAATTGTCCGCAGTATATTCAGGTTCGCAAACTGGCCGATGTACCCGTCAGTTTGCCGCTGCCTGCGCGGGAAGATATGTCCGAACCGGATGCTGATGCCCGCTCACTGATTGCCCGTGCCGATACGTTTTTTATCGCCAGCCACGCACACGGCGGTGCCGATATGTCACATCGCGGCGGTCAGCCGGGGTTTGCGCATCTGGTGGGAAACCGTTTGTGGGTGCCTGATTTTCGCGGTAACCGTTATATGAATACGCTGGGGAATTTACTGGCAGAACCGCGTGCGGCACTGCTGTTTATCGATTTTGAGAACGGTGATGTGCTGCATCTTCAGGGACACACGCAGATCCACTGGCACCCGGAAGATATTCCAGGGCCTGCGGGCGCAGAACGTTACTGGAGTCTGGACATCACACGCGCGTGGCGCTTTCGTGGCGCACTGCCATGGCGGGCTGAGGCGGCAGACTTCTCCCCCTCAACACTTAACAGCGGCAACTGGCCGGACAATCAGCGGCCGATTTCCTGACGTATCGCTTCCGGCAGACCGGATACCACCAACGCATAAGAGCCGTCGATCAGATAATAAAACTGGGAATCGGGCAGCGAACCGTCGAGGAATACCGTATTCCAGTGTGCTTTGTTGAGATGATCTCCCGGCACGATATCCGGATGTGTTGCACGTAATTGCTCTGCCAGCTCCGGGCTGGCTTTCAGCGAAATGGCCTCGCGACCGTCGATTTCACACACCATGGCGAACATCGCATCGCCCACTTTTACCTGATTTGCGCCGCGCTGATTTTCAACACTTTGCTCCGCACCGGGTTTCCCCATGCAGTAGGTCAGCAATTCTGAACTGGTCATGCCTGGATTTCTCCTTGTAACGTGATGACGATCCGGCGTTGTCCGCCGTCGATCCGATGTTCGCCCATCCAGATCCCCTGCCAGGTGCCAAGCAGCAACCTTCCCCGGGAAACGGGCAGCACTAATGATGCACCTAACAGCGATGACTTAATGTGACCCGGCATATCATCGCGGCCTTCGTAGTCATGCTCGTAGGGCGCGTTTTCCGGCACGGTACGCATGAAATGTTGTTCCATGTCGTAGCGCACGGTCGGGTCACAGTTCTCATTCAGCGTCAGCGACGCTGAAGTGTGCTGAATAAATAAATGCACCAGCCCGGTTTGTACTTCATGCAGACGCTCAATTTGGCTGACCACTTCATCGGTGATCAAATGGAAACCCCGCGCTTTCGCGCCGAGCGTAATAGTTTGCTGATGCCACATATACTTTCCACATCCTTTCAGCCGTAAATTCAACTGTAGTAAGTGTGCAACAACATGGCGAAAAATAAAGGCGGGAGACGTAAAGAGCCGTAAAGATGAAAAAGGCCGCCCCATTATCCGTTCATCGTGGCGACCTGCTTTTTTATTGTATGACGGCGGAAAGATTGCTTTTTTCAGCCGGTGTTTCAGGCTCGTTATCTTTTTTGCGCTGAGCGATTTCCTCAATTATTTTCGCGAAGCGTGCTTCGTTCAGTTTATAAAAGAGGCCCATAATGATGGCGGCGGTAATGGCAAGTAAGCAGGGCCAGACAAAGATCAACTGGCGTAAACCGAGTAAGGTCGCGCTGCCCTGCACCGCATTCGGGATATAACCGATTTGCGTCAGCATAATTCCCGGCAGGAAACCGGCAAGCGCGGCAGATATTTTTCGTGAAAAGGTATAACCGGTATACACCGAGCCTTCGGCACGAATACCGGTTTTCCATTCGCCGTAATCCACGGTATCCGGTACCAGTGCCCAGTTCAGGCTGTTGACAAATGCGGTGCCAAAGAATGCCATGCAGGAAAACAACACAAAGCTTAACGAACTGTTTCCCCAAAAGAAGTTAAGTATATCGCCGGTTGCCCACAGCAATAATCCTCCCAGGTATACCTGCTTTTTGCCGAAGCGTTTCACACAACCCGGTACCAGAAACACGCCAATCAATATGCAGCCCATGCTGAAAAAACCCATCCATGACAGCAGATGAATATCGTGGAGAACGTACTGCGTGTAATACACCTGGATCGCCAGTTTGATATTAAACGCCGCCAGCGTACACAAGTTGGCGAGGCACAATACCAGTAACGGCGGATTACGGAATATGGCGCGAAATGACCGCAGGATCCCGGATTTATGTTCCGCAGGCGTAATCCCGACGTAACGCTCCCTGACGCCGCGATAACACCAGCCCATACACAGAATACCGCAGGTGGCAAAAATCAGCGCGGCACAGAAATATCCCACCGAAGGGGAATTGCCCAGCAACGCCTGGACAGGCATAAACCCGACCGTACACAGCAGCAACCCGAGTGTGGCACCGCCCTGACGCCAGGCGGCAAGCTGCGCCCGCTCATGCGGATTTCTGGTGATAGCCGGCACCATCGCGCCGTAAGAACAATTCATCAGGCTGTAGAACAAGCCGAACAACATAAACAGGACAGTGGCGAGTGCCGTTTTTACCGGCAGACCGAAATCATTCGCCATAAACTGCGCCGTCGCAACCAGCCCGACCGGCACGGAGGCATATAAAATGAACGGCCTGAACTTACCCCGGGCTCCAATATGACGACGGGAATCAAGTAACACGCCGGTCAGCATATCGGTAAACGCGGTGAAAAACTTCGCCACCAGAAAGATGATGCCGCCATAAAACGCCGGCATGCCCAGCTCATCAGTATAAAATTTCAGGAGATACAGCGTCCCGATACACAACATCAGGTTCGAGCCAAAATCGCCCATTCCATAGGCACACTTCTCCCGCAATGTCAGCGGATCAGGGTGATGAAAATCCTTCATGGCAATCCTCAAAGCGCCCCGCAGGGCGCTGTTACAGTGAATGCACTATGCCGTCTGCTTACGCTGTTCAATTTCCGCAACGATGCGCACGTACATTTTCTCGTTGAGGTTATAGAAACAGCCCATCGCCACGATGGTGATTGCCGCCAGCACACAGGGATAAATGAAGATCAACTGACGCAACCCTTCCTGCGTGTGCGCCGACTGCACAACATTGGGCACATAGCCGATTTGCGTCAGCATCAGGCCGGGGAAAAATCCTGCCAGTGCCTGTGAGACTTTGCGAAAGAAGGTGAAGCCGGTGTAAACCGTACCTTCCGAACGAACGCCGGTACGCCACTCGCCGTATTCCACCGTATCGGACACCAGTGCCCAGTTCAGGCTATTGACGAACGCCGAACCGAAGAACGCCAGACAGGAGAATGCGACGAAGCTAACGGAGCCGCTGCCATAGAAGTAGTTGAGGATGTCGCCGACGATCCACAGCGCCAGACCGCCGATATAGACTTTTTTCTTGCCGAATCGTCTGACGGCGGCAGGCATCAGGAATACGCCGATGAAAATGCATCCCATGCTGAAAAAGCCCATATAGGAGAGCAGAATAGGGTCGTTCAGCACGTACTGCGTGTAATACACCTGAATCGCCAGCTTGACGTTAAACGCCCCCAGCGTACAGAGATTGGCGATACACAGGATGAACAAAGGACGGTTACCGGCGATGGCGCGAAATGACGGCAAAAGCCCCGGTTTTTGCGTCTGATTTGCAGGCTGCGCCTCGCCATAACGCTCTTTCACTCCGGCATAACACAGCCACATAAACAGCAAACCCACCAGCGAGAACAGCGTCGCGGCAAAGATATAACTGCGCTGCGCATTACCTTCGAGCAGATTCATTACCGGCACAAAACCGACAGTGCACAGTAGCAGTCCCAGTGTGGCACCGCCCTGCCGCCAGGCCGCAAGCGACGCACGCTCGTCCGGATTTTTGGTGATGGCAGGCACCATCGCGCCATAGGAGCAGTTCATCATGCTGAAAAACAACCCGTACAACATAAACAGCAGTGTTGCCACGACGGTCTTACCGGTTATCTCAAACGGTGTGCCGACAAAGTTGGCGACCGCCAGCAGGGTGACCGGAAACGCGGCATACAATACGAAGGGACGGAATTTGCCTTTTGGGCCGATCTTACGCCGTGAATCCAGCATGATGCCGGTGCCCATATCGGTGAAGGCGGTAAAGAATTTGGCGATCAGAAAAATGATGCCACCGTAAGTGCCCGGCAAACCGAGCACGTCCGTGTAAAACTTCAGCAGGTACAGCGTGCCAATATCGAGCAGGATATTGGAGCCTAAATCCCCCATGCCGTACGCCAGTTTTTCCCTGAAAGGCAGGCGCAGGGTCGCGGGATTTTCCGGTGTTGTCTGACTCATTATGATTCTCCTTCATACGCCGGGGCGTGGTCGCCAACCCCGGCGGCTGAGTCTTATCAGATATGACGTAATGCACCGAACAGCGCTGCCCACTCGCTGTCTGCACGATAAAAGACCGGTGGCTGACCCAACGGTGCGGCCACCGTTACATCGCCGCCGTGATGCGTTTCGCCGGTCCAGATGTTGATCCAGGTATCCTGCGGCAGATACAGAGACCCGTCGCTGCGCCCTTCCTCATACACCGGTGCCACCAGCAGATCACGACCGAACAGATACTGGTATTTCAGGGTATACGTGCGGGCATCCTCTTCGTAATGCAGAAACAGCGGACGCATCACCGGTAAACCGCTTTGGCTGTTTTGCTGTACGGCCTGCCGGATATAGGGTTTGAGATGAGTGAATACGCCGGTCATGCGGGCAAAATGCGCAATGGTTTCGGCGTCGCCGTCAAACTGCCAGTTATCGCCCGGACGGTTGCCTTCGTGGGTGCGCATCATCGGCGTGAAGGCGCTGAAATCGCACCAGCGCAGCAGCAATTCCTTGCTACGTTTCATCCCGAACAGTGTGGTGTAACCGCCGATGTCGCTGTGATGTAAACCGTGACCGCTCATCGCCAGAGACAATGCCGCCGGAATAACCGAGGCCAGTCCGTCGTCCAGACTCCAGTCCACGTTCTGGTCGCCCGCCCACATCATCGTCGAATATTTCTGGCTGCCGGTGTAACCGGCACGCATAAAGAACAGCACCTCACCGAGTTTGCCGGTTTCCTGCAGGGCTTCGTAGTTACATTTCGCCCACAGTGCAGGCCAGGCGTTATGCATGATTTCCGCGCTGATGCCGTTGTGCAGGAAAGTGTCGGTCGGCAGATATTCGCCAAAATCTGCCATCCATCCGCCGCAACCCAGTTCAATCAGGTTCTTTTTGATAACGTTTTTGAACCACTCATAGGCCGCCGGATGAGTCAGGTCCACCACGCCTGCATAGAACTCGCCAAACTCGACGTGATAATCACCGCCGCTGGCATCCCGCGTCAGGTAGCCTTTTTTTGCGGCTTCGGCGCATAAATCCCGGTCGCTGGCAACGTAGGGATTGATGTAAGAAAGGAACTGCACGCCCTCTTCTTTCCACTGCGGAATACGTGCGTCAAGCTGCGGATACAGTTCGCTGTTCCATTTCCAGTTCCACATCACACGTTTACCGAACGAGGTCATGCGAATGCCGGACCAGTCCTGTGCCCAGATGCCGTTAACCTTCACACCCGCTTCGCGCATCACGTCCAGTTTTTGCTGGCAGACTTCCGTACCGCCCTGAATGCCCAGCGTCACGCCGTCATACACCCAGTCCGGCAACTCAGGCTGGCGGCCTAACAGCGCGGTGAGTTTTTCCAGCAGGCTGATATAGTCGCTGGCGCATTCAAAACGCAGGGTGGCGTTATCTTCCCAAAAGGCCAGTTCATGGTATTCAGGCGCGCTGAAATCGAAATTCATATAGCCGCTGTTTTCCACATGGCAGTAATACTTTTGTGTGCTGACAAAGGTCGGCTGTGGGAAAAACGTCCAGTAATAGTCGCCGCCTGCGTTCTCTTTGCAGTCGGCCTGCCAGGTAACATAGGTTTGTTTGTTGCGCCCGACGCCCTGTTCGCTGGTCCACAGCGGGAAGGGTTTGCCGCGTAAATCGAAGTAAGAGAACTGTTCACCGCAGCCGTAAATATGATCTTCTGCCTGCGCCGACAGCCGCAACCAGATACGGTTATGCCTGCTGTCGTCGTTTTGCAGGTTGAGCTGTAAACGCCCGGTATCATCGGTGGTGATAATCAGCGTTGCGCTGAGCGTACCACCACGGCTGAAACGCACTTGCCACCCCGCAGCCTGAGCGGTGATGGTGATATCCGTCAGCGCAACCTTTTCATTCAGGCGATCTTTAATACTGAAATTGCCACGAAACATAGCGATATCCGCTTCGCCGCCGCCAATCCATAAACAGGGTGCTTGCGCGGTATGACGTAAAATCAGGCGCTGCTGATAAATCAGCGAAAATTCATTATTACCGGCGGTAAATTCAATCTGAGTATTTTTATTTTGTAGGGTACTCATGATGGTCTCCGTGATTTTTATTTTGCATTGATGTCCAGCAGTCCGGCGGCCACGGCAGGTGCCAGCCCCGGTGCCAGCGGCAGACGCGGGATCACCAGACAATGCAGGAGATGATAAATATCCTGTTTGCCATCCCAGACTTTGGTAGTGACTTTATTGTCGGTATCGAGCTCCTGCCACCATGAACCATTTTCGTAATCCATCAGGTACTTCACGCAATAGTCCCACCAGGTCTGATACCAGGTTTCGTATTGCGCTTCGCCGGTAACACAATGCAGGGCATACGCGGTGCCCATCGCCTCAACAACCGGCCAGCGCACACGTTCACGCACAATGGGTTTCCCGTCCCAGCCGACGGAATAGACAAAACCATCTGCGCCGTCCGGTGCCCAGGCATCGCGGATTGTGGCGTGGAACAACCCTTTTGCATCCTCCAGCAGCCAGGCCGGAGGCGTTTCAAAACGGGCTTCCAGCGCAGCATGAAGATGCAACATCAGGCGGCCCCATTCGATCCAATGCCCTGGCGTGCCGCCGTAAGCACGGAAACGGTGCGCCGGATTATCTTTGTTGTAATCGCGGATCGGGTTCCACTGCGTATCAAAATGCTCATTGACCCGGTATTCGCCGCGACGGGCGACGTCATGAATGATCACCGAGGCAATTCTCAGTGCGCGATCCAGCCATTTCCGCTCGTGCGTAACGTCGTAGACAATCAGGAAAGCTTCGACGGCGTGCATATTTGCATTGCCGCCGCGATAAGCTTCGGTTTGGCTGAACGCTTCATCCCACGACTCGAGGCACATCTGTTCATCTTCACTCCAGAAGTATTTTTCGATCACACCGATAGCCTGATCGAGTAACGTTCTGGCTTCCGGATGGCCGGTGGTGACGGCGCTGGCCGCGCCCAGTAAAACGAAGAAATGCTGATAACCTTGCTTCGAGGCATCCACCACGCCCTCATCGTTTACACAGGCGTACCAGCCGCCGTACTGTTTATCCGCCAGTGCGCCGTTAAGGGCGCGGATCCCGTGATCCACCAGCGCATACGCTCCGGGACGCCCCATGGCTGCGGCAACCGAATACACATGCAACATGCGGGCGGTGATCCACAAATGGGTCCCCATATCCGCCCTGACTTGTCCGTTATTACCCAGCCAGCCGAAGCCGGTGGCGACAGCGGCATTTTTGCCAAATTCGAAGATCCGGTCGGTTTCCTGTTCAAGCCAGCGGTGGTGGCTCATCGTGTTAAACCATTTCATTTTCCACTCCTTTCGTTAGCGGCGGCGGGCCATCATGTCGTCGACAATCTCGCCCAGACGCTGCAATTTCGGCGCGGAAATATCCCTGAGCATAAGTTCGGTATCCGGTAAACCGACCACGGATGACCAGACTGCACGGCCGGCCAGGAAACCGGAGGCGCCTGCCGTCATGGCGACGCTGACTGCGCGCGGAAAGAGTTTTTCATCAACACCTGAGGAGAGGATCACCCACGGCATATGAATGTGTTCATTGAGGTGTTGTGATGCGTGCAGCAGTTCGGCCTGTGTACCGCGCCCGCAAAGGGGCATTTCGACTTTATAAAGGTCAGCGCCGCTGTCACCGAGTTCTTTCGCGGCATCAATAATCGCCTGTTCGCGGTCAAATTTATCGCCACGGCGAGGCGGCCTGACCACCGGTTCGATAATGCTCAGCAGACCGTGCGCATGGCAGCGTTGATTAAATGTTTTCACCATCTCCAGACGTTGTTGCGGATCTTCATCGCTGCGCCACAACACCAGTAATTTCAGCGCCTTGCCGCCGTTTTCCCGGACCGCCTGCGGATCTACACTTTTGTCGATCACCACGCTGTCCACCGGCAAGCCGTTGCCCGGAATAAATTCGTCAGCCGCCACAATCATGGCGCAGTTTTGCGCGATGGCATTCTGCTCAACAATCTGGCGGTAACAGAACGGCTGATCGACCAAAATTGCAGAAGCGTACGGCGATAAAATCCGCGCGGCATTGACTTTAAAATCGGTCAGCACCTGATCGGTAACCGGAGCTTTCGCGCCGGCGGCCACGAACATTAAACGCATGGCTTCACGCTGGTCGACCGCCAGCATGGCGAATCCGCCGGACGGACGGGTGATATCGTTAAGGCTGTAGTGAGTCATTCAACTTTCCTTGGTTAAGGCGTTACGGATGTATTTTTTGTGTCAGACCGGCGCTGGTGCGCACCTGCTCAAGAATGGCCGTCCAGTCCTGACGTCCGCGTCCTGCGGCGCGTGCCTGGTTGTATACTTCACGGGAAGCCGCACCGAGCGGCATCGGCACATGCAGCTGATTAGCGACATCCAGCGCAATACCCAGATCTTTATGGGCGAGGTCAATCATGAAAGCGGGTGACACATCCCCTTTCAGCACTTTGTTCGGCCATGACGTGGTGAAGTGGCCTTTTCCGGCCGGTGTTCCGCTCATCACCTGCAGCGCCACATCGAAAGACAGATCCAGTGCCTCGCACAGCACGGCGGCTTCAGCGGAGAGCGCATTCAGGGCAATGCTCATGTAGTTGTTGATAAGCTTGACGCGGATCCCTTTGCCCGGCCCGCCCGCATTGATCAGTTCAGACCCCATCGCCATCAGCACCGGCGTTGCGCGTTCAACCTGTTCAGGCGTACCGCCCGCCAGCAGCAGTAAAGTCCCGGCCACTGCATGATCAGAGGTTCTGCCCACCGGCACATCCATCATGCTGAAGCCCTTTTCATGCATCTGAGCAATCAGCTTGTCGGTCTGTAACGGGTGAATTGTCGACATATCGATAACCAGTGCCGACGGGTTCAGGGTTTCGCAGACCCCCTCAGGGCCAAACAGAACCTCGCGTACCAGATCACCATTGGGCAGCATGGTGATAACAAAATCCGCACCCTGCGCCGCCTCTGCCGCGCTCTTAACGCCCGATGCGCCCTGATGTACC
This sequence comes from Rahnella sp. RFA10(1/100), assembly GCF_004195115.1. Classification (NCBI taxonomy): domain Bacteria; kingdom Pseudomonadati; phylum Pseudomonadota; class Gammaproteobacteria; order Enterobacterales; family Yersiniaceae; genus Rahnella; species Rahnella sp. RFA10(1/100). Next base: position 228,866 of record NZ_SEWR01000007.1, read on the forward strand.
AGCTTCTGTACCGCCTGCGGGTTGAGATCGAACACCGCTAACCGGTGCCCCTGTTTAACCAGATTGGCCGCCATCGGAGCGCCCATTTGCCCCAGACCAATAAATGCCACATTTGCCATGCGTCTCTCCTTTGTGCTGATCAGACATGTCACTTTTTGATAATCAGCGGTGTCTTTATTTGTCGTTTTTTGATCGTATTTGTAATTTAAAGTCAAAAAATTGACAGCCATCACTTTTTTAACAATTGGCTAAATTAAAATAACCTCATCAAAATACGCTTAAGGAATAGCCATGATTCGCATTGCCTGTGTCGGGATTACCGTAATGGACCGGATCTATTACGTTGAAGAATTGCCTGCGGGAGGGGGAAAATATGTCGCTGAAAAATATCATGAAGTGGGCGGCGGTCCCGCCGCTACGGCAGCCGTTGCGGCAGCCCGGCTGGGGGCGCAGGTGGATTTTATTGGCCGTGTGGGTGATGACGATACCGGAAACCGGCTGCTCACGGAGCTGGACTCCCTGGGGGTAAATACCCGGTACGTCCGCCGCGTGGAAGGCGCCAGCTCGTCGCAATCCGCCGTTCTGGTGGACAACAACGGTGAGCGGATCATTATCAATTATCCCGGCCCGGATTTGCCCGCTTGTGCCACATGGTTACAGGCTATCGATTTTTCACAGTGGGATGTGGTGCTGGCAGATGTGCGCTGGCATGAGGGAGCGAAACAGGCATTTACGCTGGCGCGTCAGGTGGGTGTAATGACGGTGCTGGATGCCGATGTGACGCCGCAAGATATCGCCGATTTAGTCGCTTTAAGCGATCACGCCGCGTTTTCCGCTCCGGGTTTACAACGGCTGACCGGAAAATCTGACGCCGGTTCTGCATTAGCCAAAGCCAAAACGCTCACAAAGGGTCATGTCTATGTCACACAGGGCGGGCAAGGTTGTCTGTGGCTGGAAAATGACAGGCTGCATCATCAGCCGGGCTTCGCCGTTAATGTCGTAGACACAACCGGCGCAGGCGATGTTTTTCATGGCGCACTGGCGGTCAGTCTGTCTCAGGACGCCTTGCCTGCCGAAGCGGTTCGCTTTGCCAGCGGGGTCGCGGCACTGAAATGTACACAGCCTGGTGGCCGCGCGGGGATACCTGACTGTGATCAGACCCGGTCTTTTTTGTCACTTTCTGTATAGAATACGACTCAGACGCTCATTTTGAAGGATGTATCCATGAGTCTTACTGAACTGACCGGCAATCCGCGCCACGATCAACTGCTCGCACTGATTGCCGAGCGCGGTTACATGAACATTGAAGAGCTGGCGGCGCTGCTGGATGTCTCGACCCAAACTGCCCGCCGCGATATCCGCAAACTCAGCGATCAGGGGCTGATCACGCGCCATCACGGCGGTGCGGGGCGTGCGTCAAGTGTGGTTAATACCGCCTTCGAACAGCGCGAGATTTCCTGGACGGAAGAGAAAAAAGCCATTGCGGAAGCCATCGCTGATTACATTCCTGACGGCTCGACAGTGTTTATCACCATCGGTACCACGGTCGAGCAGGTCGCCCATTCGCTGCTCAATCATAACCGCCTGCGGATTATCACCAACTGTCTGCGTGTCGCACATATCTTGTATAAGAATCCGCGCTTTGAAGTGATGGTGCCGGGCGGAACACTGCGTCCGCACAATGGCGGAATTATCGGCCCTGCCGCCACGGCTTTTGTTGCAGGATTCCGTGCCGACTATCTGGTGACCAGTGTCGGCGCTATTGAAAGCGACGGTGCCCTGCTGGAGTTCGACGTCAACGAAGCCAGCGTGGTGAAAACCATGATGGCGCATTCACGTCATATTCTGCTGGCCGCTGACCATACCAAATATCATGCCTCTGCAGCGGTCGAAATCGGCAATATCTCGCAAGCCACAGCGCTGTTCACTGACGAACTTCCGGCCGCCGGGTTGCTCAAAGTGCTGAAAAACCATCAGGTAGAAGTCATCAAAGTCAGCACGGCGGAATAAAAAAGCCGACATTTCTGTCGGCCTTTAAGCGTACCCTGTGACCGGGGTGAATGAGCGCAACCAACGCATCCGCAGCCCGAAATATGACGGGGATTTACTGGACCGCGGCGAAAGCTTCAGCCACTTGCCTGACGTTATGGTGATTCAGACCGGCCATGCAGACGCGGCCGCTGAGGATCAGGTAAACGCCAAACTCTTCACGCAGACGGACAACCTGCGCTTCGCTGAAACCGGTGTAGCTGAACATACCGCGCTGTTGCAGCAGGTAGCCAAAATCACGCCCCGGTAAGGCCGTTTTCAGGCTGTCGACCAGGGTGTGGCGCATTTCCAGAATACGGATGCGCATTCTCTCGACTTCCGCTTTCCACTGGGCGTTCAGGGCGCTGTCGCTCAGAACTTCTGCAACGACTTTTGCACCGAAGCTTGGCGGGCTGGAGTAGTTACGGCGCACGGTTGCTTTCAGCTGACCCAGCACACGTCCCGCCGCATCGCTGTCTTCGCAGACCACAGACAGGCCGCCGACACGTTCACCGTACAGGGAGAAAATTTTCGAGAAGGAGTTACTGACAAAGCAGTTAACGCCAGCAGAGGCCATCGCGCGGATAGCGTAGGCGTCGTCGTCAATGCCCGCGCCAAAGCCCTGATAAGCGATGTCGAGGAACGGGATCAGCTCACGCTGTTTGGTGATTTCAATCACCTGATCCCACTGTGCTGGCGTCAGGTCAGAACCGGTCGGGTTGTGACAACACGGATGCAGGAGAACGATGCTTTGCGCTGGTAAACTTTTCAGGCGGTCAATCATCGCCGGGAAATTTACTCCCAAGGTTTCAGGATCAAAGTAAGGATAAGTATGCACTTTGAAACCTGCGCCACTGAAGATAGCCACATGGTTTTCCCAGGTCGGATCGCTCACATAAACTTCAGAATTCGGGAAATAAAACTTCAGGAAATCAGCGCCAACTTTCAGTGCACCGGAACCGCCGACGGTCTGAATAGTCGCGATACGCTGTTGTTTCAGCGCCGGATGTCCGGCACCAAACAGCAGCGCCTGGATACCTGCACGATACGCAGGTAACCCTTCCATTGGCAGATAGACTGACGCGGCCTGCGGCCCGGCATTCAGTTGTTGCTCGGCTTTTTCCACCGCCGCCAGTTGCGGAATAATACCCTGCCCGTCGTAATAAAGACCGATACTCAGGTTTACCTTATCTTGTCTCGGATCGGTCTTGAAGCTTTCCATCAGCGACAAAATCGGGTCACCGGCATAGGCATCGACATGTTGGAACACGGTATACATCTCCTGGGTTGGGTTGAGTGGCGCTGCGATCCACGTCCGGTAAGCCGGCGCATCACAACTGTTTCACAGACTATCAAAGTTCGTTAAAAAAGATGACAACTATGTTGGCAATTTTCGGGCACGTATTGCATATCAAACCGGCCGTTCACCTGAGATTCTGATTTGCTGCTATGAGCTACGATCAAACCATCACCTCATCCATCCGGAGTACCGTAATATGACGACTCAATACGCATTGCAAAGTAAAGCCGCATTTGTTCAGGGCGGTTCACGCGGCATCGGTGCTGCTATCGTTCAGCGTCTGGCCCGCGAAGGTGCCAGCGTGGCTTTCACGTATGTCTCATCTGAAGATAAAGCGCAGGCGCTGGTGAAAACTATCGAAGCCAGCGGTGGCAAAGCGCTGGCGATTAAAGCCGACAGCGCCGATGAAAGTAGCGTCCGCTCCGCCATCGACAGCGCGGCGAAAGCATTCGGTAAAATCGATATTCTGGTCAATAACGCCGGTGTGCTGGCGTTCGGCGAAATCGATGCGCTGACGATGGATGATTTCGACCGTACCATCGCCATCAATGTGCGCAGCGTTTTTGTCGCCAGCCAACAGGCTGCGCGCCATATGCCTGACGGCGGACGCATCATCACCATCGGCAGCGTCAATGCCGATCGCATGCCATTCCAGGGTGGTGCTGTTTATGCCATGAGCAAATCAGCTATCGTCGGCCTGACCAAAGGTCTGGCACGGGATTTAGGGCCGCGTGGCATTACCGTGAACAACGTCCAACCCGGCCCGGTCGATACCGATATGAACCCGGCTGACGGCGAAATGGCTGATGGCATGCGTTCTTATATGGCGCTCAACCGCTACGGCAAAGACAGTGAAATCGCCAGCTTTGTGGCTTATCTTTCCGGCCCTGAAGCGGGTTATATCACCGGTGCAAACCTGACGATTGACGGCGGCTTCGGCGCATAATTTATGCCGATGTACTGACAAAAATGGCGCAGGTCTCTGAACCCTGCGTCATTTTCATCCATGTCGTCAGACGCTGTAGCGCCCCGGACGGTGATTCATCGCGATAATCAGATTCACAATCACCGCACCCAGCACCGAGGCAATCAGCATTTCGTAACTCACCACGAACAGCGATGCCAGCACGATGCAGCAGTCCACACCCATTTGCAGTTTACCGGCACGGATACCGTATTTGTCCTGCAGAAACAGCGCCAGAATGTTCACGCCGCCCAGACTGGCTTTATGACGGAACAGCACAATAAAGCCGATGCCCATAATCACGTTAGCAAACAACGTCGCGTAGAATGGCTGAAGATGATCAAAGTGCACGAAAAGCGGATGCAGATCGGAGAAGACGGAAACCAGTGCAACAGCGGCAAACGTTTTCAGCGTGAACGGCAAACCCATACGACGAAAAGAGAGATAATAGAAAGGTAAGTTGATGATAAAAAAGGCCGTACCGAACGAAACCTGCGTGACGTAATGTGCCAGAAATGCCATTCCTGCCGTGCCGCCGGTCAGTGCGCCGACCTGCCGCAACATCACCACGCCAAAAGAGACCATCAGTGTACCGATAATGATCGCCAGCGCATCTTCAATCAGCGTATGCCCGATGCGCGGCTGTTCAACCGGCTGTTTGATGTCATCAAGAGTTGCCATAATTCCCCATACCCCAAAATAATAATTCTAACGTCTGATTTTGAGATAATTATTGAGACAGAGAATTAAGGCAATATTCACGCGCGCAATTTGCATCAAAAATCGAAAATAAGATTTTATGACGCGTTAATTATTCTTTACATGCACAAAACACGCATATTAATTCAAAATAATGCACCATAAAAGTGATATTGCACCAAAACAAATCACCTTAATAGTGCACGCAAAATAAAGGGGGGATTTTTTCAGGCAATCGTCAATAAGCCGTTTTCTTTTAGACGGTTAAGCACTACCGATGTTTTTACATGGGAGACACTTTTATGCGCTGACAGGATTTGGCTGATCAACGTACTTAAACCGGCTAAATCTTTCACCGCAACTTTCAGCAGATAATCCGCATCCCCGGTAGTTTTATAGGCATCAATAATCGCATCAACTTCACCCAGCATGCTGTGAAATGCATCGACCTGTGCAGGTAAATGGTTTATAAGCCTGACTTCAATCAGTCCAATCATCCCCAAGCCCAGTGCTTCCGGTGCCAGACGCGCGTGATAGCCGAGGATCATCTGAGCCTGTTCAAGGCCAATCCGCCGACGTGAACACTGTGATGCTGACAGCCCCACCAGTTCGCTTAATTCCTGATTGGTCAGCCTTCCGTTCGTTTGTAATAAGGTCAGAATTTTAAGATCGTAATCATCAATGCTGTACATGGCAGTGTTCCTGTCGTTTTAATTTTTATGTGTCGGATTCTTATTGCAAAAAACATTCCCACTCTGGCCAGTTATAAATACTTCCCGGCGATTTTTTCTTATACTTGCGCATGATTTAAACGCAAGGAAAAAATAATGAAAAAAGTACTCTGCTCTCTCGCTTTGCTGTCTGCCTTGCCCGGTCTGGCAAAAGCTGACACCCCATCTTCACACCTTGAGCGCGTATTACAGAAAGGCTCGCTGAATGTCTGTACCACCGGTGACTATAAACCGTATACGTTTTTGAAAGAAAACGGAGAGTACGAAGGTATTGATATTGCGATGGCGGGATCACTGGCGGCAAGTCTGGATGTAAAAGTGAACTGGGTGCCGGTCACCTGGAAATCACTGCCGGACGAAATGAGCGCCGGGCATTGTGATATCGCGATGGGCGGAATTTCAGTGACGCTTAAACGCCAGCAAAAAGCCTGGTTCGCTAATGTATTGGATCAGGACGGGAAAATCCCGCTGGTGCGCTGTGAAAATGTGCGTCAGTACCAGACGATTGCGCAGTTAAATCGTCCGTCCGTGCGCCTGATTGAACCGGCGGGCGGTACCAATGAAGCCTTCGTGCACAGCCATCTGCCGCAAGGCACGCTGGCACTGAGCGATAACGTGACCATCTTCCAGAAGCTGGTGGATAAGAAAGCGGACGTGATGATCACTGATGCGTCGGAAGCGCTGTATCAGCAGAAACATTATCCGAAACTGTGTGCGGTGAACCCGAAGAAGCCGCTGCAGTATGGCGAAAAGGCCTACATGCTGCCGCGTGATGACATAAGCTGGAAGATGTATGTCGACCAGTGGCTGCACCTGAGTAAAGCCACCGGCGAATATCAGAAAATTGTCAGCCAGTGGCTGGCGGTGAAAAAGTAAGGTTTAGTCGCCAATATAAACGCGGGCGACCCGCTCGCTGAGTTGGGTAATCAGCTCATAAGCACTGATACCGGTTGCCTGCGCAATGCGCTCAACCGGTAATTTCTCGCCCCAGAAAATCACCTCATCCCCTACGTTGTCTGTGGCTTCCGGCCCCAGATCGACGGTGATCATATCCATCGACACGCGCCCGGCAACCGGTACCTCACGGCCATTAACCCACACAGGTGTACCATTTGGCGCACTGCGCGGATAACCGTCGCCGTATCCCATTGCCACCACACCAAGGCGGGTATGGCGGTCACTGACCCAGGTACTGCCGTAACCGACAGGTTCACCGGCGGCATGTTCACGTATGGCAATCAGGCTGGAAGTCAGGGTCATTGCCGGTTGAAGCCCAAAATCGCTGGCCGTTCCGGTTTCCATCGGCGACACACCATATAAAATAATGCCCGGGCGAACCAGATTCATATGCGATTCCGGCCACAGTAAAATACCGCCGGAAGCCGCAATGGATTTTTGCCCCGGCTTGCCTTTGGCAAATTCATTAAAGCAGCTCAGCTGTTTCGGTGTGGCATCGCTTTCCGGTTCATCCGCGCGGCAGAAATGGCTCATCATATTGACTGGCTGAACCACGTTTTTGCAGGCACTCAGACGCTGATAGAATGCATCGGCCTGTGCCGGATGGACACCTAAACGGTGCATACCGGTGTCGATTTTCAACCAGACATTCAGCGGACGCGCGAGATCAGCACTTTCCAGCGCCTCAAGTTGTTCGATGCTGTGAACGGCGGTATCCAGCTGATGGCCGACCAGCAGCGGTAATTCGCTGGCAGAGAAAAAACCTTCGAGCAGGAGGACGGGTTTTACCACACCGGCTTTACGCAGCATCAGTGCCTCACTGAGCCGCGAAACACCGTAATAATCGGCATCCTGCAGGCTGTGCACCGTCTCCAGCAGACCGTGCCCATAAGCGTTTGCTTTCACCACCGCAACCAGACGACTTTGTGTCGCCAGATGACGAACCCGTTGCAGATTGTGTCGCAGAGCGCGGCGATCAATGACAGCCGTAGCCGCTTTCATTTTAAGTCCTTTGCATGAAATTATTGAGGTTTTAGCAGCCTAAAGGGGCGTTATTGGCGCAGCCAGTTTGCGTTCGGCCAGCGCGGAAAAACCGGAGCGTACACGTAGTACACGAGCCAATCTTTCCAAAAAAAGTGAGCACTGCCCGGCCACAAAATGGCAAGCAAAATAGCCCCACACTAATCTTCGTCGTATTGCGGGCCGCCATAGTTATCAAACCGCGACCACTGACCGTTGAAGGTCAGGCGGACGGTACCGATCGGGCCGTTACGCTGTTTGCCGAGAATAATTTGCGCGATGCCTTTTTCTTCACTGTTGTCGTGATAGACCTCGTCACGATAGATAAACATGATTAAGTCGGCATCCTGCTCAATGGAACCGGATTCACGTAAATCGGAGTTAACCGGGCGTTTATCCGCACGTTGTTCCAGGCTTCGGTTCAGCTGCGACAGCGCTACCACCGGCACCTGCAATTCTTTCGCCAGCGCTTTCAGCGAGCGGGAGATTTCGGCGATTTCCAGCGTACGGTTGTCGGACAACGCCGGAACGCGCATCAGTTGCAAATAGTCGATCATGATCAGGCTCAGGCCCCCGTGCTCACGGAAGATGCGTCGCGCACGCGAACGAACTTCGGTTGGCGTCAGGCCGGAGGAGTCATCGATATACATGTTACGTTTTTCGAGCAAAATCCCCATGGTGCTGGAAATACGCGCCCAGTCTTCATCATCAAGCTGACCGGTACGGATTTTGGTCTGATCGACGCGGGAAAGCGACGCCAGCATACGCATCATGAGCTGATCGCCGGGCATCTCAAGGCTGAAGATTAAGACCGGTTTATCCTGCATCATCGCGGCATTTTCGGCGAGGTTCATCGCAAAAGTGGTTTTACCCATCGACGGACGCGCCGCCACGATGATCAGGTCAGATTTTTGCAGACCTGCCGTTTTCTTGTCGAGGTCAGCATAACCGGTTGAAACGCCGGTTACACCGTCGTGCGGACGCTGGAACAGCTCTTCGATACGGGAAACCGTGCTTTCCAGAATACGGTCGATGCTTTTCGGACCTTCGTCTTTACTGGCGCGGCTTTCGGCAATCTGGAATACCCGGGATTCGGCTAAGTCCAGCAGGTCTTCGCTGCTGCGGCCTTGCGGATCATAGCCTGCGTCGGCAATTTCATTAGCGACGGAGATCATTTCCCGGACCACAGCACGTTCACGTACAATGTCCGCGTAAGCACCGATGTTCGCCGCACTTGGGGTGTTTTTAGAAAGTTCTGCCAGGTAAGCAAAACCGCCGACAGAATCCAGATCGCCTTTCTGTTCCAGAGATTCAGAAAGCGTGATCAGGTCGATCGGCTTGCTCATTTCCAGCAAACGCTGCATTTCGGTAAAAATCAGGCGGTGCGGGCGACTGAAGAAATCATTGCTGACCACCCGCTCGGCCACGTTATCCCAGCGTTCATTGTCCAGCATCAGCCCGCCCAGAACGGATTGTTCAGCTTCCAGCGAATGCGGCGGAAGTTTCAAGCCTTCCATCTGGCGATCGCGGTTTTCGTTCTGTTGATTGGTCGGTTTTTTTGCTGCCATCTGTGGATTATTTCCTGCTCTAAGCGCCTGTTTTATGAGCGTCAGGTTTCCAAAAATCGGAGCCTGACTCGCGCGACAGTATAAACCATTTCAAAAGGGTATTAACCCTTAGTGCCGAAAATCTGGATTGTCCGGGACATTTAGCCTAGGGTTGAAATCAGTCTCCATCACGAGGAAAAAACATGGCAAAGCGCATCCAGTTTTCTGAAACAGGTTCCCCGGACGTCCTGCAATACGTTGATTATCAGCCCCGGGATCCGCAGGCAGGTGAAGTCCAGGTCGAGAATAAAGCCATCGGCATCAACTATATTGATACTTACGTGCGCAGCGGTCTTTATGCACCAGCCAGTTTTCCGGCGGGTTTAGGCACGGAAGCGGCAGGCGTAGTCAGCAAAGTTGGCAGCGGTGTCACTGACATCAAACCGGGCGATCGTGTGGTATATGCACAATCCGCGCCTGGCGCTTACAGCGAATTCCATAACGTGCCGCAGGAAAAAATTGCTCTTTTGCCGGAGGCGATCAGCTTTGAACAGGCCGCAGCCTCTTTCCTTAAGGGGCTGACAGTTTATTATTTACTGCGCAAAACCCATGAAGTTCAGGCCGGTGAAACCATTCTCTTCCATGCCGCAGCAGGTGGCGTAGGCCTGATTGCCTGCCAGTGGGCGAAAGCACTGGGTGTAAAACTGATTGGCACCGTGGGCTCCGATGAAAAAGCTGAACGTGCCAGACAAGCCGGTGCGTGGGAAACCATTAATTACCGGACAGAAGATATCGCAACCCGCGTGGCAGAACTGACCAACGGTGAAAAAGTCGGTGTGGTTTATGACTCCGTCGGCAAAGATACCTTTGAAAAATCGTTAAACAGCCTGAAACGCCGCGGTTTGCTGGTCAGTTTCGGCAATGCGTCCGGCCCGGTAAAAGGCGTAGATCTGGCGATACTCAATCAGAAAGGTTCGCTGTTTGTGACGCGTCCTTCCCTGAATGGCTACGTGACTAACCGGGAAGAACTGCTGGAAGCAAGCAGTGAGTTGTTCTCACTGATCGCCAGTGGCGCGATAAAAGTGGAGGTCAGCGATGCCCAGAAATTCCCGCTTTCCGAGGCAAAACGCGCACATGAAACGCTGGAAAGCCGCGTGACGCAAGGCTCGAGTTTGCTCCTCCCATAACAGTTTCCTTAAGCCATTGACGTTACAGCAAGGCAGCAAACGAATGCGTTCCGATGAGCTTACTCAGGTAAGTGATTCGGGTGAGTGAGTGCAGCTAATACAGCTGTGGTGGCAAGGGCGACGGGGAAAAATGCAAAAAAGGCTTTCACGGATGTGAAAGCCTTTTTTACTGCCTGACTCAGACGACCTCTGATATCAGACGGGTACTGCTGTAGGGTACTGCCGGGTAAATCCGCAGGGCGATGTCACTTAAGCGACTATTGTGTGCCTCAGCGGACTTGATGAATTCGTTTTACAGCCTGCTGGCTGCCAATGAATTCCATCCTAACAGTCACCCATGTTAAAAAATATGATTTATGTATTTCGACCGCACATTCTGATTCAGCTTGTGATCGCTAGCACATAAGCAAAAGTTATCGCTGCAACGGTTACATTTTTTTGCGCTCAAAACACAGCCAGCAATCACCATGATTTCATGCGGTTACGTAAATCTATAAATTGAAGCTGTTATTACGGCAGGCGACGGCGGCGGTATTTCGGCTCATCAGGCCGGAAATATGTCCGATAAATCCAGACCGTAATCACGGCCAGAACCAGCCATGGTAACATTTTTATAACAATAGCCAGGAAGCCGCCCAACATCATCAGAGCAAATGCTACGATCAGAGCCGCAACCATACCCAGCAGAGAAATGCCGGTCAGCATCAGCATAAAGAAAAAACCAAGCACGAAGAGAATTTCCAGCATCGGGTGCTCCTTAATAAGCCATGTGCAATAAGACGTAGCGTCCAAACACGTATTAGCCATTACAAGAAACGTGCCAGTATGAGAGGGTAAATAATGTGTTGAATAATAACGGAAAAAATCTTCACAGGCACGTACAGCCTGCGAAAATATAGTAAATTTGACTAATAAATAGTGATTTTACTCACCTGTTTTCAGGCCTGCGCTGTCACTTGCTGCTGAGCAACCATTTGCAGCGCCTGTTCGACCACATCGATGCCCGCACCCGCTTTATGTGCATTCTCGCTAAGATGGCGACGGAACTGACGCGCTCCCGGCACCCCCTGAAACAGGCCGAGAATATGACGGGTGATGTGGCCGAGGTAAGTGCCTTTGCTCAGTTCCGCTTCGATATACGGATACAGCGCGCGGATAATATCCGGCCCGGTTTTTAGCGGTGCATCAGAGCCGAATAATTCACGATCAACGTTCAGCAACATACCCGGATTCTGGTAAGCCTCGCGACCGACCATCACGCCATCCATATGTTGCAGATGCGTTTTAGCTTCTTCGAGGGTTTTGATGCCGCCGTTAATGGCCATGGTCAGGTGCGGGAAATCACGCTTGAGCTGATACACGCGCGGATAATCCAGCGGCGGAATTTCACGGTTTTCTTTCGGACTGAGGCCGGAAAGCCAGGCTTTACGCGCATGAATAATGAAAGTATCGCAACCGCCGTTTTCAGAGACCTGACGGATAAAATCACACAAGAATTCGTAGCTGTCCTGATCGTCAATGCCGATACGGGTTTTGACCGTAACCGGAACCGAGACGACATCGCGCATCGCTTTAATGCAGTCGGCGACCAGCGATGCCTGCCCCATCAGACAGGCCCCAAACATGCCGTTCTGCACACGATCAGACGGGCAGCCAACATTCAGGTTAATTTCATCATAACCACGCTCTTGCGCCCGCTTCGCGCAATACGCCAGATCGGCCGGGTTGCTGCCGCCAAGCTGCAATGAAACCGGATGTTCTTCTTCACCAAACCCCAGATAATCCCCTTTGCCGTGAATAATGGCACCGGTGGTCACCATTTCGGTATACAGCAACGTCTGACCGGTTAACAGCCTGTGAAAATGGCGACAGTGGCGATCGGTCCAGTCGAGCATCGGCGCAACGGAAAAACGCTGGGCGGAAAAAGAGGTGGGCTGGGGCATTGCGTGTTGAGTTTCTGACATCGGCCTGACATTCGCTGAAGGGGTTCGTGGTGCTCCCTCCGGCGCAACGCCAGAGGGAAGTTAATCGCTGATTATACCACAGAACAAAGATTCGGCATCGTATGGGGTTTAGTGGCTTTCGGACATCGCCGCTTTTTCAGCTTTTCGCTCGGCGTCGGTACGGCTGAGACGCTGCTCCAGTGCTTCGAGCGTCACCCCGCGCGTTTCCGGCACGTTGCACTGGATGAAAATCCAACCCGCCAGACAGATAACAGCGTAGATGAAGAAACTGCCCGCCGCACCCAGCGCTGCGTTCATCAGCGGGAAGGTGTAAGTCAGCAGGAAACAGGCGATCCATAATGCCAGCGTGCCCACCGCCATCGCGTTACCACGCACCCGGTTAGGGAAGATTTCAGACAGCAATACCCAGGTCACCGGTGCCAGCGTCATGGCATAAATGGCGATAGCCACCAGCACCAGCAGTAACACCGGTAACCCCGTGACACCAAACGAATAAGACAGTCCGATCAAAATATAAATGACGGTCAGCCCCGCAGACCCCAGTTGCATCAGGCGACGGCGGCCGATTCTGTCCACCAGCGGCAGTGCCAGTAAAGTGAAAATAAGGTTGATGAGGCCGGTGGCGACAATCGATTTCAGCGTATCGTTGATGTCAAATCCCGCCGAGGCAAAAATTTCCTGTGCATAGTTGAATATCACGTTGATGCCGCACCATTGCTGGAAAATTGCCAGCACAATCCCCATCAGAATGACCGGCCTGACGCGCGGTTCCCACAGCGTGGAAAACGGCACTTTCTGGTTTTCCGAGCCCAGTGACCGGCGGATATCCGCCAGCGTAACGCGGGCATATTCCACGGAACCGATCCGTTGCAGAACTTTTTCGGCCTGCGGATAACGGTTAGCTTTCGCCAGCCAGCGCGGGGATTCCGGTACCACAAACATCAGGATCAGGAAGATGGCGGCCGGGATAGCTTCAGCACCAAACATATAACGCCAGCCGGTCTGACCGTTCCAGCTCTGTAAAATGTCCGCCTGCACAGCGGCAGAGGCGACCGGTTCGGCTATCATCAGATTAATAAGCTGTGCGGCCAGCACCCCCAGCACAATTGTCAGCTGATTCACGGCCACAAAGCGCCCGCGCTTTTCTGCCGGACTGATTTCTGCGATGTAAACCGGGGCCAGCGCGGAAGCCAGGCCAATCCCAACACCGCCCACAATTCGCCAGAACACAAAGCTGTTAAAGCTGAATGCCAGTGCCGTACCGACACCTGATGCAGTGAACAGAACGGCAGCGATAATCAGAGGCAGGCGACGTCCGTACCGGTCCGAAAGTGAGCCCGAACCTGCCGCGCCCAGAACACAACCCAGCAGCGCGGAGCTCATGGCCCAGCCAGACATTGCCGCATCGGTGATGCCGAAATACGCCTCGTAGAAAGGTTTTGCGCCGCCGATCACCACCCAGTCATAGCCAAACAATAAGCCTCCGCAGGCAGCCACCAGACAAATCATCCACACGTAGGGCATATTCAAAGCTTTTGAGTCAGACATAAGCATTCCTCATTCCGGGATGTTAATCGTCGCGCTGTGCAGCGACATTTGCTGTGTCAGAGATTCGCCGGGAGATAACACCCGCAGCGAGCCCCCGTGCGGCAAATGATGATCGTTTGCCGCATGGGTCATGGGTTCAAAACAGAAGAAATCATGCTGACAACCGGGGTCAAAACGGCTGTCGGATATAAACAGGAAGAACACCGGGCAGTCCGGAGACGTGGTCAGCCGCAGCGTATGGCCGGATTCTGGCCAGACAATCTCTGCCTTGCCATCCCAGCCGGAAAAACCGTTATTCACCCAGTGGCGGGGAAGGGGCTGAGGCGTGCAGAAATCCAGACCGGCAGGCAGCTTGTTATGATGTTTGCCCGCCAGCCACTGCGCGTCTTCCTGCCAGTAACCGGACGCTGTTGCCTGAAGACGGGTGGTTTCGCTGAGCGGGAAAAACGGGTGCCATCCCAGCCCGAAAGGCAGAGGATCAGCCCCCTGATTGGTGATACATAAGCTGATATCCAGCCGGTTATCATGCAAAGAAAAATGCTGCTCCGCCCGATAGCAGTAACTGTCGCTGCGATGCGTAAACGCCAGCGTCAGCGCGACCTCACTCTGGAAAACGCATTGCCAGTTTCCCAGCCAGCCATCGCCATGCAGATAATGCGCGTCCCCGGTGTTGGGCGGCAGAGTGTAATGGCGGCCTTCAAAATCAAAAGCGTTGCCTTTCAGACGGTTACCAAAGGGAAGAAGAGGAAAACAGGCCGACTCTGCGGCTGGGGTATCCTCACTCAGTACTGACGGGCGCAGCAGAGGGACATTGTCATCCGCCCGCTTTGCCAGCAGTTGCAGGATAGTGCCGCCGTATGGCGACACAGTCAATGCAAGCCGATGATTTTCCAGAGAATACAGAGCCATTTTTCTCTTCTCCTTCACTCAGCAATCCGGTAATTGTGAAAAGAGATGTGCTTTGGCACAGGAAGGATCCAGCGCAAAGATTTGCTGCAACACATCGGCGTAAGCCTCGTTTTCCAGACCACGCAGGGCCAGCGCTTTCACCAGCAGACAATGAATGCGATGCTCTTTCTGACGATCGCTGGTAAGCACGACTAAATCCGGCAATGACACCGCGAAGAAATCAGCCTGAACAGGCTGGTCCGCTGTGCTCTCCGCCCATTCCAGCATGTGCCTGAAGACCTGACGGCTTTGCTCTATATCATTAAGTTTGCGCAGTGCCATACCCTGATAGAACAAATAATCTACCGGCTGATCATTGTAATAGCGCCGCTCGCCAATCCCTTTGTCACCCGCCGCCGCACGCTCAAACCAAGTCTGCGCCTGTTTATGCTGCTGAAGTTTTTGCGCACAAATACCCAGCCAGAAGCAGATATCGTTATCCGTTTGCCCGACCAGCCGTCCTTCGCTGAGGTTTTGCGGATATTCCAGCGCGGATAACAGCTGCGCCTGCGCGGCAATCACATCTCCTGCACTGAGATATTCAAACGCCAGCAACTGTTTATTCAGCAGATACTGACCGGTGATGCGCCCTTCACCGCCTTCCCATGGATGGAATTTCCGGTCAGCCAGCAGTGCCCGTGCTGCCTGTAACTGTCCGCACTGGTTATATAAACTGAGAAGTTCAGCGATCAGATCGTCACGCTGTGTGGCGACGGACAACACTTTTTCCAACCGCGCCAGACGGATTTGCGGCGCAACGCCGGTCAGGCGATTAAGCAGATCAGATTCAAATAACAGCCGCGCATCCTGTGGCTGTAAACGGCACGCCTCTTCCAGACAGTGGTGCGCTTTTGCACTATCTTGCTGACGGTTCCACGCATCAATTCCCAGTCCGCGCCATGCATCCGCAAAGTCCGGTTCCAGCACCAGACAACGCTGCCAGCAGTCCACCGCCGTTTGTGTATTACCTTTGCTGTAATGGAAAGACGCCAGTAAATGCAAGGCAAATGCGTCATCAGGGAAAGCCTCAAGCATGCGAACTTCCGCCAGCCATTGCGGGAAACGAACATGCTGCGGGAAAGCATTTCGCGCTGCCAGACACAATGCCTCGCGCCCTTCTTTTTGCAGGGACGCTTGCAAATACAGCGGTAACGTTTCCTGACTTTTCAGCACGTCCAGCGCTTCGAGTGCCAGCGCATCCAGTCCGCAACCGGTCAGCTGAATGGCGATATTCATGGCGTTTTCGCCACGCCGGCCGGTGACATCGCGCAATTGCGCTGCCGATTTCGCAACAGGCGAAAGGTGATAACGCAGGAAGTGCAGAAGGTAATGCAGCGGGTAACGTGTTAAATGTGCTTCGATATACGTCTCGGCGTCCTGACCTAGCAGACACAGCAGCGTGGCTTTCAGTCCGATCAGGCCGTAATGATTCGCCTGCGTCGCCAACCCTTGCTCACAGAAACTCAGCGCCTGCGGATACTGCTCACGGCGGATGGCTATCCGTGTCAGCCCGAAGTAGCCCCCGGATTTAGCGTTGCCGCTCCAGACGGCGCGGTAATAGCTGTCAAAAGCCGCGTCAAAATCACCGGTCTCCTCAAGCGCGTTCGCACGAACGAGACTCGCCAGCCCGCATTGCGGATTCTTATTCAGTCTGTGTGCCCGGCTCAGCGCCACATCAGCAAAAGCCAGGGCCTGAGTAAAATTAGCCTGATTGTAGCTGAGTGTTGCCAGCGCCAGATTGCAGCGATAATCCAGCGCATCCAGTTCCACACCACGCCGGTAATAATTCACAGCCCCCTGACTGGCATGGTTGTATTGCTCAAGATGCTGACCGATAAACCAGGCCTCATCTGCAGAAGTGATGTCCTGCGCGGGCAAGGGCGCGCTGGCAGGCGACGGTAACGGCGTCTCACTGGCCTGATGTTCCAGATAGGACAACAGCTCTTGCCCCTGTTCATTCAGCAAGCGCAGCTGAAGGCGCGATGGGAATTCGCCACTCAGTTCGCCCTGAACCACGTCTCCAGGCTGCAAAGTCATGTCCTTTTCCAGCAGAATTTGCGTGCCATCTTCAGAACTGATCCTGATTTTCACGCCTTGCAACGGACTGACCGCATAAATGCCCCACGCCAGTTTTGGCCCGTGACGCTCAAGTTTAATCACCGCCTGCCCGGAGGCATTCTGCACCGTACCCAGGGCACTGTAAGGCAGGAAATTCTGAACGAAACACTTCTCCTCAAATGCATCCAGCCAGGTGAAATCCGGCTGATTATCGGTGAATACGCCGGTCATCAGCTCAATATAAGGCCCGTTGTTATCGGTCAGATTACGATCCCACGCACGACCGAAATCGCAGTTCCCCCACGTCCACTGCTTTTTACCCGGCGATACATGATGGTCAGCGATGTGCAGTAATCCGCCCTGCTGTTCGTGGTCATACGCGCCCACGAAGTCATAGTCAGATTTGTCGGCCATGTAGGACGTCGGAACGGGAATGTTTTTATAGCGCGAGATATCCACGCCCGCCGAGTAATCCACCTTATAATAGGTGCCGGTGGCTATCGGGAAGGAAGAAACGTCCCGTTTACCGTGATCGAAAACGGCGGTGACATCCGGCGGAAATACGCTCTGATGGCCATCACCGCCGGTAACTGCCGGATTAGCCCACCACAGGAAATGGCGCGGCGTCGGATTGCCGTTGTAAATTTTGGCGCTGATTTCCAGCAGCGCTTTATCGGGATAAAGGGTGAAACCGGTCATTACCTGCAAGCCGCGCATCGGTTCCACTTCGCCCATCCACACGGTTTGAGCACCGTTATCGTGTGCCTGAAGAGTGAAATCCACCGGCATAAAAGTGGTCGGACGGTGATGCTGCGGCCAGTTAAATTCGATACCCCCGGAAATCCACGGCCCCAGTAAACCGACCAGCGCGGGTTTCACCACTTCGTTGTAATAGACAAAATCACGCTGTTTTATTTTGTCCCAGGCACGGTGGACACGACCACCCAGCTCCGGTAGCAGCATGATTTTAAGAAAATCATTTTCCAGATACAGCGCCTGATAGGTTTTCATAACCTTCTCACCGGTCAGCGTATCCGTCACGCCGTACGGATATACCGCACCGGAAGACCCCTGATAAACCCGGTGTGCCAGAAACATCGGGTGCGTGTCCTGTTTTCCTGTCAGCCAGGTCGGGAGCTCGATCGCTTCCTGCCAGACTTTTACCGCTGTGCTCATGATTTCCCCTCAGTGCGCTGGATCGAAATATCAATTTCGAGATTCTACGCAGCGTACTGACAGGGAGGATTTGCTACGGTCACGCAATTCAGTAAACGGGGTTTAGTAAATGTCGGTAACCGGATTGAATAATCTGCGGCTGCGTCAGTTCAATAAGCAGGTGCTGATGACGTTGCTATATCGCGAGAAAAATGCCAGTAAATCCACGCTGGCCAGGCTTTCCCGTCTGTCGATCCCGGCCGTCAGTAAGATCCTCGACGATCTGCAAAATGATGGCTTAATCATCCACAGTCCGGTCAATTTACACTCGCGCGGGCTGGGCGGCGGAAGTTACCAGATAGCCACCGACGGCAGCGCCGTGCTGTGCCTGAATATCACGCCTTACCGCATCGAAAGTATTCTGGTCAGCAGACTCGTTTTACCGCTGAGTGACTATCAAATGACGGAGATTTCGGTCAGAACGCCGGATGCACTGCTGACGCAAATCGAAGCCTGCTTTCATCAGTACAAAAAAAGCTATCCCGGACTGAAAATCCGGCTGGCACTGGCGATCCACGGGCAGGTTAATCCGACTACCGGCGTATCACAGCGGATGCCGCAGGCACCCTGGACCGGTGAAATTGAGATTAAGTATCTTCTGGAAGAAAAGTTGCAAACTGACATCCTGATGGACAATGACTGCATCATGCTGGCGCTGGCGGAGAAATGGCAAGGCATTAATTATCATCAGGATTTTTGTGTAATTAATGTCGATTACGGCATCGGTTCTTCCTTCGTGATTAACCAGCAAATTTATCGCGGTAATCTGTTTGGCAGCGGACAAATCGGCCATACCATCATTGATCCCCAAGGCGACCGGTGCGCCTGCGGACGATATGGTTGCCTCGAAACGCTGGCCTCATTGTCAGCATTAAAGAAAAAGGCCCGTCAGCTTGAGCCTGCGGATCCGGCAAGGAGAACGCCTTCAACACAGGAACTGATCGACCGCTATCATCGGGGTGAAAGTGCCATTTGCGAGCAGGTTATGGAAGGTGCCCGCGCGCTGGGGCTGAGTCTGTATAACTTTCTTAACATTCTGAATATCAATCACATTTATCTTTATGGCCGCAGTTGTGGTTTTGGCGATGCCTGGCTGAAAACCGTCTGCGGACAAAGCGGCCTCAATCCCTTTGATCGTATCGATCACGTCAAAATTCAGGCTACGCATATTGCACCGGGAATACTGAGCCGGGAGCAGCAGATTATGGGTATCGGATATCTGTATGTGGAAAAGGCGCTGGACGCGATGGCAGGTTGAATGGCGCATAATTCGTCGTTTTGGTGCAAGCATGGTAAAATCATCACGGGTCGCATGATGTGGCCTCTTTATTCCAATCTGCGCTCAGAGACCGTTGCCATGACCCTGAATAACCCGGAAAAATTACTTTCACAAGCTGAAGAGCTTTGCCAGCAGCGCAATGTTCGCCTGACCCCGCAGCGGCTGGAAGTACTGCGTCTGATGACGCAACAACCCGGTGCGATCAGCGCCTATGATTTGCTGGATCTGTTGCGTGTGAGCGAACCTCAGGCGAAACCGCCAACGGTTTACCGGGCGCTGGATTTTCTGCTGGAACAGGGGTTTATTCACCGCGTTGAATCTGCAAATAGTTATGTTCTCTGCCATCATTTTGAAGAGCCAAGCCATACTTCTGCGCTGTTTATCTGTGACCGCTGTGGGCTGGTCACAGAAAAAACCACCGATGGCATCGAAGAACGCCTGGCAAAACTGGCAATGGAATCCGGCTTTGATCTTCGCCATTCTGTGGTGGAAGCGCATGGATTATGTGCAGAATGTAAAGTAGTGGAAACCTGTGACAGCCATGACCGGTGTGATCACGACCACAGTATAGTGGTGAAAAAACGCTGAGAGATGAAGGTGTTACGGAAGAGGAACTGAAAGACTGCGGGAAGGTGAAATGCAAAGGTTGGGTACTTCCGTGTACCCGTATCCTGAATTGTTCCGGGTAGGAGCAGCATTTTTCAGGATACGTCACTGATATGCGAGGGGGAGTCGCATGTTACCAGTGATATTTATTTTTGGTTTCCCATTCATTGAGCTCTTTCTCGGCCTGATCTTTCTGATAGCCATAGCGCTCCTGAATTTTACCCACTAACTGATCACGTTTACCTTCAACCACTGTCAGGTCATCATCAGTCAATTTACCCCATTGTTCTTTCACTTTCCCTTTGAACTGTTTCCAGTTACCGTCGGCTTGATCCTTATTCATAATAATATCTCCTGTTACCTTGGGTTTTGTGAACTGCATTTCTGGCTTGCAGTTCGTCCTTAACACTTCAAAGGTTAGTAGAGAATCTCGATTAATCCTCCTGAAACAGAGATAAAACCCGTTATTAGGATTAATCCAAAGCAGGAAATAACGCCAGGGCGGGGTTTATTCCTTTGAAAAGCATACAAATCAGTCCGCATGAAGCGAAAACCAGGTGTCGTGCCGCCAGTAACGGCACCAAATCCAGCCAAGGGATAATCCCCGCATCCCCAGGAAAACCGTCAATGCCAGCCACAAGGCATGGTTGCCCAACAGCGGTAAGCTGAAAAGCGTCAGCCCGTATCCTATCGCCGCCACGACCATACTGTTACGCATATCCCGCCCGCGCGTGGCACCGATAAACATGCCATCCAGTAAATAACACCAGACAGCTACCAGCGGCAGGATGATTTGCCAGCCCAGATAATGGTCCGCCAGTTCGCGTAACTCAGGTAGTGACGTCAGCGCATCAATGATCGCCCCGCCTGCAAGCGCATAAATCAGGGCAAAAATCAGGGCAACCAGCCCGGCCTGACGGCACGCGGCATGCCAGACATCCAGCAATTTCTGGCGATTCCGGGCACCGAATGCTTCACCGGAATGCGCTTCGATAGCATAGGCAAAACCGTCCAGCGCAAAAGCGGTGAAGGTCAGCAGGTTCATCAGCACCGCATTCACCGCCACGATGTGGCTGCCAAGCCGTGCGCCGAGAACGGTCAGTGAGGCAAAGCAAAGCTGAAGCAGAAGTGAACGCAACATAATGTCGCGGTTAAGCCCCAGCAGACGGCGCAGGTTACCACGCCAGGCCGAGGTGATTTGTGCGCCGGTTATACCCCGTTGCTTCATTACCCGCCAGACAAAGTACAGCCCGATAAATAGCGTGAAATACTCGGAACTTGCCGTCGCCATGGCAGCACCACGCACATTCCAGCCCAGCCCCATCACCAGCCACAGATCCAGAATGATATTCAGCAGATTCCCGGCAATCAGCAAAATCACCGGCCCGCGAACATACTGAATGCCCAACAGCCAGCCAAGGATCACCAGATTCGCCAGTGAAGCCGGGGCACTGAACCAGCGAATTTCGATAAACAGCCTCGCCTGTTCAAGCACCGGTTGGCTGCCCCCGACGATATGAAACGCCTGTTCCATCAGGGGGTGCCGGAACAACACTATGGTGAGACCAGACAATACGGCCAGCAGAAAGGGTTGTACGAAAGCGCGCGCCAGCAACCGGTTATCATTCGCGCCCAGCGCCTGAGCGGTCATGCCGGTGGTACTCATCCGTAAAAAAAGTAAGAGCATAAAGAGGAAAGTCGTGATCATCGAACCCACAGCCACTCCGCCGAGATAATCCGGGCTGTCGAGATGACCGATCACCGCCGTATCCACAAGCCCGAGAAGAGGCACCGTGATATTTGAAAAAATCATCGGCAATGCCAGCCTCCAGAGCGCCTTATCGGCGGGGCTTAAAAAGGTGTTTTTGAGTGTTTGTCGCGGGGAATGATGTTGCATAGAGAATCTCATGCCGGAGGTTCAGGTTATGCCTGTAAGTGACATCGCCCCGGAAGGGGCGACGAGATGAAACGTTAAAGCTTAGCGGTATGTCAGAGGCGGCTAACGAACCCGCAAATCAACAATATGACCATTGGGATCAAGAATTTGACCCAGTAATATCTGACCGAGTCATTCGAGTTGCAGGAAGGCGGCAAGTAAAAAAATCCCGATGAGCTGACAGGAGTCAGTGATTCGGGTGAACGCACGCAGCCAACGCATCTGCAGCCCGAAGTACGAAGGTCAGATCCAGTCACCGTTGCGGATGACGCCTACGGCCAGCCCTTCAATGCTGAAATTCTGCTCACGTAAATCAACCACGATCGGCTGGAAATCGCTGTTTTCAGGCAATAACTGCACCACACTGCCCTGTTTTTTCAGACGTTTCACGGTGACTTCATCATCTATACGGGCCACAACAACCTGTCCATTACGCACGTCTTGCGTTTTATGTACAGCCAGCAGATCGCCATCAAGAATACCGATATCACGCATCGACATACCGCTGACACGCAGCAGGAAATCGGCACTCGGCTTAAACATGGCCGGATCGACCTGATAGTGTCCTTCAATATGTTGCTGGGCCAGCAACGGCTCACCGGCAGCAACCCGGCCGATCAGCGGTAAACCCTCTTCTTCTTCCATCAGCAAACGAATGCCACGTGATGCGCCGGAAACAATCTCAATAACACCCTTACGCGCCAGCGCTTTGAGATGCTCTTCCGCCGCATTGGGGGAACGGAACCCCAGACGTGATGCAATCTCTGCGCGGGTGGGTGGCATACCGGTGGTGGAGATATGATCGCGAATAAGGTCGTAGACCTCTTGTTGTCTGGTCGTTAAAGCTTTCATTCCGCCCCCTGGTTGTTTATACAGTCTTGCTGTGAGTATATACAGCTAAACGATCAATGAAAACCTAAGATTGAATAAAAACAGGGCATAACGTTGATTCCTGGAATGCAGATTCCAAATCAGAACCATCGTGGCCAAAAGATGCTGACCCAGACAAAAAACGCCAATATGATGGTCAGAAGTACGGCAGCCGAGCCGATATCTTTTGCACGACCTGAAAGTACGTGAAACTCAGATCCGATACGGTCTATCGCGCATTCTACCGCGCTGTTGAGCAGTTCAGTGACACAGACCAAAACAACGGATCCCACCAGCAGAATGCGTTCTACGGGGCTGACATCAAACCAAAAAGATAACAAAATTAACGGAATAGCGACGCTGGCTTCCTGGCGAAAGGCCGCTTCATTTTGCCATGCCGCTTTCAGCCCTTTCCAGGAATAGCCAGCTGCTTTATAAATTCGGGTAAATCCAGTGACTTGGTTAGCCATTTCTTTTACTGATCCTTAGAGAATTTGCCGCACTTTATACCCCAAATAGTCGGGGTGCAGAAAGGCGGTAAAGAAGTGAATCCTGATGAGCTTACATGAGTAAGTGATTCGGGTGAACGTCTTAAGCCAACACCCCTGCGGCTTGAAATAAGAAGGGTATTGCATCACCACAGATCTCATCTGAGCTTTCTGGTATCCTTGCGGCGAAATGGCTAACAAGAGGCTTCACGTTTTTATGTCAGGTTGGCGTAGACTTTATTACACATTATTGAATTTACCGCTCTCATTGCTGGTAAAGAGCAAGGTCATACCTTCAGATCCGGTTACCGAGTTGCATTTAGACCCGACGCGGCCGATTTTGTATGTATTGCCCTATAATTCCAAAGCCGATTTGCTGACGTTGCGTGCGCAATGTCTGGCACAGAATCTGCCTGATCCCCTTATTCCGCTGGAAATTGACGGAACCCTGCTGCCAAGCCATGTCTTTATTGCTGAAGGTCCGCGCGTATTCTCTTATTACACGCCGAAGCAGGAATCCGTAAAGCTGTTCCACGACTACCTTGATTTGCACCGCAATAACCCGGATTTAGACATTCAGATGTTGCCGGTGTCGGTGATGTTTGGTCGGGCACCGGGCCGTGAAGGTCAGGATGACACGCCACATCTGCGCGTACTGAACGGCATCCAGAAATTCTTCGCTGTGCTTTGGCTGGGGCGGGACAGTTTTGTCCGCTTCTCCAATACCGTTTCCCTGCGTTATATGGCGACGGAACACGGCACAGATAAAACCATTGCTCAAAAGCTGGCACGTGTGGCGCGGATGCACTTCTCCCGTCAACGTCTGGCCGCCGTTGGCCCACGTCTTCCGGCACGTCAGGACTTGTTCAACAAATTGCTGTCCTCAAAAGCCATTGAAAAAGCGATTGAAGACGAAGCCCGCAGCAAGAAAATTTCCCACGAAAAAGCCCAGCAAAATGCCATCGCCCTGATGGAAGAGATTGCCGCTGACTTCTCTTATGAAGCCGTGCGCCTCTCTGATCGCGTACTGAGCTGGACGTGGAACCGTTTGTACAAAGGCATCAATGTTAATAATGCTGAGCGTGTACGCCAGCTGGCGCTGGACGGCCAGGAAATTGTGTATGTGCCCTGCCACCGCAGCCACATGGACTATCTGCTTCTGTCTTACGTGCTCTATCATCAGGGGCTGGTACCGCCGCATATTGCCGCTGGCATCAACCTGAATTTCTGGCCAGCTGGCCCGATTTTCCGCCGTCTGGGCGCGTTCTTTATTCGTCGAACCTTCAAAGGAAACAAGCTCTATTCAACGGTGTTCCGTGAATATCTGGGCGAACTATTCAGCCGTGGTTATTCGGTGGAATACTTTGTGGAAGGGGGGCGTTCGCGAACCGGACGCCTGCTGGAGCCGAAAACCGGTACGCTGGCCATGACTATTCAGGCCATGTTGCGCGGTGGTTCACGCCCGATCACGCTGGTGCCAATTTACATCGGTTATGAGCACGTCATGGAAGTCGGTACGTACGCCAAAGAATTGCGCGGTGCGACCAAAGAGAAAGAAAGCCTGACGCAAATGCTTAACGGCTTGCGCAAGCTGCGCAACCTTGGCCAGGGATATGTGAACTTTGGTGAACCGCTGCATCTGACCACTTACCTGAACCAGAATGTGCCGACCTGGCGTGAAGCCATCGACCCGATCGAAGCACAACGTCCTAGCTGGCTGACGCCAACGGTACAGGACTTAGCAGAACAGATCATGGTGCGTATCAACAATTCAGCAGCAGCCAATGCTATGAACTTGTGTTGTACCGCGCTGCTGGCCTCACGCCAGCGTTCACTGACCCGTGAACAACTGACCGAGCAAATCGACTGCTACCTGCAATTATTGCGTAACGTACCTTACAACGCGGATTCAACGGTGCCGGATCTGACTGCCGATCAGTTGCTCGATCACGCGCTGAACATGAACAAGTTCCAGGTTGAGAAAGACAACATTGGCGACATCATCGTACTGCCGCGCGAACAGGCCGTTCTGATGACGTACTACCGCAACAACATCCATCATATGCTGGTGTTGCCGTCGCTGATTTCAAGCATTGTGATGCATCACCGTCAGGTCAGCCGCGCGGAATTACTGCGTCAGGTCGAACTGATTTATCCGATGCTCAAAGCCGAATTGTTTATGCATTTCGAGACGTCTGAGCTGCCACAGGTATTGGATGTTTTGACGCTGGAACTGGCACGCCAGCAAATCATTCATCTTGAAGATGATGAACTGACCCTTAATCCGGCGCGGATCCGTACCCTGCAACTGCTGGCGGCCGGTGTACGTGAAACGCTGCAACGCTACGCGATTACCTTCTCCCTGCTCACCAATAACCCAAGTATCAACCGTGGTGCGCTGGAGAAAGAGAGCCGGATTATGGCGCAGCGTTTGTCCGTACTGCACGGTATCAATGCCCCTGAATTCTTCGATAAAGCCGTTTTCTCGACGCTGGTCGGTACACTTCGCGCTGAAGGCTATATCAGTGACAGCGGTGATGCCATTCAGGAACAAACACGTGAAATTTATCTCATGCTCAGTGATCTGATGACATCAGACATCAAGCTGACCATTGAGAGTGCGGGTATGCCGTCTGATTTGCCGCAACCGACTGCGCCTCCGGCGGAGCCGAAGCTGGATGTGCGCGATACCAATCATTAACCGCCATTAGCGCCAGCCAGTGCTGGCTGCATAAAAACGCCCGGACTCTTTACGGAGGCCGGGCGTTTTTTTATGGGCGTTGAATCAGTTCAGGAATATTTACAACGTGAACCCTGACAGGCTCATCAGAATGCCGAGGAACAGCACCAGCCCGACATAATTGTTCTGGCGGAAAGCCAGGAAACAGGCATCACGTTCACGTTTGGCAATCAGCTTCTGCTGATGTACAAACAGCGCAGCAGCCAGCAGCAGCGACCAGTAAAACGGTGCACCGAGCTGGGAAAGATGGCCGACAATGCCCATCAGAACCAGCGTTGCCAGTTGCAGCAGGCCGATGATCAGCGTGTCAAAACGTCCAAACAGAATCGCTGTCGATTTCACGCCGATTTTCACATCATCGTCACGATCGACCATCGCGTATTGCGTATCGTAAGCCACCGTCCAGCAGATATTTGCCACGAACATTAACCAGCAACTGAGCGGCACACTTTCGCTCACCGCCGCATAAGCCATCGGGATAGCCCAGCCAAACGCTGCGCCTAAAACGACCTGAGGCAGATGACTGACGCGCTTCATGAATGGGTAAATCCATGCCAGCGCCAGTCCGGCCAGAGACAGTAAAATGGTCATGCGGTTAAGCAGCAGAACCAGCAGGAATGACACCAGCACCAGTCCGACGAATAATATTTTCGCCTGCTTGCCAGTGATCGCCCCGCTCGGCAATGGCCGTTGAGCGGTACGTTTTACATGACCATCAAATTTGCGATCGGCGTAGTCATTCACTACGCAACCGGCGGCACGCATGAAAAACACGCCCAGCACGAAGACCAGCAAAATCTTCGCAGAGGGCATTCCGCCACCGGCTACCCACAGCGCCCATAACGTTGGCCACAACAGCAACAATGAGCCGATCGGCTTATCAATACGCATCAGGCGGCAGTAATCACGCCATGTGCCCTGAGTCATACTTCCTGACACTCTTTGTTCTCCTGCTTGGTTAGTCTGACTCATTCCTGCTCCGCCTGGCTTTGCGGACGATGAACCGGTGAGTCCGGTAGGAAAATTTCGGTCAACAACAGCGGCTTGTCAGACAAGCGCAGGCGGGAACGGCGTGCCCATAACTCGCCCTGCTCACTGTGTAATTGACCCAGATGGATATAATCACGGGACAGATTATTGCCACTGAACAGGTAGCGGCCCAGCGGCACAGTCCCTAAATCGACCAGCGCCAGATCTGGCCCGGTCAGTGTTTCTTCAGGAATGACCGTGCGCCCCAGCAGCCACGGTTGTGCGTCACCAAACAATACGATTTCCCGGATCCAGTAACGGGCGCTTTCCGGCAACTGCTGCGCCTCGCTTTCACCCAGTTCTTCGCGGCTGACAAAACATTCGTTTTGCGGTTTCACGGTGACGGTCACACCCTGTTTTTCAAACCGGCGGGTCATGGATCCCATTTCCATCAGCCAGTCAGCCACATCCGCAGGCACCTGCGAAGGATCGTCAAACCAGTGGATCGGGGATTTTTCGGTGGAATGGGAATCAGACATCAATGGCTCCGTAATGAAGGTGTTCATACCTCCAATGAATTATCTGCCTCACATTCTAGCGTATGAATGCGAGGCAGTAATTGCCTCATTTATTCGCGACGCAGACGTTCGCCATTGGCCAGGAACAGCGTCACAACCAGCACCAGGATGGCGCAGGCGTAAACCAATGTGTCGTAAGGACTTTTGTGATCAACGATGATCAAACGGATGATCGCGGTGATACCGATGTAAATAAAATAGCGTAAAGGGAAATGATAGCCCGATGAAAAATATTTAATTATCAGGGCAATAAACTCAAAATAGAGGAAGTAAATCACAATCCCCTCGATGAGCAGATACGAGGACGACTGATCGTTATTCACGAACAGCACCATTGCTAAGTGGTAGGTTTCACGCCCGATAAAAATCATCAGGATTGCGGCCAGTCCTAATAAGAATATATTCAAAATTCGCTGCATAATGACGGATATCATTAATGCCCGCTTTGATCCTGCCATGTGATCTACATCCCACTTTTGTTATTAATACCCGCAGAATACCACAGAGTCAGCACAGGAAAAGCGCCATTAAAAAAGGGCCAGCCGGTGAAGGCTAACCCTTTTATTTTGACGTATAAAAACCTTAATGCCCTAAATCATTCGTGTTGCATCCAGGCGGCAACTGAATGAATCCCCGGGAGCATACACAAGTATGTGACCGGGGTTCATGAAGGCAGCCAATGCCGGGGCAGCGCGAAAGATAACGGGTATTAGCGCCAGTTTTTGAAGCGGTTGATCAGACCGTTAGTCGAACTGTCATGCCCGGTCACGTCTTTGTCATCTTCCAGTTCTGGCAGGATACGGTTTGCCAGCTGTTTGCCCAGTTCTACACCCCATTGGTCGAAAGTGTAGATGTTGAGGATCACGCCCTGAGTAAAGATTTTGTGTTCGTACATCGCGATCAACGCACCCAGGCTGTAAGGCGTGATTTCACGCAGCAGGATGGAGTTGGTCGGACGGTTCCCTTCGAACACTTTGAACGGCGCAACGTGTTTCACGTCTTCCGGTTTTTTGCCCTGATCGGCGAATTCTTTCTCGACAACGTCCAGAGATTTACCGAATGCCAGCGCTTCCGTCTGGGCGAAGAAGTTAGACAGCAGTTTCGCGTGGTGATCGCTCAGCGGGTTATGGCTGATGGCTGGCGCAATGAAGTCACAAGGGATGATTTTAGTCCCCTGGTGAATCAGCTGATAAAACGCATGCTGGCCGTTAGTGCCCGGCTCACCCCAGATGATCGGGCCCGTCTGGTAATCCACCGGATTACCGTTACGGTCAACGAACTTACCGTTAGATTCCATGTTGCCTTGCTGGAAGTAAGCGGCAAAACGGTGCATGTACTGGTCGTATGGCAGGATAGCTTCGGTTTCAGTGCCGTAGAAATCGTTATACCAGATGCCGATCAGTGCCAGCAGCACCGGCAGGTTTTTCTCAGCCGGCGTATTCGCGAAGTGTTTGTCCATTGCATGAGCACCGCTCAGCAATTGTTCGAAGTTATCGAACCCAACAGACAACGCGATAGACAGACCGATTGCTGACCACAGAGAGTAACGACCGCCGACCCAGTCCCAGAATTCGAACATGTTGTCGGTATCGATACCAAACTCGCTCACTGCTTTACCGTTGGTAGACAGCGCAGCGAAGTGTTTCGCCACGTGTTTGTTGTCGCCGGCAGTTTCCAGGAACCAGTCACGCGCGCTGTGGGCGTTGGTCATGGTTTCCTGTGTGGTGAAGGTTTTTGATGCCACCAGGAACAGCGTGGTTTCCGGAGACAAATCTTTCAGCGTTTCAGCGATATGCGTGCCATCTACGTTGGAGACGAAATGCATATTCAGATGATTTTTGTACGGACGCAGTGCTTCAGTCACCATGAACGGACCGAGGTCTGAACCGCCGATCCCGATGTTCACCACATCAGTGATGGCTTTGCCGGTATACCCTTTCCACTCGCCACCGATAACGCGCCCGGTGAAACCTTTAATTTTCGCCAGAACTGCGTTCACTTCCGGCATAACATCTTTGCCGTCCACGATGATTGGTGTGTTGCTGCGGTTACGCAGGGCTACGTGCAGAACAGCACGGTCTTCGGTGCGGTTGATCTTCTCGCCAGAGAACATCGATTTGATTGCGCCCTGAAGGTCAGTCTCTTTCGCCAGCGTCTGCAGTTTATCGAGCGTCTCTGCAGTGATACGGTTTTTAGAGAAATCGACCAGCATCTGGTCTTCAAACGTGGCAGAGAATTTGGAGAAACGATCACCATCTTCAGCAAACAGATGGCTAATCTGCACATCTTTCATCTTGTCGAAATGCTGCTGCAGGGCTTGCCAGGCAGCGGTCTGAGTTGGATTGATATTTTTCATAGCAATGCTCTTAGGCTGAGAATAAATATGAGGTAACTGTCCCGATTGTAGCCTGAAGTTCCCGGGAAGAGATGCCTTTTCTTGCGATAGGTCAGATCTGCTTAATCACAATGACAGAGAACAATATTAGATGAGAATCGCTCAAAATGTAGCGCATGCGCTGCCTGACCGTTGACAGACGGGCGATAAACGGCTATTCCTAAGCGCCTAACTCGCGCGCTCGGTGCGCGAGCCAGAAGAGGCGCGTCGCCCAGGCAGTGTATCGGAGGAGCCGAAATCCTACGAAGATACATCAGGGGGAGCGGCGCCGAGATCATAAGCCCGCGGCAGGCGAACGATCGACTACAGGGGCTGAATCCCCTGGGTTGTCACCGGAACACCCCGAAAGGGTGTCGGCTAGGTGGGGCGCTTCTGGGTGTATCGTAGTATCTCTACGCCTGCTCCCGTTTCCCGCTCTTCCCTTTGTGCCAATTCTTATGGAATCGATGGCCGTCATGGTATGACGACCCGGACACGAGGTTTTACATGAATCACGCAGTATCCCGCAACGCCAGTCAGCAGCCTTTGGGTAATGTCATCGTCGCCAAATTCGGCGGTACCAGCGTGGCGGATTTCGACGCAATGAACCGCAGCGCGGATATCGTGCTGTCGCGTCCTGAAGTACGTCTGGTTGTCCTCTCCGCCTCTGCGGGCGTCACCAATTTATTAGTCGAGCTGGCCGAAGGTAAAGAAACCGAACGACGGGTGTTCCTGCTTGATGAAATTCGGCGCATCCAGAGCGCCATCATCGACCGCCTCGATAATCCGACAGTGATCCGCGAAGAAATCGGCCGCATGCTGGAAAATATCGCTATGTTGTCAGAAGCGGCGAGCCTGGCGACATCTACCGCGCTGACTGACGAACTGGTGAGCCATGGCGAACTGATGTCTACTCTGCTGTTTGTTGAAATCATTCGCCAGCGTAACGTGCCGGTGGAATGGTTCGACGTGCGTAAAATTATGCGCACCAATGATCGCTTTGGCCGGGCGGAGCCAGATACTCAGGCATTAAACGAGTTAACCGTTCAGCAGTTGCAACCGCGCTTGCAGGACGCTCTTGTGATCACACAAGGTTTTATCGGTTCTGAAGGCAAAGGGCGTACCACGACACTTGGCCGTGGTGGCAGCGATTATACCGCCGCATTGTTAGGCGAAGCGCTGAGCGTTTCCCGGGTGGATATCTGGACGGACGTACCGGGGATTTATACTACCGATCCACGTCTGGTGCCGGCGGCAAAACGTATTGACCGTATCGCATTTGAAGAAGCGGCTGAAATGGCGACTTTTGGTGCGAAAGTTCTGCATCCTGCAACGCTGCTGCCAGCGGTGCGCCGCGGTATTCCGGTGTTTGTAGGCTCGAGCAAGGACCCGTCAGGCGGTGGCACCCTGGTGTGTGATACCAGCGATAATCCGCCGCTGTTCCGCGCGATAGCCCTGCGCCGCAGACAAACGCTGGTCACGCTGCACAGCCTGAGCATGCTCCATTCACGCGGTTTCCTCGCCGAAGTGTTTGGCACTCTGGCTCGTCACAGCATCTCTGTTGATCTGATCACAACGTCCGAAGTCAGCGTCGCACTGACGCTGGATACCACCGGTTCCACATCCTCGGGTGACAGCCTGCTGACCACCTCGCTGCTGACAGAATTATCCTCACTGTGCCGCGTGGAAGTCGAAGAAAATCTGGCACTGATCGCGATTATCGGTAACAAACTGTCACAGGCCTGTGGCGTCGGCAAAGAAGTCTTCGGCGTACTGGATCCGTTCAATATCCGCATGATTTGCTACGGCGCAAGTAGCTACAATTTATGCTTCCTGGTGCCGGGCAACGATGCCGATCAGGTTGTTAAAACTCTACACCGCAACCTATTCGAATAAGGACGGGCGCGGTATCTGAGAAGACCGGGCCACGTGCCCGGTCTTTTTTTTGTCTGTACTTTTGCAAAACAACAAAGACAAGGATCATCCTCAATGTTAGCCATAATAACCCGCCTGTTCCCGTTGTGGGCCGTGCTGTTATCCGTCGCGGCCTACTATTCGCCCGGCACGTTTACGCCGATCGGCCCGCACGTTTCTACCCTGCTGATGCTGATCATGTTCGCGATGGGCGTCACTCTCGAATTCGGTGATTTCAAACGCGTACTTTCCCGGCCCGGCCCGGTTGCTGCCGCTACTTTCCTGCATTATCTGGTCATGCCGCTGGCGGCATGGGTACTGGCAAAGCTGTTCCATATGCCCGCAGATTTATCGGCGGGGATGATTCTGGTTGGCAGCGTGGCCAGCGGAACTGCTTCTAATGTCATGATTTATCTGGCGAAAGGCGACGTCGCGCTTTCCGTGACGATTTCTGCGGTTTCCACGCTGGTTGGCGTTTTCGCCACGCCATTGCTAACACGTCTGTATGTTGATACGCACATCAAGGTCGATGTGGAAGGCATGCTGTTGAGCATTTTGCAAATCGTCGTCATCCCGATTTTAGCCGGTCTGATTATTCATCATCTGTTCACGAAAACCGTAAAACGCATCGAACCGCTGCTGCCGCTTTTCTCAATGGTGTGCATTATCGCCATTATCAGCGCCGTCGTGGCGGGCAGTCAGGGCTTTATCGGTTCTGTGGGACTGATCGTGATTGTGGCGGTTATTCTGCACAACGGCATTGGTTTACTGAGCGGTTACTGGGGTGGAAAACTGTTTGGCTTTGACGAAACCACCTGCCGCACGCTGGCGATGGAAGTCGGGATGCAGAACTCAGGCTTAGCCGCGACGCTGGGGAAAATCTATTTCACCCCGCTGGCCGCACTGCCGGGTGCATTGTTCTCGGTCTGGCATAATCTTTCAGGTTCTTTACTGGCCGGTTACTGGTCCGGCAAACCGGTCAAAAAAGACTGATGTCCAGACCGTAAAAAAACAGCAAAAAGAAACGGGCGCCTTCCTCAGCGCCCGTTTTTATTCGTACTACACCCGTTGCGCATCATCATTCGGTTCGCGCTGCTCGTCTTCCTGCTCATCCTGATCCAGCACGTTATACGCCACCGCACAGAACAGTGAGTTCAGACGTTTCATATCTCCCAGTAACCCGAGGTGGAGCGAACTGGTTTCAATACTCTGCACATTATGCTGATGCAAGCGATCAACATGGGCATGCGCGTAACGGCGGTCAAGAATGCGGAAGCGGTGTTTGGAACGTCGCAGACGGCGTGCGCTGGTGAGATCGTTTGACAGGAATACCCCCAAACTCAGACGCAGATTATCTTGTAATTTTTCATGTAAGGCATCCAGTTCCACCAAGCCTTCCGGCGAGAACGCGCGGCGCGTAGCGTGGGATTTGGCGGTGATATCGCCGGTCATACGTTCGATAATGTCACCGGCCTGTTCGAGGTTGAGCGCCATTTCGATAATTTCTGCCCAGCGGCGGGAGTCATCTTCGCCCAACCCTTCTTTATTGATTTGCGCCAGATACAGTTTGATGGCGGTGTACAACACATCAACGTCATCGTCGAGACGCCGCACTTCGCGATCCTGCGCCAGTTTACCGTGCATCACTTCCCGGTTGAGGATCAGCATATGTTCGACCACGTCGCCCATGCGCAAAGTCTCGCGGGCGGCATTGGCCAGCGCCAGCGTCGGTGTATCTATCGCGCTGACGTCAAGATGACGCGGGCGCAGACGCGGATCATCTTCCGGCACATCGGCAATCATCATCTGGCAAATCTTCGCCATCGGCGCAGTCAGCGGCACCATTGCCAGACAACGGATCAGGTTGTAGAACATGTGAAAATAAATCACCAGTTCCTCATCCGGGATCCCAAGCCGCGCCAGTTGGGTCGACAACGGTCCGACAAACGGCAGCACAATCACTAAACCAATCAGTTTAAACAACGTGCTGCCGAGCGCGACCCGGCGACCGGCAGCGTTCATTTTACTGGCGTTAATCATCGCCAGCAGCCCGCTGCCAAGATTGGCACCGATGACCAGACACAGCGATACTTTAAGCGAAATCACGCCGGTTGCGGCAAGGGTTGCGGTCAGCAACACAGCAGCCAGACTGGAATAACTGATGATGGCAAACACTGCGCCGGTCAGAGCATCGAGCAGTACATCACCCGTCAGTGAGGAGAATAAAACTTTCACGCCGGAGGCCTGCATGATCGGTGTTGCTGCGCCCACAATCAGTTCCAGCGCCAGTAAAATCAGACCCAGTCCGATACCGACGCGGCCCATTTGCCCCGCGCGGGTTTGTTTACGGCTGAGGAAGAATGCAACACCGACGAAAATCAGCAGCGGAGAAAGCCAGGAGAGATCGAAAGTCAGGATACGCGCCATCACGGCGGTCCCGACATCTGCACCGAGAATAATCACCAGTGCCGGCGCCAGTGCCACCAGCCCCTGCGATACAAACGACGTGACCAGCAGCGCGGTAGCATTACTGCTTTGCACCAGCGCAGTTACGCCAATCCCCGCCACAAACGCCAGCGGTTTTTTCTCGACACTGTTACTCAGAACACGGCGCAGATTGGCGCCAAAGACGCGCATGATGCCGGTACGCACGATGTGCGTACCCCATACGAGCAGAGAAATAGCAGACAACAGATGCAAAAGGGTTAACACGAAAAAACAGCTCCATTAACGCCAGGCATAGACCGGCCATCCTGCCTGCCGGGCGTGCTGGAGCAGGATGGCGTCCGGATTCACCACCACAGGCTGCCCAACGCGGGTCAGCAACGGCAGATCATTATGGGAATCCGAATAAAAACTGGCTGATTGCAACAGGGATTCGTCCTGATTGATGAGTTCAAGTAACCGCGAAACTTTGCCTTCGCGGTAAGTCATCGTCCCCTGTGTGGCGCCGGTAAAGCGCCCTTCTTTGATTTCAACACCAATCGCCAGCGTTTCATCAACACCAAGGAAACGGGCAATTGGCTGCACCAGATGTTCACCGGACGCGGAAATAATCACCGTCCGGTCGCCCTGTGCGCGGTGAGCAGCCAGACACTCACGCGCCTGCGCGTAAACACGCGGGGCAATCACATCCTGAATATAATTCGCGACCAT
Organism: Rahnella sp. RFA10(1/100); assembly: GCF_004195115.1. NCBI lineage: Bacteria > Pseudomonadati > Pseudomonadota > Gammaproteobacteria > Enterobacterales > Yersiniaceae > Rahnella > Rahnella sp. RFA10(1/100). Next base: position 263,942 of record NZ_SEWR01000007.1, read on the forward strand.
TGCCGCGACATCACGTTGACGGCGGCCGGACAGCGGCACCAAAGTACAACGCATGTACTCCTGCATATCCATCTGGCCGGCAGCGTATTGCTGCATCAGTGCGGCATCTTGTTGCAGGAAAGCCTGTTCATCGGCCACCCAGCCATTGGCCACCATATAGGCTGACCACAAACTCGAACAGTCGCCGCTAATCAGGGTTTCATCGAGATCAAACAGCGCCAGTTTCATGCAACTTCCCGTAACGTAACAAGATCTAACTGTAGACCAATATCGCTGCCATCGGCACGAAGTGAGGCCACAGAGCGGTTTAAGACATCCACAGAAAGCTCAACGCCGTGCGCTAAAATGCGATAACGCACGACGTTACCGAGCAGGCTGTGGCTGATAATTTTAGCCGGAATGCCTTCAGTCAGTTCACACATCGTGACCGACTCCGGCCGGATGGCGACGCGACCGGTATAACGTATGCCGGTCAGCGCCATCGCCTGTTCAGGGCTTAACAGATTGTAACTGCCGATAAAGCCTGCGGCGAACGCATCCACCGGTTCAGTATACAGGGTTTCGGCGTCAGCATTTTGGACGATTTGTCCTTTGTTCATCAGCACAATCCGATCGGACATGGTCAGCGCTTCTTCCTGATCGTGTGTCACGAAAATCGCCGTCAGGTTCATTTCACGCTGAATACGGCGGATTTGCTCACGCAAATGCTTACGGATACGGGCATCGAGCGCGGAAAGCGGTTCATCAAGCAACAACAGACGCGGCTGTGTGACCAGTGAACGCGCCAGCGCCACACGCTGACATTGGCCACCGGAAAGCTGATGCGGATAACGTTTGGCATAGTCGTTCATTTCCACCAGTTCCAGCACTTCACCGACGCGGCGATGCAACTCGGAAGCCGGTATCTTTTGCATTTTCAGGCCGAATGCGACATTAGCTTCCACGGTCATATTCGGGAACAACGCGTAACTCTGGAAGACCATACCTATACCGCGCTGCTGCGGCGGCAACGGCACAATATCCTGCCCCTGTATCAGAATTTTTCCGCTGTCCACCGACGTCAGCCCTGCGAGACAGCGAAGCAGTGTGGATTTCCCACAACCGCTGGGTCCCAGTAGCGTGACGAATTCACCCTCTTGTGCTGAAAAATCGATGTTGTTGAAAATTTGCGTCGGGCCGTAAGACTTATTGAGTTGAGTAACCTGTAAATACGACATAATCAGCGCTTTCCTTTGTTCAGGATGTTCGCCACCCAGGTGAAAATCAGGACGACCATGAAATAGGAGATGACCAGTGCGCTGGTAAAATGGCCGCTGCCATTGCGCATGTTATAGAGGTAAACCTGAACCGTTTCATAACGGCTGCCTGCCAGCAGGTTAGCGAATACAAATTCCCCGATCAGGAAGGAAAACGACAGCAGGACGGCAATCATTCCGCCTTTACGTAAGTTCGGTAAAACCACCAGCAGTGCCGCTTTCCAGGTGCTGGCCCCGAGCAGGTGCGCCGCATCCATCAGGTCACGCAGGTTGATCGCCTGCATGTTGTTGGAGATGGCGCGATAGATAAACGGCAGCGCGATGGTGAAGTAACAACCGATCAGGATCCACGGCGTGCCGGTCAGCGCCAGCGGTTCAGCGGAATAGAGTTGCATCAGACCGACCGACGACACCACGGGTGGCACGGCGAACGGCAGTAAGATCAGGATATTCATCAGCGCATCAAGCTTTGGAAAATAGTAAGCAATCACAAACATGAGTGGCAGGATCAGCACCAGCGAGAGGAAAAGTGTGCCAAAACACACCAGCAGCGAGTGCCAGAGCGCAATCAGGAAACGCGGATCACTCCACAATTCCACCAGCCATTTGAGCGTAAAGCCGCTCGGCAATATAGTGGCACCCCATTCCAGCACCAGCGCATAGACCAGCGTCGCCAGCAGCGGCAACATCAGGACAATCAGTAAAATCCAGATCACCACACGGTGGTAAATCGCTTCAGAGCGCGACATTTTACGTTCCTTTTTTTGCCCGTCAGCTGCGCTGACTGAGATAACTTTTACGCAATAACCACTGATGGATCAGCGTGATAAAGGCCATCAGCACCACCAGCAACATCGCCAGCGCGCTGCCCATGTTCGGATCGAGAGAAATATCCCCCGAGACCAACGCCGCGATACGCACCGGCACCACGTTAAAGTTACCGGTGGTCAGCGCATACACCGTGGCATACGCGCCAAGGGCATTGGCGAGCAAAATCACGAAGGTACCGAGCAAGGCCGGGAACAGCACCGGAATACCAATATGACGCCAGTAACGCCAGCGTCCCGCGCCCAGCAAGGCTGCTGACTCGCGCCAGTCCTCCCGCAGCGCATCAAATGCCGGATACATCAGCAACACGCCGAGCGGGATCTGAAAATAGGTATAGAGGACAATAAGCCCGTCTTTCGAATAGAGGTCGAAGTGTTCCATCAGGCCATATTTTTTCAACAGCAGCGTCAGGCAACCATTCAGGCCAAGCAGGATCACGAAGGCGAAGGCCAGCGGCACCCCGGCAAAGTTGCTGGTCATGTTAGTGAACGACATGACAAAATCGTGCAGCTTTGTCGGGCCTAACTGGCGAAGTGAGTAACTGCCCACCAACGCGATAAGCAAGCCGTATAAACTCGACCAGATGGAAATATCCAGCGAGAAACGCATAGCCTGTAAATAGAACGGTGATGTCAGAATATCGGTGTAATTGCCCAGTCCCCAGGCTTCATACGTCTCACTGTAAAAACTGCTCACCGCAATCCATGCCAGCGGCGCCAGCTGAAAAGCGATGAAAAACACCAGAAATGGCAGCATAAACAACGCCGCAATCCACTTAGCTTTCATCGGGTATCCTCTAAAAGTGACGGGATTCAGGCCAGTAATGCCGAGCAATGTGGCTTATCGTGGGCAATATTAAGGATCTGACAAACGGTTCCGCACAACTCGGTCTGCAACGGTGCGGCCTCTTTGAAGCTGAACGCACTGCCAAAAACGAACAGCGGCACCTGACGCTCCTCCGGCAAAATCCCGCCGTGACTGCGGTCATCATTCATGCCGTGATCCGCGGTCACGATCACCTGATAACCGGCATCCAGCCAGTCACCCAGATAGCGTGACAGGATGCCGTCTGCGATCCGTGCTTTGTTACGATATTGCGGTGTCGACAGGCCGAATTTATGCCCGGCATCATCAATGTTCATCGGATGGATCAGCAGGAAGTCGGGATCATGACGACGTCGCAGGCTTTCGGCATCATCGAACAAATGCGAATCAGGATAACTGTCGTCGTAATAGAAATGACCGTGCTGGATAGCCAGCGATTCATCACTGGTGTGACGATCACGCGGCGGGTCAAATGGTGTGCGGTTGTACAGCTCGCTGACCCAGTGATAAGCCGCCGCAGCCGTCGTCAGACCGGCGTCGCGGGCATAGTGAAAAATACTGCGTTGTGTCGATAACCGGTCAACATGGTTATGAACGATGCCACTCTCCACCGGCGTGATGCCGGTGAGAATGCATTCATAAAGCGGTCGGGACAGCGAAGGCAATTCGCATTCCAGTTGATACAAGCGGCCACGTCCTGCGGCACACTGCGCCTGTAAATAACCCATTGTGTCGTTGCCGACCTGATAATTCAGGCCGTCGAGAACTACCAGAATGCTTTTCATTACATGTATGCCTTTCATTTCTTACAGGTGTTGTCATTAACCAATGCTTTCGCTGCCCGGTTCTTCTTATTTTTAGGAATTTATTGCTGCATGTTGATCATGACGTTTTCCTGCCACAGGCGCGGCAAGGTTTTCGCGCTCTTGTCCCAGGCAGCCGGATCGGCAATCGGATGTGCATTTTTGTATTCACTGGATGGCAGCAGTTTGGCTTTTACATCGTCTGGCAGAGTGATGTGGTCAGCACGGATCGGGCGGGCATAACCTTGTGCTAAATTGATCTGGCCAGCATCAGAGAAGATGTATTCACGTGCCAGTTTTGCCGCATTTGGGTGTTTGGCGAATTTGTTGATGATGGTGGTGTAGCCGGACGTGATAGTGCCATCCGATGGGATCACCACATCGAAGCGGGTTCTGTCGATTTTGTCGCGATAGCTCAGCCCGTTGAAGTCCCAGACGACGCCAACCTGCACCTCACCTTTCTCCAGAGAAGCGATCACCGGGTTCGTCAGACTCAGACGTCCTGCTTTCGCCAGTTTGCCGAAATATTCCAGACCTGGTTTTAGATCCTTTTCATTCCCACCCATCGCGTAAGTTGCCGCCAGCACGCCGTTTGCCGCCTGCGCTGCGGTGCTCACATCACCAATAGTCACTTTGTATTTGCTGTTGAGCAGATCAGCCCAGCTGTGTGGCTCATCTTTAACCTGCGATTTATCAATGATGAAGGCGATAGTACCGGTGTAAGCGAGCGCCCACATACCGTCTTTATCTTTTGCCCAGTCGGGTACCTGATCCCAGGTTGTCGGTTTATAAGGCTGGGTCACGCCTTTTTGCACAGCAACCGGTCCGAAAGCAGCGCCCACGTCACCAATATCAGCACTGGCATTGTCCTTCTCTGCCAGGAATTTGGCGATTTCCTGGGCGGAACTCATATCGGTATCACTGTGTTTCAGACCATATTTAGTGCTCAGATCACTCCATGTTCCTTTCCAGTTCGCCCAGTCATCAGGCATACCGACACTGTTTACCGTTCCTTCGGCTTGTGCCGCTTTGAGGAGTGCAGCAGGAGGCTCAGCGGCAAATGCCGGTGAAGCGGAGAGGACAAGCGCGCTGGTTAACACAGAAGCGAACAACTGTTTCATAACGGATGCTCCAGATGATAGTGTGTGAAGTGCTGGTCTAGTCCAGCAAGAACCAAGCCAATCTAACGCTCAATTGTGATAATTATATGTCAGCGCGAAAAAGCAGCAGTTTTAAGCTGATCGCTGTTAACGGGCGCACATTATTGACACGATGCAGAGTCAGATTGGTGCAAAAACGCACTGAAATGAGGCTTGCTAACCGATGAGTGAATCGCAGACCACCCTTGCCGTTATCTGCAAGGCATTGAGCGAAAGTATTGCAGCCGGGGCATTTTCTGCAGAGGGAAGGCTGCCTTCTGAGCGCGCGTTGAGTGAACAGTTTTCCACCACCCGTATCACATTACGGGAAGCATTGAGCCAGCTTGAGGCACAGGGTCTGATTTACCGGGAAGTGCGCCGGGGCTGGTTTGTTTCCCCACCGCGCATTATTTATAACCCGCTGCAAAGAAGTCATTTTCACGCGATGGCGAAAGATCAGGGACGCAGCGCAAAAACCGAAGTGATCGATGCGAAGCACTGTCTTGCCAGTGATACGGTGTGTCAGAAGTTATTAGTGCCGGCAGAGAGTGAGGTGATTTGCATAAGACGGTTGCGTTATATCGATAGCCGTCCGGTACTGTATGTCGAGCACTACCTTAATCCGCTGTATTTTCAGGATATTCTCAGCGCTGATCTCACATCATCGCTGACCGATCTGTATGCGCTGCGCTACGACATTCATTACGGACGCGTACGATTTGATATGGTACCTACGTTGCTGAGTGAAGAAGCCTCGCATGCGTTGAGAGTGGCACCCGGCAGCCCTGCACTGTTTATCACGCGAACCAACCGTGACCAGCACGACCGGGTCATCGACTGCGATTTAGAATACTGGCGCTATGACGCACTGCACATTGATGTGGAAGTGAGCTGAATTCGTAAGGAAATCAAGGGGAAATAAATGCCCGTTAACGGGCATTTATATTATTAGTCGGCATCGTAACCCAGATTAGGGGCTAACCATCTTTCCACTTCTGCGACCGGCATGTTTTTACGCGCTGCATAATCTTCAACCTGATCACGCTGGATCTGCGCCACAGCGAAGTATTTACTGTCAGGATGGCTGAAATACCAGCCGGATACAGCTGCCCCCGGCCACATGGCAAAGGACTCGGTCAGTTGCATACCGGTATTGGCTTCGACATCCAGCAGCTTCCAGATTTGCCCTTTTTCAGTATGTTCAGGACAGGCCGGGTAACCGGGTGCCGGGCGTATTCCCTGATAATTTTCGCGGATCAGTTCTTCATTGCTCAGGTTTTCTGTCGGCGCAAAACCCCAGTACACTTTACGTACCTTCTCGTGCAGGTACTCTGCGAACGCTTCTGCCAGACGGTCTGCCAGAGCCTTGATCATGATTTTATTGTAATCATCATGCTGCTTGTCATACGCCTCGGCCAGCGCATCTTCCTCAAGCCCGCCGGTTACGGCAAATGCCCCCATGTAATCTTTTTTGCCACTGGATTTCGGCGCAACAAAGTCAGCCAGACAGTAGTTGGCGAAATCGGTTTTTTCCGTTTGCTGACGCAGATGATGGCTGACCACCAGCACATCCTGACGGCGTTCGTCGCTGTAGATTTCGATATCATCGCCCGTGCGGTTTGCCGGGAACAGTCCCACTACACCACGCGGATTCAGTAATTTTTCAGCGGAGAGTTTATCCAGCAAATCGTTGGCATCCCTGAACAGGCGCTTCGCTTCCTCGCCGACAACTTCATCTTCAAGAATGCGCGGATATTTGCCCGCCAGCGACCAGGTCATAAAGAACGGCGTCCAGTCGATGTAATTACGCAATGTTTCAATGCTGGCTTCCACTTTCTGGATGCCCAGACGGTGAGCCACCGGCGGCGTGTAAGTTTCCCAATCGATAAAAGTCGCGTTGTCGCGGGCCACTGCCAGACTCACCGGCGGCGTGCGCGGTTTTTTACGACCATGCTGGATACGTACGGTTTCATACTCTTTACGCGTTCGTCCGATAAACGCATCGCGCTGATCATTGGACAACAACGCAGAGACGACGCCCACGGAGCGTGAAGCGTTTTGCACATAGCAGGTCGCACCACTGTAATTTTGTTCTATTTTCACCGCTGTGTGCGCTTTCGATGTGGTTGCGCCGCCAATCAGCAACGGCATGGTGAAACCACGGCGTTCCATTTCTTTTGCCACGTTGACCATTTCATCCAGCGACGGGGTGATAAGCCCGGAAAGCCCGATAATATCGACGTTTTCTTCAATGGCAGTTTTCAGAATTTTGTCAGTCGGCACCATCACACCGAGGTCAATAATCTCGTAGTTATTACATTGCAGCACAACACCGACGATGTTTTTGCCAATGTCATGCACATCGCCTTTTACCGTCGCGAGAAGAATTTTGCCGTTGGTCTGGCCCTTTTCCTTGCTGGCTTCAATGTACGGCTCCAGATAGGCCACCGCTTGTTTCATCACACGCGCGGATTTCACCACCTGCGGCAGGAACATTTTGCCAGCACCAAACAGGTCACCGACCACATTCATACCATCCATCAGCGGGCCTTCGATCACTTCGATAGGACGCGCGGCCAGCTGACGGCACTCTTCAGTATCCAGTTCGATAAATTCGGTAATGCCTTTCACCAGCGAGTATTCGAGGCGTTTTTTTACTTCCCAGCTGCGCCATTCCGCCTGCTGCTTATTCGCTTCGCCATCGTCCTTGCTGCCACGGTATTTTTCGGCCAGTTCGAGCAGACGCTCAGTACCATCATGACGACGGTTGAGGATGACATCTTCCACGGCGTCGCGCAGTTCAGCCGGTAAATCATCATAAATCGCCAACTGGCCGGCGTTGACGATACCCATATCCATACCGTTGCGGATGGCGTGATACAGAAAGACAGCGTGAATGGCTTCACGCACCGGTTCGTTACCGCGGAACGAGAAGGACACATTGGAAACACCGCCGGAAATCAACGCATGCGGCAGTTGTGCTTTAATATCAGCACAGGCTTCGATGAAATCAACGGCGTAGTTATTGTGCTCTTCAATACCGGTCGCTACGGCAAAGATGTTCGGGTCGAAAATAATATCTTCCGGCGGGAAGCCGACCTTTTCAGTCAGCAATTTATAGGCACGGCGGCAGATTTGAATTTTGCGGGCACGGGTGTCCGCTTGCCCGGTTTCATCAAATGCCATGACCACCACGGCTGCGCCGTAGCGGCGAACCATACGGGCATGGTGCAGGAAGGCTTCTTCGCCTTCCTTCATGGAAATGGAGTTAACAATCCCCTTGCCCTGGATGCATTTCAGGCCTTTCTCGATGACGTCCCATTTGGAGGAGTCGATCATGATCGGCACACGGGCGATATCCGGTTCACCGGCAATCAGGCTGAGGAAACGCACCATCGCCGCTTCGGCGTCGAGCATTCCTTCATCCATGTTGATGTCAATAATTTGCGCGCCACTTTCTACCTGCTGACGGGCTACAGCCAGCGCTTCCGCATACTTTTCTTCTTTAATCAGTCGCTTGAAACGCGCGGAGCCGGTCACATTGGTACGTTCACCGACATTCACAAACAGCGTCTGTGGATCGATGGTCAGCGGTTCCAGCCCTGCCAGACGGCAGGCAACAGGAATGGTCGGCAAAGCACGGGGCGGCACGCCTTCCACGGCTTTCACCATCGCCGCAATGTGCGCAGGCGTGGTACCACAGCAACCACCGACGATGTTCAGAAAGCCCGAGCGTGCCCATTCGGCAATATGCTCAGCCATTTCTTTAGCTTCGAGATCGTATTCACCAAAGGCGTTAGGTAAACCGGCGTTCGGGTGTGCGGTGACATAACATTCTGCAATACGGGATAACTCAGCCACATACTGACGTAATTCATCAGGCCCCAGGGCGCAGTTAAGGCCAAAGGTGAGCGGTTTCACATGGCGTAATGAGTTATAAAATGCTTCGGTTGTCTGGCCGGACAAAGTACGGCCCGAGGCATCGGTAATCGTGCCGGAAACCATGACCGGCAAGACAATACCCATCGCTTCGAATTCGCTTTCAACTGCGAACGTGGCGGCTTTAGCATTAAGTGTGTCGAATACGGTTTCGATCATGATCAGATCGACCCCTCCTTCGATCAGCGCACGGGTAGATTCCCGGTAAGCGTCAACCAGCTGATCGAAAGTTACGTTACGGAATGCGGGATCGTTAACATCAGGGGAAATCGATGCCGTCCGGTTGGTCGGGCCTAACACCCCGGCGACATAACGCGGTTTATCCGGCGTACGGGCAGTCCACTCATCGGCGCACTGTCGCGCCAGCCGCGCGGCCTCATAGTTAATTTCAGCCGACAAGGATTCCATATGGTAGTCAGCCATTGCAATCGTGGTGGAGTTGAACGTGTTGGTTTCGAGGATATCTGCACCGGCAGCAAGATAACCGTTGTGGATCTCGATGATCACTTCAGGTCTGGAGAGCACCAGCAGATCATTATTGCCTTTAAGATCGCTTTCCCAGTCAGCAAAACGCTCACCGCGGTAATCTTCTTCTTCCAGACGATAGCTTTGGATCATAGTGCCCATGCCGCCATCCAGAACCAAAATGCGCTGTGCCAGCTGCTTATGTAGCGCCTCAACTCGATTAGTCACTTTCACCTCATCACCCATCACGCACACCCGGCAAATTATTCATTCATGCGCCGGAAATTATGGTCAACATCCTAGCATATCTTCCTCAGCCAAAAGGCCGCGCTGACGTGAGACTTTTTCAATTCGGGAAGACATCCCGCAAACGCCATGCAACACATCGGATGAGCGTAAAGGCACGTTGCGATCCATACTGTAAAAACGAAAACCAATTCCAAAAATGATTTTTCTTCGCCAGCTTTTGGCGCATCTTACAAGGAACAGGCTCATGGCAACGTCCGTATCGGCTCCGGCCAAACGTGCTAAGAAAACTAAAGCTGCTGCCGCCAACAGCAGTGCTGCAACCGGACAAGTTCAGTCCCTGACGCGTGGCCTTAAATTGCTGGAATATATTGCCGAAGCTCAGGGCAGCGTGGCGCTGACCGATCTCGCCCAGCAAGCGGGTTTACCCAACTCCACCACCCACCGCCTTCTGACCACCATGCAACAGCAGGGGTTTGTTCGTCAGGTCGGAGATTTGGGCTTGTGGACCATAGGCTCGCACGCTTTTATCGTGGGCAGTAGTTTCCTGCAAAGCCGTAATTTACTGGCCATGGTACACCCGATGCTACGCCGCCTGATGGAGGAGTCCGGCGAAACGGTCAATCTGGCCGTGCTGGATCACAGTGATTATCAGGCGATCATTATCGATCAGGTGCAATGTAATGCCCTGATGAGAATGTCGGCGCCTATTGGCGGAAAATTACCCATGCATGCGTCAGGTGCCGGCAAAGCGTTTCTTTCAACCCTGCCGGAAGAACGTCTGGCAAAACTGCTGCACAAAATCGGTCTGCACAGTTATACGCCGTTAACAAAAACGTCTCCGGCGAACCTGAAACAGGAGCTGGCAGATACCCGTAAACGCGGTTATGCCTTTGATGATGAAGAGCATGCGCTCGGTTTGCGTTGTGTGGCGACCTGTATCTATGACGAGCATAACGATGCCTATGCGGCCATTTCCATTTCGGGTCCGGTTTCGCGCATCACCGACGACCGGGTGACTGAACTGGGGGCTCTGGTGATCCACGCGGCGAAAGAAATCACGCAGGCCTACGGCGGCGGAAAACACTGAGAGAGATGCTGAAATCCCACCATTATGCGGCAGGATTTCAGTTTATTAACGATGGCTAAAACGCCGCGAACGGCGATAAGCAAAGACATCTTCGACATGCCCCTCACGGATCCTCTGCTGCAAACCGCGCCAGTAACTGGCGCTGAAAAGGTCGTCGTGTAGCGTTTCAAACATCTGACCAAGGCGTTTGTCGCTGCAAAGAAAATGCCGGAATTCCTCGGGAAAAACATCACCTGGCGCAATGCTGTACCAGGGTTCACTGGCCAGTTCATCCTCCGGATAACGTGGCGCAGGAATATCGCGAAAATTCACTTCGGTCATGTAGCAGATTTCATCGTAATCATAAAATACTACCCGGCCATGACGAGTCACGCCAAAATTCTTAAACAACATGTCTCCGGGAAAGATATTAGCCGCGGCCAGTTGTTTAATTGCATTGCCATATTCTTCAATCACATCATGAAGCTGCTTAGTGCTGGCCTGTTCCAGATATAAATTCAGCGGCGTCATACGCCGTTCAATATACAGGTGCCTGAGCGCAATGCTGTCTCCCAAATCTTCAATCTTGGCAGGTACTTCACGCTGTAGTTCAGCCATCAGTTCAGGACTGATATTTTTCTTCGGCAGAACAAAGTGCTCAAACTCCTGCGTATCGGCCATCCGCCCGACACGATCATGTTCTTTCACCAACTGATAGCAGGCTTTGACCTGTGCTTCGGTCACTTCTTTCTGCGGCGCAAAATTATCTTTTATCACTTTGAACACCCGGTCACTGCCAGGCAGGGTAAATACCAGCATGACCATTCCTTTAACACCGGGTGCGATAATAAAAGACTTATCGGTTTGCGCCATAAAGCGCAGATGTTCACGGTAACATTCGGTTTTTGCATGCTTCTGGCAACCGATAGCGCTGTACAGCTCAGCCGTGGTTTTGGCCGGTAGAATCTCACGTAACCACTCAACCAGCGCGCCAGGCTGCGGTGCATACACCATAAAATACGAGCGGGCAAAGCCAAAGACTATACTGGCATCGTTGCTTTCGGTAAGACAGGCATCAACAAACAACTGCTTCTGATGACTGCTGAGATGCACCGGCAATAACATAGGAAATACCTGCGTGCCGGTCCTGATTTTACCGATTATCCATGCGGCTTTATTGCGATAAAAAATCTCGGTGGCAATCTCAATATCAGCCTCTGCAAGCCACTCAGCGGGGAAACGTTGTTGTAATGCCGTAGCAATATAATCTACGTCACGGTGCGTATTCTCCCAGGGTAAGCGCACCGGCAGGTCATGAAGAACTCTTGCGAGTGTGCCGGCAAGCTGGCCCTGAACCGGGTAAAGACGTGACAAAGGACGGGCGCAATGTTGCGGCCGCCGGAAAGGCTGCTCACTGAAAATAAAAAGTTTGTCTGCGGTCAGATCGCGATGTTTGAAAATGCGGCAATAGACTGAATTAAAGAAACTTTCGGCTATTTCAGCCCGCGGATAATCAGGCAGTAATCCGGAGTAACACGCCTTTACGCGGATCAGAAACGCGGCATCATAAAAATGCGGGCCGGTAATGCATCTGAGCTGGGCAACCACCAGCCCGACATGGTGGTCATACAAATGGATACGTTGCTTCATTGCTGCCTGTACCGCCGGCCAGTCGGCATTTTCAAAGCGCTGCTGTGCCCCCGATGTCACCTCGAGAAAGCGGCCATACTGTGCGTCGAATCCCTGCAAAATAGTCTGCGCAATCAACAACTCTATACGCATAGTGGCGACTCCCGGAGGAAAAAGGCCCGGCTTTTACCGGGCCTGATAAATATCAGTGTGCCGCAGAGGAAAACTGCTGTTCTTCGGTAGAACCGGTGAGGGCGGTGACCGAGGAACGGCCGCCCTGAATGATGGTGGTGACTTTATCAAAATAACCGGTTCCGACTTCCTGCTGGTGCGAGGCGAAAGTGTAGCCGCGACTTATGGCTGCAAATTCCGGTTCCTGTACTTTGTCGACGTAGTGCTTCATCCCCTCTCCCTGCGCATAGGCATGAGCAAGGTCGAACATGTTGAACCACATGCTATGGATACCTGCTAACGTAATGAACTGATACTGATAGCCCATCGCGGCCAGTTGGTCCTGGAAACTGGCGATGGTTTTATCATCGAGATTTTTCTTCCAGTTAAACGATGGTGAACAGTTATAGGCCAGCAATTTTCCCGGGAACTCTGCATGAATGGCCTCGGCAAAATGCTGAGCCAGTGCCAGATCAGGCGTTGATGTTTCGCACCATACCACGTCGGCATAAGGCGCGTACGCCAGCCCGCGACTGATGGCCTGCTCAATACCGGCGTGTGTCCGGTAGAAGCCTTCATGCGTTCTTTCGCCGGTAATAAACTGGCTATCATAAGGGTCGCAGTCTGACGTCAGTAAATCTGCCGCATCAGCGTCAGTACGCGCCACCAACAGCGTCGGGACGCCAAGAACATCAGCGGCAAGGCGCGCGGAGACCAGTTTCTGCACCGCTTCCTGAGTCGGCACCAGAACTTTGCCGCCCATATGCCCGCACTTCTTCACTGCGGCAAGCTGGTCTTCAAAATGAACAGCGGCAGCACCCGCTTCAATCATGGATTTCATCAACTCAAAGGCATTGAGTACGCCGCCAAAACCGGCTTCAGCATCGGCCACAATCGGCAGGAAATAGTCGGTATAGCCCGGCAGCCCCGGCTCAATGTTATTGGCCCACTGAATCTGGTCCGCACGGCGAAAAGTGTTGTTAATGCGCGCCACCACTTCAGGTACCGAATTTACCGGATACAAAGACTGATCGGGATACATACTGGAAGCTGTATTGGCATCTGCGGCAACCTGCCACCCGGAAAGATAAATGGCTTCGATACCCGCTTTTGCCTGTTGCAATGCCTGTCCGCCGGTCAGTGCGCCAAGACAATTCACATACCCTTTACGCGATCCACCGTGGAGTAAATCCCACAGGCGCGCCGCACCGTGCTGTGCCAGCGTACATTCAGGATTGACTGAGCCACGCAGGCTAATCACGTCTGCCGCCGTGTAAGGTCGGGTAATATCTTTCCAGCGCGGCTGGTTCCAGGTTTCTTCAAGCTGCTGAATCTGCTGAGTACGGGTCGTTTTCATGGCAAATGCTCCGGTCTTTTTATGTGTAGGGTAAGAAGAATCAGGCCAGCAGCTGATAGCCGGGCAGGGTCAGGAAATCGATTAATTCGTCCTGTGTGGTGATTTTTTCCATCAGCGCAGCTGCCTGTGTGAACCGTCCTGCGCTGAAGCGTTGGTCGCCCAACTCCTGCTGAATGACCAGCATTTCTTCGTTCAGCATGTGGCGGAATAACGGCTTCGTCACGGGTTGTCCGTCATTAAGCGTTTTGCCGTGGTGGATCCATTGCCAGATTGATGTACGGGAGATTTCCGCCGTGGCGGCATCTTCCATCAGCCCGTAAATCGGGACACAGCCGTTGCCAGAAATCCAGGCTTCGATGTATTGCACCGCGACGCGGATATTGGCGCGCATACCCTCTTCAGTACGATCGCCTGAACATGGTTCGAGCAACTGCCCGGCAGTAATTTCGGCGTCTTCTTCGCGTAATACGTCCAGTTGATTTACGCGATCACCCAGCGCTTTATCAAACACTTCGAGTACCGTGTCGGCCAACCCGGGGTGTGCTATCCAGGTACCATCATGTCCGTTATTCGCTTCAAACTCTTTGTCCGTCCGGACTTTGTTCAGTACCCATTCGTTACGCTTAACGTCTTTGCTTGGGATAAATGCCGCCATGCCACCCATCGCAAATGCGCCACGGCGATGACAGGTTTTGATCAGCAGACGCGAGTACGCACTGAGGAAAGGTTGCGTCATGGTCACAGACTGGCGGTCAGGTAATACACGATCAGCATGATTCTTCAACGTTTTGATATAGCTGAAGATGTAATCCCAGCGACCACAGTTCAGTCCGACGATGTGAGCACGCAGGTGGTAAAGGATTTCATCCATCTGGAAAACCGCAGGCAGGGTTTCAATCAGCACCGTGGCTTTAATCGTGCCGCGCGATAATCCTGCATAATCCTCGGCAAAACTGAAGACCTGGCTCCACCAGTCAGCCTCATGATAAGACTGCATTTTTGGCAGATAGAAGTAGGGGCCACTGCCTTTTGCCAGTAAGGCGCGATAGTTATGGAAAAAATACAAAGCGAAGTCGAACAAAGAACCGGGAATAGCCTCACCCTGCCAGTTCACATGCTTTTCGGGTAAATGCAGACCACGTACACGACAAACCAAAACGGCCGGATCGGGCTTGAGTTGATAAATCTTGCCGGATTCATTGGTGTAGCTGATCGTCCCCTTCACCGCATCGCGTAAGTTTATCTGCCCTTCGATAACTTTCTGCCAGTCCGGAGCAAGGGAATCCTCAAAGTCCGCCATAAAAACTTTTACATTAGCGTTAAGCGCGTTGATCACCATCTTGCGTTCAACAGGACCGGTGATTTCTACCCGGCGATCCAGTAGGTCTGCCGGGATACCTCGAATCTTCCAGTTTGATTTTTTTATGGAATCTGTTTCCGAAACAAAATCAGGCAACGTTCCCTGATCTATCTTCTGCTGTACGGCAATTCGATCGGCGAGTAAGCGGTTACGCAGCGGGGTAAAACGGATAACCAGTTCAGATAAAAAATCAACGGCTTCTTCGGTCAGAATCTGTGCTTCATTTTCACCAAACCGGCGCGTAAAACCAAGCTGACTGCGGGTAATTTGCTCAGACATCATTTATCTCCTGATTTATCTGTTTAATCTGCCAGAGCACTTCACTGAACAGACGCTGTTACGGTCGAAAACACACCGGAGATGCCCCCATGCTCCTGAGGCGATCTTTCTCTGGTCATTTATTGCCCGATAGATTTAAGCGTAATCAGTAATTTCATAAAATCAAAAACGATTTCCATTTTATTTTTTATTGTAAAAATAATTAATTTTAATCAATGAGTTAGGAATGAATTATTTTTTCGTAAAATGGTAATGAATTTCGGATGAGGGGGGACAGGCACAGAAGGAAAGGATCAGATAAAGGGATCCGGGGATAAGAAGAGGATGAGCAGACGACCGGCAAGATCGTCTGCTGAAATCATGAAAAGAGGATTATTCGAGGGTTGGATTCATCTGGCGCAGATCAAACGGTGTGATCTGATAAACATAATAATTCAGCCAGTTAGTAAACAGCAGGTGACCGTGACTCCGCCAGGTCGCCTTTGGGGCGAGCTCGGCGTTATCCTGCGGGAAATAGTTGTAGGGCATTTCCGGCGATAAACCCGCCGCCACATCCCGCAGATACTCACCAGCCAGCGTTCCTGCATCATACTCAGGGTGTCCGGTAACAAAAGCCATCCGTTTATCTTTGGTTGCAAAGAGATAGGCACCGGCTTCGTCGGATTCGGCGAAGATCTCCAGATCCGTATGCTGGCGGAGCACATCTGCCGGAAAATCTGCATAACGGGAATGAGGTGCCAGAAAGCTTTCATCAAAGCCCCGGGTCAGTAATGCCAGCGGTTGTAGCGTCTGATGGGGATATACACCAGACAACTTCGCTTCACGGGTCATCTTAGGCAGGCCGTAAAGCACATTCAACGCCGCCTGAACCGCCCAGCAAACAAACAGGGTCGATGTGACATGTTCTTTAGCCCAGTGAATAACGCGCTCAATTTCCGGCCAGTATGCTACATCACAAAAGTCGACCAGGCCTAAAGGTGCACCGGTAACGATCAGTCCGTCATAGTTGTCATGTTGAATATCTTCAAAGTCACAATAGAAATTATTCAGATGCTCGGCAGGGGTATTTTTAGATTCCCGACTGTCAATGCGTAACAGCTGCACATCAATCTGCAAAGGAGAGTTGGAAAGCAGTCGTAAAAACTGATTTTCGGTCTCAATTTTCTTCGGCATCAGGTTGAGAACCAGCACCTTAAGAGGACGGATCTCCTGCGTTTTTGCCCGTGATGACGTCATAACAAAGACGTTCTCATTACGCAGGAAATTCACCGCTGGTAATTCATCTGGAACCCGGATCGGCATAACAACTTCCTCACTGCATCCATTTATACGTTTAGACTTCTAGATAGCTGAAGATATCGGTTTTTGATTAAGATGTCGAGCCTGCAAGCGTTAAGTGAAAATGTTTCAACTTAAGTTATTAATTTAGATTATCTGGTTATAAAGGGAAGCAAATGAGTGTTCAGGAAGGGATAAAAAGAGAAATTAAATTGCAGATCATGGCAACGTACTGAGTAAATAATGTACACAATGCCTTAAATTCCCCATAGCGAAAAGCCCCGCACTTTCGTACGGGGCTTTTGGCTTTATTTGATGCCTGGCAGTTCCCTACTCTCGCATGGGGAGACCCCACACTACCATCGGCGCTACGGCGTTTCACTTCTGAGTTCGGCATGGGGTCAGGTGGGACCACCGCGCTAGTGCCGCCAGGCAAATTCTGTTTTATCCGTACCGCAGCGCATCAGGGTTTCTCACCCCACGCCGCCATACGAACCAATTCCGGAACATTCCGCTGAAAATCTACTCTCTCGAGCCTGTCTCTCAAATCAAAACACCTTTGGTGTTGTAAGGTTAAGCCTCTCGGGTCATTAGTACTGGTTAGCTCAATGCATCGCTGCACTTACACACCCAGCCTATCAACGTCTTAGTCTTAAACGTCCCTTCAGGTGGCTTAAAGCCACAGGGA
>NZ_SEWR01000008.1:0-178970 GCF_004195115.1 Rahnella sp. RFA10(1/100)
CCCCATGCCGAACTCAGAAGTGAAACGCCGTAGCGCCGATGGTAGTGTGGGGTCTCCCCATGCGAGAGTAGGGAACTGCCAGGCATCAAATAAAGCCAAAAGCCCCGTACGAAAGTGCGGGGCTTTTGGCTTTATTGCTATCAGGTGGTGATTACAATCACCTTTTACTGCGCTTCACTTCACAAAAGGCACCGCAACTCCAGGTAATATTCAAATTCATCTCCCCAACTCGCCGATTCGTTGCTTAACTCAATATTTCCTATCGATAAAAAATAGCCATAACCTCGTTTTTAACAGGAACTATTGGGGATATTAATACAATGGATACTCTGGGATCTCAGTCTGGGAATCACGATCAGCAGGATAAGAAGAAACGTATTTTCGCTATTGTGGGGGCTTCTTCGGGAAATCTGGTCGAATGGTTCGATTTTTATGTCTATTCCTTTTGTTCGCTCTACTTCGCTTCTTCATTTTTCCCGAGCGGAAACAGCACAACTCAGTTATTACAAACTGCAGGTGTGTTTGCCGCCGGATTCTTTATGCGTCCGATTGGTGGATGGTTATTTGGCTACATTGCCGATAAACATGGGCGTAAAAACTCTATGATGATCTCAGTCTGTATGATGTGCTGTGGTTCGCTGGTGATTGCCTGTTTGCCAACTTACGCAACTATAGGCGGCTGGGCCCCGATATTATTGCTGGTCGCCCGCCTGTTCCAGGGGCTTTCCGTTGGTGGTGAATATGGAACCAGCGCCACTTATATGAGTGAAGTGGCGATTAAAGGCCGTCGCGGTTTTTATGCTTCATTCCAATATGTGACCCTTATCGGAGGGCAATTACTGGCACTTCTGGTACTGGTTATATTGCAGCAGATATTCTCAAATGATGAGCTGAAATCCTGGGCATGGCGCATCCCCTTTGCATTGGGCGCGATACTTGCTGTTGTGGCGCTGTTTCTGCGTCGTTCATTGAATGAAACATCAGATAAACAAACCCGTGAGCATAAAGATGCCGGTACACTCTCGGGATTATGGAAGCATAAAAAAGTATTCCTCATGGTATTAGGATTTACTGCGGCAGGTTCCCTGACTTTCTATACCTTCACGACTTATATGCAAAAATACCTGGTGAATACGGCCGGTATGGAAACCAAAACAGCGAGCGCCTTAATGACTATCGCTCTTTTTGTCTTCATGTGCCTGCAACCTATTATTGGCGGGCTGTCAGATAAAATAGGTCGGCGCAGTTCTATGCTGATATTTAGCGGTCTGGCGACTGTTTTAACCCTACCGATTTTGTATATTCTACAAACCGTTACCAGTCCTTATATTGCCTTCGGGCTTATTGTTTTGGCACTGCTGATTGTCAGTTTTTACACATCCATCAGCGGATTATTAAAAGCAGAAATGTTTCCACCTGAAGTCAGGGCATTAGGTGTGGGATTATCTTATGCGGTTGCTAATGCTGTGTTTGGCGGTTCGGCAGAATATGTCGCGCTGACCTTTAAATCATGGAATATTGAAGAAGTGTTTTTCTGGTATGTCTGCGTAATGTGTTTCGTTGCATTTATTGTGTCGATGAAATTACATCGTAAGGGAAAGGAAATACAGCTGTAGTCCGCGCTGAGAGGGTGCACGGATGCACTTTAATAATGAGTCAGATGATAAGCGCTGTAGCCAGTGGCTGCGCCTGCAATATCCCAGCTAAAATCTTTCCAGCTCCAGCCGCTGCCACCCGCGCGGCTGTCATAAACTTCTTTGGTCGCGCCAAGTCCGACGGAAAACAGTAATCCAAATGAGCGGCTGCGTGCTTCATTCCATCCCTGATGATCACCGTATGCTGCCCCCGCTGCTGCTAATACAGCGGAACCTACAAAGTGCTCTGCCTTATCTTTGCCAGTCCAGGCGTCATTTGCGTAATGCGTACATCCGCTACATGCGGATATCAGAATAATGACGGGAAGCCTGAGGGCCCACGATAATTTTTGTATCATAAAGTGGATTTCCTGATATAAAAAAGCCCGATCAGAATGATCAGGCTTTTAGTATAGGCAATTACAGAATCCGGCTGATTAATCTGTCGATACGTATCCTGCGCAGACGGCGGATAAGTTTACGGACTTTCACCGGATAATTAGGAATACTTTCCAGTTCCATATAATGCGAAACAACCTGCGTGTGCTGGCGTATTTCTTCCAGCTCTTTGTGTCGCGCGGATGCCAGCTCCTTATGCGGATCATGGATCAGAATGGCATTTTCCAAATCCAGACGCCATGCGCGTGGATTCAGGTTATTGCCCGTGATCAACTGCCAGCGATCATCAACCCACATTCCCTTAAGATGGTAACTGTTATCGCCATCTTTCCACAGGCGAACAATCAGCTGCCCGCTGTCAACGAAACGTTGTAAGCGGCTCAGGAAGCGACGCAGGTTAATTTCATACAAATAGGGTAAGGCACCGATGATTTTGAATGGCTGATCCTGCGGGATATAAAAATCGTTGGCGGTTTTATCACCCACGATAATTTCCACCTGCTTACCCCGGCGCAGCAGATGAATGATATTTCTCGCCAGCATCGCAGGCATATTGAAATAAGGCGTACACAGCGTCAGCTTATGTTCCGCACTGGACATCAGATGATGGATGGTCCGGTTTAGTTCATTTTGTTTGCCCAGACCCACGATAGGCGTCACTGCCAGTTCATCATTTCCTGCACTGTCTTTGAAATGATAACCGCTGGCGCGCAGGTTCTGACGGAACTGACGCGTTTCGTTTTTGATCTCAATGCTTTTAGGACGATCTTCACGATCAAGACGCTGTACGGCAGCCGCAGTCAGGATCGATTTCTTCATAAAGTCGATCATGGTATTGGCCAGCGGAGCGTTAGTCAGCAACTGGTAGCGATCGTAGCGGTATTTTTCATGGCGATGCAGGTAAACATCATTGAGGCTTGCACCGCTGTAGATCACCTGATCGTCAATAATAAAGCCCTTCAGATGCAAAACACCTAACGCTTCACGGGTATTAACCGGAACGCCATACACCGGCACGGAAAGCTCAGGATGCTCTTTTGCCATGCGACAATACCAGTCAGCATTAGTGTTTGAGGCTGCCGCGCCAATGCGGCCACGCTGAGCGCGGTGCCAGTCAACCAGCACACAAATCTCCAGGTCAGGACGTCGCTGCTTGGCGGCATACAACGCCGAAAGCACATCACGACCGCCGTCATCATTCTCTAAATAGAGCGCGACCAGATAAATCCGTTGGGTGGCGTTGGCAATCGCTTCGAGCAGCGTCTTACGGAAATCTGCAGGGCAGTAGAGCGTTTTTACAGCATCAACCGTTTGGGGGAGTTTGGGCAGTTGAGCAAGGTGTTGTTGATGTTTATTACGTTTCAATTTTGACAACATCACAGTGCGCTTCTTCTCTCTTTATGTAATGGCTTTAGCGGCACAAGCAGACAGTGGTGACCGCACAATCGGTCGATAATACCATTAGTCCTGTCTCATGTGCGCATCTTTTGCCTGTTCGCGGCGCAGGCTCACGGTTTTCTGCTGCGAAATCCGGGCCTTTTCCAGTGTCAGTGAGAGGTTCACAATGCCGTCCTGGATCTGAATATCAACGTCGAATCCGAGTTTCCTGGCCAGCGTGATCATGCCGCGGTTATTGGGCATCGTAATGCCTGTGAGGCGTTGCAGGCCGTGCTCTGCCGCGTAATGAATCATCTTATCAAGCAACCGTCTTCCGAGCCCCAGTCCTTTCAGATCCGACCGTACCAGCACCGAGAATTCTGCATCAATATTATCAGGATCAGACACCGCCCGGGTAACGCCAATAATTTCGTTTTCATTATCCACACTATGAATGGCGACGAATGCCATTTCACGGTCATAGTCGATCTGTGTCATGTTCGCTAAATCTTCATGTGTGAACTCATTAATCTCACTGAAGTAGCGGTAGTACAGGTCTTCTTTAGTGACCTTCAGGATAAACGCTTTTAGCAGCGGCTCATCTTCCGGAAGGATGGGGCGGAACAGCGCCGGTGAACCATCTTTAAGTATAACGTGCTCTTCCAGTTCACGCGGATAAGGGCGAATCGCCAGTCGCGATCGGGTGTCTGCTCCCTGTACACAAAGCTGCATGGACACATCAAGCAGGCTGAGTTCACTGCCGGAAATCAGCAGAGGATGAATATCCAGCCTTTCGATCTCCGGGCAGTCGATGATCAGGTTCGACACGTTCACCAGTAACTGGCTCAGCGCCGGAATATCAAAAGGATGCAGGGCATTACGGCCACGAATTTTGCCACTTTTGAGTGCCTGAACCACCTGATAACGCGCCAGCGTCATGTTCAGCGGAGGGAGAGAAATCGCCGCCTGTCTTTCCGGTCGCCAGTCAGTACCGCCTTCTGCCAACATGATCAGCGGGCCGAATACCGGATCCTGTTCGACAACCACGCGCAGTTCCTGTGAGCCCGGCCGGTTGGCCATGGTTTGCACCAGCAGCCCCAGGATCTTTGCCTGCGGAAACGCCTGTCTGGCACGGTCAAAAATAGCATTGGCAGCCTGTGCAACTTCGCTGGCGGTACGCAGATACAACATTACGCCCTGTACTTCAGAATTATGCGGGATATCCGGGGAGCGCAATTTCAGCGCCACCGGATAACCCACCTGGCTGGCGATATTCACCGCTTCTGCGCTGTCGCTGGCAATCCATGTCGGCAGCACATTCATGCCGTATGCCTGCAAAATGGCGCGTACCTCATGCGTATCCAGCTGTGTCGTACCTTCCGCCAGCGTGCGGGCGATCACCTGATGCGCCTGACCGGTGTTCTGCCCAAGGTCGGCCGGAAGTGCCGGCGTTTCTTTGAGTTGCTTCTGGTTCCTGCGGTATTCCACCATATGCATAAACGCCGTCACTGTCCCTTCCGGGGTCCGGTAAGTCGGGATCCCTGCTTCTGTGAACAGCTTACGGGCTTCCTGCGAGGAAAACTCACCGCACCAGTTGGTCAGCAGTGTGATGTATTTACCCCGGGCATGCGTATGCACTGCGTCGATGACGTGGCTGGCGGTCACCGTGCCATGTGCGGCAGCGCTGGGGGCGTGGATCACCAGTATTGCATCGTAATCGGTGCTGCCGAGCAGAGCGGTCATCACCGCCTGATACAACTGCGGTGTGGCGTCATCGTGCAAATCCAGCGGATTCGAAACAGTGATATTCTCAGGCAAAATGGCACGCACTGTTCGACAGGTTTCCTCACTCAGTTGCGCCAGTTTACCATTGCGTGAAAGCAACTGATCCAACGCCATCGCAGCGGGCGCGGCACCGTTACTGACGACCAGCAACCGCTCGCCACGTAACGGCCGCATATGGCTCAGCGTTTCAACAGCGGAAAATAGCTCATGGGTATCCTGCACACGCAGTAAACCGGCGCGCTGAATCGCCGCGTCGTAAGCGGCATCAAGGCTTAGCGGGCTATTAAGTAATTGCTGCGCCTGTCCGCTGCGGCCACTTTTGATCACCAGAATCGGTTTATTACGTGAGGCGCTGCGTGAGGCGGAAAGAAAGCGTCGTGCATCACTGATGTGTTCGAGATACAGCAGAATGGCGCTGGTTTTATTGTCACGGGCGAGGAAATCAAGCAGATCATCGACATCGATATCCAGGCTGTCGCCCAGCGATACGAAATAGGAAAAGCCCACGGCACGCTGTTGCGCCCAGTCCAGAATGGTATTGGCAACTGCCGCCGACTGCGAAATAAATGCCAGTTTGCCGGGAATAATGGGCACCGGCGAAAAACTGGCATTTAGCTTTTGCCACGGCGCGAGAATACCAAGGCTGTTGGGACCGAGCAGACGCATCGAAAAGCGCTGGGCGCAGGTTTTAAGTTCAGCGAATTGTTGTGGCTGTGAGGAAAGCACAATGACGGTTTTACAGCCACGTTCGCCGAGTTGTTCAAGTAACGTAAGATTGCGGTCTGCGTGTGTGCAAAGAATGGCGAGATCCGGTGACATCGGCAAGCTGGCGACGTCCCGCCAGGTCAGCACACCACACACCGCGCGATAAGCCGGAGTGACCGGTAAGACCGGGCCGTTGAATCCGCTGTCGAGCAGATTGCGCATCATCAGATATCCGGCCCGTCCCGCTTTATTGCTGGCGCCGATGACCGCAATAGATTCAGGTCGTAGTAGTGCTTCCAGTCCGCGCTGACTCATGAGTACTCCGAACAATTATCCTTAACTGATTCTAGAGGCTTTCTTCGTTCTTTGCTGTGAGCTGATGCACCGGATGATGGGGTTTTCCGGCCAGATACTGGGTGCGGAAATGGGTAAAGTGGCGCGAGAGGCCCGCTGAGGCATTGAGATCCCCGGCTTTTTCCAACAATGCGGCGGCGACTTCTACGGTGCAATGCAATTCCGGACGTGAGGCTTCACGCAGGATATAGCCAGAGCTGGCACTCACATCGAGAGAGAAAACGGGAAGATTATCCAGATAAGGACTTTTGCGGAACATCTTACGCGCTTCGTTCCAGGTACCGTCGAGCATAATGAATAAAGGCGGTTTGCTGCCTGCCGGAACGTCGGTAAACACCTGACGTGGCGGTGCGGCGAAAGAGGCCGGAAAAACCACATAAGCCTGCCGCTGCGGATCGGCAATGGCTTCCAGCAGAGCCGGATCAGTTTGCGTGCGTGACCACAAAAACGCCTGCGTATCGGGCAGTACATCCGCGATTAAGCGACCCGTATTGCTCGGTTTCATCGGCTCCGTGTCAAACATCACCAGACAAAAACGGCTGGCGGCCTGATGAATTTCGCGCGTAGCACAGATGCAGTTGCGTTTGGGCAACAGACAGTGCTGACAGCGTATCGCCCGTGAACCGCGTGCAAGAAAAGGGCGGGTGGAGCGGGCTAAACGCTGCTCACGCAGGCGAAGGACGGCGTTGTCTGACATAGGCATTCCGGTTTTTGAAAAACGGTTATTCTAATCCCCCGATGCTGGCAGGCAAGGGACATCTGTTATAAACAGAAAAAGGCCCGTACAGTGACGGGCCTTCAAGGGCTTTATAACCGCTTATGCGTTACAATGATTCATTAAGCCAGTTATTGAACGGCGCTTTAGGCATCGCCCCGCTCAACATATCGACCATTTTGCCTTCGTTAAACACCATAATGGTCGGAATACTGCGGATGCGGAACCGCGCGCTCAGTTCAGGTTCTGCCTCGGTATTCACTTTGATGAAGCGGATTTTACCGGCGCGCTCCTGCGCCACATCTTCAAAAATCGGCGCAAAATTAACACAAGGGCCACACCATGGTGCCCAGAAATCGACGACAACCGGCAGATCATCCTGCAGGTATTTGTCCAGCGTGGCGGCAGTCGCGTGTATGACATCGCCTTCAAAAAGTGCATGGCCGCATCGGCCACATTTTGCGCCGTCGTCGATACGATCCTCAGGCAGGCGGTTGGTGGCCTGACAAGATGAACAAACCGTATTCATAAAATAGCCTCTACATTGCTTAACGTGAGAATGGTATCAACCACAACCCCGGTTTTATCCTTAAAAGCGGTAAACAACACGGCTGATATGTTACTTGTATGTTGTAAGTATGAGGTTGCTACGTCATGTAAACAACGTGGTTTATTCAATGATTACGATAGTTTTTAGCTTTTGGTCCAAAGCCTGTGGCTTAGCTCACAGACATCAGGTAATCTTCGCGCCCTGCGCGTAGGTGGAGAGAAAAATGAACGATTCATTCAGTGGCAAGAACGGCAAAGTCAAAGTGATGTACGTCCGCAGTGACGACGACGGCGATAACCGCAATAACGATAAACGTCCTTCCAACAATAAAGGACGTCCGGGCGATAAACCTCGCCAGGGTTCCCGTCCAGACGATGCCCGCCGCAATGAGCGTCGCAGCAGCGATTCCCGTGGTGATTCCCGCGGCCCGGCACCGCGCCGTGGTGGGGACGATCGCCCGCGTCGTCCGGCCCGTGACGACGATGGCCCGTACTCTTCGCCGTGGAAAACGGTCTCACGTCCACCGGCAGATGATGCCGTACCGGATCACGGCGGTATCAGCGGTAAAAGTTTTATCGATCCTGAGCAGCTGCGTCGTCAGCGTCAGGAAGAGACCCGCGTGTATGGCGAAAACGCCTGTCAGGCCCTGTTTGCCAGCCGTCCGGACGCGATTGTGCGGGCGTGGTTTGTGCAATCCGTCACTCCGCGTTTTCGTGAAGCGCTGCGCTGGATGGCAGCTAACCGCAAAGCCTATCATGTGGTTGAAGATGACGAACTGGCGAAAGCCTCCGGCACCGAACACCACGGCGGCGTATGTTTCCTGATTAAAAAACGTCAGGGTCTGGATGCGGAAACTTATCTGCAAACTGCGCCGGCAAAAGACTGTGTACTGGCGCTGGAAAACGTCGGCAACCCGCACAACCTCGGCGGTATCATGCGTTCTTGTGCGCATTTTGGTATCAACGGGATGATGGTTCAGGATCCGGCTCAACTGGAATCCGGTGCGGCAGTGCGTACGGCAGAAGGCGGCGCGGAACACGTTAAAGCCATTAACGCGGATAACTTCCTTGATGTTCTGGAAACCTTCCGTAAAGCGGGATACACCATCGTCACCACCTCCAGCCATAAAGGTACGGCGTTGGGCAAAGCACAATTACCGGCCAAAATGGTGCTGGTATTGGGTGAAGAAAGTGATGGTTTGTCTGACAGTGCATGGCAGCAGGGCGACCTGAGTGTCTCTATCGGTGGTACGGGTAAAGTGGAAAGCCTCAACGTTTCCGTCGCATCCGGTATTTTACTGGCAGAATGGTGGCGCCAGAACCAGGCGTAATAACCTGGTTTTAGCCATAAAAAAACGGACGCTTAAGGCGTCCGTTTTATTTTCTGATACTCAAGGTTTATCTGAATCAGTGCGCGCCACCCGCGCCCCCGCCACTGGTGAACGGCGGACGGGCGAACCAGATTAAAATCAGCAACACCAGGAATGCGCCACCGGATAACCAGAAAATCTCATTGGCAGAGATGATTAATCCCTGATTCGTGATCTCCCGTGCTATCCATCCTGAAGCTTGCTGTTGGCTCATGCCGAGGCCTTCGAGCTGCTGGTAGGTCTGCGTCGCTGTCGGATTAAACGGTGTGATATTTTCCGTTAACTGCGCGTGATGCAGCGATTCACGGTTCGACCACAAGGTGGTGGTGATTGAAGTACCAATCGACCCCGCCAGCGTACGGATAAAGTTTGACAGACTCGATGCCGCCGCCATACGTTCCGGCGGTAATCCCGACAGAATAATGGTGGTCAGCGGCATAAAGAAGCAACCCACCGCGAAGCCCTGAATAAACTGCGGCCAGGCGGATGCGCCAAAATCCATCCCCGGTTCGAACGTATAGGCGCGCCAGAAGAAGCAATAGGCATACATGATAAAGCTGAAAGTCACCAGCTTTCGCATGTCCAGACGGTGCGCAAAACGCCCGATGATCGGCGACATCAGTACTGGCAAAATACCGACCGGCGCGGACGCCAGACCGGCCCAGGTGGCGGTATATCCGTAGACCTCCTGCAATAGCTGCGGCAGCAATACAATGGCACCGAAGTAGAGCATATAAGCCAGACTGATACACAACACACCGATGGTGAAGTTTCGTGATTTAAACAGGGACAAATCAACGATCGGATGGTCATCGGTCAGCTCCCAGACGACAAGGAAGCACAGCGCGACCACGGCCACGACCGCCAGCACGATAATTTCCGTCGAGTTAAACCAGTCGAGTTCTTTACCCCGGTCGAGCATCACCTGTAAAGCCCCGATACCCAGCACCAGCAGTACTAACCCCACACTGTCGATCGGACGGATCTGCGTGGCGGTCTCGCGCCCCTTCAGCGTTCTGAGCGTCAGGAACACCACGGCCAGACCGATCGGCACGTTGATGAAGAAGATCCAGCCCCAGTGGTAGTTGTCACTGATATACCCGCCGAGGATCGGCCCGCAAATCGGGGCGACAATCACCGTCATCGACCAGAGCGCGAGTGCGGTACTTCGCTTGGCCGGCGGATAGTTATTCAGTAACAGACTTTGTGAAAGCGGGATCAGCGGACCTGCTACCACGCCCTGTACCACACGGAAGAAAATCAGCATTTCCAGGCTGTTGGACATCCCGCACAACCAGGAGGCGAGGGCAAACAGCACGGTGGACCACAGGAACAGTTTGACCTCACCGATGCGTTTTGCCAGCCAGCCGGTGATCGGGATCGAGATGGCATTTGCCACCCCGAACGAGGTGATAACCCAGGTACCCTGTGAGTTCGAGGCACCCAGATTCCCGGCAATGGTCGGGATCGCCACGTTGGCGATGGTAGAGTCCAGCACCTGCATAAAGGTGGCCATAGACAAAGCCACCGTCATCCAGGCCAGCGGGGCGCCTACCAGCGGTTTATTTGCCACAGAGGCCTCCGGATGTTTTAGCCTGCATTAGCATGAATAACGTCAGCAATGATGGCATTAACCGGTGTCAGATCCAGCGTCAGCGCTGAAGTCTGGTACAGCGGTTCACTACGCACTTTATTGGCCAGCACCAGGCCATCACGGTTCTGAGTATCAACCGTCACCAGCGTGGATAACCCGATACGCAGCGGATGTTCAGCCACTTCCTGATCGTTGAGTTCGATACGTACCGGCAGACGCTGAACCACTTTGATCCAGTTGCCGGTGGCATTCTGCGCCGGTAACAGCGAGAACGCACCGCCGGTGCCCATGTCCATGCCGACCACTTTACCGTGATATTTCACGTCATCGCCGTACATATCGCTGACCACGGTGGCCACCTGACCAATACGCATGTTCGCCAGCTGGGTTTCTTTAAAGTTGGCATCGACCCAGATGTGATGCGCGGGCACCACAGCCATCAGGGACGTTGTCGGGCTGATCTGCTGGCCGATTTGAACAGCACGGCGCGAGACGAAACCGTCAACAGGGCTGCGCACTTTAGTACGTTGCAGGGCAAGCCATGCGTCACGGACCTGAGCGGCGGCCTGCAGAACTTGTGGCTGCTTATCGACCGGGGTATCCAGAATCATCGCCTGATTGGCGTTGTATTGCTGAACAGCGACATCGTATTGCGCTTTTGCGGTATCGACGGCATCACGTGCGTGTTGCAGTTCTTCACGGCCAATCGCATCGACATTTCCCAGCACAATGCGGCGCTTAAGGTCTGTCTGCGCCTGTTGCAGTTGCGTCTGACGCAGCGCGATATTGGCCTGGTATTGCTTACCGTTGATGATCAACTGATGCGTCTGCCGCACGCTGTTCGCCAGCGCCGTTTTAGCGCGTTCGAACGCCTGCTCAGCATCGGTAGGATCGATGGTCACCAGCACGTCACCTTTTTTTACAAAGTCGGTGCTGTCGAAATTGACGTCGGTTACGCTGCCCGACACCTGCGCCATAATCTGCACCTGGTTACCGGCCACATAAGCATCGTCGGTAGACTGGAAATGACGTAATACCAGCAGCCAGTAAAACAGGTAGGCGATGGCAATAATAATGAAAATCCCGGTTAACAAGAGCATCGCGACTTTGCGCGTTTTCTTCTTATTTTTCGGAGCTTGCGGCGTTGCCTGAGTATCGGCATTTGCGCTCATGGTCTTCTCCACACTGAGTCTTTTATTATGATTTTGGATCCGCTGCCGGGGCCTGATAACCTCCCCCAAGCGCACGGACGAGACTGATTTTTGCCTGCATCAACTGACTGCTGGCGGTAAGTTGTGCCTGCTGTTGTTGCAGGAGTGCTGACTGGCTGGTTAACAGCTCATCCCGTCCGATGACGCCAGCGTTGTACCTTGCATCTGAAACGCGATACACCTCTTCCAGCGATTTAGCGGCAGAAGAAGCCTGCTGCAATTGTTCAACGCTGCTTTTCGAGACAGTAATGGCATCCGCAGTTTGCTGGATGGCGTTCAGGATGGTCTGGTTATACGACTCAACGGACTGGTCATATAACGCGGACTCTTCGCCCAGTTTGGAGCGCAACGCACCGGCGTGGAAAATCGGCAGCGAAATCGCCGGTGTGATATTCCAGGCTTTGCTGGCTGCTTCAAAAAGATTCGGGCTGGTGCCGCCGAAGTTGGTGGTCGTCAGACCCCCGAAGGCACTGATAGAAAGGCTTGGATAAAACTCTTTTTTCGCGGCACTGACGCTCTGGGAATAGGACTCCACCAGATCACGCTGTGCGGCGATGTCAGGGCGTTTGCCGAGTAAATCCAGGGTCAGTTCACCTTTGGGTGCCAGCGTGTCGGGTGATGGCAACGCAACGGCATGCAAACCGTCCATCGCGTCCGGACCACGTCCGGCCAGCGCAGAAAGCTGATGTCTCAGCTGTTCAGTTTGCGATTTCAGATTGATGATCTGCTGTTTGGCGCTGTCGGCCTGAGCCTGAGTTTGTTGCGGAATTTCAACGCCGTAGACGCCTGCCTGATATTGCGCTTTGCGCAAATCGGCAAGGTGCTGATTATTATCCACTTCGTGTTGCAGAATATCCTGCAAGGCAAGGTTTGCCTGCAACTGATAATAAGCTGACGCCACCGAACTGGTCAGCGTCAGGGCGGCTTCAGCCTGTTCTGCACGGGCAGAATCCACCTGTGCTTTCGCGGCATTCACCTGATTGCGGTATTTACCCCACCAGTCAAACTCATAGCTCAGATTCAGCCCGAGGCTGTTGCTGCTGTCGTAAATTGGCGCTTCGGGATAGCTGGTCAGAAACGGCGGGATCGTGTTTTTTGCGACACGTTCACGACGCGTTGAACCGTTCAAATCCAGATAAGGGCCATTGGCGGCATCGGCTTCGCCCATCACACTTTGCGCTTCGCGCACCCGTGCGGCTGCCTGACGTAATGATGGCGAGTTCTGCAACGTCGTGGTCATCAGATTATCGAGTTGCGGATCATTAAGACTGCGCCACCACTGGGGACCGATGGTCAGGGAACTGACTTTTGCCTGCTGCAGATGAAGCTGTTGCGTATCGAGCAGCGACGACTGAGGAGCAATATTATTACCGGAAGCGCAGCCGGCCAAAATAAAAACTGCAAACAGCGGCGTAAGCCTCCAGCGAACTTGGAGTGACATGTGTAGTTTACCTGAACAGAAATCTAGAATTGTTGTAGTGCTGTCGCATCCATCTGATCAAGGCGAGTTAACAGTTTGCGCGTCAGGGTTTCTAACTGCTTCTGTTCATCTGCGTCTAATGTCGACCAGAGAAAATGCAGGCTCTTATGTTGAGGCGGCAGTAACTTTTGAATAAAGGCTTCACCGTCAGCTGTCAGGTGCAAATGCAGACACCGGCGGTCGTTATCGCTTTCACGGCGTTCGATCCATCCGCGCTTTTCCAGCTCATCCGCAATCCGGGTGGCGTTGGTGCGTGATGAACCCAGCGCAGAGCTGAGCTCCGAAGGCTGAATACTGTGACTTTCCTGTGCATCAAGGGTGAGCAACGCCATAAACAGCGTTTCATTAATGCCTTGCGCTTTCAGCATCTTATTACGGTTTTCAAGCAATTTACTTTGCATGTGCATACACAGGCGGGTCAGCAAAATTTCCTGATAGGGGAAATCTTTTTGCTTTTTAGCCCGGAAATTTAACATGTTTTCAATTGGCGTGAACGAACTGTCCATATGAGAAGCCTCATTAGTTACGAATGACATAGTAACGACGGTAATTAATAATATCAATGTTATGAATCACCTATTCTTTAGCAATTAGTGTTATTCATAACTCCGGTGAATTATTCGATATTGACTGTAACAGGCGGACTTCGCCCGTTGTTTATCCCCCTGATAAAAATGGTCTTCAGCCTGCCATCAGCATCAGCTTGAACACCAGACCGTACGCCACAGCGCCGGTCAGGGTGGCAATAACAATGCTTTTGGTACGCCAGAAAATCAGTGCCAGCAGAGCAAAACCGGCCAGTGACGGCAGCAGCTTTTGCTGATCGCGCAGAATTTCTGGGGTGCCTGAAACCACCAGCAGCGCACAAATTGATGCGATACCAATGCTGTCGAGTACGCGGGATAACGGGCCACTTTTCAGTGCTGACTTCTGCCGCGAACCCAGGCGCAGAGGCAGATACCGGAACAGGTAATTGACGGTGCCGACGAGCAGACAAACCAAAATGACATCAGTGCTCATCTGAGGTGATCTCCGTGGCAGAAGGGGGAACGGGGCGTTGCAGCAAGGCGGCGAGGCACCCCGCACCCAGGCCGCAGGCGATGGCGGCGGGAATCGACCAGAACAGCAACCCGCCCAGCGCACCGGTCAGTGAGGCGACAAACACTCCACTCTGCTGGCGCTTAAAGGCCGCGAGCAGGAAACTCAGGAACAGCGCCGGTAACATAAATCCGAGTGCGGCTTCGATGGCGGGGAAATCTTCCAGCGGACCATTACCAAACAGCGCACCCACTGCGGTGCCAAAAACCCATGAAAGCCATGATGACAGCGCAATGCCGCACATCCAGTTTTCGCTCCAGCTACGTTTATTGCGGATCAGTTTGGCCGTTGCGGCAGCAAAGACTTCGTCCGTCAGGCCGAATGCCCAAAGCGCGGTTTTTTTGCCAGAGAGTTTTCCCACAATACGATTGCGCAGTGAAGGACCATACAGCACATGCCGCACATCCATCGCCATCACTGTCAGGGCGGAAACCCATAACGACATGCCTGCACTGAG
Source organism: Rahnella sp. RFA10(1/100) (assembly GCF_004195115.1). Classification (NCBI taxonomy): domain Bacteria; kingdom Pseudomonadati; phylum Pseudomonadota; class Gammaproteobacteria; order Enterobacterales; family Yersiniaceae; genus Rahnella; species Rahnella sp. RFA10(1/100). The sequence continues at coordinate 14,729 of NZ_SEWR01000008.1, forward strand.
CAACGCGGTGATCACAAACTGGCTGGCGCCAGCGTAGATAAGAATGGAAAACAGCAGACTTTCAGAAGGGGTGAAACCCAGTTTGACGGCGCTGAGACCGAATGCAAAAGCGATGGGCAGATAACCCATCACGATAGGGAGGCTATCGGTAATACCTTGTGCGAAAGTGGAAACACGAACGGGGTCGGGTGCTTCGAGATCTGGATTGGTTTGCATGGGTGTTTAAAACATTGTGAAACCGGATGGTTGCCGGCAAATAATTCATGGCGTAAACATTACCAGACTGTAAGTATTGTTGACACCCTTTGGTTCAAATAAATTTCTTTAATGACTATTCGCAAGCTAATCAGGAGGAGTGATGGTTCCCTCCTGATGTAGTTTCGTACGTTATCAGGCCAGGGTGTATTGATGTCCTTTCCACCAGACCAGTAAATTCAGCACACACATGACAGTACCCGCTGCTGAGACCCCGTACCAACCCGCCGCCTGATAAGCCGAAGCAGACACCAGTGACCCCACCGCACCCCCGATAAAGTATGTCGTCATGTAACCCGCTGTCAGGCGGTTACGCGCTTCCGGCATCGTTTTATAGATAACGCTTTGATTGGTGATGTGGACGCCCTGAACCGAAAGGTCCAAAACGATGATACCGATAATCAGTGAGATCACCGAATATTGCCCGTATGCAATCGCTGCCCAGGATAGCAACAGCAGGATCAGACCCGCCGTGGTGGTCAGATGGGCTTTGCCTTTATCCGCCAGATTCCCTGCGCGGGTGGCTGCCAGCGCACCCGCCGCACCCACCAGACCAAACAGGCCGATAACCCCTTCGGAATAGTGATACGCCGGGCCCGCGAGCAGGAATGCCATCGAGGTCCAGAGAATGCTGAAGTTGGCGAAACAGAACATGCCTATCAGCGCACGGGTGCGTAAAACTGGCGTACGGATGAAGAGTGTGAAAATAGATTTCAGTAACTGCGGGTAATTGAGATCGGTTTTCTGCTGGTGCTTTGGCAATTTACGCCACAACACCAGCGCCATCACGACCATCAACGCACTGGCGACCCAGTACACCGTCCGCCAGCCTCCCAGTGATGCCAGCGCACCCGCGACGGTACGTGCCAGCAGGATCCCCAGTAACAGGCCAGACATAATCAGTCCGACGACTTTACCGCGACGCTCCGGTTCTGCCAGCGTGGCAGCCAGCGGCACCAGAATTTGTGCCACTACCGAGAACAATCCGGTGAGCGCCGTCCCGATCAGCATGATGGTCAGCGTGGGCGCCATCGCAGTAATCAGAAGACCTGCAGCAGAAAGTAATGTCATCAGCACAATCAGACTGCGGCGTTCAAACATATCGCCGAGCGGCACGATAAACATCAGGCCACAGGCGTAACCGAGCTGAGCGACCGTGACGATAAATCCGGCCTGATTCACCGACAGGCTGAACGCCCGGGCGATGGTTTCCAGCAGCGGTTGTGGATAATAGTTACTGGCGACGGCAAGCCCGGTGGCCACTGCCATCAGAATAATCAGCGCCGGGCTGAGTGGAGAATGTGCTGTAGTTTTTTTCATAATATGAATAAACGTATCTTATTGAAGGAGCAGAGGAAAGCGAATGGTAATTATCGTTTTGGTTGAAATATTAAACCAATGAATAGTTTTCATGGCAACTATTTGGTTTTGTAATGGACATTTTCTTCACAAAAAACGGGCGGAGATTTCTCCCCGCCCGCTGGCCTGACTGAATCTGATGTAGCGTTATTTCGCTGCAGCAGCCGCTTCTTTTACCCAGCCGTCGAACTGTTCCTGGTGGGCTTTGATCCAGCCGTCGGTTTGTGCGTCGATATCGGCTTCTGAATTTTTACCGGCATGCATGGCAGCATTCTGCGCATTGATGTCTTTCAGCGGCAGTTTCATGATGGCAAACAGTTTCGCCGCCGCCGGGTTTTTCTCAGCCCAGGCTTTGTTCGCCACGATGTGCATGGTGCTCACCGGGAAACCATAGTTCTTACCGTTTGGCAGTGTGGTATCGGCATTTTTATCACCCGGTACGACAGAGAACGGTACCTGCATCCACAACACGTCTTTGCCAGGAACCAGCACATTGCTGACCCAGTATGGCGTCCAGGTGTAATAGAAGATCGGTTTACCTTCTTTGTAACGCGTGATGGTGTCGGCGATCATTGCAGAATAGTTACCCTGATTGTGGGTCACGGTATCTTCCAGGCCGTAGGCTTTCAGCTGTTCATTCAGTGCCGCTTCACAACCCCAGCCCGGTGTACAACCGGTCAGATCGGCTTTACCGTCGCCGTTGGTATCAAATAACTTAGCCAGTTTCGGGTCTTTCAACTGCTCAATATTGGTGATGTGATATTTCTCAGCAGTTTTCTTATCGATTAACCAGCCCTGCGCCGCGCCGGTCACATAAGTCCCTTCGCGGTAAAATACCTTATCGCCCCCGGCGGCTTTGTACATTTCATCGTGCAGCGGTGACCAGTTGACGGCGGTGAATGTCGCATCTCCGGCCGCAATGGTGGTGTAGCCGACGTTATAATCGACTTCGCGGATTGGCTGTACATCGTAGCCCAGTTTTTCCAGCGCTTTATTCACCAGCTCAGTCTGAAATGTCTCTTCGCTGATGGTGCTCTGAATTGGCGTCACGGTGACACCTTTACCCGGCAGTTCGGCAGCGAATGGGGTTGCTGTTGCAAATGTGGTGAGGGCGGCAACGGCCCAGAGTCCTGTCTTTTTCATCATTACCTCAGTTTTTATCATGTGTTATTTTGCTGCGGCGGTAGCTTCTTTGATCCAGCCATCGAAGGTCGCCTGATGCGCTTTGATCCAGCCATCAACGTGCTGCCGGATATCATCTGAAGACGATTCCCCTTCATGCATCCGCAGGTTCTGTGCATTAACGTCGGCCAGCGGCAATTTCATGATGGCGAACAGTTTCGCTGCTGCCGGGTTTTTCTCAGCCCAGGCTTTGTTCGCCACGATGTGTTCGTTGTTGACCGGGAAGCCGTAGTTCTTACCGTTCGGCAGCGTGGTATCGAGATCTTTCTGCGAACCCGGATTTGCCGAGAACGGCACGGTCAGCCAGACCACGTCTTTGCCCGGTTTCATCTCGTTGCTGACCCAGTAAGGCGTCCAGGTGAAGTACAGAACCGGCTTACCGGATTTAAACCGGGTAAGGGTGTCGGCAATAATGGCCGAATAGTTGCCCTCGTTTTGCGTCACGGTATTGCTCAGTCCGTAAGCTTTGATTTGGGTATTGATTACCTGGCCGCAGACCCAGCCCGGATTACAGCCCGCCATATCAGCTTTGCCGTCACCGTCTTCGTCAAACAGTCTGGCGATTTTCGGGTCTTTCAACTGCGACAAATCGTGGATGTGGTACTTGTCGGCGGTTTTTTTGTCGATCAGATAGCCTTGTGCTGCGCCGCTGATATAAGTGCCCTGACGGTAGAACTTCTGGTCGCCACCGGCTGCGTTATACATGTCTTTTTGCAGCGGCTCCCAGTTCACCGCCATGTAGGTGGAATCGCCGCTGGCGATGGCGGTATACGCGACGTTGTAATCCACTTCGCCGGTTTGCTGAACGTCGTAGCCCAGTTTTTCCAGTGCGCGGTTAACCAGTTCGGTCTGGAAAGTTTCTTCTGCAATGGTGCTTTGCAACGGTTTGACGACCACGCCTTTACCCGGTAAATCGGCAGCGAACGTTGTTGAGGATGTGACGAGTGTGCTCAGGGCTAGTGCCCAAATAGGCGTTGTGCGCATGGTGAACCCTTATTTCTTTTCCTCTTTATCATTCAGGTTGCCTCTGCGTTGGCTGCCCGAATGTTTTTGAGGATTGTTTATGAATACCTAAGAGTGGACTGCGTTGTTTTAGCTGTTGAGTGTTCCCGGCAGCGGACCGCCGGGAAAAATGCAGTGTGTGAATCAGGCTTTCCTGGTGAAAGGCTTCATCACCAGACCGACAGGGCCACGGGTGAACCAGCGGTGACCGCCTTTGCTGCGGCTGTCGCGACCCATCGACTGGGTAAGACGGTCGAGAATAATGGCGAGAATAACGATACCCGCGCCACCCACTGATGCCAGACCCATATCCAGACGTCCGATACCACGCAGTACCATCTGGCCAAGCCCGCCTACGGCGATCATGGAGGCGATAACCACCATCGACAGCGCCAGCATCAGCGTCTGGTTAATCCCGGCCATAATGGTCGGCATAGCCAGCGGTAGCTGAACTTTAAACAGCATCTGTCGCGGGCTTGAACCAAAGGATTTGGCTGCTTCAATCAGATCTTCCGGAACCTGATTAATACCCAGAATGGTCAGACGCACCACCGGTGGCAGGGCGAAGATGATTGTCACCACGACGCCTGGCACGTTCCCGATACCAAACAGCATAACGATCGGCACCAGATACACGAACGCCGGTGTGGTCTGCATGGCATCAAGCAACGGCCGTATAATTTTGGCCGCCTTCTGACTGCGTGCCAGCCAGATACCGAGGGGTAGCCCTATCAAAATACAGAAAAACAGAGACGTCAGAACCAGCGCCAGTGTCACCATGGCCTGTGACCAGGCACCGATTGCGCCAATAAGCACCAGCGAAACCAGCGTGGCGGCACCCATGCCGAAACCGGCCATTTGCCAGGCAAGCAAGGCGAAGACCAGGATCGCAATCGGCGCGGGGAGGGATTCCAGACCGTGCTGGAAACCACTCAGGACGAAATCGACCGGAACACGGATCCCCTGGAATACCGGACGGAAGTTGCCCACCAGCCAGTCGATCCCTTCCGTGACCCAGCGGTCGAGCGGGATCAGCGTGCTGTGAAACGGATCGAGAACATTAAAATGCTGATGATGTTCCGGCGCGATGCTGAGCCAGTCGTTGGTCTGGGCCGCGGCGTGATGTGTGGCGTCCGGTGTGCTGGTCGCGGCATCGCTGCCGCCGCCCCACGGATCACTGCTGCCCGCATCGGCCGGTGCGGCAGAGGTTGCGGCGTCAGCGTGCGGTGCGACACCGCCACTGGCGTTATCAGCACTCCACGGATCCACGGAAGGATCAAGAGCCTGTGCCTGAGCGGCCTGAGCGTGTTGTGTAATGGTGTTATTTAGGATTGAAGTGCTCATTCGTTACCCCCTTCTTTGTCCAGAGCCTGAAGTAGCATGGCTTTGGAAATAATGCCGATATAGTTATTGTCCTCATTGATAACCGGCACGGCGCAAGGCGCAGCGGCAACGTGAGAGATCAGTTCACTGAGCGGCATATCCGCCTGTACGGCTGCCGGCGATTCCAGCAGGGCACTTTCCAGCGACTGATTGGCTTTCAACGCAGTTTTCAGGGATTCAATCGACACCACGCCGATAAATTTCTGACCACGTTCAAGCACATAACCATATTCGCGGTCTTCATCTTCGAGCAACTTGAGCGCGGCACGCGGACCAAAACCGGGGGTTTTACGAATAAGCGCGCCACGACGACGGGCAATGTCTTTGGCGCTGAAGACCTGACTGATATCGACACCACGGAAGAACGTGCGAACGTAGTCATTGGCCGGATTATTAAGAATGTCTTCCGGTGTGCCGACCTGCACCACTTCGCCGCCCTGCATAATAGCGATACGGTCACCGATACGCATGGCTTCGTCCAGATCATGAGAAATGAACACGATGGTGCGCTGATGCTGAGCCTGAAGCTTCACCAGCTCATCCTGCATTTCAGTACGAATTAACGGGTCGAGTGCGGAGAAGGCTTCATCCATCAGCAAAATGTCAGGGTTGTTGGCCATCGCCCGGGCTAAACCGACACGCTGACGCATCCCGCCTGACAATTCATCCGGATAAGAATTGGCATAGTTTTCCAGCCCGACCTGACGCAATGCGTCAATCGCTTTGGCGTTGCGCTCTTCCACCGGCACGCCGGCCAGTTCCATACCAAACGCAGTGTTATTCAACACGGTCAGGTGTGGCATCAGCGCAAAGGACTGAAACACCATACTGATTTTACTGCGACGTACCTGGCGTAATTTTGCTTCTGAGATTTTGGCGATATCTTCGCCGTCGATCAGGACTTCGCCGCGGGTGGGCTCTATCAGACGATTGAGAAGGCGTACCATGGTGGATTTACCTGAACCGGATAACCCCATGATGACGAAAATCTCGCCTTCTTCAATGGCCAGACTGGCATTCTTAACGCCAAGTGAAAGACCGGTTTTCTCAAAAATTTCTTCTTTACCCTTACCTGCGTCAATCATCTTGAAAGCGCGGTCCGGATTTTCACCAAATACCTTATAAAGATTCTTTACTTCGATTTTAATTGCCATGCAATGTGCATTCCTTGGATATAAATAGCCGTATCGGCTCGATGTCTAGTTTTTGTGTTGGACCGTATAGGATTTTGCCTGTAACGAAATAGTGAACGCGTTATACCCTAACACATCGAAATTCTGAGACAAGTCTCAATGTTTCCGGGGAATAATCATGATTGATTTCCAGGTTATGTATTTGTTGGTATTTGGGGTGGCTAATTTCGCCCGGTGAGCGTTGACAATTAATGACAAATTTCCGGGTGAAAATATTTGAGGTTATCCCCCTAATTAAAGGACAGGGTAATCCGTTAAGAATATAGTTAATTTGTTGATTTTAATAAAATTAATAACTTTTTTCTTTGTGGGGTTTTAGCGGGTTTGAATTTTGTAATTTAAATGAAATTAACGTGTGATGGCCGGTGCATATTGGCAGGTGTAAATAGAGATTTCAGATTTGCGTGAAAGCCGGAAATTTACCGGTTGTCTGAAACATGAATATGCACTGAAATAATAGCCTGAACAGGTGGGGTAAGCCGGAAATTGGCCGGTGAGAACACCGGCAGGGAGGGGGTAATTCGCTCAGGGAAACCGACACAATTGGACATCATGACGCAGATTTCCCGCCATCGGCTATTTTGCGATACAGGCGCCTCGGGTGACCGATATTTCCGTACTGCATCTCCACGGCGATAAAGCCAATTTCCACGCAATATTCCAGATAACGGCGGCCTGTCGTTTTGCTGATCCCGACTTCTTCTACCACCTGCTCGACTGACCAGCTGACATCAGGTTTGGTGGTGAACGCACGCTGAACCAGTTCCAGCGTATTCGGCTCAATGCCTTTGGCTGAAGGCGCTGAAGGTGTGTCGGTAGCGGGCAGATTAAACAGTTTATCCAGCGCCCGCTGATCAACAACTTTGACATTACGCAGGGTTTGCACCAGTTGCATGAAGCGTTCAAGTGAACTGCGCAGGCGATGAAATGACACCGGCTTGATAATGTAATCGAACGCGCCACTGCGCATTGCCTGGCTGCAGGTTTGCATGTCGCTGGCGGCGGTGATGAAAATGACCGAACATTCGACACTTTTCAGCAACGGGCTGTCGATCAGATCCACGCCCTGACCATCGGGCAAATAATTGTCCAGCAAGATCAACCGCGGCTGATGCAGCCGCAGCAGAGAACGCGCCTGTTCCAGTGTGGCCGCAATGCCCACCACGCGCAGATTAAAATTTTGCTCGATAAAATCACGATGCAGACCGGCCAGATGCGGCTCATCTTCCACAATCACGACATCAAGTGCGCTGCTGTTATTCATGGTTCTGTCCTGTTAACGCTTCAGCCGGGTACGGGATAAAGACTGAAAATATCGTACCTTGCGGCGTGTTGTCTGATATTTCGATGCTACCACCCGCCTGACGGACATAACCGGCAACCAGATACAGGCCGATGCCATGTTCTGCACCCGTGGCGTCCTGTCCGCTGGAAGGCTTACTGGTGACGCCTTGTTCAAACAGGTGCGGTTTGAGCGCATCTTCCACACCGTTGCCCTGATCGGCGACTTCAATCAGCAGTTCCTGGTTTCTGTCGGAAATATACAATTCAACCGGTGCAGGCGGCGACAGCGCTTTCAGCGTGGCGTCCACGGCGTTATCGAGCAAGTTACCGACTACGGACATCAGCTCGGTTTCGCTAATGCCTGCCGGAATGCGGGTGAGCTGACAAGCCGGGTCGAAACTCAGCCCGACGCCTTTTTCACGCGCGCTGACGTATTTCCCCAGCAGCAGGCCGCACAGCGCGGGTGAGGTAAAGCGCGCTGAGACGAAATCCAGCACCGCCTGTGCGCCTTCCGATTGCGCCTGTATATAGTGCATGGCGTCATCGTAACGCTGCATTTGCAACAAACCTGCCAGCGTGGCGGTCCAGTTGAGCTGTTCATGGCGCATGATGCGCAGATTATCAGCATAGCGTTTCACCTGACTCAACTGGCTGCTCAGCGTATTAATGTCATTTTTATCGCGGAAACTGAATACCCAGCCACTCTCTGCACCGGGTTCCAGTTCGATTGGCACGCGGTTGACGATCACCTGGCGCTGATTAAGTACCGTAATCTGATCATGTTGACTGTTATTTCCACTGATGCCGCTTTGCGTGAAGAATGCGGGAGGCGTCTGAAGCACCTCCGCCAGGGGTTTACCCAGCAGTTCGTTTTCGGGCCGGCGGATATCGAGCAATTCACGCGCAGCCCGGTTAATGGAAATCAGCTGCTTTTCAGCGTTAACCGCAAATACGCCTTCATACATGGCTTCCAGTAAAGCTTTTTGCTGGCGAACCAGCAGGGCGATATCTTTGGGTTCCAGCCAGAACATCTGTCTTTTAACGTTACGGGTAAACATCCAGGAAAAGATAAACAACAATAATAAAAGCAGCAAACCGTATAAACCGGCCTGCGCCAGACGGCGGCCATTAATATTGTCGATATATGAGGTGAGATAACCGACCGAAACAATCCCGATCACCTGGTTATTCGCATCCAGAATCGGGGCTTTGCTGCGTAATGAAACGCCAATGCCGCCCTGACGCACAGAAATAATGGTTTTACCGGCCAGTACACCGGCGTTATCACCGCCGATCATCGGCAGGTCTACGCGATCCGGCGATTCGGAATGATAAAGATGCAGCTCGCGGGTGTCGCCGATGACGATATAACTGGCGTCACTTTTATCGCGTAATGGCTGGATAAGCTGCGCGATGCCGGAAATATCCCGCGCCTTAACTTTCTGCGCCAGCCCTGGCATCAGCGCAATCTCGCTGGCCTGAACCCGGGCACGCTGACCGAGATCATGATGCAACTGGCGGTCGATAATATGAAATAAAATCGCCCCCAGCAGTGCCAGCAACACGCAGGAAAATACCACCAGAGATAAAAAGAGTTTTACCTGAAAAGGTAATCTGAATTTCATACGACCTGCTGCAAGGCGAACTTAAAACATACATTGAATAAGCCTATCACGGCAAAATGTGAGCCGTAATCGCAGAGAAGCAGAGTTGTGAACAGGAGATTAAAATGGCGATGATTTCACACAGTAATGACAGGGTTAAAGGTGGGTTTTACTACTAATCTTATAATCCTTATAAAGCAAGGTGCATTAACACCATAAACACCATAACAACCTTTATCCCTGCGATTTTAATTTGAACAACCTCACATCCGGCTGACCGGTCGTTTTCATATGCTCAGACCATCAATAAGAAAAGACTCCCGAAGAAAGAGGCAATGTCATGAGCACAACCGACGATTCCTACATCGCTGTCAAAGAAACGAAAACCTCCGGCCTTTCAGCCAGACAAAAATGGTGGCACATTCTTGATAACTACAAAATAGGCATCATCCCGCTGCCATTTTTTCTGCTGGCGGGCGTACTGATCCTGCTTGACTGCCTGAACGGCAAGTTGCCGAGCGACATCGTGGTGATGGTCGCCACGCTGGCCTTCTTCGGCTTTGCCTGCGGTGAGTTCGGTAAACGCTTACCTGTGGTAGGGAAACTGGGGGCCGCGGCGATTTGTGCCACGTTTATTCCTTCGGCGATGGTGCATTATGGTCTGCTGCCGGATGTTGTTGTTGACTCCACGGTCAAATTTTATAAATCCACCAATATTCTCTACCTCTATATTTGCTGCATTATTGTCGGCAGCATCATGAGCATGAATCGTCAGGTGTTGATTCAGGGCTTTATGCGTATTTTTGTGCCGATGCTGTGCGGCGAAGTTGTCGGGATGATCGCCGGTATGGCGATGGGCACGGTTTTAGGTTTACCGCCGGTGCAAACCTTCTTTTTCCTGATCCTGCCAATCATGGCCGGTGGTGTAGGAGAAGGCGCAATCCCGCTGTCGATGGGTTACGCGACCATCCTGCATATGGAGCAAGGTGTGGCGCTTGGGCGCATTCTGCCGATTGTTATGCTTGGCGGTCTGACGGCCATTGTGCTGGCGGGTGTGCTGAATCAGCTGGGGAAACGTTATCCACATCTGACGGGTGAAGGCCAGCTGATGCCGTCGGGCAACGGCAAGATGGGCAGCGGTACTGAGGAATTTAACGGTAACCCGGGCGTCAATGCGCTGGCCTGTGGCGCACTGCTGGCGATCCTGTTGTACATGGTCGGAATGCTGGGCCAGAAATGGATTGGCCTGCCGGCGCCCGTGGGCATGCTGTTTGCGGCGGTGCTGGTGAAACTGGCTAACGGCGTTTCGCCGACTATTCAGCACGGTTCAATGACGGTGTATAAATTCTTCCGTACGGCGGTAACTTATCCGGTGTTATTCGCGGTGGGGGTGGCCATTACGCCTTGGCAGGAGCTGATCAACGCTTTCACTATTCAGAACCTGCTGGTGATTGTGACCACCGTAATGGCGCTGGTCGGCACCGGCTTTTATGTGGGTAAGAAAATCGGCATGCATCCTATCGATGTGGCGATCGTCTCCTGCTGTCAGAGCGGGCAGGGCGGCACCGGTGACGTGGCAATTCTGACATCCGGTAACCGCATGACGCTGATGCCCTTCGCGCAAATTGCTACCCGCATAGGCGGCGCAATTAACGTATCCGTCGGATTATTCGTGCTGGCGAAATTCTTCGCATAACATCTTCCCCCCTTCAGCCGAAGGGGGACACAGAGAACGCCCCTGCGTCTGTTTTTAGACACATTGCGGGGGTATTTTTCCGATGAAATAATCCTCCGCATGTCCCGTATTAACGCGCTTATTCAGCCTTAATGCTTCTTATTCCCTTTTAATTGAGTGCCGATGCCTTCTCCTTTCCTATACAAAAGGGATTTTCCTACCCGGGGAAGAATAAGCACTTCCAAAATGCTGATCGATATAAGAAGATTTTATTAATCTTATGAATTTTCAGGATTAAGCTTTCGATTAACGAATGCTTTAGAATTCATTAATTAGAATTGTTCGATTAATTATGGATAATAATTTTTCATTTCTTATTTAATATAGCAATTCAAATTAGGATTTTTATGAATTCAGTCATTAATCGTCGTTTCAGCAAAGCGCTTGCTTTAGCCATTCTTGCAGGAAGCTTGCTTTCCGGGTGTGATTCACAAACTGGTGGGGAAAAGGAAGTGAAATTCGTAAACATTCAACAAGTGGTCGATGAATCTGGTCTTGCTACCCAACAAAAAACCCATCTCGAAGCGGTTTACAAGAGCCTTCAGGGCACGGCTAAACAAGCGGAAGAACTTTATAAAACCATGACACCGGAAAAAGCAGCCCAGGTTCGTCAGGCTGATGCTAAAGCTCTGGATGCCCAATGGCAGGTACAGCTGCAAGCGGCGCGTCAGGTTGTTGCAGATCAGGTTAAAAAGTCGGCTGAACAATACCGTGTTGCCCATAAGATCGATGTTATCTTCCCTGTCCAAACGACGGTAAGTTATTCGAAAGATCTGGATATCAGTAAAGAGTTAGCGGCTCAGTTGAAAAATGAAAAAGTGACTTTTGCCGAAATGCCTAAACTGATGCCGAAAGTGGCACCGCAGCCGACGGTTAAAACACCGGAAGCCAAAAAATAATCTCATTGTTATTCGTTAACCAGTATTCATTTAAAACCCCCCGGCATCTGAATTAACACTTTAATTTTAGTGTTAATTCAGAATGCTGATCTTTATAACACTACTTATCTGACGAAGCCTGCCAAAGATTCAGCTCACCATCCGCCACATGCTTATCGATCGTCGCCAGTTCTTGAGCGGTGAAGCGCAGATTGTTCAGCGCTTGCACATTTTCATCCAGTTGCTCCGGGCGGCTGGCACCAATCAGCACCGACGTTACCCGATCATCTTTCAGCAGCCAGCTCAGCGCCATTTGTGCCATGGTCTGTCCGCGCTGTTGCGCCATGTCATTGAGCAACCGCAGACTGTTCAGGTTCTCTTCTGACAGCATATTGGCATTCAGACCGCGTACTTTATTGCCTTCCACCTGCATGCGTGAACCGTCCGGAATACCCTGAAGATATTTACCGGTCAGCAGCCCCTGCGCCAGCGGGGTAAACGCGATACAGCCTGTGCCATTTTGCTCCAGCGTATTCAGTAACCCGCTCTTGTCTACCCAGCGGTTTAGCAGATTGTAGGACGGCTGATGGATAAGCAGCGGCACTTTCAGCTCGCGTAACAGTTCCGCCATTTTCTGCGTACGTTCCGGCGAATATGAAGAAATCCCGACGTACAGCGCCTTACCGCTTTGCACCGCATAAGCCAGCGCCGCGGCAGTTTCTTCCATCGGTGTTGCTTCATCCACACGGTGCGAATAGAAGATATCAACGTAATCCAGCCCCATACGTTGCAGGCTCTGATCCAGACTGGCGAGCAGATATTTGCGCGAGCCGCCGGAACCGTACGGCCCCTGCCACATGTCGTAACCTGCTTTGGTGGAGATGATCAGTTCATCGCGATATGGCGCGAAATCCTGTTTCAGCAAGCGGCCAAAATTTTCTTCCGCCGAGCCCGGTGGCGGGCCGTAGTTATTCGCCAGATCAAAATGGGTAATGCCTAAATCGAAGGCTTTTTGCAGCAAGGCCCGCTGGGATTCCAGCGGGCTGACATGGCCAAAGCTGTGCCACAGGCCAAGAGAAAGAGCGGGGAGTTTTAAACCGCTCTGGCCGCAGCGACGGAATTGCATGGTTTCATAGCGGGAAGGGGAAGCCGTATAAGGCGTCATGATGTTTCCTTTTTCTGATCGCGTAGGGTTTTGAAACACTGTTTCTATACTAGCGCGGGGAAAAATAACGGCAACATCAGAAAGAGGGTTTTAGCTCCCTCCCCTGCGAAGGGGAGGTGTTTAGACCGGGGTGGGGTATAAATGGCCACTGAGTCGCTGACCCACACCCCATCCCGACCTTCCCCTCGTGAGAGGGGAAGGAGCACAAGCAAACCTTGCTCATCTCGAGGAGAATCAGAAATCCCAGTCCTCGTCTTCGGTGTTGACGGCTTTGCCGATCACATACGACGATCCGGAGCCTGAGAAGAAGTCATGGTTTTCGTCGGCGTTTGGCGATAAGGCGGAGAGGATCGCCGGATTGACGTCGGCCATGCTGGCAGGGAACAGGGCTTCGTAGCCGAGATTCATCAGCGCTTTGTTGGCGTTGTAGTGCAGAAATTTCTTCACGTCTTCGCTCCAGCCTACGCTGTCATAAAGTTCTTCGGTGTAGCGGATCTCGTTGTCATACAAATCCTGAATCAGATCGAAAGTCTGCTCCTTAATCTGACGTTGCCGTTCTGCGCTTTCCAGCGCCAGGGCTTTCTGGAACTTATAACCGATGTAGTAACCGTGAACCGCTTCATCACGAATGATAAGACGGATCAGATCGGCGGTATTGGTCAGCTTGGCGCGGCTTGACCAGTACATTGGCAGATAGAAACCGGAATAGAACAGAAAGGATTCAAGGAACACGCTGGCAACTTTCTTCATCAGCGGATCTTCACCGTCGTAATACGACAAAATGATTGCAGCCTTGTTTTGCAGCGCGACGTTTTCCTCACTCCAGCGGTAGGCTTCATCCACGTCAACGGTGGCGCACAGCGTCGAAAAAATCGAACTGTAAGAACGCGCATGCACTGCTTCCATAAAGCAGATATTCGAGTAAACCGCTTCTTCGTGTGGCGTCACCGCATCCTTCATCAGCGTGGGTGCGCCAGCCACGTTCTGGACCGTATCCAGCAGCGTCAGGCCAGTAAATACGCGGATCGTCAGCTGTTTCTCTTGTGCGCTGAGCGTCGCCCAGGAGGGAATATCATTCGACAACGGCACCTTTTCCGGCAACCAGAAGTTCGACGTCAGGCGGTTCCATACTTCCAGATCTTTATCATCCTGGATTTTGTTCCAGTTGATGGCTTTGCTGACCGGTTGTGGCACTAACAATTGTTTTACTGCGCTCATTTTTAAATCCTTTCAATCGGTTACAGCGTGCAGGAAACACAGCCCTGAACTTCGGTGCCTTCCAGCGCCATCTGGCGCAGACGGATGTAATAAATGGTTTTGATGCCTTTACGCCAGGCATAAATCTGCGCTTTGTTGATGTCGCGTGTGGTGGCGGTATCGCGGAAGAACAGTGTCAGCGACAGCCCCTGATCGACGTGCTGCGTGGCCTCGGCGTAGGTATCAATAATTTTTTCCGGACCGATTTCGTACGCATCCTGGTAATAATCCAGATTGTCATTGGTCATAAACGCCGCCGGATAATACACACGGCCAATTTTGCCCTCTTTGCGGATTTCCACGCGGGACACAATCGGGTGAATACTTGATGTCGAATTATTGATGTAAGAAATAGAACCGGTTGGCGGCACCGCCTGTAAATTCTGGTTATACAGGCCATGCTGCATGACGGAGGTTTTCAGCGCCGCCCAGTCAGCGGTCGTCGGAATGGCAATTCCGGCGTCTGCAAACAGTTCGCGCACGCGCGCTGTTTTCGGCTGCCATTTCTCAGCCTGCGCCTCATCGACATATTTGTCGAAATAGCTGCCGCTGGCGTAAGTGGAATCGCTGAAGCCTTTAAACGACTGCCGGCGTTCGATGGCGATCTGGTTTGATGCGCGGATTGCGTGGAACGCCACGGCGCAAAAATAGATGTTGGTGAAATCCAGACCTTCTGCCGAGCCGTAGTAAATACGCTCACGGCACAAATAACCGTGCAAATTCATCTGGCCGAGGCCGATGGCATGCGAATCCTGATTCCCCTGATCGATAGACGGTACCGAGCGGATATGGCTCATGTCAGAAACCGCCGTCAGCGCACGAACCGCCATTTCTACGGTATTGCCGAAATCCGGCGAATCCATCGCCGAGGCGATGTTCAGCGAACCGAGGTTACAGGAAATGTCTTTACCAATCTCCTGATACGACAGATCTTCGCCGTAGATTGTCGGCGAATTTACCTGCAAAATTTCCGAACAGAGGTTGCTCATGTTGATGCGGCCTTTGATCGGATTGGCGCGGTTAACCGTGTCTTCAAACATCATGTACGGATAACCCGATTCGAACTGAATTTCTGCCAGCACCTGGAAGAATTCACGCGCATTGATTTTGCTTTTATGAATGCGCTTGTCATTCACCATCTCGCGGTACTTCTCGCTGATACTGATTTCTGACATCGGCACGCCATACACTTTCTCGACGTGATAGGGCGAAAACAGATACATATCTTCGTTATTCTTCGCCAGTTCGAAGGTGATATCAGGAATAACCACACCCAGCGACAGCGTTTTAATACGAATTTTTTCGTCAGCGTTTTCACGTTTGGTATCAAGGAAACGCAGAATATCCGGGTGATGAGCGTTGAGATAGACCGCGCCCGCGCCCTGGCGCGCACCGAGCTGATTGGCATAAGAGAAAGCATCTTCCAGCATTTTCATAATCGGGATCACGCCGGAAGACTGGTTTTCGATGCGCTTAATCGGCGCGCCGACTTCGCGGATATTGGTCAGCATAAACGCCACGCCGCCACCGCGTTTGGAAAGTTGCAATGCCGAGTTGACCGAGCGTCCGATGGATTCCATGTTGTCTTCAATGCGCAACAGGAAGCAGGAAACCAGCTCGCCGCGCTGTTTTTTGCCGCAGTTGAGGAACGTCGGCGTGGCAGGCTGGAAGCGGCCGGAAATGATCTCATCGACAAAATGGCTGGCGAGCTGAATGTCGCCACGTGCCAGCGTCAGTGCCACCATGCACACGCGATCTTCATAACGTTCAAGGTAGCGTTTGCCGTCGAAAGTTTTCAGTGTGTAACTGGTGTAATACTTGAAGGCACCCAGAAAGGTTTGGAAGCGGAATTTTTTGGCATAAGCCTGTTTGAAAAGGCGTTTAATGTCGTCAAATTCATACTGGCCGAGCACGTCGGCTTCGTAATAGCCTTCTTCCACCAGATAACGTAGTTTCTCCGCCAGGTTATGGAAGAAAACCGTATTCTGATTGACGTGTTGCAGGAAGTATTGACGCGCGGCCAGGCGGTCTTTATCAAACTGGATCTGGCCGTTAGCGTCGAACAGATTCAGCATCGCGTTAAGCGCGTGATAGTCCGGGCTGCGGGTGCCGGGGTCGGTAATTGCTAGTTCTGTCGCTGCCAAAATTCTGTTACTCCCTGTCTGACCTTTGCAACGTCTTCCGGCGTTCCCAGTAACTCAAAACGGTACAGGTAAGGGACCTGACACTTCTGGGAAATAATATCGCCGGCAATGCAATACGCTGCGCCGAAGTTGGTGTTTCCGGCGGCGATCACGCCGCGGATGAGTGAACGATTATGTTCATCGTTCAGAAAACGGATCACTTGTGTCGGCACCGCGCCTTTGGCCGAACCGCCGCCGTAGCTTGGGACCACCAAAATATACGGCAAGTCCATCCGCAATTTTTCAGGCTGACGATCTATCGGGATGCGGATCGCCGGTAATCCCGTTCTGCCCACGAAGCGATGGGTGTTTTCTGAACTGCTGGAAAAATAGACCAACGGATTCATCCGCCGGGCCTCAGAACGCGTTCTGGAGCTGACGCAGGGCGGAAATTTTATCCGGACGGAAACCGGACCAGTGGTCGTCACCGGCCACAATCACAGGTACCTGCTGATAGCCCATGGCACGCACCTGGCCGAGCGCCTGCTCATCCTGAGTCAAATCCACTACCTGATAAGCGATGCCCTGTTTATCTAATGCACGGTAAGTCGCGTTGCACTGGACACAGTCTGGTTTACTGTAAATAATAATGCTCATGATTCGTATTTCCATTTAGTGAAAAATCAGAGACAATTTTTGCCTTCCCGCTGTGCGGCTGCTTCAGCCGGGGGAAAGGCGTGATAGTCGGTGCCATCGTGGCGTCCCGATGCTTTGAATACTAGATGTGGTGATTTAAATTTTCAACCACACAATATGTAGATTTTACAATTTTGCCTGTTGCAAAAATGGCAAAGCCCGCAGGGAGCGGGCTGGAGAGAGAAAACTTTTTTCAGTTCAAAAAAACAACAGAATAATTACTGACGCATACCGACGGCGAGGCGGTTAAAGGCATTCATCAGGCTGATGGCGAAGGTCAGTTCCGAGATTTCCACGTCGCTGAACTGCGCTTTCAGCGGTTCAAAGGCGCTATCCGGTGCGCCGGTGGCGGCAATCAGAGTAAGTGATTCTGCCCAGGCGAGTGCCGCGCGTTCACGTTCCGAATATGCATGGCTGACCTGCCAGCCCGCCAGCTGATCCAGTGTGGTTTGTTCGACATCCATTTTGCGCAACGCTTTGGAATGCATATCCAGGCAATACGCGCAGCCATTAATTTGTGACACACGCAGAAAAGCCAGCTCGATAATCACATTATCCAGCGGACCGTTTTCCAGTGCGCCGAGCGCCGCTTTCATTGATTCCATCACGGAAGAAGACAGGGAATAGTAAGGCAGGCGAAGTGCATTCATGATGATTTCCTCTGGGATTTCTGGACTAAACAGCGACGCAAAGCGCGTCTCAACAGGCGCTACTTTACGCGGTACATGGTCTATACTACAGGGCCATAAAATGTCTCTTTAAGCAGGTCATGATGAGCCGCTTCAGTCTTGCCTTCCCTCTCGATCCCCGACACAAACAACCTCTTTACCGGCAGATTTATCAGCGGGTGAAGCAGGCGATCATGGCAGGGCAACTCAGGCACGGCAGCCGTGTGCCATCTGTCCGTGCGCTGGCCAGCGAGCTCGGCGTGGCGCGGGCCACGGTTGAAAATGCCTATAGCCTGCTGATGGCGGAAGGTTTTCTGCAAAGCCGCGGGCAGGCTGGCACGGTGGTCAGCGCGCCGGAGAGCTTATCCGCACCTGCGCCAAAGGTGATCAGGAAAGACGCTGCACGTAAACCCATCAATCCGATGCTGCCTTCAGTTTCTTCCCTTCCTTTCCAGCTCGGGCTGCCGGCGCTGGATGCGTTCCCGCGTGCGATCTGGTCGCGCATTGTCTCGCGGCAAATCCGTCATACCAGCATGAATGATTTAGGCCATCCGCCGCTGACCGGTACGGACGTTTTACGCCACGCCGTCGCCCGTTATCTGCAACTCTCCCGTGGATTTACCTGCCGTCCGGAACAGATATTTATCTGCGGTGGCTATGCGCCGTTACTGGACTTGATTACCGGCAGCCTGCTGCAACCGGGTGACGGCGTCTGGCTGGAAGATCCCGGTTATCCGGTGACGCAGGCATTTTTCCGCGCGGCAGGTGCCACTCCGATGGCGGTGAATGTCGATGACGAAGGCATGAACGTGCCGCAGGCGGTAAAACATTTCCCCCATGCCCGTTTTGCCGTGGTGACGCCTGCGCATCAAAGCCCGACCGGCGTGACCATGAGCTTATCGCGACGTCTGGCGCTGCTGGACTGGGCGGCGAATCAGCAGGCATGGGTTATTGAAGATGATTACGACAGTGAGTTCCGCTATCACGGCCAGCCGCTGCCTTCGTTGAAAAGCCTGGATACGCAGGGAAGGGTGATTTACGCCGGTACATTCAGCAAAGTGATGTTTCCGGCGCTGCGCTGCGGCTATATGGTGGTGCCGGAGAGTCTGGTGGAAAAAATCGAGGCGTATTGTCCGCTGCGTATTTGCGGCACGCCGCCTTTGGTGCAAAGCAGCATTGCGGATTTTATCGAGCAGGGGTATTTCTACCGGCACCTGAAGCGGATGCGCCAGCTTTATGCTGAGCGGCGCGGCTATCTGGAACAGGCACTGACGGCGGCGTTTCCGGCGCAGATATTGCGCGTCAGTCAGCAGACCGGCGGGATCCAACTTTGCACCACACTCAATGCCGTTCTGGACGATGCGCTGATCGCGAAAAATGCCCGCGAACAGGGGCTGGCAGTGCAGGCGCTGTCTGACTGGCAGGTTGAGCGCCGCGTGAGGGGTGAGGCTTTACGTCCGAATGGCCTGCTGATGGGGTTTGTGAATATCAGTTCTCAGCAACAGGCGGACGGACTGGTGCAACGGCTGGCTGTTGTGTTTGAAAACAGCCGTTAATCAGTGCGGCATCCGTCTGGCGACCAGTGTGAATTTATAATCATCCGTGCGGAAGGTATTGCGGCTGAATTCAAACACCGTGCCATCCGCCAGAAAACCCTTCGAGATCTTCTGTAAAATCGGCTGATCTGCGGCCACGCCCAGCAGCGACACCATCTCTTTGGTTGGCATCAGCGGGATAACTTCCTGCTCGCTGCGGTCAATCACCAGATGTTTGGTCTGCTCCATCCAGGCATATTTCGAACCCTGCATCACCTCGTAAGTCAGGTCAGGGAACAAGTCCAGCGGCATCCAGGTTTCTTCCAGCGTCACAGGTTTGCTGGCGATATAGCGCAGGCGCTTGATGTAATACACCCGCGCCTGTTCAGCCAGTGCCAGCGCTTCGGCGATACCGATCGGCGGTTTCACGATGGAGAACGCCAGAACCTCACTGTGCGAGGGTCTGTCCAGAGGCTGTAACTTCTCATCAAAGCTGGTCAGCTGATAAATAGCGTAATTGACCTTCGCTTCCTTCACGTAAGTCCCGCTGCCCTGCACGCTTTCCAGCACATCCTGTTCGACCAGCAGCTTGATCGCCTGCCGTACCGTCACACGACTGACGCCAAACTGCTCGCGCAGACGCAATTCTGTCGGCAGCGCATCGCCTGTTTTGATTTCTCCGCGCTGGATCTGATCGCGGATCTGCGAAGCGATCTGGCGGTAAAGCGGCTGATTACTCACGTTTCAGGTTCCTGTCGGGCACGTTCGGACGAGTGTAACAGTTCACAGACCCTGCAAAAACAATACAACCCAACGAAAGATCTTCTATCTGGATCACAGTCATCTCTTGCGGGTCTGATGTTTAATACAAATACAATACAAAAATAATACAAATATCGTTTTTCATCGATTCAGACAGGACAACTTATGGATCTTACATTACTGACGTCTCCCGAACTGATACACCTCAATAGCCATTTTTCCAGCCGTGAACGGGCGATCGCTTTTCTTGTTCAGCAACTCGATCAGCAGGGGATCCTTGATAACGCACAGGATTTTTTGCAGGCGGTGACGGAACGTGAAAACGAAGGCCCGACTGCGCTGGGCGAAGGACTGGCGGTACCGCACGGCAAATCGGCCAGTGTCCGGCGCGCGGCGTTTGCGCTGGCAACGCTGGAAAATCCGCTGCCGTGGCAGGGCGTGGATGGCGAGGAGCCGGTAAACATGATCTTCCTGCTGGCGATCCCCGAAGCGGAGGCGGGTTCGACTCACATGGAACTGCTGACGGCACTGACCACGCGGCTGGTTGATGATCAAACCCGTGCAGCGCTGCTGGTGGCGCGACACGTGCAGGAGGTGCTGAGGTTACTGGGCGAAGAGTCTGTGCCGGAAACTCAGAAACTGAGGGCTTTGCCTGACGATGCGCCGCGGGTAGTGTGCATCACTGCCTGTCCGGCGGGGATCGCGCACACTTATATGGCGGCGGAATATCTGGAAAAAGCGGCGAAAAAATTAGGTATCCACATTGATGTGGAAAAGCAGGGCGCTAACGGCATTGAGAATGCGATCACTGCCGCGCAATGTGATCGTGCCGTTGCCTGCGTTTTTGCCGCTGAAGTGGCAATCAAAGACAGCCAGCGTTTTGACGGGATCCCCTGCGTTCAGGTGCCGGTGGCGGAACCGATCCGCCACGCCGAAGCGGTGCTGCAACAGGCGCTGGCGATACGGCGGCAGCCCGGTGAAATCGTGGCTTCAGC
Source organism: Rahnella sp. RFA10(1/100) (assembly GCF_004195115.1). Classification (NCBI taxonomy): domain Bacteria; kingdom Pseudomonadati; phylum Pseudomonadota; class Gammaproteobacteria; order Enterobacterales; family Yersiniaceae; genus Rahnella; species Rahnella sp. RFA10(1/100). Next base: position 35,805 of record NZ_SEWR01000008.1, read on the forward strand.
GCCGGTTAAGCCGCAGAAAACCAGCATAAAAGCAGATTTAAAACAGGCTTTGCTGAGCGGAATTTCCTTTGCCGTGCCGCTGATTGTCGCCGGTGGCTCGTTGCTGGCGGTGACTGTGCTGATCGCGCAACTGTTTGGCTGGCAGGAACTGTACGCGCAGAAAGAGTCATGGTTGTGGATGTACCGTCAGCTCGGCGGCGGCATGTTGGGCATTCTGATGGTACCGGTGCTGTCGGCCTACACCGCTTATTCGCTGGCAGACAAACCGGCGCTGACGCCGGGCTTTGCCGCCGGACTGTGCGCCAACATGATCGGCGCAGGGTTTCTCGGTGGTGTGGCGGGGGGCCTGATTGCCGGTTATGTCATGCGCTGGATGAAAAAACATGTCCGCCTGCGCGCCAGCTTCAACGGCTTCCTTATGTTTTACCTCTATCCGGTGCTCGGCACGCTGGTCACCGGCAGCATCATGTTATTTGTGATCGGCGAACCGGTGGCGTGGCTCAATACCAGTCTGACCGCATGGCTGAACGGATTATCCGGCAGTAACGCGATGGTACTCGGCGCGCTGATTGCCTTTATGTGTTCCTTTGATCTGGGCGGGCCGATCAACAAAGCGGCTTATGCGTTTTGTCTGGGCGCGATGGCAAACGGTGTTTACGGCCCTTACGCTATTTTCGGTGCGACCAAAATGGTCTCGGCATTTACCGTGACCGCGTCAACTCTGCTGGCACCCCAACTGTTTAAATCTTTTGAAATCGAAACCGGAAAGTCCACCTGGCTGCTCGGCCTGGCGGGGATCACCGAGGGCGCGATCCCGATGGCGATTGAAGATCCGCTACGCGTCATCGGCTCCTTCCTGGCGGGATCGGTCGTGACTGGCGCGATCGTCGGGGCTTCGGGGATCGGCCTTTCCACGCCAGGTGCGGGCATTTTCTCCATGTTCCTGCTGCATGATGGCGGATGGGGTGGCTGGCTGTCGGCAGCTATCTGGTTGGGTGCCGCGCTGGCGGGCACGGTGATTTCCACGGTGGTTTTGCTGAGCTGGCGGGGTTACGCGGTACGACAGGGACATTTCACCGGCGACATCCCTTCTTCTTAATTTCGGGTTAATTCACATTGTGCCCTGCAGGGCTTGAAAGGAATGATTTTATGACTGTTTCCCGCGTTCATCTGACCCCGCATATGCACTGGGATCGCGAATGGTATTTCACGACGGAAGCCTCGCGGATCCTGCTGGTCAATAACATGGCGGAGATCCTCGATCGTCTGGAAAATGACGCTGACTATCCGTTTTACGTCATGGACGGACAAACGGCGATCCTCGAAGATTATTTTGCGGTTTGCCCGGAAAACCGTCCCCGTGTGAAGGCGCTGGCCAGGGCCGGAAAGCTGATTATCGGGCCGTGGTATACGCAGACCGACACGATGGTGGTCAGTGGTGAGTCCATCCTGCGCAACCTGCTGTACGGCATGCGTGATTGCCGCGAGTTTGGTGAGCCCATGAAAATCGGCTATCTGCCGGATTCCTTCAGTATGTCCTCCCAGCTTCCGCATATCTTTAACGGGTTTGGCCTGCAACATGCCATGTTCTGGCGCGGCTGCTCGGAACGCCACGGCACGGATAAAACCGAGTTCCGCTGGCAGAGTAACGACGGCAGCGAAGTCACCGTGCAGGTGCTGCCGCTGGGTTATGCCATCGGCAAATATTTACCCGAGAATGAAGAGGCGCTGCGCGAACGGCTGGATAAGTATCTGCCGGTGCTGGAAGCGGCGTCGCTGACCGGCGATATTCTGCTGCCTAACGGTCATGATCAGATGCCGCTGCAGCAAAATATCTTTACCATCATAGAGATGCTGCGGCGGATCTACCCGCAGCGCAGTTTCCAGCTCAGCCGTTTTGAAGATATTTTTGAACGCATCGATGCCATCAAACCGCAACTGGCGTTGTTGCGGGGGGAATTTAACGATGGCAAATACATGCGCGTTCACCGCACCATTTCCTCTACCCGTATGGACATCAAACAAGCCAACGCAGCGATTGAAAACAAAATCGTCAATGTGCTGGAACCCTTGTGTTCCATAGCCTGGCGCTTAGGTTTTGATTACCATCATGGCCTGATCGAAAAAATGTGGAAGGAAATTATGAAGAACCACGCGCATGACAGCATCGGCTGTTGTTGCAGCGACAAGGTTCATCAGGAAATTATGTCGCGCTTTATTCTCGCTGACGACATGGCCGAAAACCTCATTCAGTTCACGATGCGTAAAATCATCGATAACCTGCAACCTGACGGTCACATCGCTGACCGGCTGACGCTGTTCAACTTCTCATTGCATCCGCGGCAGGAAACGGTCAATACCACCGGGCGGATAAGGGCGTCCTCTTTCAGCCTGACTGACGGGCAGGGCAGTACGGTGCCTTATTTCATCCGCGAAGCGCGGGAAATCGATCCGGGGCTGGTGGACAGGCAGATTGTGCATTACGGCAATTACGAACCCTTTATGGAATACGACATCCAGCTTTGCGCCACGCTGCCCGCGATGGGCTACGTCACCCTGAACGTTACGCCGCATCAGCCGGGCATTTTGCAGCCCGCGCCGCAGGGCGAAGAGGTGCTGGAAAACGATTATTACCGCGTGACGGTTAACCCGAACGGTACGCTGGATATTCTTGATAAACAGACTTCCCACCGTTATCAGCAGGTACTGGAACTGGAAAACGGCTCTGACGATGGCGATGAATATGACTATTCTCCGGCGCGTGACGAATGGGTGCTAACCTCGGGCAGCCTGACGGCTGAGGTGAGTTATCAGCATCAGCCGTGGCAAAGCACGGCGACCATTTCGCTGACGATGCCGCTGCCGGGGACGCTGGCAGATCGCGCCACGCGAACTTTGAGCCGTGAAATGCCTGTAACAATCAACGTGACGCTGGCGAAAAACAGCCGCCGGATTGAGATCGAACTGGCGCTGGAAAACCGCGCGGAAGATCACCGGTTGCGGGTACTGATCCCGACGCCGTTTGCCAGCCAGACAGTGGTGGCCGACAATCAGTTTGGTTGTATTACCCGCCCGGTAAATGATGCGGCGATGGATAACTGGGAAGCAGAAAATTGGAAAGAAGCGCCGGTACCGGTATGGCAGCTAATGAATTTCGCGGCATTACAGGACGGCAATCATGGGCTGGCGCTGTTTACCGAAGGGTTGCGTGAGTTTGAGGTGGTCGGCGAATCCTATAATATCTTCGCCCTGACGCTGTTTCGCGCCGTCGGTGTTTTGGGTAAGGAAAATCTGTTGCTGCGTCCTGGACGTCCTTCCGGCATTAAAATGCCGACGCCGGATTCGCAGATGGCGGGCAAACAGGTTTACCGTTTCGCCCTGTTCGGTTTCAGCGGCGATACTATTCAGGCAAATGTTATGCAACATGCGCGGGATTATCTGACGCCGGTGCGCACCTACAACAAAATGCCGTATGACGCGATGAAGCTGAATCTGACGAAAAACAAGACCCCGTCGCGTTTCAGCCTGATGTACAAATGCATTTCGGGTACGGTGTTAAGCGCCCTGAAAAAAGCCGAAGATGAAGAGGCGTTGATTGTGCGGGTTTATAACCCCTCGGAAACGCAAAGCACGCAGGATAATTTGCAGATTAATGTCACTGTGGCCGAATGGCAGGAAGTTCGCATGGATGAAACGCAGGCCTCTTCTCAACATAAAAAAGGTGATCTGGGGACGTTTAAACCCTGCCAGTCAAAGAGTTTTCGCATTCATTTTTAACGTTAACGGGTTGCAAAAATAGAAAACGGAGCCCGAAGGCTCCGTCGTCTTTTTAGCAACTGCGCGGCAATGAGGGAGCCACGCGGATGTTTCAGCTTTTAAGCTATATTCCCGACACAGGAGTGAAACATCACAAATTGCCTCTTTACGTTAGCGGCGTCCCAGCAGAACACCGATAACAATACCAATTGCGGCACCTGCACCGACGCCGTACCACGGATTATCTTTCACATAATCATTGGCCGTAGCCGCCGCATCACGCGCCTGCTGACTCAATTTTTCGCTGTTGAAACGAGCACGGGTTTCACGCAGAACACCCTGTGCCTTACTGCGGATTTTATCCAATTCATCCCTGGATTTATCACCTGCAGACTGAAGCACTTCATCCAGCGTGTCTGCCAGCAGGGTTACGTCCTGATCGATATTTTTTTCAATTTTATCTTTTTTCTTAAACATTCCGTCTCTCCTTGTGTGACTGCTGAATTAAGCATAGACCATAATGTTGTACCGGCTGGTTCTTTAAGGACAAAGGTCTGTGATGACCACGCTTTTTAGTCCATGACACTGTGTCATAAAGACAGGCGGGGTGCGGGCTGGCGTGATGCAGTTCAGATTCTTCTGCAAAATGAAATTCGCGTTACAGGCCATAACATTTTTAGCCCGTTTTGAAGGCGAAACCCGTTTATACTGTTTAATCTATTCTTTGTGATCTCATTTTTCGGGTCCGCCCATGTCTTTAAGTACGCTTCGTTCTAACGCGCTGCTCAACAAACGCATTTTGTCGTTCATGCTGTTCACTTTCGTTGTTTATCTGACCATTGGTTTACCTCTCGCGGTATTGCCGGGATTTGTGCATAACACGCTGGGATACAACTCTGTGCTGGCAGGGCTGGTGATCAGCGTTCAGTATTTCTCGACACTCATCAGTCGTCCGCATGCCGGACGATACGCCGATCTCCTTGGCCCGAAGCGGGTGGTCATTTTTGGCCTGATTTGCTGCGGAGTCAGCGGCATTTTTTACGCAATGGCGTTTTGGTTTTCGGCGTTTCCGCTGGTGAGTCTGCTGATGCTTTGTGTCGGCCGTGTCTTCCTGGGCGTCGGTGAAAGCTTTGGCAGCACCGGGACTACGCTGTGGGGAATTGGTGCAGTGGGTGCGAAACATACCGCGCGAGTGATCTCCTGGAATGGTGTGGCAACATACGGTGCGATGGCCGTCGGTGCACCTCTCGGCGTACTGCTCAACCATGCTTACGGGTTGATGGGTGTGGCGGTACTGATTATTGTCGCAGCTGCGTTTGCCGCCATACTGGCCTGCATGAAAGCGGCGATTTCTGTCACCGCCGGTAAGCGGATTGCCTTCAAAGCTGTTGTCGGGCGCATCTGGCTTTATGGCCTCGGGCTGGGATTCGGCACCATCGGTTTCGGCGTTATCGCCACCTTTATTACCCTTTACTATGCCGATAAAGGCTGGAGCGGGGCGGCATTTACGCTCACATTATTCAGCCTCGGATTTGTCGGTGCGCGCCTTATTTTCGGCAATATGATTAACCGGTTCGGCGGTTTGCGGGTCTCACTGGTGTCTTTTGTATTGGAAGTCGCGGGATTACTGATGATCTGGTGGGGTCAGGATCCGTTGTCGGTGCAACTGGGTGCCTTTCTTACCGGTTCCGGCTTCTCGCTCATTTTCCCTGCGCTGGGCGTTGAAGCGGTAAAACAAGTGCCGCCGCAAAATCAGGGCACGGCACTTGGGCTGTATTCCGCTTTTCTGGATTTGGGGCTCGGCATTACCGGGCCGGTGGCCGGGTTAATTATTTCGCATTTTGGCACGCCGTCTATTTATCTTGCAGCGGCATTTATGGTGGTAATTGCCTGGCTGCTGACCCTCAGACTGTGGGTAAACACTTCGCGGCAAACGCCTGTGTAATACCCCTTTACTTTTCAGGGTTAAGGCGTTTGGATAAATCCTAAATTCGCCGAAATTTGGGATAAACGCATTGTCTGGCAGAGTTATTGCGGTAAGGTCGCCTTGCGGTTAAAGAAGCGAGGAGCAACCATGTATTTACGGCCAGATGAAGTGGCACGTGTTTTAGAAACCTCAGGGTTTGAACGTGATTTTATTGATGATAAAGCCTACGGTTACCGCCGGGGTGAGCATTATGTGTATGTAAACCGGGAAGCGCGGTTTGGCCGGACTGCCCTGGTAATACACCCGGCGTTGAAAGAGCGCAGTGAGCGTTTTGCTGAACCGACAGCATCGTTTCGCAGCAGTGAAGCCTACAAGAATTTCCCGCTGGATGTTTCCAGTGACAATGAGACCTACTACGGCATCTGCCACGGTTTCAGTTCACGCCAGATCCTGGCCAGCTATCTGGATAACGTATTCAGATAATCTTCATACACAGGCGGGTGATGCAAAAAAGCCACTGAACTCAGTGGCTTTTTTACGTTTTAAACCAGATGGATCTGATTATAGGTTTCATTGTAGTCGCGGCGAAATTGCGCCAGCTCGAAGGGTTCGATATCCAGTTCGGCAAAATAGAACAACGCCAGTTCTGCGTGTTCACTGCTTAACTGTGGCGGCAGATGTGCGCGCACTAAAATGTTCCGCCAGCGGACGATATTTTCTTCTGAAGCGTCTTTAATAAATGTCTGATAAATAAAAACGACATACGCGGCTTTGCGGATTTCTTCAGCATAGCCGCCGCTGATTGAGCGGATAAACATCTCGCTTTGACGTTTGCCCATTTCCAGCAGCATGGAATCGATATAAACCGGCTTTATTTTCAACAGACTGGCGAGAGAATCATTCGCTTTTCGGGTATCTGCTGTCATAAACCAATAACCCACAATAAAAACCACAACTACTGCAGCAAGCATAATCCATATCATTCTGGACTCTGGCCTCCGGCCTTTTCTGGCGTGATGTGAAAGGTGCATGCAACACCCGATGCTGCGAGTTTATCTGCTAATGGGGGGAAATACGTGAAGGAGTGACAAAGAATTTGCGCTCTGTGGAGATGATGATCTTCACAAAACCACGGTACGGTCATTTAACGTTCATTATACCCGTGTAAATAACATAAACTTTTAAGGGAGTAAGTGATGGCCAGAAATATTGAGATTAAAGCCCGGATCGATGATTTTTCCGCACTGTATGAAAAAATTGCGCTGCTATCTGATGGATTGCCGGATCTCATTGATCAGGATGATACCTTTTTCGTGTGTCCGCACGGCCGCCTCAAATTACGCACATTAGCGCCCGATCGCGGTGAGTTGATTTTCTATCAGCGCCCTGACAAGGTTGGCCCTAAAACCAGTTTCTACACGCTTTCACCCACGCAGGATCCTGACAGTTTGCGCGAAACCCTGACACTGGCCTATGGCGCTGCCGGGCGGGTCATCAAACAGCGCACCCTTTTTATGATCGGACAAACCCGACTGCATCTCGACAGGGTAAAAGGACTGGGCGATTATCTGGAATTCGAAGTCGTACTCGCTGATGACGAAACACCGGAGCAGGGCATTGTCATTGCTGAGGACTTACTGGAACGGCTGGGGATTAACCGGCAGGAACTGGTGGATCAGGCGTATGTTGATTTGCTGAATGCGCAAGGCCGACGCCCTAACGATTAAATTTACCATTGCCGCCCTATATCTTTAAGGCGGCAATATGCTGAAATGACTTCATGCTGAAAGTTACTTCGTTTCTTCCAGGGAATAAGGCAGCGGCTGAATGCTCAACTGGCTGGTGGCGTCATCGCGCACCCGCAGACTGGCATCGGCTTCCAGATCATTATTCAGTACGGCCTGAACCCAAAGCGTACCGTCGCTGAGCTGAACCGCCGCCAGTACGGTGCCTGTCCGGCGCCAGTTTTCACCCAATTGTAATTCGAGGTCGTCAGCCGGTGCTGGCACTTTACTTGCTTTACCTGCCAGCCAGTACAATGCACGTTTGTTCGCACCGCGGTATTTCGCACGAGCCACCATTTCCTGACCGGCGTAGCAGCCTTTAGTAAAACTGATGCCGTCAAGCGCCTGAATGTTAGTGGCCTGCGGGATAAACTGTACGGCGTTGAGGGTGTCAATCACCGGGAAACCGGCCTCGATATCCAGCGCCAGCCATTGCTGGCTGTCGTTGCGTTGTGCCTGCTCACCCAGTTCTTCCACCACCTGACGGGCTTTTTCCGGGCTGGTGACAATCAGATAACGTTCGGCTGGCAGAGAGAAATGCAGCAGGGTAGTTTCATCTTGTTGCACGACTTGCTGTTCAGCCGTTGGCAAGGTTGAAAAAAGCCCGGTCAGTGCAGCACTGGCCTGAAAACCTGCCACACCGAGCAACACCACATCGTCATCGGCAGTGAAAGTCACTTTAGAAAATACGGCGTACTTTTTGATTTCCGTTAACTGGGTGTCGCGCACATTGCGGCGTTCAATAAACGCCATACCATCGCCACGCTTGAACAGACGCAAATCACTCCACATTTTCCCTTTCGCATCACAGTGCGCACAGAGAATATGCTGATCGGCGGCCAGCGCATCGACATCCGCGGTAACCTGACCTTGCAGGTATTTCACGGTGTCTGCACCGGTCATGGTCACCAGTGCCCAGTCTTCCAGTGAAATCAGCGTTAGCGGAAGATGGGAGGATGCTGAAGGTTTTTGCGGTGGAAAGGGAAAGTCGTTAGCCATTTTCTGATCCCGGTCTATGAAATGTGACTGATGCCTCATGGTAAAAGAGCCCACCCGCTTTGAAAACAGTTATTGGTGCCTTTTCCAGGATACCTTCCAGAGAATGTAAGATAAGCGACAGGTTTGCATCAGGTTTTCCAGCACATCACATAGATTGACAAAACAGGGCACTGAAAAATTACGCCCCTGCGCAACGGGCTGTTAGAATCGCTTTCTATATAAAAGAATTCTCATTGTGTATCCTAAAAAAGAGTCTTGTTATGGAAAGCAAAAACCCACTGGATATTAATAATCGTTCCCGCGTTCACTGGGCTTGCCGCCGCGGTATGCGCGAGCTGGATATCTCCATCATGCCGTTCTTCGAGTATGAATATGATTCGCTGAGCGATACTGATAAAGAAGTGTTTGTCCGCCTGCTGACCTGTGACGATCCGGATTTGTTCAACTGGCTGATGAATCACGGTGAACCGAAAGACACCGAATTACAGCGTATGGTTGCCCTTATTCAGACTCGAAACAAAGCCCGTGGCCCTGTGGCGATGTGATCTCCGGGTGTCCTGGCGCAGTCAGCTCATTTCACTGGGATGTTACGGTGGCGTGATGCTGCTTATTTTGCTGGCACCCTGGCCTGCAGGTTACTGGCCGGTATGGATGACGTTGCTTTTGCTGGTGTTGTTTGAATGCATCCGTAGCCAGCGGCGCATTACAGCACGCACGGGCGAAATGATCCTGCTTGAAGATAATCGTCTTTTGTGGCGCGGCCATGAATGGCAGATTAAACAGCCGGTATGGATGATAAGCCATGGTGTGCTGCTCTCGTTGCGTCGCGAAAAGCGTAAAGGCGGGCTGGCACAGGCGATGCGCAGTTCAAGGCAGCGGTTATGGCTGGCATCGGACAGCATGAGTCTGGAAGAATGGCGGCGGTTGCGACAGATATTGCTCAGCGGTGCACCGCGCAGCCCGGCAAAACCGGGCTGAAAGGGCCATGTTCATGGAAAGCTGACGCCGGGATTTTATGCGGCGTTAAAGCAGCGCATCCATTTCCAGCAGGATCTGTTCGCACCATTGTTGCAGACGTTCTTCGGTGAGATCGAACTGGTTCACATCATCCAGAGCCAGCCCGACGAAATGTTTACCGTCCGCACTCAGCGGTTTCGGGCTGGTAAACTCAAAGCCTTCCGTCGGCCAGAAACCAATGAAATGCACGCCAAGGGGAACCAGCTGATGGTAAAGCATGCCGAGCGCGTCAAGGAACCATTCGCCGTAGCCGAGCTGATCGCCCATGCCATACATGGCTACGATTTTGCCGCGTAATTTAAGCGTCGGGAGTTGATTCCAGACCGCTTCCCAGTCTTCCTGGATTTCACCAAAATCCCATGTCGGGATGCCCAGGATCAGGATGTTGTAGTCTTCCATCCTGTCGGGATCAACATCTTTTATGTTATGCAAATCAACCAGTTCTTCACCTAAAATGTCGCGGATTTTTTCCGCTGCCATTTCGGTGTAACAGGTACTGGAACCGTAGAAAAGTCCGATCTTCATACTTGCTGCCATAACGTTATCAGAATACGAATGACAGGCAGTGTAGCAGATCCGGGCACAGGAAAGGCATAATGGCCGTCATGAGTAAGAGGAGTCGGGATGCCAAAACAAGATAATGCGAGCCAGCGGGATGTGACACCTGAGCAGATGGCCCGGGCGGTCAACGAAGCCGATCAGAGTCTGACGGAGCAGTTTCTGGACATGCTCTGGATTGAACGCAATCTTGCTGAAAATACACTGTCATCCTATCGTCAGGATCTGAAATCTCTGCTGGGCTGGCTGCATCATAATAATACGGATCTGCTGCATGTCAGCGCCGAAGATCTGCAGTTGTTTCTGTCTGAGAGGATCGAAGGGGGATATAAAGCCACCAGCTCAGCGCGGTTGCTCAGCGCGATGCGCCGCCTCTTTCAGTACATGAACCGCGAATCCGTGCGTCAGGATGATCCGACCGCGTTGCTGTCTTCGCCAAAATTACCGCAACGCCTGCCGAAAGACCTCAGCGAAGCGCAGGTTGACGCCTTACTGTCTTCACCGAGTGTCGATGTGCCTCTTGAACTGCGCGACAAAGCTATGCTGGAACTGCTTTATGCCACCGGTTTGCGTGTTTCCGAACTGGTCGGGCTGACGCTCAGTGATCTGAGCCTGAGGCAGGGAGTGGTAAGGGTTATCGGTAAAGGCAATAAAGAACGGCTGGTGCCGATGGGCGAAGAAGCCGTGTACTGGATTGAAAACTATTTCGAGCATGGCAGGCCGTGGCTGCTGAACGGGCAATCGCTGGATATCGTGTTCCCCAGCAACCGGGCACAGCAAATGACACGCCAGACATTCTGGCATCGCATCAAACACTATGCGATCCTTGCGGGCATTGATGCAGAGCGGCTGTCTCCCCACGTTCTGCGCCACGCTTTCGCCACCCACTTATTGAATCACGGCGCAGATCTGCGCGTGGTGCAAATGTTGTTAGGTCACAGCGACTTATCGACCACACAAATCTATACCCATGTAGCGACTGAACGACTCAAACAGCTACATCAACAACATCATCCCCGTGCGTAACAGGCCGGAGAAAAAGGACGACATGATGAAAAAAGGTTTAATGCTGCTGACGCTTATGGCTGCGTGTATGAGTTCCGCCGTCCATGCTGACGAAGCAGCCATCAAAGCCACGCTGGGCAAACTGGGCATGAGCCATGCCGAAATCCAGCCTTCGCCGGTAACCGGCCTGAGCGCGGTCTCTTCCGACAGCGGCACCCTTTACATTACCGACGACGGAAAACACGTTTTGCAGGGGCCGCTGTATGACGTCAGCGGCAGTCATCCGGTTAACGTCACCAACAAAGCGCTGGTGAAGAAGATGGATGCATTACAAAACGAGATGATCATTTACAAAGCCAAAAACGAAAAGCATGTGATCACGGTATTTACCGACATCACCTGTGGCTATTGTCACAAGCTGCATCAGCAGATGCAGGACTATAACGATCTTGGTATAACCGTGCGTTATCTGGCCTTCCCGCGTCAGGGATTGAATTCTAAAACCGAGAAAGACATGCAGTCGGTCTGGTGTACAGGCAACCGCAAAACCAGTTTTGATGCGGCAATGCGTGGCGATGATGTTACGCCGGCAACCTGTCAATCCAGTGATATTGCGAAACACTTTGAGCTGGGCGTCCAGTTCGGAGTGACAGGCACTCCGGCCATTGTGCTGGAAGACGGTACTTTGATCCCTGGCTATCAGCCGCCAAAAGAAATGGCTGCCATGCTCGACCAGCAGGATCCTTCACATAAAACCGGTGGTTGATTTTTCGTGACCTTGCAGACCCAACTTCGCCGTCGGGAGGCGGCGGCTGGCGTGGATCTTCCCGCCGAACTCTCCCCGCTTTTACGCCGCCTGTATCTCGCCCGCGGTGTGACACAAAGCCAGGAGCTTGAGCGCAGCGTACGTGGCATGCTGCCTTATCAGCAACTTGATGGTATTGATACCGCCGTTGCCTTACTGCAAAAAGCACTGGCTGAACGTCTGCGCATAATTATCGTTGGCGACTTTGATGCTGATGGCGCAACCAGTACTGCGCTCACATTGCTTTCGTTGCGCAGTATGGGCTGTGGGAACCTGGATTATCTGGTGCCGAACCGTTTTGAAGATGGCTATGGTCTCAGCCCGGAAGTGGTCGAACAGGCGGCGTCACGCGGTGCAGAGTTGATCCTCACCGTTGATAACGGCATTTCTTCCCACGCGGGTGTGGCGCTTGCCCATGAAAAAGGCATTCAGGTGCTGGTCACCGATCACCACTTGCCGGGCGAAACATTGCCGGATGCCGAAGCGATCATTAACCCGAATCTGGTCGGCTGCGAGTTTCCGTCCAAATCGCTGGCGGGTGTTGGCGTGGCATTTTATCTGATGCTGGCGTTGCGCAGTGCATTACGCGAGAGCGGCTGGTTTGAACAACACGGCCTGGCTATCCCGAATCTGGCGGAACATCTGGATCTGGTGGCGCTTGGCACCGTGGCTGACGTCGTGCCGCTCGATGCCAACAACCGCATCATGGTGTATCAGGGGCTGAACCGTATTCGTGCCGGAAAATGCCGGGCGGGGATCCGTGCTCTGCTGGAAGTGGCCGGGCGCGAAGCCCGTACGCTGTGCGCCAGTGATTTAGGTTTTGCGCTCGGGCCACGGCTGAATGCCGCCGGACGTCTTGATGATATGTCGGTTGGTGTGGCGCTTTTACTCAGCGAAGACATCGGGCAGGCGCGTGCGCTGGCCAGTGATCTGGATGCGCTGAACCAGACCCGCCGTGAGATAGAGCAGGGCATGCAGGTCGAAGCACTGGCGCTGTGTGACAAACTGGAACGCAGCACCGACGCGCTGCCGTTCGGGCTGGCGATGTATCACCCCGAATGGCATCAGGGTGTGGTTGGCATTCTGGCATCACGCCTGAAAGAGCGCTTTAACCGTCCGGTGATAGCCTTTGCACCAGCGGGTGAAGGCATTCTCAAAGGCTCCGGCCGTTCTATCGCCGGTTTGCATATGCGTGATGCGCTGGAGCGTCTCGATACACTCAATCCCGGACTGATGATGAAATTTGGCGGCCATGCGATGGCGGCTGGCTTATCGCTTGAAGAGAGCAAGTTCGATGAATTTCGCGATAAATTCGCTGAACTGGTGGGCGAATGGCTGGATCCCGCTCATCTTGAAGGTGTGATCTGGTCGGATGGGGAACTGACTGCCCGCGAGCTGACCCTTGATACAGCTGAAATGCTGCGCGATGGCGGCCCGTGGGGACAGGCGTTCCCGGAACCAACCTTTGACGGCAGGTTCCGCATCCTGCAACAGAAACTGCTGAAGGAGCGTCATCTCAAGCTGATGATTGAACCTGTCGGCGGTGGTCCGCTTCTTGACGGCATTGCCTTTAATATCGATCCGACTTTCTGGCCGGACAGCAGTATCCGTGAAGTGCAGTTGGCCTACCGGCTGGATATCAATGAATTCCGTGGAAATCGCAACGTTCAGTTGATTATCGAACATTTATGGCCGAAATAAGCGATTTACGCCGGCAATAAACCCTGCAAAAAAACGGCTCCTTGCTATAAAAAGACCGCTAATTCCGTTAGAATCTGCGGTTCGAATGGCATTGGGCCAACTCCGAATCTAACGTAAGACGCGAAAATCATGTTTGAAATTAATCCGGTTAAAAACCGCATTCAGGACCTGTCCGATCGGACAGTGGTTCTTCGGGGGTATCTTTGACTATGATGCCAAGAAAGAACGCCTCGAAGAAGTAAACGCCGAGCTGGAACAGCCGGACGTATGGAACGAGCCAGAACGTGCGCAGGCGCTGGGCAAAGAACGTTCCTCTCTGGAAGCTATCGTTGAAACCATCGATGAGTTGTTGCAGGGCGCAGAAGATGTCACCGGCCTGCTGGAACTTGCTGTAGAAGCCGACGATGAAGACACCTTCAATGAGACGGTTGCTGAACTCGATGTACTGACCGCCAAACTGGAACAGCTTGAATTCCGCCGCATGTTCTCCGGTGAATACGACAGTGCGAGCTGCTACCTCGATATCCAGGCTGGTTCCGGTGGTACGGAAGCACAGGACTGGGCGAGCATGTTGCTGCGCATGTATTTGCGTTGGGCGGAAGCCAAAGGTTTCAAAACTGAAGTTATCGAAGAATCGGATGGTGAAGTGGCAGGGCTTAAATCTGCGACCATCAAGATCATCGGCGATTATGCGTTTGGCTGGCTGCGTACCGAAACCGGCGTCCATCGCCTGGTGCGTAAGAGCCCGTTTGATTCCGGCGGTCGTCGCCATACCTCGTTCAGTTCCGCGTTTGTGTATCCGGAAGTGGATGACGATATCGAAATCGAAATTAACCCTGCCGACCTGCGTATCGACGTATACCGCGCGTCAGGTGCGGGTGGTCAGCACGTCAACAAAACGGAATCTGCGGTACGTATTACCCACCTTCCGACCAACATTGTGACCCAATGTCAGAACGACCGCTCCCAGCATAAAAACAAAGATCAGGCCATGAAGCAGATGCGTGCGAAGCTTTATGAGTATGAGATGCAAAAGAAAAATGCGGACAAACAGCAGCTGGAAGACAACAAGTCTGACATCGGCTGGGGCAGCCAGATTCGTTCTTACGTGCTGGACGATTCCCGTATCAAAGATTTACGCACGGGTGTTGAAACGCGAAATACGCAGGCCGTACTGGATGGCGACCTGGATAAATTCATTGAGGCAAGTTTGAAAGCCGGGTTATGAGGAACCAAAATGTCTGAGCAACAACCAGCAGCGCAAAGTGCAGAAAATGTACCAGATCTTAACAACGAGCTGAAATCTCGTCGTGAGAAGCTGGCTTTACTGCGCGAATCCGGTATCGCTTTCCCTAACGATTTCCGTCGTGACAGCATCTCTGATGAATTGCATGCGAAATATGGCGAAAAGACCAACGAAGAACTGGAAGCATTAAACATCGAAGTCACCGTGGGTGGCCGTATGATGACCCGCCGTATCATGGGCAAGGCGTCTTTTGTCACCCTGCAGGATGTCGGCGGCCGTATCCAGCTTTACGTGGCTCGTGATGATCTCGCTGAAGGCATCTATAACGAGCAATTCAAAAAATGGGATCTGGGCGATATTCTGGGTGCGACCGGTAAGCTGTTCAAAACCAAGACCGGCGAGCTGTCGGTCCATTGTTCTGAACTGCGTCTGCTGACCAAAGCGTTGCGTCCGTTGCCGGATAAATTCCACGGCTTGCAGGATCAGGAAGCGCGTTACCGTCAGCGTTATCTCGACCTGATCGCTAACGAAGATTCCCGTAAAACCTTCAAGATCCGTTCTCAGATCATGTCGGGCATCCGCAGCTTCATGGTGGAAAACGGCTTCATGGAAGTCGAAACCCCGATGATGCAGGTGATCCCTGGCGGCGCGGCGGCGCGTCCGTTCATCACTCACCACAATGCGCTCGACATCGACATGTACCTGCGTATCGCGCCGGAACTGTATCTGAAACGTCTGGTTGTCGGTGGCTTCGATCGTGTATTCGAAATCAACCGTAACTTCCGTAACGAAGGTGTTTCTCCGCGTCATAACCCAGAGTTCACCATGATGGAACTCTACATGGCGTACGCGGATTACAAAGACCTGATCGTTCTGACCGAATCCCTGTTCCGCACCCTGACTGAATCCGTTCTGGGCAGCAGTGTGGTGCAGTATGGCGACCAGACCTTCGATTTCGGCAAGCCATTCGCCAAGCTGACCATGCGTGAAGCGATTTGCAAATACCGTCCGGAAACTGACGTTGCCGATCTCGACGATCTGGCTAAAGCGACCGCTATCGCAGAATCTATCGGTATCAAAATCGAGAAGAGCTGGGGCCTGGGCCGTATCGTGACCGAGATCTTCGAAGAAACTGCCGAAGCACAGCTGATCCAGCCAACGTTCATTACGGAATATCCGGCAGAAGTTTCTCCGCTGGCGCGCCGTAATGATGTGAACCCTGAAATTACTGACCGTTTCGAATTCTTCATCGGTGGGCGTGAAATCGGTAACGGCTTCTCCGAGCTCAATGATGCGGAAGATCAGGCACAGCGCTTTGCTGATCAGGTTTCTGCGAAAGATGCAGGCGATGACGAAGCGATGTTCTATGACGAAGACTACGTGACAGCGCTGGAACACGGCCTGCCACCGACTGCCGGTCTGGGCATTGGTATTGACCGTATGGTGATGCTGTTCACTAACAGCCACACCATCCGCGACGTCATTCTGTTCCCGGCGATGCGTCCGCAGACTCAGAAATAAGTTTTCTTCAGAAACTACAAAAGGGCGCTCCGGCGCCTTTTTTCATGCTGCAGATCACGACAAATGCTAACTGCTTAAAACTCCAGCGCTTATCCGCAATCACGTCTTGCTCCGCCGTCGTAACCGGTTATAATGCCAGTCGCACACCTAGGCGGGTGTAGTTCAATGGTAGAACGAGAGCTTCCCAAGCTCTATACGAGGGTTCGATTCCCTTCACCCGCTCCAAAAGCTTCTTCCTCAAATCTGTTTAATACCCCAAAAATTGTCTACCCAATCCCGATTATTCGTATTTCCTGTACGTCATTTCTGCATGTCTAAATTTTGAACTCAAAAGTTTAAAAACGATGCAAATCAGCTGCATACCCTGCTAAGGGGAGGGTTGGGGTGGGGGATTAAGAGCAGATCGGAATGCGGAAGCTTTTACTATTTTATGGTTTGCTAAACCCCCACCCAGCCTCCCCCTTCGCAGGGGGAGGAGCAAACCTGCGGTCTTTGCAACTCCTTGCAAACCATTAAATTTATCTGGAATCATCACCTCAGTTTCGTTCTTAGCCACTTGGTTTAGTCACGCGCTTTACGCTATAGTTGCGTCGCTGCGGCAAAATCCGCAGCCGGGCGTGAGAACCCGTCTACTCTACTAGTGACAGCATAAATTTTGCTTCACCGCTTTTGCCTACCCGTTATACATACTTTTGATGGTATTTATGACGTTCTATGGTGGCTCAGGCGGGGCTGACTTCGGTCAGGCCGGTAGCTAGTGGAGCCGGTATTCTCACCCCCGTCTGGGCTACCACCCAAGAGCGTGAGAACTCCAGTGGTAGCTTTACACCTCATCCACTGGAAATTGAAAAATGAAAACTTCACATAACCCTACCTTTTTACCTTTCCCACATTCCCCTGTGATCCTGGCATCAGGAGCACAAGCCCATGAATAATCACGACTGGCATCAGGCAGATATTATTGCGGCGTTGCGTAAGAAGGGCACGACATTGGCGGCGGTATCACGGGCTGCGGGGTTAAGTTCTTCGACGCTATCGAATGCGCTTTCGCGTCCGTGGCCGAAAGGGGAAATACTGATTGGTCAGGCGATTGGCGTGCATCCTGCGGTGATCTGGCCGAGTCGTTATTACGACCCGAAAACACATCAGTTAATTGAACGCCGTACACGAAATCATTAGGTGCAAATTATTGAGCGGGCAGGGCATCAGTAATGATGATCATCCTGCCCGCTCGTTTAAACCAACAGCAATTACTTATTCTTCACCTGCAATCCGCGCGGCAGGTTGTTGTTATCCACCTGCGGTAAACCGGTAGAAGCAGAAGAGGTCAGTAAGCCTGTCTCAACGTAGTTTTGCAGCTTCTCGCGGGTATCGGTGATATCCAGGTTACGCATGGTCAGCTGACCAATACGATCATCTGGTGAGAACACTGAGTCGCCTTTTTCCATGGTCAGGCGCTCTGGTTTGTAAGTCAGGTTCTCAGAAACGGTATTCATGATGGTGTAGTCGTTGCCGCGACGCAGTTCAAGCGTCACTTCACCGGTGATTTCGCTGGCGACCCAACGCTGTGCGGAGTCACGCAACATCAGCGCCTGTGGATCGAACCAGCGGCCCTGATACAGCAAACGACCCAGCACGCGGCCATTCGCATGATATTGCTCGATGGTGTCTTCGTTATGAATACCGGTCAGCAGACGCTCGTAAGCGATGTGCAGCAGTGCCATCCCCGGGGCTTCGTAGATACCACGACTTTTGGCTTCGATGATACGGTTTTCAATCTGATCGCTCATCCCTAAACCATGGCGGCCACCGATGCGGTTGGCTTCCATCATCAGCTCAACGCTGTCATCAAAGGTTATGCCATTGAGCGCAACAGGATAACCACGCTCGAAACGAACAGTCACCTCTTCAGCTTTCACGACTACATTCTCGTCCCAGAATTTTACGCCCATGATCGGGTTAACGATTTTGACGCCGGAATCGAGGAATTCCAGATCCTTGGCTTCGTGCGTTGCGCCCAGCATATTGGAGTCAGTAGAGTAGGCTTTCTCGGTCGACATTTTGTAATCGAAACCGGACTGAATCATGAATTCAGACATCTCATGACGGCCACCGAGTTCATCAATAAAGTCGGTATCCAGCCACGGTTTATAAATTTTCAGTTCAGCATTGGTCAGCAGGCCGTAACGATAGAAGCGCTCAATGTCGTTACCTTTATACGTGCTGCCGTCACCCCAGATATTGACGCCATCTTCTTTCATCGCAGCCACCAGCATGGTACCGGTAACGGCACGGCCCAGCGGTGTGGTGTTGAAGTAGGTGACACCTGCGGTGGTGTTGTGGAATGCACCACATTGAATGGCGGCAATCCCTTCTGCAACCAGCTGCTTACGGCAGTCAATCAGACGGGCTTTCTCTGCACCGTATTCCAGCGCTTTACGCGGGATAGCATCGTAATCGTCTTCATCAGGCTGACCCAGATTAGCTGTGTAGGCATAAGGGATGGCCCCTTTTTTCTGCATCCACAGCAGGGCTGCACTGGTGTCCAAACCGCCGGAGAATGCAATCCCCACACGCTGATTAATCGGAAGGTGCTTGAGAATAGTTGTCATCGTTAGATCCTGTATGAATGGGGTCTGTCTGCTTAAGGTTTCAATGCCTATATTGATATCGCAAAACCGGCGTCGGGTAAAAGGGATTTTGCATATTTATGTAAATTTTATCGCATAACTATCTAGTTGTCATGCCCTCAAAGCGGCATTTGATTCAAAATTATTCACTGTACGCGCAAGCCCTCGACACTCTGCAGGGGCAAAATCAGTATCGTTTTCAGGCTGTTTTCAATGCAACCGATAATCTCTTCACGCGGGCCGAGGCGCCAGTCATCGCCTGCATAAAACTCTTCCAGGATCTTATCCATACTTTCGATACTCTCAAATGCACGGATCAGGTAATAGCAGTCCGGATTATGCAACGAATTACCGAATGACACGACATCGATTGCGCAGCGGCGATGCAGGGGAACGCTGATTTCACTCATGATGCGATGAAACGCGGCTCCCATACCCGGTTGTAAGGTGTATTGCAGAATCTCTACGGTTCTTGTATCAGCACTCATTATCTCATCCCTGTTGAAAACTTGAGGTTTCAGCATACGCGAAAATGATGGGTTTTTTGTCGCATCGTCCTTAAATTCCCTCCAGCGGCAGTACATCCAGCGGTTTGATTTCCCTGAGCACAAACGAAGTTTGCATCTCCTTGATGCCGGGTAAGCGGCGTACCACTTCCATCGCGAAACTGGAAAAACTGTCGAGATCTTTCGCCACCACCTGCAACAGAAAATCTGCGTCTCCGGCAATGGCATAACAGGCTATTACCGAAGGTAGTGCGCCAACCTGTAACTCGAAACGTTGTGCATCTTCCTCGCTGTGACTGTCGATTTTCACCCGGATAAAGGCCAGCAACCCCAGCCCGATTTTTTTCCGGTCGATATTCGCCTGATAGCCGGTGATCACGCCGCTGTCTTCCAGCTGTTTCATGCGCCGCCAGCAGGGTGATGCCGCCATGCCCACTTTTTCGGCCAGCTCCTGATTGGTCATTCTGCCCGAACCCTGAAGTTGTTTAAGAATGCGAAGGTCTGCCGGTGAAATTTCAGATATGGACATAATCTGCCTTTTAAATGTGATTTTTAGAAAGAGATAACCAAATTAGGGCATTTTACCGCGCAAAAAGGAAGCACCTTTCCGCAGCTTAACGCTATCATTTTTGTCATCAATAATGATGAAAAGGGCGGACAAAATGGCAAATAACCTGCGGGTGGCAATTATCCTCAATCCTGAACTCCCGCCGGGATTACTGGCAAATACAGCAGGTGTGATTGGTATCGGATTAGCAGCAAAATTCCCGATGCTGGCAGGCACTTCTCTGAGCGATGTGAAGGGCGTCACGACCGATACTATCTCTAAAACTCCGTTGCCCATTTTGCAGGCCACGCCCGATCACATTAAGGCGCTGATGTTTAAAGCACTGGATGCCGGAGGCGAGCACGGCGTGGTGCCGTTCCCGGCATTTGCCCGCACTATGCATCAGTTCGAACAGTACGAAACCGCTTTTCCGCTGCGGGATTTATACGATGAAGTTATAGATGGCGTCGGGCTGGTGGGGCCGGAAAAATGGATTAAATCGCTGACCGGTAATCTGAAGTTATTGCGCTAACGTATTGAAGCAACGGGTATAAAAAAGACCGAATACAGGGTTTGTATTCGGTCTGAGCGTTTTGCTAATCCGTATTCAGTTCGTCGCTTTCAGCTGCGGATAGCGTTTGAAAATTGTCAGACACCAGACGAATGCGACGCAGCCGATCAGGCCACCGGCATAGCCGACGTTGCTCATTTCCAGATGCAGACTCACCTGATTACCGATAAGTGCACCGGCACCGATACCGATATTATAAATACCGGAAAGCAATGCCATTGAGACGTCAGTCGCGTCGGTCGCCAGCGTCAGGACGCGCACCTGCATCGCCAGGCCGATAATCATCATCGCCAGCCCCCAGATCACGCAAAGCACTGAAATCGCGACCGGATTCATGACTGCCACAAATAACAGTAGCATGCTAAGCGTGACCAGTAAGATCGGGCCGCTGAGCATGGCAGCCGGGAAGCGGTTGCCGAGCAAACTGAACGCAATGCTGCCGAGAATGCCGGCGCCGCCGAAAATAAGCAGCAGGAAAGTCGTGAAGTTTTCACCCATGTGGGCCACGCTCTGGATAAACGGTTCGATATAACTGTACGCCGTATAGTGAGCGGTCACTATCAATGCGGTAAGCAGATACATACCGACCAGTGCCGGGCGGCGGAATAACATCGGCACACTTTTCAGGGAACCGGTATGTTCACTTGGCAACGGTGGCAGCAGTTTAATCAGACAAATCAGCGTCAGCAGCGCAACGATGCCGATGCTCATAAAGGTGGTACGCCAGCCAAGATACTGCCCGATCAGGCGGCCCAGCGGTAAACCAAGTACCATCGCCAGCGCGGTGCCGGTCGCTAACATACTGAGTGCCTGCGTCTTTTTACCGGCCGGTGCCACCCTGATCGCCAGCGAGGCAGTGATCGACCAGAAAATGGCATGGGCGAGGGCGATACCAACGCGTGAGGCCACCAGACTCCAGAAACTCCAGGAAATGACAGATAACACATGGCTGGCGATAAACAGGCAAAAGATAACGATCAGCAGGCGCTTTCGTTCAACATTGCGGGTTAACAGCATCAGTGGCAGCGACATCAGCGCGACAACCCACGCATAAATGGTCAGCATCAGGCCGACCTGTGCTGTCTGCATATTGAAACTGGCGGCGATGTCGGAGAGTAACCCAACGGGCACAAATTCGGTGGTATTGAAGATGAATGCGGCAATAGCCATCATCACAACGCGAAGCCATGCTGTCCTGCGCGAAACGGTATCTGATTGCATTGAAATTTATGACTTATAAGAAGATGTTGGAATCAGGCATCTGTCTGGCAGACACCTGTTGAACACATAGTGTGTTTTATTTGTTCGAAAAATGGAACAGAAAATTGGCCTGTCAGATAAATCTTCAGGCAACAATTTTAGTGATGGAAACTGAGACGCAGGTCACTGTGTTTTATTGCGGATGCCAGCACCAGTGCCACGGCTCGTAAATAAATCCCCACGGATTACCCTGCGGAAATGACATCACGAACCCGAAGCGGGCAGCGTTATTTTGCAGCCATGTAAAAGCCGCGGTTTCGCCGAAAACACCTGTCACTTCATCGCAGCCGGGGGTATTGATGTCCACCGCGCAGCCGGTGTGATGTTCACTGCATCCTGGCGGGGCCAGTGAGGTGAAGAAAACTTCCGGTGCTATGCCTGCATGTTGTTTGGTGCGGATTAAATCAGCCTGATAACTCAGGCTTCGGTAGGCGGAAACCAGATAAATGGCCACGCCGTCTGCGGCAGCATGCTGTTTCATGGTGTGCCAGGCGGCAGAAGCGGGGGCGGTCAGACGGTATATTCTACCGGTGTCGGCATCGGTTTCCGTCTCCACCAGTAAGTGTTCACTTACGTCTTCGAAATACGGCAGTGTGCGGTGTGCAATAACCGCCGGATCGATATGCAGACCCCGCAGTATCTGCTCCGTTTGCGCCTTAAGTTGCGCCTGTCTCATGCCGGTTCGTCCCCCGAACGACCCATCACCTCGTTCATGGCCTCCGTCATCGCTTTACCTGCTGAGCGCATCGACTGCTGATAACGTGAGGCGGCGGCCACGAATGCATTAAGAAGCTGTGTGTCCTGCGTATTTTGCTGATATTCAGGATGCCATTGCACGCCGAGGCAAAAATCATAATCCTCGCATTCAATGCCTTCGATCACCCCGTCGGGTGCATATGCATTCACGATGCAACCGGGCCCCACGGTTTTCACCGCCTGATGGTGCGAACTGTTAACATCGTAATTATCGCGATCCACGCAGCGGCTGAGCAGCGAACCTTCAACGATTTCTACCGGATGGTGCGCACGTTTTTTTCCGCCTGCGTTTTCGGTGTCAATGGTGGTGCTGTGTTCAAGGGCATCGGGTAACGCATCGGGAATATGCTGATACAGCGTGCCGCCGGTTAACACGGCGAGCAACTGCTGACCGCCGCAAATCCCGAGCAGCGGCATGTTGCGCTGCATGGCACCTTTGACGATGGCTTTTTCAAATTCGGTACGGGCGGGTTTCAGGCGAACCTGATCACTGGTTTGTGGTTCATTAAACAGTTCAGGCGGCACGTCAAATGCCCCGCCGGTCACGACAATGGCATCGCACAGCGCCAGGTATTCATCGGCCAGCGTCGCGTGATGCGGCAAAGCCAGCGGTACCGCGCCCAGTTCCGCCAGGCTGGTCATATAGTTTTGACGCAAGGCATACCAAGGATAATCGGCATAGCCACCGGCCTCCTCACTGTCGAGTGTTACCCCAATGACCGGCCTGGATTGAAATTTTGTCTGCATTCGCCTGAGTCCCTGCATGGAGATGAAAAACAATCAGAAATTTCACCATATCAAGCCGCGGCTGGCGCAAACAATATAAATTATCAATAGGTCATATTTTCAGGATTTAGCTCTGGTTTTATAACCCTATAAGGTGTGTGGGCAGAGGGAATTTCGCGCTATTCCCGGGTTTTCCTGACAAAATTCTAAAGCAGCCTGACATTTCCTGATGCTTTTCTGTCGCCATCTTCAATATTCATTCTCATTTAGTTCTTAACATTAGCAGGCGTGAAAGGATAAATTAGCGGGTATCATTCATCCTGCTGAATGAAATAAAAATTCTTAATTGTTAGCAAAATCTTTACGTTGTCCTAAAAACAGCCATTGACGCTTTTAGAGATAATGTGTTTTTGACTGATATTGAAAATCTCTGGTTGAAGGTCATTTTTCAGCTGTTTTCTTCTCATTATTACTGCGAAACCAAGAAATTTATGCTGCCGACTGCCTCGTCTCGTCCCAAAAAACACACATTCCTGTGGATTGTTGTCACCATTATCGTTGCCGCGATCCTGGTCTGGTTCTTTGCTTTTCACCACAGTGCGTCCGATCCTTCTGCCCAGAAAAAGCCGGGCCGTAGCGGCATGCGTGCGATGCGCGGCCAGATGATGGCGGGGATGGCAACACCGGTACAGGCCGGAAAGGCCACACAGGCGGACGTGCCGGTGTATTTGCGCGCGCTGGGTACGGTCGTGGCGAATGCCACGGTGACGGTGACCAGCCGGGTTGATGGCCAGCTAATGAAGGTGTACTTCACCGAAGGGCAGAAAGTGGCGCAGGGGCAGTTACTGGCGCAGATTGACCCGCGCAGCTATCAGGCGACGCTGGATCAATATCAGGGCTCACTGGCCCAAAATCAGGCGCTGTTGAAAAGTGCTGAACTGACGCTGGCACGCTACCGCAAATTGTATGCGCAGGATTCCCTGGCACGTCAGGATCTGGAAAGCCAGATCGCGACCGCGGGTCAGTATGCCGGTGCCGTCAAAGCCGATCAGGCACAAATCGCCGCCGCAAAACTGAATATTGAATTTGCGAAAATTACCGCGCCGGTCAGCGGGCATGTCGGTTTACGACTGGTCGATCCGGGCAATATGGTCTCCAGTTCCTCCACTACCGGCATTGTTACCATTACCCAGACTCAGCCTATCGCCGTCACTTTCAGTGTGCCGCAAAGTAATCTGCAAACCCTGCTGAAAGCGTTGCGTGGGGGAAATCTGTTGCCAACCACGGCTTTTGATCAGAACGGCAGTGAAGTGCTCGGACAAGGGAAACTGCAATTTATCAGTAACGAAATTGATACCAGTACCGGCAGCATCAAGCTGAAAGCATTATTCGATAACGCTGATGAAAAACTTTATCCGAACCAGTTTGTGAATGCCCGCTTACAGGTGGCGACGCTGAAAGACACCACCGTGATCCCGGCGGCGGCATTGCAACTGAGCAGTGACGGTGACTTTGTTTATATTGTGAAAGCCGACAGCACCATTGAGCGTCGCAGCGTGAAATCCGGCCCGGATTTTGGTGATGACCAGGTAGCGATTTTGTCCGGCGTAGCGCCGGGAGAGCAGGTGGTGACTACCGGTATTGACCGGCTGAACAACGGCACTAAAGTCGAGATTGTGACACCAGGCTCAGACGATGCTGTCGCCGCAGGCAGTTCGTCGAAAGAACGTGAGCAACGCGGTGGTGTAGATAAGGCCACGACGGGTGCGGATAAAACGGCTGTCGCTCCGCAGGTAAACCAAAACACTGCCGGTAAAGACAGCGGGTCTAAATGAATCCTTCACGCCTCTTTATACTCCGGCCGGTCGCGACCATTCTGCTGATGGTCGCCGTGCTGTTGTCGGGAATTTTTGCCTACAACATGCTCTCGACTTCGGCGCTGCCGCAGGTCGATTACCCGACCATTCAGGTCACCACGCTGTATCCGGGGGCAAGCCCAGACGTGATGGCTTCCGGTATTACCGCACCGCTTGAGCGTCAGCTCGGGCAGATGGCGGGGCTGAGTCAGATGTATTCCACCAGCGCCAGCGGTTCATCGATTATTACGCTGAAATTCTCGCTGGACTTGTCCCTTGATGTGGCCGAGCAGGAAGTGCAGGCGGCGATTAATGCCGCTGACAGTCTGCTGCCCAGCGATTTACCGAATCCGCCGACCTACAAAAAAGTCAACCCGGCGGATGCGGCGGTGCTGACACTGGCCGCAACGTCTGAATCGCTGCCGCTGACCAAAGTGCAGGATCTGGTGAATACCCGCGTGGCGCTGAAACTGTCGCAAATTTCCGGCGTCGGTATGGTGACGCTGGCAGGAGGAAATCAGCCTGCGATCCGCGTACAGGTAGATCCGCGTAAGCTGGCGGCGCATAACCTCAGCATGGAAACTATCAACACGCTGATCGGCAACAGTAACGTCAACGGTTCCAAAGGCGGCTTTGACGGCCCGCATCATTCCATCACGATTGATGCCAACGATCAGCTGCGCACCGCAGATGAATACGGCAATCTGATCATCAATTATGAAAACGGGGCAGCGTTGCGTTTGCACGATGTTGCGACGCTCTCCGAAGCACCGGAAAATCAGTACCTTTCTGCATGGGCCAATAAGCAACCGGCGATCATTATCAGCGTTCAGCGTCAGCCGGGCGCGAACGTGATTCAGGTCGTGGATGCTATCAAAGCACAGTTGCCGAAATTGCAGGAGTCCCTGCCGGAGTCCGTCAAAATCAGCGTAATTTCGGACCGGACACAAACTATCCGTGCCTCGATCAGCGATGTTCAGTTTGAGTTATTGCTGTCTATTGCGCTGGTGGTCATGGTCACCTTCCTGTTCCTGCGCAATGTCGCGGCGACGCTTATCCCAAGCGTGGCCGTGCCGCTCTCACTGGTCGGCACCTTTGGCGTGATGTATCTGTGCGGTTTCAGCCTCAATAACCTTTCGCTGATGGCGCTGACCATCGCCACCGGTTTTGTTATTGATGACGCTATCGTGGTGGTAGAAAACATTTCACGACGACTCGAGGAGGGTGAAACACCGATGCAGGCCGCGCTGAAAGGCTCGCAGCAGATCGGCTTTACCATTATTTCCCTGACTTTCTCGCTGATTGCCGTGTTGATCCCGTTGTTATTTATGGGGGATGTGGTCGGGCGCCTGTTCCGTGAATTCGCCATTACGCTGGCGGTGTCGATTCTGGTGTCGATGATCGTGTCGCTCACCCTGACACCGATGTTATGCGCCTATTTGCTGCGTCACACGCCGGAAGAAAAACAGAGCAAGTTTTATCGTAAAGGCGGTGAGTTTTTCGACAAGCTGATCGCCGGTTACGACCGTATGCTGATCGTGGTGCTGAACCATCAGAAGATCACGCTGCTGGTGGCCGCCGCGACGTTAGTGTTCACCGCGTTACTGTATGTGATTGTGCCAAAAGGGTTCTTCCCGTCGCAGGATACCGGCATGATCCAGGGGATCACCGTGGCGTCACAGGATGTCTCCTTCAGCGAAATGGGGCGTCGTCAGCAATTACTGACCGCTGCCATCCTCAGTGATCCGGATGTGGAAAGCGTTTCCTCTACCATCGGCGTGGACGGCAATAATACCAGCCTGAACAGCGGGCGTTTGCAGATCAGCCTGAAATCCTTTGATGAACGCAGCGAACGTGCACCGGCAATCATTGAGCGCCTGAAACAGGAAACCGCAGGCGTACCGGGCATTACACTTTATATGCAGGCTTCGCAGGATCTGACCGTCGACGATCAGGTGACGCCAAGCCAGTACCAGTTCACGCTTGATGATTCCGACAGCGAAAATCTGGTGGAGTGGACACCGAAGCTGATTGAGAAACTCAGTGCATTGCCTGAGTTCAGCGAAGTCGTCAGTAACCTGCAAAATCAGGGGCAGATTGCTTACGTAGAACTGGATCGCGATGCTGCTGCACGCTACGGGATCACTGCATCTGACGTCGATACTGCGCTGTACAACGCTTTCGGTCAGCGGCTGGTTTCCACCATCTTTACCCAGGCGAATCAGTACCGCGTCGTGCTGGAAGTGGCGCCGCAATTCCAGCAGTCACCGGCCTCTTTTGACGATGTCTACCTGGCGACTAACAACAGTACTTCGACCTCCGGCACGGTGGCGACCACCACCAGCAGTACATCTTCTACGTCTGACAGCGGCACCTCGACCACAACCACTAATGCCGGTGCCACCAATGGCATGGTCAAACTGACGTCGGTTGCCAAAATCCACATGCGCACCGGTGCGCTGTTGCAGGCGCGTCTCAACCAGTTACCGGCAGTAACGGTGTCGTTTAACCTCAAAGACGGTTATTCACTGGAGCAGGCGCAACAGGCGATTAAAACGACTGTGGCCGATATCGCGATGCCGGACAGTATCACCCTGCGTTATCAGGGGGCGGCGGCGTCGTTTGAAAGTGCCACCGGCAACACGCTGTGGTTGATCCTTGCCGCGCTGCTGACCATGTATGTCGTGCTCGGTATTCTGTATGAAAGTTTTATCCATCCGGTGACCATTCTGTCCACATTACCATCAGCGGCGGTGGGCGCCTTGCTGTCGCTGATCTTTGCCGGTACGGAATTCAGCCTGATCGCGCTGATCGGGGTGATCCTGCTGATCGGTATCGTGAAAAAGAATGCCATTATGATGATCGATTTTGCGCTGGATGCGGAAAATAAACAGGGGCTTTCGCCGCGTGAGGCGATTCATCAGGCGTGTTTACTGCGTTTTCGTCCGATCATGATGACGACGATGGCTGCTTTGCTCGGCGCACTGCCGCTGATGCTGGCGAGCGGATCCGGCGCGGAACTGCGTCAGCCGCTGGGGCTGGTGATCGTCGGCGGCCTGATCTTCAGTCAGATCCTGACGCTATTCTCCACGCCGGTGATCTACCTGATGTTTGACCGGCTTTCTCACCGCCTCAATCCACGTCACCGGCGTGCAGCGAAGCAGGCGGAATAAATGAACATTTCGCGTTTCTTCATCTTTCGTCCGGTCGCAACATTACTGCTGACGATGGCGATACTTCTGCTCGGTTTGCTTGGGTATCGCCTGCTGCCGGTCGCGCCGCTGCCCCAGGTGGATTTCCCGACCATTCTGGTCAGTGCCAGTCTGCCGGGTGCCAGCCCTGAAACCATGGCGGCAACGGTGGCTACGCCGCTGGAAAGGGCGCTCGGGCAAATCGCCGGTGTCACGGAAATGACCTCGCGCAGTTCGCAGAGTTCGACCAGCATTATCCTGCAATTCGATCTTGATCGCGATATCAATGGGGCGGCGCGTGACGTGCAGGCGGCGATTAATGCCTCCCGTGCGTTATTGCCGAGCAGCATGCCGTCGCTGCCAACTTACCGCAAAGCCAACCCGTCGGATGCGCCGATTATCATGCTGGCCCTGACCTCGGCTACGCGCAGTAAAGGTGAACTGTATGATATTGCCTCGAGCCAGTTGCAACAGAAAATCGCACAGGTCAACGGCGTCGGTCAGGTTTCACTGGTGGGTTCTGCACTGCCGGGCGTGCGCATTGATTTGCGTCCTGAGGCAGTCACGTCTTATGGCATCTCTCTCGATACCATTCGCACTGCGATTGCCAACAGTACCAGCAACTTGCCGAAAGGCTTGCTGCAAGGTTCGGATCAGTCATGGATGATTGAAGGTAATGGTCAGCAAAGTACTGCCGCGCAGTACAAACCGCTGATTGTCACCTACATCAATGGCTCGGCAATCCGCCTGAGCGATATCGCCAATGTTTACGATTCTGTCGAAGACAAATATAACGTCGGGTATTACAACAGCACACCGTCGGTCATGATCGGCGTGACGCGGCAGGCTGGCGCGAACATGCTGGAAACCATCGAGGCGATCAAGGCCGCGCTGCCGCTGATGAAAGAAAGTCTGCCAGGAGATGTGCAGCTTAATCTGGCCCTTGACCGTTCGCCGAACGTTTCCGCTTCTTTGCGTGATACTGAAATGACCCTGCTGGAAGCCACGCTGCTGGTGATCGCGGTGGTGTTTGTGTTCCTGCGTAACTGGAATGCGGTGTTGATCCCCGCCGTGGCGCTGCCCGTGTCACTGATCGGCACCTGCGCGGTAATGTATCTGCTCGGCTATAGCCTGGATAACCTCTCGCTGATGGCGCTGATTATCTCCACCGGTTTCGTGGTCGATGATGCCATTGTGGTGCTGGAGAATATTACCCGGCATATCGAAGAGGGAATGGGGCCCGTGCGTGCGGCGCTGAAAGGTGCACAGGAAGTCAGTTTCACCGTACTGTCGATGACGCTGTCGCTGATCGCCGTATTCATCCCAATCCTGATGATGGGCAGCATTGTCGGGCGCTTGTTCCGTGAGTTTGCGGTGACGCTGAGTGTCTCACTGATCATCTCGATGCTGGTATCGCTGAGCCTGACGCCGATGCTGTGTGCGCGTTTCCTTAAACGCAAACCACCGGTGGAAAAACGTCAGCCGCGCATTTACCGCATGATCGAACGCGGCCTTAACAAACTGCTGGCGGCCTATTCTGCGGCGCTCGGCTGGGTGATGCGTCATCAGCTAATGACGCTGGTGGGGTTGTTTCTCACCGTGATCCTCAATTTCTATCTTTATACCGTAGTAGAAAAAGGTTTCTTCCCGGACCAGGACACCGGGATGCTGATGGGCATGTTGCGTGCGGATCAGAATACCTCCTTCCAGTCGATCCAGCCGCAGGTGCTGAAATACAGCAAGATCATTCAGGATGATCCGGCGGTCGAAGCGGTGATGAGTTCAGCGGGCAGCGGCGGTTTCGGATCACGTAACACCGCGACCTTCTTTGTACGACTGAAAGATTTCGACAAACGTACTGCCACCGCCAACCAGGTGGCTAACCGTCTGATGATGGCGACGGGCAAAGAGCCTGGCGCGCAGCTGTTCCTGATGGCGGCGCAGGATCTGCACATCGGCGGACGCAGCGCTAACGCGCAGTATCAGTACAGTCTGCAATCCGATGATCTTTCCGTGCTGCGTGAATGGGCACCGAAGGTGCAGAAAGCGCTGGCGAAATTGCCACAACTGACCGGGGTGGATTCCGATGCACAGACCGGCGGTCAGGAGGTCATGCTCAATATTGACCGGGATCGCGCCACGCAACTGGGCGTGAACGTGAAGATGATCGACACGTTGCTCAACAACGCCTTCAGCCAGCGGCAGGTCGCGACGATCTATAAGACGCTGAACCAGTATCATGTAGTGATGAACCTGACATCGGATTACACCAGCAACCCGAATGTCCTGCATCAGTTATACGTGGTGACCGAAGCCGGTGATCAGGTGCCGCTGTCCGCGTTTGCCACCTTCAGTGGCGCCAACGCACCGCTGTCGGTTTCCCATCAGGGGCAGACAGCCACTACCACCATTGCATTCAATCTCGCTGACGGCTATGCGCTGGAGGATGCCCAGGCTGCGCTGAAAACCGCTATGGCGCAAATCGGCTTGCCGGATACCGTTCATGGCAGTTATGCGGGGACAGCGCAGGCATTTGAAGCGCTGGCCAGTTCCATGCCGTGGTTGATCCTGGCCGCGCTGGCAGCGGTATATATCGTGCTCGGCATGTTGTATGAAAGCTATATTCACCCGCTGACCATTCTTTCCACGCTGCCTTCCGCCGGACTTGGTGCGCTGCTGCTGATGCTGGTGACGGGTACGCAACTGACAGTGATCGCACTGATTGGCATCCTGCTGCTGATCGGCATCGTGAAAAAGAACGCGATCATGATGATCGACTTCGCCCTCGATGCCGAACGACGGCTCGGTCTGACGCCGCAACAGGCGATCACTCAGGCATGTCTGATGCGTTTTCGTCCGATCCTGATGACCACGCTGGCGGCATTCTTCGGCGCACTGCCTCTGGCGATGGGCAGCGGTGGTGACGCGGATCTGCGCAGCCCGCTGGGGATGGCGATTGCCGGCGGCCTGGCGTTGAGCCAGATCCTGACGTTATTCACCACGCCGGTGGTTTACCTGTATATGGATCGTACCAGCCGCGCGACGCATCGTCTGTGGCAACGTCTGCGTCCTCACACGACGCCGCCGGAGGCCCGTACACATGACTGATCACACTGAAACTCATTACCCTGAAGCGAATCTGATGACTCTGCAAAAAACACGTTCTATGGTGTTCCGTCTTGCCCCGCTGGTGCTGGCCATGCTTGTCAGCGCCTGTGCCGTCGGCCCTGATTACCAGCGGCCTGACGTGGCGATGCCGACGGCATTTAAAGAAGCCAAAGGCTGGACCGCCGCCATCCCGAAAGATAACCAGGCCAAAGGCGACTGGTGGGCGGTGTATCAGGATCCTGAATTGTCATCGCTGCTGACGCAGGTGCAGATTTCCAACCAGAACGTCGCGCAGTATGCCGCGCAATACCGTCAGGCACAGGCGCTGGTGACACAGGCGCGTTCCAATTTGTATCCTTCCGTGGATGCGACCGTCGGCAGCACGCGCAGTGGCACATCAACCTCCACCAGCAACAGCCAGTCCGCACAATTGAGTGCAAGCTGGGAACTGGATTTGTGGGGCAAACTGCGCCGCACGGCAGAAGAACAGGACGCCAGCGCGCAGGCCAGTAAGGCCGATCTGGCCGATGCCACGCTCAGTGCGCAGTCGGAACTGGCGCAGGATTATTTCCAGTTGCGGGTGATGGATCAGCAAATCGCGTTGTATAAGCAAAGCATCGATGCCTATCAGCGTTATCTGACCGTGATTGAGAACCAGTATGCCGGTGGCAGCACCTCGCGTGCCACACTGGCGCAGGCGCAAACTCAGCTGGAAAGCACCAAAGCCTCGGCGCTGGATCTGCAATGGCAGCGCGCCCAGCTTGAGCACGCTATCGCCGTACTGATCGGCAAACCCCCCGCACAGTTCAGCCTCGCGGCACGTGACGTCAAACTCAACCTGCCTGCGATGCCGGATGCGATTCCGTCGCAACTGTTGCAGCGTCGTCCTGATATCGCCGCCGCCGAACGTACTATGGCCTCTTCCAACGCCGCCGTCGGTGTGGCGACTGCCGCGTACTATCCTGATCTGACCTTAAGCGCCAGCGGCGGTTTCGCCAGCTCGGCCTTCCACAATCTGTTCTCGCTGCCAAACCGCGTCTGGTCTTTAGGCCCGGAACTCAGCCAGACGGTACTGGATTTCGGTTCCACCCGTGGCAAAGTGGCACAGGCCGAAGCCGCGTATGACGCCGACGTCGCCAGCTATCGCCAGAGCGTGTTAACCGCGATGCAGGAAGTAGAAGATTATCTGGTCGAACTGCACACGCTGGACAGCGAGCTGGTCGCCCGGCAGAACGCTGCCGATGCCGCCAAAGAGTCCGCCCGCGTGACCTACAACCAGTATCAGGCTGGGATGATCGACTATCTTGACGTCGCCACCACTGAGAACACCAGCCTGACTCAGCAGCAAAGCGTCCTGTCACTGCTCAGCACCCAGATGGTCACCAGCGTTAAGCTGATCGCAGCCCTGGGCGGGGGATGGAACGGGGATGTGGGTAAGTAAGCGAGTGTGAATTATCTCTGCACGAAGGACACATAAAAGTGTCTTTGGTGTAGAGATCGTTATTCATTTCAGTTTCAGCGCGAATGTTGCCGTTCATCTTTAAAAATAATATTACGTGCACAATACTTCCAGGTACTCGCTTCATAACGAAGTAAGATAGTTTTCATATGCGTTTTAACTCATTTTTTTATTTGTATTTATCAAATTTTGATGTAAGTTTCGCAAAAATGAGAATCCAGATGATTACCGATACCGCGCCTATCAACACGCCATACGAGGGAAAGATATAGATACAAAGCAGCCATGATGAAATAATAACAATAGGAAATAAAATGTCTGATAATAATAAAGATATTAAGCTTTTAAACATTATATTTGTCCCTTAACTCTTCATAAGCCTCATCTAAATTACGCAGCATTTTAGCCCTTACTTTCTTTATTACATCCTCTAATGCAGGTTCAATAAAATAATAAAAAATTTCTAATTCAGCGGTGTATAAGATTCCAGGCGTTTGGTAAGATTTAAATAGCACCACAGCCATCAGGATTATACAAGGGTAATTTCTGATTATGTGAGGCTAGTAACGGCTATAAATTTTCCTTAGTGAGTGACGGTTGATATCGACTACTTACGAGCGTAAATACTGGAGTGGCGCGCTAAATTTGGCCGTCTGAAGAGAGGTGATTTAATCGCCTAATTAGTAATAAATTTCTGAAAATTCCATTTTTAAAGGTTCTCCAATAGATTGTGAAAACATATGGGCATAACGTAATGGCTCTTTTTTAAATAGACTCAGCGGGTTTCATGCGCTACATAAGCCGAACTGTTGCCCGTCAGCCACTGGATTGATTTTCCGGTAAATGAGTATCGAACCGCTTTTCTACCACGCCAGGCATCACATCCTGTACCGTGCTGCTGTCGTAACTAAAATTAGCGTTAGTGTTAGACATATACCCAAACCTATCTCTTAAGTTAAGAGACTTCTACTGTCTGGCTTTTCGTGGGGCCCACTCAATGGTAAATCGATCAGCATGGACTGAGTACCTTACGCAAGGAACGATTATGTACGGTAACGATGAAATTATTAGTCATTTACAGGCGAATAAAATTCTTGCACTAAAGCTAGATCACGCTGTAACTGCTGTCGGTCAGCAGGTCGCAAATCAAGTTGAAACATTAGGGAAGGGTGCTACCAGGCTGTTGTATTATACGTCCTGTTTTACCGATGAATATAACGATGTTTGCCAAAAACAAAAGACGGAAGATCTGCGCTTCAGGAACGGTGTCATTCGAATTATCCAGAATGGTGATGTTGTCTATAATATGCTTCATATCTACTTTGAAGAAATATTTAAATACAAAACCAATGACCAATTAGAGTATATCAAAAAACAGCTCATGGCTGTGAATGTTCATATCGCCGCCAGCTCACTTACAGGGGCAGGATATGCTTTAGCGGCCGCTACCAGCGTCCGCATTGGATTGAGTCTAAGTGTGCAACTCAGCTCTCTTACGGGGCGTGCAGCTGGTACGGTTGCCGGTGTAGTGACAACGTATGGCTTGGTTCAGAAAGCGGCGGATAGTGCCCATCGTCTATCCGTTCGATATCCCGCCTATTACGCAGCCCTTTATGCGCAAGAGCTGGAAATGATGTATTTCCTTATTGAGCCAGTGTTCGAACGCGCGGGTGCACTTGAAGTGCAATGGTCTGATTCCAACATCGCAAGTATCATTACTCGAATGATTCGATAACCATGATTAAATATCTAAAGAAATTTCTACTGTGGCAACTAGCGTTTTTATCATCACTGTACGGGCCTGTGGTTCTCACGATTATTTTCGCACTATTTCAGGGTTATTTTTTTCCTGATAGTCCCGTCTGGCCGATAGGCGTATTCGCCATAGTTATGATTGTTATTTTTATACGTTACTGTAAATGGTGACGGTCGAAAAATTAACCGCTGTTAAATTATCACTGATAAGGAAATTGAATGTCCACACCCGCTCACTTATGGCTTGAAGATGAAAATGGTTCTCCGGTTGTCGGTAGCTGCATGATGCCACTGCGTTTAGGTTCCATTGAGCTGAAATCATTCTCCCACGGTGTCACTATCCCCGTTGATTCTCAATGCGGAAAACTCACGGGTACGCGCGTTCATCGGCCTATCACGATAGTGAAAGAATTCGATCAGACTACGCCTCTCCTGTATCGAGCAGTGTGTGAAGGCCGAACCATGAAGAAGGCAATAATCAAGATGTACCGCATCTTGGAATCTGGCATCGAGGCCGAGTATTTCAATATCATCCTGGATAACGTCAAAATCACGACAATTTCACCCTACCTGGCTCCAGGCGGCATGAGCAGCACGCATCTGGAAACGCTAGAGTTACGTTATGAGGCGATCACATGGAAGTACACTGACGGAAACATTATCTACCGAGATTCATGGAATGACCGTTGTTGTGCATGACCACCGTTTTTATTTGCGGCACATTTCCCACAGGTAAAGAATAGCTAATGCCACCCGAGGTGGGTGCACCGGAAAACGGGGAGCAGAGCGACCAGCGTCGGCGAGTAGACGGCTGATAAATTACGCTGAACTTCGGACTACCTTCCCTCAGCGCTGTGTTTCACGACTCCTGTGGATGATATAGTTACCCACAGGAGTCGTGACGATTTTTGCCCGTCGTTATGTGGCTTTCTGGTGCGCTTACAGATACTCTACTTGGTCACTCCGGCCCCAGTTCAGACTCATTTTTGCATCCTTTTCAAATCGAAAATTTTCACCAAAATAATTTTTTACCAACGTTAGCTCAGCTATCTCATCAATATTACATTTCATCTTATCTATCAATAACCTGATTAGCTTCCTTCAACTTTTATCCCGTTTTGGGATAATGTTTCTGCCGGTTTACTCTTCCTGCGTAGACGTTTTATTTACTTATCACTCAGGAAAGGATCCTCCATGAACAAAGCACAGAATCATACCGACTGGCATCAGGCAGACATTATTGCGGCATTGCGTAAACGGGGTACGACGCTGGCGGCGGTATCGCGCAGCGTGGGGTTGAGTTCATCCACGCTGTCGAATGCGCTGTCGCGGTCATGGCCGAAAGGGGAGAAGGTGATTGCACAGGCGCTGGATGTGCATCCGAGCGTGATCTGGCCGAGCCGTTATTTTGATGCGCGGGGTGAGCTGGTGAAGAAGATTCTGCGATGAATATGTTGCAGGATAAGGTATCTCCGGCTTAAAAACAAAAACGCCGACTTCCGTCGGCGTTTCCATTAACTCAAACACTCACTCCTTCCAGCCGCCCCCCAGAGCTTTATACAAACTGATGTCCTGATTCAGTTGGGCAAGTTGTGTGGTGATCAGCGTTTGCTGAGCAGAATACAGGGAGCGTTGCGCGACCAGTACGCTGAGGTAATTGTCGACACCGCCTTTGAAGCGCATCTGCGACAGATCGTAGTTGCGCTGGTTGGCGTCGGCGTCCTGCTGGCGGGCCAGCAGTTCGTCTTTGTAAGTCGCCTGACCGGCTAAGCCGTCGGACACTTCCTTGAACGCCGTCTGAATCGCTTTCTCATAGTTGGCGATATCAATTTTTTTGGTGTCCTTCGCGATGTCGAGATTGGCCTGATTCACGCCGCCGTCGAAGATCGGGATGTTAACCGAAGGCATAAATGACCACGCGCCGGTACCGCCATCGAACAGTTTACTCAGGCTGCCGCTTTCTGTGCCTGCCGTGCCGGTCAGCGTGATGCTCGGGAAGAACGCCGCCCGCGCCGCGCCGATATTGGCGTTAGCGGCTTTCAGCGTATGTTCAGCGGAAATAATATCCGGACGGCGGGTCAGCAGATCAGAGGGCAAACCGGCCGGTGTCTGCGGGAATTTCCAGTCCTGTTGCAGGGTGGCGTTCGCCAGCAAACTCTGGGGGATGGTGGTGCCGACCAGCAGGGTCAGCGCGTTGACGTCCTGACGCACCTGACGTGTGTACTGGGCGATATCAGCCTGTGCCGCACGCACCGTGGTTTCGGCCTGCACCAGATCCTGTGAGGTGTCGATGCCGGCATCATAACTGTGTTTGGTGAGTTCGTAAGATTTTTCCTGACTGCCGGCGGTGCTGATTGCCAGTTTCAGCAAATCGTTATCCGCCGCCAGACTCAGGTAGCCGGAAGCCACTTCAGACACCAGCGAGATTTGCGTCGCGCGCTGCGTGGCTTCTGTCGCCAGGTAAGTCTCCAGCCCCTGATCGCGCAGGCTGCGTAAGCGGCCAAACAGGTCAACCTCATAAGACGTCACGCCCAGATTGGCACTGTATTGCTGATACGTCACCGGTCCGGTGCTTTGTGTCGAATACAATCCGCCCGGCAGATGCTGGTTGGTTTCACTGGCACCGGCGTTGAGCGTCGGCAGCAGGGCGGCGCGGTCAATCCGGAAGGTAGCGCGCGCGGTATCCACGTTTAACGCCGCAACCCGCAGGTCGCGGTTGTTAGCCAGTGACATGCCAATCAGCTGATTCATCGCCGGTTGATTGAAGAACGCTTTCCAGCCGATATCCTGTGCCGCGCCAGGGGAAGCACTGTCCCAGTTGCTGGCGACCGGCAGTGCAGGGCGCTGATAATCAGGTTCCAGGGTACAGCCCGCCAGCAGGGTGAGTGAAAACGCGCTGACAAGCGAGAGCGCGAAATGCGGTTTATTCATGGTGTGTGGCCTCGGGTGCAGGAAGCGCCTTATCGTGTTTTTTCGATTTGCGGGTGAACAGATTCACCACCGTGACGTAGAACATTGGCACGAAGAAAATGGCCAGGAAGGTGGCGGTGAGCATACCGCCGACCACCGCCGTCCCGATGGAATGCTGGCTGCCCGCACCCGCACCGCTGGAAATGGTCAGCGGGAATACGCCGAGAATAAACGCCATTGAGGTCATGATGATCGGCCGGATACGCAGCTTGGCCGCTTCGATGGCCGCCTGAGTCACCGACATCCCTTCGTTCTCATGTAACTCTTTGGCGAACTCAACAATCAATATGGCATTCTTCGCCGCCAGCCCGACGGTTGTCAGCAGGCCGACCTGGAAGAAAACGTCGTTCGACAGCCCGCGCAGCAGCACGGCGCCGATGGTGCCTAAAATCCCCAGCGGTACCACCAGCATGACGGAGAACGGAATTGACCAGCTCTCGTACAGCGCCGCCAGACACAGGAACACCACGATCATTGACAGACTGTAAAGCGCCGGTGTTTGTGAGCCGGAAAGCTTCTCTTCATAGCTCAGACCGTGCCAGGCCACTTTATAACCCGGCGGCAGTTTGGCCGCGATTTCCATCACTGCCTCGTTGGCATCACCTGAGCTGTAGCCCGGTGCCGGCGAACCCATCAGTTCAACGGAAGACACGCCGTTAAAACGCTCATAACGC
Source organism: Rahnella sp. RFA10(1/100) (assembly GCF_004195115.1). Classification (NCBI taxonomy): domain Bacteria; kingdom Pseudomonadati; phylum Pseudomonadota; class Gammaproteobacteria; order Enterobacterales; family Yersiniaceae; genus Rahnella; species Rahnella sp. RFA10(1/100). The sequence goes on from NZ_SEWR01000008.1 coordinate 74,133, forward strand.
GGGGATCCGTACACCCATTTGCCACTGCCGAAGGCGCTCCATGGCACCATATCGCCGCTGGAATTACGGAAATACCAGTTATTCAAATCTTCAGGCGTGACGCGGGAAGCCGCCTTACCCTGGATATAAACACGCTTCACGCGGTTGTTATACATGAACTGATTCACATACGCTGAACCCCAGGCCGCAGACAGCGTGTTGTTGATGTCGTCGAGGCTCAGACCCAGCGCCTGCGCGCGCTCATCGTCAATTTCCAGCTGATATTGCGGTTCATCTTCCATCCCGTTCGGACGCACCGCCATCAGACGTTTGTCCTGCGAGGCCAGTTGCAGGAACTGATTACGCGCGGCCATCAGCGCTTCATGCCCCTTGCCGTCAGTGTCTTGCAGGAAGAAGTCGAACCCGGTGGCATTACCCAGTTCCATAACCGCTGGCGGAACGAAAGCAAACACACGGGCATCTTTGATAGTGGCGAAATGCGCCATCGCACGACCGGCCAGCGCCTGGACTTTTTGCGCGGCACCTGGACGGTCTGCCCAGGTTTTCAACTGCACGAACGCAATTCCGACGTTCTGACCCCGCCCGGCGAAGCTGAAACCGTTGGCGGTAAACACCGAGGAGACAATACCGCTTTCCTGTTTCAACAGATATTCGCGGACATTATCCAGCACTTGCTGGGTCCGTTCTGCTGAGGCATTGGCGGGCAATGTCGCCTGAACAAACATCACAGCCTGATCTTCATCCGGCAGAAAGGTGGTCGGCACGCGTGTGAACATAAAACCGGTGGCGATGACAATCAGCAGGTAGAGACCCAAAAACAGACGACGGCGGGAGATCACCGTGCCGACGGCTGCGGTGTAGCGCATCGCACCTTTATCGAAGTTACGGTTAAACCAGCCCGCAAAACCGCTTTTGGCTTTCTCTTCGTCATTGTGCCGGATGATAGTGGCACACAGTGCCGGGGTGAAAATCAGCGCCATCAGCACCGAAAGCGCCATGGCAGACACAATGGTGATGGAGAACTGACGGTAGATGATCCCGGTCGAGCCACCGAAGAAGGCCATTGGCACCAGGACGGCAGACAGCACGAGTGCGATACCAAACAGCGCGCCCTGAATTTGTTTCATCGACTTAATCGTGGCGTCTTTTGGCGAGAGCTTTTCTTCCGTCATCACACGTTCGACGTTTTCCACCACCACGATGGCGTCATCCACCAGCAGGCCGATCGCCAGTACCATCCCGAACATGGTCAGGGTGTTAATGGAATACCCCGCAGCTGCCAGAATACCGAATGTCCCGAGCAGAACCACCGGCACCACCAGCGTGGTCACCAGTGTCGCACGCAGGTTTTGCAGGAACAGCAACATGACACAAAACACCAGCACGATGGCTTCGAGCAACGTTTTTACCACTTCCTCGATTGAGGCGCTGACTACCGGCGCGGTCTGGTACGGGAACTCGACTTTTACGTTGGCTGGCAGAGAGTCTTTCAGCCCGGCGATGGTTTGTCTTACTGCTCTGTCGGTGTCCAGCACGTTCGCGCCGCTTGCCAGACGCAGGGCGATAGCGGTTGACGGTTTGCCGTTAAAGGTGGAGGAAATCGAATAACTTTCCGGTCCCAAATCCACATTCCCGACATCGCTGAGGCGTACCTGAGAGCCGTCGGCATTCACCTTCAGCAGCACATTTTTAAACTGATTAATGCTGTCAAAACGGGTTTTACCGATGATAGTGGCACTGAGTTTGCTGTCTTTTACCGTCGGCAGGCCGCCGAGGGAGCCGGACGACACCTGCACGTTTTGCGCTTCAATCGCCGCGCTGACATCACTTGGGATCAGCTTATATTTATACAGTTTTGCCGGATCGAGCCAGATACGCATCGCGTATTCTGAACCGAGCATCAGGAAGTCACCGACGCCTTTGGTACGCACAATCGGGTCTTCGAGTTTGGTCACCAACAGGTTACTCAGATCCGAGTTACTCATTTTACCGTCAGTCGCAATCAGGCTGACCAGCAGCATGAAGTTGGCCTGGTATTTGGCAATACGGATCCCCTGATTAACCACTTCGGTTGGCAGTTGTGATTCGGCCAGAGACACTTTGTTTTGTACCTGAACCTGCGCAATATCCGGGTTAGTGCCCTGATCAAAGGTGGCAATAATGGTAGCACTGCCATCGCTGTTACTTTGCGATTCGATATAGCGCAGGTTATCCAGCCCGTTCAGTTGCTGTTCAATAACCTGAACCACCGTGTTCTGAGCCGTTTCCGCTGACGCACCCGGGTAGGTGACACTGACGGAAATCGCCGGAGGCGCGATATTCGGGTACTGGTTGATCGGCAGTTTCATGATTGACAGCGCACCGGCGATCATAATGACGATGGCGACAACCCAGGCGAATATGGGGCGGTTAATAAAGAAAGTAGACATTCAGCTCACCTATTGCGCGGAAGGATCGGTCATCGCGAGATTAGCCTGTTCGGCAGGGGCACTGGTTTTACGCTCGGTGGCGTTGACTTTGGCGCCTGGTCTGACGTTCTGTAACCCATCGGTAATGACTTTGTCGCCATCGTTGAGTCCCTGATTCACTAACCAGTTACCGTTCATCATCTGACCGGTGGTAATGGCGCGCTGCTCAACGCTGTTATCCGCTTTCACCACGTACACATACGGCGAGCCTTTTACGTCATGCATGATGGCTTCCTGTGGCACCAGAAGGCCTTTTTCATCAATACCTTGTTGCAGCTGGGCGTGTACAAACATGCCCGGCAGCAGTTCATCGTGCGGGTTCGGGAAGGAGGCACGCAAAATAACGGAACCGGTGCTTTGCGACACGGTGACTTCAGAGAATTCCAGTTTGCCCTGCAGGGGATATTTGCTGCCGTCCTCCAGCGTCAGGGTGGCCCGTGCCGCATTTTCACCGGCGCTTTGCAACTTACCGGAAGCCAGCGCGCGGCGCAGTTTCAGTAAGTCCTGCGAGGATTCGTTCACATCGACATAAATAGGATTGAGCTGATCGATGGTGGTCAGAGACGCCGTCTGGCCGCTGGTAACCAGTGCACCTTCGGTATACACCGAGCGGCCAATGTGGCCGGAGATCGGCGCGTATACTTTGGTGTATTGCAGATTGACGCGGGCGGTTTCGACATCCGCTGCGGCTTCGCGTTCAGCAGCCACGGCATCGTCATATTGCTGACGGCTGACGGCCTGCGCATCAACCAGCGGCTTGTAACGGCGGGCTGTCGCATCGGCGCTTTTCCAGGTCGCCATGGCGCGGTCAAACGCCGCCTGATAGGTTGACGGATCAATCTGATAAAGTTGCTGACCGGCTTTGACTTCACTGCCTTCCACAAACAGGCGTTTTTGGATCACACCATTCACCTGCGGCCGGACTTCTGCGCTGCGTACGGCAGTGGTGCGGCCGGGCAGGCTGGTCGTGAGGGTAACGGGCTGGCTGTGCAAAGTAATGACATTTACCGCAGGAACCTGCCCTGCCGGAGAAGCAGAGCTGGCGGTCCCGTCACATGCACAAAGCAGTAGCACTGTACTGACAGAAAGTAACTTCAGGCGCATAGAATTCACTCTTTTGGGGAAATTGAGAACAACCATTCTCAACAAGTCCTCTACTATACGAGAGCGCCTGATTTCTCTGTGTAAGCATATTGTCATCACCTATGTTTCTATATTTCAAAACATGAGGATGATGTTGCTATATAACCCCTTATTGTTATGGGGTTTTAATCTTTTCGTGCAGTGTGAAATAGCAATAAACTTGTTACTTAGTAAACTAACTAATGGGTTGTAAGAATAATTTCCAGTTGAATATTCTAAAAGTGAATGAATTGTTAGGTGTTAAAAAAGTGTGATGCAAATCAAACAAATTTATACATTTTAACCTGCCACTTACAAGAAAAGACGCCGGGATCCGGGCAACTGCCATTATCTTAAAGGCCGAGAGCGAGCAGTTCTCACATTTGCTTGTTGCCAGCCGTTCTGAACAGCGGCCAGTTGCAACCCCAGCGCCCACAGTCCGATGTGGGCTTTTTTTTGTTTTACCTCCACACCTGCTTTCCTCCCGCAAAACTGTGATCCCTTTCATACTCCTGACTACTATGTCTATACAACTATACATTCTGTGACTTAACTCATTTAACGGTTTATTTTTAGCCAGCGAGTTGAGGGAAGACAGATGATAAAACTTGGCAGCAAGATACATGATCTGGGGAAAGCCCTGATGACGCCTATCTCGGTAATTGCCGCCGCCGGGATTTTTTTAGGTCTTGCAGCTGCATTGCAGAACCCGGCGGTCACCGGTGAAACCTTCACTCAGATGAAAACATTGCAACTGGTGATCGGCTTTATCCGTCAGGTGTCGGGTGCGCTGTTTGCCAACCTGCCGCTATTTTTTGCGGTTGCAACGGCCATGGGGCTGGCCAATGCAGAGAAGGCCACGGCGGCCTTTTCCGCAGTGATCGGCTTTGTCGGCCTGCATGTCGGGGTTAATTACAGCCTGCTTGCCCAGAATATTACCCCGGAAACCATTACCGTCGCCAAACTGACAGCGAAGGGTATGACCGAAAGTGACGCGATGATTTACGCCGCGGAATTCACCAACACACTGGGGATCTTTACCTACAACATGAGTGTGCTGGGCGGGGTGCTGGTCGGGCTGATCACGATGTGGCTGCACAACCGCTTCTATACCATCGTGCTGCCGACGGCGATCGCGTTTTTTGGCGGGCGGCGTTTTGTGCCGATTGTGACCGTGCTGGTGCTGCCGGTCGTCGGCGTGCTGATGTCGCTGATCTGGCCGACGATTGCGCAGGGGATCCAGTGGATCGGCGAACTGATCGGGCGTACCGGGGAGATCGGTACCTTTATTTATGCCACGTCAGAACGTTTGCTGATCCCAACCGGCTTGCATCACATTATCAATGAAACCGTGCGCTTTACGCCAATTGGCGGCGTGACTACGGTGGATAACCAGAGCATTGTCGGGGCGCTGAATATCTTTAATGCCGCACTGGCAAATCCGGGCCTGATCCCTGATGCCGTCACGCAGCAGGCAACGCGCTTCCTGGCGCAGGGGAAAATCCCGGTAATGATGTTCGGCCTGCCGGCGGCAGCGCTGGCGATGTATCACTGCGCGCGTCCGGAACATAAAGGCCGCGTGAAAGCTCTGATGCTGGCAGGTGGGCTGGCGTCGTTTACCACCGGGATTACTGAACCCCTCGAGTTTTGCTTTATTTTCGTCTCGCCGGTTCTGTATATCCTGCACGCGGTGCTGACCGGTTTGTCGTTCGTATTAATGCAAATGCTGCATGTGATGATCGGTAACGTGCAGGGCGGGGCGATCGACTTCCTGATCTTCGGTGTGCTCGGTGGCAGCCGCACGCACTGGTGGTATCCGCTGATCCTCGGCATCATCTACGCGCCACTGTATTACTTCTCTTTCCGCTGGGTGATTCTGCGAATGCAGATAAAAACGCCGGGGCGTGAGGATGAAAATGATGCCGAAGAACGTGCAAAACCGGCGCAGGGCACGGGCGAAAAAACCAAAAATATTATCATCGGACTGGGCGGCGAGGGCAATATTACGGCGGTCGACTGCTGTTTCACCCGTCTGCGCGTGAAGGTGAAAGATATGGCTCAGATACAGGATGGAACATTAATGAAAACCGGCGCGATGGGGGTGAAACGCATCACCGACACGGACGTGCATGTGATTTATGGCCCGCAGGTTGAACAGGTGGCGAATCTGGTGAAAGCAGAGTTGTCGGGCATTGCCTGACGGCTCTTAAGCTTTAACTTTGGCATGGACGCTGAAGCCATAGTTTTTCTGGTTGTAGTAGACATCTGATACTTCAAACAGCGTGCCGTCGGTGAACGACACAATTGCGTGGGAATGCAGTACCGGCTGGTCGCGTGACAGGTTCAGTGCGAGACGTATCTCGTTAGATGGCAGTTCTGCTGAAATCAGTTTGGTGCTGCCCGCAGGCTGGAAACCTTTCGAGCGGATATAAGCATATTTTGACGAGGTCATGGCAGCTCGGGTGATATCCGGGAACCGGTCGCACAGCATCCAGCATTGTTCATACACAAACGGCTCATCACCGAGCAGACGCAGGCGGATCATAAAGTAAACTTCAGTACCTGCCGGAACATTCAGCTCGCGGGCGATGTCTTCACTGGCCGGCATACGGCGAAATTCCTGCACCTGATTTTCAATCCGCTGGTTATTTTCCCGGGCGACTTCGCTGGCAGTGAGATGCCGGTCGAGCGGCAAAATAATTTTCTGTTGTTGCGGTGGGGCAACCACAAAGGTGCCCCGACCGCGAAAACGGGCTACACGCCCCTGACGCACCAGATAATCCACCGCTTTTCGCGCGGTCATACGCGATACGCCATAGATTTCACACATAGCCGCTTCGGTCGGGATCGGATCACCGGGGCGGATTTCGCCGGTGCTTATTTTTTCGGTAAGTTGCTGCTCAATTTGCAGATAAAGTGGTGTGAACGAATTTTTATCTATCTTCATTAATTCTTACCTCCGATCATTGTAAATTTAACTTAAGAATAATTGTATGGTCAGCTATACAAATCAGCCAGCCACCCTGTTGGTTTTCTGTCCGAAATGGGTTTCAGCACACACAAAAAAGAAAGGTTGCTGACATCAGCAACCTTTGTGCATTTTGAAACCTTTTCGCCGGAATCAGGTGTTATTCAGGCAACAGCGCAGTGGAAGTGAATCCGCACGGGCCATTTTCCTGATTTTTGAAACGCCAGCAGTGTTGATGGTATTTCGCGACCGAATTCCGGTGCGCCACACTGATAACCGAAGTGTCCGGCAATTCGCTCAGCAGCAGAGCGTATACCTGTTGTTCGGTTTCGTCATCCAGTGCACTGGTGGCTTCGTCGAGGAACAGCGTATCGGGTTTAATCAACAGCGCACGGGCAAAGGAGAGCCGCTGTTGTTCCCCTGGCGAAAGGCGCTGGCTCCAGTTGGCGTAATCATCCAGAATTTCTACCGCCGCCAGATGCGACAGGCGACATTGTGTCAGTACCTGTTGCAACTGTTCATCCGTATATTCACGGCTGGCGTCAGGATAACTGAGCGCATCGCGCAATGTGCCAATTGGAATATAACTGCGCTGTGGCAGGAACAGATAACGTTTACCTTCCGCCAGTGTAATATTGCCCGAACCGTAAGGCCAGATACCGGCAATCGCGCGCAACAGCGTTGATTTACCACAGCCGGACGGCCCGGCAATCAGCACACGTTCGCCCGGTTGCATGGCAGCAGAAATATTACAAAACAGCGGATTACCGTTCGGCAGGTTTAGTGTCAGTTGATCAAGCTGTAAGGCGTGTCGGGTACTGGTGCCTACACTGATCCCGCGCGGCTGAGCGTTAACCTGATCGATTGCCGCATTGAAACCGGCAAGGCGGTTAACGGTGGCTTTCCAGTTTGCCAGATCGGTAAAGGCATCGATGAACCAGGACAGCGCGCCCTGTACCTGACCGAATGCTGAGGCAATCTGCATCAGGGCACCCATCTGGATCGCGCCGGAGAAATAGCGCGGTGACGCCACCAGTATCGGGAAGATATTGGCAAACTGGGCGTAAAAGTTGGACGCGACATTCAGGCGACGGGTGACGCGCATGATTGACCACCAGTTGGTTTTGATGGACTCAAACTTGCCCGTCAGCTGGTCGTGCTCGTTTTTCTCGCCATGATATAACGCGATAGCGTCGCTGTTTTCCCGAATACGAATCAGGCCAAAACGGAAGTTAGCCTCAAACCATTCCTGATTAAACCCGAGTTTTACCAGGGGCTTACCGATATACCAGATGATAAAGGAACCCACGGCGGCATACAGCAGGGCAAACCACAGCATATAGCCGGGGATTTCAAAATGATGGCCTGCCAGCATAAAATTCAGCGGCCCGCTGATGGACCACAAAATGAACACGAAGGAGAACAGCGTCACCACGCTCGACAGCAGACCGAGCACCAGAGAAAGAGTCCCGCTGGTCAGGGCATTCAGGTCGTCGGAAATACGCTGATCGGGGTTATCCACCTGGTGCTGATGCTCCGTGTAATAATAGGCGTGATTGGTCAGCCACTTCTCCATATACTCTTCTGTCATCCAGCGCCGCCAGCTCATTTGCAGGCCTTGCGTCAGGTAAACCCGGTAGATGGCAATGACGATAAACAGCAGCGCCAGCCAGGTAAATTTCCACAACTGGGCTTTGAAAACCGGATAGTTTCTGTTTTGCAGCGCGTCATAAAAGACACGGTTCCATTCGTTAAACTGTACGCTGAGGTACACGCCGGCCAGTGAAAGGATGATGATAGTGGTCAACATGCCCCAGGCACGCCACTTTTCTTCTGAGCGCCAGTAAGGCTTAATTAACTGCCAGACGGCGCCCCATTGCGCCGATTTCCCAGGTTTTTTAGTCATAATTGCCATGTGTAATCGATATGTTGTAAAACCAATCATCCCAGAATGAGTGGCTCAGTGCGATAGGGCAATGAGCCACTTGTAAGGATGTTTTTCCAGCACGAAGCTCTGTAGACCACAAAAGTAGAAGGATGTTTGATGAAAGTCGCAGTGAATTTACTGCTGGTGGCAGGATGTTTTACCAGTGTTCAGGCGTTGGCTCAGATTGATGAACCGGATATCAGCGCCGATTGTGTTAAAGCCGGGATTTATGCCGCTGCCGGAAAAGTGGCTTACCAGCAGGGCGAGATGGGCAAAGCCCGGGAGATTTTCCGTAATCAGGTCGCCTGGAGCGAGTTTTGCCATAAGCCGCAGGATCAGATCGCCACGGCCTACAACAACATTGCGCTGACCTACATAAAGCAGGGCGATTATCTGAAAGCCAAAGCCTGGCTGTTGCTGGCGCCTGCTGACAAAAAATCACAATACAACCTGAGTCTGATACAGCCAAAACTGGATGCCTTGCCGCCAGCGGAAAGCCCGGCAGGGATTTACTGGCAATATGCGGGCTTTGGCAGCTGGAATATCGTTGAAGTGAAAGCCGAAGAGGCACAGTTCAAAATTGATTTCAGCGGCTTATATATGGGGCAAATGTCGCTCTACTATGGCCCGAACATAGGAGAGTTTTCCGTGGTGACGGCCATTAAAGATAACCACGCGGTTTATCATGAAACCGACGACGCCTCCGCTGCGGGTGACGAGTGCAGCGTTGACATGAACTTTGCGCCACAGAGCGTTAAACTTCACACCACCGGTGACTGCGGTTTTGGTCACAACGTGCAGGCCGAAGGCGAATTTGTGCGGGTGACGCAGTAAATATCAGAAAGAGCAAACCAGGCTAATTGGTTTTGCGCTTCTCCCCTTCGCAGGGGAGGAGCCGATCGATGTATGCCTTTAGCAGAAGAGAGCGCCGACTCAGTTTATATTCATTGCGGCCACTTCATTTCACCTTTCAATACTTTTGCGCTCAGGTCTAAAGAGGATTCTTCTTTAAGCTGCGGGTAATGTTTTTTCATTGCAGCAATAAGTGCGGCGGAATCTTTCGCTTTCGGTAATTCTTTTTCCAGCGTCAGCAGATACTGACGGGTAAATTTCACCGACTCCACGCTATCCGGCGCACCTGGCAGGAAATGGCCCGGCACCACCACTTGCGGATGCAGACCGGTGATTTCATCAAGCGTTTCTACCCACTGTTGACGGGATTTCGGCGTCTGCGTATCTGCTGTCCAGACATGCGTGTTATTACCATTGACCAGCACGCCGCCCGCTACCGCTTTCAGCGACGGGATCCACACAAATGTCCGCTCTGCGTTCACCCCCTTCACTTCAAATTTATGACCTTCCAGTTCAAACGTTTTCCCTTTCAGTGGCTCGGGAACCACGACAGATTTTGGCGCGTTGTCTTTAAGTTGCGGGCCCCAAAAAGCGACCTTGCCGTCTTTGCTGGCGTTGATCTGATTGACGGTAGCCTGCGTGGCGATGATTTTTGCTTCCGGGAAGGCGGCGTGAATGACGTCCAGCCCGAAGTAATAATCCGGATCGGACTGGCTGATGTACACGGTAGTCAGTTTTTTGCCGGTAGCTTTGATCATCTCCACCAGTTTCTCTGCATCATTGCGCTGGAACTGGGCGTCGATCAGCACCGCTTCTTTGTCCCCGGTAATAATTTCAGAGGAAACCGGGAAAGCGCTTTTTTCACCGGGGTTGTAAACGTCCATTTTCAGTGCGCTGGCGGCATGAGCAGACAGGCTGCTGCCCAGCAGGGCGGCGAGTAACGTCAGATGTTTCAGATGCATGGGATTTCCTCAGAGGTATAAATAATCACATTCAGTAAGCATCTACTGTACGTTGCATAATCCGCAGGAAAAACCGGATAATGTGCAACTGTTTGTTGCATAAACCGGACGAATCATGGACAGAATTACCGCTGCACAAGTGTTTGTTGCCATTGTGGAACGCGGAAGCATGGTCAGTGCTGCCGAATCGCTGAATATGTCGCGGGCGATGGTGACGCGTTATCTGTCGGAGATGGAAAAGTGGTCGGGCGCACGCCTGCTGCACCGTTCCACCCGCAAACTTAGTCTGACGGATGCGGGTGAAAATACGCTGGCCCGCTGCCGGAAAATGCTGTCGGTAGCGGCCGAGATGGGCAGCGTGGCGGATACAGGAAATGAAGCGTTACGCGGATTGCTGCGTCTGAGTTGTTCGCAGTCTTTCGGACAGGGTGCCGTGGTGATTGCGGTCAGCGAGTTTTTGCGGCGACATCCGCAGTTGAGCATCGATCTTCAGCTGGAAAGCCGGGCGATCAATCTGGTGGAAGACCGTATTGATATGGCGCTGCGTATTACTAACGATCTGGACCCCAATCTCATCGCCCGGCCCCTGGCACAATGTCCGTCGATCGTCTGTGCGTCCCCGGCTTATCTGGCCGCGCAGGGCACACCGCAACATCCGCAGGATCTGGCGGTTCACAATTGTCTGACATACACCTATTTTGGCAAAAGCCTGTGGCAGTTTGAGCGCCAGGGCGAAAAGGTTGCGATTCCGGTGAGCGGAAATCTGAGCGCCAACGAATCGCTGGTGCTGCTGACCGGCGCAGTGGAGGGCGCGGGGATAGTCATGCAACCTTATTATTCGGCAGCCCCGCTGATTGCCAGCGGGCAACTGGTTACCTTACTGGGTCAGTGGCAGCCACAGGGAATGGGAATTTATGCGATTTACGCATCACGGCGGCAAATGCCTGCCGCGTTGCGTGCATTGCTCGATTTTCTGGTGGCGTGGTTTAAAAGCCACCCGCGCTGGCTGTCACTGAAAGAAGAAAAAAATTGATCCGCTGAATCCCTGGAATCGGTTCCTTTTTTGTCTGAATGTGTTTTGTATAATCTTTTGTTATGTAAAGAATTATGCGGATATCGGGTGCGTTTCAGGCGCTCAGGGCACAGACTGCGTCTGGTCAAAAGTGTGATCAACGTGGTATTTAAGCCCTTCCGGCGCAATGCCGGTGCCTTTAACCATAACAAAAATATCCGGAGTTTTTATGCCTGTCGCACTTCTGGCACTGGCGCTCAGCGCGTTTGCCATCGGTACCACCGAATTTGTCATCATGGGGCTGCTCCCCAACGTGGCGGGGGATCTGCATGTCAGTATTCCTTCTGCAGGCTGGTTAATCAGCGGATATGCACTGGGCGTAGCGATTGGCGCGCCGATCATGGCTGTACTGACGGCGAAACTGCCGCGCAAGAAAACCCTGCTGCTGCTGATGAGCATCTTTATCGTCGGTAACGTGATGTGCGCTCTGTCCTACAGTTACGGTTTCCTGATGCTGGCACGCGTGATCACTGCGCTGTGTCATGGCGCATTCTTCGGGATTGGCGCCGTGGTAGCGGCAAGTCTGGTGGCACCTAACCGCCGCGCCTCTGCGGTGGCCCTGATGTTCACCGGTCTGACGCTGGCTAACGTGCTGGGCGTTCCGCTCGGTACCGCGCTCGGACAGGCTTTCGGCTGGCGTTCAACGTTCTGGGTAGTGGCGGTGATTGGTGTGGCATCGCTGTTTGCGCTTTATAAGAAGCTGCCAGATAAGAAAGAAGAAGAGCCGACTGATCTGCGTAAGGAGATCCGTGCGCTGGGCAGCCTGGGGTTATGGCTGTCGCTGTCGATCACTATTTTCTTTTCGGCGGCAATGTTCGCGCTGTTCACTTATATCGCGCCGATTTTGACACAAATCACCGGCGTGTCTGAACATGGAGTCAGCTGGACGCTGCTGCTGATCGGCCTCGGTCTTACCATCGGTAACGTGCTGGGCGGACGTCTGGCGGACTGGCGTCTGGGGATTTCGCTGACCATGACATTCCTGATGATCACGATATTTTCCGTGTTGTTCAGCTACACCAGTGCTCATCTGGTGGCGGCAGAAATCACACTGTTTATCTGGGCGATGGTGAATTTCGCGGCAGTTCCGGCGTTGCAGGTCAACGTTGTGACTTACGGTAAAAACGCGCCAAACCTGGTATCGACCCTCAATATTGCAGCCTTTAATGTCGGCAATGCCCTGGGTGCCTGGGTGGGTGGCGCGGTGATTGAACGCGGAATGGGGCTGGGCACCGTGCCGCTGGCAGCGGGCGCACTCGGCGCTACCGGCTTCGTATTGTGTGTGATCACTTTCCGTCGTGCGGCGAAGAAAGTGAAAAAAGCGGCCGTGTAATTTTGCCGCTGAAAACGTCAGAGCCATGTGGGATGTCTCCGGTGTGGCCCTGACGTTTGGGCTCAGCGCATCAGCGCCGCCTCAAGATCCCCGGCGAAGCGTTGCGCCTGCTGATGGCAGTGCTCAATAAAGGTGCTCACCAGCGCGGAAGCGGGGCGGTGCAACGGTCTTATCAGGCTGACGGTGAACGGCACGGCGACGCTGAATTCCCGCAGGACGAGTCCGTTGTCACCATAATCGAGTGCAGTCAGCGGGTTGACGATAGAGACGCCCGCGCCTTCCCTTACCATACTGCATACCGATGCGGCGCTGTGGGTTTCCATCACCAGCCGTCGCATAACCTGTTGTTCCGTAAACAACGTATCCAGCAACTGGCGGTAACTGTCCGTTGCTGACAGACTGATAAAATTCAGGCCGCTGAAATCCTGCGGTGTGAGGCGCGGTTTGGCTGCCAGTGGATGTCCGGCTGGCAGCACACAGACTTCATTCAGCGTCAGCAGCGTTTGCCGCTCGGTCCCGGCGGGCGTCTGAGTGTTTTCCGTCAGTCCTAAATCATGGCGCTGCGCCGACAGCCACTCTTCGAGCAGCGGTGATTCTTGTGGCACGATATTGAAACTGACCTCAGGATAGCGGTCGAGAAACGGCTTGCAGACCGCAGGCAACAGCGACTGGCTGAATACCGGCAGGCAGGCGATCGACAACTGCGCCTGCTCAAACTGGCGGATGCCTTCTGCCGCGCTGATGATCCTCTCCAGCCCGTAATATGACCGCTGCACCTCCTCAAACAACCGTAAACCCTGCACGGTCGGATACAACCGCCCGCGCAGGCGTTCGAACAATTGCAAATCCAGTAACTTTTCGCAGCGTGCCAGCTCGCGGCTGACTGTTGGCTGTGACGTATTGAGCAACGCAGCGGCTTCGGTCAGATTTCCGGTGGTCATTACGGCATGGAAAATTTCGATATGGCGCAGGGAAATTGCTGGCATGGTTTTATCCGCTGGACGATGACAGTAACCCATATCATAAATGAATAGACTTGCCTGAAATAGATATTTTATCAGTGTTGCGCCACGCGGCATACTGAGGGAAATATGACTGAATTCACCTGACGGAAAATCTTATGCCACGCGCCCTGAACGACATGTCCACCGCACTTAACGCCGCGAATTTACGGGCCCTGCCGCAACAATTTGGCTGCCCTGTGTGGGCATATGACGCTGAAATTATCAAACAGCGTATAGCGCAGTTGCGCCAGTTTGACGTCATTCGTTTTGCGCAGAAAGCTTGTTCTAATATTCATATTCTGCGCCTGATGCATGAGCAGGGTGTGAAGGTCGATTCCGTTTCTCTGGGTGAAATTGAACGTGCACTGGTGGCCGGTTTTATTCCGGGCGGCGAAGACAGCGAGATTGTGTTTACCGCTGACGTGCTGGATCAACCGACGCTGGAACGTGTGACCGCGCTGAATATTCCGGTGAACGCCGGTTCCATCGACATGCTCAGCCAGATTGGTCAGCACCAGGCCGGACATCCGGTGTGGCTGCGCGTTAACCCGGGCTTTGGTCACGGTCACAGCCAGAAAACCAATACCGGCGGTGAAAACAGTAAACACGGGATCTGGTATGCCGATTTACCGCAGGCACTGGCGGAGATTGCCCGTTACGGTCTGAAACTGGTGGGCATTCATATGCATATCGGTTCCGGTGTGGATTACGGTCACCTTGAGCAGGTTTGCGATGCGATGGTGCGTCAGGTGATTGAAACCGGACAAGATATTGAAGCGATATCCGCCGGTGGCGGTCTGTCGATTCCCTATCATTTTGAAGAAGAATCCATTGATACCGGCCATTACTTTGGCCTGTGGAACCGTGCGCGTGAGCAAATCGCCGCGCATCTTGGCCATGAAATTAAACTGGAGATCGAACCGGGTCGTTTCCTGGTGGCAGAGTCCGGTGTACTGGTGGCGCAAATACGCGCGGTGAAAAATATGGGCAGCCGTCATTTCGTGCTGTGTGATGCGGGCTTTAACGACCTGATGCGTCCGGCGATGTACGGCAGTTATCACCATATTTCGCTGTTACCGGCCGATGGCCGCGATGTCAGCGGGCAGCCGCTGACTGAATCGGTGATTGCGGGGCCGCTGTGTGAGTCCGGCGATGTCTTTACCCAACAGGCAGGCGGCGGCGTTGAAACCTTCCCGCTGCCACCGGTAAATATTGGCGATTATCTGGTGTTCCATGACACGGGGGCTTATGGCGCATCCATGTCATCCAACTACAACACCCGACCGCTGCTGCCGGAAGTGTTGTTTGAGAATGGCGTGCCGAGATTGATTCGTCGCAGGCAGACGGTGGAAGAGTTAATTGCTCTGGAGCTTTAGTCTTTGCTCCTCCCCCTGCGAAGGGGGAGGGGGTTTTAAATACAAAGCAATGAGTTAAAGCACACTTTGAATTTAGTTTTTGACCTTAATACCCCACCCCTCCCCTTCGCAGGAGAGGGAGCCAATCGCGTTGCTTTTACTTCTTCGCAAAGCAGGGAGCTTACTTATCAAACATCTCTTTTCTCAGTAACACGATCTCTTCTGCCAGATCACGGCACAGCATGGCGGTCATCAGATGATCCTGCGAATGCACCATGATTAAATTCACCGGAATTTTGCCTACGCCTTCATCCAGGCTAATCAGTTGTGTCTGCACTTTATGCGCGACACGGGCCGCATCGTCAGAGGCTTTCAGCATCGCATCGGCCTGCGCCCATTCTTTTTTACGTGCGTGCTGAATGGCCATCATGGCGTTAGATCGTGCTTCGCCGGCGTTGATCAATAATTCCATTACTGTTTGTTCCAGATCGAATTCCATCGAAAACTCCAAATTGGTATACCAGATGAGTGTGAATTCATGATATTGGAATTCCAATATTCACATGTGAGAACGCTGTCACAGAAATTAATTCGTATTACGCTATTTTTTGGCATGCCACATTACGTAAGTAATCCCGAAATATGGCCGACAGGATGATATACAGAACCGGACTCTGACCCTGCTTCGTACGACACCTTTATTCCTCATGCCATGTAAAAGGTGAAGACGAAACCAACACCTGTGAAGTATAGAAAAAAGAAAATGAGGTGCTGTCATGTCATTGAAAGATCGCTTTATCGATTCGCTGGGGGGGTTCGCCAATACCTTTAATAGCTTCAGATACATCATGGCTATTAAGGCGTCTTTTATCACGTTAATGCCCGTCATTATTGTGGGGGCATTCTCAGTTTTAATTTCAAACATGGTGATGGATCCGAAAAACGGACTAGCACATTTTGAAATGTTCTCCTGGCTGGCAACACTCAAACCCATCATGAGCAGTATTAACTATGCCACGCTGAGTTTTCTGACCATTGGCGCGGTGTTTTTAATTGGTATTGAACTGGGAAAAATTAACGGTTCGCGTTCGTTATTTCCCGGCCTGCTGGCGGTGATTTGTTTTATCGCCGTTACGCCAACCACTGTCGATATGATGGTTAACGGCCAGATGCAGGAAGTGAAAGATGTGCTGGCAAAACAATTCTCCGATACGAAAAGTCTGTTCCTCGGCATGTTTATTGCCATTTTGTCGGTTGAGATTTATTCCCGTCTGGAGCGGGTTAACAGCCTGCGCATAAAAATGCCGGAGAGCGTGCCACCCAATGTGTCGGCATCCTTCTCGGCTCTGATCCCTGCCATTATTACCGTGGTTCTCGTTGCCACCTTCGGCTTTGTTTTCCATCGCGTTACCGGCATGTATTTGTACGACGCGGTGTATCAGGTGATCCAGCGTCCTCTGGAATCGGTAATGCAAAGCCTGCCGGGTATTTTGCTGCTGATGTTTGTCGCGCAGCTGTTCTGGGTGATTGGTATTCACGGCAACCAGATGATTAAACCGATCCGTGAACCGCTGTTGCTCGGCGCCATCATGGTTAACATGACCGCATTTGAGCAGGGCCATGAAGTGCCGAACATCATCACCATGCCGTTCTGGGATGTCTATATGAGTATCGGTGGTTCAGGGTGCACTATCGGTCTGCTGCTGGCGGTGATGATTGCTACCCGCCGTAAAGAAATGCGCGAAATTGCCAAACTGTCGCTTGGGCCAAGCTTCTTTAACATCAATGAGCCGGTAATTTTTGGTATGCCGATCATGCTCAACCCGATCCTCGCCATTCCGTTCATCATCACGCCGCTGATTACCGGCACCATCGGCTACTTTGCCACCAGCCTCGGATTCGCCGGACGTGCGGTGGTGATGGTGCCGTGGACCACACCGCCGGTGATCAATGCCTGGTTGTCGACTGCCGGGTCGATGGGGGCGGTGATCACCCAAATTGGCTGCATTCTGGTGGCGGTACTGATCTATCTGCCGTTCGTGAAAGTGGCCGCGCGTCGTGCCGATCAGGCGCAGCTGGAAGCCGCGCAGCAGAGCCAAAAACAGGCCGCCACGGCGTAAAACTATTCGGACAAAGAGGAACGTTATGAGTCAGGTTTCAATCGCCATTCCCGAGGGATTTATTCTCGGTGCAGCAGCCTCTGCATGGCAGACCGAAGGCTGGAGCGGCAAAAAAGACGGGCAGGATTCGTATCTGGATCTCTGGTACAAAAATAATCGCCACGTCTGGCACAACGGCTACGGTCCGGCGAAAGCCACCGATTTTATCAATCGTTATCAGGAAGATGTGGCGCTGATGAAAGCCAGCGGACTGAGCCACTACCGCACGTCCGTCAACTGGTCACGCTTTCTGACAGATTACGAACTGGGTACCGTCGATGAAGAGTATGCCGCATATATTGACGACCTGCTCGATGAAATGAAACGTCACGGCATCGAACCGATGCTGTGCCTGGAACACTATGAATTACCGGCGTTTCTGATCGAGAAATACGACGGCTGGAGTTCGAAAAAAGTTGTCGAATTATTTGTGTTGTACGCAGAAAAAGTTTTTGAGCGCTATGCCGGAAAAGTCAGTCGCTGGTTTACCTTCAACGAACCGGTGGTGGTACAAACCCGTATCTATCTGGATGCAATTCGCTGGCCGTTTGAACAAAATACCGCCAAATGGATGCAGTGGAATCATCACAAAGTGCTGGCGACCGCCAGCGTTGTCGAACTGTTCTACCGTAAAGGCTATAACGCCTCGGGCACGGTGGGGGTCATTTTAAATCCGGAAGTGACTTACGCCCGCTCGACAGCAGCACATGATCAGCAGGCGGCACATTTATACGATTTATTCTATAACCGCGTATTTTTAGATCCGATGATTAACGGCGAATATCCGCAGGAGCTGTTGGAATTACTGCAAAAGCATGGCGTGCATTTTGATTATTCCGCAGAGGAACTGGCCGTTATTCGGAACAATACTGTGGATGAAGTGGGTATTAATCTCTATTACCCGCACCGGGTGAAAGCACCTTCCCGCGAATGGAATAAAAACACGCCATTCCATCCGGCGTATTACTACGAACACTTTGAATTACCCGGTCGCCGGATGAATAAATCGCGTGGCTGGGAAATATACCCGAAAATTATTTATGACATGGCGATGCGCATTAAAACCGAATACGGAAATATTGCGTGGTTTGTGGCGGAAAACGGCATGGGTATCGAAAATGAAGATCAGTTCCGCGATGCCATCAGCGGGGAAATTCAGGACGACTATCGTATTGAATTTATTGCCGGGCATCTTTACTGGACGTTAAAAGCGCGGGAGGACGGCGCCAATTGTCAGGGATATATGCTCTGGGCCTTTACCGATAATGTTTCGCCAATGAACGCCTTTAAAAACCGTTACGGACTGATCGAGATTGATCTGGAGAACAACCGTGATCGCCGTCAGAAGAAATCATCTCACTGGTTTAAATCGCTCAGTGAAAGTGGTGTGTTGTCTTTAACGCTGGATGACCAGGAAAAATAACCTAAGGAAATACCATGAAACGAATTGTTTTAGCTTGTTCGGCAGGAATGTCCACGTCACTGGTGGTCACCAAAATGGAAAAAGAAGCCGCTGCCCGGGGTATGGAATATCAGATCTACGCGATCCCGGAAAACAATCTGCGCGATGAGCTTGAGGCGTATGGACGCGATATCGTCGCCGTGCTGCTCGGGCCGCAGGTGCGTTTTAAGCTGACGGAGAATAAAAAGCTGACCGATGAACACGGTATTCCGATCGCAGTGATCGACATGGTGGCTTACGGCACGTTAAACGGTGCAAAAGTGCTGGATCAGGCACTATCTCTGATACAGTAACATCCGGTCTTTCTTGTTTCGTGTATCAGGGTGATTGTGTGGAAAAAGGTGTGGTTTCGCAGGACAAAAAGCAGTATCAGGAAATCGGGCACGACCTGCGTGAGCAAATCAAGCAAGGGCATTTTGCCGTGGGATCCCGCCTGCCGCCCGAACGCAATATGGCGGAAAACTACGGCGTCAGCCGGACGATAGTGCGTGAAGCCTTACTGATGCTGGAACTTGAGGGCACAGTCGATATCCGTCAGGGTTCCGGCGTGTATGTGATCCGCATTCCTTCTCAGGAAGAAGGGGAAGACGAGCTGATGTATCAGGGGCAGATCGGGCCCTTTGAAATCTTACAGGCGCGGCAGTTGCTCGAAAGTAATATTGCCGCGTTTGCCGCCAAAATGGCGACCAAAGCGGATATCGAAAATCTGCGTCGCACGCTTGAGCAGGAACAAACCGCTATCGTGGCTAACGATGAAAGCGGTGACAACGACAAGTTGTTCCACCTGCTGATTGCCGGTGCGACACAAAACCAGATGCTGCTCGATTCGGTGAAAAATATCTGGATGCACCGGGATTCCAGTCCGCTGTGGAAACAGTTACACAGCCATATTGCTACCCGGGGTTACCGCCTGAAATGGCTGGCTGATCATCAGAATATTTTGGCTGCCCTGCGACGCCGCGACGTCATGGGCTCGTACCAGGCGATGTGGCAGCATATGGAAAATGTAAAAAATACACTGATGGAATTGTCAGATGTTGATGCGCCGGAGTTTGACGGGTATCTGTTTGAATCTGTACCGATTTTTCAGGGAAAGCTGGTCTGAACACCATGAAGATTATTAATCTGAGTGAACGTCCTGAATTTCAGGACGCGGTGACAGACTGGCTTTGGCGGGCGTTTGGCAGCGAAAATAGCCGCGAATTTTTTGCCAGCGTGGTGCGAAGCAGCCTGTCCGGCGCGGACTTACCGCAAACTTTTATTGCACTCGATGAAGGTAGACTGGCAGGCACCGTGGGGTTATGGCGCTGCGATTTAATCAGTCGTCAGGATCTTACCCCGTGGCTGGCGGCGTTATACGTGGATAAGCATTTCCGCTCGCGCGGACTGGGGCAGCAGTTACAGCAGTTTGTGCTGGAACAGAGCCGCCGCAGCGGCTTCGGGGAGTTATATCTGTATGCCGACTTCACCGGTTATTACGAACGTTTTGGCTGGAAATACATCGGCGATGCCCTGGATTATCCGGATAAGCCGGTGCATCTTTTTCATCAACTTCTTTAGCTGTTGGCCGGGCTGCTCACCGAGTGACGCCGCACCAGCGTCGGGCTGAACATGTGAGTGGTTTCCGGTAACGGCTGACCATTTGCCAGCGCTAATGCCAGTTGCGCTGCCTGACTTGCCATGGCCACGACCGGATAACGTACGGTGGTCAGACGCGGGCGCAGGTAGCGAGAAATCAGCACATCATCAAAGCCAATCAGCGAAATTTCGCCCGGTACATCAATACTGTTATCGCTTAAGACTGATAATGCACCGGCGGCCATCGGGTCGTTGTAGCAGGTCACTGCCGTAAAACCTTTGCCCAATCCTAATAAGTCCGCCATGGCTTTTTCGCCTCCGATTTCATCGGGTTCGGCGTATGCAATCAGCTTGTCATCAACCGGGATGTTGTGTTCGTTAAGGGCGTCGATATAGCCCTGAAGGCGGTCGCTGGCATCGGAAATGCCATGGTTAGAACACAAAATCGCGATGCGCTGATGCCCGGCCTGGATCAGATGACGCGTCGCCAGCCAGGAACCGTAGCGGTCATCGAGTGCAATACAGCGCTGTTCGAAGCCCGGTAACGTGCGGTTAATCAGCACCATTCCGGGGATTTGCTGCATCAGGCTGGTCAGCTCATCTTGCGGGAGCATTTTGGCATGCACGACTAATGCCGCACAGCGGTGGCGGATCAATTGCTCAATGGCCTGACGCTCTTTTTCAACGTTGTGATAACCGTTACCAATCAGCAGAAAATTACCGGTGGCATAGGCGACTTGTTCAACCGCTTTCACCATCGCACCGAAAAAGGGATCGGATACATCAGCCACGATCAGCCCCAGTGTTTCGGTCGCCTGCTGGGCGAGGGCACGGGCGTTGGCATTGGGATGATATTGCAGATGTTGCATGGCGTTCTGTACGGCTTCCCGCGAGCTGTCGCTGGCTTTCGGGGAATGGTTAATCACGCGTGATACGGTCGCAACCGATACGCCTGCCAGTTTTGCTACATCCTTAATCGTTGCCATAACACTTCTGTTTCCGTGAGGGTAATCGTTTACACGGACCAGTTTTGCGGAAAAGACCGCTGGCTGCAAGGATGCTGATCGCAACTTTAGGATGTAAGCGGGATGTAACGGGAAAAATACCTGAAGGTTTTGCGCCTCCCCTGCGCAGGCGGCGGCGGGGAGAGCGATTTTGCTGGGAAACGATTTCCGGCGTAAACGTCAATCTGGTTTCATTCTGACTACACCCTTCCTTCCTCCTTAATCCACTGCATAAAATCATCGATAAACACTCTTGTTTTAAGTGGCAGCAGTTTATTGGGAAGGGTGATTGCGTAGGTGTTACGCGGCAGGGGATTCTCCACTCGCCATTCAGGCAACACGCGATGCAATTTACCATTAGCGATATATCGGTTGGCGATGAAAGTGGGGATCAGCGCAATGCCGACACCCTGCAAGATGGCATCAATCATGGCGTCGCTGTTATTGATCATCAACCGTGGAACCAGCGTCACAGTCTCCACTATATCATTGTGCCAAAAACGCCAGGCACCGCGAAATTGCCGTTCATCGGGGAAAAAAATGTTGTGTTTGGTGAGTGCAGCCGGGAAATCGGGCAGTACTTCGTCGTAATCCGCAGCACAAACCAATACATAATCGATAGGCATCAGGGCACGGGCTACCATATTCTCCGGTGGACTTTCGGTTACGCGCAGTGCCAGATCGTAGGCGTCCTGCGTCAAATTAGTGACGCGATCGGTCAGCGAAAGCTCGACGTTTATTTCCGGATAGCGGCGTAAAAATGCGGGCAGAAAAGGGGTGAGCAGAATCTTACCGAGTGTGTTTGGCGCGGTGATACGCAAAACACCCTGAGGGGTATCGCTGAAGCTATCCGCCCGGGAGAAAAGTGTCTGCGTAGCGGACAGTACCGTCAGCGCCTGCTGGTAAATTTCCAGTCCGATCTCGGTTATGGCGACAGAGCGGGTCGAGCGGGTAAATAACACCACATTGAGGCGTTTCTCCAGACGGTCAATCATCCGGCTCACAGAAGAGGGGGCCAGCGAAGTCTCCCGTCCTGCTGAAGAAAAACTTCCTTTTTCAACCACCTGAATAAAAACGGACAAACTGGGAAGGAGTTCGGCTAACTCATTTGTGCTTTTCACGCATAGCTCTTTTGTTTCTGGAATATCTATCCAAATTATCATCAAGCCGTATGATGTTCAACAGAGGCAACCTCTGGTGAGAATTAGTCATAATAATCAATTTAATTAACAGGTTAGCTATGTTGAACCAAACGGTTATTGAACGGATCCGCCAGCACGATGTGCTGAATGTTGGCGTTAGTCTGGGTTTTAAAGGATTGTCGTTTCGCAATGTATTACACAATTGCTGGGAAGGGTTCGACATTGATTTAGCCCGGGCGGTAGCAGTGGCGGTGTTAGGTGATGTCGGAAAAATTCATTATATGCCATTGCAGTCCGGTGACCGGTTTCGGGCGCTGCGTGACGGAGTGATTGACCTGGGGTCATTTAATTCCAGCATAACTTTCCAGCGTGAAACCGAGTCAGAAGTCAGTTTTGTTCATCCGATGCTGTTTGATGGCGAAGTGCTGATGACGCCGGCGGGTAATTTGCTCGAACCCGTTGAACAGGTAAAGTATACCCGCGAGCGCCGGATAGCGGCCATGCGGGGATCCACCACCGAAGAGAATCTGAAGCGTTACTTTGGAAATTTAAATCTCTCTTGCGAGATCCGACTGTTTGATTCGCCGACTCAGGCCCGTCAGGCTTATCAGCTAGGCGAATGCAATATCTACTGTCTCGATTCCTATTTGCTGGCCGGCGAACGTGCTCAGCTGAAAGATAAAGAAGCGCATATTATCTTGCAGGATCGTATCTCGCTGGAAGCCATGTCACCGGCCGTGTCCTCGCATGACACGCAGTGGCTGAAAGCAGTGACCTGGATCATGCGTACGCTGATAGAAGCGGAAAACTTACAGGTCACCAGCAAAAACATTCTTGAGATGAGTCAGGAGGCGACGGGTTACCTGCGCACTTTCCTTTACCCGTCAGAGCAGCATTGTAAAAATCTGGGGCTGCGTCCGGATTTTATCCGCGCGATCATTCATCAGATCGGAAATTACGGTGAAATATTCCAGCGTAATTTAGGTAAATACTCAGAGCTTAATCAGGAACGTCGGGATAATAATTTATGGTCTCAGGGGGGAATGCTGTATTCGCCTTTATTTATCTGACATCTTATTTTACCCAAGTTAATTTAATAACGCATTTTTTTTACGATTATCATTTTAATATTCTTTGGCAGGAACGTCATGAGTGAGTTATTGGCTGAAAAACAGCAAAAGATGGTATTGTCCGGTTCAGTAAAAAAAGGTTTTAGTTATTTAGAAACAGAGCCTGATAATGTAGATTTCAGCATTATCAAAAATATTATTCTGCACGGTCATCATCAGGGTAATGTTCTGTATATTATCCGTAATTTTGCGGATAAAGAAATCTGCCAGGATGTAGCAGAAAAGTTTAATCAGATGGTGAATCGCAACGGTGGCGGAAACCGCGCCGATGACGGTTTTGTTCTGACCAATCAGATTGGCGCCACGCAGTTTTCACGTAACGGTGAAAACTATATGGCGGAAGTGAACCGGGTAAACGCCAGTGTTGCAGAACTGATGTCCGTCGCGGACAGTTATGCCACCGAATCCCTGTTCCTCAACCGTACGCTGGAAGATTTATTCCTTGACGAAGGGATCCATTTTGGTCCGGCGCGTTATAAGAATTCTTACGCCTGTTTTGCCACGTTCCGTCGCTGGCTGGATAACGGTGTCATGTCGCTGATGCCGCATGAAGACCGCGCCCAGCTTAAGTTTGCGCAACAGGATGATTTTGAAATTGCCGATGCCATGACGGTGACTGCGTTTAATGTGTGCCTGGAAGCGGCGCAGGGCGGTGGCGAATTGAAAATGTGGAATCTCGATCCGGATGAGCCTTGCCGCGCCCGCTTTGGCGTGACGGACACCGGTTATCCCTATCCTCCGCACCAGTTGCAGGGCGTGGAATCCCTCTCAGTGCGACTGAATGCCGGGGATATTTACTTCATGAACGCCTGTCATCTGCACGGTGTCAGCAGCGTCAGTCAGGGAAGCCGTCTTACGGCCGGGCGCTTTATTGGCAGACTCAATAATAGCAAAGTGGTGTATTGGACATAACCGGAGCGAATTAATCATGGTGGTTCCTTATCTCTTTGTCCTGAATTAATAACGAGTCTTATATGGAATATGTTAATCATCTTGCGGCCGGGGGATATGCATTTATCCCCGGGAGTTATTATCAAACGTTGCCTGATATCAATTGCGATAATAAAGATATTTTTCTTTCTGAACTTGAGCAATTAAAACTGGCATATGAAAAACTGACGCTGGATCCTTATTCTGCTGGGAATCGCTGGCGCGGTTATGCGCAATGCCGGCGTAATGAGCAGGGTGAGCTCAGTTTTGGTCAATTTACGGAATATAAGCAAACTAAAAAATACAATCCGGACACCGGCGGTATTGTTCGCCATTATCCTTTGCTGCCCGAAAATATTACTGCTAACCGCCTGATGCAGACGATTTTGCAGGACGACATCGCTTTTGTCGAAGCTTATAAGCGTATCGGACCGCTGGAAGAGTTGTCCGTCGGCATTCATTTATTCCGCTATGAGGCGCAGTGTGATGCGCCCGCGTACAGCTCGCCTGTCTGGCTGCATAAAGATGATGAGGATGTGGTGTTTGTTCACCTGATCCATGCCTCCGCCAACATGCTGGGTGGCGATAATTTGATTGCCCCGACCCCTAAAAATATTGAGCGGGTGCTGCGTCTGGAGGCGTTATTCGACACGCTGGTGGTAAATCACGACAAATACCATGCGGTGACACCCATAGGCTGTCGCCAGCCGGGGGAGACGGCACTGCGTGACATCATTCTGGTGACGTTCCAGCGCACGATGAAGGAAGCGGCATGAGCCTGAAATATAAAGCGTTTATCACGGGCGCATCCAGTGGTATCGGTCAATCGATGGTGGCGGCCTATCTGGCCGCCGGCTATGCGGTAGAGGGTATCGACTGTTCCCCGTCCGTTTTCGCCAATGAACCTGAGTATGTTCACCACCAGCTGGATATTACCGATTCAGTGCATCTGAATGGCGTATTTGAAGCGGCAGAATACGCCAGCGATAACAATGTCTTAATAAATTGCGCCGGTACGCGTGAAATCTGCCGGATCGATGAATTATCACTGTCACTGTGGGAACGTGTTTTTGCCGTTAACGTGACCGCCAGTTTTGTTGCCGGACGTGCATTCTGTCAGCAGCTGGTTCGCCATAACCTGCCGGGCAATGCCGTCAATATCGCTTCGGTCTCCGGCCTGATGGGCGAGCCTGATCGCACCGCCTATGTCTCATCAAAGCACGCCGTTATCGGCCTGACGAAACAGCTGGCGCTGGAATACGGCAAGCATCGAATCCGGGTGAATGCCATTGCGCCCGGCGTTATCCGCACACCGCTTACCGAACCTTACTACGACAACCCGGCACAGATGGAGAAGATCCAACGTGGTCAGTTCCTGCCTGTGCTGGGCGAAACGCAGGATGTGGCAAAAGCGGCAATGTATCTCACTTCTTCCGATGCGCGATTTGTGACCGGTTCCACGCTGGTTATTGATGGCGGCTGGACGATTGGTAAAGACCTTTAATCCGATGGCCGGCATAACGGCCACTACTGACTTGCAGGAGTTTTATTATGAACAACACCTATATTTTGATTCTGGGCGGTGAGTTTGCTTTGCGTGAGCGTGTGCTGGCGGGGGCTTTACGTGCTTCAGGCGGAATGCGGGTACTGACGATGGCAAAAAATCGCACCTCGCCGACAATCAAATTTTTCGACGGCTTTATACCGGGAGATGTGGCCGATGCAGAGGCTGTGCTACGTGCCGTACAGGCCCATCAACAGGAAACCGGTGAAACTCCTGCGGCGGTTATCCCGATGAATGATTTTACCGTGCGCGCCGCCAGCCTTCTGACTGAGCATTACCAGCTTTACGGAAATGATTGCCAAACGATCACCCACTGCCGTGACAAATTTGTGATGAAGCAGATCCTGCAAGCCGCCGGCCTGCCGGTGCCTCGCTTCGCTGCGTTCCGTACGCTCAACGAACTGAAAACATTGATTGCAGAGTTCGGTCTGCCAGTGGTGATTAAACCGCGTGAACTGGCGGGGAGTCTGGGTGTATTGAAAATCACTCACGAACAGGAAATCGAAGAAGTGTTCGCCCGTTGCGTTACCGATGTGATTTCACTCAATGGTGAATCCTTTGCGCCGGAAGACTTGTTCCAGATCGAGGAATATATTCCGGCGTGGCAGGAAGTCAGCGTTGAGGTGATCAATCAGGGCGACTATCACCGGGCAATAGCAGTTACGGACAAATATCTGGGTGAAGAGCCGAATTTTGTTGAAGTCGGCCACAGCATGCCGTCGCTGCACAGTGACAATCAATCACTGCGTGACATAGCTGAACGGGCCTGTCATGCACTGGGGATCCGTTACGGGGTGGCGCACTTTGAAGCACGTATTACGCCTGCCGGTGAAATCAAAATCATCGAAGTGGGCGCGCGCACAGGGGGCGACACCATAATGGATTTGGTGGAAAGAACCTACGGTATCAACCCGTATGAACTGCACGTACTCAGCCATCTGAACAAACTTAAACCGCTGCCGGATACTCTCAAACCTCGCGGCCTGAGCGCCGTTGCTTTTATTAAAGCCGACGTGGGTGTGATTGAGAAAATCACATTGCCCGCCAGCCTGCCGGCGCATGTGGTGAATATGCAGGTTACCGCTAAGCCGCTGGATCTGTCGAAAAAGCTGGTGTCGTGGAAAACCCGTGAAGGTTCTATCGAGTATTTCTGGCCACAGCGTGCCGCAGAACAGGGTTTTGACGAGCACTTAACGATTGCCGATCAATACGCCCGATCGCTGTTTACCCTTCGTCAGGTCTGATATCCCCCGAGCCACCTCATTTGTGGTGGCTCCTGAACTCCTTTAAGGAAAGCAATGATATGAACAGTGATCGTTTTGGATTAAAACGTTTCGTCTTTTCCCGCTTTGCCGGGTCACTGTGCGATCAGTTTTTGCTGTTTGCCGTGCCGCTGGCGATTTTAAAAGCGACCGGTTCTCTCACCTTTTCCTCGCTGGCATTCGTGATTGAGTGGTTGCCGCGCATTCTGTTTTTCCCGCTGTCAGGTTTTCTGGCTGACCGTATCAAGCCCCGCTTTATCTTCTTTAACGTGGAAGCCGGACGCTGTGTGTTAATGGTGGTCGCTTTCCTGACCCTGACCTTTCATCCCGGCGCCACATTCCCGGTGCTGGCGGTCATGATGGCGCTGCTGTCGGTGGCCTATGTGCTGAACTTTGTCGCCACTGAGGCGCTGTTACCGCGCCATATCCCCGCAGAGGCTCTGCCGAAAGCCCATTCAATGTTACAGGGTGTCGACCAGACCACGCAGGTTCTCGGCCCGGCGCTGGCAGTGGCAATTTCCGTTTATGGTGGCGTCGGGGCGATTTTAGCCTGTGCAGCCGTGCTGTTTGCTGTCTCTGCTATTAACTATCTGTTCCTCGAAACTCATGACGTGGAAATTGCAGAAAAGATGAGTCTGCGGTCCATTGTGCAATCCAACATTACGGCGATTCAGGTGCTTAAGCAGAATAAAATCCTGCTGCATCTATGTGCGCTGACCTGGGTAGTGAATCTGGTATACGGTGCGGCGCTGGTGGTGAGTGCTGCGGTGATCCTCAAAGAGTTTCATCTGCCTGAGAGTTACTTCGGGGTATTACAGACCTCGGCAGCGCTGGTCACCATCATTACGTTTTTCTTTGTGCCGCGAATTGCCAAACGTTTTGGGCTTTCCACGCTGGGGACCCTGTCATTTTGCGGCATGATATTGTCAGGTGCCCTGATGTCGCTTTCACTCGATTATGCGATGTATCTGGCCGGTTACGCATTACTGATGGCTTTTGATGGTGCATTCAGCGTCTACCTGCGCACCTTACGCAGCCAGATTATTCCGCAGAAACATCTGGGGAAAACCATGGGGCTTATTGGCCTGATGAATATGTGTTCGGTACCCGTTAGCGGTCTGGCGGTGACAGCGTTGGCAGGCAGCTTTATGCCGTTGCAAATTATCGCCATCATTCTGATTTTTGCACTGATATTAGGATTGATGTTGATCGTCATCGGTCGCCGTGCTTTCGGCTACAACAGCTGGCTACCGCCTGTGATCGCTCAGCCACAGGCCTGAAACGGTCATCCCGTCTCAAACGATGAATAATGGGGAGCACATCCCCTTTTCTGTTTATCCACATTTGTGCTTTGAGTTATCAGCGCAGTGAATGGTATTTTTAAAGTCACTTATCTGCGCTGAGAAAAATAGAAAATATGTCGATAAAACGCTATCCGCAACTGGCCCACTGGGGCGCGTATACTGCCGTGGTAGAAGATGGCCGGTTGATCCGTTGTGAACCTTATCAGGCGGATGCCGATCCTTCCCCTTTGCTGGATTCCATTGCGCCGCTGGTTTATTCCGACAAGCGTATCCGTAAACCGGCAGTGCGCCGTTCGTGGCTGAAACACCGCGAAAACAGCGATCGCTCGCTGCGTGGCCGTGAGGATTTTGTCGAAGTGGACTGGGATCTGGCGCTGGATCTGGTGGCCGAAGAGAATAAACGCGTGCGCGACCGTTACGGTGCTGCCGGTATCTTTAACGGTTCTTATGGCTGGTCATCCGCAGGGCGTTTACACCACGCCCGTTCTCTGGTGCGTCGTTTTTATTTCACCGGCGGCGGCGGGGTTGATCAGCAGGGCAATTACAGCTGGGGCTCGGCGCAATTTTTCCTGCCGTATGTTATCGGTACTTTTACGCCGCTGACCGGACGCGTTACTTCATGGCCAAGTGTGGTCGAACATGCTGACATTCTGGTCGCGTTTGGCGGCCTGGCGCTGAAAAATGCGCAGGTCGCTTCCGGCGGTGCAGTGGAACATACCCTGAAACCGGCGCTGGAACAGCTGGCGAAAAAAGGCACCCGCGTCATCAATATCAGCCCGATGCGCGACGATTGTCCGGAATTCGTTAATGCCGAGTGGATCCCGATCCGCCCGAACACCGATGCGGCGCTGATGATGGCCGTTGCGTATGAAATTCAGCGTAAAGAAGCGCAGGATGAGGCGTTCCTTGCCAGCCATTGCGTGGGTTATCCGCAACTTGCCGCGTATCTGCGCGGCGACACGGACGGCACACCCAAAACGCCTGACTGGGCGAGCGCTATAACCGGCGTGCCGGCTGAACGTATTGCGCGTCTGGCGGATGACCTGATCGGTGTGCGCAGCTTTATTACCTGTTCGTACTCCGTACAGCGTGCTCACCGTGGCGAGCAGCCTTACTGGATGATGATCGCCCTCTCTGCCATGCTCGGGCAGGTCGGTTTGCCGGGCGGTGGTTTCTCCTTCGGTCACGGCTCGATGAACAGCGTGGGTAATCCGCGTTATGACACGCCGGGGCCTGCCGTCAGTGCCGGGCCGAATCCGTCTGGTTTGTCGATCCCGGTGGCGCGCATCAGCGATATGTTGCTCAATCCGGGCCAGCCGTATGAATTTCAGGGCGAGACGCTGCATTATCCCGATATTCATCTGGTGCACTGGGCGGGGGGTAATCCGTTCCACCATCATCAGCAGCTTAACCGTCTGGTCGAAGGCTGGCAGAAGCCGGATACCGTGATTGTGCAGGATAACGTCTGGACGCCGGCCGCGCAGATGGCCGATATCGTGCTGCCTGCGACAACATCGCTGGAACGTAACGATATCGGCGGTTCATCGCGTGACCGCTTCGTGCTGGCGATGCATCAGGCCGTTGCGCCGCAACATCAGGCGCGCAATGATTTTGATATTTTCGCGGATATTGCCGACCGTCTCGGTTACCGCGAGCAGTTCACTCAGGGGCGTAATGAGGATCAGTGGCTGCGCCATATTTACCGTCAGTGCGGCGAAGCGCAAAAAGGCACGGGTGTGGAATGGCCTGATTTTGAAACCTTCTGGGAGCGCGGTTTTGTTGAACTGCCGGTACCGGAAAAAGATTACGTATTCTTCGAGGAATTCCGCAAAAGTCCGCGCGCTAATCCGCTGGGGACACACAGTGGCAAAATCGAACTGTTCTCCGAAACCATCGCCGGTTACGGCTATGAAGATTTCGCACCGCATCCGGAATGGCAGCCGCCGGTAGAATGGCTGGGCGCGGAAAGTGCCAGACAGTGGCCATTGCACCTGATTTCCATTCAGCCCAAAGATCGTCTGCACAGCCAGCTTGATCAGTCGCCGCTGGCGCAGTCGAACAAAACCGCCGGTAAGGAAACCCTGTTCATGCATCCGGAAGATGCCCTCAGCCGTCAGCTTAAGGACGGCGACCGGGTGAAAGTGCACAACGCGCGCGGCAGTTGTCTGGCGGGTGTTTCGCTTAACGACGGCATTACGCGTGGCGTGGTGCTGATGTCCACCGGCGCCTGGTTTGATCCGGGCTTTGGCGGCCAGTGGCAGGAAACGGAGCTGGCGGGGAATCCGAATGTGCTGACGCTGGATATCGGTACGTCGCGCCTGACGCAGGGGCCAAATGCCATGAGTTGTTTAGTCGAGGTTCAAAGTATTTAAGGTGGTTTTTAAACAGTTAGCCTGATTTATGATAAATCGGGCCTATTTTCACCACTGGTTACATTTTGCGGGATTATGTTTCGATTGCCTGCTGGCGGTGATTCTCCTAAACCAGCTAAATTGAACGTCCCAGAGGTATTGATTGGTGAATCATCAACGTGCTCTGCATGTTGATACCGATTAAATTTGCACCAACCTACGCGGATGCGTAGGTTTTTTTTTTGCCTCAGCTCCGGCACGCCGATCAGTTCCCTCCTAAACTCTCTCTGACTGTCGTCATTTTTCAGCGGCTTATAGTATGCTGTTTCCCCAACCTTTTCTTCAAGATCAGGGATGACACATAAGGAGATGGCCAACATGTATCACTTTCTTTTCGCTACTTTCAGGTGGCTTTTCCGCCTGATGTTCAGGGTCAGCGTGACCCCGGCGAACAATAAATATGATTACCCGCGTTTAATCCTCACGCCGAATCATGTCTCGTTTATTGATGGCATGCTGCTGGCGCTTTTCCTGCCGATAAAACCGGTCTTTGCGGTGTATTCCGACATCACCGACAGCTGGTTTATGCGCTGGCTGAAACCGTACGTGGATTTTATGCCGCTGGATCCGACCAAACCGATGGCGATTAAGCATCTGATCCGCGAAGTGGAAAAAGGGCGTCCGGTGGTTGTATTTCCGGAAGGGCGTATTACGGTTACCGGTTCTTTAATGAAGATTTACGACGGTGCGGCCTTTGTGGCGGCGAAGTCACAGGCGACCGTCATGCCGGTGCGCATTGATGGCGCGGAATACACGCCGTTTGGCCGCTTGTTCGGCAGCTTTAAAATCCGCTGGTTCCCGAAAATTACCATCAGCCTCTTACCGCCGACCACCATTGCGATGCCGGACGCGCCGCGCTCGCGCGACCGCCGTGTTCTCGCCGGTGAGCAACTGCATAAAATTATGATGCAGTCGCGTATGGATACCCGCAAGCCGGAAACCTTGTATCAGGCATTATTATCCGCACAAACCCGTTATGGCCGTCGCAAACCCTGCATCGCTGATATCGCATTCAAAGAAGATACTTATCAGGGCCTGCTGAAAAAATGCCTGGGTGTGAGTCGCATTTTGCAACGTTTTACCCGCGAAGGTGAACATGTGGGGATGCTGTTACCCAATGCGACGATCATGGCGGCTGCGCTGTTTGGCGCGTCAATGCGTAACCGTATTCCGGCGCTGCTCAACTACACAGCGGGTGCAAAAGGGTTGCAAAGCGCCATGAAAGCGGCGCAGATCAACACCATTATTACCTCCCGCCAGTTCCTTGAAAAAGGCAAGCTGACGCATCTGCCGGAGAATGTACCTGAGGCGAACTGGGTTTATCTGGAAGATTTGAAAGACACGGTGACCACGCAGGATAAGCTGTGGATCCTGTTCCATCTGATCTTTCCTCGCCGCGCGATGTTGCCGCAAAAGCCCGATGACGCAGCACTGGTACTGTTCACCTCCGGTTCTGAAGGTAACCCGAAAGGTGTGGTGCATTCGCACGCCAGCCTGCTGGCTAACGTCGAGCAAATCCGCACTGTTGCTGACTTCACGCCGCGCGACCGGTTTATGTCGTCGCTGCCGCTGTTCCACGCCTTTGGCCTGACGGTCGGATTGCTGACGCCGCTGATCACCGGCGCGCGGGTTTTCCTGTATCCGAGCCCGCTGCATTACCGCATTGTGCCGGAACTGGTGTATGACCAGAACTGTACCGTATTGTTTGGCACCTCAACGTTCCTCGGCAATTACGCCCGCTTTGCGCATCCGTATGATTTTGCACGGTTGCGGTATGTGGTCGCCGGAGCGGAGAAACTGGCGGAAGGCACCAAAGAAATCTGGCAGAACAAATTCGGTATCCGCATTCTGGAAGGCTACGGCGTGACCGAGAGCGCACCGGTAGTGGCAATCAACGTACCGATGGCGACCAAAGTGAATACCGTCGGTAAGATTTTGCCGGGCATGGAGTCACGTCTGATTACCGTGCCGGGCATTGAAGAGGGCGGTCGTCTGCAACTGCGCGGGCCTAACATCATGAAGGGTTACCTGCGCGTTGAAAATCCGGGTGTGCTGGAAACACCGCAGGCTGAAAATGCCGCAGGTGAAATGCAGGCGGGCTGGTATGACACCGGCGATATCGTCACGCTGGATGAAAAAGGTTTCTGCACCATCCGGGGCCGCGTGAAACGTTTTGCCAAACTGGCGGGGGAAATGGTCTCGCTGGAAAGCGTCGAACAACTGGCGATCAGCGCTTCACCGGATAAACAGCATGCGGCGACGTCCCGCAGCGATGCCAGCAAAGGCGAGGCCCTGGTGCTGTTTACCACCGATCCTGAATTACGTCGTGATGCACTGAGCAAGGCCGCCCGTGAACTCGGGCTGCCGGAACTGGCGGTGCCGCGTGATATTCGTGTCGTTAAAGCGTTACCGTTGCTCGGCAGCGGTAAACCCGATTTTGTCACCCTGCGTCAGATGGCAGAAAACCCGGAGACTGAGGCATGATCCAGCCAGTAAAGGCGGCATCGCCGCTGATGTCAAAAAGTATGATTGCGGTGATCGTGGCGCAGTTCCTGTCGGCTTTCGGTGACAATGCGCTGCTGTTCGCCGCGCTGGCGCTGATCAAACAGCAACTTTACCCCGACTGGAGTCAGCCTGTTTTACAAATGGCGTTTGTGGCGACCTATATTATCCTCGCGCCGTTTGTCGGGCAGTTTGCCGACAGTTTCTCCAAAGGCCGCGTGATGATGGTCGCCAACCTGCTCAAACTGGCAGGCGCGGCGGTGATTTGCGCCGGACTGAATCCGTTCCTCGGTTATACATTGGTCGGTATTGGCGCAGCGGCGTATTCGCCAGCCAAATACGGTATTCTGGGCGAGATCGCCAGTGGTGAACAGTTGGTGAAAGCCAATGGCCTGATGGAAGCCTCTACCATTGCAGCGATTCTGCTGGGTTCTGTGGCCGGTGGCGCGCTGGCTGACTGGAGCATTCTGGCGGCGTTGGGTATCTGCGTGCTGGCGTATGGTGCGGCGGTGGTCGCAAACTGGTTTATTCCGAAGCTGAGTCCTGCGCGTCCGGGACAGTCATGGAATCCGGCAAAAATGAGCCGGACTTTTTTCTCTGCCTGCAAAACATTATGGCAGGATGGCGAAACCCGCTTCTCGCTGGTCGGTACCAGCCTGTTCTGGGGCGCGGGCGTGACGCTGCGTTTCCTGCTGGTGCTGTGGGTGCCAGTGGCGCTGGGCATCACCGATAACAAAACCCCTACGTTGCTGAATGCGATGGTGGCGGTCGGGATTGTGTTGGGTGCGGGCGCGGCGGCGAAATTAATCCGTCTGGATACCGTGAAACGCTGCCTGCCTGCAGGCGTCGCTATCGGTATCGCCGTGGTGGTCTTCGCACTGCAAACCAGCATGCTGAGTGCTTACATTGTGCTGGTGGTGGTGGGGATTCTGGGCGGCTTCTTTGTGGTGCCGCTGAATGCACTCTTGCAGCATCGCGGTAAAATTTCCGTTGGTGCCGGTAATGCGATTGCAGTGCAGAACCTGGGTGAAAACACCGCCATGCTGCTGATGCTCGGTTTGTATTCGCTGGTGGTGATGGTTGGCGCGCCAGTGGTGGCGATTGGCATCGGATTCGGTGTGGTATTCGCACTGGCGATAGCCGGGTTGTGGATCTGGAAGAATATGCAGAAACGCCGCCTGGCGTGACCGGGCAGGTGAAAAAAGAAAAGGGCGCTGAGCGCCCTTTTTTACTGCCTGCGACCAGGGTTTACGGCGCAGGAATAGTGAAGCGTTTGTGGATATTTTCCAGATCAGCAAGGATCTCCTCATCGAGCGTCAGATCCTGACTGTCGATGTTGATCTTCAGCTGTTCGAGCGTGGTTGCGCCCAGCAGTGTGCTGGCCACAAACGGTTGCTGGCGCACAAAGGCCAGCGCCATCTGCGAAGGATCCAGGTTACGTTTCTTCGCCAGCGCGACATATTCGGCAATCGCCGCTTCAGCCTGCGGTGAAGAGTAACGGGTGAAACGGCTGAACAGCGTATTACGTGCCCCGGCCGGTTTCGCACCGTTAAGGTATTTGCCACTCAGTGTGCCAAACGCCAGGCTGGAGTAGGCCAGCAGTTCAACCCCTTCGTGCTGACTGATTTCGGATAAACCGATTTCAAAGCTGCGGTTCAGCAAACTGTACGGGTTTTGAATCGACACAATACGCGGCAGATCGTGTTTCTCAGCCAGTTGCAGGTAACGCATCACGCCCCACGGCGTTTCGTTAGAAACACCGATATAGCGGATTTTACCGGCGCGAACCTGTTCATTCAGCGCTTCCAGCGTTTCCAGCAAAGTCACCGGAGACTGTTCTTCGGTGTACTGATAGCTCAGTTTGCCAAAGAAATTGGTCTGGCGCTGAGGCCAGTGAATTTGATAAAGATCGAGATAATCGGTGTTCAGACGTTTCAGACTGGCATCCAGTGCCGCGCGGATATTTTTGCGATCCAGCATCTGATCCGGGCGAATGGCGTTGTCACTACCCCGGGAAGGGCCGGAGACTTTACTCGCCAGAACGATCTTTTCACGATTGCCACGGGCTTTCAGCCAGCTACCGATATAGGTTTCCGTCAGCCCCTGAGTTTCAGGACGCGGCGGAACGGGATACATCTCTGCGGTATCAATCAGGTTGATACCCGCCGCAACGGCGTAATCGAGTTGCTGGTGGGCGTCGGCTTCGCTGTTTTGTTCACCAAAAGTCATGGTGCCAAGTCCCAGTAAGCTCACTTCTAAAGAACTGTGGGGTATACGGTGATATTGCATTGCCGGTCTTCCTTTATATCTGAGAATGTCAGCCTGTTAGAAAAAGCGCCTTAACTGACTATATACAAGGCTGGCAGATGGGGGAAGTGGCAGTGTGTGCGGGAAGAACGATGCGGGCGGTGGATAAAATAACAAAGAGCCAGTCCTGATAACTGGCTCTTTAACGGGTTAAGAGGCGTTTTGCTTAACGCTTCATCACCTGGCTGACGTTGTCATTATTGATCTGGCGATCGTTACCTTGTTCATCGGTGTAACTCAGCAGTCCGGTAGATTTATCCAGCTTAGGTTTACCATCAGTGAGGATCATATTGCCGTCTTTGGTTGAGATCACATAGTCGCTGGCACAACCTGCGAGGCTCAGCACCACAAGCGCAGCACCGGCTGCCATTAAAGTTTTTTTCATCATCGTTAACGTTCCTTTTTGTTGTACCGAAGATAGTGATATTTAGCGTAGCAAACTATCCCGCAGACCGCGTGGAATGGTATCGGTTAAAGCTGAAAATGACGGGCCAGAAGCGCTGCGGTAAAACGCTTTTTCAAATAGAAGCCGCGCGGCAGTGTCAAAATGGGTTGCCCTAATTCCCCGATCGCTTCCGTCAGCGCTTTGCTGTTGGCGGCTTTGGGGCGAATTTGCAGATATTCGCCATGGCGTGCTGTGATGCTTTCGACTTTACCCAGCACGATCAAATCCATCAGTTCCTCCCAGTCCTGACGCAGTTGCTCATCTTCTTCCTCAGAGGGTTGCCATAATAAAGGTGCTCCGATGTGGCGCCCGGCCAGGGGGATCTGGCGCTCACCTTCGACCGGTATCCACAAAACCCGGGCCAGTTTATGGCGCACGTGGCTGTTTTCCCAGGTCACGCCGCTGTTGCCGGTTAACGGGGCAACGCACACAAAGGTGGTTTCCAGCGGCCTGCCCCGGGAATCAACCGGGATTGTTTTGAGCTCAATGCCAATGTCAGCAAAATCCTGCTCGGCTTTGCTTCCTGCTACCGCACCGAGATACACCTCAACCAACATACCAACCCAGCCTTTCTCCCGTTTAAGATTCTCAGGGATGGGCAGTCCGGCCCGGGCGGCGAGTTCACCCAATGTATGACCCGCCAGCGATTGCGCGCGCAACAACAGTTCCTGTTCATTGAGCGGGGGCCGGGCGGCAGGGAAAGGAATAGACATAAAAAACAATGCTCACTCGATAGATTAAATTTCGTACTGCTTTTGTCATGCACAGTGAATAAAAAGTTGTTCCTGTGGATCAATGAAATAATAGCATGATTTGCCTTAGTTTTTTTTGAGGTTTCTGGCGTATTGAGTGCATCGCCGCTGAGGTTGATCACCTGTTGAAGGCGACAATGAACAGGATCTTCCACCTACTTATCCACAGATTTCTTGGATAACCCTGTCTGAATGAGAGCACTGGTTCGATTTACAGGCTTGACGGCCTGGGTTTTATCCATTTTTTGGCGGGATAGCGTCAACTTTTAGACGATCGCTGTGGATAAAAACGACATTGGTGGATCTTTCACCAAATCACTTTCAGGTGTGAGATAACTCTCATTTTTAAGCATGGGATAACTCCATTTATTATTGGTAATATGCTGTTTTAAAATGATTTAATAAGGATATATTTTCCCGCTAAAAATAAGTTAAGAAGAGTTTTACCCCGCTTACTCTGAAGTTCTTCACATACCTATCCACAGAAAAAGTGCATAAAATCGCGGGTGATTCCAAAAATCTGTTTATAACTTTGCGTATAACTGTGAGTTATCCCATTTTTATTCATGCGGATCGGCATTAACCAGTGGTTTACCGCCTGTTGGTAGTATGAAACAATCAGAACATCTATGAGTTTAAGCGATTGAGGTAGTCCGGTGATCGATGATGATGGCTACCGCCCGAATGTTGGTATTGTAATTTGTGACAAGCAGGGTCAGGTATTGTGGGCCAGACGATACGGCCAGCACTCCTGGCAGTTTCCACAAGGGGGGATAAACCCTGGTGAAACCGCTGAGCAGGCCATGTACCGCGAGCTGTTTGAGGAAGTGGGGCTTGGCCGTAAAGATGTACGTATTCTGGCTTCAACCCGTAACTGGTTACGTTATAAATTGCCGAAACGTTTGGTGCGTTGGGACACAAAGCCGGTTTGTATCGGCCAAAAGCAAAAATGGTTCTTGCTGCAACTGATGTGTAACGATGCTGATATCAATATGCAGCGCAGCAGTACGCCTGAATTTGATGGCTGGCGTTGGGTCAGTTTCTGGTATCCGGTTCGTCAGGTGGTGTCATTTAAACGCGATGTTTATCGTCGCGTAATGAAAGAGTTTTCCACTACTATTATGCCGATGCAGGAAGTCTCCCTTCCCAGGATATCGCCCGCTTATCGTCGTAAAAGAGGCTAAGTCACGAAGAGATGCTCACGCGTTTGCGAGAAATTGTTGAAAAGGTAGCAATGGCGTCCAGCCTCAATGATGCGCTGGACGTACTGGTCAACGAAACCTGCCTGGCGATGGACACGGAAGTGTGTTCCGTCTATCTCGCTGACAATGACCGTCGTTGTTATTATCTGATGGCGACGCGAGGTTTGAAAAAACCTCGTGGTCGGACTATTACGCTGGCTTTTGATCAGGGTATTGTCGGTCTGGTAGGGCGTCTGGCCGAGCCCATCAACCTTGCCGATGCGCAGAGCCATCCAAGCTTCAAATATATTCCTGCCGTAAAAGAAGATCTTTTCCGATCCTTCCTGGGTGTGCCGATCATTCATCGTCGTCAGTTGCTGGGTGTGCTGGTTATCCAGCAACGTGAACACCGGCAGTTCGACGAAAGTGAAGAGTCGTTTATGGTCACGCTTGCCACCCAACTGGCGGCGATCCTTTCTCAGGCACAGCTTAATGTGCTTTATGGACGCTTTCGCCAGACGCGCGTTCGTGCGCTTGCCGCATCTCCAGGCGTGGCCATCGGTGTTGGCTGGCAGGACAGCTCTCAGCCTTCGCTCGACCACGTTTATATGGCGTCTACGCTTGATACTGTGCGTGAACGCGAGCGCCTGACCCGCGCTCTGGAAGATGCCGGTGCAGAGTTCCGTCGCTTCAGTAAACGTTTCGCGGCGAGTGCGCAGAAAGAAAGCGCAGCGATTTTTGACCTCTATTCTCACCTTCTTAATGATGCCCGTCTCAAACGCGAACTGTTCGCCCAGATAGATCAGGGTGCAGTGGCGGAGTGGGCCGTCAAAAAGGTTGTCGAAGAATTTGCGGCGCAGTTTTCCAGCTTGCAGGATACCTATCTGCGTGAGCGTGGCAGTGACTTACGGGCGCTGGGGCAGCGGCTGGTGTTTCATCTTGATGATACGATCCAGGGCAACACGCAGTGGCCAGAACGTTTTATTCTGGTTGCAGATGAACTGACAGCCACTTTGCTGGCTGAAATGCCGCAAGACCGTCTGGCAGGCGTTGTGGTTCGCGATGGTGCAGCTAACTCACATGCGGCGATTTTGGTTCGCGCAATGGGCGTGCCGACCATTATGGGCGCTGATATACAGCCTGCACTGCTCAGCCAGAGACAACTGATCGTTGACGGCTACCGTGGTGAGTTGCTCATTGATCCGGAAGCCGTACTGGTCACAGAATACAAGCGTCTGATTAGCGAAGAAATGGAGCTGAGTCAGAAGGCTGAAGATGACGTTGAGCAACCCGCAGCGCTGAAAAGCGGCGAACGGGTGAAAGTGATGCTGAATGCCGGTCTGAGCGCAGATCATGAAAAATTGTTTGGCAGTCGCGTTGACGGCGTTGGGCTTTATCGCACCGAAATTCCGTTCATGTTGCAAAGCGGTTTTCCTTCTGAGGAAGAGCAGGTCGCGCAATATCAGGGCATGTTACAGCTGTTTCCGCAAAAACCCGTGACCCTGCGAACGCTGGATATCGGCTCTGATAAGCAATTGCCTTATATGCCGATCAGCGAGGAAAATCCTTGTCTGGGTTGGCGCGGGATTCGAATTACCCTCGATCAGCCTGAAATTTTCCTGATCCAGGTCCGTGCGATGTTGCGTGCGAATGCCGCAACCGGAAATCTTGGCATTCTTCTGCCAATGGTCACCAGCCTGGAAGAAATTGATGAGGCCCGTCGCTTAATCGATCGCGCCGGACGTGAAGTGGAAGAACAACTGGGTTATGAACTGCCGCGCGCGCGTTTGGGCGTGATGATAGAAGTGCCGTCGATGGTCTTTATGCTGCCTGCACTGGCCGGGAGAGTGGAGTTTATTTCCGTCGGCACCAACGACCTGACGCAATATCTGCTGGCTGTTGATCGTAACAATACCCGTGTTGCAGGGCTTTATGACAGCCTGCATCCGGCGATG
Organism: Rahnella sp. RFA10(1/100); assembly: GCF_004195115.1. Classification (NCBI taxonomy): domain Bacteria; kingdom Pseudomonadati; phylum Pseudomonadota; class Gammaproteobacteria; order Enterobacterales; family Yersiniaceae; genus Rahnella; species Rahnella sp. RFA10(1/100). The sequence continues at coordinate 114,284 of NZ_SEWR01000008.1, forward strand.
CTGCGGGTGCTCAAACAAATTGTTACCACCGCTGAGGCTGCCGGGCTGGATGTCAGCTTATGTGGCGAGATGGCGGGTGACCCGATGGGCGCATTACTGCTTACCGGTATGGGTTTTCGCAATCTCAGCATGAACGGACGCAGCGTTGCCCGTGTAAAATATCTGCTTCGCCGTATTGAACTCCATGATGCCCAGGAACTGGCCAGCCGGGTGTTACAGGCGCATTTCACGACGGACGTGCGTCATATGACGGCTGCTTTTATGGAAAGACGCGGTTTGGGCGGCCTGATCCGCGGGGGTAAATAAGCGCCGGATACCGCGCTTTGCCCCAGGTTACCCTCATCCTGCTCGCCTCACGGCGCTGGATGAGATGATTTTTTACAGAACTTTTCCAGCAGCTTAGCCCCGGAAAACCTTCCGGCTATGCTACTATTCGCTCCCTGCTGGCCCCTGAACGGGCAATAATGATAAACAATTTGTGGTGATAGATGAGCAACAGCTATCTGGCGTTTCCCCAGTTTGATCCGGTAATTTTCTCAATCGGACCGGTATCTCTGCACTGGTACGGACTGATGTACCTGGTCGGTTTTGTCTTCGCGATGTGGCTGGCGGTACGCCGTGCCAATAAGCCAGGCAGCGGCTGGACAAAAGATGAAGTCGAAAACTTGCTGTACGCCGGTTTCCTGGGGGTATTCCTCGGTGGCCGTATCGGGTACGTTTTCTTCTATAACCTGCCTTTATTCCTCGATAATCCGCTTTATCTTTTCAAAGTCTGGGATGGCGGCATGTCTTTCCACGGCGGCCTGATTGGCGTGATCGTGGTCATGCTGATTTTTGCCCGTCGTACCAAACGCAACTTCTTCCAGGTTTCCGACTTTATCGCTCCGCTGATCCCGTTTGGACTTGGCGCAGGTCGTTTGGGTAACTTCATCAATGGCGAACTGTGGGGGCGTGTGACCACAGATGTACCCTGGGCGATGCTGTTCCCGGGCTCACGTCAGGAAGACATCGCGATTGCTGCGGCTGACCCTAAATGGCAGCCATTGCTGAATCAGTATGGCGTATTGCCGCGTCATCCTTCCCAACTGTACGAACTGCTGCTTGAAGGCGTTGTACTGTTTATTATTCTGAATGTGTTCATCCGAAAATCACGCCCGATGGGCGCCGTATCAGGTTTGTTCCTGATCGGATATGGCTTATTCCGCATCATCGTTGAACACTATCGTCAGCCGGATGCCCAGCTAGGCCTGTTCGATGGAATCATCAGCATGGGGCAGGTTCTGTCCATTCCTATGGTGGTCATTGGCCTGATTATGATGGTCTGGGCATATCGCCGTCCGCAGAAACAATTGTCGTGAGGTAACATGAAACAGTATCTGGATTTAATGCAGAAAGTGCTCGATGAGGGCACCCCTAAAGCCGACCGTACCGGTACGGGCACGTTGTCGATTTTTGGCCATCAGATGCGTTTCAACTTGCAGGAAGGTTTTCCGCTGGTCACCACCAAACGTTGTCATTTACGCTCCATCATTCATGAACTTCTATGGTTTCTGAAAGGCGAAACGAATATTGCCTACCTGCGTGAAAATAATGTCAGCATCTGGGACGAGTGGGCAGACGAAAAGGGTGACCTCGGTCCGGTTTATGGCAAGCAATGGCGTGCCTGGGGCGCGGCTGACGGCAGGCAAATCGACCAGTTGACAAATGTGGTTGAACAGCTAAAAAAAGATCCGGATTCACGCCGCATTATTGTGTCGGCATGGAATGTCGGTGAGCTGGATCAGATGGCGCTGGCACCTTGCCACGCTTTCTTTCAGTTCTATGTGGCCGACGGGAAACTCTCTTGCCAGCTGTATCAGCGTTCATGCGACATCTTCCTGGGTCTGCCGTTTAACATCGCCAGCTACGCGCTGCTGGTGCATATGATGGCACAGCAGTGTGATCTGGAAGTCGGTGACTTTGTCTGGACTGGTGGCGATACGCATCTGTACAGCAACCATATGGAACAGACACATCTGCAGCTGACGCGTGAGCCTCGTGCATTGCCAAAACTGGTGATTAAGCGCAAACCGGCCTCCCTGTTTGATTACAACTTCGAAGATTTCGAGATTGAAGGGTACGATCCACATCCTGCAATCAAAGCGCCTGTGGCGATCTGATTTTTTGTGGTGTGCCGCCTGACAGCCTGGTCAGGCGGTAATTTATCCCTTCTCACGTTTCTTGCTGCATTTTTTACACCTTTCCCTGACGATTCCCACTCCGATTTTTATCCTGATGTTATCCCTGCGAGATATCACGCAAATTTTTTGCCGCGTGTATTTTATTGCACAGATTGCTCTGAAGACATCCTGGAAAAAATGACTTTGCCGGTGGCGATAAAAATCTACACGCTTATTTTGGCGGTATGAAAACATTTGAGCGGGCAGGAGAGCAGGGAATGTCGCTGATCGAAATGATGGTTGTTGTGGCTCTGATTGCCATGTGTACGTTATGGGGAATCCACAGCTGGCGCAGTTACCAGCAGGCATTGAAGCTTGAACAATCGGCTCAGCAACTGCGTTTGTATTTATACGGAGTCCAGGCCGAAGCCAATAATTACAATCGTTCTGCTGTTTTATGGGGGATTTCCGGCGCAAACGGGTGTGTGGGAACCGGCATCCGCCCCTCTGATTGCCGTAATGCGGCGGGTAAAATATTCGCCCTTCATGAAGCTGGCATTGAATTAGTCGACGTTCCTGAAAAAAATATGGGCTTTTACGGCCTGCGGAATGCGGCACTTGCCGGGCATATCACGCTGAGAAATCCAGCAGGGAGTGTGCGAATCGTTCTCTCCGTCAGAGGGCGGTTGCGTATGTGTAGTGAAACTCAGCCTTTACTGGGTATCGGGCTATGTCAGTGAACACATCCCGTTGTCAGGGATTCACGCTGCCCGAAGTGATGATTGCGATGGGTATTGGCAGCATGCTGATGCTCAGTGCCGCACAAATCTATCCGCTTATGCGCCAGAGAAGCCAGAGTCTGGGCCGGCATTATCAGCTGGAACAACTGTTGCGCCAGAGTATTTCTGCTATCGGCAAAGATATCCGTCGGGCCGGTTTCTGTAACGGAAACTGTGAGGGCAAATCTTTTATCATAAGTAACGCTGTCGGCGAAGCGCCTGGCTCCTGCATCATTGTTATCTATGACCTGAACCGTAACGGAATATGGGATAAAACCAGCTCACCGGAATCTGAATACTTTGGTTATCGTTTACGACAGGGGGGGATTGAAATCCAGCGCGGAACAGATGACTGCGGGAGTTCTGGCTGGGAAAAACTCCTTGATCCGGCTGAAGTTAACGTGACCCGATTTACGATTACGCAGGTAGCAGAAAGTGCCTCCGGCCGTCTGTATTCTCTGCAACTGGAAGCCCGCTGGAGCAAAGATCCTTTTATCCACCGTCAGGTTAACGAGATGATTGCAGGCCATGTTTTATGACGAGCGTAGTCAAAAGAAGCGATTCACTCAGACAACGTGGGAGCGCCATGATCCTGAGTATTCTGGTGATGATGGGATTAGGCTTGATTGTCCTTAATTCGCTGCAACAGCAACTTTCCGCCGGGCTTTCGCTGACGTCAAATCAGCATCGCTATAATGTTGCCTGGGAAAATGCAGCTTCGGCATTGGCGTGGGGCATAGGACAATCATGGAGCGACAGCCATGATCCCTACTGGCAGTGCCGGGAGGTGGCGGTTGGGATCATTATTTCAGGAAGTGGCCGGGCCTGTGTCCGCCCTGCCTTTCGGGAGGATATCTTTCTGGTCCGTGGTGAAGGCCGGTTAACTCAAGACAATGAACCCGTTGTACAGTATCAGCAAGTCAGTAGTAAAAAGCAGGCTGGCGGAGATCTGATTTTTTCGCCACTAAAACAAGGATGGCTGGATTTTTGTCCTGAGACTGATGCGCAGGCCTGCAATGAATGAAAGCTGCTCAGCACAGCAAGGTTTCAGCCTCACAGAAGCGCTGATCGCCATGTTGCTCTTGTCAGTTTCCATTCTGGGGCTCCTGAATTATTACCAGTCACTGAGCCACGGTTTTATGCGCCAGTGGCAGGTTCAACAGGCGTGGGCAGAAGCGCACTCCCAGCTTGAAGCCTATTCTGTAGCCGGGAAGGGGACGGAGCCTTTTGCGAAAAATTGGGAATATCTGATTAACGGCACTTCATATGCACAATCCTGCAAGTTGGTTACTGCGGCAATTCAAACGCCGACAAAATATCAGGCCATATTGCAGCGTTTGATATGTGATTTTGCCCCCTGAAGTGGCATCTGTCAGCCGCATATTACCGGGCAAAAATACTGTTAAGCTACTTGCAATGGCGGGTTAACAGCTTAGAGTGGTTTAACCGGGTGTTTTTCCCCTATTGGGAACCATGAGTGTTGTGGCTAAAACATAACGGAGCACAGGAAGAAAATCCCGATTCGATTTTTTTTCACAACTATCCTGTTTCTGCGCGGTCTGAACAGACTCAATCGCTCAAAACAGCGTGTTGAGGTTCATCGGTTATTGAACCGTGTATTTATTGCCTGCGTGGCACGTTTATTCGATTGAGGGAGAGTGGCAATGTTAAAACAGGTTACCCGCGTTTTCGGGGTACTGTTGTTATTGAGCGTTGGGATACCTGTTGTTTCAAGTGCAGCTGACTGGCAACCTTTTGCACAAGCTATCAATAAAAGTCAAAACGACCCTCGTCACTATCAGGCAATAAGACTGGCCAATGATATGACCGTTTTGCTGGTTTCTGACCCTCAGGCGCCCAAATCTCTCGCCGCATTGGCCCTTCCTGTCGGTTCGCTGGAGGATCCTGATTCTCAGTTAGGCCTTGCCCATTATACTGAGCATATGTTGCTGATGGGCTCGAAGAAATATCCTCAGCCGGAAAGCCTGTCTGAATTCCTTAAAAAACACGGTGGGAGCCATAATGGCAGTACAGCTTCTTACCGCACCGCGTTTTATCTTGAAGTAGAAAACGATGCCTTGCCAGAAGCGGTAGATCGCCTGGCGGATGCTATCGGCCAACCACTATTAGATCCCGCCAACGGAGACCGTGAGCGTAATGCCGTGAACGCTGAACTGACGATGGCCCGATCGCGTGACGGTATGCGGATGGCGCAAGTTCGCGCAGAAACATTAAATCCTATGCACCCGGCAGCCCGCTTCTCAGGGGGTAATCTGGATACGTTGAAAGATAAACCGGGCAGTAAGCTTCATGACCAGCTGACGGCTTTTTATCAGCGTTACTATTCCGCTAACCTCATGGTCGGTGTGATTTATAGCAATAAACCTTTGCCTGAACTTGCTGAACTGGCCTCCACAACCTTTGGCCAGATCGCCAATCATCATGCCGCCGTGCCGCCGATTACAGTCCCGACGTTAACTGCAGACCAAAAGGGCGAGTTTATCCATTTCGTTCCTGCACAGCCGCGCAAAGAATTGCGGATTGAATTTGCCATTGATAACAATAGTGCCGATTTTCGCAGTAAAACCGATACCTATATCAGCTACCTTATTGGTAACCGCAGCCCGAATACCCTATCCGACTGGTTACAGAAGCAGGGCTATGCCGACGGGATCAGTGCAGGTGCGGATCCGATGGTTAACCGTAATATGGGCGTATTCAATATTTCTGTTTCCCTGACGGATAAGGGGCTGGCGCAACGCGATACCGTTATTGCCGCCATTTTCAACTATCTCAATGAAATGCGCGCTCAGGGGATCCGGAAATCCTATTTTGATGAGATTGCACATGTTATGGCGCTCGACTTCCGCTATCCGGCACTGACGCGTGATATGGATTATGTCGAATGGCTGGTGGATACCATGCTGCGGGTACCTGTCGGGCATGTTCTCGACTCGCCGTATCTTACTGACCAGTATGATCCTAAAGCGATTGAATCACGGCTAACTGAAATGACGCCGCAAAATGCACGTTACTGGATCATCAGCCCGAATGAGCCTCACAATAAAGTGGCCTACTTTGTTAATGCGCCGTATGAGATCGATAAAGTTCCCGCACAAACCTACTCGCAGTGGAAGACGCTGGGGCAGGGGATTTCTCTGTCGCTGCCTGCGCTGAATCCGTACATTCCGGACTCACTTGCGCTGGTCACTAAAGATTCGACGGCGACGAAACCTGAATTGTTAGTTGAAGATAAAGGGTTGCGGGTGTTCTACATGCCGAGTCGCTATTTTGCTGATGAGCCTAAAGCGAATGTGACCGTTTCTTTCCGCAATGAGCAGTCTCTCAGCACGGCTAAAAATCAGGTGCTGTATGGCCTGACAGATTACCTCACCGGCGTTGCTTTTGATCAGCTGAGCTATCAGGCATCCATTGGTGGGATCACGTTCGGCACATCGCCTGATAACGGATTACAATTTACTGCTACCGGTTTCACCGAGTGTCTGCCTGATTTACTGGCAGCACTGGTCGATAACTACCCTGATTTCAAACCGACACAGGAACAGCTTGATCAGGCGAAATCATGGTATCTCGAGCGTTTAGCTTCAGCAGATAAAGGGAAAGCGTTTGAGCTGGCGTTACAACCGGTTCAGTTGCTTTCGCGGGTGCCTTATACCGAGCGCAGCGAGCGTGAAAAGCTGGTTTCCGCCATCACACTGGAAGAGGTGAACGCCTACCGTGAACAACTGGTTCATCATGCTGCGGTAGAAGTGATGGTCGTGGGGAATATGACGGCTGATCAGGTTAAAGCGATGTCTTCGCAAATCATGCAAAAGTTGGGTGAGCATGGGACACAGTGGTGGCGCGGCAAGCAGGCCGTAGTGACCGGACCGCTGAAAGCGAATATTCAGCGTATTGGGACAAGTTCGGACTCTGCGCTGGCAGCGGTGTATGTCCCCACCGGTTATGATGAAGTTCAGAGCATGGCGTACAGTGCTTTGCTGGGACAAATTATTCAGCCATGGTTCTACAGTCAGCTTCGGACACAAGAACAACTGGGTTACGCAGTGTTTGCTTTTCCTATTCCGGTAGGCAAACAGTGGGGGATTGGTTTCCTGCTGCAAAGTAACAGCAGGCAACCTGATTATCTGTATCAGCGCTATCTGGCATTTTATCCGCAGGCCGAAAAACGTCTGCGTGAAATGAAGGATGACGAGTTCCTGCAATACAAACAGGGGCTGGTGAATGAAATGCAGCAAAACCCGCAAACGTTAGATGAGGAAGCTGACCGTCTGGGAAATGATTTTAGCCGCGGAAATCCACAATTTGACACCCGCACGAATGTTATCCGGGTTATTGCCGGGCTGACGCAAACTCAGCTGGCGGATTACTTCAATCAGGCCGTAATAAAACAGGATGGTCTGGCGATGTTGTCACAGGTCTCAGGCAATGACAGCAAGTCGCCACAATACGCGGCGCCTGAGGGCTTTAAAACCTGGTCTGATACCTCAACGTTGCAACAGGCGCTGGAACCGCACACGGGTAAATAACCCGCTGATGTGTAAAGCAAAATAAAAAGGGCGCGGAAGCGTCCTTTTTATAACTGAGGCCAGGTAGTGAGAGAGTTACAGCTCAGCGATCAGTATTTTGGAACGACGCTGGTAGTTATACATTTCCTGTTTCTGAATCGGCAACACATCCACTTCTGCTGGTTTGAAACCACGCTCCTGGAACCAGTGAATGCTGCGGGTCGTCAGTACAAACAGCCTGTTCAGCCCCATGAGTTTCGCCTGGCTGGCAACGCGTTGCAGTAACATTTCACCCCGTGAAGAGCTGCGGTAGTCCGGGTGAACCGCCACGCAGGCCATTTCGCCAATCCCTTCATCATGAAACGGATAAAGCGCCGCACAGGCGATGGTCAGGTTATCCCGCTCGATAATGGTAAATTTATCGATTTCCATTTCCAACTGCTCGCGGGAACGGCGTACCAGAATACCCTGTTGTTCCAGCGGACGAATAAGTTCCAGAATGCCACCGATGTCGTTGATGGTTGCTCGCCGAACTTGTTCGGCACTTTCCATCACGATTTGCGTGCCAATGCCGTCGCGCGAAAACAGTTCCTGAACCAGTGCACCGTCTTCCTGATAACTGATCAGGTGACTGCGACGTACACCGCTGCGGCAGGCCTTCACCGCGCCGCGCAGGAAGCGAACGGTACCGGAAAGATAATCGCCGCCGGATTCCATCTGATCAATTTTTTGCTGTGCATCATTAGGAAACAGTTCGGAAATAATATTACCTTCCTCGTTGATTACCCCTTGCGAAGAGCAGAAGCCGATCATTTTTTCTGCTTTCAGTTTGATCGCCAGTTGTGTTGCGACTTCTTCGGAAGTCAGGTTGAAGCTTTCACCGGTAACCGAAACTGCAACCGGACCGAGCAAGACAATCGCATTGCTGTCGAGCTGACGGTGAATCGCTTCTTCATCAATACGGCGGATACGCCCACTGTGACAGTAATCAATACCGTCATCGACGCCCAGCGGCTGAGCAATGATAAAATTGCCGCTGACGACATTGATATGCGCGCCCTGAAGTGGCGTATTATTCAGACTCATTGACAGCCGCGCCGTGATATCGAGCTGCAGCAGCCCGGCGGCTTGCTTAACCAGTTCGAGCGCACGTGCATCCGTGACGCGAATATTCTTATGATAAATCGGCTCGTAATTATGCTCAGAAAGGTTCTCATCAATCTGCGGACGGGCGCCATAAACGACGACCAGACGGATGCCTAAACTGTGTAACAGGCCGATATCGTTGACAATATTGCTAAAATTTTCATGTTCAATGGCTTCCCCACCGAGCATGACAACGAATGTTTTGCCTCGGTGAGCATTTATATAGGGAACTGAGTGGCGAAATCCCTGAACCAGTTCAGTACTACGTTCCTTCACGGCAAAACCTCGTATGAATTTTTATTCGTAATTTTTGTATTTTTATTCTTTTGCGGCGCTGTGGCAAGTAAGAAATCTCTGTTTTTGTTTTAACACCCATCACAAACATACAACAAATTGATAAATCGAATAAATGTTTAGGAATGACATGCAGGATATGATTCGTTAGAATTCGTAAAATGAGTTTTTTATCAGCTATTTTTTACTTTTGGACACTTTTTGAGACTGCATGACTGACGATACCCACAATCCCGGAAGACGACGCCTCCTGCAAACCGTAGCTGCTTCCTGGATACTGAGCGTGAGTAAAGTGGGTTTTGCTGCCAGCTCACAGGTCATTGCTGTACGTATCTGGCCCTCGTCTACTTATACCCGAATTACGCTTGAATCCAGCACTCCCTTAAAATATAAGCAGTTTCTGCTCAGCGATCCGCCGCGCGTTGTGGTGGATATCGAAGATGTGCATCTCAACAGTGTGTTAAAAGGGTTGGGCGAAAAAGTCCAGCAAAGTGATCCTTATATCAGACAGGCGCGGGTGGGGCAGTTTGATACCAAAACGGTCCGCCTGGTGTTTGAGCTCAAGCATGTAATCAATCCACATGTCTTCACGCTGAAACCGGTCGCTGAATTCCATAACCGGCTGGTGCTCGATCTTTATCCGCAAGAGGGTGAAATCAGTGCTCAGGACGATCCGCTGCTGGCGTTACTGGAAGATTACAACCGCGGAGATGTGGCGAGAACGCTACCTCCGGAAAAGGCAAAAGATGGTCAGGCGGGGCGAAGCCGGCCGTTGGTGATCATGCTTGATCCTGGTCATGGCGGTGAAGATCCGGGGGCGATTGGCAAATATAAGACCCGTGAGAAAGATGTTGTATTGCAGATCGGCCGCAGATTACAGAAGCTGATTATGCGTGAACCCAATATGAAAGCGCATATGACCCGCAATGAAGATGTGTTTATTCCGCTTAAAGTCCGCGTGGCAAAGGCACGAAAACTGCGGGCAGACCTTTTTATCTCTATTCACGCAGATGCATTTACCAGCCGTGCAGCAAAAGGCTCGTCGGTTTTCGCTCTGTCGACCAAAGGGGCAACCAGTTCCGCAGCACGTTTTCTCGCACAAACACAGAATGAATCTGACCTGATAGGCGGCGTCAGTAAAAGCGGTGACCGCTATCTGGATCACACGATGTTTGATCTGGTTCAGACAGCAACCATCAGCGATAGCCTGAAATTTGGCAAAGAAGTGCTGACGCGTATGGGCAGGATTAATCATCTGCATAAAAATAAAGTGGATCAGGCCGGGTTCGCGGTATTAAAAGCGCCGGATATCCCGTCAATTCTGGTGGAAACGGCGTTTATCAGTAACATCAGTGAAGAGAAGAAATTGCGGACTGCACATTTTCAGCAGCAGGTGGCAGAGTCTATTCTGGCCGGGATCAAAGCATATTTTGCAGAAGGTGGGATGTTGGCGAGGGGATAACCAGAGAGGCTGCGAGGTGATTATTCCCGCCGCTTGGCGGAATTCAGAGACAAAAAAACACCCGTTAGGGTGCCTGATGTTTGTAACCGATTTTTAGTAGTTGGTTGCGGGGGCCGGATTTGAACCGACGACCTTCGGGTTATGAGCCCGACGAGCTACCAGGCTGCTCCACCCCGCGTCCGTCACTACTCTTACAGCTTTACTTCATCACATTATCCGAACTGAGCATCTTCATGCATCGGTCTCGAATTGGTTGCGGGGGCCGGATTTGAACCGACGACCTTCGGGTTATGAGCCCGACGAGCTACCAGGCTGCTCCACCCCGCGTCCGTATACTGCTTTAATTCATCGTACAATTCAACTGAGCATTTTATGCATCGAAATCGAATTGGTTGCGGGGGCCGGATTTGAACCGACGACCTTCGGGTTATGAGCCCGACGAGCTACCAGGCTGCTCCACCCCGCGTCCGATGGAGGCGAACTATACTCCCCATGAGATTTCGTGCAACCCTTTTTTGAATTTATTCAAATAAAGCACTTAGTTGCTGGCTTTTTATCCACAAAATTGCCGTTTGATGTTCAATTTGGCTCAGTACACTTTTTTCGGCTGTGGCAATTCCTTTCTGATAGGGCGTTTGTTATCGTTTCGCCAGTCATTTTCCTGAAAGTAAGAGAGCGCGGCAATAATGAAAGGACGTTGGAGTAAATATCTGCTGGGTGGTTTGGTGTTAGCGGTGCTGGCGGGTTGTTCTTCGCGACCTACTGACCGGGGCCAGCAGTACAAAGATGGCCGTCTGGATAATGCACTCGAATATGTGAATGAGCCGAATGCCACAGGCAAACCAGTGAATGCGCTGGATTACTCTAATCAGGTCGCCGCGGTACAAATTGCCTCTTCTTCTTTATATGGTCGTAATAACACAACATTCCAGGCTGTCGAACAATGGCTGCGCTCCGGGGCTGATACCCGCAACCTTAGCCAGTACGGCATCAGCGCGTATCAGATGGAAGGTGCTGACAATTTTGGTAATGTGCAACTGACCGGCTATTACACGCCGGTGGTGCAGGCGCGCTACACCCGTCAGGGTGAATTCCAGTATCCGCTTTATCGTATGCCGCCAAAACGCGGCCGTCTGCCTGATCGCGCCTCAATTTATTCCGGTGCACTGAGCGATAACTACGTGGTTGCCTGGACTAATTCCCTGATGGATAACTTTATGATGGAAGTGCAGGGCAGCGGTTATGTCGATTACGGCGACGGGCGCCCGTTCATGTTCTTCGGATATGCTGGTAAAAACGGCCATGCCTACCGCAGCATCGGCAAAGTGTTGATTGATCGTGGGGAAGTGGCGCGCGAAAATATGTCGATGCAGGCGATCCGCCAGTGGGCGGACACCCACACACCGGCACAAGTGCGTGAATTGCTGGAGCAGAATCCGTCATTCGTTTTCTTCAAACCAGAGCCTTTTGCTCCGGTTCGTGGTGCCAGCGGTGTGCCGCTGATTGCCAAAGCCTCTGTGGCTTCTGACCGTTCACTGATCCCGGCAGGAACAACATTACTGGCGGAAGTGCCTGAGCTTAACGATAAAGGCAAGTTCACCGGTAAATATCATATGCGTCTGATGGTGGCACTGGATGTCGGTGGTGCGATTAAAGGACAACATTTCGATATGTATCAGGGAATTGGCCCTGATGCCGGGCATTCAGCCGGATTTTATAATCACTATGGTCGCGTCTGGGTGTTAAAATCAGCGCAGAACGGCAAGCCGCTGTTTACGGCATACGCGCCGTCCAACTAGTTTTCACCCGTTAATATTTCAAACGACAAAGTTTACGAACGCACTGAGGTTTATTTTTTCATGACAGCTACTTACTCCGACGCTTATCAGCAACGTTTTGGCGGAACTGCCCGGCTTTATGGTCAGCAATCGCTGGAGTTGTTCTCGCAGGCGCATGTCTGTGTGATCGGTATTGGCGGAGTGGGTTCCTGGGCGGCGGAAGCGCTGGCCCGCACCGGCATTGGCGCGATCACCTTGATTGATATGGATGATGTTTGCGTGACCAATACCAACCGTCAAATCCATGCGTTGCGTGAAAATGTCGGGCAGGCAAAAACGGAAATCATGGCACAGCGTATTCTGGCGATTAATCCGGAATGCAAAGTCACCTGTATCGATGATTTTATTACGCCCGATAACGTGGCTGAGATGCTTGATCAGGGTTTTAGCTATGTGATTGATGCTATTGACAGCGTCCGGCCTAAAGCTGCGCTGCTGGCCTATTGCCGTCGTTTTAAAATCCCGGTGGTGACCACAGGCGGGGCGGGCGGACAAATTGATCCGACCCAAATTTCCGTGGTGGATCTGGCGAAAACAATTCAGGATCCGCTGGCGGCAAAACTGCGTGAACGTCTGAAAAATGATTTCAACGTGGTGAAGAACAGCAAAGGTAAGCTTGGGATCGACTGTGTATTTTCCAGCGAACCGCTGATGTACCCGCAGGCTGATGGCACAGTATGTGCTGCAAAGGCAAGCGCAGAAGGCGTTAAACGCATGGATTGCGCGTCTGGTTTCGGTGCTGCGACGATGGTGACCGCGACGTTTGGTTTTGTCGCGGTATCCCACGTACTGAAGAAAATGATGGCTAAAGCACAGCGTCAGGCTCAGGCAGCCTGATGGGCGAGGGTAATTACGCCTTCTGCCAGCGCATTAAGTCCGCTGGAACGGCTGGTACTGAGTTGCTCACGCAACCCCAATACATCAAATAGCATCAGTGGATCCCGCATCAGAATCTCTGCCGGCGTTTTACCTTCCACGGCAGTCAGCAGCACTGCCAGCAGACCTTTAACGATCCGCCCTTCGCTGTCGCCATAGAAATGCATCGTTCCATTCTCCGTTTTTTCTGCGCCCAGCCAGACACGGTTTTCGCAACCACTCAGCTCATTTTCGGGCGTTTTCAGCGATATATCCAGCGGCGGTAAAGATTTCGCCAGCAAAATTAACTGGCGGTAACGATCTTCCCACTGGCGGAATGACGCGAATTTTTCGGTCAGGGAGTTTTCGGTGATCTCATGGCCAAAAGGATGTGGCGCTAACATGGTATTCCTCAAAAAAATGAATTAACCGGCTAACAGGTCGAGGGCATATTCTACCGCGCTGACCAGCCGCATAACGTCCTGTTCATTATTATACGGCGCAAATGAGGCCCGTAATGTTCCGCTGATGCCCAGAGCGTCCATCAATGGCTGGGCGCAATGCTGTCCGGCGCGCACGGCAATGGCCTGTTCAGCCAGCAATGCCACCAGATCGCTGTGATGCACACCGGCGATATCGAATGCCAGAACGGATGAATTTTGACAGCGGAAGCTGCGGAAACCGTCAATCTGTTTAAGTTGTTCTTCAGCCAGATTCGCCAGATTTTGCGTATATTTCTCCGCGGCGTGCAGATCAACGGTTGTTAACCATTTCAGGGCTGCTGACATGCCGATTACACCGGCAATGTTGGGCGTACCCGCTTCGAAGCGGTGAGGAACAGCCTGCGGGGTAAAACCGGTCATGGAGGCCTGAGTCAGCATTTTGCCGCCGCCTTGCCAGGGGGCCATATTCTCGAGTAATTCAGTTTTGCCATATAACACACCGATGCCTGTCGGCCCGTACAGCTTATGGCCGGAGAAGGCGTAAAAGTCGATATCGAGTTGTTGTACGTCTGGCGGGCAATGAACAACGCCTTGCGCGCCATCGATCAGAACGACGGTGCCGTTAGCGTGTGCCAGCGCAATGGCGCGGGCTATATCGGGCATGCCACCGGTGACATTGGACATTTGCGTCAGTGCCAGCAGGCGGGATTTATTGTTCAGCAGGGCAGAGAGGGCGGTGATATCCGCAATACCGTGTTCATCCACCGGCAACGTAATCACCTGCGCCTGACACTGCTCAGCTACCATCAGCCACGGAATAAGGTTGGCGTGATGTTCAGCCTGACTGACAATAATTTCGTCGCCGGGCTGTAAACGCGGGCGCAGCCAGCCTTGCGCGACCATATTGACGGACTCTGTGGTCCCCCGCGTCCAGACGATATTTTCAGGACGCGGGGCGTTAATCCACTGTGCCACCAGCATTCTGGCCTGCTCGTAGTGATCTGTGAGGGTTTGTGCCGCATGATGCTGACTACGGTGAACGGTGGCTCCTTCCTGTGAGTAGAAATTCAGGGTGGCCTCGATCACCGCCTGTGGCTTCAGCGCCGTGGCAGCGCTGTCGAGATAACATTGTCCCTGAGACAGCGCAGGAAACTGTTGACGAAAATCCCGGGGGTTAAAATCAGTCATACGAAATCAGATCCTTCGGCCTGAGTGAAAGAATACAGTTTTATCTGTAATAGCCGCCGCTTATTCATTTTAGGAATGGTTACCTGGAAATTTATCAGAGGTTTGTTATGCTGAATTACGAAGACTAGAAGCATTAGCCTGGAGTCCTACCAGGAATTTGAAGCATATTAATCTGCAAGGAGTCTAAGATGAAGAAGATCGCCGCCGTAATTTCAGCTGCACTGCTGACGACAACACTTGCCGCCTGTTCGAGCAACTATGTGATGCATACCAATGATGGCCGTACCATTGTTGCTGAAGGCAAACCTAGCACGGACAGTGATACCGGTATGATCAGTTATACCGATGCGTATGGCAACAAGCAGCAGATCAATAAATCTGAAATCAAAGAAATGGCAGAAGGGAATTGATCCCTGACGTGAATACCTTGAGCCAGTCGCTCAGGTAACCTCACACGTTGCTTTATGACAAAACCGGCCCCTCTTGCGATGAGGCCGGTTTTGTCACATTATGCGCTCGCCTTTGTACCGCATTGTGCTTTCTTTGCGGCTCTTTTGCAGTAAAAAGGGCAAAAAAAAGCACCGCAAATTGCGGTGCTAAAAAATCACTTTGGACAGACAGGGTAATGTACAGGAAGTGAAAAGTGAGTAGCATTTACGCTACGCGTCTGGATTGCCAGACAATTGCAAACACAACATCACAACCACAAGCCAAAAGTATCTCAGCATCCTCATACCAATTTACTTTTCGTTCCGGCTCAGGAAGTGGCGCCACTATAGGTTTTTGCCTGTACATCCTCAACGGACAAATTATAATGTCTCGGATTAAAAAAACTAATACCAAAACCTACGGACAGGCGTCCCGCTAACCGGCGAATAAGAAGTATCCATTCTATGTCAAAACGTTTACCGCCTCTGAACTCTTTGCGGGTATTTGATGCCGCAGCGCGCCACCTTAGTTTTACTAAGGCTGCCGAGGAATTATTTGTCACGCAAGCCGCGGTTAGCCACCAGATTAAGTCACTTGAGGACTTTTTAGGGCTAAAGCTGTTTCGCCGACGCAATCGCTCTTTGTTACTGAGCGAAGAAGGGCAGAGTTATTATCTGGATATTAAAGAGATATTTTCTGCTCTCAATGAAGCCACGCGTAAACTTCAGGCACGCAGTGCCAAAGGCGCGCTGACCGTCAGTTTGCCGCCAAGTTTTGCGATTCAATGGCTGGTGCCACGGTTGTCTGGCTTTAACTCAGCTTATCCGGGCATTGATGTGCGTATCCAGGCTGTGGACCGTGAAGAAGATAAATTGGCCGACGATGTTGACGTCGCCATATTCCACGGCCGGGGTAACTGGCCGGGGCTGCGGGCAGAGCGATTGTATGCGGAATATTTACTGCCGGTCTGCTCCCCTTCATTGCTGATGGGGGATAATCCGCTGAAGGAACCCGCCGATTTAAGCCATCATACCTTGCTGCACGATGCTTCCCGTCGCGACTGGCTGGCGTACACCAAACAGCTTGGGTTACAACACGTGAACGTGCAGCAGGGACCTATCTTCAGCCACAGTGCGATGGTGGTTCAGGCTGCCGTCCACGGTCAGGGTATTGCGTTGGTCAATAATGTTATGGCGCAGACCGAAATTGAGGCCGGACGTCTGGTGTGTCCGTTCAGTGAAGTTTTAATCAGTAAAAATGCTTTTTATCTGGTTTGTCATGACAGTCAGGCAGAACTGGGTAAAATAGCCGCCTTTCGTCAGTGGATCCTCGCGCGTGCAGCCAGCGAGCAGGAAAAACTGCGCTTTCGTTTCGATCAGGCATGAGGCCTGATCGCCGGGGATAGAAACCGTGAGTCTGCTGATGAGATGGGTTAATCAGGATTTTCATCGGCAAATAACGATAACGGGTATCGCATAATGACCAGTCGTGCAATGTTGATTTTCGCCGCGATCAGCGGTTTTATTTACGTCGCTTTCGGTGCTTTTGGCGCACACGTATTGAGCCAGTCGCTTGGCGAAGCCGAAATGACGTGGATCCATACCGGCTTAACTTATCAAAGTATACATACGCTTGCGATAATGATTCTGGGTGTTGCGATGCAACGCCAGCGCAATGTGTGGTTCTACTGGAGCAGCGCCTTTTTAGCGCTGGGAACCGTTTTATTCAGCGGCAGCCTTTATTGCCTTGCGCTGTCACACCTCCGTTTATTCGTTTTTGTAACTCCGATTGGCGGTACCATGTTTCTGGTCGGTTGGATTTTGTTGTTGATCGGCGCATTGCGCCTGAAGAAAAAGGCCGAACGCCATGAATAAAGTTGCTCTCTACTGCCGTCAGGGTTTTGAAAAAGAATGCGCAGCAGAAATTACTGATAAAGCCGCAAAGATGGAAATCTTCGGTTTTGCCCGCGTCAAAGAAAACAGCGGTTATGTATTATTTGAATGTTATCAGCCTGATGATGCTGACCGCATCGCTAAAGAACTGCCTTTCCGTGAGCTGATTTTTGCCCGTCAGTTAATTGTGGTAGGTGAATTACTCAAAGATTTACCGCCGGAAGATCGTGTTTCTCCGATCGTCGGGATGGTCCAGAACGTGATCACCAACGGGGGTGAACTTCGCGTTGAAGTGCCGGATACTAATGAAAGTAAAGAGCTGACCAAGTTCTGTCGCAAACTGACGGTGCCGCTGCGTTCTGCGATGCGCGAATGCAAGGTTCTGGGCAAAAAAGAAAATGCGCTGCGTCCGGTCGTGCATGTGTTCTTTATCGCGCCGGGGTGCTGTTATGTGGGGTATTCCTACAGCAATAACAATTCACCGTTTTATATGGGTATCCCGCGCCTTAAGTTCCCTTCCGAAGCGCCAAGCCGCTCGACGCTGAAACTTGAAGAGGCTTTCCATGTCTTTATTCCGGCTGATGAGTGGGATGAACGCCTGGCAAGTGGCATGTACGCGGTCGATTTAGGGGCTTGTCCGGGCGGGTGGACCTATCAGCTGACACAACGCAGCATGATGGTCACGGCAGTCGACAACGGTCCGATGGCGCCAAGCCTGATGGAAACCGGTCAGGTTATTCATCTGCGTGAAGACGGCTTCCGTTATAAATCCACCAGTACCAAGAATTACTGGCTGGTGTGTGACATGGTCGAAAAACCGGCGAAAGTGGCTGCACTCATGTGTGACTGGCTGGTCAATGGCTGGTGTCGTGAGGCAATCTTCAATCTTAAGTTGCCGATGAAAAAGCGCTACGAAGAAGTCTCTAACATTCTTGAGCGCATCGACGAACGTCTGAAAGAAAATGGCGTGAATGCCGAGATCTTTGCGAAACAGCTTTATCACGATCGTGAAGAAGTCACCGTACATATCCGCCGTTTCTGGTCGGCTATTGGCGGGCGCCGCGACGAGCGTGATCGCTGATACTCGTCATACTTCGAGTTGCTGATGTGTTGGCTGCATGTGCTCACCCGAATCGCTTACTCATGTAAGCGATTCGGGATTCACTTACTTGCTGCCTTCCTGCAACTCGAATTATTTTGAGTATCTGGTTATGGCGTTTCTTAATAAGAAGCGCCTTTTTACCCCCATTTTATGGCAGGCGCAGTTGCTGTAAGTTGCCGTCCAGGACGACGTCGGTTTGCAGCGTCGAAACCCGTTTGCAGGCATATGCCAGTTCACGATGCTCTTCAAGCTTGTTACGCCATTTTTCCGGCACACCCTCCAGATTGTCGTAAATCTCGTCCAGCGAACCGGTCTGTTTCAGTAATGTCACCGCTGTTTTCGGGCCAATTCCCGGTACACCCGGAATTTTACTGCTGCTGATCCCGGCGAGACCCCAGTAATCGGTGAGTTGCTGAGGCAATACGCCAAACGTATCCTGCACAAAAGGCATATCCAGCCAGCGTTTCTGAAAGTAATCGCGGATCTGAATATTCGGTGCCAGCAGTTGGCAATAGCCTTTATCAGTTGAAACGATGGTGACCTGATGGCCACCGGATGACACTTTGACTGCAAGCGTTGCCGCCAGATCGTCCGCTTCATTACCCGCAGAATGCCAGCAGGCGATCCCCTGCGCTTCAAAACCGGCCTTCAGACTGGGCATTTCCGCAAACAGGTTATCGGGCATCGGTGAGCGCCCGGCTTTGTAGTCTGGCAGACACTGATGACGCCAGCTGTCTGCCCGGTCATCTTCGTCAAATACGGCCACGGCATGTGTGGGCTGTGTATGCTGAATCAGCTGGCCGATGGCGTTCTGGCATGTCATCAGACAAGGCGACCCCTGAACCGCATGAATACGGCGGATCAGGTTCAGGGCATCGATAATCAGCAGATGTATAGCCATGATAATCTCCATAATAAAGGCGACTCACGTCGCCCTTAGATCTGCTTTCGAAGTGTGGCCGGTAAATCAGGCACAAATCTCATAGCAAGGAATATAGGCGCTGCCCGGCAATTTCATGCGGTGCTGTGCGACGAAACCTTGCAGCAGGCTGTCCATTTTTTTCATTAATGCCGGATCGCCGTGCAGCTTGAAGCGGCCGTGTTTTTCGATAGCCTGAATTCCAAATTCTTTCACGTTACCCGCCACAATACCGGAGAAGGCGCGGCGCAGTGCAGCGGCCAGTTCCTGCGGTGGCTGGTTCGGATAAAGATTCAGGTTCGCCATGTTTTCATGGTTTGGCTCGAACGGATGCTGCAAATCGGGCGCAATGCGAATCGACCAGTTGAAACTGTAGGCATCACCGCTGTTACGACGGTTTTCTTTCACCAGCGGCATGGCGCGTTTCATCTGGCGGGCGACTTCTGTCGGATCGTCGATGATGATGGTGTAGAACTTACAGGCTTCTTCACCCAGCGTTTCTTTAATGAAGGCATCGAGAACGTGGAAGTAATCGGCGCTTTCTTTCGGACCGGTGAGGATCAGCGGTAAAACCTGATCGCTATTTTCCGGATCCATCAAAATACCCAGCAGATACAGCAATTCCTCAGCGGTACCTACACCGCCCGGGAAGATAATGATCCCGTGGGCAATACGGACGAACGCCTCAAGCCGTTTTTCGATATCCGGCATGATGATCAGTTCGTTGACCAGGGGGTTGGGTGGCTCAGCGGCAATAATCGACGGCTCTGTCATGCCAATAAAACGGCCCGCTTTGTAGCGTTGTTGAGCATGGCCGACGGCAGCACCTTTCATCGGTGCTTCCATTGCGCCCGGACCACAGCCGGTACAAATATTCAGTTCGCGCAAACCCAGCTGACTGCCGACGTTGCGGGCATACTGATATTCAATTTCATTGATTGAGTGTCCGCCCCAGCACACCACCATGTTCGGATCTTCATCCAGATGCAGGGCGCGGGCGTTGCGTAAGATAGAGAACACCAGGTTGGTCAGGTGCGCTGAATTTTCAGTATTCAGGTTCTGAAAACGACCGGCATTGTCGATTTGCCCGCTCACGAACAGGATATCCCGCAGGACCGCAAACAGATTGGCCTGGAGTGAGCGGATAATCCTGCCATCAACAAAAGCGTCTTCCGGCGGGTTTACCAGTTCGAGTTTTACGCCACGCTCTCTGCGCAGCACATTGATATCAAAGCTTTCGTAACGGTCGAGAAGTTCTTTACTGCTGTCAGTCTGGCTGCCGCTGTTAAGCACGGCCAGTGAACAATTTCTGAAAAGACGGTAGAGGTCGCTGCTCGCTGTACGTTTGAGCATGTCAACTTCCAGCTGTGACAACAAATCCATTGAGCCTAACGGGCTGATATGTGTAATCAAAGTTGCTCCTTGACACCAACGGGTGCAGTGATTCTTTCTGCTACCTGATTGCGACGCATGATTTTCGGATCATGTTTTTTGCGCCGTATGCGATTTAACAGTAACCCCGCCATCAGGCTTTTACCAATGCTGACAGAGCGTTAGCTCAGTTCTTGAGCAACGTCTCGCATTATTGTCTGACAAGTCTTGCCGTTGCAGGTTCAAACGGGAAGTTGGATCTCCATGGATTGATGTCCAGACCGCCGCGGCGTGTATAGCGCGCATAAACGGCAAGCTTTTCCGGCTGGCAGAAACGCAGCAGATCATTGAAGATGCGTTCAACGCACTGTTCGTGAAATTCGTTATGATGGCGGAAAGAAACCAGGTAACGCAGTAGTGCTTCACGATCAATTTTCGGGCCACGATAGTGGATCTGAACGGAACCCCAGTCAGGCTGATGGGTGATCAGACAATTGGATTTCAGCAAATGGCTGACCAGCGATTCCTCAACCATCTCGTCGCCTTTGGCCCCGGCCAGATAATCGGTGCTGAACTCATAGCTGTCGATTTCAATGTCCTGTTCATCAATGCAAACACCGTCAAAATGTCCGACGGGTGAACCTTCAATCTCAGACAGGCGGCTGACGGTTACCGTGGCTTCGCCTTGCGCGCAGGCACTTAAATCACGAGTCAGTGTTTCCTGCACCGCCTGCCAGTCCGGGAAAACGGTCTGATTGAAACTGTTCAGATAGAGTTTGAAACTTTTGGATTCGATCAGATTCTGACTGTTGGCATTCAGACTGATTTCACCCACGGCAACCTGCGGCAGGCCTTTGGCATTCAGCCAGGACAATTCATATAGCGTCCAGATATCTGCGCCATGAAAGGGTAAGTTATCCGGATAGAGGCCCAGCGGCTCCCGGTTCATGCTGCGCGGAACAGCCTGCAATAAAGAGGCGTCGTACTGATCGACATAAGCCGTGCTTTTGCCCAGCGTCAGTTGCGCCAGTGCGGGGTTATCCTGATATGAGGGCATGCTGTCACCTTACGAAATAGGTACAATAGAAAATAATCCCCTAGTTTACCCCAGCCTTACCGGAAGATGAGAGAATTATGGAGTCTGAAGTTTCTGTAGCATTGCGAGGATTTACTCAGCGTTATGTCGAACTCTGGCAGGAGGAAACCGGCATGCCACCCGCCAGCGAAGCCCTTTTTGGTGTTGATTCGCCGTGCGTGATCAAAACCGAAGATGAAAAAGTTTTCTGGCTGACGCAGACATTTACACCTGACGCGACGTTGCAAAATGTGGAGCGGGCGCTGGAGTTACAACTGCGTTCTGAGGCTCATGAGTTTTACACAACGCAGTATGCAGGGGATATGGCCGCCAGCTGGCAGGGAAATCCGCTGACGCTGTTGCAGGTCTGGAGCCAGGAAGATTTCACCCGTTTGCAGGAAAATCTGATCGGGCATCTGGTTACCCAAAAGCGGCTGAAACTGACGCCAACAGTTTTCCTGGCGACTACAGATTCCGAGCTGGATATGGTGTCGTTATGCAATGTGACCGGTAATGTCGTGCTGGAACAGTTCGGCAGTAAAAAACGAACGCTGCTCTCGCCATCGCTATCAGAATTCCTTACAATGCTGACCCCGGTTTATCCCGCCTGATCATGATCTGAAACTCCGTCCCGCAGAGCATAAATGGCTCACAAGCGTGTGAGAGATCTCTCACAAAGCCTGTAAGAGATCTCGTTAATTTGACTTAGTAAGTTTGCGATAAAAATACTTATAATTTTTATAATCAATAAGTTAAAAGCAGAATCGTTTGTGGCATGGCTTACCTGGCCTGATTTTGGCTTACAGCCTGTCTTGCCCGGAAGCGCGAAATCAACGATTCTAGTTGTGCACTAAGGAAGCATGAAGCAGAACATCAGGATGATGGCTGATTCATAAAAGAAGGGGACGGCTCAGGAAGAGTCAGGACGGCATCGGATTATGCCAGGATGTTTCAGGACGAAACCAGGGACACCTCCAGGACGGAGAAGAGAGCTCACAAAGGAAGCTGAGCGGGTCACAGATGACCAAGGGACTTTAGTCAGGATGATTTAGGATAGCCCGTCAGGATGAAAGTGGGACGATGCAAAGGATAGCCGGTTAGGATAACCACAGGAAAAGTTTTCAGGGATTGAGCAGGGAGCACTGAGGTAGCTGGATTGCTATAAAACGAACCGGGGGCACTGTGAAAACAGTGCCCCCAACTTTTTAATGATAGATATAGATATTGCCTCGTTAAACGCTTCTATTCCGCCGGAAGCGCCAGCCACTGACTCAGCCAATCGCCCCTAACACATCATCCTGCCCTTGTTTTTTCGGCAGCAGAAATAGGGTGGCAAAAATATCCAGCAGATAAATCGCCGCCAGCAACGTAATTGCTGCGGTAAATGACACCTGTGCCACAAGTATTCCGATCACCAGCGGGCCAAAACCGCCGACGCCGCGCCCGAGATTAAATAACAGATTCTGCGCCGTCGCCCTGACACGCACCGGATAGAGATCGGAAATAAGGCCGCCGTAACCCCCAATCATGCCATTCACGAACATCCCCATCAGCGCACCTGCGAACAACATCAGCGTCGGGTCAGTTAACTGCGCGTAACATAACACCATCACAACAGCGCCAATCTGATAAATCAGGAAGATTTTCCAGCGAGGGAAACGGTCGGACAGCATGCCGAACAGCCAGATGCCGAAGGTCATACCGACAACGGTCACAGCAGTCCACAGCCCAGATTTGGTCAGTGAGAAGCCAAAGTTTTTCGACAGATAACTTGGCATCCAGATCATCAGACCGTAATAACCAAAGTTCTGAACAGAACATAAGATCAGAATGCCGATGCTGGCTTTGGTGGTGGCTTTATCACGGAACAGTAGCCTGATACGGCTAAACAGCGTGCCGTCGTTGCGGGTCTGGGCGTTTTTTACAAAGGCTTCCGGTTCGCCCATTGTACGGCGTATGAGGAAAGAGGCCAGTGCCGGCAGCAGACCGACCAGGAACATGCCACGCCAGCCGATAATCCCAAGCAGCAGTGGCGTCAGGAAGGCTGCCATTAACACGCCCAGTTGCCAGCCCATACCCACGTAAGCCGAGGCGCGGTTACGCTTTTCAGCGGGCCAGGCTTCTGCAATCAGCGCCATGCCAATACCAAATTCGCCACCCAGCCCGACACCGGCCAATGTGCGATAGACCAGCAAATCCCAGTAGCCTTGTGCGAAAGCGCATAAACCGGTGAACAGGGAGAACATCCCAATGGTGAAGGTCAGTACACGGATGCGGCCGAAACGATCGCTGATTGGCCCGAAAATCACGCCGCCAAGTACGGCGCCAATCAGGGTCCAGGTGACCAGTGAACCACTTTGTGAGGACGACAGGCTAAATTCGTGAGTGATGGCCGGGAGCATGAAGCCGAGGATCAGTAAATCGAAACCATCCATGGCGTACCCGGTCACGGAGGCCAGCATCGCTTTGGCGGGTGTTGCATGGGCTTTCTGAGTGTGTTGTGCGGACATTGGACACATCTGTAAAGAAAAAAGTGGCGGTAGTTTGCCCGTATCGGGCGTTTATCGCTACCACGAAAAACTTATGGCTGAATAGTTAAATTGGATACGATGCAGAAAGTTGGGGCATCAGTCCTTCAATGTTATGCTTTGCGCCGCCCGGCGTAGGCTGCCCGGGGCCATGAACGAAGAGAGGCATTGATGAATACAGAAAACCAGGTTCGCCAGATTTTAGAAGATATCGAACAGGTCATGCGTGATGATAAATTGTGGCATGCCACGCCGCCGGAAGCGGAAGCCTTTGAAAGCAAAGAACCGTTTTCAGTGGATACCCTGTCTGCTGAACAATGGCTGCAATGGGTACTGGTTCCCCGTATGTACGCGTTGCTTGAGGCCCAGGCGCCCTTGCCAACCCGTTTTGCTATCACCCCTTATTTTGAAGTGGCAATGCCTGAAGCAATACGTTTGCTGGCTCAGTTGCAACGCCTCGACGATTTGCTGAACATAGAAGACTGACATGCTGGAAATTTTGTATCAGGACGAATATCTGATCGCATTGAATAAACCGGCGGGCATGTTGGTGCACCGCAGCTGGCTGGATCGCCATGAAACGGTGTTTGTGATGCAAACATTGCGTGATCAGATTGGTCAGCATGTGTTTACGGTTCACCGGCTGGATAAGCCGACATCCGGTGTGTTGCTGCTGGCGCTGTCCAGCGAGGTGGCGCGTTTGCTGTCTCAGCAGTTTGAAAATAATCAGATGAGCAAGGTATATCACGCGGTGGTTCGCGGATATGTGCCGCAAGACGGTACGCTCGATTACGCGCTGACGGAAGAGCTTGATAAAATCGCTGATAAATTTGCCAGTCCGGATAAAGCGCCACAGCCTGCCGTCACGCATTATCGCGTCCTGGCTCAGGTTGAAATGCCGGTGGCTATCGGTCGTTACGATACGGCGCGTTATAGCCTGGTAGAACTGAAACCGGAAACCGGTCGCAAGCATCAGTTGCGCCGCCATATGTCGCATTTGCGCCACCCGATTATCGGTGACAGCGCGCACGGAGATTTAAAGCAAAACCGTGGCATGGCGCAGCATTTTGGTTGTTCAGGACTGATGCTGCACGCCAGCCATATGCAACTGCCGCATCCGGTGACCGGAGAATTATTGTCATTACATGCGCGCTGGGATCATCGCTGGCAAAATGTGGTGACGCAGTTTGGCTGGCAGGGAAAAATCCCTCAGCTTGAAAGGGTTGAGTTTGCGGAAACTTACGGTCAGGATAGTCCACAAATTTAAGTCCTTTGATTGAAATATTGGCCTCACACAGGAGTGAATCCCATGGCAGAAGTCGGAATTTTTGTCGGTACGGTATACGGCAATGCGTTACTGGTGGCAGAAGAAGCGGAAACCGTGCTGAAAGGCCAGGGGCATGAGGTGAAATTGTTCGAGGAAGGCACGCTGGAAGCCTGGCAGTATTATCGCCATCATTTTGTGCTGATTGTGACGTCCACTACCGGTCAGGGCGATTTACCGGACAATATCGCGCCGTTATATGTTGCCATCCGCGATACTGTCGGTTATCAGCCGGAGTTGCGTTACGGTATGATTGCGCTGGGTGATATCAGCTACGATCATTTCTGTGGTGGCGGGCATAAACTGGATGATTTATTGCAGGAGCAGGGTGCGTCGCGCATTGGCGAAATGCTGGAAATTGATGCGATGGAAACTGCAGAGCCGGAAACCGTTGCGATTCCGTGGGTGGAAAAATGGGGACAGTTGCTTAAATAACGTCACGCCCTGACGTGTTCTCCGCACCCTCAAAAGGTCAGGCGAAAGCCTGACCTTTTTTGTATTCGCATCTTCTGACCGGAATTTATCAGCGACCGTTGGTGAGTTTTTCCAGATCAGATTCAATCTCGGAAATTTTATTTGCCACGACGGATTCGAGATGACGCAGGTCATCAAGAATTTTACGTTTCAGATCCACTTCGACCTGATCACGCTGACAGATTTGATCCAGCTCATCAATCACATACCGCAGATTCGGGCTGATCTCATGAATTTCTTTATAACCCTGGCCGGCATTATCGGCAACGATAGTTTTACGCTGGCGCGGGTATTTAAATTTCACGCTTTTAGCAAAAAACTCGCCTTTATCTCTGCGGAAATAGATCTTCAGAATGTCGTTATTGGCCTCCTGACGCAGGCTGTAACGATCAATATCGTCGGGATTATTAATGCCCAGGCTTTTCAGATTGTCATACATAGCGCCACCTTCGTTTAGGAGAATAAATCAGAGTGTCATGATGAACTGAACGGCGGCTTTAATCATTGATTAATTGCACACTTTGCCGTTTAGAAGATAAAAAAGCGGGTTATTAATACCCGCTTTTCTCAAGTTTAGTCGATAGTGCGTAATAACTCATTCAGACCCGTTTTGCCCAGCGTTTTCGCATCTACTTTCTTCACGATAACCGCGCAATACAGGCTGTACTTACCGTCTTTTGAAGGCAGGTTACCGGAAACAACAACAGAGCCTGCGGGTACGCGGCCATAATGTACTTCGCCAGTTTCGCGGTCATAGATTTTGGTGCTCTGGCCGATGTAAACGCCCATGGAAATCACAGAGCCTTCTTCAACGATAACGCCTTCAACAATTTCTGAACGTGCGCCGATGAAGCAGTTATCTTCGATGATAGTCGGGTTAGCCTGAAGTGGCTCCAGAACGCCGCCGATACCCACGCCACCAGACAGGTGAACGTTTTTACCGATTTGTGCACACGAACCGACAGTCGCCCAGGTATCTACCATGGTGCCTTCATCAACGTAAGCGCCGATGTTGACGTAAGAAGGCATCAGCACTGTATTACGTGCGATGAATGCGCCTTTACGCACTGCCGCTGGGGGGACCACGCGGAAGCCTTCACGCTGAAAACGCGCTTCATCGTAGTCCGCGAATTTCATCGGCACTTTATCGAAGTAACGGCTTTCACCGCCTTCCATAACCTGGTTGTCATTGATTCTGAACGAGAGCAGTACCGCTTTCTTCAGCCATTGATGCGTCACCCATTCGCCATCAATCTTCTCAGCAACACGCAATTCGCCACTGTCGATTTTGCTGATAACTTCAGTGATAGCGTCGCGCGTTACGCTGTCAACGTTAGCCGGGGTGATATCTGCACGGCGCTCGAAGGCTTGTTCAATAACGGTTTGTAGTTGCTGCATCCTGTTCTCTTTCCTGAATTGGTTTTAAAAGATAGTGGTACTTGTATCACATTTTGTCGCCAGGGTTGAGTGCCTCAGTTAACCGGCGTGTGATTTCCTTGCGGGTTTGATTATCCAGCGCACGACGCTCACCATTTGCCAGAATAAATAAATCCTCTACGCGTTCACCGATGGTTGATATGCGCGCACCGTGCAGCGACAGGCCGAGATCAGAGAAGACCTCCCCGACGCGTGCCAGCAGGCCGGGCTGATCCAGCGCCACCAGTTCCATATACGTCCGGCGGTCCGTATGGGTAGGCAGGAAACTGACTTCTGTCTGCACGCTGAAATGGCGCAGTTTCGGCGAAGGATGCCGGGTCCGGGGTGGCTGATAAGCCTGCGTCATGGATTGTTCCAGCGCATAACGGATCGCTTCATGACGATCTTGTGCCAGCGGACTGCCATCCGGTTCCAGCACGATAAAGGTGTCCATCGCCATACCATCGCGGTTAGTGAAAATCTGTGCGTCATGAATGCTCAGGTTACGCCTGTCCAGCTCACCGGCGACGGTGGCAAACAGATAAGGCCGGTCAGGGCTCCAGATGAATATTTCGGTACCGCCACGCGTTGCCTGACGGCTGACCAACACCAGCGGTTTGGCGGAGTCGTGTTCCAGCAGATGTCTTGCGTGCCAGGCCAGCTGATTGGGTGAGTGGCGCAGGAAATAATCTGCACGACAGCGGCTCCAGATCCGGTGCAGTGCTTCTTCATCGATATTGTCCATACGCAGCAATGCCAGCGCCTGCAGACGGTGATGACGCACACGTTCGCGAAGATCCGGCGTGTTTTGCATGCCGCGACGCAATTGCTTTTCGGTGGCAAAATACAGTTCGCGTATCAGGCTCTGTTTCCAGCTGTTCCACAGCGTTTCGTTAGTGGCACAAATATCTGCCACGGTCAGACTGACCAGATAGCGCAGGCGCACTTCGCTTTGCATTTCCGCAGCAAATTGCTGAATTTCATTAGGATCCTGAATATCCCGGCGTTGCGCTGTCACTGACATTAGCAGGTGACAGCGAACCAGCCAGGCCACCAGCTGTGTTTCGCGGGAATTCAGCCCGTGCAGTTCGGCAAATTCCAGCACATCCTGCGCACCGAGGATCGAGTGATCGCCGCCACGGCCTTTGGCGATATCGTGGAACAAGGCAGCCATCAGCAACAGCTCCGGCTGTGGCAGACGCGGATACAATTCCACGCATAAAGGGTGCTTTGGCCGGGTTTCTTCATGGGCGAAGCTTTCAAGTTTTTGCAAAACACGAATGGTATGTTCATCGACCGTATAAGCGTGGAACAAGTCAAACTGCATCTGTCCGACGATTTGCCCCCATTGCGGCATATACGCCCACAGCACGCTGTGACGATGCATCGGCACCAGCGCACGTGACACGGCCCCTGGATGGCGCAGAATCGACATAAACATTTCACGTGCCTGCGGGATCATACACAGAGGCTCTTTGAGATGGCGTCGGGCATGGCGCAACAGGCGGACGGTGGTGGAGTAAATGCCTTTGATTTCGCGATGGCGCACCATCAGGTGGAACATGCCGATGATCGTTTCCGGACGGCGGTCAAAGAGGGTGCTGTCCCGCAGGTCAATCAGGTCACCACGCAGCTGGAAATCCTCATCAAGCGGCCGTGGTTTTTCATTCGGGCCGATGGCCAGAATCGCTTCATCGAACAACTGCAATAACATCTGATTCAGCTCACCGACCCGGCGGGTCATGCGGTAGAAATCTTTCATCATGCGTTCGACGGGCTGATTGCCTTCCCCCTGATATTGCAACAGCTGTGCCACACTTTGCTGGCGATCAAACAGCAGGCGGTTGTCGTAGCGTGGCAGCAGCAAGTGCAGGGCAAAACGGATGCGCCACAGGAAGCTTTGACATTCCAGCAGTTCGTTGCGCTCGGCTTTAGTCAGGAAACCAAAGGCCACCATTTCATCTAACGATGTGGCACCAAAATGGCGGCGGGCCACCCATAAAATGGTGTGAATGTCGCGCAGTCCGCCGGGGCTGCTTTTGATATCCGGCTCAAGGTTATAACTGGTACCGTGATAACGCTGATGGCGTTCATTCTGTTCATCGATCTTGGCGCGGAAAAAGTTTGGCGAAGGCCAGAATCCGTCACTGAAAATGTGTTTCTGCATACTGAGAAACAGCGCGACATCGCCGCAAATCAGGCGGGATTCAATCAGGTTGGTGGCCACCGTTAAATCAGCTAATCCCTCCAGCAGACACTCTTCCAGCGTACGCACGCTGTGTCCGACTTCCAGCTTAAGGTCCCACAGCAACGTAATCAGCTCACCGATCCGCAACGCCTGTTCATCGTTGAGACGTTTCTGGCTGAGCACCAGAACATCAATATCTGATAAAGGATGCAATTCGCCGCGCCCGTAGCCACCGACGGCCACCATCGCAGTTTCACAAATATTGTCGAAGCCATAGAACGTCCACAGACGCTGCAAAAGTTGATCGATGTAATGCGTCCGGGCATCCACCAGATCTTCCGCCCGTTGCCCGGCATTGAAGGCATCTGCCAGCCACACCTGAAACTGCTCCATATGTTGTTTCAGGCTCTGACGGTTTAAATCGTCGTCCGGATAGGCAGAAGGGGAGGCGGGCTGTGGCGGGTAAGTGCGGATAAGATCCTGCGTGGTTTGCGGTTGCAGGCTCTTTTCAGCCGAATAGTTTTCAATCATGGGTGCGCAGCCCTACACGTGAGAGACCAATAAACGTGAAAGATAAAAAAACCGGCTTTCGCCGGTTTGATTCACAGATTTATACCCTCTCCGCAGAGCGGGTGACTGTTTAGTCGTGCGTCAGGATAGCCGGGATGGTGTCATCCTTACGCAGCGTCATAATTTCACAACCGTTATCTGTGACCACAATAGTATGCTCGTACTGAGCCGACAAGCTGCGATCTTTAGTTTTTACTGTCCAGCCGTCTTTCATGGTGCGTATACGGTAATCACCCGCATTGACCATAGGTTCAACGGTAAAGGCCATGCCAGCCTGTAACACCACACCGCCGTCATCTGCGTCATAATGCAGCACCTGAGGTTCTTCGTGAAAACCTTCGCCAATGCCGTGACCGCAATATTCGCGTACCACAGAGAATTTCTCGGCTTCAACGAATTTCTGGATCTCTTTACCCAGCGTGCGCAAGCGGATACCCGGTTTGATCATGCGCAGGGCGATATACAGGCTTTCCTGGGTGATACGGCAAAGACGCTCGCCCAAAATCGTCGGTTTACCCGCGATGAACATTTTGGATGTATCGCCGTGGAAACCGTCTTTAATCACCGTAACGTCAATGTTGACGATGTCACCCTCTTTCAAAAACTTATCTTCGCTCGGAATACCGTGGCACACCACTTCATTAACGGAGATACAAACAGATTTCGGGAAACCGTGGTAATCCAGGCAGGCTGAAACCGCCTGTTGTTGGTTCACGATATGATCGGCACATATGCGATCCAGCTCACCCGTGCTCACGCCCGGTTTAACGAAAGGTTCAATGATTTCCAGCACTTCTGCGGCCAGACGGCCAGCAACGCGCATTTTCTCGATGTCTTCGGGGGTTTTGATTGAAATAGCCATGTGTTGTCCTGCGGGTTCTGTGCATCAGGTGTGCTTTATTTCTACACCGATGTCGTCAATAATAAGCTGTGACTTATGGTATCAGCCCTGATATTTGCTGCCAAACTATCATTTCCCGTGAAGCAATCTGCTGAACAAAAGTTGCTGCCGGGCCGTTATTTATGGTATAAAGCGCGCCGGCAATCCGCTCTGAGTCTTACGACGCTGAGGGATTAAAGCCAAAATCACTCATTGTGTACTTATTAACGTAAGTAATAACACACACGTATCGACACATACGCCGGGGTGCCTTGGGAATTCGTTCTGCAGGGTCGGTTGTATGGGATACGTGGAGGCATAACCCCAACTACTTAATAGAGGTTTTATCATGGCAACTGTTTCCATGCGCGATATGCTCAAGGCCGGTGTTCACTTCGGTCACCAAACCCGTTACTGGAACCCGAAAATGAAGCCATTCATCTTCGGCGCTCGTAACAAGGTTCACATCATCAACCTTGAGAAAACTGTTCCAATGTTCAACGAAGCTCTGGCTGAGTTGCAGAAGATCTCCTCCCGTAAAGGTAAGATCCTGTTCGTTGGTACTAAACGCGCAGCAAGCGAAGCGGTAAAAGAAGCTGCACACAACTGCGACCAGTTCTTCGTGAACCATCGCTGGTTGGGCGGCATGCTGACTAACTGGAAAACCGTTCGTCAGTCCATCAAACGTTTGAAAGATCTGGAAATTCAGTCTCAGGACGGCACTTTCGAGAAGCTGACCAAGAAAGAGGCGCTGATGCGTACTCGTGAACTGGCTAAGCTGGAAAACAGCCTGGGTGGTATCAAGGATATGGGTGGTCTTCCTGATGCTCTGTTTGTAATCGATGCTGATCACGAACACATTGCAATCAAAGAAGCTAACAACCTGGGTATCCCGGTATTCTCCATTGTTGATACCAACTCCGATCCGGATGGCGTTGACTTTGTTATCCCAGGTAACGATGACGCAATCCGTGCAGTAAATCTGTACCTGAGCGCTGTTGCTGCCACTGTCCGTGAAGGCCGTTCGCAAGATCTGGCTGTTCAGGCAGAAGAAAGCTTCGTAGAAGCTGAATAATAAGGCAAGCTCAGCAGAGCCCTTATTAACCAGGTATTGAAATATGTTGGTTAGGGGGCCTTTATTGGCCCCCTTTGCTTATCTTAAATGCGAGAAATATCTCACCGCAAAAACCCTTTTTGCACTGAGATAATCGAGGAAAATACAATGGCTGATATTACCGCTGCCCTGGTAAAAGAACTGCGCGAACGTACTGGCGCTGGCATGATGGATTGTAAGAAAGCTCTGGTTGAAGCTAACGGCGACATCGAGCTGGCAATTGAAAACATGCGTAAATCTGGCGCGATCAAAGCGGCGAAAAAAGCAGGCAACGTAGCTGCTGACGGCGTGATCAAAACCAAAATCGAAGGCAACTTCGGCGTGATTCTGGAAGTTAACTGCCAGACTGACTTCGTGGCTAAAGATGCTGGTTTCCAGGCTTTTGCTGACAAAGTGCTGGACGCTGCTGTTGCAGGCAAAGTGACTGACGTTGAAGTCCTGAAAGCTCAGTTCGAAGAAGAGCGTATTCAGCTGGTTGCTAAAATCGGTGAGAACATCAACATTCGTCGCGTTCAAATTCTTGAAGGCGATGTGCTGGGCAGCTACCTGCACGGCGCACGTATCGGTGTTCTGATTGCGGCTAAAGGCGCTGATGAAGAACTGGTTAAGCAAATTGCTATGCACGTTGCAGCAAGCAAACCAGAATTCGTTAAGCCTGAGGACGTGTCTGCTGAAGTGGTAGAAAAAGAGTATCAGGTTCAGCTGGACATCGCGATGCAGTCTGGCAAACCGAAAGAAATTGCAGAGAAAATGGTTGAAGGCCGCATGAAGAAATTCACCGGCGAAGTTTCTCTGACAGGTCAGCCTTTCGTTATCGACCCAAGCAAAACTGTGGGTCAGGTTCTGAAAGAACACAATGCTGACGTGATTAACTTCATCCGCTTTGAAGTGGGCGAAGGTATCGAGAAAGTTGAGACTGACTTTGCTGCTGAAGTTGCAGCAATGACTAAACAGTCTTAATCAGTATCTGATACACCCTAAAATGGAACCGCTACGAAAGGGCGGTTCCGTTTTATCCAGCCCCAAATTCCTATTACATTGTGCGTGAAGTCATTCAGACAACGCTATGATGTAAAAACCGACTATCCATTAAGACACATTGCTTCTAGGACAGACACCATGGCTACCAATGCGAAACCCGTTTATCAACGTATCCTGCTCAAACTCAGTGGCGAAGCCCTGCAGGGTAGTGAAGGTTTTGGTATCGACGCGAGTGTATTAGATCGCATGGCTCAGGAAGTGAAAGAGCTGGTCGAACTCGGCATTCAGGTAGGTGTTGTGATCGGCGGCGGTAACCTATTCCGTGGCGCGGGTCTGGCACAGGCGGGCATGAATCGTGTTGTAGGCGACCATATGGGTATGCTGGCAACTGTCATGAATGGCCTGGCAATGCGTGATGCATTACACCGTGCCTATGTTAACGCACGCCTGATGTCTGCGATCCCTTTGAACGGTGTGTGTGATAATTACAGCTGGGCTGAGGCCATCAGCTTGCTGCGTCATAACCGCGTGGTAATTTTCTCTGCCGGTACCGGCAATCCTTTCTTTACCACTGACTCAGCCGCGTGTCTGCGCGGTATTGAAATCGAAGCTGATGTGGTATTAAAAGCCACCAAAGTTGACGGTGTGTATTCAGCTGATCCGGTGAAAAACCCGGATGCGACACTTTACGAAACACTGACCTATCAGGAAGTGCTGGAACAGGAATTGAAAGTAATGGATCTGGCTGCCTTTACGCTGGCCCGCGATCACAATCTGCCAATTCGCGTCTTCAACATGAATAAGCCTGGCGCACTGCGTCGCGTGGTGATGGGTGAAAATGAAGGAACGCTGATTTCTAAAGCGGAATGATCCTTCACAATTGAACATTACGTTCAGCCAGTCTCTGCTGGCATGAGTATTCACGGACTATACTGATGTTATGGTCTGCCAGGTAATCAGCTTTCAAAGGTTCACAACGTGATTAACGAAATCAAAAAAGACGCTGAAATTCGTATGGAAAAATGCGTTGAAGCATTCAAAACCCATATCAGCAAAATCCGTACCGGCCGTGCATCTCCGGGCATCCTGGATGGCATCATGGTGGAATACTACGGTTCAGCAACGCCTCTGCGTCAACTGGCCCAGGTGACGGTGGAAGATTCCCGTACTCTGGCAATCTCTGTATTCGATCGCTCCATCAGCGCTGCTGTTGAAAAAGCGATCATGACTTCTGATTTGGGCCTCAACCCGTCTTCTGCGGGTGCGACAATCCGTGTTCCATTGCCTGCACTGACAGAGGAACGTCGTAAGGATCTCATCAAGGTCGTGCGTGGCGAAGCAGAGCAGGGCCGTGTCTCCGTACGTAACGTCCGCCGTGATGCGAACGATAAAACCAAAGCATTGTTGAAAGATAAAGAAATCAGTGAAGATGAAGACCGTCGTTCTCAGGACGATATTCAGAAACTGACTGATATTTTCATCAAGAAAATCGACGTTGCTTTGAGCGAGAAAGAAACCGAGTTAATGGAATTTTAATCCGGTTTAAGTCTCTCCTAAAGCGCCGCAATTGCGGCGCTTTGTTTTTTAGCAGGCTTTAAATTTTTTACTGGTTCGCACAATCTCATAGACAAGCCAGATAAGAGGTTTCAGACTGTGCACTTTCCAAATTTACGAGCGCTATTCCGGGCATTTTCATGAAAAAAATGACTATTCTTGGTTCGACAGGGTCTGTCGGCACCAGCACGCTTTCCGTTGTCCGGTCTAATCCTGACGATTTTTCCGTTAAAGCACTGGTTGCAGGGCGTAATGTTGACGTTATGGCGCAGCAGTGTCTCGAGTTTCACCCTGAATACGCTTCGATGGCGGATGAACCGTCTGCCCGCGCGCTGAGAGCCATTCTGGCAGAACACGCAAGCCGTACTGAGGTGCTTTCTGGCTCTGATGCTGCGGCTGAACTGGCTGCTCTTGATGATGTGGATCAGGTGCTGTCGGCTATAGTGGGTGCAGCGGGCTTGTTACCGACACTCGCCGCTGTGCGCGCAGGTAAACAGGTACTTCTGGCGAATAAAGAATCGCTGGTGACCTGCGGGCGCATTTTTATGGACGCAGTCCGCCAGAGTCAGTCTCAGCTATTGCCTATCGACAGTGAGCACAAC
The DNA here is from genome assembly GCF_004195115.1 of Rahnella sp. RFA10(1/100). Lineage (NCBI taxonomy): Bacteria > Pseudomonadati > Pseudomonadota > Gammaproteobacteria > Enterobacterales > Yersiniaceae > Rahnella > Rahnella sp. RFA10(1/100). The sequence goes on from NZ_SEWR01000008.1 coordinate 149,396, forward strand.
GCGATTTTCCAGAGTTTGCCTGAATCTGTTCAGAAACAACTGGGATATGCTTCCCTCGAAAGCCATGGGATCTCTCGCATTATTTTAACCGGATCCGGTGGCCCGTTCCGCGAATTGCCGTTGGATAAATTCCGTGATGTCACACCGGATCAGGCTTGTGCACATCCTAACTGGTCTATGGGACGTAAAATTTCCGTCGACTCAGCCACCATGATGAACAAAGGGCTGGAATATATTGAAGCCCGCTGGTTATTTAATGCCTCTGCGGCTGAAATGGAAGTGATTATTCATCCGCAATCTGTGATCCATTCCATGGTGCGTTATTGCGATGGTAGCGTGCTGGCTCAGTTGGGCTCACCGGATATGCGCACCCCGATTGCGCATGCGATGGCGTATCCGCACAGGGTCACAACCGAAGTCGAAGCGCTGGATTTTTGTAATATGGGTGCGATGACTTTCAGTGCACCGGATTACATCCGTTATCCTTGTTTGCAACTCGCTATTGAAGCCAGCAACACCGGTCAGGCAGCAACGACGGCACTGAATGCCGCAAATGAAATTTCAGTGGCTGCGTTCCTCAATGGCAAGATTCGTTTTACCGACATTGCTTTCCTGAATCGACAGGTGATGGAGCAGATAGTGAGTGCTGAACCTGATTCTGTTGAGGAAGTGTTGGAGATCGACGCACAGGCGAGAGCCAGTGCGTGTGAGAAACTTCATAGATTTGCGCTCTAAGGCTATTTTTGTACTTATGCAGCAGTTTGTTAGCATCACATTGAAATGGTATAGTCTGCGCCACACTGACAGTAGATTTGGCTTTTCAGAGCCTGAATGTTAAAGGTGGAATCGGTGATCTGTCTGTGTAAGCCGTGCCTGCAAGGGAGACACGGCTTTTTTGCGCGTGTAGTCGCATCAGCGACAGAAAGGTAGGCCGCCAGCGGGCGTCAGCCAGAAGAATGTTATGCCAGCCAGAAAGCCGTTGTGTTCTGATAAAAGGAAATGAGTACGCGTTATGTCCCTCGAAAATCAACAGATGTCTGATATGTATTGCGCTCAGCCTCGCCATGTTGCCATTATCATGGACGGTAACGGACGCTGGGCAAAACGTCAGGGTAAAATGAGGGTGTTCGGTCATAAAGCGGGAGTGAAGTCGGTGCGCAAAGCGGTGAGTTTTGCTGCCAGTCATCATCTCGATGCACTCACGCTTTATGCCTTTAGCAGTGAAAACTGGAATCGTCCGGCTCAGGAAGTCTCTGCATTGATGGAGTTGTTTGTCCGTGCATTAGACAGTGAAATTAAAAGCCTGCATAAACATAATGTCAGGCTTCGGGTCATTGGCGATGTCAGTCGCTTTAGTGCTCGTCTGCAGGAACGCATTCGTCGTTCAGAAACACTTACTCAAAATAACGACGGACTTACCCTGAACATTGCTGCGAACTATGGTGGCCGATGGGATATTATTCAAGGCGTTAAAACGCTGGCGGGTCAGGTTGAAGCGGGCACACTGCGGGCAGAACAGATTACCGAAGAATTGCTGAATTCAGCGGTCTGTATGAGTGAACTGGCACCTGTCGATTTGGTGATCAGAACCGGTGGGGAACATAGGATCAGTAACTTTTTGCTGTGGCAAATTGCTTACGCGGAGCTCTATTTTACCGATGTCCTCTGGCCTGATTTTGATGAAAATACCTTTGAAGGTGCGCTGACGGCTTTTGCCCATCGCGAGCGCCGCTTCGGAGGGACTACACCTATCGGCGCTGATGCGTCCTAGGGAGAACATTTGCTGAAGTATCGCATTATCACAGCTCTGATTTTAATACCGATTGTTATTGCAGCACTCTTTTTGTTACCGCCTGTCGGTTTTGCCATCGTGACGTTAGTTGTGTGCATGTTGGCTGCGTGGGAGTGGGGACAACTGGCCGGTTTTGCAAGCCGTAATCAGCGCATATGGCTGGCTATATTATGTGGTTTTCTGCTGGCGGCGATGATGCTGAGCATTCCGGCTTACCAGCAAAGCGTGCATTTGTTGCAAGTCGCAGGCTCCTTATGGGCAGCGCTTGCCTGGTGGTGTCTGGCCCTGGTGCTGGTGGTTGGGTATCCGGCTTCGGCAGCCTTCTGGCGCCACTCTCGTGTGCTGCGTTTGGTCTTTGGCATACTGACCATTGTGCCTTTCTTTTGGGGGATGGTCGCACTGCGCCAATACGGTTATGCGGAAAATCATCATACTGGCGCATGGTGGTTGTTATATGTGATGCTACTGGTCTGGGGGGCAGACTCCGGTGCTTACCTGTTTGGTAAATTACTGGGTAAGCATAAGCTTGCTCCTAAAGTATCCCCGGGAAAAACCTGGGAAGGGTTTACTGGCGGTCTTCTGACTTCAGCCCTGATAGCCTGGCTATTTGGCCGCTATGCGCCTCTTGATGTGGTACCTTCAACCTTATTAATTTGTTCCGTTGTGGCTGCACTGGCGTCTGTGCTGGGCGACCTGACGGAAAGTATGTTCAAACGCGAGGCAGGTATCAAAGACAGTGGTCATATGATCCCGGGTCATGGCGGTATACTGGACCGTATCGACAGCCTGACGGCTGCAGTCCCTGTATTCGCCTGTCTGATGCTGTTAGTGTATTAATCCGTCCATGACGGTAGAAGTTTTCTAAGGAATAGTTAGACATATGATGAACATACTCTGGAGCCTGGCCGCCTTTATCGTCGCATTGGGGGTGCTTATCACCGTGCACGAGTTCGGCCACTTCTGGGTTGCTCGTCGTTGTGGTGTCCGTGTTGAACGTTTTTCTGTCGGGTTTGGACGTGCGCTATGGCGCCGTACTGACCGTCAGGGGACCGAGTATGTTCTGGCCATCATTCCGCTCGGGGGCTACGTTAAGATGCTCGACGAGCGTGTCGAGGCAGTCGCGCCTGAATTTCGTCACCAATCTTTCAATAACAAAAAAATCTGGCAACGTGCTGCTATCATCAGTGCCGGACCTGTCGCTAATTTCATTTTTGCGGTTTTTGCTTACTGGCTGGTTTTCGTCATCGGCGTGCCGAGCGTGCGTCCTGTCGTGGCAAATGTCACTGTCAATTCAGTTGCCGCACAATCCAATATTTCGCCCGGAATGGAACTAAAATCTGTTGCTGGTATCGAAACGCCTGATTGGGATTCAGTTCGCATGGCGTTAATGGGCGAAATTGGTGATGATCAAACGACGGTTGGCGTGGCGCAATTTGGCTCGTCCCAGGTCGTTGAGAAAACCCTGGATCTGCGTCAATGGCACTTTGATCCTGAAAAGCAGGATCCCGTGGTATCTCTGGGTATGATTCCGAGAGGGCCGCAGATAGAATCTGTTCTGCAGGAGGTGCAGCCAGATTCAGCCGCTCAAAAGGCGGGTTTGCAAGCCGGGGACAGGATCGTTAAAGTCGATGGTCAGATTCTGGAAAGTTGGCAGTCTTTTGTCATCCAGGTAAGGGACAATCCGGGTAAACCCATCGCGCTGGAGGTTGAAAGGGCAGGAAATCCTGTCACGTTAACACTGACGCCGGACACGAAGTCCGCAGGCAAAGGCAAAATACAGGGTTTTGCTGGTGTGGTACCGAAGGTGATACCGCTGCCTGATGAGTATAAAACTATCCGTCAGTATGGTCCGTTTGTGGCGTTTTATGAAGCCGGGGATAAAACCTGGCAACTGATGAAACTCACTGTGAGCATGCTGGGTAAGTTAATTACCGGAGATGTGAAGCTGAACAATCTGAGTGGCCCAATCTCCATCGCACAGGGCGCAGGAATGTCAGCTGAATATGGTTTGGTGTCTTATCTCACGTTTTTGGCGCTCATTAGCGTCAATCTGGGGATCATCAACCTCTTCCCATTACCGGTATTAGATGGTGGACACCTGCTGTTTCTCGCAATAGAAAAGCTTAAGGGTGGGCCAGTTTCCGAGCGAGTTCAGGACTTCAGTTACCGCATTGGTTCAGTTTTGCTGGTGTTGTTGATGGGGCTTGCACTTTTCAATGATTTCTCCCGTCTTTAAGACCGGAGATTAGGTTAGGAAGAACGCATAACAACGATGGCGATCAAAAAGTTGCTCATAGCGTCGCTGCTGTTTGGCAGCGCCACCGTATACGGTGCAGACGGTTTCGTAGTGAAAGATATTCATTTCGAAGGCCTGCAGCGAGTTGCCGTCGGTGCGGCGTTACTCAATATGCCGGTTCGCGTCGGTGATACGGTGACTGACGATGATATCAGTAATACCATCCGTGCTTTGTTTGCCACTGGCAACTTTGAGGACGTTCGTGTCCTGCGCGATGGTAATTCTCTGATTGTTCAGGTCAAAGAACGTCCAACCATTGCCAGCATTACTTTCTCCGGTAACAAATCGGTGAAAGATGACATGCTCAAGCAAAACCTGGAGGCCTCTGGCGTCCGTGTTGGCGAAGCTCTTGACCGTACAACCATCGGTAGCATCGAGAAAGGTCTCGAAGACTTCTATTACAGCGTCGGTAAATACAGTGCATCGGTAAAAGCGGTTGTGACCCCATTGCCACGTAACCGTGTTGATCTGAAGCTGGTCTTCACCGAAGGTGTTTCTGCGAAAATTCAGCAGATCAACATTGTGGGTAACCATGCCTTCACAACCGATGATCTGATTTCACGCTTCCAACTGCGTGATGAAGTGCCATGGTGGAACGTAGTCGGTGACCGTAAATATCAGAAACAAAAACTCGCGGGTGACCTTGAAACCTTGCGCAGTTTTTATCTGGATCGCGGTTATGCCCGTTTCAACATTGATTCGACTCAGGTCAGCCTGACGCCGGACAAAAAAGGCATCTATATTACGCTCAACATTACAGAAGGTGAGCAATACAAACTTTCTGGCGTTGAAGTAACGGGCAGCATGGCCGGTCACTCGGCAGAAGTTCAAAGCCTGACTAAAATTGATAAGGGCGAGTTGTATAACGGCGCCAAAGTCACCAAAATGGAAAACGACATTAAGCAGATGCTGGGTCGTTATGGCTATGCTTATCCTCGTGTGACGACTCAGCCAGAAATTAATGATGCAGACAAAACCGTCAAACTGCATATCAACGTTGATGCGGGAAACCGTTTCTACGTTCGTCATATCCGGTTTGAAGGCAATGACACCAGTAAGGACAGCGTACTTCGCCGTGAAATGCGTCAGATGGAAGGAGCCTGGTTGGGCAACGATCTGGTCGATAAAGGTAAAGAGCGTCTGAACCGTCTGGGCTACTTCGAAACCGTGGATGTAGATACACAGCGTGTTCCAGGTTCCCCTGATCAGGTTGATGTCGTCTACAAAGTGAAAGAACGTAACACAGGTAGCTTTAACTTTGGTGTGGGTTACGGTACTGAGAGTGGTGTCAGCTTCCAGGTAGGCGTCCAGCAGGATAACTGGCTGGGTACAGGTAATTCCGTTGGCATCAGCGGGACTAAAAATGACTACCAGACATATGCAGAATTCACTATCACTGACCCTTACTTCACGGTCGATGGTGTAAGTCTGGGCGGCCGCATCTTCTATAACGACTTTAAAGCAGATGATGCAGACCTCTCCAGCTATACCAACAGAAGTTACGGTATTGGCGGTAATCTTGGTTTCCCAATCAATGAGAACAACTCATTGCGGTTAGGGATAGATTACGTCCATAACGATCTGTCCAATATGGAGCCACAGATCGCCATGTTCCGTTATCTGAACTCTGTCGGGCTAAAACCGCCGGTGACCACCAGTGACAATGCGGATGCTGACTTCAGTGCGAATGACTTCTTTGCCAATCTCGGCTGGGGTTATAACAATCTCGACCGCGGCTACTTCCCGACATCCGGGACGAAAGCCAGCCTGAACGGTAAAGTGACTGTCCCTGGTTCTGATAACGAATACTACAAAATTACATTTGATTCAACCAGTTATATGCCACTGAATCAGGACCGTGATTGGGTGCTGATGGGCCGTGCGCGTGCAGGTTACGCAGATGGTCTTGGGGGTAAAGAAGTTCCGTTCTACGACAACTTCTATGCTGGCGGTTCAAGCAGTGTTCGTGGTTTCCAATCGAATACCATTGGTCCTAAAGCGGCATATTACAAGTGTACTACGGCTAATACGTCTTACAGTGGCTGTCCGATTGATAATTCAAACGACGCAGTTGGTGGTAACGCAATGGCAGTATTGAGTGCGGAATTGATTGTTCCTACTCCATTTGTTAGTGAGAAATACGCTAACTCATTGCGTACTTCCCTGTTCGTGGACAGCGGTACTGTGTGGGATACAGGTTGGGAAAATACGCCGCAGACATTGGCAGCTGGTGTTCCTGATTACAGTAAACCAGGTAATATTCGTGTTTCTTCAGGTCTTGCGTTGCAGTGGATGTCTCCACTAGGACCATTGGTGTTCTCCTACGCACAACCGGTCAAGAAATATGAAGGCGATAAGGCAGAACAGTTCCAGTTTAACATTGGTAAAACCTGGTAACGTTCTGTCAGGGCAGAAGTTGTTCAGCGGAATCGCAATGGCCTGATGAAAAATCTCATACACGGGTTTCGGCCCGTGTATTGTTTTCGTATCAGGTGTTTTGTGTAATTTAATGTGCCACATGGCACAACGGGTGATGGAAGGAGTTTATAGTGAAAAAGTGGTTATATGCCGCAGGCCTCGGTTTAGTTATGGCTTCTTCAGCTAGCGTTCAGGCTGCTGATAAAATTGCTATCGTTAACGTAGCAAGTATTTTCCAACAAATGCCTGCGCGTGAAGCTGTAGCAAAGCAACTGGAAAACGAGTTCAAAAGCCGTGCGACAGATTTGCAATCTCAGGAACGTGATCTGCAAACCAAAATGCAACGTCTGCAACGTGATGGCTCTACAATGAAAGCCAGTGAACGTTCTAAACTTGAAAAAGACGTGATGGCTCAGCGTGAAGCGTTCTCTGCTAAAGCGCAGCAATTCGATCAAGACAACCGTCGTCGTCAGGGCGAAGAACGTAACAAAATTCTGAGCCGTATTCAGGACGCTGTGAAAACTGTAGCAAGTAAAGAAGGTTATGACGTTGTTATCGATGCTAATGCCATTGCATATGCTGACAATAGCAAAGACATTACTGCTGATGTGCTGAAACAGGTTAAATAAACATGTCTTCAATTCGACTGGCTGATCTCGCACAGCAGTTGGATGCACAATTGCACGGTGATGGCGAAATTGCCATCACCGGCGTTGCTTCAATGCATTCCGCACACTCTGAGCAAATCACGTTTTTATCAAACAGCCGTTACCGTGAACAGTTGGCTTCCTGCAATGCAGGTGCCGTAGTGTTGACCGAAGCGGATCTGCCATTTTGCCCTACAGCGGCATTAGTGGTTAAAAACCCTTACCTGACGTACGCCCGGATGGCGCAATTGCTGGATACCACGCCAGCACCGGCACAGGATATCGCAGCGAGTGCGGTGATTTCAGACAGTGCAACACTAGGTAAGAATGTCTCGGTTGGCGCAAATGCAGTCATCGAATCAGGCGTTGTATTGGGTGACAACGTTGTCATCGGTGCAGGTTGCTTTATCGGTAAAGAGGCAAAAATCGGCGCAGGCACACGGTTGTGGGCCAATGTTTCTATTTATCACCGCGTTGAAATCGGTGAGCAGTGTCTGATTCAGTCAGGTACCGTGATCGGTGCTGATGGTTTTGGTTATGCCAACGATCGTGGCAACTGGGTCAAAATTCCACAGCTGGGTACTGTCATTATCGGTGACCGCGTTGAAATCGGTGCCTGTACCACGATTGACCGTGGTGCACTCGACGACACCATCATTAGCAATGGCGTTATCATTGATAACCAATGTCAGATTGCACACAACGTCGTGATTGGAGACAATACGGCAGTTGCTGGCGGTGTTATTATGGCCGGTAGCCTGAAAATTGGGCGCTACTGCCAGATCGGCGGAGCCAGTGTTATCAATGGTCACATGGAGATTTGTGATCAGGCTGTAGTGACGGGAATGGGAATGGTAATGCGACCAATCACTGAACCTGGGGTATACTCCTCCGGTATCCCATTACAGCCGAATAAAGTTTGGCGTAAGACGGCTGCATTGGTAATGAATATCGACGAGATGAATAAGCGCCTGAAAGCTGTCGAGCGTAAAATCGAAAAAGATTAATTACCACCTACGGTGCTGCTTTGTGTTCCCTTCGTTGAGTGAACCTGCGACATACGTTCCTATTTGCGGCCTGCCTGATGACCTTCTTTTAGGGTCTGGCAGGCCGTGTTATTGATGCCATCAGTTTTTATAGACAGGAAGAGTATTTTGACTACTGACACTCATACTCTGCGTATTGAAGAGATACTGGATTTACTGCCACACCGTTACCCGTTCTTGCTGGTTGATCGCGTGTTGGATTTTGAAAAAGGGAAATTTTTGCGCGCTGTGAAAAACGTTTCTTTTAATGAACCGTTCTTCCAGGGCCACTTTCCAGGCAAACCGATTTTCCCTGGCGTTTTGATTCTGGAAGCGATGGCTCAGGCTACTGGCATTCTGGCGTTTAAAAGCGTGGGGAAACTGGAGCCTGGCGAACTGTATTATTTTGCAGCAATCGACGATGCACGCTTTAAACGTCCGGTCTTGCCGGGTGACCAGATGGTTCTGGAAGTTGAATTCATTAAAGAGCGTCGTGGCGTTGCTCGTTTCAAAGGTGTCGCGAAAGTCGATGGTGAGATCGCTTGCGAGGCATCAATGATGTGCGCCCGTCGCCGGGAGTCTTAATACATGATTGATAATACCGCCTTTATTCATCCAAGCGCTATTGTTGAAGACGGTGCCATTATTGGTGCCGGAGTTCATATCGGTCCTTTCTGCTACGTGGGGTCTCAGGTAGAAATTGGTGAAGGTACCGAGCTTAAATCACACGTAGTTCTTAATGGCGTGACCAAAATTGGTCGCGATAACCGCATTTTTCAGTTTGTTTCTATTGGTGAAATTAACCAGGATCTGAAATATGCCGGTGAACCAACACGCGTTGAAGTTGGCGATCGCAACAATATTCGTGAGAGCGTTACCATTCATCGTGGTACTGTTCAGGGCGGTGGTCTGACAAAAGTGGGCAGTGATAACCTTTTGATGGTTAACGCACATATTGCCCATGATTGTGTCATTGGAAATCGCTGTATTTTGGCGAACAACGCGACCCTGGGTGGTCACGTTGAGGTGGATGATTTTGCGATCATTGGCGGTATGACGGCGGTACATCAGTTCTGTATTATCGGTGAGCATGTGATGGTTGGGGGATGTTCCGGGGTGGCTCAGGACGTTCCTCCGTTTGTCATTGCGCAAGGTAACCATGCGACACCTTTCGGCATCAATATCGAAGGGCTTAAGCGCCGTGGTTTCGAAAAAGCCGATCTGCATGCTATCCGTAATGCTTATAAGTTACTGTATCGCAGTGGTAAAACACTGGAAGAAGCACAACCGGAAATCGCTGCTATCGCGGCTGAATTCCCGAAAGCTAAACCATTCAGTGACTTCTTTGCGCGTTCAACGCGTGGCATTATTCGCTGATCTGCGCTACGGAAAACAATGCAAAAGCCTGTTCTGACAATTGGCCTGGTGGCCGGTGAAACGTCCGGTGATATTCTTGGCGCCGGACTGATTCGAGCCTTGAAGAAGCATCATCCTGATACCCGTTTTGTTGGGGTCGCGGGTCCGCTGATGCAGGCGGAAGGATGCGAAGCCTGGTACGAAATGGAAGAACTGGCGGTGATGGGCGTGGTAGAAGTTCTTGAACGACTGCCACGTCTGTTGAAAATCCGCAAAGATCTGACCAAACGCTTTAGCGAGCTGAAACCTGATGTATTTGTGGGCATCGATGCCCCGGATTTCAACATCACGCTGGAAGGTCGTTTGAAGCAGCGCGGTATCCGCACTATTCATTATGTCAGCCCGTCTGTCTGGGCCTGGCGCCAAAAGCGCGTTTTCAAAATCGGGAAAGCCACTGATCTGGTTTTGGCATTTCTGCCTTTTGAAAAAGCGTTTTATGACAAATTCAATGTTCCTTGTCGTTTCATTGGTCATACGATGGCCGATGCAATGCCGTTGCATCCGGACAAACAGGCTGCACGTTTGTCACTCGGTATTCCAGAGGATGTGCACTGTCTGGCGTTATTGCCGGGAAGCCGCCATGCAGAAGTAGAAATGCTCAGCGCGGATTTTCTGAAAACAGCCTTACAGCTGCGGCAAACCTATCCTGATTTACACATCGTAGTGCCGTTGGTCAATGCCAAACGTCGCGGGCAGTTTGAGCGAATTAAGGCTGAGATTGCGCCTGACTTACCTGCGCATTTACTGGATGGCAAAGGTCGGGAAGCGATGATTGCCAGTGATGCTGCTTTGCTGGCATCAGGAACAGCAGCGCTTGAATGTATGCTGGCCAAATGTCCGATGGTGGTGGGTTACCGTATGAAGCCTTTCACTTTCTGGCTGGCTGAGCGTCTGGTGAAAACGCCCTATGTTTCGTTGCCAAACCTGCTGGCACGACGGGAAATTGTCACCGAATTACTGCAAACTGAATGTGTGCCGGACAAGCTTTCCGCCGCCTTGCTGCCGTTACTGGCAGGGGGGGAGAAAAGTCAGGCACTGCGTGAGACATTCCTTGAATTACATGAAAGTATTCGTCGTGACGCAGATGAACAGGCTGCTCAGGCTGTCATGGAGCTGGCAAACCGATGAACGATGTATTTATCTATCCACAAGCCGTTTGTATCGCCGGCGTGGATGAAGTAGGGCGCGGCCCGTTAGTCGGTGCCGTTGTCACCGCTGCCGTGATTCTTGATCCCGCGAATCCGATTACCGGGCTGGCAGATTCAAAAAAACTCTCCGAAAAACGCCGCGAGGCGTTATATATCGAAATCAAAGAGAAAGCACTGGCCTGGAGTCTCGGGCGCGCTGAGCCTCATGAAATCGATGAACTGAATATTTTGCATGCCACCATGCTGGCCATGCAAAGAGCTGTTGCCGGTTTATGCATCACGCCTGATATGGTGCTGATTGATGGTAACCGTTGTCCTGCACTTCCGATGGCCTCCCAGGCGGTAGTAAAAGGGGACAGTAAAGTCGCTGAAATCAGCGCCGCCTCTATTCTGGCTAAAGTCACCCGCGACCGTGAAATGGTTGAACTGGATCTTCAGTTCCCCGAATATGGTTTTGCGAAGCACAAGGGCTATCCGACGCCGGTGCACCTTGAAAGTCTTGCCCGTCTTGGAGCCACTACACACCACCGTCGAAGTTTCTCTCCGGTGAAACGCGCGCTCGGGCTGGCATAACGTATCATTTGTCCCTGCCCGTTTTTATTGCTAAAAAAGACAGGCACACAAACCCTTAATTCACTCATTTCTGGACTCTGGATATGGCCGAACCTCGTTTTATTCATCTGCGTGTACATAGCGACTATTCCATGGTGGATGGGCTTGCGAAGGTAGGCCCGCTGGTGAAATGCGCAGCGTCACTCGGCATGCCTGCTCTGGCGATTACCGATTTCACTAACTTGTGCGGACTGGTTAAGTTTTACGGCGCGGCACACGGCGCGGGCATAAAACCGATTATCGGTGCAGATGTGAATGTCCAAAGCGAAATCCTGGGTGATGAACTGGCACAGCTGACGGTTCTGGCGATGAATAATCAGGGCTACCAGAACCTGACGTTATTAATTTCCAGAGCGTATCAGCGCGGTTACGGCGCCGCCGGCCCGATCGTTGATCTCGAATGGCTGGCAGAACTGAATGAAGGTCTGATCCTGCTCTCCGGCGCGAGAATGGGTGATGTCGGTAAGTTTCTGATCCGCGGAAATGATCTGCAAGTCAGCCAGTGCCTGGATTTCTATCAGCAGTATTTCCCCGATCGCTATTATCTCGAATTGATCCGCACCGGCCGTGCAGACGAAGAAAACTATCTGCATGCGGCAGTCGCCCTGGCGACCGAACGTGGTTTGCCAGTAGTGGCAACCAACGATGTACGCTTTATGGTGCCGGGTGATTTTGATGCTCATGAGATTCGTGTCGCGATCCACGATGGCTTTACGCTCGATGACCCTAAACGTCCGCGAAATTACACATCTCAGCAATATATGCGCAGCGAAGATGAGATGTGCGAGCTGTTTGAGGATGTGCCTGAAGCGCTGCAAAACAGTGTGGAAATCGCCAAACGTTGTAATGTGACCATCCGTCTGGGTGAGTATTTTTTGCCGCAGTTCCCGACCGGTGATATGACCACCGAAGATTTTCTGGTCGAAAAATCAAAAATCGGACTGGAAGAACGCCTTGAGTTTTTATTCCCGGATCCGCAAGTGCGCGCACAAAGACGCCCTGAATATGATGAGCGTCTGGACATCGAACTTAAAGTTATTAACCAGATGGGTTTCCCCGGTTACTTCCTGATCGTAATGGAATTCATCCAGTGGTCGAAAGACAACAGCGTGCCTGTCGGGCCGGGGCGTGGTTCCGGTGCAGGTTCTCTCGTGGCGTATGCCCTGAAAATCACCGATCTGGATCCGCTCGAGTTTGACCTGCTGTTCGAACGTTTCCTTAATCCTGAACGTGTTTCCATGCCCGACTTTGACGTCGACTTCTGCATGGAAAAACGCGACCGTGTCATCGATCACGTGTCAGAAATGTATGGCCGCGAAGCGGTCTCGCAGATCATCACTTTCGGTACGATGGCGGCCAAAGCGGTAATCCGCGATGTGGGCCGGGTTCTGGGTCATCCTTATGGTTTCGTTGACCGCATTTCCAAACTGGTGCCCCCTGATCCTGGGATGACGCTTGAAAAAGCATTTGCCGCTGAGCCGCAATTACCAGAGATCTACGAAGCTGACGAAGAAGTTAAGTCGCTAATCGACATGGCGCGTCAGCTTGAAGGTGTCACCCGTAACGCCGGTAAACATGCCGGTGGTGTGGTGATTGCGCCCACCAAAATTACCGACTTTGCGCCACTGTATTGCGATGCCGAAGGTAACCATCCGGTCACGCAGTTCGATAAAAATGACGTGGAATACGCAGGACTGGTGAAATTCGACTTCCTCGGCCTGCGCACGCTGACCATCATCGACTGGGCACTGGAGATGATCAACGCCCGCCGGGCGAAAGCCGGTGAGGCACCGCTGGACATTGCGGCCATCCCGCTGGATGACAAAAAAAGCTTCGACATGCTGCAACGCTCGGAAACCACGGCGGTATTCCAGCTTGAATCACGTGGTATGAAGGATTTGATCAAACGTCTGAAGCCTGACAGCTTTGAAGATATGATCGCACTGGTGGCGCTGTTCCGCCCGGGCCCGTTGCAGTCCGGCATGGTGGATAACTTTATTGACCGCAAACACGGTCGCGAAGAGATTTCCTACCCGGATATCCAGTGGCAGCATGAATCGCTGAAACCTGTGCTGGAGCCGACCTACGGCATTATCCTGTATCAGGAACAGGTTATGCAGATTGCGCAGGTTCTGGCCGGTTACTCACTGGGTGGCGCAGACATGCTCCGCCGTGCGATGGGTAAGAAAAACCCGGTGGAGATGGCCAAACAGCGTGGTGGCTTTGAAGAAGGGGCCAAATCTCGCGGTATTGACGGCGAACTGGCGATTAAAATCTTCGATCTGGTAGAGAAATTTGCCGGTTACGGTTTTAACAAATCTCACTCAGCGGCTTATGCTTTAGTGTCGTATCAGACGCTGTGGCTGAAAGCGCACTATCCGGCGGAATTCATGGCAGCGGTAATGACGGCTGATATGGATAACACCGAAAAGGTGGTCGGACTGGTGGATGAATGCTGGCGTATGGGGCTGAAAATTTTGCCGCCTGATATCAACAGCGGCCTTTATCATTTCCACGTCAACGATGAAGGCGAAATTGTTTACGGCATCGGCGCGATTAAAGGCGTGGGTGAAGGCCCGATTGAAGCCATTATTGAAGCGCGTAACGAAGGTGGCTATTTCAAAGAACTGTTTGATCTTTGCGCGCGTGCTGACGTCAAAAAGCTTAATAAACGTATCCTCGAAAAGCTGATTATGTCCGGGGCGTTTGACCGTCTGGGACCCCATCGTGCCGCGCTGATGAGTTCCTTAAGCGACGCACTGAAAGCCGCAGATCAACATGCTAAAGCTGAGGCAATTGGTCAGGTTGATATGTTTGGTGTGCTGGCAGAAGCACCTGAGCAGGTTGAGAAATCTTACGCGAATGTAATGCCATGGCCGGAACAAACGGTTCTGGATGGCGAACGTGAGACGCTCGGTCTGTATCTGACCGGCCATCCTATTACCCAATATTTGAAAGAAATTGAACGTTATGGCGGTGGCCAGCGTTTGAAAGATATGCACCCGACGGAACGGGGCAAAATGACCGTCGCGGTCGGGCTTGTCCTTGCTGCACGCGTGATGGTCACCAAGCGGGGTAACCGTATTGGGATCTGTACACTTGACGACCGTTCGGGTCGTCTTGAAGTCATGTTGTTCACTGAAGCATTGGAAAAATTCCAGCATTTATTGGAAAAAGACCGTATCCTTATCGCCACAGGACAGGTCAGCTTTGATGACTTCAGTGGCGGGCTTAAAATGATGGCCCGCGATATAATGGACATCAGTGAAGCACGGGAAAAATATGCTCGCGGTCTTGCTATCTCGCTGACTGACAGGCAAATTGATGACCAGCTTTTGAACCGTCTCCGCCAATCGTTGGAACCTCATCGATCGGGGACGATACCAGTGCATCTGTATTACCAACGAGAAAACGCAAGAGCCCGGCTACGATTCGGGGCGTCATGGCGTGTTACGCCAACGGACAAACTATTGCTGGATTTGCGAGGCCTGGTCGGTACAGAGCAGGTGGAACTGGAATTTGACTAAAATAGGAATGCTATGAGTCTGAATTTTCTTGATTTTGAACAGCCGATTGCGGAACTGGAAGCGAAAATTGACTCGCTGACTGCAGTCAGCCGTCAAGACGAAAAATTAGATATTAATCTGGACGAAGAAGTTGCACGCTTGCGCGAGAAAAGCGTTGAACTGACTCGTAAGATTTTCTCTGATCTGGGTGCCTGGCAAATTGCCCAACTGGCACGCCATCCTCGTCGCCCTTATACGCTCGATTACATCAAACATATCTTCACTGATTTTGATGAACTGGCGGGTGATCGTGCATTCGCAGACGATAAAGCTATCGTTGGCGGTATCGCCCGTTTGGGTGAACGTGCTGTGATGATCATTGGTCATCAGAAAGGCCGTGAAACGAAAGAGAAAATTCGTCGTAACTTCGGTATGCCCGCTCCCGAGGGGTATCGCAAAGCGTTACGTCTGATGGAAATGGCTGAGCGTTTCAAACTGCCAATTATCACCTTTATCGACACGCCGGGTGCATATCCGGGCGTGGGTGCTGAAGAACGTGGTCAGTCTGAAGCGATCGCCCGTAACCTGCGCGAAATGTCTCGTCTGAACGTCCCGGTTATCTGTACCGTTATTGGTGAGGGCGGTTCCGGTGGCGCACTGGCTATCGGCGTGGGCGATAAAGTTAACATGCTGCAATACAGCACCTATTCGGTTATCTCACCGGAAGGTTGTGCGTCAATTCTGTGGAAGAGCGCGGATAAAGCCCCTCTTGCTGCGGAAGCGATGGGCATCATTGCACCGCGTCTGAAAGAACTGAAACTGATCGACTCCGTTATCCCTGAACCATTGGGCGGCGCTCACCGTAACGTAGAAGCAATGGCGGCTTCCCTGCGCGCACAGCTGGAAGCTGACCTCAGTGATCTTGATGTTCTGAGTACAGAAGAACTGCGTAACCGTCGTTATCAGCGTCTGATGACTTACGGCTACTGCTGATTTTGTTCGTTATTTCAAAAGGCCACGCAAAGCGTGGCCTTTTTTATTGTCCGTTTTCATCGCTGGATCTTTCCAGCATTCTTAAATATTCCTCCATTCACTGTAAACGCATCGGTAAAGGGTACACAGCAGGTACTAACCGTGTTTCTATAATTACCTGAGAGAATAAACAACAGAAGGATTTGTCAGATGAATATTATCGCTATCATGCGCCCGGAAGGGGCTTACTACAAAGACGAGCCGATCCGTGAACTGGATAGTGCGCTGACGCTTCTTGGTTTTCAGGTCATTTATCCACGTGACCGCGCAGATCTGCTCAAACTCATCGAAAATAATGCCCGTATTTGCGGCGCAATTTTTGACTGGGATCAGCACAGTGAAGAGCTGTGTACAGCCATTAATGAGCTGAATGAATATCTGCCGCTGTACGCTTTCATCAATACGCATTCAACGCTTGATGTGGACGTTAATGAAATGCGCATGGTGCTCTATTTCTTTGAATATGCCCTGAGTGCGGCTGAGGATATTGCCAAACGCATCCGCCAGTACACTGATGAATACATCGATACCATTACGCCACCGCTGACTAAAGCGCTATTTACATATGTTGAAGAAGGGAAATATACTTTTTGTACGCCCGGACATATGGCCGGTACAGCGTTTTTAAAAAGCCCTGTCGGAACGTTGTTCTATGATTTCTTCGGGGCCAAAACACTGAAAGCCGATGTGTCGATTTCTGTGACGGAGCTTGGCTCCCTGCTTGACCACACGGGGCCGCATCTCGAGGCGGAGGAATATATCGCCCGTACTTTCGGTGCCGAGCAAAGTTATATTGTTACTAATGGCACTTCAACAGCCAATAAAATCGTCGGAATGTATGCGGCACCGGCGGGCAGTACGGTACTGATTGACCGCAACTGTCATAAATCGCTCGCCCATCTGATGATGATGACCAATATCGTACCGGTTTATTTGCGGCCCAATCGCAACGCGTATGGCATTCTTGGCGGAATTCCTAAGCGTGAATTCACCCGCGAAAGTATCGAAGAGAAAATTGCGCAGACCGCGGGCGCTACCTGGCCTGTCCACGCCGTGATCACTAACTCTACCTACGACGGCTTGCTGTACAACACAGATTACATCAAAAGCACACTGGATGTTCCGTCGATTCATTTCGATTCCGCATGGGTGCCATACACTAATTTTCATCCGATTTATGACGGTAAAAGCGGAATGAGCGGCGAGCGCATTCCGGGGAAAGTCATTTACGAAACACAATCAACGCACAAATTACTGGCAGCTTTCTCGCAGGCCTCAATGATTCACATTAAGGGCGATTACAATGAAAGCACCTTTAATGAAGCTTATATGATGCACACTACAACATCGCCTAATTATGGCATTGTGGCTTCCGCAGAAACGGCCGCCGCGATGTTGCGTGGTAATCCAGGACGACGTCTCATTAACCGTTCGGTTGAACGTGCACTACATTTCCGTAAAGAGATCCAGCGGTTACGCGAAGAAACTGAGGGTTGGTTCTTTGATATCTGGCAGCCTGAGCATATTGATGAGGCCGAGTGCTGGCCATTAAATCCTGATCAGAACTGGCATGGTTTTGCGCACGCAGATGCCGATCATATGTTTCTGGATCCGATCAAAGTGACGATCCTGACACCAGGCATGGATGAAACAGGTAAGCTGGAAGAGGAGGGGATCCCGGCGGCGCTGGTAGCCAAATTCCTGGATGAACGTGGGGTAGTTGTTGAAAAAACAGGCCCGTACAATCTGCTTTTCCTGTTCAGTATCGGCATTGATAAAACCAAATCTATGAGTCTGATGCGCGGCCTGACGGATTTTAAGCGCAGTTATGATCTTAACCTGCGCATTAAAAATATGCTGCCGGATTTATATGCGGAAGATCCTGATTTTTATCGCAACATGCGTATTCAGGATCTGGCGCAAGGGATCCATAAACTGATTGTTCGTCACGATTTGCCACGCTTAATGCTGGAGGCGTTTGATGTGCTGCCGGAAATGAAAATGACGCCCTACGAAATGTTCCAGCATCAGGTTCGTGGCCATGTTGATGAATGCGACATTGACGAACTGGTCGGCAAAGTATCAGCAAACATGATCCTGCCTTATCCGCCGGGAGTACCGGTGGTGATGCCGGGAGAGGTGATCACGGAAGAAAGCCGCGCCGTGCTCGATTTCCTGATCATGCTTTGCTCGATAGGCGAGCGTTATCCCGGCTTTGAAACCGATATTCATGGAACGCGGCTCACAGAAGACGGACGATATCTGGTCAAAGTCTTAAAGCTTCCGGAAGCCAGCTAGCAAACTGCCCTCTTCAGGAGGGCTTTTTATTGACGTGTCCGGATGCGCTGAGTAACGTGCAGATCATAAATCAACAGGACATGACTATGCTTAACCTTCGCCAGATCCACCACATCGCCATCATTGGCGCTGATTATCAGGCCAGCAAACACTTCTATTGTGACATTCTCGGGTTCACGTTGCTGGGTGAGTTTTACCGTGAGGAACGCGATTCCTGGAAAGCCGATCTTGCGCTCCAGGGTCAATACACCATTGAGCTATTCAGCTTCCCGCATCCGCCCGCCCGGCCAAGTCATCCTGAGGCATGCGGATTACGTCATCTGGCGTTCAGCGTTGAAAATATTGACCAGTCCGTTTCCGCACTTACCGAAGCGGGTATTATCTGTGAGCCCGTGAGAACCGATCCTCACACCGGTAAAAAATTCACTTTCTTCAACGATCCTGATGGCTTGCCGCTGGAACTGTACGAACCCTGATAATCTTATGAATTCAAAACCGGCGACATTTCTTTTACAACACCTGCACAATAAAATCGGTGATGCACGAAAACTTTGCGTGGCGTTCAGTGGCGGGCTGGATTCTTCCGTGCTGCTCGCTGGCCTGGCAGAATTACGCGACAACGCGTTGCCGGACATCAGGCTGCGTGCATTGCATATCCATCACGGATTAAGCCAGTTTGCTGATGACTGGGTCGCGCACTGCCAGACATTTTGTCTGCAGCGAGATATCCCTTTCTCCGTGATTAAAGTGCAGGTCAATGCGCAGGATGGTGGGATCGAAGCGGCGGCACGAACGGCACGCTATCAGGCATTCTCTGAAAGCCTGACGGCCGGTGAAGTGCTACTGACAGCACAGCACCTGAATGACCAATGCGAAACCTTTATGCTGGCGCTTAAACGTGGGAGCGGGCCTGCTGGTCTCTCGGCGATGAGCGCGGGCAGTTCGGCTCAGGGATATCGTTTGTTACGGCCTTTACTTGATCTAAGTCGTAACCAGCTTGAGGCTTACGCCACGCAGCATCAGCTTGCCTGGATCGAAGACGACAGCAACCGGGATTCACGCTTTGATCGTAACTTTTTGCGGCTGGATATTTTGCCTGATCTTTATGCCCGCTGGCCTCACTTTGCTCAGGCTACAGCCCGTAGCGCGTTACTTTGCGCAGAGCAGGAAGCGTTGCTGGATGAATTACTCAGTGAATCTTTGAAAACACTCACTGACCAGCAAGGCAGTTTGTCGGTAGACGGGCTGAGACATGTCTCGGCGGTGAGGCGCTCTGCGTTATTACGACGCTGGCTGGGAGCATGTGGCGCAAGAATGCCTTCGCGTGAGCAATTGCAGAGAATATGGGACGAAGTCGCTTTAAGTCGCGAAGATGCGCAGGCGCAGTTAGTGCTGGGGAAAATGATGGTCCGGCGTTTCCGTCAGCGTCTGTATGTATTGCCGGAACACCAGCCTCTTAAAGATCAGATCCTCTGTTGGGATCCGGTCGAAAAACTGGTGCTGCCAGACGGTCTGGGTTGTCTGATTGCGGATCATGTTCTTACCGCGCAGACGGCTGATTGTTTGATCCGCCAGCCACGTGCTGATGAAAAGATCACTGTGCGATTTCAGGTACAGGGAATTATCGAAAAGGTCGGGCGGGATCGTGCCCGTCAGGCAAAAAAATTGTGGTCTGAATTAGGTGTGCCTCCATGGGAGCGGGATCGTATTCCTTTGATTTATTATAATGATCAACTGATGGCTGCACCGGGTTGGTTTACTACCCGCCAATCTCTTACTGAAAATAACGAAGCGTTATGGCGGATCGTCTGGTCAGCTGCGTAATAAACAAAAGAGCACTTTATTGGGGCTGTGGTCATTTGCCTGAGGGAATAGTGATGCAAGTCGGGGAAAGAACGGTGGCAGGAATCGCGCTGTTAATGTTAATCACTTCACCTGCCCTGGCAGGCGGAAACGTGACTGACGGGCAGTCTAAATCAGCCAGTTGTGCGGCATGCCACGGTGTAGCGGGTAAAGCTGTTAATTCGATTTACCCTAATCTGGCAGGGCAAAATGAAGATTATCTGGCGCTTTCGTTGCATGCTTATAAGAAAGGTGAGAGAAGTGGCGGGCAGGCGGGTGTGATGCAGGCTTTCAGTTCGTCATTATCTGATGAGGATATCAGTGATTTGTCGGCCTATTACGCCAGTCTGACACCGCTGCAAAAATAAGCTTATCGTAAAATGCAAACGGGCAATCCTGAGATTGCCCGTGAGTTAAATTGACGATCGTTATCGCTATTCAGCGCTGACGACAACGGTGCCAATTTCCGGATGGCTAAAGCTTTCAATGTGATCCAGACGAAGATCCCGTTGTTCGCCGTTGACCTCAACCACCAGATATTCCACTTTTTTACGCATTAACAGATCGTTGGCTTTTGCCTCAACGACTTCTCCGCTACGCATCTTCAGCGACAAAACCAGATGATGCTGGCAGGCGAGCTCAAGATTATCGTAGTCATCACAATTGATGGGTTGGTACTCATCATTCATCGACATAATCGCTCACCAATAAGTTAGCGGCGGCGTAGGCCGCCTGATCCCTAACGGAAGACGGAAGGTCAGCATTCGCTGCGACTTCGTCCAATGCTTTCAATACACAGCCCAATGCATCGGGCACATATCCGAGATCGCCGCTGGCGATTTCAGAATATTTACGGCGTACCAACTCACAGTATCGTTGCATAAGTTCTCCCTAAAAAGCGTATCCCTCTGAGGAAAGCGCAGAAAGATAAGCTCTCAGTATTTACCGACTATAGCACAGGAGAGTGTGAGTTATTAGCAGGCCTGTAAAGGTAAATCGTTTGTGTAAAACCATTATTGAGGATGACCATAGGGGGAAAACTGGTCGCGGCAGGATGCTTTCAAGTACACTGTGCGTCTATTATCAAGGGGTTTACCATGGCGTTAAAAGCAACCATTTATAAAGCAGCGGTCAACATCGCTGATATGGATCGTAATTTCTTTCATGACGCCAGCCTGACTCTGGCACAGCATCCTTCCGAAACAGAACAGCGCATGATGCTGCGCCTGCTGGCATGGATTTATCATGCTGACGAACGACTGACTTTTACCCGCGGATTAAGTGCAGAGGACGAACCCGAAATCTGGCGTAAGAATGATCACAATGGCATCGAACTGTGGGTCGAATTAGGACTACCCGATGAGAAGCGTCTGAAAAAAGCCTGTAACCAATCGCGCGAAGTCGTGCTTTACGCGTATGGTGAGCGTGCGGCAAAAGTCTGGTGGTCACAAATGGAGGGGAAAGTCAGAGGTTTTGAGAACCTGCATATCCGTTATTTAGAAGATGAGTTGCTCAATCAGTTGACCGCTTTTGGCAACCGTACCATGAACTTACAGGCGACTTTGCAGGACGGAACTATTTGGCTTTCTGATGCTCAGAGTAATTTAGAAATTCATTTTTCTGAATGGAAAGAGTCTGTTGTTAAAGAAGCAAGGTAAGCAGTGTGTTAATTCTTTCCGGAAAACTGGAAATACCCGACAGCGAAATCGAATTAACCGCGATTCGCGCTCAGGGTAACGGCGGCCAGAACGTCAATAAAACATCAACGGCCATCCATTTGCGCTTTGATATTAAAGCGTCGAGTTTGCCAGAATACTATAAAGAGCGGTTACTGGCGTTTAATCATCATTCTGTTACTGCCGACGGCTGGGTCATTATCAAGGCTCAGGAATACCGGAGTCAGGAGATGAATCGTGAAGCGGCTTTGACCCGGCTGGGAGCATTGATTTCCCAGGCGATGGTGGTAGAAAAAACGCGTCGTGCGACGAAACCAACCCGCGGGTCTAAAATTCGCCGGGTAGAAAGTAAGGTTCGCAAGGGTGCGACGAAAGCATTACGGGGCAAAATACGTTAGCCCTAAATTCGTGTTGCAGGACAATTTTTATCGCAGCACCAGGAAAAAGCAGTAGGGGAGAAACTGTGAAAAAAATCATTATTAGTGCAGTGCTGGCGCTCGGGGCGTTATCATTGTTCGGTTGTCATACTGCCGCCTTCAATCATGAAAAACCTTTGCAGGCTATGCAGCAGAGTTACAGCGGCGTATTGCCGTGTGCTGATTGCAGTGGTTTGAAGACGTCGTTATTCCTGCAACAGGATGGTACTTACATTCTTCAGGAGGAATATCAGGGCAGCAAAGAGGGCGATCAGGTATTTGCCAGTTATGGACGTTGGGCACGGACTGCCGACAAATTGGTGCTGACTGGCAACAAGGGTGATAAACGTTATTTCCATCCGAAAGATGAAAATCTGGAAATGCTGGACATGAGCGGTGAGCCTATAACTTCTCAGTTCAACTATACATTGAAGCCGGTGCAGCAACATTTGCCTCAGACGCCGATGGCAATGAATGGAATGATGCAATACAGCGCAGACGTTGCCTCGTTTAAAGATTGTGTGACCGGTAAAGTGTTCCCGATGTCGGCAAACCAGTCACTGGAAGAAGGCTACCTTACGGCACGCAAAGCACCGAATCAGCTGGTTTTCCTTTCTATGGATGGCCATTTCATGACGGAACCGTCAATGGAAGAAGGGCAGATGCAGAACGCTGTCGTGGCAGATAAAAATGTCAAATTTGACGCCACGAAGTCCTGCCCTTAATAGCGCACACCGTTTTTTAATAACGAAAGCCTGGCTCAACAGCATCAATAAAAATGCCCGCTTAAGCGGGCATTTTTTATGGCAAACAATTGTTATCCGATCTTAACGCGGGATCTGACTCAGCAGATATTCAATGATATCGCTTTGTTTGATCATCTGCTTTTCGCCGGTGCGACGGTTTTTGTATTCCAGCTCTTCTGCATCCAGATTACGATCACCAATCACCACCTGATGCGGCACACCGATCAGTTCCATATCTGCAAACATGACGCCCGGACGTTCTTTACGATCGTCGAGGATCACATCGATACCGTGTGAACGCAGTTCTTTATACAATGCCTCTGCCGCATCTTTCACGCGGAAGGATTTGTGCATGTTCATTGGCAAAATAGCGACCTGGAACGGAGCGATAGCATCCGGCCAGATAATGCCACGGTCATCATGGTTCTGTTCAATCGCCGCAGCGACCACGCGGGTCACGCCGATACCGTAACAACCCATGGTCATTACCTGATTACGGCCATCTTCGCCCTGAACGGTCGCATTCATCGCTTCTGAATATTTAGTTCCGAGCTGGAAGATATGACCGACTTCGATACCGCGTTTGATAACTAAAGTACCCTGGCCATCCGGACTTGGATCACCAGCAACGACGTTACGGATATCGGCAACTTCTGGCAGCGCAACATCACGATCCCAGTTAATACCAAAGTAATGCTGACCATCGATGTTAGCACCTGCGCTAAAATCGCTCATGGCGGCGACGGAACGGTCAGCAACAACTGGCATCGGCAAGTTCACCGGACCCAGTGAACCCGGACCAGCAGCAACGATTTCACGAATTTCAGCTTCCGTTGCGAAAGTCAGTGGTACAGCAACTTGTGGTAATTTTTCCGCTTTGATTTCGTTCAGCTCATGATCACCACGAACCAGCAGCGCCACCAGTTTATGGCCACTTTCCACTGTTGCGTGAACCATCAGCGTTTTCACGGTTTTCTCAACCGGCACCTGGAACTGTTCAGTCAGTTCAGCGATGGTTTTGGCATTGGGTGTTTCAACAACACGCATTGCTTCGGTTGCTGCAGCGCGCGGAGTCGCCGGAGCCAGCGCTTCAGCGAACTCAATGTTAGCCGCGAAATCTGAAGAGTCCGAGAACACGACATCATCTTCGCCGCTTTGTGCCAGGACCTGGAATTCATGAGATGCGCTGCCGCCGATAGAACCGGTATCCGCCATCACGGCACGGAAATCCAGGCCCATGCGGTTGAAGATCTGGCTGTAGGCTGCGTACATTGCATCGTAAGTTTCCTGCAGAGATTCCTGTGTTGTGTGGAACGAGTAGGCATCTTTCATCAGGAATTCACGGGAACGCATCACACCAAAGCGCGGACGAACTTCGTCACGGAATTTGGTCTGGATCTGGAAGAAGTTCAGTGGCAATTGCTTGTACGAACTGACTTCATTACGGATCAAATCAGTGATGACTTCTTCATGGGTCGGGCCCAGAACAAATGGACGATCGCCACGGTCAACAAAACGCAACAACTCCGGACCGTATTGTTCCCAACGTCCGCTCTCCTGCCATAAATCGGCGGGCTGAACTACCGGCATCGACACTTCAATGGCGTTCGCGTTGTTCATTTCTTCGCGTACGATGTTTTCAACTTTCTTGAGAACGCGTAAGCCGGTCGGCATCCAGGTATACAAGCCTGAGGCCAGTTTACGAATCATTCCCGCGCGCAGCATCAGCTGGTGGCTGATAACTTCTGCGTCGGCTGGCGTCTCTTTCAGTGTAGAGAGCAGATATTGAGTAGTACGCATGATGTTGTTGGTTCCGTTAGCACTGCAAATTGCAATCGGGCTGCCATGAGCAGCCAAAACGTGAAAAGTGGTTTAGTTTACCAGCGAGTTGCTATTGTCAAAAGAGACGCAGAGGAAATTTAGTTTTTGTCGAGAGACAATACCTGATTCACTGAGCCTGAGACCCGCCAGCGGACGTTAAACTCCAGCAAGCGAACGGCATAATCGCGCTCTGCGGCTTCACCCTTGCGATAAGCCGGGCGGGGATCTTGCCCTAAAACCTGCGTGATGAATCGACGCAGATGTGGGTATTGATGCGTATGTTGGGTAATTTGCTGTTCTGCCTGAGGTAAAAATTCGACCGGCATATTGGCATCGGGGGCATGCTGGGCAAAACCTGCGCGTGCATCAGGATGGCTTTCTGCAAAGGGAAGGTAAGGCTTGATGTCCACGACAGGCGTGCCGTCTACTAAATCCAGACTGCCAAGCTGCAGAATGACATCCTGGCCCTGACAGCGGATCCCTTTCAGTTCAATCAGAGACATTCCGAGCGGGTTCGGCCGGAAAGTTGAACGGGTGGCGAATACACCGGTACGCGCGTTACCGCCCAAACGTGGCGGGCGGACCGTCGGACGCCAGCCGCCTTCCATCGTCTGATGAAAAATAAACATCACCCATAAATGACTGAACTCTTCCAGCCCGCGGACGGCTTCAGGCTGGTTATAAGGTGCATGCAGATGTAATTCGCCGCCACCGTCCTGAATCAATCCGGGCTGGCGCGGAACAGCAAACTTCTCTTTATAGGGCGAGTGAATGGTCCCTATTTGCTCAAAAGAAAATGAGGTCATTTAAACGTGACGTTCAGGGCAGAACCCTGACAAATTGCCTGCTGGAAACAGCCAGGTACGCCGCTGATAATCTGGCACTGATGCAACAACACGGCATTGGCTTTCATATAGGATGCGCGGGTCAGCATTCTCTTCCGTGCCGCAGCCAGGCTTGGTGGCGTATCATTTTGAGCACTCTGGCAAGATTCGCCGGAGACTTCGCCAAGATCACGGAACGGGGTTCCAACTAAAGCTTCTGCATCTTTATAGAGCTTTACAGGAGCGGGGCGCACTGGTGCCGGCTTGGGTTTGACAGGTTTTGGTTCTTCTTTAACAACAGGCGCAGGGGGTGTTGGCTGTGTGTGTTGAGTCAGGGAACAACCCGCCAGCAAAAGTGCCGACAAACAGAGAGGTAAAGCACGCATGGTATATCCTCTGCTTTTTAATATGTTTACAGGAAAGAATGTGGCGTTATTGAACCAAGGTATTGAGGAAATAACAAGGCGGGCATATGCCCGCCTTGTTATTTATTTATGAAAAGATGTATTTGCGAATCTACTATCTTATAAATGAATAGTCAGGAGAAACGTAACGTTCCTGATTTCGGACAATTACCAACCTTTTACTGCGCCGCCGTTGAAGATTTTATTTGCTGCAGCGTTCACTTCATCAGACTGGTAAGCCTGAACGAATTTCTTCACGTTTTCAGCATCTTTGTTATCTTCACGTGCCACGATCAGGTTCACGTATGGAGATTCTTTATCCTCTACGAAGATACCGTCTTTCTCCGGCGTCAGGTTTATCTGGCTGGCATAGGTGGTATTGATAATGGCCAGAGCGATTTTGGCATCATCCAGTGAACGTGGCAGTTGTGGGGCTTCAAGTTCGACCAGTTTCAGATTTTTAGGGTTCTCGGTCACATCCAGAACAGTCGGCAGCAAGCCAACACCGTCTTTCAGTTTGATCAGACCTTGTTTTTGCAGCAGCAGCAAAGAACGACCAAGGTTAGTCGGGTCGTTTGGCAACGCAATCTGATCGCCATCTTTCAGTTCATCAATAGATTTGATTTTTTTAGAGTATCCGGCGATTGGGTAGACGAATGTGTTACCGACCGGCACCAGTTTGTAACCGCGATCTTTGATCTGTTGATCAAGATAAGGCTTATGCTGGAAGGCATTAACATCAATGTCGCCTTTGCTCAGTGCTTCGTTAGGCAAAACGTAATCATTGAAAGTCACCAGCTCAACGTCAAGGCCGTATTTTTCTTTAGCTACTTTCTGTGCAACTTCTGCCACTTGCTGTTCAGAACCAACAATCACACCCACTTTGATATGGTTTGGATCTTGTTCTTTTGGCCCGCAGCCGACTAAAGCCAGCGATCCCAGAAGCGCGCCGACAATGGCAATGGATTTGAATTTGTTAGACATGTCCTTTCCTCAATAAACGGATATAAATCATTCACAGGGTAGCTATTACAGCTGTTTTTATTTATGTGTGACTGCTTTTACAATGCGGTCGCCACAAAATTGTATTAAATACACCAAAACCACTAACAGGACTAATACCGTATTCATCACGGTTGCGTCATAACCGATATAACCATACTGATAACCGATTTGACCCAAACCACCCGCACCCACTGCGCCACCCATAGCAGAATAGCCTACGAGGGTGATCAGCGTGATGGTAGCTGCATTGACCAATCCTGGCAGAGCTTCCGGTAATAAAATTTTACGGATGATTTGCATCGGTGTTGCCCCCATCGCGCGGGAGGCTTCTACCAGACCACTTGGAATTTCCAAAAGAGCATTTTCAACCATGCGGGCAATAAACGGTGCTGCACCCACAGTCAGCGGAACAATCGCTGCCTGCAAACCGATAGAGGTACCGACGATCATGCGGGTGAACGGAATCATCCACACCAGTAAGATAATAAAAGGAATAGAACGGAAAATATTCACCAGCGCTGACATCACGCGATAGACGTTTTTATTTTCTGCAATCTGACCCGGACGGGTGACATATAACAGCACACCAAAAGGCAGACCCAGGACAAAACCAAAGAAGCCAGAGGTTAGCGTCATGATGACCGTTTCCCAGATACCCCGGCCCATTAACCACATCATTGCCTCAGACATAACCGAGTACCTCTACTTTCACCTGATTCTCATGCAGGAAACGAATTGCCGCCTGAGTGTTTTCTTCTGAACCGTGCATTTCTGTCAGCATAATCCCGAACTTCACGCCACCGGCATAATCCATCTGAGCACTGATGATATTATTATTAATGTCAAAGCGACGGACCGCTTCTGAAAGCAGCGGAGCATCCACTGACTGGCCGGTAAATTCTAACCGTAATAAGGGCACTCGACCCGCTTCAGGCGTGGTCAACAGACGCACGGCGTAATCATCCGGAATATCCAGGTGCAATGTTGACTGAATAAACTGCTGGGCAAGCGGAGTCTTAGGATGTGAGAACATCTCGCTCACTTTATCCTGCTCAATCAGTTTGCCATCGCTGATCACGGCAACCTGATCGCAAATGCGTTTTACGACGTCCATCTCATGGGTAATCAGCAGAATCGTGAGCCCCAGACGGCGGTTGATATCTTTCAGCAATTCCAGGATTGCGCGGGTTGTGGCCGGATCCAGTGCGCTGGTCGCTTCATCACAGAGCAATACTTTTGGATTACTGGCCAGCGCACGGGCAATCGCTACGCGTTGTTTTTGTCCACCGGAAAGATTGGCAGGATAGGCGTCATGCTTATCTTCTAATCCGACCAGACTCAGCAGTTCAGAGACGCGCTTTTTAATCGCGGCTGAAGACAGATTGTCGAGTTCCAGTGGCAAAGCAACGTTGCCAAAAACGGTACGTGACGACAGCAAATTGAAGTGCTGAAAAATCATGCCAATCTGTCGGCGTGCACGGGTAAGTGCTTTCTCTGAAAAGGACATCAGATCCTGACCATCGACCAATACCTGGCCTTCAGTCGGGCGCTCCAGCAAATTCACGCATCGGATTAAAGTACTTTTCCCCGCGCCGGAAGAGCCGATGACGCCATAAATTTGTCCGGCAGGGACGTGAAGACTCACGTCAGAGAGCGCGACAATCTGGCGCGAACCCTGCTGGAAAACCTTGGTGATGTTAGAAAGTTTAATCATATTTTTTTTATTCTGTCTTTTTGCCGTGACGTGGTGAATTTAACTCTGCGGAGGTCTTCTCCGTAGTATGGTGTGGATGCTAAGGCGTCTAGACGTCTAAGTCAACCAGGTTAGCATTCTCACAGACATTGAAAACATGCGATACTGGCGCCGTTAATCAGCCATCAGGAGCAAATTCGTGGCACAACCAGTTTCAGCAATCTTTCTTGACCGTGATGGCACTCTGAATGTCGATCACGGTTATGTACATGAAATCGATAACTTCCAGTTCATCGATGGGGTCATTGATGCTTGTCTTAAATTAAAAGAGATGGGCTTTTTACTGGTACTGGTTACCAACCAGTCCGGTATCGCACGTGGCAAATTTACTGAAGATCAGTTTATGACTCTGACAGAGTGGATGGACTGGTCGCTTGCCGATCGCGGGGTTGATCTCGATGGTATCTATTTCTGCCCGCATCATCCGGAAGGATCCATTAAAGAGTTTACTCAGGTTTGTGATTGCCGTAAGCCCCAACCCGGGATGTTTTTGACGGCCAAAGAAGAACTGGGCATTGATATGGCTTCTTCTTATATGGTGGGCGACAAACTGGAGGATATGCAGGCAGCTGCCGCTGCGGGGGTGGGGCATAAGATTTTAGTGCGTACCGGCAAGCCCGTAACCTCCGTAAGTGAAAATGCCGCCGATGCAGTACTGGAAAGCCTTGCCGCATTGCCTTCCTTTCTAGCAAAAGGCCATAAATAACGTCTTCTGGATAAAAAAACGGCAAACGGAATAAAACTGTATTTATTCGCTTGCCATTAAAATCCAACTCCCTATAATGCCGCTCCATCGACAGGGAACAACGTGAACAACATCACGAAGTAACCGGGTCGGAAAGATTAAAAACAGCGGCAACCGGATGAAATAAACGGTTGACACTGAATGAGGAAAGCG
>NZ_SEWR01000009.1:0-156712 GCF_004195115.1 Rahnella sp. RFA10(1/100)
TTTGCCTGGCGGCACTAGCGCGGTGGTCCCACCTGACCCCATGCCGAACTCAGAAGTGAAACGCCGTAGCGCCGATGGTAGTGTGGGGTCTCCCCATGCGAGAGTAGGGAACTGCCAGGCATCAAATTAGTAAAGAACGTGTTCCTTTTCCCCTGACAAGGAAAATAACAGGAACAAACAGGCATCAGCCGGTTGCTGATGCGTGTGAAAGAACCGGTGGAGCGGTAGTTCAGTTGGTTAGAATACCTGCCTGTCACGCAGGGGGTCGCGGGTTCGAGCCCCGTCCGTTCCGCCAATTATTGCATAGTCCCTGAATCGAAAGGTTCAGGGACTTTTTGCATTTGTATCCTGGTGAAAATGCCAATAAAACCTCTTATCTTTCTGGGATATATTTTATTATCTCACGGATTCACGTTTATCTGATCTGCGCTCCTTTCAGGATTTAATTCTGAGAGAGTAATTAATATTAGAAGTATTATATTTTACTTAATATGATGACTGATTGTTTGAATCCGACAGGAAATAAGGCTGGCCGGATATCGAAAAAATACTTCGTATCAACTTGAAAAATTTCGCTTTTCAGATAACTCTCCATGTATCCAAAAAACTCATAATAAACCAGCACTAAAATTCTTAATGAAGTTTACTAAGTTGTCAGATTACAGATGCAAGTTTCAATAAAATATCATAAAGTCTCAATTTGGCAGAATCACTAAGATAATCATTATGAAATTCTCACTGGATATAGTGGACTGGCGGGCTGTGGCTCCGGGAGTCGATAGTTGTGAGCACTGGATCCAGTGGGCTCGGTGCTCAGACATAAATACATTTTCCGGCGCAAACCCTAAAAGCCAGCAAATTCCCATGATGTCTGCACGACGAATGAGTATCGGCAGTCGTTTTGCTGTGGATTCCGGGCTTGCGTTGCTCGTCAATAACAACGTAGATGCTGCAATTTTTACCAGTCGTCATGGTGAACTGGAGAAAACGGGGCGAATTTTGCATTCCCTGGCCGGGGGAGAGGCTTTATCTCCGACTGAATTCTCCATGTCAGTACATAATACCGCCGCGGGTTGGCTTACCATTATTAGCAAAAATCCGTTGCCGGTAACCTCGTTAACGGCCGGTAAAGACAGCTTTCATCAGGGAATGCTGGAAGCTCAGTCAATGCTGGCAACGGGGGCTTCCCGCGTTATGTTGGTTGATTTTGATGGTGAAATTCCTGATATATACAACGAATCGGTAAATTCTGAGTTTCTCCCTTACGCCGTAGCAATAATATTAACTGCTGGCGATACCTTGAAGTGTCAGCGTATTTCGTTGTCGGGTGAGGATATGAATCCAGAACTTCCGCAGAGTTTGCAATTTCTGCGTGGCTATCTTTCCTCCTCTCCTTTATTCCATATCAGTGTAGATAATCGCCATAGCTGGCAGTGGGTTCGTAATCTGTGATGAGAGAAACGTTAGTGCCCGAAGAAAAGTCTTCCGCAGCTAATTGTATCTGGCGGTGGTTAGCAACCGGATTCTTTTTCGCACTTTTCGGAATTGGCGGGCTGTTGCTTTCTATTATCTGGTTTAATCTGTTGCGACTTATCATCCGGCAACCTGAAAGATTGCACAGAATGACACTCAACAGCATTCGTAATAGTTTCAGGTTCTTCCTGAGTGGATTACGGAGGGTGGGAGTGATGGATTACCGGTTTATCGGTGATGAGAAATTTCAGCAAGATGCCGGCTGTCTGATAGTGGCGAATCATCCCAGTCTGCTTGATTATGTGATTCTGGCGTCGCGTATGCCTCGTTGTGACTGCATCGTCAAACAAGCTTTGCTGCAAAACCCATTCTTAAGCGGAGTGATAAAAGCGGCGGGTTACCTGATTAACACTGGCTCTGATGCTTTGTTGCAGGCCTGTGAAACCCGTTTGCAAGCAGGCGGTACGCTGTTAGTTTTCCCGGAAGGGACACGTTCCTTGCCTGGAAAACCGATGATACTGCAGCGTGGTGCCGCTAACATTGCGCTGAGGGCAGGATGTGATGTCAGAATTGTCCATATTTCATGTCAGCCGCCAATGCTGACAAAAAAGGGGAAATGGTACGAAATTCCCCGGGTAAAACCTCAGTTTGTGATTACCGTTGCCGATAAGGTAAAGGCTGAAGACTTTTTAGATGAAAGCGATCTTTCACCTGCCCTGGCTGCACGGCGATTGACACAGCATTTGTGCACTGAGTTGATGCGCAGTAATACGCAAAATAACGAGAAATAAGTCATGGATTCATTAAGTAACGACATAAAAGTACTTATCATTGAGACGCTAAATCTGGAGGGGATGGCGCCAGATGAGATAGAGACACAGGCTCCGCTTTTTGGTGACGGATTAGGGCTGGATTCTATTGATGCCCTAGAGCTTGGTCTGGCGTTAAAGAAGCAATACGGTGTGATCCTTTCGGCGGAAAGTCAGGAAATGCGTGAGCATTTTTATTCTGTTGAAAGTCTGGCCAGATTTATATCAGCACAGCGTGGTTAAAGAGATTCCTATGCAGAAGCAAGAAATTTACCAGCAGATTAGCGCGTTATTAATCAAGCTATTTGAAATCAATGAAGATGATATCCGGCCGGATGCAAAGCTCTACGAGGATCTGGAATTAGACAGCATTGATGCTGTTGATCTGGTGGTTCACTTGCAGAAAATCACTGGCAGAAAAATTAAGCCTGAAATGTTTAAATCTGTTCGTACCGTTCAGGATGTCGTTGATGCCATAGATGAATTACTTAATTCCCCCGCTTCCTAATATGGGCGGATATCTTTTTTATGGATAAAACCCGGCGCTTCTCATTTCCTCTGGTTACGAAGATGGCCAGTTGGGCGATGCCAGTGGCGGTGATTGCTTATCCGCTGGTTGTATGGTGCGGTTTAAAAACGTGGGGAATTCGCATCCTGGCGCCCGTACTGATGGCGATCTTTATTCTGCGTTTACTGACTTTTCGCGGGAAGTTATCCCAGTTAACTTTTTTCGGAAAAGCGATTGCAGTTGCAGGGATTGTACTGGTCGGCACCAGCATTTTATTACGCGAAACATCGATGCTGTTGTATTACCCCGTCGCGGTAAATCTTTTATTGCTCGGATTATTTTTCAGTTCATTACGCGCCAGCCAAACGCTGGTTGAGCGTATTGCACGGCTGGATGAACCCGATTTACCGCCGGAAGGGGTGGTTTACACACGTCGTGTGACCCAGGCCTGGTGCATTTTCTTTGTGTGTAACGGAGCATTGGCTTTATATACCTGCCTGAAAGGCGATATGGCTTTATGGGCTCTTTATAACGGCGGGATCAGTTATCTGCTGATTGGCTTATTAATGGGTATTGAATGGATAGTCAGAAAGCGTCTGCGACACCCATGACGCAGCGAATGTGCGAATGGCTAAGCGCGGGAAGAGCAGACGAACATCTGGTTGCCTGGAGCGAAAGCCGGGAGTGGTGTCAGCGTGATTTCCGGCATGATGTCTTATCTCTGCTGACTCATATCAGCGCGACATCGCATTCCCGCTGGGCATTGTGCCTTGAAGATAACTATTCATTTGCCGTGGCACTGCTGGCGGTGCTTTACAGCGGTCATACACCCGTTTTACCCGGTCATTTTCGGCCCGCTGTTCTGGCCGGGCAACGTGATGAGTTCGATGCGTTAATCACCGATCTTCCTTTGCAGATTGATTGCCCTATTCTTCGTTTTCCCTTCTCAGCAGATCAACCGTTAACAGCTTTGCCCGAATGGCCGGAAAACGCCGTACTGATTTTATTCACCTCCGGTTCGACCGGTAAATCGCAAAAAATAATCAAGCCGGTTTCTTGTCTGGAACTGGAGAGTCAGTGGCTTTGCACACACTGGGGGGAGCAATGCGCAGATGCACGCTTTGTCGCCACCGTGGCGCCGCATCATATGTATGGTCTCAGTTTCGCTTTCATGTTGCCCCTGACTCTTGGGCGACCTTTTGCGGCGAAAAGGGTGGAGTATCACGAACAGTTACACTCGCTTGCCAGAGAGAATGCCTTGGTTCTGACCAGCAGCCCGGCCTTTCTTAAACGACTTGATATGGCTTTGGAGCCCGCAAATCTCCGGCATGTCTTTTCTGCCGGAGGCCCGCTGAGTCATGACACCGCGTTACGGGTGGAAAATATTTGTGGCTGCCGGCCGACTGAAATCTA
Source organism: Rahnella sp. RFA10(1/100) (assembly GCF_004195115.1). NCBI lineage: Bacteria > Pseudomonadati > Pseudomonadota > Gammaproteobacteria > Enterobacterales > Yersiniaceae > Rahnella > Rahnella sp. RFA10(1/100). The sequence continues at coordinate 4,204 of NZ_SEWR01000009.1, forward strand.
TGGCACGACTGAAAGCGGCATCGTCGCCTTCCGTACGCAACATCAGCCGGAAGCAGCCTGGACTCTTTTTGATAATCTCGAATTCTCACCACTGGCTGATGGCAATATCGCCCTGATTTCTCCGCTGATCCCGCAACCGGATGGCATGATCCTCAGTGATAAAATTCAGCTGTTGAATGCCGATCAACGTCAGTTTCTTCTTTTAGGCCGTAAGGATCGGATCGTTAAAATTGCAGAGCAGCGGATCTCACTGACTGAAATTGAGCAACGTTTGTGTGCGATGGATCTGTTAAGCGACGCCAGCGTACTGACGCTTGAAAAACAGGGGCGACTTTATGTTGCAGCCGTGCTGGTTTTAAGTCAGGTCGGCGAGCAGTTATTCCAGGTGCAGGGGCAGGCCGTACTGCTTGGGCAGATCCGCGGGATCTTGCGTGACTGGCTATCTCCGGTTTCTATGCCGCGATACTGGCGCTTTGCACCTGCGATTCCTCTTAACCAGCAAGGCAAACGCGCGACTGCTGAATTACAGGAAATGTTTTTATGATCCTGCCTGACATGCTGCATCGGCAACGCGCCAGCGACACCAGTCTGCTTCTCACGCTCCGGTTACCTGCGGATTTATTCTGGTTCAAAGGCCATTTCCCGTCGTCTCCGATTTTGCCTGGCGTGACACAGGTCAATTGGGTCATGGGTTACGCTGAAGAACTTCTTAGTCTGGATAAAGCATTTTCCGGCATGGAAGTGGTGAAATTCCAGCGACCGCTGTTGCCTGAAGAAATTGTGAATTTGCAGATCGACTGGCTTAAAGAAAAACAACGGCTGGTATTTCGTTACAGTGTGGGTCAGGCGATCGCCAGCAGCGGGAAAATCACCTTATGTCCATGACGCCGTCAGCCTCTTTTTCTCCCTGTCTGATTATTCCCTGTTACAACCATGGACCGATGATGGCGGGTGTGCTGGAAAGTCTCCGGCCATTCGGTTTGCCCTGCATTGTGGTTGATGACGGCAGTGACCTGCAGACAGCAGAAGAGTTGCAGCATCTGGAGAGTCTGACGCCGTGGATGAGCCTGACGCGGCTCACTGTAAACCAGGGGAAAGGCGGGGCTGTGATGGCGGCGCTGCGGCTGGCCGCCGGAAAGGGGTTTACGCACGCCTTACAGGTGGATGCCGACGGACAGCATCAGCTTTCAGACGTTCCTGCGATGCTGGCTGAAGCCAGAAGTTATCCGGATTGCCTGATCTCCGGACAGCCGGTTTACGATGACAGTGTGCCGAAATCACGCCTTTATGGCCGCTATATCACCCATTTCTGGGTGTGGATCGAGACACTGTCATTTTCAGTAAAAGACAGTATGTGTGGATTCCGCGTCTATCCCCTCAGACCCTGCCTGCAACTGATGGCAAAAAAAAACCTGGGTTTGCGGATGGATTTCGATACGGAAATTATGGTGCGTCTTTACTGGCAAGGCACACGCAGCCGCTTCCTGCCCACGCGGGTGACTTATCCTGAAGATGGCCTCTCGCATTTTGATGCCGTGAAGGACAACCTGCAGATTTCGTGGATGCACACGCGGCTGTTTTTTGGCATGTTGCGACGCATTCCTTATTTGCTGAAGCAGCGGAAAAATCGTCCCGAACACTGGTCCTCGACGCAGGAACGTAAAGGGTTGTGGGGCATTCGCCTGATGTTATCGGTTTACCGGACGCTGGGATACAACGCCTTTCGTCTGTTGCTTTATCCGGTCATCACCTATTTTTGGCTCACCGGCCACAAACAGCGCAATGCCTCTGCCCGCTGGCTGGAGCGTGTGCGCGTGACGGCTGCACATCGCCATATTCCCCTGCCTTATCCGCTGAGCACTTTCCGGCATTTCATGCGGTTTGGTGAATCTATGCTGAGCAAACTGGCGAGCTGGCAGGGCGATAAAACACTGACTGATGCGGTACTGGTCAATCCCGACATTTGCGAATCTCATATTACCTCCGGGCGAGGCACGCTGATCCTTGCCTCACATTTAGGTGACATCGAATCATGTCGGGCAATAGGTTCACTCAGTCATCGCATCACCGTAAATGCGCTGGTCTTTACAGAACATGCCGAGCGGTTCAATCAGGTAATGAAAGAGATTAATCCGCAGGCCGTGGTGAATCTGATCCAGGTTAACCAGATGGGGCCGGAGACCGCGATTTTATTGCAGGAAAAACTTGATGCCGGTGAGTGGGTGGCGATTGTCGGCGACCGCACCTCTGCCAGTCATCATCAGCGTGGTGAACATTCCCGCATGATTTACAGCGAGTTTATGGGCAAAACTGCCGCATTCCCGCAGGGACCCTTTATTCTGGCTGCTGCGCTACGCGCACCCGTTATGCTGATGTTTGGCATCATGCAGCAAAAGCGGTTGCATATTTATTGTGAGTCTTTTGCCGATCCTCTGATCCTGCCGCGTGCCAACCGCCTGCCTGCGTTACAGGCCGCAGTCGATCATTATGCCGCACGGCTTGAGCATTACAGCCTGCTGGCACCTCACGACTGGTTCAATTTTTATGATTTCTGGCAGCATCCCGCAGATGTCGCCTCTGACAGGAAACCTGAATGATATGACTTCCAAACTTGATCCGCGTTTTAACGATCCGCGATTTTCTACCTGCGTTGAAATCACGGTTCCTTTCCACGACGCAGATGCCATGGGCGTGGTCTGGCATGGCAACTATTTCCGTTATCTGGAAATTGCGCGCGAGCAGCTACTCAAGCAATTTGATTACGGTTATCGTCAGATGCAAGCATCAGGTTATGTCTGGCCGATTGTTGATACCCGCGTGAAATATATTGCGCCGCTGCTCTTTGAACAGCGTATTGCCGTTCATGCACAGCTGGAGGAAATCGAAAACCGTCTGCGCATCGGCTATCAGATTTACGATATCGAAAGCGGTAAACGTACAACGACAGGCTATACGTTGCAGGTCGCAGTGGACGCTGTCTCCAAAGAAATGTGTTTTGTCTCGCCGCAGGTTCTTTTCGATAAAACAGGAGTCAGCCTGTGAAGGTCTTACTGCTACTGGCTCTGACGATTTTCAGCGTCACAGCTAACGCTGTGACGCTGGAGGAATTACAACAGCGCTTCAGCCAGGTGCCGGTACTCCGTGCTGAGTTTGCGCAGCAAAGAACCATCAGCGGGATGGCACAACCGCTCAATTCCAGCGGGAATCTGCTGATTGCCCGGCAGCAAGGGCTGTGGTGGCAACAGGAAAAACCGTTCACCCTGACATTATTGCTGACTGAAAACCGCATGGTGCAAATCATGGCGGGGCAATCTCCGCAGGTGGTTACGGCGGACACCAATCCGCAGATGTTCCAGTTTAATTCATTGCTTAGCGCACTGTTTCACGCTGACCAACGGGCGCTCGGACAGAACTTCTCGCTTAATTTTACTGATCTGGGTAAAGGCGCCTGGACGCTTGTTCTGACACCAAAGGTCTCACCGCTGAACCGTCTGTTCCGCAGCATTACGCTCAGTGGCGAAACCTTCCTGAACAATATCGATATTAATGATATGCAGGGCGATGCCACGCATATTCGTTTCTTCAATCAGAAGACCACACCCGCCACGCTGACTGATGCAGAGAAACGCCATTTTGCCTCCTGATCTTCATCGAAAACTGGCGCAAAGCTGGCTGCTGATTATTGCGCTGCTGGTTGCAGCGCTGTTCTGGTTGTTACCACGCAGCCAGATTAACAGCAGCGTGCTGGCGCTGTTGCCGCAGCAACAGGAAACCCCTATTCCACAGGCATTGTCTGACGGCTTTACTCAGCGGCTGGATCGCCAGCTGATGTGGCTGGTCAGCCCTCCGCCGGGTGCCGGTATTCAGCCCGCCGCTGACTGGCTGAAGCAGTTGCAGGCGCTGCCAGAACTGAGTCAGGTGCAGGGACCGATGGACGTTCAGCGTCAGCAGGAGTGGGGCACTTTCTTCTTCAGGCATCGTAACGCCTTGCTTGATGATGCCACCCGTCAGCGTCTGACGGCAGGCGCGGAGACACAAAGTCAGTGGATCCTCGGTCAGGTGTATTCCGCCTTTTCCGGCGTCAGCGGCAAAGAGCTGGCGAATGATCCGTTATTGCTGGTCCGTGCCTCGCAGATGGCACAGCAGCAGAACAGCGGCGGCATGATGCTGGAACAAGGTTGGCTGATGGCCCGCGATCAACATGGCCGCAACTGGTTCATGGTACATGGCGAGCTGAAAGCATCTTCCTATGACATCACGTCGGCTAAACAAACCGTGGCGGCTCTTGGTGCGGCGAAAGAGGCTTTTGAAGCACGCTGGCCGGGTGCAAAAGTGCTTGAGCGCGGCACGATTTTCTACAGCAATTATGCCAGCCAGCAGGCTGAGCACGATCTTTCCACGATTGGTGCGGCGTCAGTCACCGGCGTGTTTATACTGATCTTACTGATGTTCCGTTCGGTTCTGCCGATGCTGCTCAGTTTACTTTCAATCGCCATCGGCGCACTGTCAGGCACGGTATTGACCCTGTGGGTATTTGGTGAAATCCACGTGATGACACTGGTGCTCAGCACCAGCATTGTCGGTATTTCTGCAGACTACACACTTTACTTCCTGACCGAACGTCGGGTGCATGGCGACTCCTGCACACCGCTGGAAAGTCTGAAAAAACTGTTCCCTGCATTATCAATGGCGCTGCTTACCACGGTGGTGGCCTATCTGATGTTACTGATTGCACCATTTCCGGGTTTGCAACAGCTGGCAGTTTTTGCCGCTGCCGGGTTGAGCGCCGCCTGTATCACCGTGATGTGCTGGTATCCGTATCTGTCGAAGCGTTTACCGGTCGGCCCCGCACCTGGGCTGGCGATTATCATGCGCTGGTTGCTGGCATGGCGCAGCCGCAAAGCGGTACGCATCGGTCTGCCATTACTGATATTAGTGCTGGTAGCGGCCGGAATTTCACGGCTGAAAATCAACGATGACATTGCGGATCTTCAATCTCTTCCGGCCGGTTTACAACAGCAGGAACAGCAGATTGCTGCACTGACCGGACAAACTAACGATCAGAAATGGCTGGTGGTCTACGGTGACAGCGCCGAGCAGACGCTGCAACGACTTGAAACATTGCGGCCCGCGCTCATCCAGGCGAGAGATAAAGGCGTAATTGACGGTTTCCGGGCGATAAACCTGTCTTCGCAAGCCCGGCAGCAGCGGGATTTATCTCTGCTACGCCTGCGTGCGCCGCAAATTATTGCACAGTTGCAGCAGGCGGGGATCACGGTGGCGGAACCGGATCTCAGTGCGCAGACGGTTGATGTGCCGGAATGGCTTAATAGCACAGTCAGTGAAGGCTGGCGTTTATTGTGGTTGTCCTTACCGGACGGGCGCAGCGCCACCCTTATTCCGGTGAATGGTGTGCATGACAGCGCCGCCATGGTGGCGCTGTCGGCGTCTGTACCGGGAACCGGCTGGATCGATCGCAAAACTGAATTCAGCGGTCTCTTCTCTCAGTACCGTATTTATCTGACCGGGTTGCTGGCCCTCGCCGTGGCGGTCATTGCGATCATTTATCTCTGGCGTTTTCGCCTGCCCCACGGGTTTATTTGTCTGATTCCGACCTTACTTTCCCTCGGGATGGGTGTCGCGGCGCTGGGCTTTAGTGGCCATAATCTTAATCTGTTCTCCCTGCTGGCACTGATTCTGGTTCTGGGGATCGGCATCAATTACACCCTGTTTTTCACCAATCCACGCGGCACACCGACGACGTCCATGTTTGCCATTTTTATGGCCGCCGTTACCACGCAGCTGACTTTCGGTATGCTGGTTTTCAGTTCAACACAAGCCATCAGTAGTTTCGGCATAGTACTAAGCTTTGGCATATTAACGGCATTTCTGTTGTCACCCCTGACTCTGCCGGCCAAAAAACGAGGACGTAAAAAATGACCCGGTTTAGGCTGCCTGCGCTGGCCCTGTTGATTTTTATGCTGGGCGGGTGTGTGACAAATCCCCCTTCAGATACACAGCCACAAGCCTGGCTGAAACGCGGCGTGCAGGTGAAATTACCCGCACCCACCCTGGATAAACCGGTCAGTCAGCAGCAGTTACTGACGGCCACGGTGAAAGGTAAACAACAGTCCTTGCTGGTCCTGCTCAATGCTGACGGAAAATCGTTACAGCTTGCCGGGCTTTCTCCTCTGGGGATCCGGCTGTTCAAAGTGGTCTACGATCAGACAGGGATCCACACTGAACAGACGATGAAAATTGATGGTTTACCTCCAGCAAATCAGGTTCTTGCCGATATTATGTTGAGCTACTGGCCGGCGCAGAGATGGCAACCCCTGTTGCCAGCAGGCTGGAAACTTGACGATCAGCCGCTGCGCCGCACGTTACTGGATAACGAAGGCAACACGATCACCCGCATTGACTATCTGCCACAGGGCCGCGGACGTCGGCCGGTGTCGATCACGCAGATGGCGTTTCACTATCAGATAACTATCCGGAATGTGGGTGACTAACATGATTTACTTTTCGGCCGTCGGCATGGTGAACGCGCTGGGAAACAACAATGCGCAAATCGCTGCCAGCCTGAAATCAGGCTTTGCGCCGGGAATGTCGTTGCAGGAAGGCTGGCTGACAGAGGAACGGCCCGTCTGGCTCGGTGCGGTGACCGGCGAACTGCCTGCGATCTCCGGCTCTTTGTCAGCGCACCACAGCCGCAACAACCAGTTGCTGTTGGCTGCGCTGGCGCAGATTGACCCCCAGGTGCAGGCGGCTGTCAGCCGGTACGGACGCGATCGCGTCGCGGTCATTATGGGTACCAGTACATCGGGCATTGCTGAAGGCGAAAACGCGGTGCGTCATCTTCACCGGCATGGGAAATTCCCGCAGGGCTACGATTACCAGCAACAGGAGCTGGGCGATCCTTCACAGTTTATGGCGGAACTGCTGGATCTCAGTGGTCCGGCTTATACCTTATCCACGGCCTGCTCATCCAGCGCGAGAGCGATTATCAGCGGGAAGCGCCTGATCGACGCCGGGCTGGCCGACGCCGCCCTGGTGGGTGGCGCTGACAGCCTGTGCCGGATGCCAGTGAACGGCTTCAACAGCCTGGAATCTTTATCCCGCGGGCGCTGTACGCCGTTCGGGCAAGACCGGGATGGCATTAATATTGGTGAAGCCTCGGCGCTGATCCTGCTGACCCGTGAGCCCGCAGACGTCGCTTTACTGGGCACGGGCGAGTCGTCCGATGCGTGGCATATGTCTGCACCGCATCCGGAAGGCCTCGGGGCTGAACGGGCAATTCATATGGCACTGGCGCAGGCCGGGCTGAGTGCGGCAGACATCGGTTATATTAACGCCCACGGTACCGCGACACCTCTTAACGATCAGGCGGAAGCCGCCGTCATACATCGGTTATTTGGCAACCAGACACCGTGCAGTTCGACCAAGCATCTCACCGGCCATACGCTGGGTGCGGCTGGCGCGACAGAGGCGGCGCTGGGCTGGCTGATCCTGACACAAAATCTCAAACTGCCGTCACAGGATTTCAGCCTTACACCACGCGATAGCCGTTTGCCGGATATACGGCTGGTACAAAAAGACGAAGCGCTGGCGAAGCCCGTTATCCTTTCAAACTCGTTTGCCTTTGGCGGGAATAATGCCTGCATTCTGATCGGGAGGCCGTCATGAGCATGCTCAGCGCGGGCCAATATCTGCCGCATGAATCACCCATGGTCTTACTGGATAAGGTCATTAGTGTCACAGCAGAGACCGCGCTGTGCAGCGTTGTGGTGTCCGAAAACAGTGTGCTGGCACCGTTTCTTAATGAGCGGGGCGCATTGCCCGCGTGGTATGCGATCGAACTGATCGCGCAAACTGTCGGTGTCTGGAGCGGCTGGCACGGCGCGCAAAGTGGCGAACCGCCGCAGGTGGGCATGTTGTTGGGCGGCAGGGCTTTGAAAACCAGCGTGCCGGAATTCGCGGCAGGCAGTGAATTATTCATCAGCGTCTTAATGGTGTTGTGCGATGAAAAACTCGCCAGCTTCGAAGGCGTGATCTGCATTAAACAAGAAAAAGATAACCTGCAGGTTGCAAAAGGAAGGCTGAATACCTACCAGCCAGACAAGGACGAACTCATTAAATTAATACAGGGGAAACAGGAATGATGCGTTCGGTATTAGTGACCGGTGCCAGCAAAGGGATCGGCAAAGCCATTGCGAGTCAGTTAGCCGCTGATGGTTTTTTTGTTGTCATTCATTACCACAGCGATAAAGCAGGGGCAGAAAATACCCTGCAAAACATCACTGACAACGGCGGCAGGGGGCGAATTGTGCAGTTTGATATCAGCAACCGCCAGCAGTGTCGGGACGTGATTGACGCTGATATTGAGGCGCATGGCGCGTACTACGGCGTGATCAATAATGCCGGGATCACCCGTGACGCGGCATTCCCGGCACTGACCGACGAGGACTGGGACGGTGTGATCCACACTAATCTCGACAGTTTCTACAATGTCTTACAGCCCTGTGTGATGCCGATGATCGGCTTGCGTCAGGGCGGGCGTATTATCGCGCTTTCCTCGGTTTCCGGCATTACGGGGAATCGTGGACAGGTTAACTACAGTGCGGCCAAAGCCGGTATTATCGGTGCCTGCAAAGCATTGTCACTGGAACTGGCGAAACGCAAAATCACCGTAAACTGCATTGCGCCGGGCTTGATCGACACCGGCATGCCTGACATGGAAAAACCGGCGCTCGATGCCGCAATGAGCATGATTCCGCTCAGGCGGATGGGCCGGGCGGAAGAAGTCGCCGGACTGGCAAGCTATCTGATGTCAGATATCGCCGGTTATGTGACCCGTCAGGTGATCTCCATCAACGGAGGCCTGATATGACCCGGCGTGTAGTCATTACCGGCATGAAAGGCATAACAGCGTTCGGTAACCATTGGGACGAGATTTCCGTCCGCCTTCAACAGGGTAAAAACGCTGTCCGCCACATGGATGAATGGCTGATTTATCAGGGGCTGAACACACATCTGGGCGCACCGGTGGATGATTTTGTTATCCCGGCGCATTACACCCGCAAGCGCATCCGTTCAATGGGGCGCGTGTCCTTGCTGTCAACCCGTGCGGTGGAGCTGGCGCTGGAGCAGGCCGGTCTGCTGGAAGACACGATTCTTACTGACGGCGAAACCGGTATTGCCTTCGGTTCATCGACCGGCAGCACCGGCCCGGTCAGCGAATTTGCAACCATGCTGACGGAAAAGCATACCAACAACATTACCGGTACGACTTACGTACAGATGATGCCGCACACCACGGCGGTGAATGCAGGCCTGTTCTTCGGCCTGAAAGGGCGCGTGATCCCGACGTCCAGCGCCTGTACGTCGGGCAGCCAGGCCATCGGTTATGCCTATGAGGCCATTAAACACGGTTATCAGACGGTGATGGTGGCTGGCGGTGCGGAAGAACTTTGCCCGTCAGAAGCTGCCGTGTTTGATACGCTGTTTGCCACCAGTCAGCAAAACGAACACCCTGAACTGTCGCCGCGCCCGTTTGATATGCAGCGTGATGGCCTGGTGATCGGCGAAGGTGCCGGGGCGTTGATCCTCGAGTCACTGGAGCATGCACAGGCGCGCGGCGCGAAGATTTACGCCGAGATTGTGGGTTTTGCTACCAACTGCGATGCGGCGCATATCACTCAGCCGCAGCAATCAACGATGCAGATTTGTATTGAAAAAGCGCTGAAAAATGCCGGTATTCCTGCTTCCGAAATCGGGTATATCAGTGCGCATGGTACGGCCACCGATCGCGGTGATATTGCGGAAAGCCATGCGACTGCTGCGGTGTTTGGCAATCAGACACCTATTTCGTCGCTGAAAAGCTACTTTGGCCATACGCTCGGTGCCTGCGGCGCGCTGGAAGCGTGGATGTCGCTCGAAATGATGCGCGAAGACCGCTTCGTACCGACCATAAATCTGACGCAACCGGATCCGCTTTGCGGTGAACTCGACTACGTGATGGGCGAATCGCGCCATATTCAGACTGAATTTATTCAGTCGAATAACTTTGCCTTCGGCGGAATTAATACCTCTTTAGTTTTCCGTCGCTGGCCTTAACGATGAACCGGGCGCAGCTCATTACGGCGTCGCTGGATGACAACTTTTCATTGTCACGTGTGCCCGCGCAATGGCTAATGAAAAGTGAAGGAATGAATCCTGCCCGCCGCCAGCAATGGTGCGCGGGCCGGGCGCTTCTGGCCGAAGCGCTGTCAGTTTTCAGTGGTTGTGACAACTTACCCGCCATGCAGATTTCCGCGCAGGGAAAACCGTATTTTGCGGACGCCTCCCTGCCACACTTTTCTCTCAGCCACAGTAAACATCATCTGCAACTGCTGCTGTGTCCGGCGGGCGAAGACGGCGGCGATGTGGAGCAAATTCGCCCGCGCCGGCGTTATCTTGACGTGGCACGCGCAGCATTCAGTGATATCGAATGTCAGTGGCTGGTGGAACAGGCCGACCCGCAGACGGCGTTCTGGCAGTTGTGGTGTCTGCGTGAGGCATGGCTCAAACAGCAGGGTGGAAGTGTGTGGCAGATGGGCCGGATCCGCCTCGAACCGGGCCATCAGCGTTTTACTGCTGAATCTTCAGCGGACTGCCGTTTATGGTTCGCTGCGGATGGAAACGTGATGCGGGCGCTGGCGTTGCCTGCGGGCGTTTCTGAGGTAGAGGAATACAAGGTTGATGCTGCTTCCGGCGGTTTTCTCCGGCAGGTTTCACTGCCCTGGGCCCGCTTTTCCCCCTCCTGATTATTGCACTCTGGTCAAAAGTCTTCTGGCGATACGGTCGTTTTTATCCATGAATGCGCAGTCCATACTCTCTCCACGATTTATCCTCCAGAAAAATTTAAAGAGAGAACATGATGAGTATTCCTGCCTTCGGTTTGGGGACATTCCGCCTGAAAGATGAAGTGGTAAAAGCGTCTGTTGCCACCGCCGTTGAACTGGGTTATCGCGCCATTGATACCGCGCAGATTTATGACAACGAAGCTGCGGTGGGTGAGGCACTGGCTGAAAGTGGCGTTGCGCGTGAAGCGCTCTATATCACCACCAAAATCTGGATTGAAAATCTCGCTGCTGACAAACTCATCGACAGTCTGCAAGAAAGCCTGCGCAAACTGAAAACGGATTATGTTGACCTGACCCTGATCCACTGGCCGTCCCCGAATCAGGCCGTCAGCGTAGCAGAAACGATGCACGCGCTGGTTGAGGCGAAAAAGAGGGGACTGACACGTGAGATCGGTATTTCCAACTTTACCGTGGCGCTGATGCAGGAAGCGATCGACGCGGTGGGCGCGGATCAGATTGCGACCAACCAGATCGAACTGTCGCCGTTTCTGCAAAACCAGACCGTGGCAGATTACGCCCGCCGGAACGGTATCGCCGTGACATCTTATATGACGCTGGCTTATGGCGATGCGTTAAAAGATACGACGATTATCGAGATTGCCGCCCGACATCACGCAACGCCTGCTCAGATCGTTCTGGCCTGGGCATTGCAACTGGGTTACGCGGTGATCCCCTCGTCGACCCGACGCGAAAACCTGCAAAGCAACCTGCTGGCACAACAACTGACGCTGACAGAGGCCGATATGCAGCAAATTGCGGCGCTTGAACGCAATGGCCGACTGGTCAGCCCTGAGGGTCTGGCGCCTGCGTGGGATTGATGTCTTTGCTCCTTTTCCTTCACCGGGGAGGGAGCCAATGTTTAAACCCCGCGGGTTCCCAGCTTTTCACTGAGAAAATCAATAAAGCACCGGATCCGCGTGCTGACGGTTTGATCGCTGTAATACACCGCATGCAGCGGCATGGCGATGCGCATAATGTCCGGCACCAGCAGTTTCACCAGGTCACCTCGCGCCACATCTTCATCGGTCATAAAATCCGACAGACAGGCAATGCCATTACCTTGCAAACACAGCCTGCGCAGCGTTTCCCCGCTTCCTGAACTGATAAAGGGGGTGACCGTCAGTTGCTGACCATCGGCGCACAGCAGCGGCCATTTATTCAGCGCTATCACTTCGTTAAAGCCCAGGCAACGGTGATCCAGCAAATCATCGGCGCTTTGCGGTGTTCCCCATTTTTTCAGATATGCCGGCGAAGCCAGCACGCTGCGATAACTCAGCATCAGTTTGCGGGCCCGCAGGCTGGAATCTTCAAGCTCACCGACGCGGATCGCCACATCCACTTTATGATCGATCAGATTGATATTGCTCTCCGACGAGAACAGTGCCAGTGACATCTTCGGGAAACGTTCGGTAAATTCCGCCACCAGCGGCGAAATGACATGTAAAATGACCGGTGTTGCGGCATCGATGCGCAACAGCCCCTGAGGATCGTCGCGGTTCTCCAGTAAATCATCTTCAGCCGCCGCCATTTCATGCAGGATTTTTTGTACCCGGACAAAATAGCGCTCGCCTTCATGTGTCAGGCTGATCTGACGTGTGGTGCGGTTGAGCAGGGTAATGCCCAGTTTTTGCTCCAGCCGTTTCAGCGTCCGGCTGACCACGGAATTATCCTGCCCCAGTTGTTCTGCGGCACGGCTGAAACTGCCACTTTCTACCACGGTCACAAACGTAATCAGCTCTTCAGAACTGGCTCGCATTGTTGTTACTCCGGCATAAATAAATTGATACTTTGGTTATTTATGTCATTTAAGCACAAGCCGATAATAGCCGCCATCAAATCGACATTCATGTGGAGTAAAGGTTATGCCGCTTGCATTATTAGCACTGACCATCAGTGCATTTGCTATAGGAACAACAGAGTTTGTTATTGTCGGGCTGGTGCCGACTATCGCGCAGCAACTGGGCGTTTCTGTCCCGTCCGCCGGTTTGCTGGTGTCCATTTATGCTCTCGGCGTGGCGACTGGCGCACCGGTTCTGACCGCGCTGACTGCCCGCGTGCCGCGTAAAGCGTTACTGATAGGCCTGATGGTGCTGTTTACGCTGGGCAACCTGCTGGCGTGGCAGTCACCGAATTACAGCACGCTGGTGATAGCCCGCCTGCTGACCGGCCTGGCGCATGGCGTTTTCTTCTCAATTGGCTCGACCATTGCCACCAGTCTGGTGGCAAAAGAAAAAGCCGCTTCTGCGATTGCGCTGATGTTTGGCGGTCTTACTGTTGCGCTGGTGACCGGTGTGCCACTGGGGACATTCATCGGCCAGCATTTTGGCTGGCGCGAAACCTTCCTCGCGGTGTCGCTGATTGGGGTTATCGCCATTATCGCCAGCGCGATCCTGGTACCGAATAACATCAAAAACAAACCGGCGGCGCGTATTGCTGATCAGGTAAAAGTGTTGATGAATCCGCGTCTGTTGCTAATTTACACGATTACCGCGCTGGGGTACGGCGGTGTATTCACCACCTTTACATTCCTTGCACCGATGATGCAGGAACAGGCTGGGTTCTCAGCCAGCATGGTGAGTTGGATCCTGCTGGCGTATGGTGTGTCAGTGGCCATCGGCAATATCTGGGGCGGCAAACTGGCTGACCGTCATGGTGCCGTTAAAGCGCTGACGATTATTTTTGCCGCCCTCACCGTGCTGTTGCTGATTTTCCAGTTCACTTCAGGTTTCGGTATTCCGGCGCTGATCACGCTGCTGGTGATGGGGGTTTTCGCCTTCGGCAACGTACCGGGATTGCAGGTTTACGTGGTGCAGAAGGCCGAAGAGGTGACGCCAAATGCCGTCGATGTGGCTTCCGGACTGAATATTGCGGCCTTTAACGTCGGTATCGCCCTGGGGTCAGTGATTGGCGGGCAGGTGGTTTCTACCCTTGGCCTGGCGCAAACGCCGTGGATCGGTGCAATCATCGTGGCGGGTGCATTGCTGTTTACCCGCCTGAGCGGGCGTCTGGACCGCAAACCTACGACTTCGCTGGCCTGATTTTTCTTACATTCTGTGTCTGCACGGCTCGCCTCTGGCGGGCCGTTTTTATGAGTTATGCTAGCCTGTAGATGTGACCAGGATGTATACCAATGTAAACAGATTTGGTCTGAGCGTCTGCGGGCGTATACTGAACTTTCGCGTGGGAATCTCTCTCATAAAGCAACGATATAACGGGTAAACAGGCGATTAGCGTGCGGAAAAAAACATATGCAATGAGGTATGTCGCAGGTCAGCCCGCAGAGCAAATCTTTCCAGGAGTCCTCGCTCATTTGGGGCCAGATTTGCCACCGGGTGCTGCGCTGCCCAATTCGAATATTTTGCGCGTGATGGTGTGGAATATCTTTAAACAACAGCGTGCTGACTGGTTGTCAGTTCTGCGTGATTACGGCAAAGATGCGCAACTGGTTTTGCTTCAGGAAGCCCAAACCACCCCTGAGCTGATTCGTTTTGCGACTTCCAATTATCTGGCCGCCGATCAGGTACCGGCATTTATGCTGCCTCAGCACCCCTCTGGCGTGATGACACTCTCTGCAGCGCATCCGGTTTACTGTTGTCCGCTGCGTGAGCGTGAGCCGCTTCTCAGGCTGTCTAAATCGGCTTTAGTCACGGTGTATCCGCTTATCGATGGCCGTTTACTGATGGTAGTGAATATTCATGCGGTGAATTTCAGTATCGGAATCGACGTCTACAGCAAACAGCTGGATCCGATTGGCGAGCAGATTGCGAACCACAAAGGGCCGGTGATCATGGCCGGGGATTTCAATGCGTGGAGCAAACAGCGTATCAATGCCCTGTTTGGCTTTGCGGGAAATATCCATCTGGAGGAGGTTCGTTTTCCTGCTGATTACCGCAAGCGGGCGTTCGGCAGGCCGCTGGACTTTATCTTCTACCGTGACCTCAGCGTCACCAGCGCGTCTGTGATGGAAACGCGCGCCTCGGACCATAATCCGCTGCGGGTTGAATTCCTGGCAGGGCAGCCTCTGGTACAGTAACGCTTATTTCGCTGGTTAAAAAATGCAGACAAAAAAAAGCACCCGGCATATTCAGGGTGCTTTTTTATTGCCGCGACCTTTCACGATCAGGTATCAGGGCTCATTTTGTTGCTCAGGAACAACGTTAACTTGTTGCCCGGTTGCAGGTTGTCGGCATTCGTATTCCAGCGCATCACATCCTTGATGTTGACGCCGTGACGCCTGGCAATGCTCGACAATGAATCACCTTTACGTACCTGATAAGTGATACTGCCGCCATTGACACTGGTATCGCTGACGCTGTTATCCGCCACTTGCAGTGTTTGCCCAACTTTTAACGCGCCTGCTGAGCGCAAATTGTTCCAACGCTGTAAATCACGGGTCTTCACATTCAGCCGGGCTGCAATGCCAGATAAGCTGTCGCCGGAGCGAACCTTATACTGTTTTGCACCTGACGGAGTGTTGCTGGCCAGTTTGGTTTCCTGGACTGCGGCGATATCCCCATCAGCCAGTGAGTCTTTTAACTGGTCGGCATGCGCCTTCGGCAGAACAATGTAATGCGGGCCATTCGGCGCGGTCACATTTTTCTTATAGCCGGTGTTAAACGACTTGAGCTTGGTCAGGGACATGCCCGCCATCTCGGCCGCCTGTGTCAGTTGCATCTGTTGTCCGACTTCAACACGCGCCAGGGCACGGTCTTCACTCGGTTTCGGCAAGCTGATACCGTATTTCTTGCTGTGCTTGAGAATATCGCTAAGGGCTAACATTTTCGGCACATAAATCGATGTTTCACGTGGCAGCGCCAGCGCCCAGAAATCCGTTGAACGTCCCTTGGCTTTGTTCGCTTTCACCGCTTGCATGACACGGCCTTCACCGCTGTTGTACGCAGCAACGGTCAATAACCAGTCGCCACCAAACATCTTGTTCAGACGTTGCATCATATCAAGCGCAGCAGTCGTCGAAGCCACAACATCGCGGCGTCCGTCATACCACTGGTTTTGTTTCAAACCATAGTTTCGACCCGTTTGCGGCACAATCTGCCACAACCCTGCAGCGTTAGCTGATGAGGTTGCTTTGGGGTCAAAAGCGCTCTCCACTATGGGTAGCAGTACCAGTTCCATCGGCATATTACGTTTCTTAATCTGCTCGGTGATCCAGTACATGTACGGCTCTGCCCGTAATGTTACATCGTGGAGATAGCTCTTATTTTTTAAATATTTAACTCTTTGTTCGCGGATCCGGGGATTATCCGGAACCTTCATCTTCAGCTCGTCGCCTATGAAGTTCCACAAATTTTGTTGGGAGACGGCGTCGTTTCCATCCAGCCATCCCCCCGAGGCCGCACGGCCATCATCTGTGTACTGTCCTGCTTCACTTTGACTTGCTGAAGACAAACTCTGTGCATGTTGTTCCGGTACCTTCACGCCCTGCCTGGACGCCTGGCAACCTGTGAGCAACATGGAGGCGATTATTAAGATCGCGTTTGCCTTCATGTGTGTGTCATAGTTGCTTAAAAGACGAGCGATAATACTTTGCTTCGGAAAAAAACACAACCTTTGGGGCTAAAAGCTATCTTTGAGTGCCCTTAATCGGGCAAAAACCTGCCAGTCAGGTTTTAAGGGATCGTTAAGGTTTAATTTGTTTTGTAAATCAACGTCATCACATCGTAAAAAGAGATTAATTTTACGCTCAAGACCGAGGGTTGAAGGCAGGGAAGATTGTCCCTTTTCACGCATTTGTTGCACTTTGTGCTCATGAGAATGGATATCATCATCCTCAGGTAAAATAGCACGCGCAAACTTAAGATTTGAGAGAGTGTACTCGTGCGCAGCGCAGATTAATGTTTCATCGGGCAACGCCGCTAGCCGTTGAAACGACTGGTACATTTGCTCTGGCGTCCCTTCGAACAAACGGCCACATCCGGCGGAAAACATCGTGTCTCCACAAAAAAGATAAGGCGCGCTATAGTATGAAATATGACCAAGCGTATGACCTGGCGTAGCAAAGATCTGCCATTCCACACCGCCAATAACACATTTATCACCGTTTTTAAGACTAATCTGACGAAATTTATTCTCAGTTTCGTGAGGTCCGTACACTTTCAGACCCGGAAAATGGCTCGAAATCTCATCAACGCCTCCCACATGGTCGTGATGGTGATGTGTCAGAAGGATAGCTGTCGGGGTTAAATTCGCCTTTTTCAGTGCGGTTAAAACAGGGGCAGCTTCTCCGGGATCAACAATCACGCAATGTCCTTGCTGGTCATCGAGCATCCAAATGTAATTGTCCTGCAACGCAGGAATACTGATAAGATTCATGGCAACCTCTCTTTGGCAACTGCTTGAAAGAAGATAACAAACTATGCGACCAGCCCGCGCCCGTAAGACCATTGTTGCTCCGGCTTGCTGGGATGAGATCCCGTGCGGCGACTACTACCGTGCCGCGCTTGAGCAACAACTGCAACCCTGGTGGGGGAAACTCTACGGTTTCCACCTGTTGAAAATCGGCGCATTAAGTGCCGGAATCGATACGCAGGCTTGTCCAATCTCGCATCAGGTGAACTTCGCGCCCGAAGGCGAGGGGCTGCATGTGCGGGGGGATCCCTACTATTTGCCTTTCGCGGCAAAATCCGTGGATGCCTGCCTGCTCAGCCATACGCTGGCCTACGCGGACGACCCGCACCGTATTCTGCGTGAAGTCGATCGCGTACTGATTGATGATGGCTGGATGGTACTCAGCAGCTTTAATCCGCTCAGTCTGCTGGGGATAGGCAAACTGATGCCGCTCTTTCGTAAGCGTCAGCCGTACAGCAGTCGCCTGTTTACCCAAATGCGTCTGCTTGACTGGCTTTCGCTACTTAATTATGAAGTGATAGTGCACCGGCGTTTTCATGTTCTGCCGTGGAAAAAGAATGGCGGTAAATTACTGAGTACGCACCTTCCTGCACTGGGTTGCATGACGCTGATTATTGCCCGCAAACGGACCTTCCCGCTGACACCGACAGCGAAAAAAGTCACGGCGCAAAAGCAAAAAATCCCGCAGGCTGTGGGCGCGACGAAGAGTTACCGCAAAGAACACCGGGACTGACTGAGGCAGGAATTAACGAACAAGCTGAGGTCAGACAAGACGAAAACGGACGAAAAAACGCAGCTTATACCCGGTAGGTATGCATTTTATCACCGTTTTCAACCGTCCTTTTTCATCGCAGAATAGCCAGCGCGCAGCCGTTTAATTCTCCGCCTGATAGCCCACATCATCCAGGGTCGGATTTCCCGCTGCTTCTTTAGCCAGTACATCACAGCGTTCATTTTCAGGGTGTCCTGCGTGACCTTTCACCCACATCCATTTTAGTTCATGTGTCTGGATCGCGGCATCGAGACGCTTCCATAAATCGACGTTTTTTACCGGTTTCTTATCCGCGGTTTTCCAGCCACGTTTTTTCCAGTTGTGGATCCACGACGTGATCCCCTGGCGTACATACTGGCTGTCGGTGCTCAATGTCACTTCACACGGCGACGTCAGCGCTTCAAGCGCCACAATCGCCGCCATCATTTCCATACGGTTATTAGTGGTCAGACGGAAACCCGCACTGAACTCTTTTTCGTGTTGCTTGTAGCGTAAAATCGCACCAAAACCGCCGGGGCCCGGGTTACCCAGGCAGGAGCCATCGGTGAAAATCTCTACCTGTTTGGTCATTTCTGGCAGGCTCTGTCATCAAAAGTAAACGCCAAGTTTGACATAAACCGGCGTACCGGGCACAGCACTATCTTGGGGTATAACTGTCTGAAAGAGAGACGAAGAGGTGCCTTTGGTGCAGGTTATACAGGCATTCACCACTCTTTTGGCTGGAGAGCGCTGTCATTTGCAATATAATAGGAAAATGCAGAGTGCCAGTTCAAAACTCTGAGCGAGTCGAGCCTTTCATGGTTTTTTCACTGCCAATTTTTCAATGCTTTAAGGATGTCTGATGAGAAATGTAACGGTTTCTGCAACACAAATGAGCTGCAGCTGGGATCTGGAAAAGAATATTGTTAACGCCGAAAAGCTGGTTCGCCAGGCCCATAACCAGGGTGCGCAAGTTATTCTGATTCAGGAACTTTTTGCTGCGCCTTACTTCTGTATTGATCAGAGCCCTGAGCATTACAGTCTGGCGCAAGAACTGACTGACAGCCCGCTCATTCGTCATTTCTCCGCACTGGCAAAAGAACTGGAAGTGGTGCTTCCTCTGAGCTTCTTTGAGAAGTGCAATAATGCTTATTACAACTCGCTGGTCATGATTGATGCTGACGGCAGTGTGCTGGATGTCTATCGCAAAACGCATATTCCTAACGGACCGGCCTATCAGGAAAAACAATTTTTCATTCCGGGCGATACCGGTTTCAAAGTGTGGAACACCCGCTATGCGAAAATCGGCGTAGGCATCTGCTGGGATCAATGGTTCCCGGAAACCGCACGTTGCCTGGCATTGCAGGGTGCGGAAATCATCTTCTATCCGACGGCGATTGGTTCTGAACCGGCGTATCCGGAAATCGACAGCCAGCCACACTGGACCCGTGTTCAGCAGGGCCACGCTGCGGCTAACCTTGTGCCGGTGATTGCCTCTAACCGTATCGGCACGGAAAAAAGCAAATTTATTCCTGATTATGAAATGACCTTCTACGGCTCTTCCTTCATTGCTGATCAAACCGGTGCGCTGGTTGAACAAGCCAACAAAACCGACGAAGCTGTGCTGGTTCATACCTTTGATCTGGATGCTATCGCTGCACAACGCGCATCGTGGGGTCTGTTCCGCGACCGCCGTCCTGAAATGTATGGCGCCATCGCGACATCCGACGGTTCAACAAGGAAATAACTGATGTCTTCTATTGATATCAATCCTCAGGCTGAAGGTTTTGTGATGCCCGCTGAATGGGCCGCGCAGCAGGCTGTCTGGATGATCTGGCCTTACCGCACCGATAACTGGCGCTCCAACGGACGTCCGGCACAGCTGGCTTTCGCCAATGTGGCGGCAGCGATTGCGACTCAAACGCCAGTATTTATGGCGGTTCCGGCAGCAGAAATGGCCAACGCACGCGAAGTGATGCCGGCGCAGATTACCCTGGTGGAAATGGAAAGCGACGATGCCTGGATGCGTGATACCGGCCCGACGATTGTGGTCAATCCGCAAGGCGAGCGTCTGGCTATCGACTGGACATTCAATGCCTGGGGCGGCTTCAACGGCGGTCTGTATTCGAGCTGGGAACGCGATCAACGGGTTGCCCGTCAGGTGGCGAACTATCAGCACATTCCCTATGTGTCGACAGACCTGGTGCTGGAAGGGGGGTCCATTCATGTTGACGGCGAAGGCACCTTGTTGACCACCGCAGAATGCCTGCTCAATCCGAACCGTAATCCTCATCTTTCGAAAGCTGAAATAGAAGCGCAGTTGCAGAAATACCTCGGCGTGAAGCAATTTATCTGGCTGGAAGACGGCGTGTTCAATGACGAAACTGACGGGCACATCGACAACATGTGCTGCTTTGTTCGTCCGGGCGAAGTGGCGCTGCACTGGACTGACGACGAGCAAGATCCGCAATACGCGCGTTCTGCGGCGGCGTTGAAAGTGCTGGAAGCGGCGAAAGATGCTCAAGGTCGCAGCCTGAAAATCTGGAAAATGCCCTCACCTCCTGTCATGCATGCTACTGCGGAAGAAACTGTCGGCGTGTTGCCGGGCACGGCCATTGAGCGTGTGGAAGGCAACCGGCTTGCGGCGTCTTACGTCAATTACCTGATCAGCAATAACCACATCATCTTCCCGCTGCTGGATGCGACAACGGATCAGCAGGCCGGGAATTTACTGGCTGAAATGTACCCTGAGTACAAAATCACCGGCGTTCCTGCCCGTGAAATTTTGCTGGGCGGTGGTAACATCCACTGCATTACACAGCAAATCCCTGCGTAAGCTAAAGTGCCTGGCGCGAGATTTTATTTTCGTGCCGGGCAGATCGTTTCTGCAACTGACTGTCAGCGTTGGATAATGAGCCATGGATTTACAAAACACCTCTAACAGGATCGTCGTCCTCGATACCGAAACTACCGGTATGAATAAACTCGGCGTCCACTATGAAGGGCACCGGATTATCGAAATCGGTGCTGTTGAAGTGATTAACCGTCGCCTGACAGGGCGTAATTTCCATGTTTATCTCAAACCCGATCGTCTGGTGGATCCGGAGGCTTTTGGCGTTCATGGCATCAGTGATGAATTCCTCGCCGATAAACCGACGTTTGCCGACATCGCTGACGATTTTATTGAATACATTCGCGGCGGCGAATTAGTCATTCATAACGCAACGTTTGATATCGGCTTTATGGATTACGAGTTCGACATGCTCGGCCGTGACCTGCCGAAAACCGAAACGTTCTGTAAAATTACCGACAGCCTGGCGATGGCGCGTAAGCTGTTCCCCGGTAAGCGTAACAATCTCGATGCGCTGAGTGATCGCTACCTGATCGACAACAGCAAGCGTACGCTGCACGGCGCGTTGCTTGACTCCGAAATTCTTGCCGAAGTTTATCTGATGATGACCGGCGGCCAGACCAGCATTAAATTCAGCCACGAAGGCGAGCAAAATACCGGCGCGGACGGATTAGGGATCCAGCGCGTGGCGCGGCCAGCCTCCGGATTGAAAGTTATCGCTGCCACAGAGCAGGAACTGGCGTGGCATGAAGAACGTTTAGATTTAGTGGTTAAAAAGGGCGGTAACTGTTTATGGCGTTCGTAAGCCGCTTATCCGGTCTTTCGGATTGAAACGCACCAGACTGCGGAAAAACTGTGCGGTTGATTGAAAATATCAGGAAAAGCATTGACGTAAAGGCAGCCATTCCTTAATATCCGCTCCGTTCTTAACCAGAACACAGCGCGGAGCGGTAGTTCAGTTGGTTAGAATACCTGCCTGTCACGCAGGGGGTCGCGGGTTCGAGCCCCGTCCGTTCCGCCACTATTCAGAAGCCCTGAGTGAGAAATCACTCAGGGCTTCGTCGTTTCAGCCATCCTGGCTTTTTTCTTCCCTGTCGTACCGATTTATTTATTCCACCTCAGTCTTCATAAAGCGCATTTCGCCGCTGGTTGCACGGTCATGACGGGCGATATAACGGTAAAAGCCACCGGCCAGAAACGCACCGATAAACCAGCTAAAATTCGCGACCTGATGCAGGCCTGGCGTAAAGCTGATAATCAGACCGATCACCACGGCGGGCACCAGCGCGGCAATCGCTTTCGGGTTGAATCCGTTGCGATACCAATAACGACCCGAAGGCGTGGCATTAAACAGCGCATCCACATCCATATGCCCGCGCTTAATCAGGTAATAATCGGCCAGTAAAATCCCGAACAAGGGTCCGATGAACGATCCCAGTACATCCAGCGTGTAGTGAATGATTTCCGGTGACTGAAACAGGTTCCACGGTGTCAGCAGAACAGAACCGACAGCAGCGATCATCCCGCCGGTACGGAAACTGATTTTCTGCGGTGAGCAGTTAGAGAAGTCGAATGCCGGTGAAACAAAGTTCGCCACGATATTGATACCGATGGTCGCGATAATCATCGTCAGCAGGCCAAGTGCCACCGCAACGCTGTTGCCAACACGACTGACGGTTTCGATAGGATCGGTGATCATCTGCCCGAACAGGGATTGTGTCCCTGAAACGATCACGACGGTCACAATCGAGAACAGCAGGAAGTTAAACGGCAGGCCCCAGCGGTTACCGCGGCGGATTTCGCCCATGCTTTTGCCGTAACGTGAGAAGTCGCCGAAGTTCAGCAACGGACCGGAGAAGTAAGACACCACCAGCGCTGTGGCGGTCAGCATCTCCCAGCCTTGCTGGCCGGCGGTCAGGGTTTTAGTCGACAGCGTGAAAGAGATATTGCTCAGGCCGGTTTTATACAGGATCCAACCCGCCAGCAGCAGCATAACGACATACACCGCCGGGCCTGCCACATCGATAAAACGCTTAATTGCGCTCATCCCGTGCCAGAACACCATCGCCTGCAATACCCACATGATGCCGAAACATACCCATCCCAGCGCCGACAATCCCAGCCAGTGCGGGAGGGTCATTGGCGTCAGCGACGGGAAGAACTTCAGCAATACCAGCATTAACGCGTTAGCCGCCAGATAGGTCTGAATGCCGTACCAGGCGAAAGCGATCAGCCCGCGGATCACTGCCGGAATATTCGCCCCGAACACGCCAAATGCCTGACGGCAAATCACCGCGTAAGGTACACCGGCCTGCTGGCTTGGTTTCGCCACCAGATTGGCACAAATCTGCACGATACAAATCCCGCACAGCAAACACAGCAAAACCTGCCAGCTGGTCAGGCCGAGCGTAAAGAAGCTCGCGGCTACAACATAGCCGCCCATACTGTGTACATCGGACATCCAGAAAGAAAATATGTTGTACCAGCTCCAGTTTTGGTCACGCGTCGGTGCTAAATCATCGTTACACAGCTTCGGGCTGTAATAAGGTTTGATGATCCCGGCGCTCTGTTCAGATGGCGCCGTGGCGGAGGTGATTTCCTGATTTGGCATAAATCGTGCTCCTGTCATAAACAACATGTGAAAGTCGGAAGCCGGCTGCCGGCTGTCCAAAGTTAAAAAGCAGTCACAGGAGCACTGCATGAATCAGGCCAAATTTCATTTTTTGTATACAAAAAATCACTTTCATGTATACGATTAATCTCTCGAACGGTATACGGAGTAACGGCAATGACCAGTTGGAACGGGCTGAATACGGCCTATTTTACCGAGGATAAGGACGACCATATTTATAACGCGCTGGTGAAATCTATCGTGGAACACCAGCTTTTACCGGGCAGCAAATTGCCGGAAGAAGCGCTGGCAGAGGTGTTTTCAGTCAGCCGCACGGGGATCCGCCGTGTCCTGCAGCGCCTTGCCGCAGTGCAACTGGTGACGTTATTGCCCAAGCGTGGTGCGCATGTCACCACCCCGGATGCGGAAGAATCGCGCGATGTGTTCGCGACCCGTAAAATCCTGGAGTGCGCCAACCTGCCGCTGGTCATTGCTCATTGCCAGTCGCCACATCTGGTGGCGCTGAAAAAACTGGTGCAGGAAGAAAAGCGTGCTCACGATGAACGTAATGGTGCCGCTGCGATCCGCCTTTCCGCCGCGTTCCACGTTCAGCTTCAGGCCATTTCCGGTAATAAAGTACTTACTGAGTCTGTCTCGCAACTGACCCTGCGTTCCTCGCTGGCAATTGCCGCCTGGGGTGCACCGTGGCAGCAGGGTTGCCGTTGTCATGACCATGATGACCTTATTGAACTGCTGAAAAAACGCGATGTTGCCGGGCTGACCGCGAGCATGGCACACCATTTCGACAGCATCGTGGCCAGCCTGCACTTTGAGCAGCACAGCGGGCAGACACCCGATTTTGCGCAGATTTTTGCCACGCACAAACCCGTTACCGGCAAGGAATCAGGCTGATGGTCAAATCACTTTGTATACAACTGATCAACCCGAATACCAGCCAGGCGATGACCGGGATCATGGCACAAACAGCCCGTTCGGTTGCGGCGCCGGAAACAAACATTCTGGCCGTTTGCCCTGAAGAAGGTGCACCGTCAATTGAAGGGCATTTCGATGAAGCGATTGCCGTGCTCGGCGTATTACAGCAGATAAAAGCGGGGCGCGATGCCGGTGTCGACGGGCATATTATTGCCTGTTTCGGTGACCCGGGATTACTGGCCGCCCGCGAGCTGGCGCGTGCACCGGTGATCGGTATTGCCGAAGCGGCGATGCATCTGGCAACGATGCTGGCGACGCGATTTTCTATCGTGACCACTTTGCCGCGTACGCTGACAATCGCCCGGCATTTGTTGCATCAATATGGATTCGAACGCCATTGCGCGGCTTTACACGCTATCGATCTGCCGGTGCTATCGCTGGAAGACGGCAGCGGGCTGGCGCAGGAAAAAGTCCGCAGGCAGTGTATCGCGGCGAAAAAATCTGACGGCAGCGGAGCGATTGTCCTCGGTTGTGGCGGAATGGCTGATCTGGCGCAGGAACTGACACTCGAGCTGAATATGCCGGTAATCGACGGCGTCAGCGCGGCGGTCAAAATGGTCGAGTCACTGGCTGCTCTGCGTCTGACGACCGGTAAACATGGTGATCTGGATTATCCCCTTGAAAAACCCTTGTCTGGCCGCTTTGCCGGGCTGAATCTGAGAGATAATTATGTCTGATTTTGAGTACGGTTTTACGGATGCCTATCCGCGCGATTTAATCGGTTACGCCGGACGCCCGCCGCATGCCAACTGGCCGGGCAACGCCCGCATTGCGGTGCAGTTTGTTCTCAATTATGAAGAGGGTGCCGAGAACAACGTTTTGCATGGTGATGCAGGTTCCGAACAATTTTTATCGGACATCATCGGTGCCGCCAGTTTCCCTGACCGCCACATGTCGATGGATTCGCTGTACGAATACGGCTCGCGTGCCGGTTTCTGGCGCATCCACAATGAGTTTCAGAAACGCGGCTTACCGCTGACCGTTTTCGGCGTGGCGATGGCACTGGCACGCAATCCGGAAATCGTCAGCGCGATCAAGGCGGCGGATTACGACGTCGTCAGCCATGGCTGGCGCTGGATCCATTATCAGGACATGAGCAAAGCCGGGGAGGCGGAGCACATGCAAAAAGCGATTACCGTTCTGCGCGATTTGTTCGGCAAAGCACCGTCCGGCTGGTATACCGGACGCGACAGCCCGAATACGCGCCAGCTGGTGGTAGAGTCGGGTGGGTTCCAGTATGACAGCGATTATTACGGCGATGATCTGCCGTTCTGGACGCCGGTCAAACTGGAAAATGGTGAAACGAAACAGCATCTGGTGATCCCCTACACGCTGGAAACCAACGACATGCGTTTTGCCTCCCCGCAGGGGTTCAACACGGGTGAGCAGTTTTACACTTATCTGAAAGACACGTTTGACGTGTTGTACGAAGAAGGCGAAACCTCGCCGAAAATGATGTCGGTCGGGATGCACTGCCGGATATTGGGCCGCCCGGGGCGGTTTCGGGCTTTACAGCGGTTTCTCGATTACATCGGGTCACATGAGAAGGTATGGGTGTGTAAACGGCAGGACATTGCGGATCACTGGGTTAAACATTTCGGTGTTTAATCCCGAAATTCAAATTCAAATTCAAATTCAAAACCTTGGGCTCGCCGCCCAAACTGGCCTTAAGGGGCGCCTATCGCCGCACCCCTTAAGAATCCCAGGCTCTTTCACTGCGCGCTCTGCTCGTTGGCTATGTTTCATAAGCCATAGCGATAGCCGCAAAATCCCGCCGCTCCGCGGTGCCCTCCGTTCGGGTTACAACCCGCGCAAAAAGACGCGCGGTTTTCCACCTCTCCTCCGGCGCGATTTTGGAACCGGCCTCAGGCTTCAACTTCACAACCTCACTATATTTTTTTAAAAAGCCCACGGGCGATTCAGAAATCTTGCTGAACGGAGCGGCTTCGAGACCTATGGCTCGAAGACCGAGAGAAGGAACCGCAGAGCGGCAAGATTTCCAGCCTGTCACGGTGGTAACTGGAACATAGCCAGCGAGCGAAGCGCGTGTTGAAAAAGCGTAGGGAAATCCAAAAGGGGAAAAGCACTTTCCCCTTTTGGGCGGTTTCGGCGCAGCGCGATAAGTGATCGCTATTATTGAGAAACCGAAATTATCACCGTTCAGATTTCCCCTCGGTGGTAACCAAAACTCCCCTTCGGTGAAACCGGAAAAAAGTTTCCTCAGCTTTCCAAAGCTGAACCGCCCAATGGTTCGGTCAAACCATCAGACTCACATGGGCCGCCACAATCTTCCATCCACTTGGCATCTTCACCCACGTTTGCTGCTGACGGCCAATCTTGTCGCTGCCTTCCCGGCGGAATTCCGTACTGGCGACCGCCATGTCGTCGCCAAAAGTGGTGATGGTGGTATTGACCAGTTCCCGGTCTAACCCTTGTGACGATCGTGCTATGCGGAATGCGCGGATGGCGTCAATGCCGTAAAGATTTTCTCCCGCGCCGTAGCGCACGGTACGCGGGTCGTGCCAGAACAGTTCGTCGAGGACGGCGGTATCGTTAGTGATCAGCGCCTGTTCATAGCGATAAAATGCCGCGTTCATTTCGGCAAGGATCGCCGGGCGGTCGATATGTTCAGTTTTCATAGTGACTCTCTTTACTCTTTTCACTTCACCCTGGAAAACGGAGATGCAGGCTGTCAGGCGGGCATCACCGGAGAACTGCTCACTTTCACGATCCCCTGCTGCTCAAGCGCCCGGGCAGCGCGCAGGCAAAGGTCTTCGCGCCACGGTGGCGCTATCAGTTGTAATCCTATCGGCAGACCGGTTGATGTGGTGACCGGCACCGTTACCACCGGCAGGCCGAGGAACGAAATCGGCTGCGTCAGCATACCCATACTGGCGCGCGTTGGCAGATCCTGACCGTTGATGTGAAAGGTTTCCTGACCAATGAGGGTCGCCGGACACGGTGTGGCAGGCGCGATCAGAATGTCCCAATGATCGAACAAGGACAAGATTTGCTGTTGAAACTGCTGACGGAAACGCTGTGCCTGAACATACCATGCCGCCGGGATCATCGCCCCCGCCAGTAAGCGCTCGCGCGACAGCGGCTCAAACTGTTCCGGTATGCTGCGCAGTTTTGGCAAATACTGATTGCCGCCCTCCGACGCACTGATAATAAACGCAGCGGAACGCGCCAGTTCGGCCTGTGGCATTTCAATTTCTTCCTGCGCTCCCAGTGCCTGCGCGACCTGACTTACGGCTACTTTGGCGTGATCATCGCACCAGGTGGAAAAATATCCGCCCAAAACGGCACTGCGCAAACCTTCCTGCCCGCGTTTAAGCAGTGAAAATGTCCCGGTCACAGGCTTATCGGCCTGGAAGTGATCCTGCGGATCCGTGCCCTGAATGGCATCATAAACCTGCGACAAATCTTCGCTGCAACGGGCCATCGGCCCGATGTGATCGAGGCTGGCAACAAACGGCTGGCTGCCGCGACGTGAAATCCGCCCGAAGGTGGGCTTCAGGCCCAGAATACCGCTTAACGAGGACGGCACGCGGATCGAACCGTTGGTATCGCTGCCGAGGCTGAAATGTACCAGCCCGGCAGCGACGGCAGCGGCTGAACCGCCGGAAGAGCCTCCGGCCACACGCGACAGATCCCGCGGGTTACGGGTGGTGCCATAATGGCTGTTTTCCGTGGTGAAGCCGTACGCGTAAGCATCCATATTCAGCATGCCGGAAAGCATTGCACCCTGTGAGGTCAGGCGTGAAACCGTCCAGGCGTCCTGACGTGCGGCGGCATTGTTGCTGTTAAGGCTTGCGCCTGCCAGCGTCACTTCCCCGGCCACGTCCAGCAGGTTTTTCACTGCATAAGGAATACCCGCCAGCGGAGGCAATGTTGCGCCGCTGGCCCGGATTTTATCAACTTTTGCAGCTTCACTCAGCATGCGTTCACGGGTGATATGCGTATAAGCATTGATGACCGGATTCGCCTGTTCAATGGCATCAAGCGCGAAAGTGGCTATTTCTCTGGCGGAGATATCCCCCTGCGCAAGTGCCCGATGTAACTGGCTTATCGTAAAGTGATCAAGCGATTTCATGCGCGATATACCCCGGCAATCTCCAGTCGGGCATCGAGCGGTAAATCCATCAGGGGTTGCGCCATTTGGGCGATGCGGCTGAACTGCACCAGCAATTCCTGACGACGTGCGTCGTCGAGTTCCAGCGCCAGAACGGATTCCATCTGGCAGATATAGGCGGCCCAGCTGGTCGCTGCGGATGTCTCTTTCATGCTGCTTCCTTATCAATTTTCATGAGCGAACTCTGATCAAAATCCGGCTGCGCTGCCGTTGCTGCGCGGGTCGGAGGCCCCTTCAAACATGCCGTTGGTATGGCGGACGATCGCGCCAGCGTGGCCGACGGCTTCGCTGAAATCTGGCAACAGTTCGACGTCGTGACCACGCTGTCTCAGGCCCGCCAGCGTCGGATAGGCAAAACGGCTTTCCAGTTTCAGTGAATCCGAACTCTCGCCCCAGGTACGGCCAAGCAGCCAGCGCGGGCCGCTGATCGCCTGCTGTAACGATTGTCCCTGGACCACATGGCGGATAAACACGGCGGCCTGCGTCTGCGGCTGTCCGTCTCCCCCCATTGAGCCGTAAACCATCGTGCGCCCGTCATATAAGCGTGCGGCGGCAGGATTAAGGGTATGGAACGGTTGTTTGCCCGGCGCCAGCGCCAGTAAATGCCCTGCATCGAGGCTGAAGGACGCGCCACGGTTTTGCCACAACACGCCGCTGCCCGGCAGCACCACGCCACTGCCGAACTCGTGATAAATACTCTGGATAAAAGAAACAGCCAGTCCGCTGCTGTCCATCACACCCATCCAGACGGTATCGCCCGGTCCTTTACCTTTGCCCCAGTCGGCAGCGCTGTGGGGTTTGATGCGTGTGGCGAGGGCATCCAGATATTGGGGATCCAACAGGCTCTGGGCATCCTGCGTCATCATGCGCGGATCGGTGATAAAACGGTCACGCAGGCCGAACGCCAGTTTGGTGGCCTCAACAATGCTATGAATCGTCGCACTTTCATCCAGGGTTTCCAGCGGCAGGCGGTCAGTCAGGCCGAGGATCGCCAGTGAAACCAGCCCCTGCGTCGGCGGTGTCAGGTTGTATATTTCGCCTTTACTGTGTTTGAGCCGCAGCGGCACACGACGCTGAGGCTTGTAAGCCGCGAGATCAGCGCGGGTGACCGGCATGCCGAGCTTTTCCATGTCGGCGGCCATATTGTCGGCCAGCTCACCACGATAGAAACTGTTCAGCCCGTCCTCGCACAGCATCGATAATGTCTGCGCCAGCTGCGGCTGGGTAAAGCGATTTCCGGCGCGGGGGACATCGCCATTAGGCAGAAAAACGTCGGCGAAGGTGCTGAAATTTTCAAGTTCGTGTTGTTTGGCACGGGTCGCAGCTTCCTGCGAGGCCGTTACCGGAATGCCGTCAGCAGCGTAACGAATGGCATCACGCAGCAGGCGGGAGAGCGGTTTTTGCTCGCCGCCAAATTCAGCCGACACATTCAGCGCTTCCTGCCAGCCGCCGACAGTGCCTGCGACTGTCAGCGCGGCTTTCGGTCCCCGATGCGGAATATGCGTTTCACCGGCATAGAAATCGAGAGTGGCGAGGGAGCCTGCGGCACCGCTGGCATCTATTGCCACCGGGTTTCCCTGCGGTGGCACAATCAGCCAGAAGCCATCGCCGCCCAGACCGTTCATGTGCGGATAGACCACGGCAATTGTCGCGGCCGCCGCCACCATCGCCTCGATGGCATTGCCGCCTTCGCGCAATACTGCAAGCGCACTCTGGCTCGCCAGATGATGGGGTGTGACCGCCATGCCCAGCGGCGCGCTGTTACTGTTAATCATGCGATGTCCTTTTTGAAACGCTTTTTTTATGCTGCCCGCGCATGCAGGGATGTGGGCGCGTAGGGATAAAGTTAAGCAAGAGGTGTTCCACATCGGCAGAATCTTCACGCTTTCACTCATAATTTAGCTTGCATTGGCAAGCATAGTGCATGGTATGTTCCGCTGAAACATTGGTTACAAAAGGGACGGGGATGAAACAGATTGATGAACGTCTGCGTGACCATTACGCAGAGCTGACGCCGCAGGAACAGCGGGTGGCCGACTTTATTTTTGCCAGTATTGACGACCTGATGAGTTATAACAGCGCCGAACTGGCACGGCTGAGCGGCGTGTCGAAAGCCACGGTCAGCCGGCTGTTCAAGCGCCTGGGATATCCGAGTTACCGTGACATGCGCGATGAAATGCGCACCCTGCGCCAGAGCGGTATGCCGCTGACGGACAGTCGCGATGCGGTGCAGGGCAACACTTTGTTATCGCGGCATTATAAGCAGGAAATGGCCAACCTGACGCAGTGGATTAATCAGATTGATGGCGTACAGTTTGGCGCGCTGATCGCCGCCCTCAGTCAGGCGCGGCAGGTGCGCCTGCTGGGCTTTCGCAACAGTTATCCGGTGGCGCTGCATTTGCGTCAGCAACTGATTCAGGTACGCACTGGCGTGATGATGATGCCGCAACCGGGCCAGACGCTGGCTGAAGAACTGGTGGATCTGACTGTGCAGGATGTGGTGATTTTCGTTGCCTTCCGCCGCAGGCCGCGCATGGCGAAGGCAGTTCTCACGCAATTACAGACGATGGGCGTGCCGGTGTTGTTGATCTGCGAGCCGCAGGCCCAGACGCTGATCCCACTGGCAACCTGGCATCTGGCCGCGCCTCTCGACAGCGTATCGGCGTTTGACAGCTATTCTTCCGCCATGAGTCTGGCGAATTTACTCAGCAACGCATTGCTGCACGAGATGCTCACCTCAGGCCGGCAGCGCATTCATCAGATAAGCGATTTGTATAACGATCTGGATGAGCTTGAGCAGCGCTGATTCCCGTTTGCAGAACAAACTGAGCGCTTTTCTGGTGCCTTTGCACATTTTTAGTGCGTCATGATTTTCTTATTTTCAGTCCTTTTGCCCTGATTCAGGGCAAAAAAATCCCTCCTGATCGTATCCTCAATTTTCTAATTCCTTGTGGTACCGTGATTTTGTCCGCATTTTTTTCGCTGTGCTGGTTTTGGCACATTCGTTGCAGAGTTATAAATATAAGAATCTATCGTTTCAAAAACCTTTCACCGGAGATAATCTATGAACATGAACAAACGGCTGTTGATGTGGGCAGGTGCGGCAATGTTGGTGCTTCAGGCATCTGCCGTCATGGCCGATCAGTTACAGGATATTCAGAAACGCGGCGTACTGCGCGTGGCCGTTCCTCAGGATTTCCCACCGTTTGGTTCGGTGAGCAAGGACTTGCAGCCGGAAGGGTATGACATCGATATGGCACATTATCTGGCCGATAAGATGAAACTTAAGTTGCAACTGGTGCCGGTCACCAGCGCCAACCGCGTACCTTATCTGCAAACGGATAAAGTCGATCTGGTGATTTCAAGCCTGGGTAAAAATCCTGAGCGCGAAAAAGTCATCGATTTCAGCAATGCCTACGCACCGTTCTTCCTCGGCGTGTTTGGTGCGCAGGGGGACAAACTGTCCGACCTGAAAGCGCTGTCCGGTAAAACCATCGGCGTGACCCGTGGTGCAGTGGAAGATCTGGCACTGACAGACGTGGCGCCGAAAGATGCCAAAATTCAGCGCTATGAAGACAACAACACTACGCTGTCTGCATACCTGTCCGGTCAGGTGGAATACATCGCCACCGGTAACCTGGTGGTGGCAGCCATTGCCCGCATGAATCCGGCCAAGGCACCGGTTTCCAAAGTGATGCTGAAAGATTCGCCGTGCTACGTGGGTCTGCGTAAAGACGAACCTGCGCTGAAAGACAAAGTGAATGCACTGATCGCCGAAGGCATCAAAGACAAGACGCTGAATACGCTGTCTGAAAAATGGATGAAGGCACCGCTGCCTGCTTCCATCGGCGCGTAATCAGGGTTTGACGGAGATCTTTCATGACCTATCAGCTTAACTTTAGCGCGCTATGGCCTTATATGCCGGAACTGCTGGCCGGTTTATGGACCACCATTGAGCTGACGGTAATGGCAACGGTTGGCGGTGTCGCAATCGGCATTTGCGGCGCGGCCATCCGCTGCGGCAACCATAAAACCCTGCGTGCGGTATGGGGCGTGTATGTCGAAGCCATCCGTAATACGCCGTTTGTGGTGCAGTTATTTTTCATTGTCTTTGGCCTGCCGGCTATCGGCCTGAAAATGACCGCCGGTGAAGCGGCACTGCTGGCGATGCTGATTAACCTCGGTGCGTACAGCACGGAGATTATCCGCGCCGGTATTCAGGTGACGCCGAAAGGCCAGTGGGAAGCCGGACGTGTGCTGGGATTAACCCGCAGCCAGACGTTCCTGCGTATCGTGCTGCCGCCGTCGCTGAAACGCATTTATCCGTCGCTGGTCAGCCAGTGCATTATCGTGATGCTCGGGTCTTCTGTGGTCTCGCAGGTGTCCTATGAAGAACTGACGTTTGCCGCAAACTTAATTCAGTCGCGTACATTCCTCAGTTTTGAAGTGTATCTGGTCACCACGTTGTTCTATTTGATGCTGTCCGTCGCAATGCGTCAGTTGCTGCTGCTGGCCGGACGCCGTGTCTTTGGGAGTGAAAACTCATGATGACCTTTACCGACTGGGACATTGTGCGCAATCTCCTGCTGGCGGCGCGCTGGACATTGTTGCTGTCGCTGACTGCCTTTATTGGCGGCACGCTGGTGACGTTGCCGTTGTTGCTACTGCGTCTCACCAAACGCCGCTGGCCCGGAAGGTTTGTGCGTCTTTATGCCGAGCTGTTTCAGGGCACGCCGTTGCTGATGCAGTTGTTCCTGGCTTTCTTCGGGCTGGGTCTGTTCGGGATCAACGTCAGCCCGTGGACTGCTGCCGCGCTGGCGCTGACGCTGTATACCAGCGCTTATCTGGTGGATATCTGGAGCGGCAGTATTGCGGCGTTGCCGAAAGGCCAGTGGGAAGCGTCGCGCTGTCTCGGGTTGAATTTCGGCCAGACGCTATGGCGGGTGATCACCCCGCAGGCGCTGCGTATTGCTATTGCGCCGACGGTCGGATTTTCCGTGCAGGTGGTGAAAGGTACCGCGCTGGCTTCGATTATCGGTTTTGTCGAACTGACCAAAGCCGGAACCATGCTCAATAACGTGACCTATCAGCCGTTCAAAGTGTTTGGATTAGTGGCGCTGGGCTACTTCCTGATGTGCTATCCGCTGTCCCGTTACAGCCAGCATTTAGAAAAATCATTGCGTGGAGAGAAACAGTAATGCCGCTGATCACCATCAATCAGGTTCAGAAATTTTACGGCCAGAACCACGTACTGAAAGGCGTGGATCTGGATATCGACAGCGGCGAAGTGATTTCGATCATCGGTCGCAGCGGTTCAGGGAAAAGCACGTTGTTGCGCTGCATGAACGGGCTCGAAGGTTATCAGGAAGGCAGCATTAAACTGGGCGGAATGACCATTACCGACCGCGATTCCCAGGCGCGTGATATCAGCCGTTCCGTTGGCATGGTGTTCCAGAGTTTTAATCTTTTCCCGCACATGACCGCGCTGGAAAACGTCATGCTGGCACCACGCCGGGTGCTGAAAAAGTCTGCTGCCGAGTGCCGTGAACTGGCCGCACAGATGCTGGCGAAAGTGGGCCTCGCGGATCGCATGGATTATTACCCATCCAGCCTTTCCGGCGGTCAGCAGCAACGCGTGGCGATTGCGCGTGCGCTGGCCATGAACCCGAAAGTGCTGTTGTGTGATGAAATCACCTCAGCGCTGGATCCGGAATTAGTCGGCGAAGTATTGAAAGTGCTCGAGCAACTGGCGAAAGAAGGCATGACGCTGGTACTGGTGACGCACGAAATGAATTTTGCCCGTGAAGTGGGCGACCGCGTGGTGTTTATGCATCAGGGCACCGTGTGGGAACAGGGCGAAAGCCGGACGTTGTTTGCCAATCCGCAAACCCCCGAGCTGAGACAATTTATCGCATCCGTACGCGGCTTAAATGAGGCTGCAGCAAGCTAACATTGTAAAGGATTAACTATGTCAGATTTCATTACTCCCGGACAAATCAACCCGCCAACCCGTCTGCTGATGGGGCCGGGGCCCATCAATGCCGATCCGCGCGTGCTGCGGGCGATGGCGAGCCAGCTGGTCGGGCAATATGATCCGGTGATGACCGGCTACATGAACGAAGTTATGGCGCTGTACCGTGCGCTGTATAAAACCGACAATCAGTGGACGTTCCTGATCGACGGCACCTCACGCGCCGGTATTGAAGCCGTGCTGCTTTCCGGTATCCGTCCGGGCGACAAAGTACTGGTGCCGGTATTTGGCCGCTTCGGTCATTTGCTGTGCGAGATTGCCCGCCGCTGCCGCGCCGAAGTGCACACCCTCGAAGCGCCGTGGGGCGAAGTGTTTGACCCGCAGCAAATCGAAGATGCGATTAAATCGGTGAAACCGCGCTGGCTGCTGACCGTGCAGGGCGACACCTCCACCACCATGTTGCAGCCTCTGGAGCAACTGGGGGAAATCTGCCGCCGTCACGGCGTCCTGTTCTACTCCGATGCCACGGCGTCTTTTGGCGGCAATCCGCTGGAAACCGATGCCTGGGGGCTGGACGCCGTTTCTGCCGGTTTGCAAAAATGCCTCGGCGGCCCGTCAGGCAGCTCACCGGTCACCATCAGCCCGCGCTTTGAAGAACAAATTCGCCGCCGTAAATGCGTCGAGCAGGGCATCCGTACGGCGGATCACGCTGACGGTGACGAAGAGATGATTTACTCCAACTATTTCGATCTGGGCATGATCATGGATTACTGGGGGCCGGAGCGTCTGAATCACCATACCGAAGCCACCAGCATGTTGTTCGCAGCCCGCGAATGCGCACGCATTATTCTGGAAGAGGGGCTGGATACCGGTATCGCACGCCACAAGTTGCACGGTGGCGCATTACTGGCCGGCATTCAGGGCATGGGACTGGAAGTGTTCGGTGACCTGAATAACCGCATGAGCAACGTGCTCGGCGTGGTCATTCCGCCGGGCGTTCATGGCGAACAGGTTCGCCAGATCATGCTTAATGACTTCGGCATTGAAATCGGTACGTCATTTGGCCCGCTGGCCGGAAAAATCTGGCGCATCGGCACCATGGGCTACAACGCCCGTAAAGACTGTGTGCTGCAGACGCTGGTGGCGCTGGAAGCGGTGCTTAACCGTCTGGGCTTTGCGTCGAAATACGGCGCAGGGGCGCAGGCCGCCTGGGATCATTACGCAGGAGGTCAGTAATGGCTGAAGCCTTTACGCTGGCTGCGGTTTCAGAAAGCGCAAAGCTTGCCGCTGAAAGGGTGATGGCGCGTTGCGACGCACTGGCCGCCATCAGCGAAACGCCGGGGCAACTGACCCGCGTGTATCTTTCGCCGGAGCATTTGCAAGCCAACCGTCTGGTGGGCGAATGGATGAGCGCCGCCGGGATGCGCGTCTGGCAGGACAGCGTCGGCAATATCTGCGGGCGTTATGAAGGGCTGGATGCGTCGGCACCGGCTATTTTGTTGGGATCACATCTTGACAGCGTGCGTAATGCCGGCCGTTATGACGGCCCGCTCGGCGTGCTGACCGCGCTGGAAGTGGTGGCGCATTTGCATCAGAACGCCATCCGTTTACCGATGGCGGTGGAAATCGTCGGGTTCTGCGATGAGGAGGGCACACGTTTTGGCATCACGCTGCTTGGCAGTCGCGGACTGACCGGCACCTGGCCCGCCGACTGGCTGGAACGTCAGGACGCGCAGGGTATTACGGTTGCTCAGGCGATGCGTCACGTCGGGCTGGATCCGCTGAATATCGGCGCATCACAGCGTGCGGTCAGCGATTTTTGCGCCTATCTGGAATTGCATATTGAGCAGGGCCCGTGCCTGCAAACGGCGGACGTGCCGCTCGGCGTGGTCACGGCGATTAATGGCGCGCGTCGCCTTAATTGTGAATTCACCGGTCATGCGGGTCATGCCGGCACCGTACCAATGGGGCAGCGTCAGGACGCGCTGACTGCGGCAGCCGAATGGACACTGGCCATCGAAAGCATCACCACCGCCACCGGTCGCAATACGGTGGCAACCGTGGGTACGCTGGAATGTCTGCCGGGCGCGGTGAATGTCATTCCGGGGCAGGTGAAATTGTCGCTGGATGTGCGTGGACCGCGTGATGATGATTTATCGGCACTGCTGGAAACGCTGCTGGCGAAGGGCCGTGATATCGCTGTACGTCGCGGGCTGACGTTTACCGCCGAACAGTTTTACGCCATCAGCGCGACGGAATGTCACGCCGGCTTACAGCATCGTCTCAGCCAGAGCGTTTTACACTTGCAGGGACAGGCGATGTCGCTGCCAAGCGGCGCAGGGCACGACGCGATTGCTATCGCCGAATGCTGGCCGGTCGGCATGTTGTTTGTGCGCTGCAAAGACGGCATCAGCCATCATCCCGATGAGTCTGTTACCTCCGGTGACGTGGCATTCGCGGTGCAGGCATATATTAATACTGTGCTGAGTTTTGGTGAGGGACATTTATGACACCGGAAGCGTTCAATGCGTTATCCGAAACCGAAGCCGTTTCCCTGTTGCGCCCGCTGGTCGGTATTCCGGCCTGGGCGAAAACGGTCAGTGAGGCGCGGCCTTATTCTTCTGTGGAAGATGTGCTGCGCTGTGCCGAAGCGGCCTGTGACAACTGGACGCAGGAAGACATTGCCCGCGCGCTGTCTGCGCATCCGCGCATCGGTGAACGGGCCAGCGGCACCGGCAAAGAAGCGCAGCTTTCCCGTGGCGAACAGGCGACGCTCAATATCAGCCAGCAGGCAGTGATTGATGCGTTGCATGACGGTAATCTGCGTTATGAACAGCGTTTCGGACGGGTATTTTTGATCCGCGCCAAAGGGCGCAGCGCAGAGCAGATTCTGGATAATCTGCAACGGCGGCTACAGAATTTACCGGACGATGAAGATCGCGAAACGGCGCAACAACTCAAAGAAATTACCTTGCTGCGTTTAAAGGAGATATTTCAGTCATGACCTCTGTTTCTAAAACGAAAGTCACCACCCATATTCTCGATACGTCGTCAGGGCAGCCTGCGGCCAATGTGCGCGTCTGGCTGGAAAGGGTGGAAGGGCACAACATCACGCTTGTCAGCGAAACCCAAACGGATGCCGATGGTCGTGCCGCAAAATTAACACCGGAACCGGTCGCCTCAGGGCATTACCGCTTGTGTGCGGATATCGGCGCGTATTTTGCCGCCACCGGTCGTGAGACGCTTTATCACTCGGCGATCATTGATGTGGTGATCGCCGGTGAACAGGATCATTACCATCTGCCGCTCCTGATCAGCCCTTATTCCTGCTCCACCTATCGCGGCAGTTAGACGGCGTCGTCATCAGCCCATCAGCCTGTGCGGATGTTTTAAACGCACGCTTTTGGTCAGTGCGGCGTGACTGACATCGCGGTCACGGTTGCACTGACGCACCTGTTGCAGAAACGCCATCAGCAGCGGATTGGGCCGCTCGCGTCGTGACGTCAGCTCCGGTTGCCCCTGAACGCCTATAAAGAACGGATGATTGTTCAGCTCAACAGCCTGCGCCTGTTCACCACTTTCGTCATACCCTGAAACGTTCAGCCCCGCGCTTTCAAGCTCCGCCAGTAAATGCGGATTCAGATAGCGGCGCTGGTTGTAGCGCAGCAAAAATTCATTGCCCGTTTTATTGGCCAGCAGGGTGCCGCGGCGGGTGATGACCGGGTGATTTCCCAGACGGGGCTGGGTGTGTTCGGCCAGCGGTAAACCGGTTTGCAGGCTGCCGAGCGTTGACGGCCCGTGCATGACTACACGTTCCTGTCCGAGCACTTTCTGCCCCAGCGCAGTGATCATCTGATGCATGCCCTGATTAATCCCTAACACCGGGGTCTGGTTTTCCAGTGCCCAGGTGGCGGTTGCCAGCGGTCCGGCCTGCGCATCGCTGCGGGTGATCGTTGCGCCCGGGAAGATAATGCCGTCGACGTCAGCCAGTGTGCAATCAAGCTGGCTGCCCAGTAACGTGGATGTCACATAGACAACATCAATGTTCATTGCCAGTGCATCGGCGGCGTCTCCCAGTGCAGCGAGCATTGCCGGATAACTGTCGCGCTGCTCGCTAACATCCCCCACCAGTGCCACGCGCAGGGTTTTTCCTGCCCGCATGACCGGCTGTGAAACCGAACCTAATGCCCAGCGGCCAAAGGCATCGCGTCCCCAGCCGTTACTGCGAATTTTGCCGGTGATGCAGTCTTCCAGCTGGAATTTATCCTGATTGCGCACCACGGTTAATGATTCAGTTTCAATGCCCTGTGCTGTAATGAATGCGTTCAACTCTGCGGATAACGGTTCACGCAAGGGCACGACGATATCTTCTTTAAGTGCCCGATAAATCAGGGATTCAATGCCGGATTCCTCACCCGCATCACGCCCGGTCAGGCGCTCCAGCCACACCAGCCCGCTGGTTATTGCCTGTCCCTGCGCCGTCACGTGCTGGCGCGCATTCGGGTAACGTTGCGCATCATGACTGACGGGAAAATGACACAGCGGCAAAGCGCGTAGCTCAGCAAGTATCGCTGCCATCGCGCCGTACAACGCGGGTTCGGGCGTAGAGTGTGCAATAAAGGTGATGGTCATCAGGGGTCCTCTGTCAGATGTTTTTGCGGGAGTAGGAAATGCAAGAATTGATCCACCGGGGGTTGTTTTTACATGCGCTGACAAAAAGAGCGGCGCACGTCGCAAACCTGACGTTCCGCCATCCTTCACTGCTATAAAACGTCACGCTGTTCAGACCGGAACGCGCTAAGGTAGCGCCGG
Source organism: Rahnella sp. RFA10(1/100) (assembly GCF_004195115.1). NCBI lineage: Bacteria > Pseudomonadati > Pseudomonadota > Gammaproteobacteria > Enterobacterales > Yersiniaceae > Rahnella > Rahnella sp. RFA10(1/100). The sequence continues at coordinate 43,598 of NZ_SEWR01000009.1, forward strand.
TTGTTCTAAGTTGTTCTAACCCGTTATTCACTGAGGAAGCATCATGTCAGCATCGCTTTATGGCAGTACAGCGGCACAGTTTGTTCGTGGTTTACAGAATCTTTCAGCATTACTGGAAAAGGGCGAGGCATGGGCAAAGGAAAACGGCAAATCAGAAGAAGAAGTCCTGAATACCCGTCTGGCAGAAGATATGTATCCGCTGGCGCGTCAGGTGCAGATCACCAGTGATATGTCGAAAGGCGCGGTTGCCCGTCTGGCTGGTATTACCGCGCCGGCGATGGAAGACAACGAAGTGACGTTTGCCCAATTGCAGGAACGTATCGCCAACACACTGCGTTTTATCGAAAGCGTGGACGCACAGCAACTGGAAGGCGATGAATCCCGTGAGATCGTGGTGAAAGGCAGAAACCGTGAAATGAAATTTACTGCACACAGCTACGTGACAGTATTTGCCATACCTAACTTTTATTTCCATATCACCACGGCGTATAACATTCTGCGCCATCTGGGCGTGAATATTGGTAAAGCGGACTTTATCGGCGGAAATTAACCGCGGCGGCCACCCAACAGAACGGTATAAAGTAAAAATGCCCCGGCAGAGACGTCCGGGGCATTTTTTTGTGAAGGCTGTTTAAGCGCTAAACCTTCTTAATCATGAAGCAAAAAAGTATCGGCATCACGCCAGGCCGGGAAGGTTTCGCGGTAATCCTGTAGCGCTTCAAGCGACAACTCGGCATCGATAATCATCGCTGAGCCCGGCTCAGCACGCGCCAGTTCTTCACCCTGCGGATTAAAAATCAGGCTGTCACCGCTGTAGTAATGGCCGTTGTCATCGTGGCCGACACGGTTGCAACCGGCAACATAAGCCTGATTTTCAATCGCACGGGCGGCAAGCAATGTCTGCCAGTGGCGGCTGCGCGGTGCCGGCCAGTTGGCGACGTAAAGTGCCAGATCGTAATCCTGCCGGTTGCGTGAATACACCGGGAAACGCAGGTCATAGCAGACTTGCGGCAGAATACGCCAGCCGCGCCATTCCACGATTTCACGACGTTTTCCCGGCACATAATAATTGTGTTCACCCGCCATACGGAACAGGTGGCGTTTATCGTAAAAATGCACTTTACCCTGCGGTTCGACCAGCAGAAAACGATTCACTGCGCCTTCCGTGGTGCTCAATGCCACGCTGCCTCCGATCATTGCACCGAGCTGTTTCGCCCACTGTTGCAGCCATTGCACGACACGCGATTCAGGCAATGCGCTGCCCGGTGCCTGCATGGCGAAACCGGTGGTGAACATTTCCGGCAAGACAATCAGGTCACGTGCGGTCAGGGCACCGAGCAGGCCGTCGAAGTGTGCGAGGTTAGCCTCGCCGTCCAGCCACACCAATGGCTGTTGCAATACGGACAGTTTTAAAGTTGACACAGGCGCTCCGAAGCCGCGTCCAGTGTAGCTTCCTGTTTGGCGAAGCACAGCCGGATCAGTTTATGTGGGAAAGGCGCGGCGCAGAAAACCGACATCGGAATGGCCGCCACACCGGCATGTTCAGTCAGCCAGTGGCAGAATGCAACATCATCTAAATCGGAAACGTCACTGTAATCGGCCAGCAGGAAATAGGTGCCCTGACCCGGCAAGACCTTCAGACGGCTGTTAGCCAGCCCCTGCGCGAGACGGTCACGTTTAGCCTGATAAAAGGCCGGTAATTCCTGCCAGTGTTCCGGCGCTTCACGCAGCATATCCGCCAGCGCCAGCTGAACCGGCGTGGTGATGGAGAAGGTGAGGTACTGGTGAACCTTGCGCAGTTCAGCGCTGATTATCGCCGGTGCCACGCAATAGCCCACACGCCAGCCGGTCATGTGATACGTCTTACCGAACGACGAGACTGCAATGGCGCGCTGACGCAGTTCCGGATGACGCAGCACACTGGCGTGACCTTCCGGCGCAAAACAGATGTGCTCATACACTTCATCGCTCAGCACGAAAATGTGCTTATCCGCAATGCTCTGCCAGAGCTGCTCAATGTCGCTGTGGCTCCAGACGGTGGCCGACGGATTATGCGGCGTGTTGATGATCACAAGCTTTGTGCGATCAGTGATGTGATCCGCGAATTCCGCCCAGTTAACTTTGAATTCCGGTGGCTGCAACTGAATACGTTTCATTACGCCGCCCGCCAGTTCTACCGCCGGAGCATAGCAGTCATAGCTCGGATCGAAAGCAATCACTTCGTCACCTTCCGATACCAGCGCGGTGATGGCGATATACAGCGATTCTGTCGCACCCGCCGTGATGGTGATGTCGGTGGTGGCATCCGGTGCATAGCCGTAAATCTGTTCGGTTTTGGTGGCAATTGCCTCACGCAGCTGTGCCGTGCCGGTCATCGGGGCGTACTGGTTCGCGCCCTGGCTGACGTGATAAGCCAGACGGTTTTTCAGGTATTCGGGGCCGTCGAAATCAGGGAAACCCTGCGACAGGTTAATGGCATTGTGTTTCTGCGCCAGCGCACTCATTTGGGTAAAAATGGTAGTGCCTAAAGCAGGAAGTTTACTTTCGGGGATCAGTGCTGCTGTGCTCATGGCGGGTCAGTACTCCTGGACCGTTGACCTGACAGGCGTCAGGTGTGCAAATAGCGATGTTGCTCACAATATAACACGATGTTAATATTTGGCAATCGAGACGCTTAGATGGCTAAATGCCAATTCGGTCTAAGCCGCATAACATTGAATATATCGTCAGTTTCATCCCGAACTTCGTCCCTCAACCCACAGCTTTTCAGGAATACGATGACAGAGAATTTGCAACTGGGCGCGCTGCTGGCGGCCTGTCACTGGATTGGACAGAAGGGCTGGAGCCCGGCGACGGGCGGCAATATGTCCGTGCGCGAAGGCGATGCCCATTGCCTGATCACTGAATCGGGAAAAGACAAGGGATCACTGACCGCAGAAGATTTCCTGCGGGTGGAACTCGACAGTGGCCTGGCACCCGGCGGACGTCGTCCTTCAGCGGAAACCGGGCTGCACACCATGCTGTATTCCCGCTATCCTGAAACAGGCGCGGTGCTGCATACCCATTCGGTCAATTCGACGGTGTTATCCCGGGCAGAACGCAGTGGTGTGCTGGTGCTGGAAGGTTATGAGATGCAGAAATCGCTCAGCGGCCAGACCTCGCACCTTGATCAGGTGGTGATCCCGATTTTCGACAACAGCCAGGATATTGCTGCGCTGGCGCAGAAGATCATGACGTCAGCGGAGCACACACCGTTGCAGTATGGTTTTTTGCTGCGTGGCCATGGGCTGACGTGCTGGGGGCGGGATGTGGCCGAAGCGCGCCGCCATCTGGAGGGGCTGGAGTTTTTATTCCAGTGTGAACTGCAACGTCGCCTGCTGGAGGCTAAATGATCCGCGCTATTGTCACTGATATTGAAGGCACCACCACGGATATCCGTTTTGTACACCAGGTGTTATTCCCCTATGCCCGGCAGCGTCTCGCCGACTTCCTGCGCCATGAGCATGAACAGCCGGACGTCGCCGCTGCCCTGGACGCTTTACGCGCTGAAATCGACCGGCCACAGGCCAGCGTCGAGGCGCTGATCGAACAGCTCTTTACGTATATGGATAACGACGTGAAATCGACGTCGCTGAAAGTATTGCAGGGCATCATCTGGCGTACCGGCTATGAAAACGGTGATTTTCGCGGACATCTGTATGCCGATGTCGCGCCGCAGCTGGAAGCGTGGAAAGCGGAGGGGCTGCAACTTTGCGTGTATTCCTCAGGTTCGGTAGACGCGCAAAAGTTATTGTTTGGCTACAGTGATGCCGGTGATTTAACGCCGCTGTTCAGCAGATATTTCGATACCCGCGTCGGTGCCAAGCGTGAAACGGAATCGTATCAGAACATCGCTGAACAACTGATATTGCCGCCGCAGGATTTACTCTTTTTATCAGACATTCGTCAGGAGCTGGACGCCGCGCGTTTAGCGGGCTGGAATACCTGTCAGCTGATCCGCGATGACGCTGATGAACTCAGCGATCATCTGCAGGTTAATCGTTTTGATCAGATAGCCTTAGAAACATTCTTATAAGAGGGTTGACCATGAGTGCATTAACGATTTTTAGTGACCAGGATCCTTCCGCACCGTTGTGGGAAAGCCGAGACGGAGACGCGATCGCCGCCGAACTGAGCAAAATTGATGTACGTTTCGAACGCTGGCAGGCTGACCGCGATTTAGGCGCAAACCCGCAGCCGCAGGACGTGATTGCCGCTTATCAGCATGAAATTGACAAACTGGTCGAAGAGAAGGGGTATCAGAGCTGGGACGTGATCAGCATGCGGCCGGACAACGAACAGCGTGAGGTGCTGCGTACTAAATTTCTTTCCGAGCATACGCACGGTGAAGATGAAGTGCGTTTTTTTGTCGAAGGTGCAGGGTTGTTCTGCCTGCATCTGAACGGCAAAATTTTCCAAATCCTGTGCGAGAAAAACGATCTGATTTCCGTACCGGCCAATACCCGCCACTGGTTCGATATGGGCGGCTCTCCGTCGTTCACGGCAATCCGCGTTTTCGATAATCCCGAAGGGTGGGTGGCGCATTTTACCGGCGATAAGATTGCCGATGCGTACCCGAGAATGGGTGAATAAGATTTGCGTACTGCAGAAACAAAAAAACCACCAGAAGGTGGTTTTTTTGTGCTGGTCAGGTTAGCGGCCTTTCCAGCGGGCTTCGTTACTGATGTAACGCAAGCGCAACCCAGCCACAACATAGTCTGCTTTCTGAACAATTTTGTCAAGTTGGTCGACAACAAGTGTATGATTATGGCGGCCCTTTACGCCGTCTTAGCAAACGGGCACCGGTTTCAGAAAAGGATGTCCAATGACCGTCAACGCAGGCGCAACCCAGCGCTTGTTTTCACGGAGATATCACCGGTGGTGTTGACGTGAAGCGGTCTTTGCAAGGACCGCACAATGAAACGGTACATCTGTATCTTTATCGTTGTCACCGGAGCGGCAATGTTTCAGGGCAAAGGAAGTTGGAGTATCTCCAATAATTCTCTCTCTGTAACAATTGACGCATCGGGCAAGTAAGCCAGAAAGCCGTCTCGTAAGGGGCGGCTTTCTTTAGGCCTTTATCGCATTGCCTGCTTAGCGTAATTCGGTGAGCGCGGGCCATACAGCAGGCCATCGGTCTGAGATGCACTCAGCAGACGGTCGCTGGTGAGCCCGGCGATATCATGACCTTTGTCGGAAATCGTGCTGGAGATTTGCTTCACGGCAGCCTGAACCAACATGCCGATGATCCCACCGTTATTGTTGTTGTCATTTTCGCTGTCAGAAGCGGTGGCGTTACCGGTCCACAACACTTTGCCATTGCGTAAATCCACCAGTTTGGCATTAGCGGTCACACGGGTTTCGCTGGAAACCACCATGTAAGTGCTGCCGTAGCGGGTTATATCAATGTAAAGCGCGGCATCCGCACCGAAAATTTCACGCAGTTTGGCGGCGCTGACGGCACGAATATCTTCCGCACCGGTTATGCCGTTCTGCTTGAAAGTTTCCTCAACGACGGCCACCGGGAAGACATAGAAGCCGTCTTCAGCCAGCGGTGCGGTGACGGTAGAAAGCATGCTGTGACTGGCATTCACATCCGGAGAATGGTTCACCGGCGGGAGCACCAGAATCGATCTCGGTTTGCTCTCTTTAAACGCGGTGTAATCGTAGGACGCTTTTTTCGCACAACCCGTCAGCAGTAACGTCAGCACTACGCCGGTCAGCAGGAATAAACGTTTCATTTAACACTCCCTTTATTTTTCAGCAGGAAATCCATATAGGTTGCTGACTCCGGAAATAAACTTTTCTCAGTATTGAATTCCTGAAATGCCAGGTCGGTGTGGCCCGTATTGGCATAAAGCAATCCCAGCTGCGCGTGCAGGCCAGGTGGTACGGCTTTATTGGTGGCGCGGGATTTTTCAATCGATTCTTTTAATGACGCGATTTGTTCTTCAGGACCCACTTTGTCACCCTGATAATACTGGTATACCGTAGACTGGTATTTGTCCCAATTATAAAGTGACTTATCCGCCTGCTTTGCACAGCCCGCTAATAATAACGTTAAGGTAATAAGGCCACCCTTTATCAGGGCGCTTTGGTTTTTACATATTGTCATTTTATAATATCCGTATTATTAATTAGCCGGACGCCATGCGCCGCTTTCGATTCCATTGACCAGATTATTCACCGCTTCGCGGATAGCTAAATCCAGCACTTTACCGTTTAAGGTTGAGTCATAACTGGCGGTGCCGCCGAAACCAATAATTTCGCGGTTAGACAGGGAATATTCGCCCGCACCTTGTGAGGAGTACACCACTTCTGAGGTCTGTACATTAACAACATTCAGACTGACTTTAGCGTAAGCGATTTGTTGCTTGCCGCGTCCCAGGATGCCCCACAGCTGGTTATCGCCGACTTCTTTGCGGCCAAACTCAGTGACATCGCCGGTGATGACATAGTTCGCGCCTTTCAGAGTTTGTGCCTGGCCTTTGATACCCGCTTCTTCTTTAATTTCCGCCATATTCGTGCGGTCTAATACATTGAAGCGACCCGTTTGTTGCAGGTCAGTGACCAGAATGGTTTTAGACTGATTGCCCAGACGATCGACACCATCGGAGAAAATGCCACTCATATAACTGGAGCGGTTATCGAATTTACCGACAGAAATCGGGCTGCGCGGACCATTATATTGCGTGTTATAAGAAGCCACTTTCTGAACTTCTACCGTGCGTGATGATTCTGTTGCGCACCCTGATAATGTGCCTGCCGCAATAATTGCCGACAAAACGAAAACTGATTTCCTCATGTTACTATTCCTTGTCCATTTAACGTCTTATTAACGGGTAATAGCTGCCCGTTCCAAATTAAAATAATTTGACTTAATGTCATCTCAATATGATGAAATTGATATTTCACTTAAAGGCGCGAATTATCTCAATAGCCAGATTTTCTATTTACGGCATCGAAAACCGGTGCAGAAAAGGGATAAATTTAAATTGGCTAAGAATAATCCTAACAGATATTGGTTTTCGATTTCCTTACATTTGTGAGTTTTTCTTATCAGTAGCTTAAAAAAACAGCGCCCGCAGGCGCTGTATTGCAGGCAAGCTGTTTTAACCTAATGCCTGACGGAAGATACCATCCTGTACCTGATCCGGCGTCACCACCCCCACATCCAGCACCCAGCCGCTGATCAATTCTGCCGGTGTGACATCAAATGCCGGGTTATAAACCTGCGCGTTGAACGGTGCCCATTGCACGGCCCCGAAACTGCCGGAAACGCCGGTGACTTCAGTCGCTGCCCGTTGTTCGATCGGGATGGCGGCACCGTTCCGGCACTGCGGATCATGTGTGGTATGCGGCGCGGCAACGTAGAACGGAATGCCGTGATATTTCGCCAGTACCGCCAGGCTGTAAGTGCCAATTTTGTTCGCGACATCGCCATTGGCGGCAATGCGGTCAGCGCCAACCCAGATAGCATCGACGCGTTTTTGTGCCATCAGGCTGGCGGTCATCGAATCACAAATCAGCTGATACGGAATGTTAAGTTCGCCAAGTTCCCAGGCAGTGAGGCGGCCGCCCTGTAACAGCGGACGGGTTTCATCCACCCATACCTGTTCCACATTGCCCTGTTCATGGGCACGGCGGATCACCCCGATGGCTGTGCCGATGCCTGCCGTTGCCAGACCGCCGGTGTTGCAATGGGTGAGCAGACGACTGCCGGGCGTCACCAGCGTCGCGCCGTGTGTGGCAATGCTGTCACACAATGCTTTGTCTTCATCCACCAGACGGAGAGCTTCTTCAGTCAGCGCTTTCACGTAATCCGCCTGCTGCAATGCAGCCTTCATGCGGTCAAGATTGTTCATCAGATTCACTGCCGTCGGACGCGAAGCACGCAAGGTTTCCAGCGCGTGATGCAATTCATCCTGCGCCATGCCCTGTTCAGCCAGCAATGCCAGCAGCAGGCTGGCGGACAAACCAATCAGCGGCGCACCACGCACGCGCAGGGTCCGGATGTGATCCACCAGTTCACTGACGTCGCGGCATTCGCGCCAGTCTGAACGTTGCGGCAGAGCTTGCTGGTCGAGGATCCACAGCTGGTTTTCACGAATACGTAAACTGGTGGTTGTGAGGCTTTGCATTGTTGGTTAAATCCTTGTTGCCCGGTTGCATCTGTTCACTTATTCTGCCAACATGCTTCACGGATGTATAGACGTCTAAACGCTTTAAAGGCTAAAAAAGAATTCGAGAGGTCAGGATGTCACGTTACTACACCTTTACCGCCCAAGATGCCGTTGAATATGCCCGTCAGTTTGGTGGCGTGGCGGATCCGCAATCTCTGGTCACGGCCGATGAAATCGGTGACGGAAACCTGAACCTGGTGTTTAAGATCCGCGATACGGCGGGAAAAAGCCGGGTGATTGTGAAACAGGCTCTCCCTTATGTGCGGTGTGTGGGGGAATCCTGGCCGCTGACGTTAGATCGTGCGCGCATTGAAGCCGAAACCCTGATCATCCACGGTCAGTATTGCCCACAGCACACGGTTAACGTGTTGCATCACGACGCTGAACTGGCCGTGATGGTGCAGGAAGATTTGTCGGATCATCATATCTGGCGCAGTGAACTGGTGCTGGGAAAACATTACCCGCAGGCAGCAACCCAGTTGGGCGAATATCTGGCTCAGACGCTGTTCCATACTTCCGATTTCTACCAGAAGGCGCAGGCCAAAAAAGCCGAAGTCTCCCGTTTTACTAACCCTGAATTATGTCAGATCACCGAAGATCTGTTCTTCACCGATCCGTATGTTGATCATGAGCGCAATAATTTTGAGCCGGTATTGCAGCCGGCGGTGGAGGCGCTGCGTCAGGATAAACCGCTGCGTCTGGCCGTCGCCGCGCTGAAACACCGTTTCCTGAGCAAGGCGCAGGCGCTGCTGCATGGTGATATCCACAGCGGTTCGATTTTCGTTGCCGAAGGCAAACTGAAAGCCATCGACGCGGAGTTCGGTTATTACGGCCCGATGGGCTTTGATCCCGGTTCGGCTCTCGGCAACCTGCTACTGAACTATTGTGGTCTGCCGGGGCTGGTTGGGGTGCGTGAAGCGGCGGATGGCCGCGAGCAGCGCCTGCAAGATGTGCGCGAACTGTGGCTGAGTTTCTCAGCGCGTTTTCTGCAACTGGCGCGGGATAAATCCCAAGATCCGACGCTGGCGGAGCCGGGTTATGCAGAACTCTTCCTGCAGGAGGTCTGGCACGACGCGGTCGGTTACTGCGGCGCGGAGTTGATTCGCCGTACGGTCGGCCTGGCGCATGTTGCTGATCTCGATACCATTAAAGATGATGCCATGCGCGCTGATTGCCAGCGCCATGCGCTGAGCCTCGGGCAAAAACTGATCCTCACTGCGCAACAAATCGGCGATGTGGAGTCACTTATTGCACGGATCCGTCAGTTCAGCTAATCCTGTAAGTTTCTTGTATAATGCCCGCCTTCGAGGTGCGTAGGGGTAAACCCGGTGGCATTTCCTCGGTTTACTTTTAACAGGAATACAGAATTATGATGCATAACCATGTCTTACGCAGCGTGCGCTACATGTTGGATTTAAGTGAAGGCCAGCTGATCGAGATCCTTAAAACCACCGGTACGCCTGTCAGCCCCGACGTGATGTCGCGTTATCTGAAAAAAGAAGACGAAGAAGGTTACATGGAAGTGCCGGACGAAGTGATGGCAAACTTCCTTAATGGTCTGATCACTTTTAAACGCGGCAAAGACGATCGCTTCCCGGCACCGGAAGTGGAAAAACGCCTGACCAACAACATTATGCTGAAAAAGCTGCGTGTGGCGTTTGAGCTGAAAACCGAAGATATGATTTCTGTCCTGACCGCGGCTGATTTCAAAGTGTCTGAAGGCGAACTGAGCGCGTTCTTCCGTAAAGAAGGCCACAAAAATTACCGTCCGTGTGGCGATCAGGTGATGCGTTATTTCCTGAAAGGGCTGACGGCGAAAGTTCGTCCTAAAAAAGGCTAAGATATAAAATATTCGCCAGCTTAATATATCTGATGGTGTGTATTATAAATAATAATAAGCGGGGTGCTTTTATGAAAAAAGCGCCCCGTTTTACGTTTATTGGTTTTTCAGTGATGTAATTTCGTTATTACAGTTTTACTTCACGTTTCCCCGCTTTTATTTTTGACAGATTATTCCTTCGAAAACTATCTTCTGTTCTCATTATGAAACCTCCGGGCATTATTTTAATAAAAATGAAATAACACCGTTTATTTTAAAATGGCGAATTTAATTTGTATTGAAAGGACATCTTAATTATGAGAAAGATTACAACTTTGGCTTTATTAGTCGGGCTGGCTGTGTCTGCTCCCGCACTGGCAGCGAGTTCATCAGCCAGTCTGGAAGCCCGTATGGCGCAGCTTGAACAACGTCTTCAGCAGGCAGAAGCGCGCGCGGAAACGGCGGAAAAACAGATCCAGCAACTGACGAAGCAGGATGTGAAACGTGAGCAGCAAATAGCCAGCGTGAAAGAAGCCACGCCGGTAGAAGTTAAACAAGATGGAATATCGAAAGACAAATTGTTAACACTTAATGGATTTGATAATTTAAAACTATACGGCGATGTGGAATTTAATGTCGACGGTGCAAGCCGTAGCGGTCAATTAACCTCTGTCAGAACGCAGGATAATAAAAACTGGAAACCGGGAACCCATGAACGCTGGGATGTTAACGGACGGTTATTAATCGGGCTGGATGGTTATCGTCGTAATGATAACGGGCAATTCTCTGGATTTTCTGTACAGCCGACGGCTGACCTGAACGGTTCAATGACGCTTGATGATGCCGCCTTCTTCTTCGGCGAAGAAAAAGACTGGATGGCAAAAATCGGCCGTTTCGAAGCTTATGATATGTTCCCGCTTAATCAGGATACTTTCGTCGAGTACTCCGGTAATACCGCCAATGATCTGTACGCTGACGGCTACGGCTATGTCTATATGATGAAAGAAGGGCGCGGGCGCAGTGACAGCGGCGGCAACATCATGTTGAATAAAAACATCGGCAACTGGTATTTCGAGCTCAATACCTTACTGGAAGATGGTTCCGCGCTGTTTGCCGAGCAAAATTACCATGGCAATGAGCTTGAAAATGATAAAAACGTTGCGTATCTGCGCCCGATTATTGCCTGGAAAGGTGATGCATTCTCGGTGGCGGCCGCAATGGAAACCAATGTGGTGAATAATGCTTACGGTTACACCAACGATAAAGGCGATTTCGTTGACCAGTCCAAACGTAATGGTTACGGCATGACCATGACCTGGGACGGGCAGAAAGCTGACCCTGAAAATGGCGTGGTGGCTAACCTGAGCACTGCCTACATGGATGCATCGGATGAGAAAGATTTTACCGTCGGCGCCAATGCGTTGTGGAAACGCTTCGAACTGGGCTATATCTATGCGCATAACAAAATTGAAGATTTCAACATTAATGGCGTTCGTGCATCCGATTACGACGATGACTGGTTCGATGAGCCGGGCAGCTATGACATTCATACCATTCACGCCAGTTATCTGATCCCGAACGTCATGAACATGGAAAACTTTAACGTGTACCTGGGTGCCTACGTCTCAATGCTGGAAGCAGATAAAGCTGACAGTGCCGATGATGACAGTGATGAGCGTTACGGTGCGCGCGTGCGCTTTAAATACTACTTCTAAATTACCCGTTATATTTCGCGTCACAGGTGCGTTGGCTGCACATGCTCGCCCGAATCACTTACCTGAGTAAGCTCATCGGGACTCGCTTGTCTGCCGCGTTACTCGTCAAAGCCTCGCCCCTTCGGGGCCAGCTTGAGCGCTGTTCAAAGGCTAAAGCCTTTGTCCTGGGACACGAACTCGTTAGGGTAATAGGTATGTATCTTCACAAATAACAAAAAGCCTGAGTGCGTAACACTCAGGCTTTTTTATCGGCTAACGGTTCACTCAGGCAGCTTCGGTGTGGCGGGGTTTCGCCTCATCCTTTTTTGCGTCGTTTTTCTCCGCGGCTGGTTTTTGCGCGGCCAGGGCATCCGGCTCGAACTCATCAACGTTAATCGAACGCAGACGGCTTTCTTCTGCACGGCTGAGAATACGGGCGTCATCAGCACTCAGATGACCGGCATCCAGACCTTTTTGCGCCAGCATATCCAGACGGGTAAATGGCAGTTTTTTACCCATCGCCTCACATAAATGTTTATGTACCGGCTCTGCCGCCAGAATATCCTGCAATGCTTCTTCCAGCAGGCCAACCGGGTTGTGCTCGCTTGGCGTCAGATACTGACCGCGGCCGATGCGGCTACGCGTGGCCGAAGGCACCTGAAGAATACGCGCCAGTTCGTGATCCAGACGATCTGACGGGGCGGAATGCGAACGGCCCAGCGGGAAAATCACCACCCGCATCACACCGGCCACAAAACGGTTCGGGAAGTTACGCAGCAGGTCGTCGATAGCCACTTCAGCCTGGTGCAGACAATCCTGCACGCCCCAGTGCACCAGCGGTAAATCCGCTTCGTTACAGCCTTCTTCGTCATAGCGTTTTAGCGTCGCCGTGGCCAGATACATCTGGCTGAGGATATCACCGAGGCGGGCGGAAATACGTTCGCGACGTTTCAGGCTGCCACCCAGCACCCCCATCGACACGTCAGCCAGCAGGGCCAGATTGGCGCTCAGACGGTTGATGTGCTGGTAATAACGGGCAGTTTTATCATTGACCGGCGTATCGCTGGTACGACCGTCAGTCAGGCCAAGCCAGAAACTGCGCATTTGGTTGCTACCCACGTGGCCGATATGTCCGAACAGCGCGCGGTCGAAATCATCCAGATCATTTTTCTCCGCCGCCGCCATTTCACGAAGCACATAAGGATGGCAGCGGATCGCACCCTGACCGAAGATGATCATGCTGCGGGTCAGAATGTTGGCACCTTCCACGGTAATTGCAATCGGCGCGCCCTGATAAGAGCGGGCCACGAAGTTACTGGTGCCGAGCATAATGCCTTTACCGCCGGTGATATCCATCGCATCCATCACGGCGCGCTGGCCGCGGTGTGTACAGTGGTATTTCACGATAGCGGACAGCACCGCCGGTTTTTCACCCAGCATAATACCGTTAGTGATAAGCGTCGCGGCGGCATCCATCACATAAGCATTACCGGCAATGCGTGCCAGTGGTTCTTCAATACCTTCCATTTTACCGATCGGCAGTTTGAACTGACGGCGGATATAAGCATAAGCACCGGTCGCCAGCGCCAGAGATTTCAGGCTGCCGGTCGAGTTAGAGGGCAGCGTGATGCCCCGGCCCACAGAAAGACATTCCACCAGCATCCGCCAGCCCTGACCGGCCATTTTCGGGCCGCCAATGATGTAATCGATCGGGACAAAGATATCGCTGCCACGTGTCGGACCGTTCTGGAAGGGCACATTCAGCGGGAAGTGACGGTGACCAATTTCCACACCGGCGGTGTCGGTTGGGATCAGTGCACAGGTAATGCCTAAATCAGTTTCGCTGCCGAGCAGGTGATCGGGATCTTTCAGTTTAAACGCCAGGCCCAGTACGGTGGCGATAGGTGCCAGCGTGATGTAACGCTTGTTCCAGGTCAGGCGCATGCCGAGCACTTCTTTGCCCTGCCACTGGCCTTTGCACACGATACCGAAATCAGGAATGGCTCCGGCATCAGAACCTGCTTCCGGGCTGGTCAGGGCGAAACACGGGATTTCCAGACCGGCGGCCAGACGTGGCAGATAGTGATCTTTCTGCTCTTCGGTACCGTAATGTTGCAGCAGTTCGCCCGGCCCGAGGGAGTTCGGTACACCGACGGTGATCGCCAGAATGCCCGACACACCGGCCAGCTTTTGCAGCACACGCGCCTGTGCGTAAGCTGAGAATTCCAGGCCACCGTATTCTTTCTTAATGATCATCGCGAAGAAGCGGTGCTCTTTCAGATATGCCCACAGTTCCGGCGGCAAATCAGCCAGTTCGTGGGTGATCTGAAAATCATTAGCCATGCGGCAGGCTTCTTCAACCGGTCCGTCAATAAAACGCTGTTCTTCTTCTGTCAGTTGCTGCTCAGGGTAATTCTGTAATTTCTCCCAGTCCGGTTTGCCACCAAACAGGTCGCCTTCCCACCAGGTAGTGCCCGCTTCAATCGCTTCTTTTTCCGTACGGGACATAGCAGGCATCACTTTACGGAAGGTACGCAGCGCGGGGCCGGAGAATAAGGCGCGACGCAGGGCAGGAATATTGAAAGGCAGAAGAATGATCGCCAGCGGCAATAACAACCACAGCGTCCACAGATGAATGGCGCCCATGGCCGCTGTAAACGCCAGCAAAATCAGGCTGCTAAGGGCAAGGTTGACCTTGTGATAGAACAACGCACCAAGGATCACGATAAATGCAACAATGCTAAGAACCATCATAGTAAAGCTCCTGAGTCGTAGGAGGTCTGACCTGTTGTAGGGATACAATGGTTGTAGTTCATGCTCATTTCTTTATCAATGTGTTTACATATTAATTACAACGCAGCTCACAAACCGGTCGCACGAAGCGTCAAAAACAGAAACTATCGGAATCATTACCGCTTCACTGCTTCTCGCTGTTTCGGCTTTCCGTTAAACTGCACAGCGGAACGTTTTATTGCTATCGGCCGTGCTGAAACCGGCTGTAAATGGACATAAAAGAGGCTGCTATGTATCTGGATATTATCCGTACTGAACTGAACGAAGCTGCTGATACGCTGAATAAATTCATCAGCGATCCGTCAAATATTGAGTCTATTCAACGTGCAGCAGTGCTGCTGGCGGATTCATTCAAAGCGGGTGGGAAAGTGATTTCCTGCGGTAACGGGGGTTCACACTGCGATGCCATGCATTTTGCAGAAGAACTGACAGGCCGCTATCGCGAAAACCGTCCGGGTTATCCGGCCATTGCGATTTCCGACGTCAGCCACATCTCATGCGTCGGTAACGATTTCGGTTACGAATATATCTTTTCCCGTTATCTGGAAGCCGTGGGTCAGAAGGGCGATGTGCTTCTGGGTATCTCCACTTCCGGTAATTCCGGTAATGTGATCAAAGCCATCGAAGCCGCGCGCGCCAAAGGCATGAAAGTCATCACCCTGACCGGTAAAGACGGCGGGAAAATGGACGGTTCAGCCGACGTGGAAATCCGCGTTCCGCACTTTGGTTTCGCTGACCGCGTGCAGGAAATTCACATTAAAGTGATCCATATCCTGATTCTCTTAATCGAAAAAGAAATGGCGAAATAATTTGCCGCACGTTGGTAATACGGCGTTGAAATCTGGCTCAGAATGCTCATTTACTCTGTGTAAACTCCGCTTCTTCGCCGGATCCCGCTTTGTTTCACCATAGTGCAGCGCATTATTAAAATAATAAAAAGGGGGCTGGTGATGTGCGAATTGCTCGGGATGAGCGCTAACGTTCCTACTGATATTTGTTTCAGTTTCAGCGGATTAGTGCAGCGCGGTGGCGGAACCGGCCCGCATAAAGACGGCTGGGGCATCACCTTTTATGAAGGCAATGGCTGTCGTACTTTTAAAGATCCGACGCCAAGCTTTAATTCGCCCATTGCCCGCCTTGTTCAGGAATACCCGATCAAATCCTGCGCGGTGATTTCTCATATCCGCCAGGCAAACCGTGGCGAAGTGGCACTGGAAAACACCCATCCGTTTACCCGCGAGCTGTGGGGACGCAACTGGACTTACGCACACAACGGTCAGCTTCGCGGCTATCGCCAGCTGGATACCGGTACCCTGCGCCCGGTGGGGCAGACCGACAGCGAATACGCGTTCTGCTGGTTATTGCACAAACTCACTCAACGTTATCCGCGCCGCCCTGCAAGCTGGCCGCCGGTGTTTCGCTATATTGCGTCGCTGGCTGATGAGTTAAGGCAGAAAGGGGTGTTTAACATGTTGCTGTCGGATGGCAATTTTGTGATGGCTTATTGCTCGACGAATTTACACTGGATCACGCGGCGTGCGCCTTTTGGCAAGGCAACGTTGTTGGATCAGGATGTGGAAATTGATTTTCAGCAGCAGACGACACCGGATGATGTCGTCACTGTGATTGCCACGCAACCGCTGACGGCGAACGAAACCTGGAACAAAATTGCTCCAGGTGAATTCGCATTATTTCATCGGGGCGAACGCCAGCTGTGAAGGCAGCGGGGTGTTGGACAACGGTTGCAGCACTTCATATTTACCGTCAGTGACCACGACATTCGGTGGCTGATGGTGTTTTTCAAAGTACGCATATCCTGGCTGCAACTGGTTCCAGAAACTGTAGTAGCTGGAGTTTTTATGCGCCTTCATGTTGGCATCGGTCATCCTGAACGGATAAATGCTAATCTTTAAACTGCGTTGCCCGAACTGGAATGCCGCCTGTACGTACGTAAAGATTTCGTCCATATAGCCGTCGGTCATGGCATAGCAACCGATAGACTTACAGTTACCGTGAATCATCAGATACTTACCTGAATAACCCTGCGAGATATCGTAAGCATTCGGGAAACCGATGTTGATGGCACGATAAAAGCGGCTGTCAGGCTTCAGGTGGTGAATATCCACGTTGTAGAAACCTTCCGGACTTTTAAAATCGCCTTCGCGACGTTTATTTCCCAAACCGCCGGAAAAATCGCAGATGCCATAACTGCCAATCAGGCGAAATTCGCCGTCGAGCTGGGCATACAATTCGAGTTTACGTTCTTGTTTGAAGATCTGAATATAAACCGGTGCGCCCAGTAATTGTTTTTTAAGTGTCGCGTTGACCGGGACAGCATCGCTGGCCACGGCGTAATTTGCTGTAAATAAAGGCAAACTGAGGAGCATCGCAAGAAACAGCGCGATTCTGATCATTCTAAGTCCTGCTCGGTAATAATTTTGATTATGTTGTCTACAGCTGAACTGCCTGTAAGACCGCCACTGATTTTCTTCTTATGTACTGCCTGTCTGAAACGATGCCATATTAATACTGATTAAATTTTTAGCAATCACCAAATAATGAATAATGACTTTCGAAATAGGAAATTTATTACGATGCCATTTCTGGTGATTCATTAAGCCAAATTAACCCGGATTTTGTGTGTTTGAAATTACGCCATCCCACTGTATACTTATACAGTTATCAGGGGAGGGCTATGCGTAAAATCATTCACGTTGATATGGACTGCTTTTTCGCGGCCGTCGAGATGCGCGATGATCCTTCCCTGCGCGACATTCCTATTGCCATTGGCGGCAGCCGTGACCGCCGTGGCGTCATCAGCACCGCCAATTATCCTGCGCGCAAATTCGGCGTGCACAGTGCGATGCCGACCGGTATGGCACTGAAACTTTGCCCGCACCTGAAAGTCATCCCCGGCCGAATGGAGGCTTATAAAGAAGCTTCAAACCACATCCGTGAAATCTTTGCGCGTTATACCCCATTGATCGAACCGCTGTCACTTGACGAAGCTTATCTGGATGTTTCCGACGCAACGCAATGCAACGGCTCTGCGACGCTTATTGCTGCAGAAATCCGTCAGGCCATTTTCGATGAAATCAGGCTGACGGCCTCTGCCGGCATTGCGCCGATAAAATTTCTGGCAAAAATCGCCTCGGACCTGAACAAGCCTAACGGCCAGTTTGTGATCACGCCGGATAAAGTCGATGCGTTTTTACAGGATCTTCCGCTGGGTAAAATCCCCGGCGTCGGCAAAGTCACAGCCCAGCGTTTGCAGGCGCTGGGGCTGAACACCTGCGGCGATGTACAGCGCTATGATCTGGCGACACTGCTCAAACGATTTGGCAAGTTTGGCCGGGTACTGTGGGAGCGCTGTCAGGGTATTGATGAACGTGAAATATCCCCCGAGCGGTTGCGCAAATCGGTCGGTGTGGAACGCACGCTGGCAGAAGATATTCACAACTGGGAAGAATGCGTGGCACTGATCGAACGTTTATATCCGGAACTGCACATACGCCTGAGCCGTGTCAGTCCGGATCTGCGCATCGCCCGTCAGGGGGTAAAACTCAAATTCCATGATTTTCAGCAGACCACGCAGGAACACGTCTGGCCGGTGCTCAATAAAGAAGATTTACTGAAAGTGGCGCGGGAGGCATGGGAGAAACGGCGTGGCGGACGGGGCGTCAGGCTGGTGGGATTACACGTGACGTTGCAGGATCCGCAGATAGAGCGGCAGCTTCTTTTGGATTTGAGCTCCTCCCCCTGTGATGAACTGAACTCCGAATGAAGGTTTAAAAAGTCCAACATTCGGGGTTCAGTTCACAGGGGAGGGAGCCAAAATATCATTTCTTTTCAGGAATTGCTTTCAGCAGGGCTGTCAGCAGTTGCCAGTACAGCCCGACGCTGGCGATTTCAACCTGTTCATCCGGCGAATGCGGGCCGGTGATAGTTGGCCCGATGGAAACCATGTCCATGTCCGGATACGGTTTTTTGAACAGACCGCATTCCAGACCGGCGTGGATCACCATGATGTTCGGGGTTTTGCTGAACAGTGACTGGTAAGTTTCACGCACCAGCGTCATCACCGGCGAGCTTGGCTCAGGTTTCCAGCCAGGGTAGCTGCCTTTTGCCAGACTTTTTGCACCAGCCAGTTCACTCAGTGAGCTCAGCATGCTGACCACATATTCTTTACCGCTGTCGATAAGCGAACGGATCAGGCTGTTGATCGCCACTTCGTCATCTTTCATCGTGACAACACCGACGTTGAGCGATGTTTCGACCACACCTTTCACATCATCACTCATGCGGATCACGCCGTTAGGCGTCGCGTTCAGCAGCGCAAGGAACTTATCCTGACTGTCCTGGCTCAGTGCCCTGGCGTTGCTTACAGCCGTTTCCGCGACAAAAACGATCTTCTTCTCAACGGCTGACAGTTCAAACTGAATCGTCGCCAGGAATTCCTGTGCTGCCGCTTTCAGTGCGTCCGCTTTATCGGCGGCAACCGCCAGAGTCGCAATGGCTTCACGCGGGATGGCGTTACGCAGCGTGCCGCCGGTAAAGTCCAGCAGGCGCAGACCCAGGGTCCCCGCGTTGTCTGCCAGGAAACGTGCCAGCAGTTTGCTGGCGTTGCCCAGACCTAAGTGAATTTCAGCGCCGGAGTGGCCGCCTTTCAGGCCTTTCAGGGTCAGTTTCAGCACGCTGAAACCGGCCGGAACCGCTTCACGGCTCAGCGGCAGTGTGGCGGTAAAATCAATCCCGCCGGCGCACCCCATGTAGATTTCGCCTTCGGTTTCAGAATCGGTGTTGATCAGAATTTCAGACTGTAACCAGTTCGGTTGCAGGCCGAATGCGCCCGCCATGCCGGTTTCTTCGGTCATGGTCAGCAGCACTTCCAGCGGGCCGTGTTCTACGCTGTCATCAGCCAGAACCGCCAGCGCGGATGCCATACCGATACCGTTGTCAGAACCCAGCGTGGTGCCGCGGGCTTTTACCCAACCGTCTTCAATAAATGGCTGGATCGGATCTTTAGTGAAATCATGAACAGTATCGTTGTTTTTCTGCGGCACCATATCGAGGTGAGCCTGCAGGGCAACGGCTTTGCGGTTTTCCATGCCCGGGGTGGCCGGTTTGCGCAGCAAAATATTGCCAACTTCATCACGCTCAGCGTGGATACCCTTTTCCTGTGCCCATTCAACGATGTGTTTTGCCAGCGCTTCTTCGTGATAAGAAGGGTGCGGAATAGAACAAATTTTGGCAAAAATATCCCACAACGGTTGTGGCGAAAGCTGAGACAGTTCAGACACTATAAGTCTCCTGTAACAGTCAGCTCATTCAGGCTCCGTTTGCAGGGGAACTGACTGAGATGCTGTAGGTTTAAGGTTAAGTAATCCCCGCCAGACTGTGTGGCGAGTGGCCTGACAGAATATCACTTAATCTTAACCTGTGCGCGGGCACGGGGAGAAATTCCGGGATTTTTGGGGCGCAGGGACCCGATAATCGCTGGTTTTTGTGAGCCGGACTCACTATAATCTCGCGCAACCTTTTTTCCCCCCACTACTTTTTTAGAAGCCGTTAATTCACTGGCTGGGACACCTTTATGAGCGAAAAATACGTTGTAACCTGGGACATGCTGCAAATCCACGCCCGCACCATGGCTAAACGCCTGCTGCCGGCAGAACAATGGAAAGGCATTATTGCCGTCAGCCGCGGTGGCCTGGTTCCGGCAGCGTTGCTGGCTCGCGAGCTGTGCATTCGCCATGTGGATACCGTCTGTATCTCCAGCTACGACCATGATAATCAGCGCGAAATGCAGGTGCTGAAACGCGCAGAAGGCGACGGTGAAGGCTTCATCGTGATCGACGATCTGGTGGATACCGGCGGCACCGCGAAAGCGATCCGCGAAATGTACCCGAAGGCGCATTTCATCACCATCTTCGCAAAACCAGCCGGTGCTCCGCTGGTCGATGACTACGTGATCGACATCCCGCAGAACACCTGGATCGAACAGCCGTGGGATATGGGGGTTGTCTTTGTGCCTCCGTTAGTGGGTAAGTAATTTTCCCTTACTGTTGATAAACGCCTGGCTCATTGCCGGGCGTTTTGCTTTTGTTGACTTGAAATCCTTTCCGCTTGACCTCATACCTCACTTGTCGCAACGTGGGCGGGTTATAATCCCGTCTAAATGATCGCCTGCGGGCGACCTGCTGCTTGCTAACGGAGGATCTTGCATCATGGCTCCAGCCAATCTTACGGAAAAACTGTTTAAACCTTCGTTCAAATACCCGGAAACATCGACGCTGGTTCACCGCGTTCATCACCATAATACGCACCCGCCGATGCACTCTGCACTGGAAGGCGACACGGTCCATTGCTGGTACCGTACGATTAACCGTTTGATGTGGATGTGGCGCGGGGTCGATCCGCTGGAAGTGGAAGAAGTGCTGTCGCGCATTGCTGTCTCCCAGGCGGAACACAGTGATCCGTTGCTGCTTGATACTGTAATTGGTTACCGTAATGGCAACTGGATCTACGAATGGTCAAAACAGGCGATGCACTGGCAGCAAAAAGCCGCCGAAGAAAAAGACCCGGATGTGGCGAGCGACTACTGGCTGAAAGCCGCCAACCTTTACAGTATTGCCAGTTATCCGCATCTGAAAGGCGATACGCTGGCGGAACAGGCGCAGGCGCTGGCCAATAAAGCCTTTGAAAAATCCTCGGAACATTCGCCTTATGAACTGAAAGAGCTGGAATTTAAGATCTCCGGCGGCACGCCGATCACCGGTTTCCTGCACCTGCCGGACGCAGGCAAAGCGCCGTTCCCGACGGTGATGGTGTGTGGCGGTCTCGATACCTTGCAGAGTGACCATCAGCGCCTGTTCCGTTCGTATCTTGCGCCGATGGGCATTGCCATGCTGACCATTGACATGCCGTCGATCGGTTTTTCGTCGAAGTGGAAACTGACCCAGGACACCAGCTTCCTGCATCAGCAGGTGCTGATGCAGCTTTCGGATGTGCCATGGGTTGATGCCAGCCGCGTCAGTTTGCTCGGCTACCGTTTTGGTGCCAACGTTGCCGTGCGGCTGGCGTATCTCGAACCGCGCCGCGTGCGTGCAGTCGCCACTCTGGGGGCGCTGGCGCATACACTGCTGAGCGACCCGAAATGCCAGGAACAAGTGCCGGACATGTATATGGATGTGCTGGCGAGTCGTATTGGCATGTCGAGTGCGTCTGATTCGGCATTGAAAACCGAACTTAATCGTTATTCTCTGAAAACGCAGGGGCTGCTCGGGCGGAGAACGCCGACGCCCATGCTGGCTGCATACTGGGAGAACGATATTTTCAGTCCTAAGAGCGAAGCTAAGCTGATTGCGGATTCTTCCGCTGACGGCAAGCTGTTGCCTATCCGCAGCGAGCCGCTTTACGGACATTTTGACAGCGCTTTACATGAGATTTGCAGCTGGCTGCAAAACCATATGCGTTAACTTAACAGTTGCTAATTCCTAACGGTTTGTTAAAAAGGATCGTCTTTCTATGGAGGTTGTACTATGACGTTACCAAGCGGTCATCCTAAAAGCAGGCTAATGAAACGTTTCGGTACACTGGGACCGTACATCAGAGAAGGGAAATGCGAAAACGACCGCTTTTTCTTTGACTGTTTAGCTGTCTGCGTGAACGTTAAGCCCGCGCCGGAGAAGCGTGAATTCTGGGGCTGGTGGATTGAATTACAGGCCGAAGCCGAACGTTTTACCTATGTTTATCACTTCGGATTGTTTGATAAAGACGGCATCTGGAAAGCGCAAAACATTAAAGATGCTGAAGTGCGGGAAAAACTTGAGACGACATTAAAAGGGTTCCACAAAAACCTGAATGCCATGATCGAAGAGATGTCCCTCAGACTGGAACCTGCTGATGATTTCAGCGAGGAACCGGTGAAGCTCTCCGCCTGACTTTCTGTACTACCCATTCCCACGATGAATACTGCTATTATAGCGTTATGCCGGTTGGCATAACGCTTCTCACTGGTTACAAAGACAAAGAAGCCCTTCTTTTTCACATTAATGGAACGATTATGAGTGGTAGTCAGACACTGGTTGTAAAACTGGGCACCAGCGTGCTCACTGGCGGCTCACGCCGCCTCAACCGTGCTCACATTGTTGAGCTTGTCCGCCAGTGCGCGCAGCAACATGCGGCAGGGCACCGGATTGTGATTGTCACGTCGGGCGCGATTGCCGCCGGGCGCGAACATCTTGGCTACCCCGAACTCCCCGCCACCATTGCTTCCAAACAACTGCTGGCTGCCGTCGGGCAAAGCCGTTTGATCCAGCTGTGGGAGCAATTGTTCTCGATTTATGGCATCCACATTGGTCAGATGCTGCTGACGCGTGCCGATATGGAAGACCGCGAGCGGTTCCTGAACGCCCGCGACACGATGCACGCGCTGCTTGATAACCATATCGTGCCGGTCATTAACGAAAACGATGCGGTGGCCACCGCTGAAATTAAAGTCGGCGATAACGATAATCTCTCCGCGCTGGCCGCTATTCTGGCGGGTGCTGATAAATTGCTGCTTCTGACCGATCAGCGCGGTCTGTTTACTGCCGATCCGCGTACCGACCCGCAGGCAGAGCTTATCCGCGAAGTCATGACCATTGATGATGAACTGCGCGGCGTGGCGGGTGACAGTGTTTCCGGTCTCGGCACCGGCGGCATGGCCACCAAACTGCAGGCGGCGGATGTCGCGTGCCGTGCGGGCGTCGATACCATTATTGCTGCGGGCAGCCTGCCGGGCGTGATTGGCGATGTCATTAACGGTATTTCGGTCGGCACACGTTTTCACGCGATGGAAACCCCGCTGGAAAACCGTAAGCGCTGGATCTTCGGCGCACCGCCAGCCGGTGAAATCACCATCGACGACGGCGCGGTTTCTGCCATGATGGAGCGCGGCAGTTCGCTGCTGCCAAAGGGGATCCGCGAAGTGAAAGGCGATTTCTCGCGTGGCGAAGTGATCCGCATCCGCAACCTGAACGGGCGTGACCTCGCGCACGGCGTCAGCCGCTATAACAGCGATGCGATGCGCATGATTGCCGGTCATCATTCTCAGCAGATCAGCGAAATTCTCGGTTACGAATACGGCCCGGTTGCCGTTCACCGTGACGACATGATTGTCAGTTAAGGAGCTACAGATGCTTAACGAGATGGGAAAGGCCGCGAAAGCCGCGTCCTGGCAGCTCTCCACCCTCAGCACCGCGCAGAAAAACCGTGCGCTGATGCTGATGGCCGACATGCTCGAGGCCAACAGCCAGAGCATTATTCTTGCCAACG
The DNA here is from genome assembly GCF_004195115.1 of Rahnella sp. RFA10(1/100). Classification (NCBI taxonomy): domain Bacteria; kingdom Pseudomonadati; phylum Pseudomonadota; class Gammaproteobacteria; order Enterobacterales; family Yersiniaceae; genus Rahnella; species Rahnella sp. RFA10(1/100). The sequence goes on from NZ_SEWR01000009.1 coordinate 67,444, forward strand.
AACTCGACATGGCCGCCGCCCGCGAAAGCGGCATGAGCGAAGCGTTATTAGACCGCCTGCTGCTGACGCCCGCGCGTTTATCGGCAATTGCCAGCGACGTGCGCGATGTCTGCCGCCTGAGCGATCCGGTCGGGCAGGTGATTGACGGTTCACAGCAGGACAGCGGTTTGCGTCTTGAACGCCGCCGCGTGCCGCTCGGCGTGATCGGCGTGATTTACGAAGCGCGTCCGAACGTCACCATCGACGTCGCCAGCCTGTGCCTGAAAACCGGCAACGCCGTGATCCTGCGTGGCGGTAAAGAAACGCACCACACCAATCAGGCGACGGTTAACGTCATTCAGATGGCGCTGGAAGAATGCGGATTGCCGAAAGCTGCGGTTCAGGCGATTGAAAGCCCGGATCGCGCACTGGTCGCAGAACTGCTGCGCCTGGATAAATACGTCGACATGCTGATCCCGCGCGGTGGCGCGGCGCTGCACAAACTGTGCCGCGAACAATCCACCATTCCGGTGATCACCGGCGGAATCGGCGTGTGTCATACGTTTGTGGATGAAAGCGTCGATTTCGACAAAGCGCTGACCGTGCTGGAAAGCGCCAAAGTGCAGCGTCCGAGCGCCTGTAACAGCCTTGAAACCGTACTGGTGCATCAGGCGATTGCCGCCCGTTTCCTGCCGGAACTGAGCGACAACATGCACCGCGCAGGCGTTACGTTGCACGCCAGCGAATCCGCGATGCCGTATCTGCAAAACGGCCCGGCGAAAGTGCTGGCGGTGACCGAAGAAGATTATTCAGATGAATGGTTGTCACTGGATCTGAACGTAACGGTGGTGGCTGATCTGGATGCCGCCGTGGCGCATATCCGCACCTACGGCACCGAACATTCCGATGCGATCCTCACCCGTTCCATCAGCAGCGCGGACAGGTTCGTGCGCGAAGTGGATTCCTCTGCGGTTTACGTCAACGCCAGCACCCGTTTCACCGACGGCGGCCAGTTCGGTTTAGGCGCAGAAGTGGCGGTCAGCACACAAAAACTGCACGCCCGCGGCCCGATGGGATTAGAAGCCCTGACGACTTACAAATGGATTGGTTACGGCGACGATTTAGTCCGTCCTTAACCCGTGGCACCGGTGGATTCAGCATGATGAAGCCGGTGCAATCGTTTATCCCTCCTGAACCCCCTCATTCCTGAAACAACGCCCTGACCCATTCGATAAAATACCGCACCTTTGACGGCAAATGCCGGTTTTCCGGCCAGGCAACATGCACCGGCACCTGTTCATCCGCCCATTCAGGAAACAGCGGCACCAGCGTGCCGTTATCCAGCGCTTCCTGTGCCAGAAAGCGATATGTCGTCAGCACGCCAAGCCCGGCAATGGCACCGGTCAGCGCCGCGGTGGAGTCGTTAACTGAGAACTGCCAGCGCCCGCGAACGGTCACAAGTTGCTGATCCTTAAATACCTGATGTTCAAATACGCGGCCAGTTTGCGGCGAAGCGATCTGCACCAGCGTATGGTCACGGATAAGATCTTGCGGATGTTCAGGCTTGCCGTGTTTTTGCAGATACGCCGGCGCGGCACAGGTGATCATCGGCAGGACGCCAAGCGACCGGGCGATCAGCGCATCGTTGTGCAACTCCCCGATGCGGATCACACAATCGATGTTTTGCGCAATCAGATCGGCGGTGCGGTTGCCGACGCTCACCTCAACCTGAACGTCGGGATAATGTATCAGGAAACCGGGCAGGGCGGGGATCACCCGACGATAGGCAATGGCATTCGGCATCTCAACGCGAATTTTGCCGCGCGGAGCCTGTGCTGCCGCCTGCACATTGCTGTCGAGAATCTCCATCTGAGAGAGCAGCAGTATCGCTCCGTGATAATAGGCTTCGCCCTGTTCCGTCATGCTTAAACGACGCGATGTCCGGTGCAGCAGCTTTACGCCCAGTTCGCTTTCCAGCGCCTGCACCTGCCGCGTTACCGTGGATTTCGGTAAATCCATCAGTTCTGCCGCGCGGCTGAATGACCCTGAATCCACCACCTGCACGAACGTACGCATATTCTCCAGCTTATCCATTCCGGCCCTTTGATTTATTTTTATCGTTGCAATATCAGCAACCCTGCATTCGGGATTGCCGTCTTGTTCGCCCGCGCTGAAACAGTGAGGATGACGCCACACCAGAAGGTTATCACCAGATAGGGTCATAAAATGAGTGTGCCAGAAACTTACCAGATCGGCAGCGCCAGAATCACTAAAATCCCCGAGATGACACTGAGAGATCCCGGAACATCGCTTTTTCCGCAATGGAATACGGAGGCTATTGAGGATGCCGCGAAAACATTACCGGCAGACTTTTTCGGGGCAGATGCCTCAGAGCTGATGCTCAGCACCCACAGCTGGCTGGTGCAGACCGGCACACAGACGGTGCTGATTGATACCGCATCCGGCAACGATAAACAACGACCGCTGAACCTGTTGTTCAATCAACTGAAGACGGGCTGGCTGGACAACCTGCGGGCGACGGGCATCGAACCAGAAGAGGTTGATGTGGTGCTGCTTTCACACCTGCACGTTGACCACGTTGGCTGGAATACGCGGCTGGAGAATGGCCGCTGGGTGCCGACTTTCCCGAATGCGCGTTATCTGTTTTCTGAAGCTGAATACCGGTTTTACGCCGACCCGAAAAACGTCCGGGATCCGAGCGACGGCATTTTTGCCGACAGCGTTGAGCCGGTCGTGGCAGCCGGTCTCGATCAGCGGATACATGCTGACGACACCATGACCATTCCGGGTTTTGCCATCATCCGCACGCCCGGCCACAGCCATGATCATTTCTCTTTCGCTTTTACCTCCCAAGGTGAAACCGCCTTTTTCTGGGGCGATGTGATGCACCATCCGCTGCAGCTCGCGCGCCCTGACTGGGATTCGGTGTTCTGCGAAGAACCGCAACGGGCGACAGCCTCACGCCACAAAGCGATTGAGTTTGCCCTGAACCATCAGGCCACCGTTTTCACCACCCATTTCGCCGGTTCCTCTGCGGGCAAAATCCGTCAGGACGCCCGTGGCCTGAGCTGGCAGCCACTCTGAGAAGGAAAACCCGATGAGTAATCCCGATATTTTCAGCGAAAGCTTTTTGATCCCCTCTGACACCGACGGCATCCAGTTGCATCTTTTGCACAAGCACCGCAAAGGGGAGCAAAAATTCGGTGAAGCCAACACCATTGTCATGATGCACGGCGCGACGTATTCCTCCGGCAGCCTGTTCGACACGCCGCTGGAAGGCGCCTCTTTTACCGATGTACTCGCCCGCGCCGGTTTTGATGTGTACGCCGTCGATGTACGCGGTTATGGTGGCTCGACCCGTCCGGTGGAAATGCTTCAGGCCGCCACCCTCAACGCGCCTGCGGTGAGAACGGATGTCGCCGTGCGCGATTTCAGCAGCGCCGTCAATTTTGTGCTCAGAACCAACGGGCTTTCACAGGTTAACGTGATCGGGATGTCGTGGGGCGGCAGCGTCACTGGCACATACGCCACGCAGAACGGCCACAAAGTCAGGCGATTAGGGTTGATTGCTCCGCAATGGGTCAGCGATAAACCGTTGTCGCTCGACCCCGGTGGCGAACTTAACGCCTGGCGCATCGTCAATGCCGGTGCAGCGCGTGAGCGCTGGATTCGCGGAGCGCCACAGTGCAAGCGCGAAGGGCTGATCCCGGAAGGGGGGTTTGAGGCATGGCTGGAGAAAACTGTCAGCGACGAGCCGGATGATACACTTCGGGCACAGCAATCAATCCGCGCCAGCAACGGTCCGATTCAGGATATCCGCGATTACTGGGCGGTGGGAAAACCGTTTTACGATCCGGCCGATATCGACGTACCGCTGATGTTAATCCATGGCGAATGGGATATTGATGTGCCCGTCGAACTGGCACAGGCATGGTTCCTGCGCGCCACCGGCTCACCGGATAAACGCTGGCTGGAAATCGGCGAAGCCACGCACATGATGGTGCTGGAGAAAAACCGCTACCAGGTTTACAACGCCCTGATCAGTTTCTTCCGCGAACCGCTGGCGAAAGCTTAAGCAGTCAGATCGTCAAAATGCGTATGCTGATGAGAAAAGCAGCATACGCACCACCGGGGGCTTGACGGACGTCGAAGATTTCAATATTTTATGCCCCGTAGTTCCCCGGTAACACTTCAAAATGCCGACTTAGCTCAGTAGGTAGAGCAACTGACTTGTAATCAGTAGGTCACCAGTTCGATTCCGGTAGTCGGCACCATTTCAGCTTTAAACTCGTTGATTATCAAAAATTCATGTAGGATGGCACCTCAGCTTTCTGTCTATTTTTGTTCCTGTATTCCCATCAAAATACCGACTCGGCCAGATCTCTCTAGCTTCAACCCCAATCGTCTTTGCAATAATCATTTCACCTTTCGGCCACGGTCTTGCCAGCGAATTGGAAAGGGTGGATGAACTCAACCCCGCGTCCCTCGAAACAGCTGCCATTGTTGTCCCTTTCTTTCTGATTGCCGGATGATATCTGCAGTGTGCCAATCTTTTGAACCTGTCATATAAGACTCCCTGTTAATGGTGAATACTAAGTTATCCTTAGCATGTGTGGCGCTTAAAAATAACACAATAGAAAACTAAGAATAACTTAGTAAAAGGTTGGCTCCGGCATCATGTTGATCAAGAGACTCAAGGAAGCGCGTTTGCGTGCTGGGCTTTCTCAATACAAGTTAGGCGTTCTGGCGGGTGTTGATGAGGCATCGTCGAGCGCACGGATGAATCAATATGAAAAAGGTAAACATCAGCCGGATCTGGAAACGGTGAAGCGAATTGCGAAAGTATTGGATGTGCCTGTGGCTTATCTCTATGCCGAAGAAGACGACCTTGCTGCGCTGATTATTGTATTTCATGAAAATAGAAAGCAGTCAGTTTAGTGTTTTCAAGCTCAGGGAGCCAAAAAATGAGTCAGAAACTTTTAACCTTCGCCAGATCATTTATTAATGGCGAGATCTCAGCCGAAGATTTCGCCGACCCCTATCAGATGTTATGGAAAACTGAGGGTGAAAATGGTGATTTGCTGAAAGATCCCTATCAGGACAGCGAAAAATGTTCGACCATTTTTTGTCTCGCAGATCAATTCAATCCTGACAATGATCGTGAGAAAGATGAATTTGATGCTGATGAACTTAAAGCGCGGGTTCGGGCCGTTTTGGATAACGAATGATCCTCAGGTTTCAACTGAATCCAGATAAGAGAAAAATATGCAGCTCAAAGATACGTTTGAAGAATACTCGGAAACCGAATTTATTGCGCTGGTGAAAGATATTTTCGATGTGCATGGCAGCGAGTCATATCAGGACAGTTTACTGGAAAATTTCAGCCGGGTTACCGGGCATCCTTCAGGTACTGATTTAATTTTTTATCCTGAAGGCGATAAAACAGTAACTCCAGAGAGTGTAGTTAACGAAATTAAACAGTGGCGGACTTCTGTCGGGAAAGCATTGTTTAGAATCTGATGAATCTCTATGTCATCCGAATTCAGGCAGCAGATCATATTTCTGTTGCCTGTGATTTATCACGAATGTTATTTCTCTGCACTTTTCGCAGCAGCAATAATTTTGCTGCATAAATCCTGTCTTTCAGCGGGACAGGATTCAGATGACAGCGTAATGATCTGATTCAGGTCATCCGTATCCAGTGTAGAATCGAAGTAGTGCCAGAAATGAGAGCGAGTGACAGAACAGTTACGACAATTTTCATTTTATATCCATCAATTATCATGTGTTATTTTATGCGCTGACTGCATTTTAATGTTGAACGTAATCTTACATGAAGAAACCTGTAAGGGTATTTGTGCCATAAATATTTTATATACATTTACCATAACCCCTTATTAGTAATGATGGGTCTTTTTTTTCTTATCTTTTTATATGAATGAACCGGGTAATCTAAGCGATTTATCTCTTATGATTTAGCTCAATCTTTATGGGTTTATATATATTGTTCGTTGTGGGTGTTTATTTTAGCTGCTTATCATACCGGTGAAACTCACCTCAATGGACGAAAAATAAATATGGAAATGCAATTCACTAATGAACTGAATCAGGAATTACTGGATGCCATCAACGCCTCACCTTTCACCGCTGAACAGCTGGCTGAAATGGATGATAGCGCGCGGGCGGTGGTTGAGGAACAGACCGCGTTTGCCCGCCAGCATCCTGTGATTGCGATTTACCGGCTGGCGGTTCCGGGCATCGGAGCATAACGGATGGGGTATCGCTCAAATTGTTATGGTCGCGGGCAGGCGCTGCACGGCGACAAAACCACGACGGGCGCGGTGTGTCTGACCTCTCTGCCCAATGCGACGGAACACGGGCTTGGCGTGATCCGCATCGGTGATGTCACGACCGCCTGCCCGAAATGCGGCCTCACCGGAAAAATCACCAGCGGAGAACCGCATTCCACCTTTGACGGCCTCGCTTCTGCCGTGGACGGTTCAGATGTTTTATGTGGTTGCCCGCCGGGGACGAACCGGGTTATCGCACCGCTCGGACAGTGGATGGGAAAAGGTAAATCCCCTTCTAAACTCGCACAGGAAAAGTGGGAGGCAGAGCGGGCCGCAGTATTACAGGTTCAGGCTGAGAAAGAAGCGGCAGAACAGGCCAGACGCTCAATGCCGGTGTTTGCGAAATCCGCGGAATGTGGCGCAGGGAATACCGAAGCGCGAACCTGTGAGGAGCAACATCATAACTTCGGGCGGATGTCTTACGGCGTACCGACGCCGGTCGCAGGCATAAAGCCCGAAGTTGAGCAGCACGCGCAGGCGGCGAAGCGTAAGAAGCCAGCCGGTGATAAAACGCCGTGGTACAAAAAAATATTTGGCGCGAAGGCTGATGCGCCCGCGCAATCCGGCATGCCGCTGGCACTCCCCGTGGCAACGGGGGGCAGCACTCAGCTAATCGCGTCGGGCATGAGTGCACTGCACGGGGTGACGTCAGTCCGCCTCGGCAGCCTGTTCGTGAATCCGGTAACCGTCGGTGTTATCGGAACCTTTTATTCGAACGAGCTGAACGCTGGTGAGAAAGATATTTTAAGCGACAGCCAGCTTGCGGCACTGGCCGGAAAGTCCGCCCCGACGCGGATCCGCTTTCAGTGGACGAAGGATAAATATGGGCGGTTAATTCCCGTGGCTTATCACACCGGCGCTGACAGCGGTCTGGATCAGGTTCGCGTGCGCCCGATGGAGCGGAACACATTCACGGGTAACTATGAGTTCTGGGCGGATGGTGCGGAAAAGCCCACCATCATCTGGACACCCGACGAGCTGGAGTTCAAAGCGCCCACTAATACCGGTAATCGTGACGAGCCGTATTTACCTTCGACCATCACCGTATTACCGTTACCCGGCGCGGAAGAAATGGGCAGTACCTCAACCTCGCTGCCGATCCCGGATGAATCCTCATTTGATGATTACATCCTGGTCAATCTGCCGTACGGCATGCCGCCGGTTTATATTTATCTTAGCCAGAGCCGGTCGGGTATACCTAATAAAGATTACGATTACCATCCGGCTCCTGAAACAGAAGAAATCTCAGGTCTTTCAGGATTGAGACAATCCAAAAAGAAAACACCAAAGCAAAGTGGTGGTGGATTAAGAGAGCGCTGGGTTGATAGCAAAGGGCGCCGAATTTATGAGTGGGATTCACAGCATGGTGAACTTGAGGAATATCGAGCGAGTGATGGTGAACATCTTGGTTCCGTAGATCACAAAACAGGACAACAGCTGAAACCCGCTGTTAAAGGTCGAAATATTAAACGGTATCTGTGAGGCTTGAGATGGGATTAGCTCTGAAACTTGAATGGTTTGATAAAGCTGATGAATTGTTAGTTGGTAAAGAAGTATCTGTCGACCTGGGCAATGATGGCAGCCTTATAAAGAAATTTTCCCTGCCTTTTAATGGAAGGATTTACGATGGTGGATTTGATGTGTTACAGGCGTGGAGGAGTGATTTACAGCCATTATTTCAGCACAGAATTGATTTCAGTCGATATGATTATCAGTTGGTTTTCAAAAGAACAGATAGTTAATAAGTAGTGAATGCTGATGCCCTTATTGTAAACAGTAGCTTTCTATGAGAAGGCGGTAATGAGATTTGGAGATTAAGATCTCCAGGTCCTCAAATCATGAATAATCTCAGACTAAAGATAACTAGCCCTAATCCATCATATTAGGGCTTTTGAATTTTCAGCAATTGCTTCTTGTCAACCCAGTTCCGGCAGCCCCTCAATCAGTTTGTCCAGCGTGACCGGATAATCCCGCACCCTGACGCCCGTTGCGTTATAAATGGCATTGGCGATGGCGGCGCTGACGCCACACAGGCCCAGTTCGCCGACGCCTTTGGCTTTCATGGGTGAAGAAATCGGGTCGGTGTCGTCGAGGAAAATCACTTCCTGATCAGGGATGTCGGCGTGAACCGGCACTTCATAGGCTGCCAGATCGTGATTCACGAAATATCCCAGATTCGTATCGACATTCAGCTCTTCCGTCAGCGCCGCGCCGATGCCCATGGTCATGGCACCGATCACCTGGCTGCGTGCTGTTTTCGGGTTAAGTATCCGGCCCGCAGCGCAGACGGCAAGCATCCGGCGGACACGGGTTTCGCCCGTTGCGATATCCACGCCGACTTCCGCAAAGTGCGCGGCGAAAGTGGATTGCTGGAATGTCTTGTCCAGTCCGCCGAATTCTATGGTGTCTTCCACGGTGAGGGTTCCGCTGGCAGCAGCCTGTGCGAGCGGAGCGGAGCGGGCGTCCTGACAAATCAGTCCGTCGGTAAACACCGCTTTATCCGCATCAAAACCGAGTTTTTCAGCGATGGCCTGGCGCAATTTTATGCAGGCGGCATACACACCGGCGGTGGAGGTATTGGCCCCCCATTGCCCGCCCGATCCGGCGGAGACCGGGAAGTCGGAATCCCCCAGCCGTACCCCCACTTTTTCCAGCGGTATGCCCAGCATCTCGGCGGCAGTCTGGGCGATGATGGTGTAACTGCCGGTACCGATATCGGTCATGTCGGTTTCGACGGTCACGGTGCCCCGGGCGTCGAGATGCACCCGTGCGCCGGATTTCTCCAGCAGATTGTTACGAAATCCCGCCGCGACGCCGATACCCACCAGCCAGCGTCCGTCGCGAACCTGCGCCGGAATGGCATTACGGCGGTGCCAGCCAAATTTCTCCGCGCCGGTGCGCAGACATTCGATCAACTGGCGGCGTGAAAAGAAGCGTTCAGTATTGAGCGGATCGACCTGCGTGTCGTTAAGGATGCGAAACGCCACCGGATCGACTCCGGCTTTTTCCGCCACCTCATCGATAGCGATTTCCAGTGCCATCAGGCCGGGCGCTTCGCCAGGTGCGCGCATGGCATTGCCTTCCGGCAGATCTAATTGAGCCAGCCGCAGTCCGGTCAGACGGTTTTTGCCCGCATAGAGCAGCTCACTTTGCTGCACCGCCGTCTCAGGTGTGCCGCCGGGCAGGTTACCGGACCAGCTTTCATGGGCGATGGCAGTGATCCGGCCTTTTTCATCCGTGCCGATGCGGATGTGCTGAATAGTGGCCGGACGGTGCGTGGTGTTGTTGGGGATCAGGGGGCGCGGCAGCATGACTTTGACCGGCCGGTTGGCGGCACGGGCCGCCAGCGCAGCCAGTACGGCATCACTGCGCAGGAACAGTTTGCCGCCGAAACCACCGCCGATGTACGGCGATATCACCCGCACGTTCTCTTCAGGGATATTGAGCGTTTTAGAAAGCTCGCTGCGACACCAGGCGATCATCTGGTTCGAGGTGCGCAGGATCAGTTTATTCCCTTCCCAGACGGCCAGCGAAGCATGCGGCTCCATCGCCATATGGCTCTGATCCGGCGTGGTGTACAGGGCATCATGCTGCACCGCTGAGGCCGCGAAGGCACGGCCAAAATCGCCAGCGGTTTTATCCGGCGTATCTTCCGGTGGCGTAGTGACAGCAGGCTTTTGCTCCGCAAGGCTGTACGCGCCTTTCCCGCGCAGGTAATCCACTTTTATCAGTGATGCCGCAGCGCGCGCCTGTTCGAAGGTCTCCGCGACCACCACGGCGATCGCCTGATGATAGTGTTCAATTTGCGGGCCGCCGAGCAGGGTCGCAGCATTCATGTCGCCTTTGCCCAGCTTACCGGCGTTGTCAGCGGTGACAATCGCCAGCACGCCGGGCGCGGTTTCGGCATCATGTAAATCCATGGCAGTGATCCGGCCTTTGGCAATGGCGGAACCGACCACATAACCGTACGCGGCACCCGGCACGTCATTCTGCCATTCATAGGCGTAGGGCGCGGTACCGGTGGTTTTTAACGGACCGTCGATACGGTCATGCGGTTTGCCCACCACTTTCATCTGGTCGATCGGATTGTCTGTTGCAGGCGTATCGAATTTCATCTGTTATGCCCTCGCTTCAGTCAGCACGGAGGTGAGCGTTCGCTTTGCCAGTATCAGCTTGAACGCATTCTCAGGTGTCGGTTGCGCATCGGCGAATAACCGCGCGTAAACTTCCCCCGCGCCTTGCGGCACCTGCGCATCCGCTTCTGCCAGCCGCCAGGGTTTATGTGCGACGCCGCCCAGCGCAACACGGCCCGTGCCATCGGGCTGAACGATGGCGGCGACAGACACCAGCGCAAAGGCATAAGAGGCGCGGTCACGCACTTTACGGTAAATATGGGTGCCGCCGGCGGGTGGCGGCAGGGTGACGGCGGTGATCAGTTCTCCCGCAGCCAGCACGGTTTCCAGATGCGGCGTGTCGCCCGGTGCGCGGTAGAAACCGGCAAGCGGAATACGGCGCACCGCACCGTCAGGGTTGACGGTTTCGACCACAGCATCGAGCAACTGCATCGCAACGGCCATGTCGCTCGGATGGGTGGCAATGCAGGCCGTACTTGCGCCGACCACTGCATGCTGACGACTGAAGCCTTTCAGGGCCGCGCAGCCACTGCCGGGCTGGCGTTTATTGCACGGCTGATGGGTGTCGTAAAAATACGGACAGCGGGTGCGCTGAAGCAGGTTACCGGCCGTCGTGGCCTGATTGCGTAACTGGCCGGAGGCACCGGCCAGCAGGGCCCGCGACAGCACGGCATAGTCGCGGCGGATACGTAAATCTGCCGCCAGATCGGTATTGCGCACCAGCGCGCCGATCCGCAAGCCACCGTTACCGTCGGGTTCAATGGTATCCAGCGCCAGCCCGTTGACGTCGATCAGGTGAGAGGGTTGCTCAATCTCCAGTTTCATCAGGTCCAGCAGGTTGGTGCCGCCTGCAATAAATTTTGCGCCCGGATGTTGTTGTGCGCTGCCTGCGGCGTCGGCGGGCGTTTGCACCCGTTCATAGGTAAAAGCTTTCATGGTTTTTGCCCCCCGGCGACGTCTTCAATGGCGGCAAGGATGTTGGAATACGCGCCGCAGCGGCAGATATTGCCACTCATGCGTTCGCGGATCTCTTCTGCGGTTCGCCCTGGCGGTGAGACCAGATCCGGCGTGACGTGGCTCGGGATCCCTGCCTCGATTTCCTGCAACACCGCTACTGAGGAGCAGATCTGCCCCGGCGTGCAGTAACCGCACTGGTAGCCGTCGTGTCTGATAAACGCAGCCTGCATCGGGTGCAGATTGTCAGGTGTGCCGAGACCTTCAATGGTGGTGACATCGGCATCCTGATGCATAACCGCCAGCGTCAGACAGGCATTGATGCGGCGGCCATCAACAATAACGGTACAGGCGCCGCACTGACCATGGTCGCAGCCTTTTTTGGTGCCGGTCAGTTGCAGATTCTCCCGCAGCGCATCCAGCAGGGTGGTACGTGTATCAACGACCAGCTGGCGGATCTGACCGTTCACTTTCAGTTTCAGGTGGGACTGATGTATTTCGTTGCCATCGTTGTCATGGTTGCTCATACCAGACCTCCGGTATTACAAAAATTAAATCGGAAAAGGGAGATGTACTCGCGGGTTTTTTTCCGGAATTTTTTATCACGAAGCTTTAAGCATAGTCGGCGATGGCGTTGGGATTAATCCTGAAGTCCGGTTTCTCCGGTGTGTTCCTCTTTTCGTCCTGCATCTTGTGATCGCACATTTAGTTAACGATCATTAAATAAATTGCTTGCGCAACCTCTCGCAGGCGCTTAGTATTTACTTATCGAACGTTAATTAATAAATAACGTTGACCTGAAACCGGGACACCTGAAACAGGCTATCCCATCAAAATTCGAAGAACAGGAATTAACATCATGAAAACTATCGCAATGACCCTCGCCGCTCTGACACTGGCAACTGCTTCTTTCTCCACCCTGGCAGCAACTGAAGTGCAGTCAGCTCCTGCAGGTCAGCAATCCCTGGGTGTCGTCGGGGCGTCAACCACCGGTTCACTGTCAGGCCTGCAATCAGAACTGAATGCTAAAGCCACCCAGGCGGGCGCAAGTTCATACCGTATTATCGGTGCATCCGGTAATAATCAGCTTTACGGTACCGCAGAAATGTATAAATAAGCTGAGCAGTAACAAGCAGTAAGCAGAAGAGGCGGCGGTTGCCGCCTTTTTCGTGTCTGCGATTAGCGGAATTTATGGAAGTGGTTATTGCGGATTTTCCGGTTGATATAACCATGCAGGCCGCTGCCGGCTTTTGCCATGGCGATCATGTGGTCAACGTCCGTTACCCCCGGGCGGATGGTATTATAGATGTAATGCCAGCCGTCTTTGAACTTTACGGTAATTGAATCTTCCGTCGTCGTGAAAGCGATGATACCCGAATTGCCCCCCCGGTTTTGGTACTTTTCCATATTCCCCTTCCTGATTGATGAAGCCATTCACGACCTGAATAATAATAGCTATAAATTTTTGCAGGTTATGTGAGTAAGAAAGCTTTTTTGGCAAAACGTCCCGGCGGCATCCCTGTGTAGCGGGTAAATGCCACACCGAAAGCGCTGACCGAACGGTAACCGGTGCGTTCGGCAATATCGGCAAGGGGCAGTTCGCCTTCTCTCAGCAGCCGTTTGGCGATCGCCATTCGTAAGGCCATCAGATACGCCATCGGCGGCATGCCGACGGCGCGGTTGAAGCGCTCGCACCAGCCGGATCGCGACATCGCCGCTGCCCGTGCCAGTTGTGCGATTGTCCAGCCCGCTGCGGGCGAACCGTGCATACAACGCAACGTGATGGCCAGTTTCGGGTCCGATAATCCGCGCACCAGGCCCGGTGACGCCGCGGTCACAGCCGCTGAGCGGAACGCTTCTATCAGCAATACTTCCAGCAGGCGGGTCATCACCATTTCCCGCGCGGGTTTATCCGCGCGATATTCCTCACCGACCATCTGCACCAGCGTCGATAAACGCTTTTCCCCGCGGACATGCAGCCATTGTGGCAGCAACGACACCAGCAGCGCTGAATCCGGCGAACCGAAAACGCAATTTCCGACCAGCATCCGCATATCCACCACGCTGTCAGGGTTACCGACACGTGCGCCACCGGGCATAGGTGTGATGGGTGTGGTGATTGTTTCCCCGGTAACGGGCGGCTGGCGGTCAAGGCTGGAGGTTGAAAAACGCTTTGCTTCCGGGATCAGCACAAAATCGCCTTCGCTGAGCAGAAGCGTTTCACGATGATCATCGTTTTCTATTGTCAGGTAACAGGATCCCTCCAGCACCGCGAAGTAGAAAGGGCGTCCTGTTTCAGCGCGCTGAACCGCCCACGGTGCGGAGGCAGCCACCAGTTTTGAGAACGGAGCGCCAGGCTGAAGTAACGAAATAACGTCTGCTAAAGGATCTACCATTTGGACGATCTCGACAAAAAGATGGATATCTGAACATAGGGATCCCGGAAAGAGTCGCCTATCTTAAAGATCTTGTCCACTGTTACGGAGTTTCCCATGTCATCACCATCAACCATACTGATCACCGGTTGTTCTTCAGGTTTCGGTCTCGACATTGCGCGTCATTTTCTTGACAAAGGCTGGCGGGTGATCGCCACGATGCGTACACCCAAAAACGATCTGTTGCCGGGATCCGACGCATTGCGCATTCTTCCGCTTGACGTCACCGACCCCGAAAGTATCCGTCGCTGTTTTGAAGACGCCGGGCCAATAGATGCACTGGTCAATAATGCCGGTATCGGCCTGATTGGTCCGCTGGAAGGGGAAAAATTCAGCAGCGTGCGTCAGATTTTCGAAACCAACACCTTCGCCACGATTGCCATGACGCAGGCGGTATTGCCGCAGTTCAGGGCGCGCCGGTCCGGGGTGATTGTGAATGTGACGTCGAGTGTGACGCTGAAATCGCTGCCGCTGCTCTCGGTTTACACCGCCAGCAAAGCGGCGGTGAATGCTTTCACTGAATCCCTCGCACTGGAGCTGGCGCTGTTTAACATCCGCGTGCGGCTGGTTTTGCCGGGGCGTGCGCCGGGCACCCGCTTTGGCGCTAATGCCCGACATCTGATTGCCGATACCCTTCCCGAAGCCTATGAGGAATTCAGGAACACGGTCTTTTCTTCGTTGCAGGACACCAGCACGCCGGTGACTTATTCACAGGATGTCGCCGATGCGGTTTGGGCAGCGGTCACCGATCCTGATGCGCCGATGCGAATTCCAGCCGGAGCCGATGCGGTGGTCCTTTCCTAAAGTTTAACGCCTGATAAACGAAGCAAAAAGAAGGCGCTTTTTAAGAATACGGGAGTAGATAACGCCAGGCGGCGGGGAATAGAATTGCCCGTCGTTTTACTCTCATTACGAAGGCTCAGAATGAAAAAACTCTTCCTCATTGTCATGGTTTCAGCGCTGGCGGGTTGCGCGGGTTATCACCATAAAGCCGAAAGACACCAGACCGGGATGGCGAATCCTGCCGCTGTGTATTGTCATGAAAGAGGCGGGAGATCAGTGAGTGTGCAAACGCCTCACGGCGTTCGTGCAGACTGCGTATTCCCTGACGGCCGCGGTATTGATGAATGGGAGTTATACCGCCGGGATCATCAGTAAATCTGCTGTCCGCAGGCTGAAAATCAGGCTTTCCCCGCAAGAGGAAAGCCTTTTTTAATCACCCGTTATCCGTGAGCCATTATGTGTGGATTTCCCGTTTATCGGTTCACGGCGGGATGTGATACTTTGGAACAGTATCGTGCCGGTGGGAATCTCTCACCGTGTTGAATTCAGAACAGCACAGAGGGTTTATGGCGGTCATTTCCGGACAGATTATCGAGCAGGCGAAGCAGTGGCGTCGCGACTTTCACAGGCGACCTGAACTTGGCCTGAATGAGCATGGCACCGCAAAAATAATCAGCGAACTGTTATTGTCTTTTGGTCTTGACGTGCACACCGGCATTGCTGTGACTGGCATTGTTGCCACATTGCGAAATGGCGAAGGCCCCGCGATCGGTCTGCGTGCGGATATCGATGCATTACCCATTCATGAACTCAATGATTTTACTCACCGGTCACAAAACCCGGGCCTGATGCATGCCTGCGGGCACGACGGCCATACCTCCATTTTGCTGGGCACGGCAAAACATCTGAGTGAGAATCGCCATTTTCGTGGCACTGTCCATTTCATTTTCCAGCCTGCTGAGGAAAACATCGGCGGCGGTGAAATGATGGTGAAAGAAGGGCTGTTCGAGCGTTTTCCGATGCAGGCAGTTTACGCGCTGCATAACTGGCCGGGGCTGCCGGTTGGTGAGGTGGCGGTCAGTCAGGGGCCGATGATGGCGTCGCAGGACAATTTCTATATCACGCTGACCGGCAAAGGTTGTCACGCGGCGATGCCGGAACGGGGAGCTGATCCTGTGGTTGCCGGTGCGCAGCTGATTTTATCATTGCAAAGCCTGATTTCGCGCCGTTTGTCACCGCTGGAACAAACGGTAATCAGCCTGACCCAGCTTCAGGCGGGCGAAGCCATCAATGTTATTCCTGAAACGCTGCATATGTCGGGTACGCTGCGCTGCCTGAGTAGTCATACCCGTGAAACCTGCTGGCGGCTGATTGAAGAATACGTCAATGCGGTGCCGTTGCCGTATGGCGTGAAAGGGGAAGTGCGCTGGGAATTAGGCTATCCGGTTACGCAGAACCATGCGGTGCAGGCGGAAATTGTGCGCGATGCGGCGAAAAACACGCCGGGCATTGAGAAAGTGCATTTCAACAATGCGCCGTCGATGGCTGCAGAGGATTTTGCTTATCTGCTGGAAGCGTGTCCCGGCGCCTATTTCTGGCTGGGGGCCGATGGCGCCACGCCTTCGGACTCGCTGCATAGCCCGCGCTATGACTTTAATGATGACATTATTCCGCTCGGCATTGGTGTACTGACGTCACTGGTGGAACGCGAACTGAAAGCGTAATGTGACGCTCTGTCGGAAAAAACCAGACGCTTTACCGTGTCTGGTTTTTTGTTAACGGACCAAACGGCCTGTCGGATGAGTTACACCCGGAAGTGTCCGACTGCGACGGCCAGTCCGGTGGCTTGTTGCTGCAATGCGCCAGCCGCCCCGGTGGATTCCTGAACCATCGCCGCGTTCTGCTGCACCATGCCGTCGAGCTGGGTGATGGCACGGTTAATTTCGTGAATACTCAGCATCTGCTCTTCAGACGCATGAGTGATTTCCAGCATGACACTGCTGACGTTCGACACATTGCTGACGATTTCGCTCATGCTGTCGCTGGCGAGACGTACCTGCGCTGAGCCGGACGCCACGCTGCTGACTGTCGATTCGATAAGCACTTTGATCTCTTTCGCCGCCTGCGCGCTGCGCTGTGCGAGGCTGCGGACTTCGCTGGCGACCACCGCAAAACCGCGTCCCTGTTCACCTGCGCGCGCGGCCTCGACGGCGGCGTTCAGCGCCAGAATGTTGGTCTGGAAAGCAATACCGTCGATCACACCGGTAATATCCCCGATTTTTGACGAAGCACTTTCGATGCTTTCCATCGTTGTTATCACTTTGGTCACCACTTCGTCACCGCGTGTGGCTGCTTCGGAAGCGGCTTTCGCAGTATCGGATGCCTGCTTAGCTGAACTGGCTGACTGAGAAACCGTCGCCGTGATCTGCTCAAGTGAGGCAGCCGTTTGTTGCAGACTGGCCGCGGCAGATTCCGTACGGCCGGACAGATCGTTATTCCCGGCGGCGATTTCATCGGCAGCGATTTTAACGGATTCACTGGTGGTGCGGATTTCCGACATCACCTTACTGAGTTTATCGACGAAAGTGTTGAAGGCATGCGCGATTTGCGTCACTTCATCATGTCCGTCAACCGGCAGGCGCTGCGTCAGATCATCCTCGCCCGAACTGATCGCATTGAGCGTATCGCGCACCACCGACAGGCGGTGGAACGATTTGCTGATTATCAGCCCGATGACGGTGGCTGAAATCAGCACAATCACCAGCAGGGTAACGACCGATGAAGTCAGCAGCGATCGCATTCCGGCTGTGGACTCCTTCTTATCCTGCGCCACCAGCGTGAACCATTCCGTGCCTGCCACCGGCATTGCACGGACGCGTTTGATCGCGCCATTCAGACGAATATCCACCGGCGCATTCGCGGTAAACACATCCTGCAAATTCACCCCTTCTGCCAGTGCGGTAAACGGCTTCAGCGCCAGACTGGCGTCCGGATGGGCGATAATTACGCCGGATTTATCCACCAGCATGCCAAAACTGCCCGGCGTCGGATGAAGGGTATTAACGTTGTTAACGACGCTGTCCATCGATACATCGCCTGCCACAACCGCTTTCAGAGTGCCTGCTTCCATCACAGGTACGGCGAAAGTGACCACCAGTTTACCTGTGCCTGCGTCGATATAGGGCGGTGTGGCCACCGGATGGCCGGCGGCTTCAGCCTGCCTGTACCACGGGCGGCCGGTCGGGTCGTAATCTGCGGGCACACCGGCCGGATCGGAAAACTTCGCGGTGCGGTTTGCGTAACCGACGTACACGTTGGTAAACCCACCCGCACCGGCGATTTGTTTGAGCACCGGGATCGGATCTTCGGACATTGCGACCTGTTGCAGTGAAACGATCATCCTTGTTTTCGAACTTACCCAGTCGCGGATCCCTTGTGTCTGGCTGATGGTCAGGGCGTTCAGCGTGCTGTCTGTCGCCTGACTGTTGTACTTGTTTGCAACGGTATAACTCAGGAAGGTATTGATAATCAGTGAGCAGGCCACGATGGCGATGCAGGCCGTGATAATGCGCGAACGGATAGTCTTAAGCATGGGCGTTTCCCTGGAAGGAATCTTAAGTTTCAGGTATCGGCAAAGGGGCAAAAAACTTGACCCTCCGCCTGCCCGATCTCGCATCAATGTCCGAAGTCAGGATGAATATCCTGCCTTTTTGGCGTTTAGCGCAGCATTACGCCTCACCGTCCCCGCCGGCTTTCTTCTTATCTGCATGTCCCAGTGAACGTTCCGGGAAACAGATATCGCGTACACGCTGTTTAAGCGGTGCGGCGTCCGGAAAACCACCGTCGCGTTTGCGTTCCCAGATGACTTCGTCATCGACTTTAATCTCGTAAATGCCGCCCGTGCCGGGGATCAGCGTCACCGATGCCAGATCGGTACTGAACGAGTTGAGCAATTCCTGCGCCATCCATGCGGCGCGCAGCAGCCAGTTGCATTGTGAGCAGTAAGTGATGGTGATGGCAGGAAGTTTTTCCATGATATTAACCTCTTAACGCAGCTTTATCGAATTTTTAGAAAGCAGATAAAACCCAGAAAATAGCATGATGCGATGTGATTTTCTGCATCAGCAGATGTGGCCGAACGTTGTATCCGCTGATAATCCTCGTAAATCAGCAAATTAGCGTACAGGCAGAAAAAGCTTTCTGCCTGTTTTTCTTCTGTCCTTTCATTCCTTTTCAAATCCACGCAAAATCCCAATTCTGGCAGGCGATAATAAGAGATGCGGGCGTGAATTCAGGTTTGATGGTATTACATGGCAATCACTCAGAAGCACTGAGGGACGTGCTGGTCACGTGGATGGCGGCGCATCCGCTGTCGCCGCTGGAAAATGAAGTGATTCTGGTGCAGAGCAACGGCATCAATCAGTGGCTTAAACTGGCGCTGGCACGCGATGTGGCCGAGGGGGGCTGCGGGATTGCAGCGGCGCTGGATATCAGCCTTCCGGCGCGCTTTTTCTGGCAGGTATACCGCGCGGTGCTCGGCAAAGACCAGGTGCCGGAATCGTCGCCTTTCGACCGTCCGCTGCTGACCTGGCGGCTGATCCGCTTGTTACCCGAACTGCTCACCGAACCGGTTTTTGCGCCACTGACCCGTTTTTTAAAAGATGACGGCGACATGCGTAAACTGCATCAGCTGGCGCAGCGTCTGGCGGATTTGTTTGACCAATATCAGGTTTACCGCGCCGACTGGCTGGAAGACTGGGGTAACGGGCTGGATGTTCTGCGCACCAGCCGCAAAGGCAGCGAACCTTTGCCCGAAAATCTGCTGTGGCAGCCACAGTTATGGCGCGCATTACTGGCGGATGTCCCTGAAAGCGAACGCGGCACCAGCCGTGCGGCGCTGCATCAGCGGTTCCTGCAACACGCGCAAACTATTCCTGAAGATCAGCGTCCCGCCGGGTTACCTGCCCGGCTGGTGGTGTTTGGTATTTCCTCTCTGCCGCAACAATCCTTTGAAGTGCTGGCCGCCCTCGGCCGCTGGACGCATATCTTTATGTGCGTACATAACCCGTGTGAACACGACTGGAGCGATATCATCGCTGATAAAGATCTGTTACGCGCGCAAAGGCTACGTCAGCAACGCAAACCGGGAATGCCGCCGGTGATAGCCGAAGATGAACTCCATCAGCATGCACATCCGCTGCTGGCGGCGTGGGGCAAGCAGGGGCGTGATTATATCGGCCTGCTGAATGAATATGACAATCACGAATCTTATGCGTCACAGCTGGCGCCGGTGATCCCGCGTATTGACCTCTTTACTTCAAACGGTACCGATACACTGTTGCATCAGTTGCAGGAGGACATTTTGCAACTGCGTCCTCTGGCCGAAACAATCAATGAATGGCCGGCCGTTGATGTTCAGCATGACGATTCCCTGCGTTTCTTTATTACCCACAGTGCTCAGCGCGAAGTGGAAGTGCTGCATGACCGGTTGCTGGCGGCACTGGCCGCTGACCCGACGCTGAAAGCGCGCGACATTATTGTGATGGTCCCTGATATCAACGGTTATGCGCCGCACATTCAGGCGGTATTTGGCCTGACGGAGCGCAGTGATCCGCGCTATATCCCGTTCACTGTGGCCGATCAGGGGCCGCGTCAGAACACCCCGTTACTCGGTGCGCTGGAAAGCTTGCTGGCGCTGCCGCAGTCGCGTTTTGCAGTCAGCGATTTGCTGGATTTACTTGACGTACCGTCGGTGCGTCAGCGCTTCGGGATTGAAGAACAACAACTGCCTCTGCTGCACCGCTGGCTCAGAGCCGCCAATGTACGCTGGGGGCTGCATGCTGAACAGCGTCAGAGCCTTGAGCTGCCGTTATCGCCGGAACAAAACAGCTGGTTCTTTGGCCTGCAACGCATGCTGCTGGGTTACGCCGTAGGCAGCGGCGATGCCTGGAAAAATATCGAACCACTCGATGAAATCGGCGGGCTGGATGCGGCGCTGATTGGCCCGCTGTCACATCTGCTGAACTGCCTCGATGACACCTGGCGTCAGTTACGTGAACCCGCAGCACCGCAGGTGTGGGGCGAGCGGCTGCGTACCCTCCTTTCCCGGTATTTTGCCGAAGATGACGACGAAGACGGTTTTATTTTAGTGCGTCTTGTCGGCGAACTGGAACTTTGGCTCGAAGCCTGTGAAAGCGTAGATTTACAGGCCGAACTGCCGCTTTCTGTGGTACGTGATCACTGGCTGGCGCAGATTGACCAGTCGGGGCTGACCCGGCCGTTTTTCGGCGGCGCGGTGACGTTCGCCACGCTGATGCCGATGCGTGCCATTCCTTTCCGCCACGTGTACCTGCTGGGTATGAACGACGGCGATTATCCGCGTAACCGCGTGCCGATGGATTTCGACCTGATGGGGCGGGATTACCGCCCGGGCGACCGTTCACGTCGCGAAGACGACCGGTATTTGTTCCTCGAAGCGCTGCTTTCTGCGCGTGAGCGCTTACACATCAGCTGGGTTGGCCGCAGCATTCATGACAATACCGAACGCCCGCCATCCGTGCTGGTGGCCCAGTTGCGCGACCATCTGGCGGCAGGCTGGGAAGCAGACAATGGCGAAAAATTATTGCCTGCACTGACCACCGAACATCGTCTGCAACCGTTCAGCCGCGACTACTTCTGTCAGGGCAGTCCGCTGTTCAGTTATGCGCATGAATGGCGCGCGGGGCTGGAAGCTGAAGCCGCCGCCGTGGCGACACAACCGCTGCAACCGGTAGCGCAGGAAGGCGCACTGACGCTGCGTCAGCTGTCAGATTTCCTGTCAGATCCGGTGCGCAGTTTCTTTCGCCAGCGGCTGAACATCTGGTTTGAGCTCGAAGATCCGGGCAGTGAGGATCAGGAGCCGTTCGACATCAATGCGCTGGTAAACTGGCGGTTGCAGGACGAGCTGATCCGTGCGCAAAAACGGGCGCTGGAAGCGGGCGTTTCGCGTCAGGAGGTGTTGCGCCAGCAACTCGAACGCATTGAGCGACGCGGTGAGCTGGCACCGGGCGAATTTGCCGTCGTACTGAGTGAAGATCTCGCTGAGCCGATGGACACCTTATTCGCCAGTTATCAGCAGGTCCTCGATGCATGGCCGCAGCCGCTGGTGAATGAGGCGCTGGAATGGCATGCGGGCGAGGTCAGTTTCTCCGACTGGCTGGTGGATTTACGCGCCAGCCCGCAGGGTGACCGTGCGCGCGTGGTGCTGGAAAGCATCGGCATCATGACCAAAGAACGCAGCTACCGTTTCGACCGGCTGCTGCCGTATTGGGTCGCGCATCTCGCCGGTCACCTTGGCGGCAAGCCTATGCACACCGTCATTATCAGCAAGAATGGCACGGCTGAACTGCCGCCGCTGGAAATTGCACAGGCGCGTGCCCTGTGGGAAACACTGATCGAAACCTGGAAGGCGGGGCAGTTGCGTCCGTTGCCGCTGGCGGTGAAAACTGCATTTGTCTGGCTGAAAAAAGAAGGGACAGAAAACAACCCACCGGACAGCGACGCCTGGATTTCAGCCCGTGACAGTTATGAAAATCACGATCCGGCAAACATGAAATTCGGTGAGCGCGACAGTAATCGCTATCTGGCCCGCGCCTGGCCGGATTTCAGCGCACTCTGGTCTGACGGTGAATTTGCCCGCCTCGCGCAGACGCTGCTGGCGCCGCTGAGAAATCATCTTTCCCGCAGTAAAAAAGGAACGAAGGAATGATGGAACAATGTTTAACATCAGCATCAGCGGTGCCTTCTGTGGTGCCATCAGCGCTGAATGTGCTCAATTTTCCGCTGACGGGCAGTCGTCTGATTGAAGCCAGTGCCGGGACGGGGAAAACCTTCACCATTGCGGCGCTTTACGTACGGCTGGTACTCGGCCATGGCGGCAACAATGCCTTCGGCCGCCCGCTGACGCCGCCGGAAATTCTGGTCGTAACCTTTACCGATGCGGCCACTAAAGAGCTGCGGGATCGTATCCGCGAACGTCTTTCTACTGCGGCGATGTGTTTCTTAACCGATCCGCTGGCACCGTCTGCCTGCGACGAATTTTTGCAAACTTTGCGCGCGGAGTATCCGCCGGAGCAGTGGCCTGGCTGCGCCCGTAAGCTGCAACTGGCGGCAGAATGGATGGATGAATCGGCCGTTTCGACCATTCACGGCTGGTGTAACCGTATGCTTGGCGAACACGCGTTCGACAGCGACAGCCTGTTCACCCAGACACTGGAAACCGATCAAACCGAACTGCTGATGAATGTGGTGCGTGATTACTGGCGCAGTTTTTATTTCTCCCTTGGCGGACAGGAAATCCGTACGCTGCGCGGATGGTGGCGTTCGCCTGAAGATCTGCACCGCAGCGTGATGCCGCTGCTGGAATATGCCGCAGAACTGGGCTCAGATCAGACGCCCGCCGATGTGTGCGAAACGGTGAATAACCAGAAAGCGGCAGAACTGGCGGCGCTCAAACAAGACTGGCCGCAATGGACTGAGGAACTGCGTACGTTGCTGGAAGGCGCGGTGGCGGCAAAAGTGGTTGACGGCAAAAAAATTCAGGCCCGGTTTTTCAACCCGTGGCTGGAAAAGTTGTATCTCTGGGCGACAACCGGCGAAGTGATACCTGAGCTGAAAACCGGCTGGACGCGCCTGACGCCAGCCGGTCTGAGAGAGTGCTGGAAACAGGGTGAACCGCCTGTACACCCGGCGCTGACTGCGATGGAAACCCTGAAAGCCCGGCTGGAAAGCCTGCCGGATGCCCGCAGCGGGTTGCTGCAACACGCCTGCCGCTGGATCAAAAACCGTTTTGACGCCGAGCAGAAAAAGCGCGCACAAATGGGCTTCAATGATTTACTGATCCGCCTGGATGCTGCGCTGGGCAGCGATAACGGCGAACGGCTGGCGGAGATCATCCGCACGCAATTCCCGGTGGCGATGATCGACGAATTTCAGGATACCGATCCGCTGCAATACCGTATTTTCGACGCCATTTACCGTGTGGCGGAAAACGTGCCGGAGCAGGGGCTGATCCTGATCGGTGACCCGAAACAGGCGATTTACGCTTTCCGCGGTGCCGATATTTATACCTATCTGCGTGCCCGCCGCGATACCGGTGGCCGCCACTACACGCTGGCGACCAACTTCCGTTCTACCCGCGCGATGGTGGCAGCGGTGAATCAGGTGTTTGAACTGGCCGAGAAACGTCTGGCCGGTGAAGGCGCATTCCTGTTCCGGCGTGGTATGGAGAATCAGGTGCCGTTCCTGCCGGTGGAAGCCAAAGGACGTGCTGATACGCTGGTGATTGATCATGCCGAAGCCGCTGCGCTGACGCTGTGGTATCCGGAAAACCAGCCGGAAGCATTGCCGAAAACGCAGTACATTCAGCTGATGGCGGACGGCTGTGCGACGGAAATTGTTCGCTTACTGCAGCTTGGTCAGCAGGGCGCTGCCGGTTTTGGGATCCCCGGCGAAACGCTAAAGCCGGTGATGCCGGGCGATATTGCCGTGCTGGTGAATACCGGCCGTGAGGCGTCGGCCATGCGTGCTGCGTTGTCAAAACGTGGTGTGCGCAGCGTGTATCTGTCTGATAAAGAATCAATTTTTAAAAGCGCCCAGGCGGCTGAATTACAATACTGGCTGGCGGCCTGTGCCGCGCCGGAAAACGATCGTCTGCTGCGCGCTGCGCTCGGTACGCCTTCGCTGAACCTGAGTTGGGAAGCCCTCGACAGGCTGAACCAGGATGAAAGCGAGTGGGAACGCTACGTAAAACAGTTTCAGGATTTGCGCACCTGCTGGCGCAGGCAGGGCATTTTACCGATGCTGCGTCGCCTGATGTGGGAATTCGACGTACCGCGCCGCCTGCTCGGGCGCGGTGACGAACGTGCGCTGACCGATCTGCTGCATCTTTCCGAACTGCTGCAACAGGCCAGCGTTCAGCTCGACGGCGAGCACGCGCTGATCCGTTATCTGGCGCAACAGTGTCAGGATGAACATCAGGGGGGCGATGCGCGTAAACTGCGCCTTGAGAGTGATGCTGCGCTGGTGAAGGTGGTCACGGTGCATAAGTCCAAAGGGCTGGAATATCCGCTGGTGTTCCTGCCTTTTGCCTGCGCTTTCCGCGTAGTGAAAAAACAGGACTCACCGCTGAAATGGCATACACCGGAAGGTGAGCTGAAAGTGGGGCTCAGTGCCTCCGACGAGCAACTGGCTCTGGCCGACCGCGAACGTCTGGGGGAAGATCTGCGTAAGTTCTACGTCGCGTTGACACGTTCACGTTATGCATTGTGGCTGGGAATGGCTCCGCTGAAAGAATTTGAAAAGAGTGCACCTGGCTATCTGTTCCATGGCGGCGAGGCCATCGCTGCGGATACACTGCCTGCCAGTTTGCAGGCGCTGGAAACCGACACGATTCGCGCCTGGCCGCTGCCCGTTGCTGATAGCGCAATCTATCGTGGCGAACAGACGTTGCCTGAGCTCGGGCCTCGTCCGCCGCTGCGTACGCACAAAGCCCCCCGCTGGTGGGTGTCGAGTTTCTCCGGTCTGCAAATCGCCCCGGCGGGTACGTATATCCTGCCGGAAACGCTCCTCCGCGAGTCTCTGAACCGCGAACTCCCTGGTGAAATCGAAAGCGCGGCGCAGGACAGTTATTTAGAAGATCAAAAAGTGTTTGTGGAAGAAAAAGAGCCGGTGGCGGCTCTGTTGCAACCAATGACCGGTGAAAATTTGTATGCGTTCCCGCGCGGTCCTGCGCCGGGAAACTTTCTGCACGGTTTGCTGGAATGGGCGGGTGACGAAGGATTTGCGGCGCTGGCGGCCGATCCGGCGAAAATCGCCGATCAGATCGCCCGGCGTTGTAACCGGTGGGGCTGGGAAAAGTGGATTGTGCCGCTGACCGGCTGGCTGACAGCACTACTGACGCAGCCGCTAGGCCTGCCGGACGGCGAAGCCTTCATGCTGGCGGAACTGCCACCTTATCAGGTCGAAATGGAATTCTGGTTTTCACTCAAACAGGTGCCGACCCGTCGTCTCGACATGCTGGTTCAGCAATACACGCTGGAAGGCGCGGAGCGCGCGCCGCTGCTACCGGAAGATCTCAACGGCATGCTGAAAGGTTTTATCGATCTGGTGTTTGAACATAACGGGCGTTATTACGTGCTGGATTACAAATCCAACTGGCTTGGTGATGATGCCAGCGGTTATGACCAAAAGAATATGATGCAGTCGATGCTTGATCATCGCTACGATTTACAGTTCACGCTGTATCTGTTCGCGCTGCATCGCCTGCTGAAATCCCGCCTGCCGGATTATGACTACGACCGACACATCGGCGGCGCGGTCTATCTCTTTCTGCGCGGCAGCCATGCGCCGGGCAACGGCATCTGCGTTCAGCGGCCGGATAAAGCCCTGATTGAACAACTGGACGTTCTGTTCAGCGGCAGTGAGGAACGCGTATGAAAATCAACAGCCGTGAGGACATTGAGTCTCTGCTGGCGAGCTGGGTGGAATGTGGCTGGTTGCGCGAACTGGATCGTGCGCTGGCAACGTTTCTGGCGAAAGCAACGCCGGATGCCCACCCGTTGTTATTACTGGCTACCGCGCTGACCAGTTATCAGCTCGGGCGGGGACATGTGTGTCTGGATTTACAGGCCACACTTGATGACTGCGCCTTTTCTCTTTCGCTGCCGCCGGAGGGCGATCATGCTGACGGTGCGGTGATCCGCCCGGCTGCGGTGCTGGATAATCTGAGTTTGCAGGAATGGCTGGCGGCGCTGGCTCACCCGACGCTGGTCGGGCACGGAGAAGGATGTTCGCCGCTGGTGCTTACCGGCCAGCGCCTGTATTTGCGCCGTTACTGGCAGTACGAACAGAACGTGCGGGCGGCAATTGAACAACGTCTGGCACGCAGCGTGCTGCATACGCTCCCGGTGGCGTCGCTGCGTGCACCGCTCACTGCGTTGTTCCCGGCAGAGGGGCAATCCGCTCACACGAACTGGCAGAAACTGGCCTGCGCGCTGGCGGCGGGCAGTGCGTTCAGCATTATTACCGGCGGACCGGGCACCGGTAAAACCACCACGGTGGTGCGACTGCTGGCGTTATTACAGACGCTGGCGCTGGAGGAAAGCAATCAGCCGCTGCGTATCAGGCTGGCCGCGCCGACCGGCAAGGCGGCAGCCCGGCTCAATGAATCCATTGCCGGTGCGGTCTCAAAGCTGGATCTCAGCGCCCTTAGCAACGGCAATGCGGTGCGCGAAAGTATCAACACCGATGTGGTGACGCTGCACCGTCTGCTCGGCAGCCGCCCGGATACGCGGCATTTCCGCCATCACCCGGGCAATCCGCTGATGCTGGATGTGCTGGTCGTCGATGAGGCATCAATGGTCGATCTGGAGATGATGGCCGTATTGCTGGCGGCATTACCGGAACAGGCGCGTCTGATCCTGCTTGGTGATAAAGATCAGCTGGCGTCGGTGGAAGCGGGTGCCTTGCTGAGTGAGTTATGTCAGCGCGCCAGCAGCGGCCATTATCTGCCGCAAACCCGCGACTGGCTGCAAAGTGTGACCGGCGAACAGATCCCTGATGCGCTGGTTGATCCCCAAGGTACGGCGATGGATCAGGCGGTAGTGATGCTGCGACACAGTTACCGGTTTGATGCACAAAGCGGGATCGGTCAGCTGGCGGAAGCGGTAAATGACGGCGATGTGAAAGCGCTGAAACAGGTCTGGCAACACGGATACGCTGATCTGGCACAACTGACATTGAGCGCAGATGATGACGCCGGACTGCGTGACTGGGTGGTGAAAGGTGGTGCGAAACATTTCCCGGCATCGGCAACACGCGAGGGCGCGGAATCCCCGGCTGGCTATCAACATTACCTCAACGTAATGATCAGGGAACGGCCGGCAGACGATGAACCGCCGGAAGCGTTCAACCGGTGGGCGACCCGCGTACTTCTTGCTTACAGCCAGTTCCAGCTGCTGTGCGCCTTACGTGGCGGACGCTGGGGCGTGGAAGGGCTGAATCAGCGTATCGCTGACATCCTGCGAAAAGAAGGGTTACTTAAGGCCTCGCTCGGCTGGTATCCGGGGCGTCCGGTACTGGTGACCCGCAATGATTACAGTCAGCGCCTGATGAACGGCGATATCGGCATTACGCTGGAGATCCCGCAGCGTCTTACCGATGGTACTGTAGTGCCCACCCTGCGTGTGGCATTTCCGGCCGGAGACGGCACGCAGGATATCCGCTGGGTGATGCCGGGGCGTTTGCAGGCGGTGGAAACGGTATTTGCCATGACGGTGCACAAATCGCAGGGATCTGAATTTACCCATACCGCGCTGCTGTTGCCGGAGAATCTCAGCCCGATCCTGACGCGCGAGCTGATTTATACCGGCATTACCCGTGCGCGTCACTGGTTCAGTCTGGGATGTGTCGGCGGCATAAATGCTGTGTTACCGGATGCGGTGAAGCGTCGGGTGTTACGTGCCAGCGGATTAATTGAAAGTGCGTAAGGCGTGTCTGAAGGCAGAAATCAGTATTCGTACG
This sequence comes from Rahnella sp. RFA10(1/100), assembly GCF_004195115.1. Classification (NCBI taxonomy): domain Bacteria; kingdom Pseudomonadati; phylum Pseudomonadota; class Gammaproteobacteria; order Enterobacterales; family Yersiniaceae; genus Rahnella; species Rahnella sp. RFA10(1/100). Next base: position 95,659 of record NZ_SEWR01000009.1, read on the forward strand.
CGTGAACCCTGACGGGTTTACGCAAAGTGCGGGATTTACTGCCCGCCACTTTTGTGGCTTTGTCCGGATCGCCGGCGACAAATTCCAGCGTCGGTGAATAGTAAAAAGGCAACCAGCCGCCGTAGCCATTCTCCCACTCCCAGCGAACCGGGCAGGGCCACAGAATGTCTTCATGCATGATGTAATAAGTCCATCGTCCATGTGGACGACGAGGTTTCGGTGTTTTCATAAACGGGCGAACGGGCTCTTAAAAATCACTCAGGATATTCTGGCTCGCGTTGCGGAAGGTTTCAACCCCCTGGCCGGGTTGATGCTTATTTAAGCGGTTTTAAACGGGATCCTTTGCAAAACTTTACCCCCAGATCATCGCCGCCCAGCGTAACAGCATCAGTGCGCCACAGATACACAGCAGTACCACAACCATTTTCCAGTGCTTGGTCATCATCCGTTTAGTTACCATTTCTCCTCCTGCCATCCGGGCGTTTTAGCCCGCCATGTGCTGGTTCACATAGTGAACAACATGTTCTTTCAGTTCAGGAACGGCCTGATCGGCGAGCCATTCAAACACCATCAGCAGCAGGGCCGCCGCAGCAATAACGGACAAAAGTATAAGGGTTTTGTGACGTGCTTCCATGATTCTCATTGGTTCTGAATTGCCTGTTTTTTACTCTATCAGAATAAGCCGCACCCTGCGCGGCTTCGATGTTCCGGTTCCGGAAAAATTTAATAAATTATACCTTTTCGCCGGTTCCGAAACTTTGATCCTGTTTCTGCTCTTCAGGGATGAGTACTGTCTCTGCATGACGTGCTCCGGGGCGGAAACCGTTCTTTCGGGCGCAGATGGCAATCATCAGCCCGGCGACGATCAGCAACTGCATGGCCCACGGAAAAACAGTAATGCCTGCGGTTTCCAGCACAATGCCTCCGGTTAACCCGCCACCGGCAATCGCCAGATTCCACGCTACCACCACCATCGATTGCGCCATGTCGGCATGCTCGCCGGTGGCGTCAGCAATTGCCGTTTGCAGCAAAGTGGCGGCGCCGCCAAAAGTCAGCCCCCATAGCGCGACACACACCGCTACCGTCAGCGGAGAAGAGGGGTTCAGCGCCAGTATCAGGGAAAGCAGGGCAAACATAAACAGGCTGGTCAGCAGGGTGCGCCGCAAATGCTTATCCACCAGCATGCCGGTAATGCCAATGCCTGCCAGCGCACCGAGGCCGAAAACCAGCAATATCTGATCGGCACTGGCGTCGAGCCCGGACAGGCGCAGGAATGGCACGATGTAGGTATAAAGCAGATTATGTGCCAGCATCCACAACAGGATCACCATCAGAATACTGCGTACGCCGGGCAACATCAGCACCTGCCTCAAAGGCTGGCGCTCACCGGCGGACTGGCCAGGATAGTCCGGCACTTTCCGCACCACCCAGACAATCAGCAGCACCGTAATAACAGACATTACGCCGAACGCCATCCGCCATCCGAGTGCGGAACCCATCCAGGTGCCCAGCGGGACGCCGACAGACAGCGCCAGCGGTGTGCCGACCATCGCCACTGATAATGCGCGCCCTTGCTGATGTACCGGCACCAGCCGCCGTGCATAACCGGCCAGTAATCCCCACGCCAGCCCGGCTGACGCACCGGCTACCCAGCGGGCGAAGAGCGTCAGGAAATAATTCGTTGAAAACGTGGTGAGGGTATTAAAAATCAGAAAGCCAAAGATTGCCGTCAGCAACGCCGTGCGGCGGTTCCAGCCCCGTGTCAGAGCCGCCAGCGGGATGACGGCCATCAGCGAACCGGCGGCATACAGCGTCACCAGTTGCCCGGCCATCGCCTGTGAAATATCGAGACTGGCCGCGATCTGAGGCAACAGTCCGGCGGGAAGGGTTTCCGTCATGATGGCGATAAAACCGGTCAGCGCCATCGCCAGTAAAGCCGAAAGCGGCAGAGGGGATTTCAATACAGGGGAATTCATGATTGAACTCCATACACAGCATCGCGCAGTTGTGTAACGAACGGGCCTGACATGCCCTCATACAGAGTATTGGTGAAGGCGACGACGCTCAGTCCGGCGTTACGGTCAACGAACCAGGAATGGCCGTAAGCCCCGCCCCAGCGCCATGTGCCGGCCGACTCCGGTGAAGCGGCGGCCCGCGGATCCCGTAATACCGAAAAACCTAATCCAAAGCCCAGTCCCGGCGATTCCGGCAGTTCGGCACCACGGGTCTGATCCCGTCCCATTTCATCGACCAGCGCCGCTGAGACTAACGGAGCGCCGCCGCAACGCAGCATTTCCAGCATCTTCAGTACGTCAGCCGCGTTGCTGACCATACCCGCGCCGCCGGAAGGATAAGCCTGAGCGTTGAGTGCGCGTAAGGGAGAATATTCAATCCCCACGGTATTGTCGAAAGCGGCGACCTTTTCTCCTTCGCACAGCCGGTGGGGTTGCGGCACATCACTGACATACGCCGTAGCCAGCCGCGCCGGGTCACGGGCGACAAAACCGGTGTCATGCATGTTCAGCGGGCCGGTCAGTTGCATTTCTACCACTTCAGGGAGAGGCCGTTTGCCTACCTGTTCCAGCACTGCGCCCAATACATCGACGGCCAGCGAATAACCCCATGACGTGCCCGGTGTATACAACAAAGGCACGCCCGATAAACGCCGCAGATTTTCCGCCAGCGAAATACCGCTGCTGTCCATTCCGTCAGAAACGCCTGCACGTGCATAAGGGCCATTTTCGTCCGGCTCAAAAAAGCGGTAACTCAGCCCGGCGGTATGACTTAATAACTGCCGTACTGTAATGCGTGCCGGTTGTCCGTCTGGCAGGACAGGGCGAAACTGTGGCAACACGGTTTCAATATTGTCATCCAGCGCCAGCTTTCCCTGAGTGATCAGCGTCATTGCTGCGGTCGTCACAATGGGCTTGCTGACCGATGCCAGGCGAAAAAGCGTGTTTTCAGTCATTGGTTGGCGGCTTTCCCGGTCGGCAAAACCGGCAGCCTGGTGATAAACAATCTCACCGTGAAGGGCGACCAGGGCAACGGCACCGACCAGTCTTTGTGAGTCAATGGCTTGTGCGATAACGCAATCAAGCCGGGATTTCAGTGAAGAGGAATTCATGAGATATCTCAGTTTCAGAAAGTGTTAAATCACGATAGAGATCTCCTCAGTGCGGAAAAAGTAGGGTAGATTTCCATAATATACGGACGCTGATGTCCGTAATCGGGAGCGACAATGGAAAATCTCAGTAGCCTGAATGTGTTCGTCCATGTGGCAGAAACCCGAAGCTTTGTCGCGGCAGGGCGGATTTTGGGCGTGTCGGCGTCGGCGGTGGGCAAAAGTATTGCGCGCATGGAAAACAAGTTGAATGTGCGGCTGTTTCACCGCAGTACCCGCAGCGTGGCGCTGACCGCCGAAGGGACGCTGTTTCTCGAACGCTGCCGCAGGATTGTGGCGGAACTTGAAGCCGCGCAAAGCGAGCTGTCGCAACTGGCGGAATGCCCGCGTGGCAGGTTGCGGCTGAGTTTGCCGCAGGTCAGCACATTACTTTTGCCGGTGCTGGGGGAGTTTATGCGCCGTTATCCCGATATCGAACTGGATCTGGATTTCACCGATCGGATTGTTGATGTGGTGGAAGAGGGGTTTGACGCTGTGGTGCGCACCGGCCAGCTGGCTGACTCCCGATTGTCGATGCGTAAGCTGGGCACTTTCCATCATTTACTGGTCGGTGCGCCTGCCTATTTTGAACAGCACGGTACGCCTGCGAAGCCCCAGGAACTGGTTGATCACTGTTGTCTGCATTTTCGTTTTCCCAACAGCGGCAAGCTTGAGATATGGCCGCTGCCGGAATATCAGGATTTGGCGCTACCGGTATCAATGGTTTGTAATAATATTGAAACCCGCCAATGCTTTGCGCTGCAGGGGCTGGGCATCGCTTGTCTGCCTGATTTCAGTATCCGCAAAGAGCTGGCGCGCGGGCAACTGGTGACCGTGCTGGATGATTATGTGAAGCGCAGCGGTGACTTTTATATTTTATGGCCGTCCGGCGGTTATATGACACCGAAGTTACGGGTGCTGATTGATTTTCTCAGCGAACGGGTTTTCCCTGAAAAGCCTGAGCTGGCGCTGCGATGTCCTAATTAAACCTATCTTTAACTGAGGGAGTGTGTGATGAGTCATTCTGTCTTAATTGAACGCTTTTGTGCCGACGATCAGCGCGGTGTGGTTGAAGTGATCCTACCGATCCAGAATCACGAATTTGGTATTGCCATCACCGAAGCGCAGCAGCCTGATCTGCATGATATCCCACAATTTTATCAGTGCGGCACAGGGGATTTCTGGGTGGCACGCTATGAAGGGAAAGTCGTGGGCACGCTGGGGCTGAAAGATATCGGCAACGCGCAGACGGCACTGCGCAAAATGTTTGTCAGCGCACCTTTTCGTGGCAGGGAATACGGCGTCGCCGCATTGTTACTCAACACGTTGCTGCACCATGCGCAGACGAAAAATGTGAAAGATATTTTTCTCGGCACGACAGACAAGTTTCTGGCGGCGCATCGTTTTTATGAAAAAAACGGTTTTAAGGAAATCAGGGTGCCGGATCTCCCGTCAGCTTTCCCGCTGATGGCGGTAGACAGTAAGTTTTACCGTCTAACATTCTGATTTGTAAGGCTGTCAGGTTGCTGTCATGTCCGTGTCAGGTTGCTGTCGTGTTGATTTCCAATCTTACGTTGCATGCTGATTGGGTGTTCAACATTCACTCTACAGGTAAAACTTATGCATCAGAGCAAAATCAGGCAACTTCGCATTTCCCGCGCATGGTCTCAGGAGCAACTGGCAGAACTTTCGTCACTGAGCGTGCGCACGGTACAGCGTATCGAAAATGGCGAGCAGGCCAGCCTTGAGACTCTCGGCGCTATCGCGGCAGCCTTTGATATCAAGGTGTCTGAACTGACAGAAAACGATGTGCAAACGGGCAGTTCGCCGGGGCAGGCGCTTGACGAACAGATAGAAAAAGCCAGATATCAGGTGGTGGAAGAAAGCGGTTTTTATCGTTCCGTTCTGTTGTGGGCGGTGATCAACGCAGGTTTGTTCGCGCTAAACCATTACACCTCACCGGATTCAAACTGGTTCGTCTGGCCTCTGTGTATCTGGGGTGGCATTTTATTATTACGTGGTTTACGCATCTTTGTATTTCGTGGAACGTTAGAGCGCTGGCAGAAGGCGCGTTTACAAAAATTAATACGCAAGCCCTGAGGGGAGACGTTCAGCTAAAGCGCCATGATTAGTCACAAGCAAAACCGCCCTGACTGAGACATATCAAAACCCTTGCCTGACATGCTGCTATCCTCTGTAATATTCAGGGTTATTAGCTCAACGGACAGAGAATGGATCAGCAGTGGCGGTTTGCATTTAATCTTAAAAGACTGATATTGCTTCTTGCACTGATGAGTACGCTTGTCACCTTGCTCAGCAGCTATCTGGCAATTTTCCAGGTAGAGAAGAAACTCCTCATCGAATCCTCCCTGCGGGCGAGTCAGTCGTTTGCAACCCGGCTGTCGCTCACGGCCGATTTGTTTTTCAATGCGGCACAGAAGCAGGTTACCTATAGCGCTGATTTACTCGGTGACCGGTTTAATAATGTTGATGCGCTGACCGAAGAAGCTGATCGTTTGCAGGTACAAAGTAAGCGCTTCAGTTCGGTGCTGGTGGTGGATAAAACCGGCGTTGTGCGCGCGGCTTCACGAAACTCTGCGGCGATGGTCGGTTTAACTCTGGTGTCTGAGGCCAATACCGTTGCACTGAAAACCCGCAATCCGGTGCTCAGCTCGCCCTTTCGCACCCCGCAGAACAATCACATAATTGTGCTTTCCTCCCCCATCCGTAATGCGCGAAGCGGCTATCTTGGGTATCTGGCGACTGAAATTGATCTGGGTAAAAACAGTATTGTGGATACGCTGATTAATGCCCGCAATTACCGCAAAGATGCCTACATTTATGTCATCGACCGTGAAGGTGACGTGTTGTATCGCGCCGCGTCAGGCTGGATCGAGAGTGCGCCGCAGGGGCATGTGAACAAGGCATTGCTGGACGGCCGGGAACAGGGTTTTTTACGTATGAATAACCTGCAGGGCGAGGAATCCCTGGCCGGTTTTTCCACGATGGAAGTGGCGGGCTGGACGGTACTGGTGCTGCACCCGGCAAAAGATGATGTGGTGCTGTTATATCACGTCATGATGCAGGTTTTGTTATACACGCTGCCGATTGTCATTCTGGTGTTCATCTGCATCTGGCTGCTGACGCGCTATATTTCACGCCCGCTGCGACAGCTGGCCTCGAAAGCTGACACCATGGATTCACACGATGTTTCCGAGGAAATTCAGCAGATCAATGCCTGGTATTATGAAGCGTCGAAGCTGAAAACGGTGATGTTGCAGGGGATCAGGCTGTTGCATCAACGCATCGAACAACTGAGTGCCGAAGCCCATACTGACCCGATGACCGGGCTGCTGAACCGGCGCGGCTTTTATGAGGCCGTGGATAAACAGCTAACGGAGTCGTCGCGCATCGCGGTTATTACACTCGATATCGATCACTTCAAAAAAATAAACGATACCTGCGGGCATGATGTGGGCGATGTGGTGATCACCCAGCTGGCGCGCCATATTCTGAGTAATTCGCGGGAGGGCGATTTGTTATGCCGCATGGGGGGCGAGGAGTTTCTGTTACTGCTGCCTGATGCATCACTGACACAGGCTATTCAGCTTGCTGAACGTTTGCGTAAACAGGTTGAAGTGCAGCAGTTTGAGGGCGCCGGTCAGGTGACGATTTCACTCGGAGTAACGCTGTTTTATCCTGGCAAAGTCAATATTGACGGGGCATTGAAAACGGCAGACAAAGCGCTGTATCAGGCCAAAAATGAAGGGCGTAACCGCGTGGTAAATCTATAAGTACGACTGTACGCATCAGGCTCAATGGGGAGAAAAGGCTCAGGCACCGTGCCTGAGCTTATTTTTAGCGGGAACCCGGCAGCAGGGATTCCGTGCATTTGAAGACGTCTTCGCGGAATTTTCGTGAGGCGTCATCCAGATCAGCCTGGTTGGCGACATCTGCACGGTTGGCTTCCAGCGCCTGATTGACGGCGAGGGTGAAGGCATTTTCCTGGCTGGCATTAAGCACATTACCCACGCTGCCGAACAGCAGACGCATGGCGGAAATCTGCACCAGGAGCTCACGGTTTACGCGCTCAAGCTGGTCAACACGTTTGTTCAGGGTTTCATCACTCATAGGTGTCTCCTTATTTAATTGCCGCACACCATAACAAAAGCACTGCCATGAAAAAACCGTCTTACGGTGGCGGAGGCTTTGCCTGACGGATTAACGCACCATTTGCTGCATCTGACGGCTGAGTTGCATCAGTTGTGCATTCAGCGGCACCAGCTGTTGCTGAATGGCATTGTATTTATCCAGCTGCTTCTGGTTGGCGAATTGCAGACGATTGCCGGTGATGGTGACATTTTTACCCTGATTTTTGATGAAGTCGGCTTTCGCCACAATCAGGTTCAACACCTGCGGCAATAAATCGAATACCTGTTCCGTGATTTGTGTCGGTTTAACGATGGTTTTCTCGTAGGCCTGATCATAAATCTTCTTCAGGTCATCTGGCTGTTTCAGTGCCGCATGCCGGGTATCGGCCTGGGTTTTGAGCAGCACAATTTTTTCTTTCCATTTTTCACTGCTGTCAGCCATTTTTTTCAGATCATCGCGTTGTTCCAGCAGATTACTGACGCTGTTTACGCCGTTCATGCCGGCAAAAACCGGTACCAGCGAAGAATCCAGTTCGATATTCATCTGATGATGAAAACCGGTGATGATCGCGTAATCTTGGGTGTAATCGCCAAACTGTTTTTTCTGCGCTTCGGTCAGTTGCGGGACGGCCAGTGCGGGTTTATCGAGGATCCGCGACTGAAGAAAATCTATAAAAGCTTTGCGTTGCGCGGGTTCTTTATCACCGCAGCCGCTGAGGGCAAACATCATCAGCAACAACATAAAAGGCAGCAAAAATACGCGGTGGAAAGCCTGAGAGCGGGGCGCTGAATGCATAATTTCCGTGTTCCTTTATCTCCATCATCAGAGTCTTAACCTTAACGCATAAAGATAATTTTTTGCTAGATCGGTATAGCTATCTTCGCTAACGTCACCCTCAGAGTCATTTATTCAGGGAATGTATAACTTTGAAGCAAAAGTCATTTTCGATAAAACAGTTCGCGCCCGCGCTGGCCATAATGATCCTGGCCGGATGTACATCGACGAAAAAAAGCGAAACGCCGGTGCAAAATCCGCATGATGTGAAAGCGGATATTGTGAGGCTGATGCCAGCATCGGCCCCTGACAGAAAAGGTTGGGCGACTGATATTACGGCCGCTTTTACGACGCAGGGCATCCCGGCGACGACCGAAAACATCTGTTCCGTGCTGGCGGTGGCGCAACAGGAATCCAATTTCAACGCCGATGCGCCGGTGCCGGGATTAGGCAAAATTGCCTGGAAAGAGATTGACCGGCGCGCCGATGCGGTTCATGTGCCTAATTTCCTGGTGCACACAGCGCTGTTGCTGAAATCCCCGAACGGAAAATCCTACAGTGAGCGGCTGGATAACGTAAAAACCGAGAAACAGCTGAGCGCTATTTTTGATGATTTTATTGATATGGTGCCGATGGGACAGAAGCTGTTCGGTAATTTGAATCCGGTGCATACCGGCGGGCCGATGCAGGTCAGCATCGCGTTTGCCGAGCAAAACGCCAAAGGCTACCCGTATAAAGTCGAGGATTCGATCCGTAACGAAGTGTTCAGCCGCCGTGGCGGTGTGTATTTTGGCGTCAGACACCTGTTGGGATATCCGGCGAATTACACGCAACCGCTGTACCGCTTTGCCGATTTCAATGCCGGTTGGTATGCCAGCCGTAACGCCGCGTTTCAGAGCGCGGTAAGTAAAATATCGGGCATTCCGCTGGCACTGGACGGTGACCTGATTAACTACGGCACGGATAAACCGGGCGGCACAGAGCTGGCGGTACGCACACTGAGCAAACGTCTGGACATCAGCAATTCGGCCATCCGTAAGGCCCTGGAGAAGGGAGAGCAACTGGGGTTTGAAGATACCCGGCTCTATAAGCAGGTCTTTGCGCTGGCAGATAAAACCACCGGCAAACGTCAGCCGCGCGAAATGCTGCCGGGTATCACGCTGGAAAGTCCGAAGATTACCCGCAAGCTGACCACCGCCTGGTTTGCCAAACGGGTGGACGGCCGCCGCGCAGATTGTATGAAAAGAGCGGGAGGGTAAGGTTTAAAGCCTGCCGGAGCAGGGTGGGCTTTCTCATTATTTAATCGGACTACAGCCGTTGTCACGGGCGGCCTGAGCGTTATTTTCCCCTGGAATAAAAACACCGCTAATATCATTGTGTTGAAATAAAAGCTTGCTTAATAAATCCGCCTGTGTGTAAATAGCGTCAACGGTTTGTGGTTAAGACCTATTTATGTAAGACATTTTAGTAAAGCAGTTCCTGGTTCAAGTGATATAGCAAATCCTTTCTCCGACGAATTTCCTTCTCTGATGCATCCATAAGTATTTCAAATAAAAACAGACCTATATTGCCCTATGGCATCATAAAATAAAAACGAAGAAGGTATTTCCTATGTCTAATAAAATGACTGGTTTAGTAAAATGGTTTGACGCTGGTAAAGGTTTCGGTTTCATCTCCCCTGCAGACGGCAGCAAAGACGTGTTCGTTCACTTCTCTGCAATCCAGAGCAATGATTTCAAAACCCTGGACGAAGGTCAGAACGTTGAGTTCACCATCGAAAATGGTCAGAAAGGCCCATCAGCGGGTAACGTTGTCGTTCTGTAATGTCGCCTGATATTGAAGGCAAACACTCTGCAATAGCGAAGATGGGTTAAACCCGGAGCAGCCAGAATAATTGTTTCAATATCGACATTATTAATGACAAAAATAAACCCTGGCCAACGCCGGGGTTTATTATTTATTAAGCTTCTGAATTTATTTCCGGAGCCATAACAGAAAAGCCGGTTGAATTATTATTCCCCCCCAGTCGTTTTTTCTGTTATGAAAAGGTCGTGCTCAGGCCGCGCAATGTCGGAGTGTTCGATGGACGCTTGCGCCATAATATGACGGCCGGGAAAGCACCGGCACTTCTTCCCTTCATACTTCAAGCCGCAGATGCGTTGGCCGCACTCAGTCACCCGAATCACTTACATAAGTAAGCTCATCGGGACTCCTTCTCTTGCCGCCTTCCTGCAACTCGAATTATTCGTGAATAAGAGCAAATCGCTCATCTTCCCAAATTCCAAATCCCCATTGATGCCTTTGCCGGAAAACAGGCAAAAAAAAGCCCGCACGCGGCGGGCAAAATAACAGGGTTCTACAGGGGTATTACACAGGGACATCACACAACATTTGATGGATTTAAGATACCAAACCTTGTGTATGGTTTTGTCATCACCCGGTAAGGTTAATCCAGCAGATGTAAGCCTTATTTGTCCGCATAATGCGTAATCACCTGATCAATTTTGGCGTCCGCCAGCGCAATTCCTTTCTGTATCAACGACTCTGAACCGATGCCTGCCAGCACGATAACGACGGCAACAATCATTAATCCTTTGTATGTCATGGCTTGCCCTTTCGCATTTCTCAATCAATGGCAGCATTATGCGACGATACTCACGGTATCGCCACAAGGCAGGGGAAAACGCAGGGAAAGATGTTATGCGCCTAAATGGCCGACGGTGAAATAAGTTACCAGACCAACGATAACCAGCAGCGCGATGGCGGCTGCAGTATAGAGAATGATGCGCTTCGGGCTGTAAAATGCCATGAAATGTCCTTATTTATCCGTCGTCAATGCTGCTTCATCCGCGAAGTTCCATCATCAAAGCCATCACATAACCGATGCCGACGGAACCTCCCGCCATCATTAGCCAAAAAGCAGTTGCCTTCATGTCACACTCCTTGTGCGGGACGGTATGTCCCAACAATTTGTCAGAGAATAAAATTATAACAATCATATAATCCGTATGGATAAATATGTGTTCTTATTTTAAGCAATCCGTCTGGAAATCCCTTTCTGAACTGTGAAGTTCCTCGCTAATCTGTCTAAAAGCAATGATGAAGCTGAGCGGGGGGTTGTGCTTATGCACATCGTTTAATGCGTTGATAATATGCAATAACTGTGTGAGTTATTCCTTGCTGGTGATCAAAGCTTGGGCGGCTGCACAATGGCAAATCCCGGTGTTCCCATCTTACTTAGTGTTGCAGTTGTTCATAATTTCAACGCTAAGGGAACACCATGAACGGTCATGAAAACAAAGCGGTACGCAGTGCAAACCGCAAATTCTTTGCCCGCACCATTCCTATGCTCATCCTGATGTTGATCATTAATCAAATCGACCGCACCAACGTGGGCTTTATCAAACACAGCCTTGAAACTGACGTGGGCATCAGTACCGCCGCGTTTGGTTTCGGTGCCGGGTTGTTCTTCGTCGGCTACGCGCTGTTTGAGATCCCCAGCAATATGCTGATGGACAAGTATGGTGCGCGCGTCTGGCTGACACGCATCATGATCACCTGGGGTGCGGTAGTTTTTGCCATGGGCTTTGTCACGACACCGATGCAATTCTACGTGCTGCGGTTTTTGCTCGGCGTCGCCGAAGCCGGTTTCTTCCCGGGGATCCTGTTTTACTTTCGTAAATGGGTGCCAAATATTTACCGCGGCCGTGCCACGGCTTTGATCCTCACCGGTTCGGCGGCGGCATATTTGCTTTCCGGTCCGGTTACCGGTGGCCTGCTGGAACTGCATGACTTTATGGGATTGCCCGGCTGGCAGTGGGTGCTGTTTATTGAAGGTGCACTGTCGGTGCTGGTCGGGATCGTGGCGGCATTCTTTCTGGTGTCGAAACCTGAAGAGGCAAAATGGCTGACTGACGAGGAAAAACTGGCACTGAGTACGGCGCTGAACACGGAATCCAGTTCGCGTGATTTACATACACAGGGGCAGTCGCGGTGGAAGCTGATCACTGACGGGAAAATGGCGTATCTGTGTTTTCTGTTCTTTGTGATGTGTATGACCGGTTACACGCTGGTGTTCTGGCAGCCGGAGATCATCGGACGTATTCCGGGGCTGTCCCCTTTCCAGATTGGCATGCTGAATTCCGTGCCGTGGATTTGTGCGATTATCGCTATCAATATTCTTGGTCGCGTCAGCGACCGTTTCCGTGGCAGTCGTGAAACCATTCTGGCACTGGCGCTGATTGTGGCGGCGGTCGGCACCTGTCTGTGCACTGTCGGCAGTCCGTGGTTTGGCTTGTTTGCACTGTGTGTGGTGTGTATCGGGACAAAATCCAGTGCCGTGTTGTTCTGGCCGATCCCGCAAAGCCAGTTGCCGTCATCGATCGTGGCGCCGGGGATTGCGCTGATCAATTCTCTTGGCAATCTTGGCGGTTTCTTCGCACCGGCGGTGTTTGGCTATCTGCAACAAACCACCGGCAGCACCACGGCGGGCTTGTATATCCTCAGCGGGATTTCAGTTTTTGCCGCTATCACACTGTTCTTCACCAAAACTCATCGCACGCCAACTCAACCCGAATATCACGCCCCGCAGGGAATGGAGCCAAAACATCATGTCTGATACGCCAAAAATTGTCGAAATGCAGGTCATTCCGGTTGCCGGTTACGACAGTATGCTGCTGAACATTGCCGGTGCGCATCACTGCTATTTCACCCGTATTTTGCTGGTGCTCAAGGACAATGCCGGGCATACCGGCGTGGGGGAAGCGCCCGCCACCGGCGTGGTGCTGAAGATCCTCACGGATGCCATCCCGCATATCGTCGGGCAGGAAATTGGCATCATGAATCAGCTGGTCAGTGAGTTACACAAACGCGATCTGGAGGAAAACCGCCAGCCGAAGCCTGTGTTGCCAGGTTTCCGTCCGTGGGATCTCGAACGTCATCATAATGCTGTCGCGGTGCTGGAAACCGCACTGCTGGATCTGATGGGACAGTTTCTCAATCAGCCAGTCGCGCAACTGCTCGGGCCTGGTAAACAGCGCGATGAAGTTCCGGTGCTTGGTTATCTGTTTTATATCGCTGACAGGCAGAAAACCGATCTGGAATATCAGGACGGAAAGCGGCAGGAGGGGCAGCATCCGTGGTACCACCTGCGCCATCAGGAGGCGATGAGCCACGACAAGGTAGTACAACTGGCGGAAGCGGCGCAGGATAAATACGGCTTTAAAGATTTCAAACTCAAGGGCGGTGTACTGGCAGGCGAAGTCGAAATTGAAACGGTAAGGGCGCTGAAAAAACGCTTTCCGCAGGCACGGATCACGGTGGATCCGAATGCGTCCTGGTCGCTGGATCAGGCGATTTCGCTGTGCAAAGACATGCACGGGATTTTGTCTTACGTGGAAGATCCGTGCGGCGCAGAGCAGGGGTTTTCCGGGCGCGAAACGCTGGCGGAATTTAAGCGCGCCACCGGATTACCGGTCGCGACCAATATGATTGCTAACGACTGGCGGCAGATGAGCCATGCGCTGCAACTGAATGCGATCGATATCCCGCTGGCTGATCCCCATTACTGGTCGATGCGCGGGGCGAATATTATCGGTACGTTATGCAATGCGTGGGGGCTGACGCTTGGCTGTCATTCGAATAATCATTTTGATGTATCGCTGGCGATGCTGGCGCATCTCGGAGCCGCCGCGCCCGGTGAAATCACCCCATTCGATACGCACTGGATCTGGCAGGAAGGTCAACATCTGACCAAAAATCCGTTACAGATTAAAGACGGTAAACTGGCGCTGAATGAACTGCCGGGGCTGGGCGTTGAACTGGATATGGATGCGGTCGGCATTGCCCATCAGCGTTACAACAACCTGCGGCACAAAGATCGCGATGATGCGATCGCCATGCAGTATCTGATCCGCGGATGGGCGTTTGACGGCAAGCGCGCCACACTGGTTCGCTGACGTCAGGCTGACCGGCGTGGGGTTACGGCCGGTATTTTCGCTTTCAAAAAGATTACTTCAGATAGTCGGTGCTGGCGTTCAGTTTGGTATGTGCGCCTGCATCGATCGTCGTGGACGGTCTGGTGCCGCTTTCGCTGGCTTTACGGTTCAGTTCAGAAGCCACTTCCTGTGCGCTGGAAGGATAAGCCTGAGCCAAACTGTTGAAAGTGGTCATGGCTATCATCAGGCCAAAAAGAGCGAGGGTGGTGCGTTTCATTTTGCGGGTGTCCGGTCTGTTCACATTTTGTCATAAGGGGGTGTGATTCAGCGGCCGATTTTATATGCTTTATTCATAATAAACGGGAGCAAATTGTGCTCCCGTTCATCATTTATGCTGCGCTCAGCTGCTGTGTTACACGTGCTGGAGCGTATTATGCGCTTCTTGTGACTTATTCGGTAAGCGAATCGTGGCAGAAAGAACCAATGACACAATCAATAATGCGGTGATGATGCTGAAGGTCACTGCGAAACCACCAAACAGAGAAGCCACCAGGGAAGCAAAGATGCTGCCGATACCGAAGCCCAGATACAGCAGGCCGTAGTTTTTGGTCATGTTGTTCAGGCCGAAGAAATCGCTGACCAGTGACGGATAAACGGTAATGGTACCGCCGAAGCTGAAAGCGACACAGGCCACGGAGAGGAAGAACATCATTTCGTTCATCTGGGTGAACAGCATCATGCTCATACCCGCCAGTGAAACAATCTGTGCAATAGAGATAACGCGGATACGCTGCATTTTATCAGACAATACACCCAGCACCAGACGACCGCTCAGGTTGGCAATCGCAATCACGGTCACTGCGTTAGCCGCCGTCAGCGCATCCAGTTTGACCAGGCTCTGACCGATATCTTTCGCCACACCAATCACATACAAACCGCTCATGCAGGCGGTCAGGAACATCAGCGCCAGCATCCAGTATTGCGGCGCACGAATCGCTTCGGCCAGCGTGAAATCACGGCTGTCGTTGCTGTTGTCATTCAGACTATTTTCTTCGCGGGTTACTGCGGCCGTTTCTTGTTTCGGTGCATCTTTCATCATCAGTGCGCCGGCAATCACCATGACCATCGCCACACCGCCCCAGATCATAAAGGTGTTTTGCAGACCTTCTGTCGCCAGCAGGTGACCGCAGACAAATTTAAATAACAGGCTGCCCAGGCCGTAAGCACCGATTGAACAGGCTGAAATCATCCCCTTACGTTCAGGGAACCATTTCACACAGTTAGTCAGGGTCAGCAGATAACCAGCACCGTCCGCCAGACCGACCAGCACACCTGCGCTGATGTATAGCATGATGACGTTATCGGAATGCGCGGTCAGTGCGAAGCCGGCAGCCATCAGTAAACCGGCGGCGATGGTGACGGTACGCACACCAAAACGTTCCTGAAGTTTACCCGCAACGGAAGAGGCGAGAGCCAGACACAGGCTCAGGATACCGAAAGTCAGCGCTACGCGGCTGATCGGTTCGCCGAGTTTTTCAGACAACTGACCGTTAAACAGACTCCAGGTATAAACGGAACCCAGCGCCAGCTGAGTAAGAATAGTACCGGCCAGTGTGAGCCAGCGGGTACGGTTGTTGTTCTGCATGCCAGATTTGTCACTCATAGTGGGTTCTCCCGAGCGAAGTAGATTCAATTAACTGTGGCTATGATAAGTCTGCTGAATGGATGCGGATGATTTGTGGCGTGAGATGCATGAGTTGCGGAATGAAATGCATCCATGACGGCATGAGTCGCCATTTTCGGGCTAAATTCATCCCAAAATTGGACTTAAAGCACCGCTGCAGGCCTTGCGGGACGCGGGTTTTAGTTGATCTGGATCACTAATCCGTCATTTAGTTTTTTCGGGCAGGGTAACAAACTTTTTTGGAAGGCATTGTTGTGCTGTCGGAGATGTCCGGCCCGGGAGATTTAAATCATTACGCTGTAAAAACGAGCCGTTTTGGCTCGTTTTCGTTTCTACGCTTTGACCTACAATGCCCCGGCATTCAGCGCAGCATTAATCGCAGCCGCGACGCCGGTCGGGTTTTCCCACATCATTGAGTGACCGGCTTGCGGCACAATGGCGGTCTGAATACCCTGTTGCGGCAGAACGGCGACATCCGGTTCAGGCAGTGAAAATTCACCAAACAGTACCGTCGCAGGCATTTCCAGCTGATAAAGCTGTTCGCGCCATGATACCGCTTCACCTCTGACCAGCCCGGTTGCCTGACGGTGGATAGCCAGCGGCGAGGCGATGCCCATACACCCTGCCCAAATGTGATCGTTACCGCGTACTGCGACATTAATCAGGTGTGCATGGCCCTCGCGCAGATACTCTTCTTCTGAGTACTGAGCAACCGCGCGGCTGAAGGTGCCACCGCCGGCATCCAGATTTGGCTCGGCGACAATCAGACGCTGGATCAGATCAGGACGTTGCGCTGCCACCATAATGGCGATGCTGCCGCCCATGCTGTGACCGATTAAATTGACTTGCGGCACACTCAGACTCTCCAGCCAGGCAATCACACAATCAGTATGCGCCTGCAGGCTGTAGCTGAAATTATCGGGTTTATCGCTGTAACCTGAACCGGCGAAATCCAACAGCAGCGAGCGTCGCGGACGCAGGAAGGCATCTGTCGCCACCCGGGGGAAATCGCATGAGGCCGCACAGCCCAGACCGTGTAAGAAAACCAGCGGGACGCCCAGCCCTGACAATTCATGGAAACGTAAATGCATTTCCGTACCGGGAACTTTGAACGATTTCATCTCAATCCTTTGTTAACAACTTAAATGCAATCTGCGGATTATAGGCAGGATCTTTCCAGGTGGCAGCACAAAAAACGAGTAAACGCGCTTCCCTGAACGGGGTTATCATAAATGATGGCGGATTTTAGTTAAGTCATTCAGCTTGCGAATATTTTTTTCGCGAGCGCTTTCTATCAGTCAGACAAGTGATAGCATGGAACTCTTGCTCACTTTATGGATTTATCTGATGGTCAGGTTAGGCAGTTATGTGGCGGTTTCCCTGGTGCTGGCGTCGTTTTCAGCATCTGCTGTCACTCAGTATCAATGTGTATTAACGCATCATACTCAGTCCGATGATGGCAACGATGTTTCTGAGGTCGTCAATAAAAATGCACAGGTTTATGACGCAGGTAACACGTTCAGTTTTTCTCCCGATGGGAGCAAAATGGTGACCAGCCCGGAACTGACGGACATCATTGGCAAAGACAATCAGCCAATGAAAGCCGGTGCGCAAGATAACCTCATGTATATTCACGTAAAAGACAGTTTTGTGGTCGCGACGCAAACTGAAGGTTATGTCTACGGCGATTGCAAAGTGAATACTGCGAAATAAAAAGCCCGGCCACCACATTTTCTGAATCCGGGGTGTTACGCCTGTCCGCAACGCCCTGCAATAAATAGAAACACTCCAGCCAGTTCATTAGCACACTTCTTATAGTCGCCTGTTGCCCGACGGGCTATTCTTGCGCACTTTTCCGGTATCCAGTTTTTTCATTTTCGCCCGCTTCAAGAAGCAGACAAAAAAGGTATTTGCCCGCTTATGGCCTTACTTAACGACGAAATCCGCGACCATACCGCCGAGTCCGTCCTTTTCGTTCGTCGTGCCGTGATCGCATTTCTGGTCGTGATCCTCCTGTCGTCTGCACTGGTGTTTAATCTGTATCACCTGCAGATAGGCATGCATGATTTTTACCAGACCCGCTCAAATCAGAATGACATCAAAATGCTGCCGATCGCACCCAGCCGCGGGTTGATCATGGATCGCAATGGTGTCGTGCTGGCGCAAAATATCACCCTGTATCAGATTGAAGTGATCCCGGGAAAAGTTCCTGATCTTAAAGCTACGCTAAATGCGCTGAAACCCATTGTCGGTCTGACGCAGGATGATCTGGACAGTTTTCATGATGCGATGATCCATGGACGACGCTTTGCGCAGATCCCGCTGAAACTGGCGCTCACGGATGTCGAAGTCGCACGCTTTTCCGTTAACCAGTTTGATTTTCCCGGCGTCTCCATCAGTACCTATCAGCAACGCCGTTATCCGTATGGCGCAGAACTGGCACATGTCGTGGGTTATGTTTCGAAGATAAACGATAAAGATGCCAAACGTCTTGAAGCAGAAGGTATCGCCGAGAATTACGCCGCTGATCACGATATCGGCAAGCAGGGCGTTGAAAAGTATTATGAAAATATTCTGCATGGCCGCACAGGTTATCAGGAAGTTGAAGTCGATAACCATGGTCATGTGGTGCGCTTACTGAAAGAGGTTCCGCCGCAGGCCGGGCAAAATATTTATCTGACGCTGGATCTGGATTTGCAGCAGTACATCGAAAAAGTGCTGAAAGGGCAGCGTGCGGCGGTGGTGGTGATGGATCCGCGTGACGGCGGGATCAAGGCAATGGTCTCCAGCCCGAGTTATGATCCGAACCCGTTTGTGAACGGCATTTCCAGTAAACAATACAGCGCGTTGCTGAAAAATCCGGATCTGCCGCTGATCAACCGTGTGACACAAGGGCTGTATCCGCCGGCTTCGACGGTGAAACCTTTTATGGCGACATCGGCGCTGTTTGAAGGCGTTATCACGCCACAAACCACTTTCTTCGGCGCGCCGACCTGGACGCTGCCGGGCACCACGCGCCATTACCGCGACTGGTTAAAAACCGGTCACGGTATGCTGAATGTGACCAAAGCTATCGAAGAATCTGCCGATACATTCTTCTATCAGGTGGCCTATGAAATGGGCATCGACCGTATCCATACCTGGCTGAGTAAATTTGGCTATGGTCAGTCGACCGGTATTGATCTGGATGAGCAATATAACGGTGTGCTGCCGAGCCGTGAGTGGAAAATGAAGGTTCACAAAAAAGGCTGGTTCCAGGGGGATACGGTTTCGGTAGGTATCGGCCAGGGTTACTGGGTGGCGACGCCGATTCAGATGGTACGGGCGCTGAGCGCACTGGTGAACAACGGCAAGCTGGAAACGCCCCATCTGCTGTATTCTGCAAAAAGTGGAAAAGTAGTTACCCCTTATAAGATGCCGCCAACGCAGCAAATTGCTGATCCAAAATCGCCGATCTGGGGCATCGTGAAGAACGGCATGTTCGGGATGGCTAATCTCCCGAACGGTACCGGCTATAAACTTTTCCATACCGCGCCTTATCAGATCGCGGCCAAATCCGGCACATCACAGGTATTTAGTTTACGGGAGAATCAGGTCTATAACGCTAAAATGACGCCGGTACGTTTACGTGACCACATTTTCTATACGGCGTTTGCGCCTTATAAACACCCGACAGTGGTGATGGCGTTGATCATGGAAAATGGCGGCGGCGACGGCGTCGTAGCAGGGCCAACGGCGCGTGCGATCCTTGACCATATTTTCCTGCCGCCACAGGCGGCAATTTGTGATCCGGCGAAAGCGGATAATCCGGCTGACTGCGAACAGCCGGTACCGACACCCAATTCGCTGGGCTTTAGCGAGCATTGATGCCGGGCGTCGGATCACATCATCTTGCGTTATTAGATCGGCAAGGTGTGCAACTTGCTGATATCCCTGCCGTTAAACAGCGAAGCTGCGTTCTGGCGGCAGAGCGGGATTTCGTTTGAATAAGGGCCGGATACTCATCCTCAAATAATCAGTATCTTATAAAACCGGGTGTCATTGTTAGGGGACGACATCAGGGTATACCCCATACTTATCGATATTGACTCAAATTATCTCGTATTCTAACTGGTTGATTTCTGCTGCTTTAGCGGCGACTGCTTCGGGTGATTCCGCACAATAATCATACATATCGTTACTTTCTGTATGTTCGACGACCACTATTTTGCGCACCCGGATCCTTTGTGTTGCCGGCAGACCGGCATATATCTTAACTCCCGGGCGACCGATAATGAGCACTTCATTATGCGATTCAATATGGCGTTTTTTCTTATCTTCTGACAATAGTGTCTGAGGCGTCAGCAGTCGTTGATATCCTCCTTCACACCGGTAGTCGTCTTTACCTTCTCCGCGGAATATCGCACGACTAAGGGCTGAAGCATCGATAATCCTGCCACCGGCATAGCCATTTTTACGCCCGACGTGATTAGGAAACCAGACGTCAGTCGGATGCGTCCCAAGAATATTTTGTACCGGGACTTCCAGAATTAAGGCAGTGGCGCAATACATTCCGGTATACCGCTTGGTTTTGCTTAAGGGTTGGATATCTTTTAAGTCAACCAGCGAGGTGCTGATAATATCCCAACTGCTTAAAAGAGATTCGGCGCGTTGGTGGCAAAACGGACTCTCCGCGCCTTCAAAGGCATGAATCAGAACATAGTTTTTTGGCAGGGAACGCCAGTTGTTGAGTATTTTTTCTCTGTCCCCGGATAAATATTTAATATCCTGTTTTTTAATAAATGTAATTCCCGACTTTTTATGTGAAAACATACTGCCTCAGTGGTTTATTTTTAGGGTTATCCCCGAAATATAACACGTGATCCTTTTTGAATGGCTTAATACATAATTAAAAATAATTGGATTGTTAATAATTATTTGTTTTTGCTATGGTTTTGACAGTATTATCTGATGTGTTTTAGATGTTCTTATTTCCTGTGGGTAAAACAAAATTGTATGATCCCAGATGTCATAAATTAAGCGTTTTTAGAGGATTCACCTCCTGAGAAATAATAATCCTTTGAAACTGCAAAGATAATTAACAGGAAATCACTCTGTTGTGAGTTTTTAACCCCACGCGATCCGGTTATTCGTTTTTACACCGGTTGTCGGCTGAGTGTACCCAACGGCAGGCATCCGACGTAGCCGACAGGTGTGTGGAGGCCTTACCGGCCGGCTCAGGCCCGGCGATGTGCAGCGATAAGCTGCTGAGCAAAAAAGCCGGCATTAACTCCTGACAGGATGTGTCTAAAAATAGCGACAATAGCCTTTTGGGTTGTCTCCATTTGGAGACATTTAACTGTTTGATAATTAACGATTCGGTTTACGCGGTGGGATACTGTTGCGATTCAGCGACACCTTGGGTGTTTTTCCAACGGATTATTGCGCCTTATGAGGAAGCTTGAAATATTATTAAAATAAAAATTATTAAAATTCATACGCTTGAATATTTTCCTTTAAAGTTGGCACATATCCTGCTAGATTGCAGCAGTTGCTCATTCACCTGATTATGATTGGCTCACGCGAAAGCGTTGATATGCTCATAATGTCCGAATGACGCCAAAGAAACGGTGCCTATCGTTCACCCGACCGATAATCGTTGCGCAAGCACGTTATCAAGCATCGAACGACACGTTGAGTGAGGCACCACCTTTTCCGGCCTGCTGAATTTTCTGAAGAATATTCAGCAGGCCAACCCTTCGCCGTCTGTCTCTCCTGTTTCCCCATCTTGTTAACCTCCCCGACGACACTGGCTGTTTAAACCGTTGTCCGCTAGCATGACTTTATCTGTGGTAAATGAGATGAATGCGTTGAAAAGAAGACGTTTATTCCCCGGTTCGTTACGTCAGCTGGTCTTAATGGCTTTCCTGCTGGTGATGCTGCCGTTACTGGTATTGGCTTATCAGGCTTATGACAGTCTGGATCAGCTCAGCCGGCAGGCGGCGCGTATCAACCGCACCACGCTCAGTGATGCGCGTCGTAGTGAATCGATGTCCGGCATTGCGCTGGAAATGGAACGCAGCTATCGCCAGTATTGTGTCCTCGACGATCCGACGCTTTCCCGCCTTTATCAGAATCAGCACAAACAATATGCCCAGTTGCTGGATGCGCATGCGTCTGTGCTGCCGGATCTGCGCTATTACCAGACGCTGCGCACTTTGCTGACACAACTGACACAACCAACCTGTCTGAATAACTCACCGGATAAAGACTCCTCTGCACGACTGGAAAATTTCTCACGCACTAATGCTGAGATGGTTCAGGCAACCCGGGAAGTGGTGTTCTCGCGCGGACAGCAACTTCAGCGTGCGATTGCCGAACGCGGCCAGTTTTTTGGCTGGCAGGCGCTGGTGCTTTTTCTGCTCAGTGGCGCATTGGTGGTGCTGTTCACCCGCATGATTATCGGGCCGGTAAAAGGCGTCGAGCGGATGATCAACCGGCTGGGCGAAGGGCGCAATCTGGGGGATGTGGCCCGCTTTAAAGGGCCGCGGGAGATCCGCTCGCTGGTACAGCGTATCGTCTGGCTGAGTGAACGCCTTGCCTGGCTGGAGTCACAACGCCACGAATTTCTGCGTCATATTTCTCATGAACTCAAAACTCCGCTCGCCAGTATGCGTGAAGGCACCGAGCTGCTGGCGGATGAAGTGGCCGGGCGGCTGACGCCGGATCAGAAAGAAGTGGTGGCTATTCTTAATAACAGCAGCCGCCACCTGCAAACGCTGATTGAACAACTGCTCGACTACAACCGCAAGCTGGCGGATGCACCGACGCTGAGTGTGGTTGTTGATCTTAAAGCGTTGGTGGACGACGTTGTGACCGCTAACAGCCTGCCTGCCCGCGCAAAAAAAATCCGCAGTGAAGTGACGATCGAAGCGCCCCGGTGTCTGGCAGAACCGACTTTACTGAGACGGGTGCTGGATAATCTCTATTCCAATGCGGTGCACTACGGGGCTGAATCCGGTACTATTTGGGTCCGCAGCCGGCACGAAAACGGACGGGTGATGATCGAGGTGGCGAATACCGGAATGCCGATCCCGCAGGCCGAGCGCGCGATGATTTTTGAACCTTTTTACCAGGGTAGCCAGCAGAGAAAAGGGGCTGTAAAAGGCAGCGGTCTGGGGTTGAGTATTGCTCAGGACTGCATTCGTCGCATGCATGGAGAGCTGCAACTGGTTGCCGTTGAGGATGCGGACGTTTGTTTCCGTATTGAATTGCCCCTGACGGCTGAGAAGAATGAATAATGATCAAATTTTTAAGCGGTTTGTATGCGCTGTTACGCTGCCGGGTGGTCTTAGTGGGTGCACCGCTGGTGCTGGCAGGCTGCGTGCCGCATTCCGGCAATAACCATTATTATCAGCAAGTTTCCGATCAGATCGTGCCAGACAGCAAAGTGATCGACTTTCGTATTGCACCTTGTGAAACGCTCTGGGCGCTGGACGACAGCGACGCGATGACCAATTCACTGTACTGGTTACGGGCGATGGATTGTGCTGACCGGATGAGTGACGCGCAGGCGCGTTATCAGGCGCAGCAGATCCCGGCAACCCAGTGGGAAAGGGTGTTTAAACAAAGCATTCTGCTTTCCGGTGCGGATCCCGATCAGCAGCAGCGTCGCGCGTTGCTGGCGAAAGTCAGCGAGTACCGCGGCCAGATGCCGGGCTCGATTCGCCCGCTGGTACAGTTATGGCGTGAACGGCAGAATCTGCAGGTAGTACTGGGGGATGAAAAAGCCCGCAATGCCCGCCAGCAGGCGCTGAATGAAGAAAAAATTCAGACGCTGACCGCCGGACAACAGGTGCTGGAAAATAATCTTACGGATATGAGGCGTAAGCTGGAAAACCTGACCGATATTGAGCGCCAGCTTTCCTCGCGCAAACAGAGTCAGGGCGATTTGCCGGATAACGATACCAGCACGCCTGTGAAGGCAGCTTCCGGTAATGCGGTCAAACCTGCCGAAACCTACGTGCCGCCCGCTAAGGATCAGAACGTAAAATGACGATACGTAAAGCTGCCAGCTTATTGCTGGTTGATGACGATGCCAGCCTGTTAAAACTGTTGGGCATGCGCCTGACCAGCGAAGGTTTTCGTGTCACCACCGCCGAAAGCGGTGCTGAAGCGCTGCGTGTGCTGCACCGCGAACGTATTGATCTGGTGCTGAGCGATTTGCGCATGGATGAAATGGATGGCATGGCGCTGTTCGCCGAAATCCAAAAATTCCAGCCAGGCATGCCGGTGATCATTCTGACCGCGCATGGCTCTATTCCCGATGCGGTCGCCGCTACCCAGCAGGGCGTATTTGGATTCCTCACCAAGCCGGTTGACCGCGATGCGCTGTATAAGGCTATCGATGAAGCTCTGGCGCAGTCCAGTCCGTCGGCTGATGAAAGCTGGCGCGAATCGATTGTTACCCGCAGTCCGATCATGTTGCGTCTGCTTGAACAGGCCAATATGGTGGCGCAGTCTGATGTCAGTGTGCTGATTAACGGCCAAAGCGGCACCGGTAAAGAAGTGCTGGCACAGGCCATTCACGCTGCCAGCCCGCGCGGCAAAAAAGCTTTTATCGCCATTAACTGCGGCGCTTTACCGGAACAGTTACTGGAATCCGAGTTATTTGGCCATGCTAAAGGCGCATTTACCGGCGCGGTGAGCCATCGTGAGGGGCTGTTCCAGGCGGCGACCGGCGGCACGTTGTTCCTTGATGAAATCGGCGATATGCCGTTGTCGCTGCAGGTGAAATTACTGCGTGTACTGCAGGAGCGTAAGGTGCGTCCGCTGGGCAGCAATCAGGATATTGATGTGGATGTGCGCATTATTTCTGCGACGCACCGTGATTTGCCAAAAGCGATGGAGAAGGGGGAGTTTCGCGAAGACCTGTTTTACCGCCTTAACGTCGTCAGCCTGAAGTTGCCAACGCTGAGTGAAAGATCAGAAGACATTCCGCTGCTGGCCAATCATCTGCTGCGTGTCGCGGCGCAAAGGCATAAACCTTTTGTGCGCAGTTTTTCTACGGACGCGCTCAAACGGCTGATGGTCGCCAGCTGGCCGGGCAATGTGCGCCAGTTAGTGAATGTTATCGAGCAATGCGTGGCGCTGACTTCTGCACCGGTGATCAGCGAAGCTCTGGTGCAACAGGCACTGGAAGGAGAAAACACCGCACTGCCAACGTTTGCCGATGCGCGGAATCAGTTCGAACTGAACTACCTGCGTAAGCTATTACAAATCACTAAAGGTAATGTGACGCAGGCGGCACGTATTGCCGGGCGTAACCGCACCGAGTTTTATAAGTTGCTCTCCCGCCATGCGTTAGAAGCGACCGATTTTAAAGAGTAACGGGAATTTACTTTCAGAGGCTTGAGGTACATTCCTGCCGCTGAACTATGATACCTTTAGCGCCTTCGCATGCCACAGGCATCCGAAACCAGATTGTGAACCATGCTGCCGCGCAGGAAGGCGGAGAGCAAACGAATGATTATAAGGGTCCGCCATGAAAAAGATTGATGCGATTATCAAGCCATTCAAACTCGACGATGTCCGTGAAGCATTAGCGGAAGTCGGGATTACCGGGATGACTGTGACCGAAGTGAAAGGCTTTGGCCGTCAGAAAGGTCACACCGAACTCTACCGTGGTGCGGAATACATGGTCGATTTCCTGCCGAAAGTGAAAATCGAAATTGTCGTGGCAGATGATATCGTGGATACCTGTGTGGAAACCATTATGACTACCGCGCAGACCGGTAAAATCGGTGACGGTAAAATCTTCGTGTTTGATGTGGCACGAGTGGTCCGTATCCGTACCGGGGAGCAGGACGAAGAAGCGATTTAATGTTTCATCAGGGCGGGTAATTGCCGGTTACCCGCCCTGTATTTTCCCTTTTCTATCCCTGTTGATCCCATCTTGTTATACCAATCACTCTTTAACCAAATCACACCCAACCCTCTGTTTATTCTGTTTCGATGACCCGTTTTTGTTCCGTAGACGGAAAAACCCTGTTCGGCGATCACCACAAAAAATGCTATTTGTTAGTTTTTTGTGAAGGTTGAAGGGTTTTTATTGTGACTTCGTTGAAAAAGTGAGAGTAAAATCACACTTGTTGTTATACCAGTTAGAAAAACTTGTCAGGTACGTTGTAATCACTCACTAAAATAATTCAGGGTGAAAGTATCCGGCAACCAACACTGGTGTGGATTGATCTCCGTTGATCGTGGTTTTCACGCCCATTCAAAAGGCTTTGCAATGTCACAACAAGAAAAACCCATACGTATTTCCCGTCGCGTATTTTTAGGGGGCGCACTGGCGGCGCTTTCCGTTCCGCTGATGAATAAGCTGCTGCTCAGCCCGGTCTATGCCGCGCCGGTTGCCGGTTTGTCTCAGGCAAAACAGGATTTCACCCAACTTTCTCTGTATCTGACCGGTCACGAACAGTTAGATCCGGCCCTTTCTGAACGTTATTACCAGACGATGTTGCAGTTGTACCCGGACTTCACCGCACAGGTTCAGGCATTGCAGGGATTTATCACGGCGAATCATATTGACGCCGCTGATCTGCAAAAAACGCTGGATGCACAGCAGCCTGCGCTGGCGAAACTGCCGCGCAGCATCCTTCAGGCGTGGTATCTCGGGGTGGTCGGCGAGGGTAAACAGGCCGTTTGTCTGGCGTATGAAAATGCGCTGATGAATGTTGCGGTTCGCGATCACCTCAATCCGCCGAGCTATGCCTACGGCGCTTACGGTACCTGGGCAAAACAGCCCGTCTGAAAATAACGTTCCAAAAGGGTTAAGCAATGAGTGAACAACTTTCCGCTGACGTCGTCGTCATCGGCTCAGGGATCTGCGGCTCGCTGGTCGCACAGCGTCTGGCAAAACAAGGTATCTCCGTCATTATTCTGGAGTCCGGCCCGCGCATTGACCGCGGAACGCTGACTGAAAACTTCCGTAATTCGCCGCGTAAAAAAGACTTTATGTCGCCGTATCCGTATTCCGACTGGTCGCCACATCCGGTGTATAAACCGGAAGATAATGATTATCTGCAACAGCAGGGGCCGTATCCGTTCCCGGCGGAATATATCCGTATTATGGGCGGCACCACCTGGCACTGGGCGGCACAGGCGTGGCGTGTTCTGCCAAACGATATGAAGATCAACACGCTGTACGGTGTCGGGCGTGACTGGCCGTTGTCATACGAAGAACTGGAACCGTTTTATTACGAAGCTGAAGTGAAAATGGGCGTCTCCGGTGCACCTGACAACGGCTCACCGCGCAACCAGCCCTTCCCGATGGAACCGGTCGCCGAATCCTGGCTGCAACAGCGTTTTCGTGAGCGACTGGCACCTGGCGGTTATGACGTGATTGTTAACACTACCGCGCGTAACAGCCGTAACTATGACGGACGTCCGGCCTGTTGCGGTAACAATAACTGCATGCCGATTTGCCCGATCGACGCACAATATCACGGCGGCATCGCAGCGCAGGCTGCTGAGGCGGCGGGCGCAAAGCTTATTACCAACGCCGTGGTTTACCGTCTGGAACATGACGAAAAAGGCCGCATTGTCGCCGCGCATTATTATGATCCGGATAAAGGCGAGCATAAAGTCACGGCGAAAAACTTCGTTCTGGCAGCCAACGGCATTGAAAGCCCGAAACTGCTGCTGATTTCTGCCAGTGATAAATATCCGGACGGGCTGGCAAACAGTTCCGGCACCGTCGGGCGTCACCTGATGGATCACCCGAGTAATTCTCTGACGTTTGAAACCGAAGAACCGTTGTGGGCAGGGCGCGGGCCGATGAGCCCGGCTTCAATCAACAGCCTGCGCGACGGCGATTTCCGTAAAGATTACGCCTCGTTCCGTATCGATATCGCCAACTCTTCCCAGGTGCAGTCGGTCACGCAGGATTTGCTGGCGGAAGGCGTCTACGGCATCAGTCTGGATAACGAAATTCGTCGCCGGGCGTCGCACCAGACCAGCCTGAAAAACGTGATGGAACAGCTGCCCAATTACGATAACCGCATCATTCTCAGCGATAAAAAAGACAAACTGGGTATTCCGAAACCGGCAGCGATTTACCACATGGATGATTATGTGCATCGCGGTATGGCGCGTGCGGTGAAGGAATACACCGAAATTGCCCGACTGATGGGGGGCACCAACTTACGCTTCAGTAAGCCGGGCGTTTACGGCAACAACCAGCACATCACCGGCACGATGAGCATGGGTCATGACCCGAAAGATTCTGTGGTAGATGCATTCGGCCGCACCCATGACCATGAAAATCTGTTCATCACCAGTACCGGCGTGATGCCAACCTCGGCCACGGTCAATTCCACGCTGACCGCTGTTGCGCTGGCATTACGTACCGCTGATCATCTTGCCAAAACTGCGCTATAGGCTGACTGACATGACTCTGAACCGTTTCACTTACAAACGTCTGACGGGCGCGTTGCTGGCCTTTGGCCTGAGCCTGACTGCGGGCACGGCTTACGCCGCGTTATCGCCGGAGCAGGATGCGCTGATCAGGAAAGGCGAATATATCGCAGTAGCCGGAGACTGTGTGGCATGCCATTCCACCGAAGGTGGCAAGCCGTTCGCCGGCGGCCTCGGGCTGGCGACGCCGCTGGGCACCATTTATTCGAGCAACATCACACCCTCTAAAAAAGACGGTATCGGTAATTATACGCTGGAACAGTTTGAACATGCAGTGCGCGACGGCGTGCGCGGCGATGGCGCGAATCTGTATCCGGCGATGCCCTACACCTCGTATGCCAAAATCAGCGATGACGATATGAAAGCGTTGTATGCCTATTTTATGCAGGGTGTGTCACCGGTTGATGTGCCATCAACGCCGACAGCATTGCCGTTCCCGTTCAACGTGCGTCTGTCGATGGCGGGCTGGAACTTGTTGTTCCTCGAAAAAGGGGCGTTTAAAGCCGATCCGTCGAAAAGCGATCAGATCAACCGGGGGGCCTATCTTGGCGAAGCACTCGCACACTGCAGCACTTGCCATACGCCACGTAATGCGCTGATGGCAGAGCAGGGCGATAAAGCGCTGAGCGGCAGCAGTCTGGGCACCTGGTTTGCACCGAACATTACGTCGGATGCGGTCAGCGGTATTGGCAACTGGAGCACGGATGAAATTGCCGGTTACCTGAAAACGGGTCACGCACCGGGCAAGGCGCAGGCGGCAGGGCCGATGGCTGAAGCGATTGACCACAGCCTGAGCCATCTGAGCGACAGCGATTTGCAGGCGATTGCCGTCTGGCTGAAACAAACCACGCCGGTCAGTCAGGAAGGACAGGCGAAAGCCGCCGATCAGTTCGGATCACCGGCGAATTATGTCGATACGCTGCGTGGCGTTCCGCGTCCGGCTGACGCCGGAAAAATGACCGGCTGGCAGGTGTATGACGGTTATTGTGCCAGTTGCCATCAGCCCGACGGGCGTGGCAGCAAAGACGGTGGCCTGCCGTCGCTGATGAATAACACTGCGCTGGGACATCTGAACAGCGACAATCTGGTGATGGCGATTTTACATGGCGTGCAGCGCGGGCCGGAAAACAAAGATGTCGCGATGCCGGCCTTTGAGCATTTACTGTCAGATACGCAGGTCGCTACGCTGAGCAATCAGCTGTTGAAGCAGTTTGGCAACGATCAGGCGAAAGTTACGCCGGAGCGGGTGAAAGAATTGCGTGCAGGCGGCAAACCTTCGCCGCTGCTGGAACTGGCGCACTGGGGAATGGGCATTGCCGGGCTGGTGGTTATCCTGCTGATTGCTTTATTCTTTATGCGTCGCCGTCGTCCTTAATACCTGCTGACGCAGCAATAATAAAGGCTGACATTCTGTGTCAGCCTTTTTTTTCGTGCAGGGATTAAATCACTTTATGCGGGCCGAAACATTCGTAGTGAATGTTAGCTTCGCTGATGTTCATCGCCAGCAGTTGTCTGGCGACGAACTGCATAAAGCCCACCGGTCCGCACAGATAGAAATGCATGTCCGGGGTGCTCAGTGACCCGCTGACTTTGCTCAGATCCATCAGTCCCTGATACTGGAAATCTTCTCCGGGTAAATCATCAGCCTGTGGCAGGTTATACCAGACATGATGTTCCAGTTGCGGCAGGCTTTCCTGCGCGTTTTTCACTTCACCGGCAAACGCATGCACCGCGCCGTTTTCCGCGGCGTGCAACCACTGAACCGGGGCAGGGTGTCCGCGCTGTGCCAGTGTGTTGAGCATGCCTAACATTGGCGTCTGACCGACACCGGCGGATATCAGCGCCACCGGCGTGATATCGCTGATGTCCATAAAGAAATCACCGTGCGGGGCGGCAAGATGAATAATATCGCCCGGTTGCGCGAAATTATGCAGGAAGTTGGACACCGCACCTTGCCCTTCGCGTTTTACCGCGATGCGGTAGCTTTTGCCATTCGGTGCCTGTGTCAGGGAATACTGACGGATTTCCTGATTCTCCAGTGAAGCATCACGAATATACACCGCCAGATATTGCCCCGGTTTGAAGTCCGCCACCGGTTTACCATCGACAGGCTCCAGCACGAAAGAGGTAATGAGCTCACTTTGCGGTTGTTTTTCGGCAATACGGAATTCACGCGTACCGTGCCAGCCACCGGTTTTTTCTGCACTGTCCTGATAAATTTCAGCTTCACGGTTGATAAACACATCCGCCAGCACGCCATAGGCTTTGCCCCACGCATCCAGCACTTCCTGGCCCGGACTGAACATTTCATCCAGCGTTGCCAGCAGGTGAGTCCCGACAATATTGTATTGCTCAGGCTGAATGGTAAAACTGGTGTGTTTTTGCGCGATGCGCTCCACGGCAGGCAGCAGCGCCGCCAGGTTTTCAATATTGGCGGCGTAAGCGCAGATGGCATCGAACAGCGCCTGACGCTGATCGCCGTTGCGCTGGTTGCTCATATTAAAGATGTCTTTCAGCTCTGGGTTATGTGTGAACATGCGGTCATAGAAGTGTGCGGTCAGTTTCGGGCCAGTCGCAGCGAGCAAAGGGATAGTGGATTTAACGGTGGCGATAGTGGCTGAATCAAGCATGGTGAACTCCGGCTCTGTGAGAATTTTATATAACATGTATTTAAAATGCATGTTATATAAACCGACTATTGCTGTAAACCCCCCTAAAGGGGTAAGGGCTTTCCCCCGCAGGAGCCGGGTCACAAAGCTGAAATTTATGCATGACCGGGTGAATAAATATCTCTTGATTATGGGCAGAGGTTCGCAGATCAAAGCCTTGCTGTATCTGGAGCCAATCGTTTGCCTAAAAACCTCAAACTGACCCTATCCGAAGGCCGCTTAAACATTTACACTGTGGCGCAGAACCCGGAAGGGGCTTTTTTTTAGTTTGTTGAGTCAGGAGATGCGGATGTTAAAGCGTGAAATGAACATTGCCGATTATGATGCTGAGCTGTGGGCAGCAATGGAAAAAGAAGTTGTTCGTCAGGAAGAACATATCGAGCTGATTGCGTCAGAAAACTATACCAGCCCGCGTGTCATGCAGGCTCAGGGTTCGCAACTGACCAACAAATATGCCGAAGGCTATCCGGGCAAACGTTATTATGGTGGCTGTGAGTACGTCGACATCGTAGAACAACTGGCCATCGACCGTGCAAAAGAATTGTTCGGTGCAGATTTCGCCAACGTTCAGCCGCACTCCGGCTCACAGGCAAATTTCGCGGTGTATACCGCATTGCTGCAACCGGGCGACACTATTCTGGGGATGAACCTCGGCCATGGTGGTCACCTGACTCACGGTTCACCGGTTAACCTTTCCGGCAAACTGTATAACGTGGTGCCTTATGGCATCGACGAAAGCGGCGATATCGATTACGAAGACGTGAAACGTCAGGCCGAAGCGCATAAACCAAAAATGATCATCGGCGGCTTCTCCGCATTCTCCGGTATCGTTGACTGGGCAAAAATGCGTGAAATTGCCGACAGCGTTGGTGCTTACTTCTTCGTTGACATGGCACACGTTGCCGGTCTGATTGCTGCAGGCGTTTACCCGAACCCGGTTCCTCACGCACATATCGTGACCACCACCACGCACAAAACGCTGGCCGGTCCACGCGGCGGTCTGATTCTGGCGAAAGGCGGTGACGAAGAGTTCTATAAAAAACTCAATTCCGCTGTCTTCCCGGGTGGCCAGGGCGGCCCGCTGATGCACGTGATTGCCGGTAAAGCAGTCGCACTGAAAGAAGCGATGGAGCCTGAGTTCAAAGCTTACCAGCAACAGGTGGCTAAAAACGCACAGGCCATGGTGGCTGTGGTGCTGGAACGCGGCTACAAAGTGGTATCCGGCGGCACACACAACCATCTGTTCCTGATGGATCTGGTGGATAAAAACCTGACCGGTAAAGAAGCGGATGCTGCACTGGGCCGCGCTAACATCACTGTGAACAAAAACAGCGTGCCTAACGATCCGAAGAGCCCGTTTGTGACTTCCGGTGTGCGTATCGGTACACCAGCCGTCACCCGTCGCGGTTTCAAAGAAGCCGAAGCGCGTGAACTGGCTGGCTGGATCTGTGACGTGCTGGACAACGTGAACGATGAAGCAACCATCGAACGCGTTAAACAGAAAGTGCTCGACATCTGTGCACGCTTCCCGGTTTACGCGTAATATTTGCGAAGCCGTTAAGCTGCGAAAACCCGCTCCGGCGGGTTTTTTTATGGGCATGTATCAGAATTTGTGAGCTGGCAGACATTCCTGAAGTCAGAAAGCGTCTGCGGATTGCTAGCGATTGTGAGCTTTGTCAAAGTATTGGCCTCACACCGGAGGATTTATGGAATTGCGTTCCACGCGCTGGCTTGCACTCAGTTATTTCACTTACTTTTTCAGTTACGGTATTTTTCTTCCCTTCTGGGGCTTGTGGCTCAAAGGCGAGGGGATCTCCTCCGAAAGCATCGGCCTGCTGCTCGGTGCCGGTCTGGTCGCCCGCTTTCTCGGCACGCTCATCATTTCTCCCTCCATCAAAGACCCTTCTTACCTTATTACCGGTCTGCGTATTCTGGCGCTGCTTACGCTGGCGTTTGCCGTCGGTTTCTGGTTTGGCAACGGCTGGGCATGGCTGATGATTAACATCGCCGGATTCAGTCTGTTTTTCGGTCCGCTGGTGCCGCTGACCGATGCGCTGGCAGGTACGCTACAACGGCAGATCAATATGGATTATGGCAAGGTGCGCGTCTGGGGTTCCATTGCCTTTGTGATTGGTTCGGCGGTCACAGGCAAACTGGTCGAGGTGTATGGCCATAACGCGATTCTCTATACGCTGACCGCAGGCGTGGCGGCGATGCTGCTCGGCATGTTATTGCGCCCGAGCGTGAAGCCGGCGGGAGAGCCGCGTGCAAGCGGGGCGCCGGGTATTTCGTGGAAAGCGTTGCTGAGCGAAAAACCGGTCTGGCGTTTTCTGTTATGTGTGACGCTGTTACAGGGGGCTCACGCAGCGTATTACGGTTTCAGTGCCATTTACTGGCAGGACGTGGGCTATTCTTCCACAACTATCGGCTATTTATGGTCGCTGGGTGTGGTGGCGGAAGTGCTGGTATTCACCTTCAGTAAACAGCTGTTCAGCCGCTGGTCGGCACGGGATCTTCTGCTGCTTTCGGCCGTATGCGGCGTGTTGCGCTGGACAATGATGGGGGCGTTTACCGCTTTGCCGTGGCTGATTGTGATGCAGATTTTACACTGTGGCACGTTTACGGTCTGCCATCTGGCGGGCATGCGGTTTATTGCTGCACGGCCAGGTGATCAGGTGATCCGTCTGCAATCGGTGTATTCCGCACTGGCAATGGGGGGCGGCGTGGCAGTGATAACCATGTTATCCGGTTTCCTGTTCGAACATCTGCATGCCGGATTATTCTGGGTGATGGCGTTGCTGGCAGTGCCGGCTATTTTCCTGCGTCCGGCTGTGACGCCGTCAACGGTTGCGACATCAACCCGTTAGGGAGCTTCGAGCAGCGAGCGGATACGTTTCCGCTGCTCTTTTGCCAGCGGTAACTGCGTGTGGATCACCAGCGGATCGGCGTCAGTGCTGCGGGTGGCGTAGGGGGTGACAATCATCGCTACGCCACTCGGTGCGCCGAATTTATAGAAATCCGCCAGCGTCTGATATTTGATGTTCAGCGGCAGCAGCGTCGCCTCGCGGATTTGCTGCTCGACGGCTTCTTCCAGCTGCGGATTATCGTGGGTCAGCAGCAAAATTTGTTTCTCCTGCAAGGCGTTACCCTGCATCAGCCATGCACCAAAGGTGATGGCCACCAGCCCGACTTCATCTTCTGAAAGCGTAATCAGGTATTCGTGCTCAAACCCCTGTAACGCCTCGCGGGTGGTACGCACCAGACGCGGATACATCCGGTTCACTTCTTCCTGCATCAGGTTATCGATGCCGATGCCGAAATGACAGCGTTCAATTGCCGGGCCCAGATGAGCGAAAAGCTGACCGACCAGTCCTTCGTAACTGCTGAATTTCATGCCGGCAATATCCTGAAAACGCGCCACCATATTTTCAATTTCTAACAACAGGCGCTGATCTTCCGTTGAGCCGGAACTCTGATAACTGTGGATTTTCAGCATCCGTAACATCAGCGTGAAAAACTCACATTCGCAGTCATCCAGCCGGCCTTTGCTGAGTGCCTGCAACTGGCTAAACAGTTCGCGGGCGGCAGGATATTCCGGTTTTTCACGCAACCAGCGCCGCTGTTGTTCGGTAAAACGCAAGCCGGTCGGGCCGTTGTTTTGCCACAGACAGTATTGAAGACAGATAAGCATCAGCTGGCGGTCATGTCCGCTCAGCGGCCTGGGCAGCAATGCACCGCAATCTTCGAGCATCAAACCCAGAATATCGGTGCGCAGTGCCGCTTTCGGGCAGGTCTGGCCTTCAAACGCGATGTGCAACCATGGGATGAAATGGCGCGAAACGAAATCCGGGGAAATACGTAATGTGCGGCGCAAACCCTGAAATAAACACAGCCGCTGAGCAAGCGCGTCGCCCTGAATACGGCACTGTTTTTCGCTATATTGCAGCACATCAAGCTGATGGATCCGCTGAATTTCGCAGGTCACTTCTGCCAGATCTTCCCACGTGATGTCTAATGCGACACCATTAATTTCACTGATGATCTCCAGCTGAACCGCCGTCAGCGGCGCGTAAAGCATCAGCAACACGTGGCAACGGCGTTGCGTAGCGGAAAGCGCAGGGGAGGGCTGTTTTTCTGGATTCATATCACCTGCCGAAAAAGTATCGCCTGAAATTATTAGTCAAGCATAGCAAAGCGAATGCCCGCAATAAGGCGCGGAGATTGGCTTTTACTCCGGCTTACAACTCAGATCACAGATATTTTTGACGACCGCTTAAATGCACAGCAAAATACTGTTACTTAGTAACAATATAATGGCGCCAGATATGGAAATGACGTTACACCAGGCCCGGAACCGGCCTTTTCCCCGTTACGTTAAATGGCTGTGCGCTGCGCTGTTGGGCCTGCCCGCCACGGTGCTGGCGCACCCGCACAGTTTTATTGATATGCAGACCACACTGGTGACAAATGAAACCTCACTGACCGGGCTGAAAATGGTCTGGACGATGGATGAAATCACCTCGGCAGATTTACTCTATGACGCGCATAACGCCAAACCGGGTTCGGATATCTGGAAGAAACTGGCGGCGGAAGTGATGGCGCGCGTGCTAAGCCAGCATTACTTCACGGATTTCTATCGCGATGGAAAACCGGTGAAGTATCTGGATCTGCCCAGTGAATATCAGCTTTCCCGCAAAGGCGATCAGGCGGTGCTGGAATTCGTCCTGCCGCTGGCGAAACCACAAGTGCTGGAAGGCAAACCCATGGAATTCTCCACTTTCGATCCTTCGTATTTTGTCGATATGACATATAAAGACAACACCGCGCTGCATTTGCCACCGGCGCTGGAAAAACGCTGTACGCTGGCGCTGTTTACACCAAAGCCGGATGCCTCGCTGCAAAACTATGCCCTGTCACTCGATAAGGCTGATGCCCCGCCGGAAGACATGGATCTTGGTCAGCAATTTGCCCAGAAGGTGACGCTGGAATGTCATTAATCTCCACGCCATCGAAAACGCTGTCCTGGCGCGATCTCTGGCCGCTGGCGGTATTTCTGTTGCTGCTGGCGGGCGGTGCTTGTCTGTTAATCCATTACTGGCCGCGTATTTTGCTCAGCAGCATTATCTGGCAGCGGGAGTTACATCAGGAACTGGCCGGATTGCTGCGGCAGGTGAAACAAAATCCTGCGCAGGCGGGGATGACTCTGGCGGGCTTCAGCCTGATTTACGGCGTAATCCACGCTATCGGGCCGGGGCACGGTAAAATCGTCATTACCACCTACCTGGCGACACATCCTTCACGGCTGAAAACCAGCCTGAAGCTGACCTTCGCGTCGGCGATTGTGCAGGGACTGGTGGCGATATTGCTGGTCAGTGTGGTACTTGGCGTGTTGCAGCTCTCTTCGCGACAACTGCATCAGAGCAGTTTCTGGATGGAGCGGGGCAGTTTCATTCTGGTGATGTTGCTCGGATTGCTGTTGTGCTGGCGAGCCCTCAAACGGGTGTGGCAAACCCTCAAAGATCTGCGCCGGCCACCGGCGATGAAAATCCGCAGCCTTTCCCCGGCGGCCAGTAATACGCATGTTCATGATGAATATTGCGGCTGCGGCCATCAGCATGTGCCCAGCGATCAGCAGCTTCAGGCGGGTGATGATTTGCGCACGAAGGTAGCGATTGTGCTGGCGATGGGGTTACGTCCGTGTTCCGGCGCGATCATGGTTTTGCTGTTTGCCAAGGTCATTGACGTCTACATCTGGGGCGTGATTTCGGCGATCACTATGGCTGCCGGCACCTCGCTGACCGTATCACTTATCGGTGTACTGGTGTTTTACAGCCGTGCGCTGGCCGTCAAACTCAGCGCCAGCCGTACGCCTGCGGCGTGGCAGCGAATTGCCTGGTCGCTGCTGGCACTGACCGGCGGGATGATATTGCTGGGAGCGGGCATCTTGCTCTACAGCACCGGCGGCGGTGATATTTCACCGATAACCGGCGGCCCATTCAGGGGATAAACCGCAGGCATAAAAAAACGGACGCCCGGTGGGACGTCCGTTGTTGTTTGTATCATTCAGCGGCGGGATTAACGCTTCAGCGCTTCGCTCAGTTCATCACGCATGGTCATCAGAATGCCTTTAACGACGCGCGGGTTGCCGGCAACAATGTTACCTGACGAGAAGTGGTTATGGCCGCCAACGAAGTCAGTCACCACGCCGCCGGATTCACGCACCAGCAGTTCGCCACCGGCGAAATCCCAGGGCTTCAGGGCGATTTCGAAGAAACCGTCAACGCGGCCAGCGGCCACGTAGGCCAGATCCAGTGCAGCAGAACCGGTGCGACGGAAGTCTGCACATTCGGTGAACAGTTTGCCCACGACATTCATGTAGCTGGTTGCGTGTTGTTTTGCTTTGAACGGGAAGCCGGTTGCCAGAATGGTGCCGTCGAGATCTTTCGCGTGAGTGCCACGCAGACGGTAACCGTTCAGCTGTGCGCCCTGACCGCGGGTCGCGGTGAAGAGTTCGTTACGCATCGGGTCATAAACTACCGCAACTTCAGTGCGGCCTTTGATGCGCACGGCGATAGAGACAGCGAAATGTGGGAAGCGTTTAACGAAGTTGGTGGTGCCATCCAGCGGGTCGATAATCCATTGTACGTCTTTGTCTTCGCCTTCCAGCTCGCCACACTCTTCACTGATGATGGTGTGTTTTGGATAGGATTTGCGAATGACATCGATAATCATGTGTTCTGCATCGCGGTCTACGTTGGTAACAAAATCGTTGGTACCTTTTTGGGTAGATTCTACAGAGTCTGGCGTTTCGTAATGTTTGGCAATCAGGTTACCGGCCTTGCGCGCAGCGCGCACGGCGATGGTGAGCATCGGATGCATGGATATCTTCCAACTAGGATGTTAAAGAACGGGAATACGGGAAACGGCGCGCAGTATAGCAGGGGTTCTGAAAATTAACTACCGTTGTGTTAGGCTGTTGTGATTTTCCGTCTGGTAAGAGTTCCTATGCTGCCCAATATCCGCATTGTATTAGTAGAAACATCCCACACTGGCAATATGGGGTCAACCGCCCGCGCCATGAAAACCATGGGATTATCAAGTCTTTATCTGGTCAATCCGCTGGTGAAACCTGATTCTCAGGCCATCTCTTTATCTGCCGGTGCCAGCGATGTGATCGGTAATGCGACCATCGTTGATACGCTGGATGAAGCGCTGGCCGGTTGCAGCCTGGTGATCGGCACCAGTGCGCGTTCCCGCACCTTGCCGTGGCCGATGCTGGAACCGCGTGAATGCGGAGAGCTCAGCGCGAAAGCCGCACAAACCGCGCCGGTGGCACTGGTGTTTGGCCGTGAACGCGTCGGGCTGACCAATGAAGAACTGCAAAAATGTAACTATCACGTTTGCATTCCGGCCAATCCTGAATACAGTTCGCTGAATCTGGCAATGGCCGTGCAAATTATCGCGTATGAAGTGCGTGTCGCCTATCTGGCCTTGCTGGAAGCGGCAAAACCGCAGATTGAATATGAAGAAACGCCTTATCCTCTGGTCGATGATCTTGAGCGTTTTTATCAGCATCTGGAAAAAACCTTGCTGGAAACCGGCTTTATTCGTCAGGCACATCCGGGTCAGGTAATGAGCAAACTACGCCGTCTGTTTACCCGTGCGCGACCTGAATCTCAGGAGTTAAACATCCTGCGCGGTATTCTGACATCGATTGAAAAGACCAATAGCAGCAAAGAGTAAGCGCCAGGGGTTGAGGATAAACATCAAACCTTTGCTTGTTAATCAACAGATTACTTCTTACCCGTGAATGGCGACAACTGGGCGGAATATAGGGTCAGGTAATACTTGAGTAAATTACTAGGTTAAATAGTTGACTGATTTACTCAGGAATGGCAGACTCATTTACATGTTCCGCACGATTGAATTTTTAAGTCATTTTAAACAGGTAACCATGCTATGAGACTGACATCCAAAGGCCGTTATGCCGTGACCGCTATGCTCGACGTTGCACTGCATTCCCAGGAAGGACCAGTACCCCTGGCTGACATTTCTGAGCGTCAGGGTATTTCCCTTTCTTACCTGGAGCAGCTTTTCTCTCGCTTGCGTAAAAATGGTCTGGTTGCCAGTGTTCGTGGTCCGGGCGGTGGTTATCTGTTAGGTAAAGACTCGGGTGATATCGCCGTTGGCGCGGTGATCACGGCCGTTGACGAATCCGTTGACGCCACCCGTTGTCAGGGTAAAGAAGGCTGCCAGAATGGCGAACGTTGCCTGACTCACACCTTATGGCGTGATCTGAGCGAGCGCATCAGCGGCTTCCTGAACAATATTACACTGGCAGAACTGGTCAACAACCAGGAAATCCTGGAAGTGGCTGACCGTCAGAACGGTGAAGTCCGTCGTCAGCCAAATGGCCGTCAGATGGAAACCATCAACGTCAATCTTCGAGCCTGATCCCCGTCATCCTTCGCGCCGCCCCGGCGTTGGCTGCTGTCGCAAACCCTGGTCACATACTAGTGTATGCTCCCGGGGATGTGCTCTGTTGCCGCCTTGATGCGACACGAATGATTTAGGGGAGCATGTGAATTTTGATGTTACTAAAAGCCCGCTGAAATGCAGATTTCCGCGGGCTTTTGCTTTTCAGACGTCATTTCTTACCGATTAGTGCCCGCAAAGCGTCATTTCCCTTTTAAGAAGTTGTGAACCCGTTTTAAACTGGTTGTCGTTTTTTTTATTCTTTCGTTCGAAACCGAACGCGCAGTCCGGAGCTACCTGCCATGAAATTACCTATTTATCTTGATTACTCTGCCACGACGCCGGTTGATCCGCGTGTTGCACAGAAAATGATGCAGTGTCTGACACTGGACGGTACTTTCGGTAATCCGGCCTCCCGTTCTCATCGTTTTGGCTGGCAGGCAGAAGAGGCCGTGGATGTGGCGCGTAACCAGATTGCGGAGCTGATTAATGCGGATCCCCGTGAAATCGTCTTCACGTCAGGCGCAACCGAATCTGACAATCTGGCGATTAAAGGCGCGGCTCATGCACAGCGTGCGAAAGGTCACCACATTATTACCAGCCAGACTGAGCACAAAGCGGTGTTAGACACCTGCGCGCAGCTGGAGACGGAAGGCTTTGAGGTCACCTACCTTACGCCGCAGGCCGACGGTGTTATTCCATCAGCAGCCATTGAAGCCGCGTTGCGCCCGGATACGATTCTGGTGTCCATCATGCAGGTCAACAATGAAACCGGCGTTATCCAGGATATCGCAACAATCGGCGAGCTTTGCCGCAGCCGGGGTATTCTTTTCCATGTGGATGCAACCCAAAGCGTGGGGAAAATCGCGATTGATCTCAGCGAATTGCAGGTTGATCTGATGTCGTTTTCCGCCCATAAGATTTACGGCCCGAAAGGCATCGGGGCGCTGTATGTGAGTCGTAAACCGAAAGTAAGGATTGACGCGCAAATCCACGGCGGCGGTCATGAGCGCGGCATGCGTTCAGGTACCTTGCCGGTGCATCAGATTGTCGGAATGGGCGAAGCGTATCGTATTGCCAAAGAAGAAATGACCGCTGAAGTGGCGCGTCTGTCCGCACTGCGCGATCGTCTGTGGAAAGGCATTCAGCAGCTTGATCGGGTGTTTCTCAATGGCGCGCCGGAACATGCTGCGCCCAATATTCTCAACGTCAGTTTTGCCGATGTTGAAGGAGAATCTCTGATTATGGCGCTCAAGGATCTGGCTGTTTCGTCTGGTTCCGCCTGTACGTCCGCGAGCCTCGAACCCTCTTACGTGCTGCGTGCGCTGGGATTAAGCGAGGAGCTGGCACACGGCTCAATCCGTTTTTCTCTCGGGCGCTGGACCACGGAAGAAGAAATTGATTATGCAATTGCGCTGGTGGTGAAATCTGTCCGTCGCCTGCGTGAGTTGCCCCCTGTTTATACAAAATAATGAAGTGCCGCCCGATGAAAGGGTGATTTGCCTGTCATTGAAAATGAATATTCATTGAAGATAAAAAACATCAGGAGTGCTGTTATGAGTTCCGAAGTCACGACCAATGAAGCAATGTCCGTATTCCTTTCTTCTCAGCCTGCCGATGCGCGCTGGGGCGAAAAAGCCACACTGAGCACCGATTCTGCCGGGATGACCATTCATCTCAATAGCGGCGATGTGCTGACGGTCATTGCCCGTGCCGCGCGTCGTATCGACGGCCAGGGAGTCAAAAATATTAAACTGGCCGGTGAAGGCTGGGATCTCGAAAACAGCTGGGCTTTCTGGCAGGGCTTCCGTGGTCCGAAAGGAACACGCCATGTTGAATGGGCCGAATTGTCCGAAGATGACGCGAAAACGCTCAGGCAACGGCTGAAAATCATCGACTGGGTACGAAATACCATTAATACCCCGGCAGAAGATTTGTCCCCTGAACAACTGGCCACCCGCGCGGTTGATCTGATGTGTGAATTTGGTCACGACAAAGTCAGCTACCGTATCACTAAAGGCGACGACCTGCGTCAGCAAAATTATATGGGTATCCACATCGTCGGGCGCGGTTCTGACCGTCAGCCGGTCTTGCTGGCGCTTGATTACAACCCAAGCGGAGACGCTGAAGCGCCGGTTTACGCCTGCCTGGTCGGTAAAGGCATTACCTTTGACACCGGCGGTTACAGCCTGAAACCAAGCGGTTCCATGGATTCCATGAAAGCAGATATGGGCGGCGCAGCCACCCTGACCGGCGCACTGGCGCTGGCAGCGGCTAACGGCCTGAACAAACGCGTAAAACTGTATCTGTGCTGCGCGGATAACATGGTCAGCGGTAATGCACTGAAACTCGGCGATATCATCCGTTACCGCAACGGCAAAACCGTTGAAGTGATGAATACCGACGCCGAAGGCCGCCTGGTGCTGGCCGATGGTCTGATCGATGCGTCTGCGCAAAATCCTGAACTGATCATTGATGCTGCCACACTGACCGGTGCGGCGAAAACAGCGCTGGGTAACGATTATCACGCCCTGTTCAGCTTTGACGATGCACTGGCGGGTGAACTGCTGGAAAGCGCAAAATCTGAACACGAACCGTTCTGGCGCCTGCCGCTGGAAGAATTCCACCGTTCTCATCTGCCATCCAACTTTGCTGAACTGAATAATATTGCCGGTCCGGCACACACAGCGGGTGCGAGTACGGCGGCGGCCTTCCTGTCTCATTTCGTCACGGAATATAAGAAAGGCTGGCTGCACATTGACTGTTCTGCAACGTACCGTAAAAGCGCAGCGGATCAGTGGTCTGCCGGTGCAACCGGTCTCGGCGTGCGAACTGTGGCTAATTTATTGTTAGCTAAAGCGAAGTAAGCAGTAAAATTTGCATGAAGCATAACGGGGCGCTTAACAGTGCCCCGTTTTATACCATTACCGGAGTCAAGAACCATGAGTGTCCCACACGATCATCTGCCTGCTGGTGCTGCGGCAACTGACGGTGAAAACGAGCTGGAGCGGCTGCTTCGCCTGTCTGTCACCGCGCCTGCGTGGCGTCCGGCGTTTTATCAAACCTTGCTGGAATCCACTGTGTTTGTGCTCGGTGATGCAGGGCAGGATAACGCGGAAAAGCAGGGCAGTGTGGCGATCACCGCTGGCAGTGAACTGAATATTTTGCACTGGGAAAAACAGGACGGCAGCTCGATTATCCCTTTCTTTTCCTCGGTGGACGTTCTGGAAAAAGCCAGTGCCGG
This sequence comes from Rahnella sp. RFA10(1/100), assembly GCF_004195115.1. Classification (NCBI taxonomy): domain Bacteria; kingdom Pseudomonadati; phylum Pseudomonadota; class Gammaproteobacteria; order Enterobacterales; family Yersiniaceae; genus Rahnella; species Rahnella sp. RFA10(1/100). Next base: position 138,212 of record NZ_SEWR01000009.1, read on the forward strand.
TGAAAGCCCGGATGAGCAGGCATTTGTCGCGCTGCCTGCCCGCGTGCTGTTTGAAATGACGCAAGGGGAAGAATTGTTTCTCAATCCCAAGTCGGAATATGGCAAGGAATTTTATCCGGGTGAAGTCACGCTGTTGCTGAACAGTGGCGGGCTGAATGCGCCGTCTGAGCTGGTGCTGGATAAAGAAAGCCAGTTGCTGATCGGCCAGCCGGAAGAATATCCTTCTACCATGATCGATGCGCTCACTACGCTTTTCGCCCGGAAGAAACCGGTGCGCCGTGCATTTATGGCGCTGATCCACGATAAAGCCGTGGATGATCAGCCCAACCTGCTGATCGGTGTTGAAGCGGACGGTGATGAACAGGAGATCGATGCGCTGATCCGCGAGGCGGGCAATGTGGCGAGTGAAACCTCTCCCGACGATCGTCCGGTGGATTTCTGTATCGTTTCTGAAAAAGAGCGCGGTATCAGCCATTACCTGATCAGCCACACGCAGCCGTTCTATCAGCGCAAGTGGGGAAGCTGGTTGCGCAATATCATTCCTTCTTCCGGTCAGGCATAAAAGTGACGATACACCAGGGGAAACGCCGTTTTGCCCCTGTTTTGTTTAAGGGAAATAGGTGGTTTAGGTTCGATAGTGAATCAATCACACATTTTTTTAATTAAATGTTGTGATTCGGGTAGGCAATCGTAACTTCGCTCCCTATAATCACCGCCATTTTACGGCAGGTATAACATTAAATTAACCGGCCCTACCTATAAAAGTCTGACAGAGGTTTTTTCATGACTATCGAACGCACTTTCTCCATCATCAAGCCAAACTCCGTAGCGAACAACGACATCGGTGCTATCTATGCCCGTTTCGAACGTGCTGGCTTCACCATCATCGCGTCTAAAATGCTGAAACTGACGAAAGAACAAGCGGAAGGTTTCTACGCAGAACACAAAGGCCGTCCGTTCTTCGACGGTCTGGTTGAATTCATGACCTCCGGCCCGATCATGGTTCAGGTTCTGGAAGGCGAAAATGCCGTTCAGCGTAACCGTGACATCATGGGTGCAACTAACCCGGAAAACGCGCTGGCCGGTACCCTGCGTGCAGACTTCGCTGACAGCTTCACCGCTAACGCTGTGCACGGTTCTGATGCTGTAGAATCTGCACAACGCGAAATCGCTTACTTCTTCACCGAAAGCGAAATCTGCCCGCGTTAAGATTTTTGAGTCACCGTTGCCGGAAGATGTGCCGCAAATTCACAAGAATTTTGCCACTGCGACTTTCCAAACATGGCAACCGTGCCCTAAAATTTGTACAATGTTGCGCCCCGAATGAGCCAGCCTCTTCGGGGCGCAATTTTATTTGCAGGCCAGCCGTTTCCTGTCAGGTCAGGCTCTGCACTTCCAATACGCCATAACGTGTAACAACGAGGCCATTTTCATCATGTTAGAATCCAACACCGCCGAGCCAACTTTGTCTGAAAATAACGCTGTTTCCGCAGAAGCCGTGAATACTGTCGTGCCTGCTGCTGCAAAAATTAACCTTCTTGACCTCAACCGCAAGCAAATGCGTGAGTTCTTCATCAACATGGGCGAAAAACCGTTCCGTGCAGATCAGGTCATGAAGTGGATGTATCACTACTGCAGCGATGATTTCGAGCAAATGACCGATATCAATAAGGCCTTGCGTGAAAAGCTGGCCCGCGTTGCAGAAATTCGTGCACCGGAAGTCGCGTCAGAACAACGTTCAACGGATGGCACCATCAAATGGGCAATTCAGGTGGGCGGACAGCTGGTCGAAACCGTCTATATCCCGGACGGTGACCGCGCGACCCTTTGCGTGTCCTCTCAGGTCGGCTGCGCACTGGAATGTACTTTCTGTTCCACGGCGCAACAAGGCTTTAACCGTAACCTGCGCGTGTCCGAAATTATCGGCCAGGTATGGCGTGCGGCAAAAATTATCGGTGCGGCGAAAGTGGCCGGTACACGTCCCATCACCAACGTGGTGATGATGGGGATGGGCGAACCTTTGCTGAACCTTAATAACGTGGTTCCGGCGATGGAAATCATGCTCGACGATTTCGGTTTCGGCCTGTCGAAACGTCGTGTCACCCTTTCCACCTCGGGCGTGGTCCCTGCGCTGGATAAACTGGGCGATATGATTGATGTCGCGCTGGCGATTTCTCTGCACGCACCTAACGACACCATTCGTAACGAAATTGTGCCGATCAACCGCAAGTACAATATCGATACTTTCCTGGCCGCCGTTGAGCGTTACATTGGCAAATCCAATGCCAATCAGGGCCGCGTCACCATCGAATACGTTATGCTGGATCACATCAATGATGGCACCGAGCATGCGCATGAACTGGCTGAACGTCTGAAGAATACGCCATGCAAAATCAACCTGATCCCGTGGAACCCGTTCCCGGGCGCACCGTATGGCCGCAGCTCGAACAGCCGTATCGATCGCTTCTCTAAAGTATTGATGGATTATGGTTTTACTGTGATCGTGCGTAAAACCCGTGGCGATGATATTGATGCCGCATGCGGGCAGCTGGCCGGTGATGTTATTGACCGAACCAAACGTACGTTGAAGAAAAAAATGGCAGGCGAGCAGCAGATTTCTGTTAAAACCGTCTGATCCCAAGAAATATGCAGGGCTTTGCCGTGCCGTTTTGGTTAAGCCCACTGTTTTATTGTCGCTGGCAGGGTAAAGGGAATTAAGCATGGCAATGAAGGGCAGTGTGAGAATGTTGATGGTCACAGGTGTGGCTTTGGCGTTACTGGCTGGCTGTTCCGGTTCACCTAAAGAAATACCACCGGCCAGTGGCGCAGCACAAACGCGTCTGGAGCTGGGCATGGCGTATCTGAAACAGGGGAACATGGAGGCGGCCAGACAGAATCTGCAAAAAGCCGTTGACGGTGCGCCGCAGGATTATCGGACACAGCTTGGTATGGCCCTTTACGAGCAAAAAAACGGCAATCAGAAAGCCGCACAAACCCGCTACCAGCAAGCGTTGCAGCTTGCGCCGCAAAATGGGACGGTCTTAAATAATTACGGTGCGTTTTTGTGTAGTTTAGGGCAGTATGTACCCGCACAACAGCAGTTTAGCGCCGCAGCTAATGCGCCTGATTACGGTCAGGTTGCTGACAGTCTGGAAAATGCAGGCTACTGTTTTCTGAAGGCCAATCAGAATGAGGAAGCGCGAGTGTTACTAAGCCGGGCATTGAAAGTGGATCCCGATAAAGGCGCACCCTTGCTGACTGAGGCAACCAAAGAATTTGGAGAAGGGAATCGCGCTCAGGCGAAATTATTACTGGATGTATACCAACATGTTCTGCCAGCCACTGCCGACAGCCTCATGTTACAAATTCGATTCGCTGCGTTAGCGGGCAATCCGGATAGCGTTCAACGCTACGGTAAGCAACTTGCGCGTAGTTATCCACAATCTAAACAGTACCAGCAGTTCTTAGCCAATGAATACTGAAGCCCCTCAAGAAAATAATGCAAAACTGACCACAGGCGAACGTCTGCGTCAGGCTCGTGAACAGTTAGGTCTCAGCCATCAGGCCGTTGCAGAACGCCTGTGTCTGAAAGTCTCTACTATTCGCCAAATCGAAGAAGAAACGACGCCGGCCGATCTTGCGCCGACTTTCCTGCGTGGTTATCTGCGTTCTTATGCAAAACTGGTTCATGTCCCTGAAGAAGAATTATCAGGTCTGATCGGTAAACAAGCCCCAATTAAAGTGCCTAAAGTGGCTTCAATGCAGGGGTTCTCTCTCGGCAAGTCTCGCAAAAAACGTGATGGCTGGCTGATGGGCTTTACCTGGCTGGTGGTGTTTGTGGTGATTGGCCTGACCGGTGCGTGGTGGTGGCAAAATCATCAGGCACAACAGCAGGAAATCGCCACAATGGCCGATCAGTCATCGGCACAGCTCAGTCAGGATAATGGTCAGGGGCAAGCGATCCCTCTGGGCGACAATGCGAATTCTGCACCCACAACAGAAGATACCCCTGCTGATCCGGCGCCTGCCGCAAACGCAACACAACCGCAGAATTCTATTCCGCTGAATACCGCGCCGGGCGCAGCCGCCAGCAATACACCTGCTGTATCAGGCACGTCAGCCGCTCAGGCACCTGCTGCTGTCTCTACCAGCCAGCCCGCTACGCCTGAAAATGGTCTGCCAACCGGTGATGCACAAACTGCAGCCGCCGCGGGGGGAGATCCACAAGCTGTGACCTTTACTTTTAAAGCTGACTGCTGGTTCCAGATTGATGACGCGTCAGGGAAAACCCTGTTCAGTGGCATGAAGAAAGGCGGTGAAACCTTCAGCGTGAAGGGCACTGCGCCATACAAACTGAAAATCGGTGCGCCGGGGGCGGTAGATATCCAATTCCAGGGCAAGCCGGTTGATTTAAGTCGTTTTGTAAAATCAAGCCGTGTTGCACGCCTGACCTTAGCTGCCGAGTAATCGGCAGTTTGTCAGACGATGGCAACGATGGAGAGTGAAGCAATGCATAATCAAGCACCCATTACCCGTCGCAAATCAACCCGGATTTATGTCGGCAAGGTGCCTGTAGGTGACGGAGCACCGATTGCAGTGCAATCGATGACCAACACCCGCACCACAGATGTCGCGGCGACGGTCGCACAAATCAAATCACTGGAACGCGTCGGTGTCGATATTGTTCGCGTTTCTGTGCCCACTATGGATGCGGCAGAAGCATTCAAACTTATCAAACAGCAGGTTAATGTCCCGCTGGTCGCTGATATTCATTTCGATTACCGCATCGCCCTGCAGGTTGCAGAATACGGCGTTGATTGCCTGCGTATTAACCCGGGTAATATTGGTAACGAATCCCGTATCCGTTCCGTGGTCGATTGCGCCCGCGACAAAAATATCCCTATCCGCATCGGTGTGAACGGCGGTTCCCTGGAAAAAGATATCCAGGAGAAGTACGGTGAACCGACGCCGCAGGCGTTGCTGGAATCGGCGATGCGCCACGTGGATATTCTTGACCGTCTTAATTTTGACCAGTTTAAAGTCAGCGTAAAAGCCTCTGACGTTTTTCTGGCTGTTGAGTCTTATCGCCTGCTGGCTAAACAGATTGTTCAGCCTCTGCATCTTGGAATTACCGAAGCCGGTGGTCTGCGTGCAGGTTCTGTTAAATCGGCCATTGGCCTGGGCTTGCTGCTCTCAGAAGGTATCGGTGACACGCTGCGTATTTCGCTGGCGGCCGATCCGGTTGAAGAGGTCAAAGTCGGATTCGATATTCTCAAATCCCTGCGTATCCGTTCCCGTGGTATCAACTTTATTGCCTGCCCGACCTGTTCGCGTCAGGAGTTTGATGTCATCGGTACTGTGAATGCATTAGAACAACGTCTGGAAGATATCATCACGCCAATGGATGTTTCGATCATTGGCTGTGTGGTTAACGGTCCGGGCGAAGCGCTGGTTTCCACCCTGGGCGTGACCGGCGGTCATAACAAAAGCGGTTTCTATGAAGACGGTGTTCGTCAGAGAGAACGCTTTGATAACAACGATATGATCGACCAGTTAGAAGCTAAAATTCGCGCCAAAGCGGCGTTGATGGATGAGAGTAAACGTATCGTTATCAATCATCTTGAAAAGTAACATCGGTTGCGGGTGTCAGCGTACATCTGCATTATATTGAACCCGACTGGGGCAATGGCGTTGTGCGTTGAACCACAGGCCACAAAGCCCCTATAATCGGGTTCATTTTTTATAAAACGATAGAGAACTGACGTGGCAAAGAATATCCAGGCCATTCGCGGCATGAACGACTACCTGCCAGAAGACACAGCACTGTGGCAACGTATTGAAGGATCGCTGAAACAAGTGCTCGGCAGTTACGGCTATAGCGAAATTCGTATGCCGATTGTAGAGCAGACCCCATTGTTTAAACGCGCTATCGGTGAAGTCACTGATGTCGTGGAAAAAGAAATGTATACCTTTGACGACCGCAACGGCGAAAGCCTGACGCTGCGTCCGGAAGGTACGGCAGGCTGCGTGCGCGCCGGTATTGAACATGGTCTGCTGTACAATCAGGAACAACGTCTGTGGTACATCGGCCCGATGTTCCGTTACGAACGCCCGCAAAAAGGCCGCTATCGCCAGTTCAATCAGTTGGGTGTGGAGGTCTTTGGCCTGCAAGGACCTGACATTGATGCCGAATTAATTCTGCTGACCGCCCGCTGGTGGCGCGCACTGGGGATTTCTGAGCACGTTACGCTGGAACTGAACTCTATTGGCTCGCTGGAGGCACGCGCGAACTATCGTGACGCGCTGGTCGCTTTCCTTGAGCAGCACAAAGACACGCTGGATGAAGACTGTAAACGTCGTATGTACAGCAATCCGCTGCGTGTACTTGACTCCAAAAATCCGGATATTCAGACATTATTAAATGATGCGCCTGAACTGGGTGATTATCTTGATGAAGAATCAAGAGAACACTTTGCAGGTCTGTGTGAACTTTTAGAGCAGTCTGGTATCCCATATACGATTAATCAGCGACTTGTGCGCGGTCTGGATTATTACAACCGCACTGTGTTCGAGTGGGTAACCAACAGCTTAGGCTCTCAAGGTACGGTATGTGCCGGTGGCCGGTACGACGGTCTGGTTGAACAACTCGGTGGTCGTGCAACACCGGGTGTCGGTTTCGCCATGGGGCTGGAACGTCTGGTTTTACTGGTTCAGGCCGTAAACCCGGACTTCAAAGCGCCGGCGATCGTTGATGCCTACGTGATCTCATCCGGTACCGGCACGCAAAGCGCAGCGATGCAACTGGCTGAAACACTGCGTGATGCACTGCCTGAGCTGAAAGTCATGACTAACTACGGTGGCGGCAACTTTAAGAAACAGTTTGCCCGTGCTGATAAATGGGGTGCGCGTGTGGCCCTGGTATTAGGCGAAACTGAAGTCGCTAACCAGCAGATCGTCGTTAAAGATCTGCAGAGTGGAACGCAAGAAACGCTGGCGCAAAGCGAAATCGTCGCGCGCCTGGCTTCGATGTTGGGTTAAGGAGAAGGACACTGTGGAAGTCTATACCACTGAGAATGAACAGGTTGATGCTGTACGTCGCTTCTTTGCGGAAAACGGTAAAGCGCTGGCCATTGGCGTTGTTCTGGGTATTGCAGCCCTTGGCGGCTGGCGTTTCTGGCAGAGCCATCAGGACTCAGCCCTGACGGAAGCCTCTGCGTCTTTCCAGCAAGCGAATCAGTTGCTGACCAGCAATAACGCGAAAGGCGTAGCTGATCTCGAAAAATTTGCGCAGAGCAATGACAATAATTACGGCGTATTTGCCGCCCTGCAACTGGCTGATCATTTTGTCGAAACCCGTGATTTCGCCAATGCTGAAAAGCAATTAGCGCAGGCGCAAGGTCAGGCCAAAGAAGATAATTTACGTTCGCTGGTGAACTTACGTCTGGCGCGTGTCCAGATGCAGCAAGGCAAATTTGATGATGCACTCAAAACGTTAGACGGCGTGAAGGGTGAAGGCTGGACGGCTATGCAGCAAGGCATCCGTGGTGATGTTCTGCTTGCCAAAGGTGATGCAAAAGGTGCGCGCGAAGCCTACAGCAAAGGAATTGATTCTAAACCCTCTCAAACGCTGCAAACCATGCTGCGTATGAAATTGAACAACTTAGCCAGCTAAGGGGAACCCCGATGCAATTGCGTAAAACACTCTTGGTAGGATGGGTTTCTGTTGCCCTGCTAAGTGGCTGTTCATTGTTTAACAGCGAAGAAGACGTGGTCAAAATGTCTCCGCTGCCAAAAGTTGAGAACCAATTTACTCCGACGCAAGTGTGGAGCAAATCCGTAGGCGATGGCATTGGCGAATTCTATTCCAATCTGCGTCCGGCCTGGCAGGACAGCACTATTTTTGCCGCTGATCGTTTTGGTCTGGTTAAAGCACTTGACGCTGACAGTGGTAAAGAAAAATGGAGCGTGAATCTGTCTGAAAAGACCGGCTTCCTCTCCCGCAATATTTCAGCACAGCTTTCAGGCGGCCTGACAGTTTCAGGTGATCACGTTTACGTGGGCAGTGAAAAAGCGATCGTTTATGCATTGAACACAACTGATGGTAAAATCGCCTGGCAGACCAAAGTGGCGGGTGAAGCATTGTCCCGTCCTGTTGTCAGTGATGGTCTGGTTCTGGTTCACACCGGCAACGGTATGTTGCAGGGGCTGAACGAATCCGACGGTACCATTCAATGGACCGCTAACCTCGATATGCCAACACTTTCTCTGCGTGGCGAATCAGCGCCTGCGGTGGCCTTTGGTGCGGCAATCGTCGGTGGTGATAATGGTCGCGTCAGTGCCGTGCTGATGAAAGAAGGTCAGCTGATCTGGCAACAACGTATTTCTCAGACCACCGGTACGACTGAAATCGACCGTCTGAGCGATGTGGACACCACGCCGGTTATTGTTGATGGCGTGATTTATACGCTGGCATACAATGGCAATCTGGTGGCGATGGATCTGCGTTCTGGTCAGATTATGTGGAAGCGTGATGTCGGTTCTGTGAATGACATCATCGTCGACGCAGGCCATATTTATATGGTTGATCAGGATGACCGCGTGATGGCGCTTGATACTCAGGGTGGTGTCAGCGTATGGCGTCAAAGTGAATTGCTGCACCGTAACCTGACGGCACCTGTGCTGTATAATGGTTATATTGTGGTCGGCGATTCCGAGGGCTATCTGCACTGGATCAACACCACTGATGGCCGCTTTGTTGCTCAGCAGAAAGTCGACAGTGACGGCTTCCTGAGCGCGCCGATTGTGGCAAGCGACAAGCTGGTTGTACAAGCGAAAGGTGGCGAAGTTTACTCCTTCACCCGCTAATACCGCGACCGGCATCGGGCTCTGAGATCGGATGATCCCGGGCTTTAAAACGGCTCCTGAATGGCTCAGGGGCCGTTTCGTATTATAAAATATGCGTAATCACGGCTGATGAATCAGGCCGTAACAGTTTGAATTATAGTGGTTTGCATTGAGATTTCGCAGGCCAGCTATTTGCGTTTAGCACCATATATACTATGCATCATAAAAACATTGAGGCTTCAAAATGATACCTGTCGTTGCGCTTGTTGGGCGCCCGAATGTGGGTAAATCCACTTTATTTAACCGTTTAACCAAGACGCGTGATGCGCTGGTTGCGGATTTCCCGGGGCTTACGCGTGACCGCAAGTATGGTCGTGCCGAAATTGAGGGTAATGAATTCATCATCGTAGATACCGGCGGTATTGACGGTACGGAAGACGGCGTTGAAACCCGCATGGCAGGGCAGTCTCTGCTGGCTATCGAAGAAGCGGATATCGTGCTGTTTATGGTCGATGCCCGTGCAGGCCTGATGCCTGCCGATCAGGGTATTGCCCAACATCTTCGCAGCCGTGAAAAAGCGACCTTCCTGGTCGCGAACAAAACCGACGGCCTGGATCCGGACAGCGCAACCGGTGATTTTTATTCACTCGGTTTAGGCGAGGTGTATGCTATCGCGGCTTCACATGGCCGTGGCGTCACCCAGCTGATTGAACATGTGCTGATCCCGTTCGTGGGTGAGAAGCCGGAAGAAGTGGAACTGACCGAAGAAGAGGCCAACGCGGCGTACTGGGCCGAACAGGAAGCCACCGGTGATGAAATCCCTGAGGACGAAGAAGATGATTTCGACCCGCAGTCTCTGCCCATCAAACTGGCGATTGTCGGGCGTCCCAACGTAGGTAAATCCACACTGACTAACCGTATTCTGGGTGAAGAACGCGTGGTGGTTTATGACATGCCAGGCACCACCCGCGACAGTATTTACATCCCGATGAACCGCGACGACCGTGAATATGTTCTGATCGACACTGCCGGTGTACGTAAGCGCGGGAAAGTCACTGAAACTGTAGAGAAATTTTCAGTAATCAAAACCCTGCAGGCGATTGAAGATGCCAATGTGGTGATGTTGGTTATTGATGCCCGCGAAGGCATTTCTGATCAGGATCTCTCGCTGTTAGGCTTTATCCTCAATAGCGGGCGCTCACTGGTTATTGTGGTCAACAAGTGGGATGGCATGAGCGAAGAAGCGCGTGCTCAGGTTAAAGATCAGCTGGATCTGCGCCTTGGCTTCGTTGATTTCGCCCGCATTCACTTTATCTCTGCCCTGCACGGCAGCGGCGTCGGTAACCTTTTCGAGTCTGTGAATGAGGCGTACACCTGCGCGACCACGCGTGTGAGCACTTCCTTACTGACCCGTATCATGCAAATGGCGGCTGACGATCATCAGCCACCGCTGGTGAATGGTCGCCGCGTGAAGCTCAAATATGCTCATGCCGGGGGGTATAACCCGCCAATCGTGGTGATCCACGGTAATCAGGTGAAAGACCTGGCCGATTCCTATAAACGCTATCTGATGAACTATTTCCGTCGTTCACTGAAAGTGATGGGTACGCCAATCCGTATTCAGTTCAAAGAGGGTGAGAACCCGTTTGAAGGCAAGCGTAATACGCTGACACCAAATCAGCTGCGCAAACGTAAGCGCCTGATGTCACACCTGAAAAAAAGTAAATAATCTGCAGGCGGGGCGCATAGAATGTGCCCCTTTTTTTTCGTCTTCGTTTCCCTGCAAGGAGCTGGCTGGATGTTCTGGCAGACCTGGAGTTTTGCATTTGGTGTTACGGTCCCAAACCTACTGATCTTGTTGCTGGGCATGGTGCTGCGCCGCACCGGCCTGATGGACGACAGTTTCAACGAGAAAGCCAGCCGGCTGGTGTTTAATATCGCCTTACCCTGCCTGCTGTTTTTCAGCGTAGCACAAGGGCATGATTCCTCAGGCTCAAACCTGCCGCTCGCCCTTTACGGGGGAATCGGTACCGTAGTTTCTTATCTGTTGCTGGAACTGGTGGCGATAAAACTGGTGAAAGACCCGCGTGAGCGCGGCATTTTTGTGCAGGGAGGCTTCCGGGCAAATACCGGTATCGCGGGGCTGGCTTATGCATCACTGGCCTTTGGCAGTGAAGGGATTGCGCTGGGCTCGATGTATCTGGCTGTGACGGTTATTTTGTTCAACGTCCTGTCGGTGATTACATTAACCCGCAGCCTGAAAGGCGGGCAGGGGAAAAGCATCGGGATGAAGCCTATCTTGCGCGGCATTATCACCAATCCGCTGATTATTGGTCTGGTCCTCGGGCTTGCGTTTAAGCACAGCCATTTACCTATGCCGGCGACCATTGCCAGCACCGGTGACTTTATTTCAGGTATGGCGCTGCCGCTGGCCATGTTATGCGCCGGTGCCAGCCTTGACTGGCAGGCGATGTTCCGCAGTTCTAACGTGGCAGCCTGGTCTTCTGCGTCACGTGTCATATTTGTGCCCGCGCTGATGACCCTCGGGGCAGGGTTGTTTGGCTTTCGCGGCGCGGCGCTCGGCGTTATATTTCTTTTTTCCTGTACACCGACCGCAGCGGGCAGCTACGTGATGACCCGCGCGATGGGCGGCAATGCGACACTGGCAGCTAATATTATTGCTGTCACCACGCTCGGATCATTTTTCACTACCGCACTGGGTCTGTATTTACTGCGGACGCTGGGTGTTATTTAGAAGGGAAAGACGATGGATGCACTTTGTCCGGTTTGCGGCCAGCCGATGAGCTGGGTAAGCGGTCACTTTCATTGTGACGCTGACCATGGCGACTTTACGCAAATCGCATTATGCCCGGATTGCCAGCAGCCGTTGCAGGCGCTTAAAGCCTGCGGAGCGGTAGATTACTTCTGCCAAAACGGGCACGGGATGATTTCTAAAAAACGGATACAGTTTACGTATTCGCCTTATTCGGAAGAGTGATCGTCAGGGGGAGCCTCTTTCCATAGGTTCACCAGTTCCTCGGGCGCTTCGGTTTCAGGAATAATGACAACCAGACTGGCTGAATGCTCTGCCGATGCATAATAAATCTCCAGCCGGAAATAACGCTGGTCTCCATGACCGGCGTTTTCTTTTTCCTGAGCATGAGGCAGTGCCTGATTGATGAGCTGGCAGATTTCCCGCCGCTTATCATCGCTCATGCCTGAAAGTTCAACCCGTCGCGGCCCGCTGAGTTTGGGGATAAACGCGATACCGCCTTCGCGGTAAATTTCAATCACCGCATTACTTTCCAGCGAATCTAAAGGTTTCATTTACATCACTCCGACCTGCTCCCAGGCTTCACGAACCGCTTGTGCAACGGAGGCGTCAAATCGTTTTTCCGCATGCTGAATAGTCAGTTGGGCGAAGGTGGCAAAGTCTGCATTTTTGGGCAGGGATTTATCACAGACCGTGTCATACCAGACGTAACCTGCACGTTCCCATGCATTCCCGCCCAGTTTAGTCGCCGCCAGATAAAATGCCCGGTTAGGTATGCCTGAGTTAATATGCACACCGCCGTTATCGTCGCGGGTATTCACATAACCGCTCATGTCCGCCGGTTGCGGATCTTTACCCAGCAGCGGATCATCGTAAGCAGTGCCGGGATGAGACATTGAGCGCAGGCCGGTCCCCTGAATGCCTTTTGCCAGCAATCCTTCACCAATAATCCAGTCGGCTTTATCAGCGGTTTGTTTCAGGTGGAATTGTTTCACCAGCGAGCCAAACACATCCGAGAGTGATTCATTCAGCGCGCCGGACTGGCCGTTATATTCCAGACCGGCTTCCGTTTCGGTAACACCATGGGAAAGCTCATGCCCGACAACGTCGATAGCAATCGTAAAGCGGTTAAAGATTTCGCCATCACCGTCACCAAATACCATCTGCTGTCCGTTCCAGAAAGCGTTTTGATAGCCTTTGTCATAATGCACGGTGCCGAGCAGTGCCAGACCTTTATTGTCGAGGGAATTACGCTGATACGCCTGCCAGAAGAAATCATACGTCACGCCCAGATAATCATAGGCTTCATCCACCGCCACATCGCCGTTACTGGCCTGGCCTTCCTTGCGCACAGATTCGCCCGGCAGCCGGGTGGTATTTTTGGCGTCATAAATATCGCGTTCTACCTGACCCGCTTTGGCTGTCACGATCTTCTGCGGTTTGGCGTAAGGCTGTGCCATTAACGTATTCACATGTACCAGGGTTTGTTTGGCACATCTGCGCTGGGGTTCTGAACCGTGTTCGATAATACGGTTAAGTATGTAAGGCGGGATAACGCTGTGGTAACGCTTTGCTGAACTGTGATTCATCGTGAATCTCCTTATCAAGAGTCACCCGAAGGTGAAAACAAGGTGTTCTGACTGCCTGATACTGAAAGCTGGTTAATGAATAGCCGTCACCGTCAGTATAGGACTGCTGAGCGCCAGGTCCGTTAAAGATGAGATTTATCTGTCCGGCTGCGGGTCATACAACGTATGCGGATGACAGGTCACGGCGCGTCCGCTGGCTTTTCTGACAGATTCACGCACCACCAGTTTTCCCTGCAACAGCTGCGTGGTATAAGGCGCATCGGGGCGCATCATGCGCCTTTGTAATAAGGAGATCGCTTCGGCACCGAGTTCATCGCGCGGCACATGCACCGCGGTCAACGGCACGTCATGAATTTCTGCCAGATTGAACCCGTCAGTACTGATAACGCTGATATCACCCGGCACGGAAAAACCGCGCTTTGCCAGCGCAGCAACCACACCGGATGCCATAAAATCCCCGCCGGCCAGGATGGCTGTCGGCAGCGGCTGGCCGGGCGGCAAGGCATCCAGAAATTCCAGCAGCGCCTGTTCGCTTTCCTGCGCCCCAAAACCTGACGTATTGAGCAAATGGTGGCGGTCACTGAAAACCTGATGATGGCGCGTGAATGCCTGTTTAATACCGGTGAGCCGCAGTTCCATGGTATGACGACGCAGGCATTGCACGGTCACGATATGAGTGTGGCCCTGAGAAAAAAGGTAGTCGCAGGCAAAATCGCCCATCGTCAGATGATCAGGACTGACGCTGTCATGGCGCATATGCCGGTCATGGCAGTTGATCAGTACACATGGTTTGCCCATGTCGGCCGCAAGCTGATGAATATGCGGATCGTCGATGCCGACCAGCAAGACGGCTTCGGTCTGCGGATCGGTCATTTTGGCAATGAACAGCGCGGCGTCGGCGTTTTCTTCTTCTATCGCGCAGTAGCGGACACGTACTTCGTGACGGGCGGTGGCAGCCAGAATGCCCTGGATCACCTTGTAGTAAAAAATATCGCTGCGCACATCAAAGGCCCGGGCCGGGGCGAAAATTAAAATATTGTTCAGCATCAGCCTGCCGGTCGAAAGGCCGTCGAAAACGCCCTGCGCCCTGGCACATTCCAGTACGCTGTCGCGCGCCTTGCTGCTGGTATTATTTTTTCCGGCTAAAACCCGTGAAACGGTACTGATCGACAATCCGGTCTGGTCGGCAATTTGCTGGATATTTAACTTTCCTTTCAAACTGTGATCTCCTTCAAAATGGTCCATGCAAAAATTTTCATATCTGAAGCTGTGATTCCCGTGAGCTTTTATCCTCCCTGAATTCCTTATGCAGTTATAGCGTGAAAGCTTTTGCAAAAAATCACGTTTCCCTCACAGAACCGGCTGCCTACTCTGCAGATGTACCTCACATAACACATCATCTGCGGCCAGGCCGACGGGTGGGAGAACCGATATGACAATTCAAATAAACACCGGGACAGCGGCGGTTGCAGGACGCCGAAAAATAAAAGCTTTACGCTGGTGGATGCTGGCGCTGTTCCTGCTCGGCGTGACAGTGAACTACGTCACCCGAAATTCTCTGGGGTTACTGGCGGCTGAACTGAAAACCAGCCTGAACATGACCACCGAACAATATTCTTACATCGTCGCGGCATTTCAGGCGGCGTACACCCTTTTTCAGCCATTGTGCGGCTGGCTGATTGATGTGATTGGCCTGAAGCTGGGCTTCCTGATTTGCGCCTCAGTCTGGGCGGTGGTGTGTATGCTGCACGCCGGTGCGGGCAGTTGGATCCAACTGGCGGTTCTGCGCTTCTTTATGGGGAGTGCGGAAGCTGCGGCGACGCCTGCTAATGCCAAAGCCATTTCCGACTGGTTTCCGCGTAAAGAGCGTCCGGTTGCCGCCGGTTGGGCCGGCGTCGGCTTCTCGATTGGTGCCATGCTGGCACCGCCGATTATTCTGGTTGCACATATCTCGTTCGGCTGGCGTGGTGCATTCCTGTTCTGTGGCATCCTGTCGATGTTATGGGTGTTGTTGTGGTGGAAGTTCTACCATTCACCCGAAACGCATCCGAACCTCAGTAAAGATGAACTGGC
This sequence comes from Rahnella sp. RFA10(1/100), assembly GCF_004195115.1. Taxonomy (NCBI): domain Bacteria; kingdom Pseudomonadati; phylum Pseudomonadota; class Gammaproteobacteria; order Enterobacterales; family Yersiniaceae; genus Rahnella; species Rahnella sp. RFA10(1/100). Next base: position 153,491 of record NZ_SEWR01000009.1, read on the forward strand.
GCTGATCCGCTCCGATAACGAACCACAGCAGACGCGTCTGCCGTTTATTAAATCACTGAAAATAGTCTGCAAAAACAAGAAATTCTACGGTATTGCTATCCCGGCATTTCTGGCGGAACCGGCTTGGGCGGTGTTCAGTTTCTGGGTACCTCTGTATCTGGCTAATGAACGCGGGATGGATTTAAAACATATCGTGATGTTCGCGTGGCTGCCGTTTCTCGCCGCCGACCTCGGCAGTATTGCCAGCGGATATCTCACTACGCTGTACCGCAAAGTCTTTGGCTGCACCCGCATTAATTCCATCGTCGCCAGCTCCGTCACCGGTGCATTTATGATGCTGTCCCTGGCACTGGTGGCGGTCACACAAAGCCCGTACGCCGCCATTGCGCTGATCTCCATCGGCGGCTTCGGCCATCAGGTTATTTCCTGCATGTTGAGCGCAGTGGTGGTAGAAACATTCGATAAAAGCCAGGTGGCAACCGTCAACGGTATGCGCGGTTCTTCGGCGTGGATCGCCAGCTTTCTGTTTTCACTGCTGATCGGCGCGGTTGCCGACAAAATGGGTTTCAATCCGCTGTTTATCGCGATGGGTTTCTTTGATTTGATCGGCGCAGTTTTCCTGATTGCCCTGATCGCTGAACGCCGCAATCCGGCAAAAAGGGAGGGAGTATGAAGACGTTAAAACACTGGGAGCTGGCCGGGCAGGACGATGCAGGTGTGGATCTGCGAGTTGATGGCCAGCATCTGTTTTCTCTGCGGGTGCTTGAACAGGGGCTGATTCGCATATTCATCCGGCGTAACGGCGCGTTGGCGCTGGATCGTACCTGGAGCATCGCACCACAAAATGATGTGCCGTGGGAAGGGCGCAACCGCCTGAGCAACGATGGTTTTTCGTTGCCGGGTTATCAGCTCGTACAGGACGAAGAACGCCTTATATTGACCACTGAGGCGCTGCGCGTCACGGTGCATCAGCCGCTATGGCTGGAGTGGGAGTATAAAAATGAGGCCGGTGTCTGGTTGCCGCTGGTGAAAGATCGTAAAACCGGCGCCTATATGCTTGGGGTGAAAAACGACGCGTCGGCACACTATCAGCTGCGCGAGGCGCAGGATGGCGTGTACGGGCTTGGCGAAAAAGCCGGTGACCTCAACCGCAGCGGCCGTCGTTTTGAAATGCGCAATCTTGATGCCATGGGCTACAACGCCGCCAGCACCGATCCGCTGTATAAGCATATTCCGTTTACCCTGACACGGCGCAATAATGTCAGCTTTGGCGTTTTTTACGACAATCTCAGCAATGTATGGCTTGATCTCGGCAATGAACTGGATAATTACCATCTGCCTTATCGTCGTTTCAGTGCGGAAGCGGGCGATCTGGATTACTACCTGTTTGTCGGCCCGACATCTCTCGACGTGACCAAAAAACTGGTGCGCCTGACCGGTAAAACCACCTTTGGCCCGAAATGGAGTCTCGGTTACAGCGGCTCGACCATGTATTACACCGATGCGCCGGATGCCCAGCAACAGCTGATGAAGTTCATCACGTTGTGCCAGCAGCACGAGATCCCCTGTGACTCCTTCCAGCTTTCATCGGGTTACACCTCGATTGGCAATAAGCGTTACGTCTTTAACTGGAATTACGACAAAGTACCGCAGCCGGAAGTGATGTCGAAAGCGTTTCTCGACGCCGGTATTCGTCTGGCGGCCAATATTAAACCTTGCCTGTTGCAGGATCACCCGCAATACGAACAGGTTGCCGGGCAGGGGTTGTTTATCCGCGACAGCGAAAACGATCAGCCGGAGCGTTCTGTTTTCTGGGATGACGAAGGGTCGCATCTCGACTTCACTCATCCTGGTGCCGTGTGCTGGTGGCAGAAAGGTGTGACGCAGCAGTTACTTGAAAAGGGCATCGGTTCGACCTGGAACGATAATAACGAATATGAAGTCTGGGACAGTGATGCCCGTTGCTACGGTTTCGGCAAGGCTATTGCTATTAAACACATTCGTCCGGTGATGCCGCTGCTCATGATGCGTGCGTCTTTTGAAGCACAGCAGAAATTTGCGCCGGAAACCCGCCCTTACCTGATTTCCCGTTCCGGCTGTTCCGGCATGCAGCGCTATGTGCAGACGTGGAGTGGCGATAACCGCACCAGCTGGCAAACGCTGCGTTACAACACCCGTATGGGGATTGGCATGAGTTTGTCCGGTTTGTATAACGTCGGGCACGATGTGGGAGGATTTTCGGGTGATAAGCCGGATGCGGAACTGTTTGTTCGCTGGGTGCAAAACGGCGTCATGCATCCGCGTTTCACCATTCATTCCTGGAATGATGATCACACCGTAAATGAGCCGTGGATGTATCCGCAGGTGACGCCGCTTATCCGCGATGCCATCCGTCTGCGTTATCGCCTTCTGCCGTATTTCTATACATTGCTGTGGCAGGCTCACGCGGATGACGAGCCGATGCTGCGCCCGACATTCCTCGATCATGAGCATGATAAAAATACCTTCGCAGAAACCGATGATTTCCTGATGGGACGCGATTTGCTGGTCGCCAGTGTGGTTGATGAAGGACAGCGTGAACGCCAGGTTTATCTGCCGGATAACGGCAATGGCTGGTGCGATTTTTATACTGGCGAATGGTTTGCGGGCGGGCAGACAATCACGCTGGATGCGCCGCTGGATCGTTTGCCGCTGCTGGTGCGCGCCGGTGCTGCATTGCCACAATCCCGCCGTCTGGCACATGTGGATGCCAGCAGAGATACGCTGCGTGAATTACATGTGTATCCGGCACCGGGTCAGGCGACCTCGTCAGGCGTGCTGTTTGAAGATGACGGCGAAAGCCATCGCTGGGAGCAGAATCATGCGCTGTGGCTGAACTGGGATATCGTCAGTGACAATCAGCGAATCGACATCACGCTGACGCAGCGCGGTGATTTCAAACCGGCGTGGAAAACCCTGGATATCGTGCTGCCGCAAGGCGAAGCGCGTGAAGTGTGGGTCAATGGTGTGAAGACAAATAGCTATAATCTGTAAGCTTTTCAATCTCCTCCCTGCAAAAGGGAGGCGGCAGATGGGTTTTTAGCGCCTCCCCCTGCGATGAACTGAACCCCGAATGTTGGACTTTTTAAACCTTCATTCGGAGTTCATATGAAATACAATTTTCAAATCAAACTTATGGCCGTCAGGCATTACCTTGATGGTCGTGACGGCTACAAACTCACT